>NZ_JACXIY010000009.1 GCF_014705655.1 Paenibacillus arenilitoris | reverse complement strand
CGGGCGCGCCGTATGCCGGCGCGCGCCCGCCAAAGCTGCGGCCGGCGGCGCTATGCGCTGCCGCGCCGCCGCCGAAGCCGCCCGCTCCGGCACCGAAGCCGCCTCCGCGGGAGAAACCTCCGCCGGCCGAAGCGGTTTCGCGCACGCCCTCCGGTATTTCCTGCAGGAAGCGCGAAGGGGCGTTGCTGCCTGTTCGGCCGAACAGCGTGCGCATTCTCGCGCACGTGAGGTACAGCCGCTTTTCCGCGCGGGTAATGCCCACGTAAGCAAGCCGCCGCTCCTCCTCCAGCTCCTCGTTGTCGGCCAGCGCCCGGCTGTGCGGAAATACGCTCTCTTCCATGCCGATGATGAACACGACCGGGAACTCGAGTCCTTTGGCGCTGTGCATCGTCATGAGCACGACCGCGTCGCCGCTTTTGTCCGCCGCTTCTTCTTCTTTGCTTAGCGTATCGATATCGGCAATCAAAGCGAGGTCCGTCAAGAACGCGACCAGCGTCCGATCCTCGTTCCGCTTCTCGAAGTCCATCGTCACCGACAGGAACTCCTCGATGTTCTCCAAGCGGGCCTTCGACTCGAGCGTGTTCTCCTGCTGCAGCTCCAGTCGGTATTGCGACAGCTCAAGCACCTTCTCGGTGAGCTCCGTCACCGATAAATATTCGACCATTCTCGTCAGGTTGTCGATAATCCCGTGAAATTCGCGAAGCTGCGTTCGCGTCCGTCCGTTCACGTCAAGATCGCGCAGATCGTCCAGTACCCGATAAATCGAGGTGCCCCGCCGCGCCGCTTCCTCCGCCAGCTTGCCGACCGTCGTATCGCCGATGCCGCGCTTCGGCACGTTAATGATGCGCAGCAGGCTGATATCGTCGTCCGGGTTCGAGACGAGCTTCAAATAACCGAGCAAATCCTTGATCTCTTTGCGGTCGTAGAACTTGATGCCCCCGACGATCTGATAAGGAATATCCGATTTGATTAGTATTTCCTCGATTACCCGGGATTGTGCATTCGTGCGGTACAAAATCGCGTGATCGGCGTATTTGTAGCCTTTGCCCAGGTTTTTGCGAATTTCTCCCGTTACGAAGTAGCCTTCCTCATGCTCCGTATCCGCCTGGTAGAGCGAGATCGGGTCGCCGGCCCCCTGATCGGTCCACAGCTTCTTCGGCTTCCGGCCCGTATTCAGCTTGATGACCGCATTGGCGGCGTCGAGTATGTTGGCCGTCGAACGATAGTTCTGCTCGAGCATAATCGTCCGCGCCTCGGGATAATCGCTTTCGAAGTTCAAAATGTTCGTAATGTCCGCTCCGCGCCACCGGTAAATCGACTGGTCGCTGTCGCCGACGACGCACAGGTTGTGGTGCTTATCCGCCAGCATGCGGGTCAGCATATATTGCGCCCGGTTCGTATCCTGATACTCGTCCACGTGGATGTAGCGGAATTTGTTCTGATAGAAATCGAGCACCTCGGGCATTTCCTTGAACAGCCGGATCGTGATCATGATCAGGTCGTCGAAGTCGAGCGAGTTGTTGCTGTACAGCCTCTTCTGGTACTTGGTATAAACCTGGGCCACGATGCCTTGAAAATAATCCCCGACCTTCTGCTCGTACTGCTCCGGCGTGATCAGCTCGTTCTTCGCGCCGCTGATCGCGGCTTGCACCGCCTTCGGCTCGAATTTTTTCGTATCGATGTTCATATCCTTCATGCAATTGCGGATAACCGAGAGCTGGTCCGAGGAATCCAGGATGGAGAAGCTGGACGTGAAGCCGATCCGGTCGATGTCCCTGCGCAGGATGCGCACGCACATAGAGTGGAAGGTCGAAACCCAAATATCCCTTCCCGACGGCCCGACGAGGGCGCTGACCCTGTCCTGCATCTCCCTCGACGCTTTATTCGTAAAGGTGATCGCCAGAATGCTCCACGGCGCCACGCGTTTCTTTTCTATTAAGTATGCAATCCGATGCGTCAGCACGCGCGTCTTGCCGCTGCCCGCCCCCGCCATGATGAGCAGGGGACCGTCGGTCGCCAGAACGGCTTCCCGCTGCGGCGAGTTCAGCTTCTGCACCGCTTGCTCGATGCCAATGGAATTCAACATGCTTTGGCTCCTTTGTTCGCATTTGTTCGCCTATTTCCAGTGTAGACAACGGCCACCGCCGTGTCAATTTGCTTAAGCTCATTTTTGAGAGAATTTTATTACTCCTTGCCATCCGACAAAAATGCCACCGTTCCGGGTTCAGAGCGATGGCATCCGTGCAATTCTTCTGTTGTTCGGCACCAGCCTTCGGTTACTTGGAGCCGATGGTGCCGCCCGCCGCTTCACGGACAGCCGCGACGGTGGAGAGCGCTGCTTCGAGGTCGCTGTAGATCGCGTTGCCGACCACGACCGTATGGGCCGATTCGGCCGCTTGGCGGGCCTTGTCCGCGCCGTCAATGCCTCCGCCGTAAAAAACGCGCGCCTGAACGGCGGCCGCCTTCGCCCGCTTCACGAGCTGCATATCGCCGAAACGTCCGCTATATTCCAAATAAACGACCGGCAGCCGCATGAGCCGGTCCGCCATTTGTACGTGCGCGACGACGTCGGCTTCGGTCAATTGCGTCCGCGCTCCCGTCAGCTTCGCCGCGGTCGCCTCCGCGTTCAAGATGAGATAGCCTTGCGCGGCCGTCGTCTCCCAAGGGACGAACGAGCCGTATTCCTTCAGCCCTTCCGTCTGGCGGCCGTTAATCCACTCCGCTTCGCCCGTGTTCAGGACGAGGGGAACGAAATAGCCGTCGAATCCGGGAACGGCGCCTTCCGCCGTCGATACTTCCAGCGCGCAGTCCAACGCGTAGCGGCGGACGCGCGCCATGAGGTCGACCGTATTCTCGAACGTGACGCCGCTCGAGCCTCCAATGATGATCGCATCCGTACCGGACGTACATACCGCTTCTAGCGCCTCATCGGAAATGTGCCGGTCGGGGTCAAGCTTAAACACATGCCGCCAACCGGAAAACCAAGCCTCGTTCATGAAAAATCCTGCCTCGCTATTGTTATTTAACCAGCTGTCCGCGGGTCACGCCAAGCTGATTGATCGCCTTCAGGCTCCGCCATACCTGCGTGCCGCTGATGCGTCCGTCGAGCGCGTCGCGGTATAGCGACAGCACCTCCAGCACCTTCTCCGATGACTCTTCCAAAAACTCGACGCGGAAGTTCTCGACGCCGAGGCCGACGAAGTTGCGGATATATTCCGCCCCGGACTGCTCGATCGCGTTGTATACCGTATTGCGGCAGCCTTCGTCGACGCGCACGGGATGCGCCATGCCGATCCGGTCCTGCAAGGACGCGCGCTGCTCCTCGCACGGCCGGCCGCAGTTCGTATAATCCGTGCCTTCGCTCATGAAGGTGCAGTACACGCAATGCTCCGTGTGGAACATCGGCAAATGCTGATGAATGACGACCTCCAGCTTCGAGGTGTCCGCGTGCTCGAGCAGATCGACCATCTGCTGAATGTTAAGGTCGTACGACGGCGTAATCAGGTCGAGGCCGACCTCGGCGAACAGGTTAACCGCCTTATGGTTCGCCACGTTAAGCGAGAAGTCGCCGATCAGCTTAGGGAACGGCTTCTCCGGATTCGCGGCGCGCGCCCTCAAATAATAGTAGAGCGCCCCCGTGTTCCGAACGAGCACCGCGTCCGGCTGCAGCTTCAATATATTCGCGTGATAGCCGTTCTCGCCCGGCATATGGATGCGCGGCGTCGCCAGCGCGATCGGCTTGCCCGCCTCGCGGGCGGCCGCGACCGCGGCGGGGAACTGCTTAATGAATTCGAAATCGGCGTAAATGTAGGCGACATCGGTTGTGACCGCGGCCTGCACCTGCTCGAGGCTGCGGCAGAGCGCCGTCAGCTTCGCATTCTTGCCGCTTCGCGGAGCGGTAATGTCCTTGCCTCCGGCATAGGCATCCGCGAACGCGTTCACTTTATTTTTGACGTAGACCGGCGGCTTCGGGCGCTCGCCTGCCAGCTGCTCGACCGCTTCGCGGCGCATTCGGTTCAGTTCGCGGATCGGTACGATCAAATCGCCCTGCAAGTCGACCTCCAGCTTGTCGAGCTGATAGATCGTCCCGCCGAGCCGTCCGAGCTGATCCTCCAGCAGCGCCGCGTCCATCGGCCGCTTCTGCGCCTGCTCCAGCAGCAGCTCGGACGCGACTTCAACCGTCGTTCCTTTCTGAACGTCCGTCCACCAGGTGCGCAGCGGCGCTCCGAGCTCGCCGGAGACGCGGATATGCAGCGGGAACACGCGGTACGGCTTCTCCGTCTCGAACGTTGCGCGCAGCCGCTTGTCTAACGCCGGATCGCTCGTCTTCCAGACGCGGTCGCCGACATGCACCTTGCGCAGATCAACGTCGTTGCGGCCGGCGACGAGTTCAATCACGACGCCTTCCTGCGCCTCGCCCTCGATCTTCACGCCTTGGCGGCGAATGTCGTAGACGCGTCCGCCCTCTTCCTTCTTCGTAGGGTCGCCCGCGTCGAACACGATGCCGTCGCCGCGCTTCAGCGGCGCTTCGATCCGCAGCGTAACCGCGTCGCGCATAATGCGTTCGACTCTGCCAAGATAGACGCCACGGCTTTTCGGGAACGTGCCCTCGACCAGCTGCTTGTTGTTCGTTCCTTGCAGGAAGCCGTGCGTAAAGCCGCGCGAGAAGCTTTGCTGCAGCTCGCGCACATCCTCGGCGGACGGCTTCGATAAGTCTCCCTCGAAATAGTTGTCGATCGCACGGCGATATTTGCTTACGACGTTCGCGACATATTCCGGGCTTTTGAGGCGCCCTTCGATTTTAAACGACGTGACGCCCGCTTCGATGAGCTCCGGCATGATATCGATCGCCGCCAAATCTTTCGGCGACAGCAAGTAGGCGATGTCTCCCATCGGCTTCACCTCGCCGTCGACCAGCAGATCGTACGGCAGCCGGCAAGCTTGCGCGCATTCGCCGCGGTTCGCGGAGCGGCCGCCCCACATTTCCGAGGTGAGGCATTGCCCGGAGTACGATACGCAAAGCGCGCCGTGCACGAACACCTCCATCGGCAGCTTCGCCTGCTCGCCGATCGTGCGAATTTGCTTCAGGTTATTCTCCCGGCCGAGCACAACCCGCTCCAGTCCGAACGGCTTCGTGAATTCGACCGCCTCCGGCGACGTGATCGTCATCTGCGTCGAGCCGTGGATCGGAAAGTCCGGCGACAGCTCGCGGATCAGCTTCACGAGCCCCAAGTCCTGCACGATGACCGCGTCGACGCCCGCGTCGATGCACATCTCGATCAGCTTCTGCGCGTCCCGCAGCTCGTCCTCGAACACGAGAATATTGAACGTCAGGAAGCCCTTGACGCCGTACGTATGAAGAAACGCCATAATCTCCGGCAGCTCCTCGCTGCGGAAGTTGTTCGCGCGGGCGCGGGCGTTAAACTTCTCCACGCCGAAAAATATCGCATCGGCGCCGTTGGCCACGGCCGCCCGCATGCAATCCCAATCGCCGGCCGGAGCCAGCAGCTCGACATCCGATCTATTTAAGGTTGTTTTCATCTATTCGTTAATCCCTCTCATTCCTCGCGTAAACGGCTGGCGCCGTTGCTTCTATCAGTGTATCAAACCGCGACTCTCTATTCCACCACACATTGCTGCCAGTCGGCTAGCCCCTTAACAGTATCACCTTCTACTAAATAGCTAAACAAGTATTATTCTATTACTAGGAACATAGTCTGACGTCGAACGGCCCCTCTGCCGCTCTATTCTTGTTTTGCTTTGTTATTATGCGATTTTGTCAAATGTCGTTTGGATTATGTGTTCCTTAGACGGAAGTGGTATACTAGAAGAGACTGCTAAAACAATCCATTCGGTGGATTTTGGGAGGTATATGATTCGATGAAATTAGGAGTATTCAGCGTTTTATTTGCTCAGAAGCCTTTCGAAGAAGCGCTCGACTACATCGCCTCCAAAGGGCTTGAAGCGATCGAGATCGGAACGGGCGGCTACCCGGGCAACGCGCACTGCGACGTTGACGCGCTGCTTGCGGACGAGGCTAAGCTGAAAGCGTTTAAACAGGCGGTGGAATCGCGCGGTTTGATCATCAGCGCGCTCAGCTGCCACGCCAATCCGCTGCATCCGCAGAAGGCGATCTCCACCGAGCATGACGGCGTGATCCGCAAAACGATCGAGCTCGCGAACCGTCTCGAAGTACCGGTCGTCAACACGTTCTCCGGCTGCCCGGGCGATCACGAGGATGCCAAGTATCCGAACTGGCCGGTTGCGCCATGGCCGAACGATTATCAAGATATTTTGAAATGGCAATGGGAAGCGAAAGTTATTCCATATTGGTCCGAAATCGGCAAACAGGCCGAAGCGGCAGGGGTCAAAATCGGCCTCGAGCTTCACGGCGGCTTCTCCGTGCACAGCCCGGCGACGCTTCTTCGCCTCCGCGAAGCGGCTGGCAGCGCAATCGGCGCCAACCTGGATCCGAGCCATATGTGGTGGCAAGGCATCGATCCCGTGCAAGCGGTACATATTCTTGGCCGCGCGGGCGCCATCCATCACTTCCACGCGAAGGATACGACGATCGATCCGATCAACGTCAACCATCACGGCGTAACGGACATGCAATCCTACGCGCTCATGCTTGACCGCGCTTGGCAGTTCCGTACCGTCGGCTATGGACACGACCTGAAGACATGGGCTGACATCCTCAGCGCGCTCCGCCTCGTCGGCTACGACTACGTCGTCAGCATCGAGCACGAAGACGGCTTGATGTCCGTTGACGAAGGCTTCACGAAAGCCGTTCAAAACCTTCAGCAAATCCTGATCCGCGAGCCGCTTGGCGAAATGTGGTGGGTATAATTTTGACAACAAAAGGTCTGCCGGATGCGTCCGGCAGACCTTTTGTTTCCCTATTTTTAAGCTAACCAAACCTTCGTGATCATGATGTAGTCGATGACCAGAAACAGGATGAGCGCTACCGCCGTGAATCCGATAGCGAACAAGTTCCTTTTGGGACGGGCGCCGAGCAGTCGAACGAAGCCGATTGCAATCAGTATGGTGAACGCGAGCATGAACCAATCGAACGTATTGATTTTGCTGGCCGCCTGAGCTGCTTCTTCTGCCAAAAACATGAAGGGACCTCCTTTTTTTCGCACGTAGCCTATATTACTCTATGTTAGCTTCAAGTTGCCGCGGACGCAAGTCCGAATCCGGTTTCGTAACAACTTTGTCACGAATTTCGAATGATCGCTTCAATATAATAAAAGCCAATCAATCGCATAATAAAGTCTTATGGATGACCTGCGCCATTTCATTGTACCCATACCTAAAATATGTTACCATCATCGTAGTATATTCATACTAAGAACGTCGGAATTTATAGGCATGCTTGACACTTACAAGGGGGACATGACAATGGCTTACGAACCGATTTGGATGAACGATCCGTCCAAATTGAATAAATTCGAATTTGTGAAGATGGAGAAGGACGGTCTCGACGTCATCCGCACCATCATTGAAGAATATTCCCAGAAAGGGTATTCCTCGATTCCGGAAGACGATATGAACCGCTTCAAATGGGCGGGCGTCTATGAGCAAAAGCCGCGCGACGGCCACTTCATGATGCGCATCCGGATTAACAGCGGCATTATGACGTCCGAGCAGGCGCGCATGCTCGCTTCGATTGGCCGCGATTACGGCCGCGATCTGATCGACGTCACGACTAGGCAAGCGATTCAGTATCACTGGTTGAAGGTCGAGAACCTGCCCGATATTTTCAAACGGCTTGAGCAAGTCGGCCTTTACAGCTACGAAGCTTGCGGCGACTGCCCGAGAACGATTGTAGGCAATCCGCTGGCGGGTATCGACAAGAACGAGTTGATGGATACGACGGCGATCGTGAGTGAAGTGAACGATTTCTTCCTGATGAACCGCGACTTCTCGAACCTGCCTCGTAAATATAAAATGTCCATCTCTGCCAATATCTATAACAACGCCAACGCGGAGATCAACGACCTTGCCTTCGTCCCTGCAACTAAGGTGATCGACGGCCAAGAGGTAATCGGATTCCACTTTTTCGTCGGAGGCGGCCTGTCCGCTAAGCCGCATTTGGCGAAGCCGATCGATATGTTCGTGCGTCCGGAGGAAGTATTGAAGGTAGCCATCGGCGTTACGACGATTTTCCGCGATTACGGGTACCGCGAGAAGCGCCATCAGGCCCGCCTGAAATATTTGGTCGCGGACTGGGGTCCGGAGAAGTTCAAAGAGAAGCTGGTCGAAATTATCGGCGACATGCCTTCGCGCGGCGAAGACAAAACGGCCGGCTGGCAAGCCGCTTACTTTGACGGCGTTCACCCGCAGAAGCAGGACGGCCTGAATTACATCGGCCTGAACGTTCCGGTCGGCCGCACGAATTCCAACGAATTCGAGCAGCTTGCCGATATCGCGGACAAATACGGAGACGGCACAATCCGCACGACGATGTCGCAAAACATTATTATCGCGGGAGTGCCGGACGACAAGGTGGAAGAGGCGCTTCAAGCACCCGTGTTTAACCGCCTGTCGCCGAATCCGAAGCATTTCATGAGCCGTACCGTATCCTGCACGGGCAACGAATTCTGCAACCTGGCGATCGTAGAGACGAAGGAATTCGCCCGCGTCGTCGCGCAATACCTGGATGAGAACGTCGAGCTGGACGAGAAGATCCGCATTCACTTTATCGGCTGCCCGAACGCTTGCGGCCAGAAGCATATCGCGGATATCGGCCTGCAAGGCTCGCTCGTCAAGACGCCGGAAGGCATGGTCGACGCATACGACATTGCCGTCGGAGGCATCCTCGGTCCGGACGCCAAGTTCAATACAGCGCTCAAAGGGCGCGTGAAGAGCAGCGACGTCGGCAGCGTGCTGAAGCAGTTGATCGAGTTCTACAAGGAGCAGCGGAGCAGCGGCGAAAGCTTCCACGCCTTCGTTAATCGCGTAGGCGTACCTGCTTTCCAAGAAAAGCTGACCGAAATTTTGGCTAGTTAAACCCTATTGCAAAATGTTAAAACCCGCTGGCGGACTAGGCTTATGCCGTTCCCGCCAGCGGGTTTTTGTCTATTTTCACCCTTTTTTGATAGAAGCCAAATTTACTCCTATCCCCCACTGGTGTTGCTCCTTTCCGTTATTGCCGAAAAAAGAGAGGGCTCATCGCCCGAAGATCCGAAGATCGACAGCGATGCGCCCTCCTGACGGTTTATTCTGCTGCGGCAGCTACCTGCTCCAGTTCCTTGCGTCTCGCGATCGTCCGTTCACGGTCGCGGGCCAGAACCGGCTTCAAATATTTGCCGGTATACGACTGCTCGACCTTGATGACCTGCTCCGGCGTGCCGGTCGCGACGATCGTTCCGCCGCCGTTGCCGCCTTCCGGACCGAGGTCGATAAGATAGTCGGCCGTCTTGATGACGTCCAGATTATGCTCGATAACGAGCACGGATTCGCCCGAATCGACCAGCCGGTGAAGCACGGTCAGCAGCCGGTCAATGTCATGGACATGCAAGCCGGTCGTCGGTTCATCCAGTATATAAAGCGTCTTGCCCGTCGACCTGCGGTACAGCTCCGCCGCCAGCTTCACGCGCTGCGCTTCGCCGCCGGACAGCGTCGTCGCCGGCTGACCAAGCTTCATATAGCCGAGACCGACATCGAGCAACGTCTGCACTTTGCGATGGATGCGCGGAAGATTCTCGAAGAAGACGCAGCTGTCCTCGATCGTCATTTCCAGCACTTCCGCGATGTTTTTCCCTTTGTACTTCACTTCCAGCGTCTCGCGGTTGTAACGCTTGCCTTTGCAAATCTCGCAAGGAACGTAAACGTCCGGCAGGAAGTGCATCTCGATCTTAATAATGCCGTCGCCGCGGCAGGCTTCGCAGCGGCCGCCCTTCACGTTGAAGCTGAACCGGCCCTTCTTGTAGCCGCGTACCTTCGCCTCGTTCGTGCTGGCGTACAAGTCGCGGATATCGTCGAACACGCCCGTATAGGTTGCCGGATTCGAGCGCGGCGTCCGGCCGATCGGCGACTGATCGATGTCAATGACCTTCTCCAAATGCTCAAGGCCGCGAAGTTCTTTGTATTGGCCAGGGCGAACCTTCGCCTTGTTCAAGTCCCGCGCAAGCGTCTTATACAAAATTTCATTAACGAACGTCGATTTGCCCGAGCCGGATACGCCCGTCACGGCGGAGAACACGCCGAGCGGGATTTTGACGTTGACGTTCCTCAGGTTGTTCTCCTTCGCGCCGCGAACCTCGAGCCACTTGTCGTTCGTCTTGCGGCGCTCCTCCGGCACCTCGATGAACTTCCGGCCGCTCAAATATTGGCCCGTAAGCGAGTTATCGTCCGCCATTACTTCCTTCGGCGTTCCCTGCGCGATAACCTTGCCCCCGTGAATGCCGGCGCCCGGTCCGATGTCGATAATGTAATCGGCCGCGAGCATCGTATCCTCGTCATGCTCGACGACGATGAGCGTATTGCCCAGATTGCGCATATGCTCCAGCGTCTGGATCAACCGATCGTTATCCCGCTGATGCAGCCCGATGCTCGGCTCGTCCAAGATATAGAGGACGCCCATCAGGCTGGATCCGATTTGGGTGGCCAACCGGATCCGCTGCGCTTCGCCGCCCGATAGCGTGCCCGCTGCTCGGCTTAGCGACAAATATTCAAGTCCGACGTTGACGAGGAACCCGAGCCGGCTGTTAATTTCCTTCAAAATAAGACCCGCGATCGTCCGCTCCTTGTCGATCAGCTTCAGCCCTTCGAAATAGCGGCTCGCTTCCCCGATCGACAACGAAGTGACCTGCGCGACGTTCTGCGCGCCGATCGTGACGGCGAGACTTTCCTTGCGCAGGCGCTGGCCCTTGCATGATCCGCAAGGCTTGGCGCTCATATAGCCTTCGATATGCTCGCGCATCATGTCAGAACCCGTGTCCCGGTACCGGCGCTCCAGGTTGTTGACGATGCCCTCGAACGGAACGTACGCTTCCTTGCGGTGGCCGAAGTCGTTCTCGTAGAGGAATCGGACGCGCTCTCCGCCGGTTCCGTACAGAAGCTTCTTCATCTGTTCGGCGGACAGCTCCGACACCGGCACGTTCTGGGGGATACCGTAATGAACGCAAACGGCGCTTAGAAATTGCGGGTAATAGTTCGACGTGCTTCCGACCCATGCCTGGAAGGCGCCTTCTTCGATCGTAAGCGAAGCATCCGGCACCAGCAATTCGGGATCGACGATCATCTTCACGCCCAAGCCGTCGCATTCCGGGCAGGCGCCGTACGGGCTGTTGAAGGAGAACATGCGCGGCTCCAGCTCGTCGATGCTGAACCCGCATTCCGGACATGCGAGATTCGAGCTGAACAGCAGCTCCTCCTGATCGATGATGTCGACGAGCACTCTTCCTTCGGCCAGCTTTAGTGCCGTTTCGAGGGAGTCGGCCAGCCGGCCGTGGACGTCCGACTTCACGACGATCCGATCTACGACGACCTCGATGCTGTGCTTCTTGTTCTTCTCGAGCTCGATCTTCTCGCTAAGCTCCCTCAGCTCGCCGTTCACCCGAACGCGCACGAAGCCCTGCTTCTGGATGTCGGCCAGCAGCTTCGCATGCTCGCCCTTGCGCCCCGAGACGATCGGAGCCAAAATTTGAAGCCTTGTCTTCTCCGGATATTCCATAATGCGGTCGACCATCTGTTCGACCGTCTGCGACGTAATCTCGATGCCGTGCTCCGGGCAGTGCGGCTTGCCGATGCGCGCGAACAGCAACCGAAGATAGTCGTAAATTTCCGTTACCGTGCCCACCGTAGAGCGAGGGTTGCGGCTCGTCGTCTTCTGGTCGATCGAGATGGCCGGGGACAGCCCGTCGATCGAATCGACGTCGGGCTTCTCCATTTGCCCGAGAAATTGGCGGGCGTAAGCCGACAGCGACTCCACGTAGCGGCGCTGGCCCTCGGCATAAATGGTATCGAACGCAAGCGAGGATTTGCCCGATCCGCTCAGCCCGGTTAAGACGACGAACTTGTCGCGCGGTATCGTGACGTCTATGTTTTTGAGATTGTGGGCGCGCGCGCCCTTAATGACGATCTTATCGCTAGCCAATTTCTTCTCTCCTCCTACTATCCCATCTCGGCGCGAAGCTCAAGCAGCGCGTCGCGAAGCTCCGCGGCCCGCTCGAACTGCAAGCTCTTCGCCGCTTCCTTCATCTCCGCCTCCAGCTTCTCCACAAGCGCCAAGCGATCCTTTTTGGACATTTTGTCGGCGTCCGCCCCGGTCAAGTAGTCGGACTTCTGCTCCGCTACCTTCGTAGCCTCGATGACGTTGAGGACTTTCTTCCGTATCGTCTGAGGCGTAATGCCATGCTTCTCGTTATGCGCCAGCTGAATCGCGCGCCGGCGCTCCGTCTCCTTGATCGCGCGATCCATCGAATCGGTGATTTTGTCGCCGTACATGATGACGCGGCCTTCGCTGTTCCTCGCGGCCCGCCCGATCGTCTGGATGAGCGAGCGGTCGGAGCGAAGAAAGCCTTCCTTGTCCGCGTCGAGTATCGCGACGAGCGATACTTCCGGCAGGTCAAGGCCTTCCCGTAGCAGATTGATCCCGATCAGCACATGGAAAACCCCGAGCCGGAGGTCGCGCAGGATCGCAAGCCTCTCGAGCGTCTTAATATCGGAATGAAGGTAACGGACTTTGATGCCGATCTCCTTCATGT
This sequence comes from Paenibacillus arenilitoris, assembly GCF_014705655.1. Classification (GTDB taxonomy): domain Bacteria; phylum Bacillota; class Bacilli; order Paenibacillales; family Paenibacillaceae; genus Pristimantibacillus; species Pristimantibacillus arenilitoris. The sequence goes on along the minus strand of NZ_JACXIY010000009.1, from coordinate 147,403 downwards.
AGTCCGTCAAATCCTCCGCCATCTTCTTCGTCAGCGTCGTGACGAGAACCCTCTCGTCCTTCGCGATCCGATCGCGGATTTCATGCAGCAAGTCGTCGATCTGCCCCTTCGTCGGGCGCACCTCGATGATCGGATCGATGAGTCCCGTCGGACGGATGATCTGCTCCGTCATCGTATCGCAATGCTCCAGCTCGTAAGGGCCGGGCGTGGCGGATACGTAAATGAGCTGCTTCGTCTTCTCCTCGAACTCCTCGAAGCGAAGCGGCCGGTTATCCATCGCGGACGGCAGGCGGAAGCCGTGATTGACGAGCATTTCCTTCCGCGCCCGGTCGCCGTTGAACATCGCCCGAATCTGGGGCAGCGACACGTGCGACTCGTCGATGACGACCAGCATGTCGTCAGGGAAATAATCGAGCAGCGTGTACGGCGTAGCCCCGCGCTCCCTGAACGTCAGCGGTCCGGAGTAGTTCTCGATGCCCGAGCAAAAGCCCATCTCGGCCATCATCTCCAAATCGTAGCGCGTCCGCTGCTCCAGCCGCTGCGCTTCCAGCAGCTTGCCTTCCCCGCGAAGCTCGGCGAGACGCTCCTCCAGCTCGCGCTCGATGTTGACCAGAGCCAGCTTCATCGTCTCCTCGTGCGTAACGAAGTGAGAGGCCGGGAAAATAGCGATATGCTCGCGTTCGGCGACGATCTCTCCGGTCAGCACGTCGATTTCCGAGATGCGCTCGATCTCGTCCCCGAACAATTCGACCCGAATGGCCCGCTCGTTATTCGCGATCGGGAAGATCTCGACGATATCGCCGCGCACGCGGAACGTGCCGCGCGTGAAGCTGATGTCGTTGCGCGAGTATTGAATGTCGACCAGCTTATGCAGGATCGCGTCGCGAGGCTTCTCCATCCCTACGCGCAGCGAGAGGACCAGGCTGCCGTATTCCATCGGCGAGCCGAGGCCGTAGATGCACGAGACGCTCGCGACGATAATGACGTCTCGGCGATCGAAGAGGGCGCTCGTCGCGGAGTGGCGCAGTTTATCGATCTCGTCGTTGATGCTCGAATCCTTCTCGATAAACGTATCCGTAGAAGGAATGTAGGCTTCCGGTTGATAATAGTCGTAGTAGCTTACGAAGTATTCCACGGCATTGTTGGGGAAAAAGGCTTTGAACTCGCTGCACAGCTGCGCGGCCAGCGTCTTGTTGTGCGCGATGACCAGCGTCGGCCGGTTCAGCTTCGCCACCGTATTGGCAATCGTGTACGTCTTGCCCGTCCCGGTCGCGCCCAGCAGCGTCTGATGCCTCTTACCCGCCTTGACGCCTTCTACCAGCTCCTCGATCGCCTTCGGCTGATCGCCCTGCGGCGTATACTCCGATATGATCTCGAACGGCTTCGGTTCCTTAATAAGCTCGCTCACGGCCGTCATCCACCTCCGTCATTCCTCAAGTTCTGTTACCAGTATAGTCAAAGAAAATGAATTCTCTACATTTGCCCATTCAAAAATAAGAATGTTTGTTCCCGTTCCATTATACTCTTTAATCTAAAAAGGTGCAAGATCGCGGCTTCTTCCGCCGGCGCGAGGTTATCCGCGGCTCGCGATCTTCCCGGCTCTCTCCTCCAGCCATTGCCGATACCATAGTCCGATCTGCACGGGGATGGACAGGCCAAGCTCCGATTCCATCTTCTCGTTGAGCTCCTCGTAATAGGCGGCGACCTTATCGAACTGTCCTTTTTCATCGTACAGCCGCAATAAAATCAGAGCCTCCTCCTCGCTGTAAGGATCGATCTGCTGGATGCGCTCGTAGAGCTGAACCGTGCTCGCGTGTCCGCGATCCGCCTTCAAATAATAGAGCCCCAGCTCGCGCGCGTGGCTAAGCCACAATCGCCGAAGCCGCTCGCTTTCATGCTCCGCCCATACGTAGCCGTGATCCTCCAAATAATCGCCTTCGTACGACATAAGCCATTCGAACCGTTCATTCGGGTTAGCAACAACCTCCATCCCCAGCCTGGCTCCCCTCTGCTCCCATTGCTCCTTGTCCAGCAGCGCTTCGCCGATCTCCAGGATATACCCTTCCTGAATGCTTGAATTTTGAATCGAAACGACCATTCCCGCCGCGTGCAGGCATTGCCTGATTTGGTAGATCGCCGTATACAGCTGGGCCATTGCCCGCTTCAGATCCATTCTGGGGAAGAACAGGTCCAGAAGCGTCGACTTGTGCACGATTTGTCCTTTATGATGCAGCAGGTACGCGAACATTTCCTGCGCCTTCGCCGTTCGCCACTTCGGCACCTCGGGCGATTTCCCACGCGATTGAAATCTCAAGGTCTTAAGGCAATAGATCGTTTTAGGCGTCTGATCGGCCGGCCCATTGTCTACACGTTCGGGTTTCAACTTCAGCAAACGCTCGACCGTTTTGTGCACGCGCTGCTTCTGAATCGGCTTCAATACATAATCGACCGCGTTTACCTCGAACGCTTGGATGGCGTATTCGTCATAGGCCGTTACGAACACGATGGCCGCATCGGGACATGAAACCTGCAGCAGTTCCGCCGCCTGCAAGCCCGACAGGCCAGGCATGTGAATATCCAAAAAAACGACGTCCGGCCTCGCCTTGGCTGCATGCGCAAGCGCTTCCTCCGGATCCTGGAACGCCTCGACTTCCGCGGTGTCTACGACCTCGCGAAGCAGCTTTTCCAATTGAAGAAGCGCCAGCCTCTCGTCGTCTACCAACATGAATCTCATTTCTTCACCTCTTGTTGTCGCTTGGCAACGAATGAATTCATTATAACCGTTCTATTCAATCATATCGGAAAATCTCTAACATTTTAACGACTTCGACATCGTCATGTTTAGACAGTATTTTTCAGATTTTGTATATTTCGATACAGTACAATACAAAGGATGTTATAAAAAGTCGTACTTTGATGGATAAAGGAGGTTCCCTTGTATTTTAGCCTTCCGTTATCGGAACGGCAATCATTTTAAACTATTACATTGATAGGTACGGAGGTAAGAGACGTGAGAAAGAAATCGGCTGCGCTCATCATCGCGTTATTGCTCTTGTTTCAGTATGCCAATTATGCCGGCGTATTGAAGCAAGTCGAAGCGGCAGGAAACGAAATTACGGAAAATATACTGACGAAAGTTTCGATTGTAAAGGACGACCCCGCACGGACGGTTATCGCTTCGGTATACGATTCCGGGACGGGCGTCATATCCAATCCGGACTTCCGAATCGACCCTGACGATAAAGTACGTTTGTATTATGAATGGGCTTTGCCTAACGATCACCCTTACCAAGCGGGCGATACGTTCAAGTTTTTGCTTCCGAAAGCTTTCAAGCTGTATAACGGCTTCACAGAGCCTCTGAAATTTAATGGCGAAGAAATTGGAACTTTTACGGTCACGAAGACGAGCGACTCTAGCAGCGACAATGAAGTCGTCATGACTTTTAACAATTTAATTAAGGAACGTTCCAATGTACAAGGAACCCTCGAATTTTTCACCGAATTCGAGCAGAGCACCGTCATCAAGCAAACGACTGAGGAAATTAAGTTCAAAATTAACGGCGGTGAGCAGACCGTTACCCTGCTATTCAATCCTAAGGGAGGCTCACCGATTTCGAAGTCCGGTAAGACCGACAGGGTGAAAAACGCAAAGAACATCAATTGGACGATCGATGTCAACAAAAGCCTGGGCCGCGTCACGAATGCTTTGGTAACGGATCCGATTCCAAGCGGTCTTGCGCTAAAAGCGGACTCCGTCAAGGTGTATAACCTTAACGTCAATATTGACGGTACGGCTGACAAAGGATCAGAAATCACAACAGGATTCACCGTCGGCAAAATCAACGGCACGGACGACTTCACGGTAGGACTCGGCACCATCGACAAAGCGTACCGGATTGAATTTACGACTGCGATTTTGGACGGTACCGCAACGGACTTTACAAACGAAGCGACATTTTCGGGCGACAATATTACGGACGCGACCGCCGAGGATACCGTAGACACGCCGCGGGGCGAGCTCCTTGGGAAAAGTTCGACCGGTTACAACTCCGCTACTCAAACCGTCGACTGGGCGATCGCGTACAATTACGGCGAGACGACTATCGCGGCGGATGATGCTCTGCTTCAAGACCGGTTCGACGATTCTCAGCAATTGATAGCGAACAGCATCGTCGTCCATCAGATGAAAATCAACGACAACGGTACCGCATCAGAAGACGGCTTGGTCGATGCTTCTGAATACACGGTCACTCCTGTTACGGCATCCGGCGGCAAAGAAGGTTTCGATCTTAAGTTCAATTCCGAGATCGACTCGGCCTACAAAATTTCTTACAAAACAAAAGCGGATGGCCACGTTTATGCAAATTCAACGATTCATAACGAAGTAACAACTGGAACGACCACGAAAACAGGCACTCGTGCGCTTGAGCAGCAATTTGCCAAAAAGTCGGATTCCAATCCTGATTATGACGCGAAAACCGTTGATTGGACTATTGTGATTAACGGCAACAATAACAGTCTTGAAGGCGTATCCATTACGGACGTTTTCGAACAGGGCGGGCTTGAGTTCATCCCGGAAACATTAGCCGTAAAGGAAGCTGATACCGGGACAGTCATCTCATCCGTTTACGCGGTGAGCGCGCCTGACAAAAAAGCCGGGTTCACTTTAACTTTCAATCCTGGTCATGTCGTTAATAAAAAGTATATCATCACCTATAAAACGAAGTTCGATAACGACTGGAAACATGCTAGTGCAAACAGTAACGGAACTTTTTACAATGAAGGGACGCTAGCGTGGACTTCCATCGACGGTTCGACGGCCGACGCCACGAAGAGCATAGATTTTTCAGACACGTTCAATCCCGATACTTATACAAAAGACAACGGTTATAAGAAAGGTTCTTATAACGCTACCACCAAAGAACTCACCTGGGATATCGGAATCAACTACAACAAGAAGCAAATAGCCAATGCGTCAGTATCCGACAAGCTCCTGTCCGGCCAGAAGCTGCAAGCAGGAACTTTGGAAATCCATCACATGACATTAACCGGCGGGGCTAACGGAACTTCGACCGGCGCACCGGTCGATCCGAGTCAATACGAGGTCATCGAACCGTCCGAGGCTAATGAAAACACGTTAACCGTCAACTTCATGAACCCTATCGATTCTCCTTATCAAATTACATTCAAAACAACGCTCGACCAAGTACTTATTAATAATAAAGTAGACAATACCGCAGTTCTATCTGGAGTGGGCGGCTATTCAGCTAGCTTGAAGCATACGGTCAATATCCCGCAAGGCGGAGAATATATCCGTAAAACAGGAGCTCAGGACGCAACGGATCCTAACTTCGTGAACTGGACCATCCAAATCAATCGCGGACAATCTCATGTCGCCGATGCCAAAATCATTGACGAGCCTAGCGGCAATCAGGTACTGGATGAGGAATCGTTCAAATTATTTGCAACTACTGTAGCAGCGAACGGCAACGTGTCGAAAGCAGCCGAATTAATGAGAGATACCCATTATGAGCTTGATGTCGTCACGGCGCCTGACGGGAAACAAACGTTCACGCTCAGCTTCATCGACCCTAATCCGATTACGACAGCTTACATCCTCGAATATAGAACCGTGACAGATGCGGCCCATGGCGTTGCCATTACCAATAAAGTCAGCTTCGAGGGCAACGGGGTGACCACCGTGACTAAAAACGAGGAGACGCCAATCGTCATCCAACGCTCATCTGGTTCGGGTACAGGCTCCGGCTTGACTGGAAGCCTTGAGATCACAAAGGTCGACGCGTCGGATACATCGAAGGTCCTTTCAGGAGCCGAGTTCGAGCTCCGCCGTAAGTCTACCGGTGCCGTAGTCGGCAAACTGACAACGAACGCTTCGGGTAAGGTCGTTTTCCCGACGCTGCTGTACTCGCAATACATTTTAAAAGAAACGAAGGCTCCTGTAGGCTATCTCCTTCCTGCAGACAATGAACAAATCATAACCATCAATTCTAAAGTGGCACAAACGATTACGATCTCGAACACAGTAGATCCGGACGCGCCGACGCCGACGCCTGATCCGACTACTCCGACACCGACGCCGGATCCGACTACTCCGTCGCCAACGCCGGACACGTCTACTCCGTCGCCAACGCCGGATACGACTACTCCGTCGCCAACGCCGGATACGACTACTCCGTCGCCAACGCCGGATCCGACTACTCCGTCGCCAACGCCAGACACAACTACTCCGACACCGACGCCGGATACGACTACTCCGTCGCAAACACCGGACACGTCTACTCCGTCGCCTACGCCGGATACGACTATTCCAAGCCCGACGCCTCCCGTTGTAGAAGAGGAGACGAAGGAAGATACGCCGATCACGGGCGAAGTCGAAGTGCCGGATGACGGCAAGGTTACAGTCGGCGATAAGCCTGCTAACGGCAGCGTGACCGTTACGCCTGACGGCAAGTGGACGTACACGCCAAAGCCGGGCTTTGTCGGCAAAGATAAGTTCTCCGTCATCGTCACGGACGGCGACGGCAACGCGGAGGAAATTTTCTTCGAGGTCGACGTGGAGGAAATTCCGCTCGGCACGGTCGATGGCCAACCGGACGTATCGGTACTGCCGAAGACGGGAGAAGACAGCTACCTGTCCTGGCAGCTGATCGGCCTCATGCTGATCGCGCTGGGCGCCGGCCTGTACTTCACCCGTAAGAAGAAATCGACGAACTGATCCTCCTTACACGCGTTAAAAAAGCGGCGGAGCCCCAACCGGGCTCCGCCGCTTTCCTTTTTCTTTATACCTCGGCCCGCTCCTTGCCGGATGCCGCTGCCTGGCCGCGCCGGCTCGATACCCGCGTGCTGCGCAGCAGCCCGATGAGCGAGGCCGGGCCGGACGAAGCATAGAAGTTCGCCTGCTCGTCCGGCGCCAGAATGACGCCGAGCTGATGATGCTCCCCGGCATATCTCGCCCGCTGCGCGAATTTCAGCTCGCCTTCGTTGTTCAGCACCTCCAGCTTGCAGAAGGCCGAATTTTGGACGAGCGCCTCATACAGCTCTTCCTTCGTGCGGACGCGCACGCCGTTCACCTTCTGCACGATCTCGCCTGCCGCGAGACCCATCGCATCCGCCGGCGTTCCCGGAACGACGCCCAATATGCGCAAGCCTCTCGCGTCATGCACGTACAGCGGCGTCCGGGCCGACTCGAGATAGCGGCTGCGCCAAATCATCGCTTCGTGAAGCATGATGGAGACGAGGGCCGCTGCAGGGAGCAGCGCGGACTGCCACCAAGCGAGAACCGCGGCGGCCGCTAACGCCGCGCTGTAGATGAGCAGCCCTCGCGCGGCATGTCTCGCCTTCTCCTTCGGCAGCATCGAACGGGTCATCTCCGTAAAGCCGATAATCATCGGCAGCGCAATGACGGTCCACCCCAGCGACCCGGCCGCCGTGCCGAAGAGCGGCGTCCAAGGCAGCTCGATCGCCTGCGCTCCTTCGGCTGTAGACGGCACAAGCATGAGCAGCGGCACCGGCCAGAAGCCCTGCAGCATATAGCCGCCCACGAGCTTGCCCCTCTTCCCTTCCACAAAAAGCGGCGTCGACAGCCGATCCCCCTGCCAGCGCACAAGAAGCGCCTCCGCCAAATGGAGCAGCGCCACGAGCGCGAGAAGTCCGGCCGCGTCGATCCCTGCAAGGGAGACCGCGAGCGATCCGATCCAGTCATCCCGCTCCGCCAGCGTCGTCCACCCCAGCAGCCATTGAAGCAGCGCGATGATCCCGGCGCTATAGGCGAAGCACAAATAGCGTATGCGGACGAGCATAAGGAGCGCGGCGACCGCCCACAGCCAGATGACGGCTTGCGCGCTTAAGGCAAAGCCGAGGAATGCCCCGGCGAAGGATGCGCCGATGCCGATCGCAACGCCGGCAAGCAGCGCTTTCAAGACGAGACCGGGCCAGTGGCGGAGCTTGACGGCGAACAGCTGCCGCTCCATTCGGATTTGCCTCGTATATTGCAGGATAATAAATAAAACCGCGATATAATAAAACGGCTGGGAAACCAATTGGACGGCCGCCCGTCCCGCCAACCGCAGCACTTCCATCGTCGTCTCCAATTTTCCGATCCTCCCCGCTCGAGTCCAGGCTTGATTGCAAAAAATAAAGGCTGACCCCGGTCGGGCCAACCTTATACGTTTTCGACATGCGCGGTTTATTTCCTGCTTACGGCCTTGATCGCTTCATGCAGCTGGTTATCGTTATTTTTTTCCTGAATCCATTTAACAACCGCCTTCTCGAGCGCCTCGCCGGTTTTCCGGTCGACCAGACCGCTCACGGTCAAGCCGTGCTCGGCTTGGAACTTGCTCACGGCCTGCGCCGTCTCGGCGTCGAAATAGCCGTCCTCGCGCCCGGGCTCGTAGCCTAAGCCGCCCAGCATGATTTGCGCGCTCTTCACCTGCTCGCCGAGCATATCCTGCTTCAGCGTCTCCGACAGATTCAACCTTGCTACCGTATACAGACCCGGCGGCTTTACCTCGATATCCGGCTTGATCCCGTTCTCGTGAATCCAGTTACCGTCCGGCGTCAGCCACTTGGCTATCGTCATCTTCACGAGGCTGCCGTCGCCGAGCGCCTTATTATAGCTGACCTGTACCGTCCCTTTGCCGAAGGAGGTTTCTCCAACCAACTTGGCGCCTGCGCCTTCCTTCAGCGCTCCCGCCAATATTTCCGATGCGCTGGCGCTGCCGCCGTTGATCAGAACGGCGATCGGATACGTTTTGCTCTTCCCGCCCGACACCGTCTTCTCCCGGTTGCCTTCCCGGTCCTCCACCTGGACGATCGTTTTTCCTTTCGCCATGAACGACTCCGCGATCTCCACGACGACCGGCAGCACGCCGCCCGGGTTGTTGCGCACGTCCAGCACGAGTCCCTTCATGCCCTTCTCTTCGAGCCGGGCGAGCTCTTCCTTGAACCGTTCCGCCGTATGCAGCGAGAACTGGCGGATCTCGATAATGCCGACGCCGTCCGGCCTCAAGCTGGCGTAGACCGTCTCGACATCGATGTCGTCGCGAATGAGGACGAGCTGAATCGGCTCCGAGAAGCCAGCCCGCTGCACTTGAATTTTGGCCTTCGTCCCTTTCGGCCCACGGATCTTCGCCACCGCTTCCTGCAGATTGAGGCCGTCGAGCTTCTCGCCGTTGACGGACAGGAGCACGTCCTTGGCAAGCAAGCCCGAACGCTCGGCGGGCGAGCCCTTGATCGGCGATACGACGACGACGCGGCCGTTCTCCATCGTCACCTCCGCGCCGATGCCCGTGAACGAGCCTTCGATCGATTCCGAAAAATGCTGCGCCTCGTCCTTCTCCATATAAACGGAGTACGGATCCGACAGCGACGCCATCATGCCGCTCACCGCCCCGTCGAGAAGTTCGCCGCGGTCGACCTTTTGAAAGTACTTCGTTTCGATCAATTCGAGCACCGCGTTCAGCTTCGTCAGCTCATTGTCCCGCAGCCTGTAGCGGTCGCCTTCGGAGGCCGCCGCGGCCGTAACCGCATAGGGCGACGACTCGTCCCGTTTCAAGATCAAATCCGCGCACGTCAGCGTAACGAGCACGGAAGCGATCATCGTCAGCATGACGAACGCGAATACTGTGCGTCCTTTGAATTGCACCTTTCTACACCACCTTCTCAATCCTTACACGGTCTTCGAAATCAAGACCACCCTAGTATATGACAAGCGGCTTGCAATTATTTGCCTGATCCGGCTAATCCTGCGATTCGTCCGATTTTGAATAAGAAGGCAGCCACGCGGGCTGCCTTAGATTCGAAGCTATCGTATAAGTGCCGCTTATTTCAAATAGCCGCTCGGATTGACCGGCGTCTCGTTTTTGCGAACCTCGAAATGCAAATGCGGGCCGGTCGAGTTGCCCGTGCTGCCGACTTCGGCGATATTTTCGCCTTTCTTGACCGTATCGCCCTTCTCCACAAAAGTGCCGCCGTTGCGAATATGCGCGTAAAGCGTCCACAGACCGTTGCCGTGGTCGATGATGACGCAGTTGCCGTACGTGCTCCATACTTGCGCCACGATCACGACCCCGTCCTCGGCCGCATAGATGTCCGTTCCTTGCGGAGCCGCGAAGTCGAGGCCCGTATGCGTGTGCCGCTTGCCCGTGATCGGATGGATCCGCGTGCCGAAGCCCGAGCTGATCCGGTAGTTGTCTTTGATCGGCATGCCGAGCCTGCCTCCGGTATAGGGGTTGGCGATCCGGTTCTTCTCGGCGTTCAGCTTGGACACCTCCGAGGCGAGCTTCATCAGAAGCTCCTCCTGCTCCTTGCTGATTCCCTCCAGCTCTTCAAGCTGGTCGTCGATCTCCTCGAGCTTGGAATCCAGCTGCTGAATGTTCGCGTTGTAGCTGGCGATCATTCTCTCCTTCTCCTGCTCCTTCTTCACGAGATGATCCTGGTACTTCTCCAGTCTGGCGTACATCTCCTGAACCTCGCCGAGCTGCTTCTCCACTTCGGCCTTCTTGACGACGACGAGCTCCTTCTCTTTCTTCTGCTCCTCGAGAATTTCGCGGTCCTGCGTCAGAATCGATTGAAGGGCGTCGAACCGGTCGATAAAATCGCTGAAGCTCGTCGCGCTGAGCAAGACGTCCATATACGACACGAAGCCGTTCGTGTACATGAGCCTCATCCGCGATTGCAGCAGCTTGTCTCGCTCGATGACGCGCTTCTCGGCCTGCTCCAGCTCGAGACCAGTCTGGAGCAGCTCCTCTTCCTTCGCGTCAAGCTCCGCCTGCGTTTTCGTCTTGTTGATCACGACGTTATCGATTTCCGCGAGGAGGTTGGTGATGGAAGCTTGAGCCTCCACCTTCTTCCCTTCGATATCGTGCTTCTCGCTCTCGGCGTTCGCCGCATCGTTCTTCGCGCTGTTCGCCTGATGCTGAGCGTTCGCCGCCCTGCGCTCGGCCTCTCTCATTTCCTTCTTCGCCGCTTCAAGCTGCTTCTGAATGTCCGAGAGGGATGCCGCTTCCCCGCCGGTCGGCTGAAGGATGAACGCCGACAGCATCATGACCGCGACAAACCATAACCATTTTCTCTTTTGCACGTTTTCGTCCACCTACACTTTCAAATACTTTCGTACCGAAATGGTGCTTCCCCAAATGCCGATTAACGTACCGAGTCCGATGAGAAGCGCTGCGGTCAGCAGCCCGGACTCCTCTAGGGTGACAAGCTTGATCATCATCAGCGACATTTCCATCTGCGTCAGCTTCACGAGCTGAGAATAGCCGATCAATATAAGAACCGTCGTAACGATCGAGCTTATGATGCCGATCAATGCGCCTTCGATAAAAAAAGGCCAGCGAATGAACGAGTTCGTCGCGCCTACCAGCTTCATGATGCCGATCTCGCGGCGCCTTGCGAGGATCGTCATTTTGATCGTATTGGAAATCAGGAACATCGCGGTCACGGACAGTCCGACGACGATGACGATGCCGATGTTTCGGACCGCATTCGTAACTTTGAACAGCGTCTCGACCGTGCCTTGTCCGTATTTGATTTTCGAAATGGGCTGCGTCTCGTCCGCCTTGTTGATGGCGTCGATCTGCTGCGCCGCCGCTTCGATCGATTGCGGATCGTAGACGTCGACGGTAAAGGAGTCCGGGAGCGGATTTTTTTCGTTGTCGTAGCCCTCGAGCAAATCCTCGTTTTCCTTGCCCAAGTTTTTGCGGAGCAGCTCAAGCCCCTCGGCCTTGGACACGAACGTTACTTTGCTGACCTCGGTCAGGTTGCCGATCTTGTTCTGCAGCTCCGTCATCTTGGCTTGTTCGACATTCAGCTGCAAATAGACGCGAATTTGGACCTGGCTCTCCATCTGGCCGGCCATCGAATTGACGTTCATCGCCAGCAGGAAGAATGTTCCCAATATGAAAAGCGAAATAAAAATCGAGCTCATCGACGCAAACGACATCCAGCCGTTCCGGATGATATTTTTGGCCCCTTCGCGCAGGTGCCGGAGCAGCGTGCTAAACCTCATAGCCGTACTCCCCTCTTGCCTCGTCGCGAACGATGTTGCCGTTCTCGATCGCGATGACGCGCTTGCGCATGGAGTTGACGATCTCCTTGTTATGCGTCGCCATCACGATGGTGGAGCCGCGGAAGTTAATCTCCTCGAGCAAATTCATGATTCCGACCGACGTCTCCGGATCCAGGTTGCCCGTAGGCTCGTCCGCGACGATGACGGACGGGTTGTTCACGATCGCCCGCGCGATCGAGACGCGCTGCTGCTCGCCGCCGGACAGCTGGGCCGGAAGGCTGGCATGCTTGTGCTTCAAGCCGACGAGGTCGAGCACCTCCATCGTCCGCTTCTTCATGATCCGCCGCGGCGCCTCGATGACCTCCATGGCGAAGGCGACGTTTTCATAAACCGTCAGCTTGGGCAGCAGTCTGAAATCCTGGAAAATGACGCCGATGTTCCGCCTGACGAACGGGATTTTGCGCGGCTTCAGCTTGCCGATGTTAAAGCCGTTAACCGATAATTGCCCTTTGGTGGGCACTTCCTCTCGGTAAATCAATTTCATGAACGTCGACTTGCCCGCGCCCGACGGTCCGACCAAATAGACGAATTCGTTGCGATCTATACGTACAGATACGCCTCGGAGAGCATGCGTCCCATCGGCGTAGGTCTTCCAGATGTCTTGCATTTCGATCACATTATCACATCCTGTATGTATTTCAGTAGTACTATTTCGACAGATTGCGCTGAATTCCTTCACAACCGTCTCATCTTCCTCATTTTTCACAAATCTCATAATTGACCAATTGTCGAATCCGGGTCTGCTATGGCGGGAGACAATTTATCCGCATGTGCTGCATATACATGTAAGACTGTCTCATTTGGAATGCGCCGGAAGGAGTGATCCCTATTTTAAAACGAATTCACATCGGCCTTATCGTCCTTTGTTCATTGCTCCTCGTTGCCGCCGTCGGATGGGGTTTCGTGTGGAATTACGCAAACCAGAACACCGTACCGGCAAAGGCGGAAGCGGCCGGCATCCCCATCGGGGGGATGCCGATCCTGAACGCGCTGAAGCTGCTCGAGCAATACGAGGAATCGCTGCTGCAGCGCACGATAACGATCCGCGCCTCCAAGGGGGCGGCGGACAGCAAGAGCTGGTCGGTCGCCGAGCTTGGGTACAAGGCCGAGTTCTCCGGCGTCAGGGAGGCGATCGCGAAGCTGCAGGACGGCGACTTGTGGGAACGCGCCGTTCACCGCTACAAGTTCGAAAAGTCTTTCGCGTTGGAGCAGAGCTGGAACAGCGACGTTTTCGACGCCGCCGTCCGCAAGCAATGGGGCTGGCTCGAGAACAGCGAAACGAAGAACGCCTCGCGCGCGATTACCGCGAACGACGAGGTCAGGTATGAGCCGCATGTCGATGCTTATCGACTGGATATGAAGGCGTTGTCGAAGGAGGTCGGAAAGTGGATTTTACTGGAGCGGGAGGAGATCGGCGCGGACGTGGAAGAAGCTTTCGAAGCGGAGCTGCCCGTCGCCGTCATCCACCCGGAGGTGACGCTGGAGAAGCTGAAGGACGAAGGCATCGATCGCAAAATCATCGAGTTCTCGACGGACTTCAAAACGAGTGCCGAAGGTCGTGCGCATAACGTCACGGTAACCGCCGAGGCGCTTAACGACTGGCATCTGGCGCCGGGTGAAATATTCGACTACGGCAAGCTGATCGCCCGCGCGGAAGAGCTGTACGAATACCGCGAGGCGCCGGTCATCCTGAACGGCAAGCTGGTGCCGGGCATCGGCGGCGGCATCTGCCAGGTGTCGAGCACGCTGTACAACGCGGTGCTCCGCTCGGGCCTCGAAATCGTGGAACGCCGCAACCACTCTCTCCCCGTCGCCTACCTGCCGCTCGGGCAGGACGCGACTTATGCGGGCGGGGCGATCAACTTCCGTTTCAAAAATACGACCGGCAAGCATTTGATCATCCGCACCGAAGTGAAGGACCGCGAGCTCACCGTCAAGCTGTTCGGCACGATGCCGGATAATATTCGTTACGACATCGAATCGGTCACGCTGAAGACGGTCGCGCCTGCCGTGCAGGAGAAAGTAAACGATAAGCTCTCGCCCGGCCAACGGGTGACGGTCGAGCAAGGCAAGCCGGGCTACGTCGTCGACACGTACCGCACCTTCGTGCGGGACGGCGAGGTCGTATCGCGCGAGAAGGTGTCGCACGATACGTACCGGGCGCAGCCGACGATCGTGGAGGTTGGGGCGATGAAAGGCGGGCCGGAGCCAACGCCGACGCCGGATCCTTCGGAATCTATTTTGGAGGATGGTTTGTAGGAGCGCACTCCCGCTGCCCGCAAACCAAAACAGCTCAGCCGTCAGCCGTCTCCGGCTGCTGCTGAGCTGTTTTGTTCATCCCCTATTACCTGCTGCGCTCGAGATACTCCGAGACCCAAGCGGCTGTCGCTTCGAGCGCTTGATCGGCGCGGCCGATCGCGTCTTCCACTTGCGCTTTCGCCGTGCCGCCGTAGACGTTGCGCGCGTTGACGACCTGCTCCGGCTGAAGCACCGCATAGATGCGGTCGTCGAACAGCGTCGAGAACTGCTTGAACTCGTCAAGCGTCAGGTCAAGCAGGTACTTGTTCTGCTCGATGCAGTACAGCACCGTCTTGCCGATCACCTCGTGCGCCTGGCGGAACGGAAGCCCCTTGTTCACGAGGAAGTCGGCGATATCCGTCGCATTCGAGAAGTCCTGGTTCACCGCTTGGCGCATTTGCTCCTTGTTCACCTTCATCGTCGCGATCATCGGCGCGAACAGCTGAAGCGCGCCCTGCAGCGTCTTCACCGTATCGAACATGCCTTCCTTGTCCTCCTGCATGTCCTTGTTGTACGCAAGCGGCAGCGACTTCAATACGGTCAAGAGGCCGACGAGGTTGCCGTAGACGCGGCCGGTTTTGCCGCGGACAAGCTCGGGCACGTCCGGATTTTTCTTCTGCGGCATAATGCTGCTGCCCGTGCAGAACGCGTCGTCCAGCTCCACGAAGCGGAACTCCGTGCTCGACCATAGAATAAGCTCCTCGCTGAGGCGCGAGAGGTGCATCATGATGATCGAAGCATGCGACAGGAACTCAAGAATAAAATCGCGGTCGCTCACCGCGTCCAGGCTGTTCTCGTACACGCGGTCGAACTTCAGCTGGCTCGCGACGAAGTGGCGGTCGATCGGGAACGTCGTCCCGGCGAGCGCGCCCGCGCCGAGCGGCAGCACGTTGATCCGCTTGTAGCTGTCCTGCAGCCGCTCGATATCGCGTCCGAACATCGAGACGTACGCCATCAGATGATGGGCGAACAGGATCGGCTGCGCCCGCTGCAGATGCGTATAGCCCGGAACGATCGTGTCGACGTTCGCCTTGGCCTGCTCCACGAGCGCCGCTTGCAGCTTGTGCAGCATGTCGACGAATTCGACGACGCGCTTGCGAAGCCACAAGTGCATATCCGTCGCGACCTGGTCGTTGCGGCTGCGGCCCGTGTGCAGCTTGCCGCCGACGGAGCCGACGTCGTCGATCAGCGTTTTCTCGATATTCATGTGAATATCCTCATCGCCGATCGAGAACTCGATGTCGTCCCGCTTAATGCGCTGCAGGACGCGATGCAGGCCGTCCTTGATTTTCTCGACGTCGCCCTCCGGCAGAATGCCCTGCTTGCCGAGCATCGTCACATGCGCCAGGCTGCCTTGGATATCCTCCTCGGCCAGCTCTTTGTCGAACATAATCGACGCCGTATATTCCTCAACCAATTGGTCCGTTTTCTTCGTGAAACGTCCGCCCCATAATTTGCTCACTGATTCGATACACCCCTTCGTCAAGCTTACTTGTTCGTCACTGCGGAGGACACCTTAAGACGCAATGCGTTCAGGCGGATAAAGCCGGTAGCGTCGCCTTGGTCGTACGCTTGCGAAGGATCCGCTTCCATCGTCGCGATGTCGGGATTGTACAGGCTGACCGGGCTTTGCACGCCCGCGCCGATGACATTGCCCTTGTACAGCTTGAGACGAACGACACCGCTGACATTCTTCTGCGACTCGGTAACGAGCGCCTGAAGCGCGAGACGCTCCGGCGCGAACCAGAAGCCGTTATAAACCAGCTGGCTGTATTTGGCGATTAACGAATCGCGAAGATGCATAACCTCGCGGTCCATCGTCAGCGATTCCATTTTGCGATGGGCGGTGAACAGGATCGTGCCGCCCGGCGTCTCGTACACGCCGCGGCTCTTCATGCCGACGAAGCGGTTCTCGACCATGTCGACGCGTCCGATGCCGTGCTTGCCGCCAAGCTCGTTCAGCGTCTCCATTACTTCGAGCGGGCTTAGCGCCTTGCCGTTGATCGCCGTACAGTTGCCCGCTTCGAACGTCAGCTCCACGTATTCCGACTTGTCCGGCGCTCTCTCCGGGGATACGCTCAGCACGTACATGTCCTCGTTCTCCTCGGCGCTCGGATCGAACCAAGGATCCTCCAGCATGCCGCTCTCGAAGCTGATGTGCAGCAGGTTTCGATCGGTCGAATACGGCTTCGCCGCGGATGCCGTCACCGGAATGCCGTGCTTCTCCGCGTAGGCGATCATCTCCGCGCGGCCCGGGAACTGCTCGCGGAACGCTTCAAGGCGCCAAGGCGCGATCACGCCGATCTCCGGCGCCAGGGCGGCGGCCGTCAGCTCGAAGCGTACCTGGTCGTTGCCTTTGCCCGTTGCGCCGTGAGCGATCGCCGTCGCGCCTTCCGCGCGGGCGATGTCGACCATGCGCTTCGCGATCAGCGGGCGGGCGATCGAGGTGCCGAGCAGGTATTGGCCTTCGTACAGCGTGCCCGCCTGGAACATCGGGTAGATGAAATCCTTCGCGAACTCGTCGCGCAGGTCATCGATGTAAACCTTCGAAGCGCCGGTAGCGAGAGCCTTCGCTTCCAATCCGTCAAGCTCGTCCTTCTGGCCGATATCCGCCGTGAACGCGATGATTTCCGCGTCGTACGTTTCTTTCAGCCATTTGAGGATAACCGATGTATCCAGGCCGCCGGAGTAGGCCAGCACGATTTTTTCTTTTGCCATAATAATCGATAACTTCCCTTCGAATGAATTTAGGATGGAGAAGCCGGATTAGGACATAATCGCGGCCATGATCGCTTTTTGCGCATGAAGACGGTTCTCGGCCTGGTCAAAAATGATCGAGCTGTCGCCGTCGATAACCCCTTCGCTCACTTCTTCGCCGCGGTGCGCAGGCAGGCAGTGCATGAACAAATAATCCTTCTTCGCGTATTTCGTCAGCTCTTCGTTCACCTGGTAAGCGGCAAAAGCGATCTCGCGCTCCTTCTGCTCCGTTTCCTGTCCCATGCTCGCCCACACGTCCGTGTAGACGATATCGGCGTCCGCGATCGCTTCCTTCGGATCGCGGCAAATTTGAATGCGCGAACCCGTCTCCTCCGCGTTGTCCATCGTCTGCTTCACGATGTCGGAATCCGGCTCGTAGCCTTCCGGCGTCGCGACGGACATATGCATGCCGAGCTTGGCCGCGCCCATCATGAGCGAATGCACGACGTTGTTGCCGTCGCCGATGTAGGCGATTTTCAGCCCTTCCAGGCGGCCTTTGTGCTCCAGCACCGTCTGATAATCGGCAAGCGCCTGGCATGGATGGGACAGGTCGGTCAAGCCGTTAATGACCGGAATCGTCGCGCCGCGCGCCAGCTCGACGACCTTGCGGTGCTCGAACGTGCGGATCATGATACCGTCGAGGTAACGCGACAGCACCTGCGCCGTATCCCAGATCGGCTCGCCGCGCCCGATTTGCAGATCGCTCCCGCTCAAGAACAGCCCTTGCCCGCCGAGCTGGTAGATCCCCACCTCGAACGAGACGCGGGTGCGCGTGGACGATTTTTCGAAAATCATGCCGAGCGTTTTGTTTTTGAGCAGCTGATGCGGCTCGCCCGCCTTCTGCTTCTTCTTCAAATCGATCGCCAGATCGATCAGGTAGCGGATTTCCTCCGGCGTAAAATCAACCAGCATGAGAAAATCGCGCCCTTTCAAGCTAAGCGCCAGTTCCTCGTTCAATGTTCCTTGCATGAGGTGCCCTCCTTCAGGGGTAATGCTCTATTTAGAGCGTTCGGCCGCTACGCTTCCAGCAATTCCGCCAAAATCGCGACGGCCGTATCGATTTCTTCGTTCGTGACAAGCAAATTCGGCAGCAGTCGGATCACGTTCGGCCCCGCCGAGATGGCAAGCAAACCGCGCTCCTGCGCCTTGTTCAAAATATCCGCGATCGGCTCGGCGCACTCGATGCCGACGAGCAGACCTAAGCCCCGCACTTCTTTCACGAATGCGTTGCCGGCCAGCTTCCCGCGCAGCTGCGCGATCAGGTAATCGCCCTGCCTCGCGGCTCGCTCCGGCAACCCGTCGCCTACGATCGCCTCGAGCGTCGCCTTCACGACCGCCGTCGCGATCGGCGTGCCGCCGAACGTCGAGCCGTGGGTGCCGGCCGTAAAGCCGTCGCGCAGCTTCTCCTTCGCCGCCATGGCGCCGACCGGGAAGCCGCTGCCGAGCCCCTTTGCCATCGTGAAGATATCCGGCTCGATGCCGTAATGCTCGTAAGCGAACAGCTTGCCGGTGCGGCCCATGCCCGTCTGAATCTCGTCGACGATGAGCAGGATGCCTTCACGCTCGCAAAGCGCAGCAAGCTCTTTCATGTAAGCCGCGTCGACCGGATGGATGCCCCCTTCGGCCTGAACCATCTCCAGCATGACGGCCGCCGTCTTGTCGCTCACGGCCGCCCGAAGCGCCGCAAGATCGTTCAGAGGAATCGTCTTGAAGCCTTCCGGCAGCGGCGCGAACCCTTCCTTCACCTTCGCCTGGCCCGTCGCCGTCAGCGTAGCCAGCGTGCGTCCGTGGAACGACTGCTCGAACGTAATGATCTCGCAGCGCCCGTTGTTCAGCACATTCTGGTTGTAGCGCCGCGCCAGCTTGATCGCCGCTTCGTTCGCCTCGGCGCCGGAGTTGCAGAAAAACACCGCGTCCGCGCAGCTGTTATCCGTAATGAGCTTCGCCGCTTCCGCCTGATTCGGGATTTGAAACAGGTTGGATACGTGCCACAGCTCATCCAGCTGCTTGATCAAAGCCTCTTTGATCCGCTTCGGCGCGTGGCCGAGGTTCGTTACGGCGATGCCGCTCATGAAATCGAGGTATTTGTTCCCCTTGTCGTCCCAAAGCCAGCTTCCTTCGCCCTTGACCAGGGCGAGCGGATATCTTGCGTATGTAGGAAATAAGGAATGCGATGCTGTCTCTAACGCCGTTTGCGTCTCGCTCACCTTTTGTTACACCTGCCCTTCGTTCGTTTGCACGATCCGCGTGCCTACGCCGCCTTCGCGGACCGCCTTCGTCAAGACGCCCGGCTCCTCGCCGCTCACGATCACGACCTCGCGCACGCGCCCTTGAATGCACTGAATCGCCGCGCGCACCTTCGGAATCATGCCGCCGTAAATTTCGCCGCTTGCGATCATCTCTTCGATCTCCGCCACCGTGACGACCGGCAGCACCCGCTTCTCGCCGTCCACCGTCTTTAGAATGCCCGGAACGTCGGTCACGACAATCATCCGCTCCACGCCGAGATGCGACGCGACCGCGCCCGCGGCCGTATCGGCGTTAATGTTGTAACGCTGGCCCTCGCCGTCGATGCCGATCGGAGCAATAACCGGAATGTAGCCCATTCCCATCACGCCTTCGATGATCGCCGCGTTCACGTTCGTCACGTCGCCGACAAAGCCGATCTCCGCCGCGTTCGCGACCGGACGCGCTTCGATCAGCAGACCGTCCACGCCCGAAAGGCCGAGCGCCTTTGCGCCGTTCGTTTGAATTTTGCGCACGATTTCCTTGTTGATGCGTCCGGCCAGCACCATCTCCACCACGTCGAGCACCGCGTCGTTCGTCTTGCGCAGGCCGTTCACGAATTCCGTCTCGATGCCGAGCTTGCCGAGCGTCTCCGAAATCGCCGGTCCGCCGCCGTGCACGATCACCGGGCGGACGTCCGCCAGCTGCAGCAAGCGCAGCTCGTCAAAAAAACCGTCCGGAAGCGCCGCAAGCGTGCTTCCTCCGCATTTCATCACAAACCGTTGTTCCGTCACCGTCTCATACCCTCCAGCGCTCACTTTGCTTATGTGCGATAGGCCGCGTTGATGCGGACATAATCATAGGTTAAATCACAGCCCCAAGCCGTCGCCTGGCCGTCGCCGCCATGAAGGTCCACGCGAATGACGACCGTGTCGCCCTTCAAGTACTCCAAAGCGATCTCCTCGTCGAATGCGACCGGACGGGACTGCTCCAACGTCAAAATATCGCCGAGACGGATATCGACCGTCTCCGGATTGACGGGCTGGCCCGCGCGGCCGACCGCCGCGATGATGCGGCCCCAGTTCGCGTCCGCGCCGAACACGGCCGACTTCACGAGCGATGAGCCGATGACCGTCTTCGCGATCGCCTGCGCCGAATCGTCGCTGACCGCTCCGCTCACCCGAACCTCGACCAGCTTCGTCGCGCCTTCGCCGTCGCGCGCGATCGCCTTCGCCAGCACCTCGCAGACGTGGCGGAGCGCCGCCGCGAACGCCGCCCAGCCTTCGTGCTGCGGCGTAAGCTCGTCGTTACCGGCAAGGCCGCTCGCCATCGCCACGAGCATGTCGTTCGTGCTCGTGTCGCCATCGACCGTAATCATATTGAACGTCAGGTCCGTCGCCTGACGCAGCAGTCCTTGCAGCGCCTCGCTGCCGATCGCGGCGTCCGTCGTGACAAAGCCGAGCATCGTCGCCATGTTCGGATGAATCATGCCCGAACCTTTAGCGGCCCCCGCCACGTACACGCGCTTGCCGTCCAGCTCAAGCTCGACGCACACCATCTTTTGCACGAGGTCCGTCGTCAGGATCGCTTGGCAGAAGTCGTCCGCCCCTGCGCGGTCGCCTGCCAGGCGGACGGGCAGCTCGTCGATGCCGCCGCGCACTTTGTCCATCTTCAGCAGCTCGCCGATGACGCCCGTCGAAGCGACAGCCACATGCTCGGCCGGCACGCCGATCGATTCGGCAAAGCGCGCGCGCATCTCGTACGCGTCATCTTCGCCCTGCTTGCCCGTGCAGGCATTCGCGTTGCCGCTGTTCACGAGCACCGCGCGCAGCTTGCCGCTCGCCCCGATGCTCTCCCGCGTCACCGCAAGCGGCGCCGCCTGGAACACGTTCGTCGTGTATACGCCCGCCGCCGAAGCGGACACCTCGCAGACGATCGCGCCCAGATCGTGGCGCGTCGTTTTTTTCAAACCGCAGTGCAGCCCGCCGGCCTTAAAGCCTTTGGGCGTCGTAATCGAGCCGTCCGCGACGACCGAGAACGGACTTGCCGAGTTGTCCTGTCCCATCGTAAAATCGTTTCTCCTTCGCATGTATGAGTGAAAAGAAAGAGTGCGTTAACTGCTTCGATGCCGATTACGGATAAGCCGGCACGAACTGCAGGCCGAGCGTCTCGTCCCAGCCCATCATCAAATTCAAATTCTGAATCGCTTGGCCGGCCGCGCCTTTGACCAAATTGTCGATGACCGATACGATCGTCACGCGTCCCGTGCGCTTATCGACGGCAAAGCCGATGTCGCAGTAGTTGGAGCCCCACACTTCCTTCGTGGACGGCCACTGGCCTTCCGGACGGATGCGCACGAACGGACGGCCTTCGTAGTAGGATTTGTACAAATCGATAAAATCCTGCGCGCTCCGCTCGCCCTGCACGCTTGCGTACATTGTGGACATAATGCCGCGCGTCATCGGGACGAGATGCGTCGAGAACGTCGCGACGACCGGCCTTGCGGCCATATCCGACAGCACCATCTCGATCTCCGGAATATGCTGATGCTGATTCAGCTTGTAAGCGCGGAAGTTCTCGTTGAGCTCCGAGTAATGGGTACCGAGCGAAGCGCCTCGTCCCGCGCCGGAGACGCCGGACTTCGCGTCGATAATAATCGTCGAAGGATCGATCCAGCCTTCCTTCACCGCGGGCACGAGGCCGAGCAGCGTCGCCGTCGGATAGCAGCCCGGATTGGAAATGAACGGCGCGTCCTGTACGCTGTCCCCGTACACTTCGGGAAGCCCGAATACCGCCCGCTTCAAATACGCCTCGTCGGCCGCTTCCTTCTTGTACCACTCTTTGTAGAGGTCGGGCGACTTCAGCCGGAAATCACCGGACAAATCGATGATCTTAAGGCCGGCCTCGAGCAGCTGCGGGACAAGCTTCGAAGCAACGCCCGGAGGCGTAGCCAGGAACACGACGTCCGCCTTCGCTTTGATCGCCGCCGGATCGACGTCGTCGAGCAGTTCCTCCCGAATGCCGGTCAAATGCGGATAGCCTTCCGTAATCGACGTTCCCGCGCTTGACGACGAGATGACCGACGTCACCTCGGCAAGCGGATGGGACGCCAGCAATCGAATCAACTCTACGCCGCCGTAGCCGGTAGAGCCGACGATCGCGACTTTCACCTTTGCACTCATGGTTATCTCTCCCCCGAAAACTGGACGCCGCATGCCGAATCGCCCCCTAGACAAGGGGCGCTCGCGGCTCCATCTATTGGTCTTTCCGCTCACGGAAAGGTTGTCTTCTACTTCAACTTTTTATTTTACAACATTCGGCAGTTGATGGAAACACGCATCGTGTTCCGTATTATTATACAATCGTATTCATAATAATACAACGCACTTTTAAGGGGAATTCCATATGCGAAATTTTGACAAAACGGCCCGTCCCGAACGTAAAAAAAGGCCCAAAGCCCGCTCCCGCGAGCCCTGAACCGTCTTGAACCTCCCCGAGTCTTCAACCGTCACTGCTCCAGCTTGAACCCTTGCCCGAGCACCTCGGCCGTATTGCTAATGATGACGAACGCTCCCGGATCGATCGCCCGAACGAGCTGCTTCAGCTTCGGCACCTCGTTCTGGCCTACGACGACCATCAGCACCGTCCTTCCCGCTCCGGTGTAGCCGCCGTGGCCGTCGAGCTTCGTTAAGCCCCGGTCCAGATCATTAAGTATGGCGCCAGCGACCGCGTCGGCCTGATCGCTGATAATGAAGGCGACCTTCGAAAGCTGCAGGCCGGTCTGCACGAAGTCGATCGTCTTGCTCGTCACGAACAGGCCGATCAGCGCGTAGAGCGCGATTTCGGGCGAGATGACGATGCCCGCGGCCGCGATGACGCATCCGTCGAAGCAGACGATCGCGAGGCTGAGCGGAAGCCCCGTGTACCGATGCAAGATTTGCGCGGCCAAGTCCAGCCCGCCCGTCGAAGCGCCGCCTCGAAACACCAAGCCGAGACCGAGGCCGATCCCGATCCCGCCGTAAATGGCGGCAAGCAATGGATTTTCCGTCGGCGACGGCCATCCGTCGGTCAGCAGCACGAACAAGGGCAGCACGATCGAGCCGAGCGCCGTCTTCAGCGCGAAGCGCTTGCCGAGCAGCCATAAGCCCGCCAGAAACAGCGGAATGTTGATCGCCCACTGCGTGATGGCCGGCGTCACCCCGAACATGCGCTGCACGAGAATGGACACGCCCGACACGCCGCCGGAGGCGATCCCGTTCGGCACCATGAACATGTTGAAGCTGATCGCCACGATGACCGAACCGACGATCAGCCAGATGACGCTCCACGCCGTTTGCGTCCGCGGACTGAGGCTCCTCCCGCCCTTCCTTCGTTTGCCGCTGCCTTCCTTCATGCCATCAGTCTCCTTGGACGCTCAATTTCGCAAAAAGAAGAGCCCCTCACCGTTTGCCCGTGTCGGAACTCTTCCCCATTGTTATTCTATTTCATGTCTTAACGCGCTAGTCGTGCCGAATTTGGCTGCGCAGGTAACCGTCGATGAACATATCCAGATCCCCGTCCATGACGGCGCCGACGTTGCCCGTCTCCACCGACGTGCGATGATCCTTGACCATGCTGTACGGATGGAAGACGTAGGAGCGAATCTGGCTGCCCCAGGCAATATCCGATTGCTCGCCGCGAATTTCCGCCAGTTCCTTCATCTGCTCCTCGATCTTGCGCTCATACAGCTTGGAGCGGAGCATGTTCATCGCGCGCTCGCGGTTCTGGATCTGCGAGCGCTCCTGCTGGCAAGCGACGACAATGCCCGTCGGAATGTGCGTAATCCGGATGGCCGACTCCGTCTTGTTGACGTGCTGGCCGCCCGCTCCGCTCGCACGGTACGTATCGATCTTCAAATCCTCGCTGCGGATTTCGATCTCGATGCTGTCGTCGATCTCGGGCACGACGTCGAGCGAGGCGAAGGACGTGTGGCGGCGTCCGGCCGAATCGAACGGCGAGATGCGGACGAGCCGGTGCACGCCCTTCTCCGCCTTCAAATACCCGTAGGCGTTGTAGCCTTTGACGAGCAACGTCACGCTCTTGATGCCCGCCTCGTCGCCCGGCTGGTAATCGAGCAGCTCGACCTTGAAGCCGCGCTTCTCCGCCCAGCGGGTGTACATCCGGTAGAGCATCGAGCCCCAATCCTGGGACTCCGTGCCGCCCGCGCCCGGATGAAGCTCGACAATCGCGTTCAGCTTGTCGTACGGCTGATTGAGCAGCAGCTGCAGTTCGAACTCGCCAAGCTTCACGAGAAGAGCCTGCACGCCGGCTACGACGTCCGCCTCCAGCGACTCGTCGCCTTCCTCCTCCGCAAGCTCGAGCATCATTTGCAGATCCTCCTGCTCGCCGTTCAGCTTGCCGTACTGCTCGACGACCGACTTGACCGCGTTCAGCTCGGAGATGACGCTCTGCGCCTTCTCGTTGTCGTCCCAGAAATCGGGCATCGTCATTTTTTCTTCAAAGTTGGCAATGATCTCCTGTTTGAGATCTAAGTCAAAGAGACCCCCTAAGTTCTTGGAGCCGCCCCGCCATTTCGCGCAGGTCTTGTTTCACCGTAATGTCTATCATAGCGTCCGCTTCACCTCAAAATAAATGTTCATTCCACCGTATGCCGCAGCCGCGGAAGCCGTTCTTACTTCCCGTGGCACTGCTTATACTTCTTGCCGCTGCCGCAAGGGCATGCGTCGTTGCGGCCGACGCGCTCTTCGCGCTTCACGGGGCGTTTCTCCTGCGCCTCGCCGCCGCCGCTCGTCGTCGACGTCTGGCCTTTGGCAACCTCTTGGCGCTCCAGGTTGTTCTCCACGCGAGCCTTCATGATATACTTCGCGACTTCTTCCTGGATATGCTCGATCATTTCCTTGAACATCTCGAAGCCTTCGAATTGGTATTCGCGAAGCGGATCCGTACCGCCGTACGCCCGCAGATGGATGCCTTGGCGCAGCTGATCCATCGCGTCGATATGATCCATCCACTTGCTGTCTACCGCGCGCAGGACGACGACCTTCTCGAACTCGCGCATCGTCTCCGCGCCGAGCTGCTCTTCCTTCACGTCGTAGGCGGCGACGACCTTGTTGAAGATATACTCCACGATATCTTCCTTCTCTTTGCGTTCGATCTCTCCCACGGTCAGCGAGCCTTCCTCCAGGAACGTCGCGTTCGCGTAGTCGACGATCGCCTGCAGATCCCATTCTTCCGGAATATCCTCGGCGCAGTGCGCTTCCACGATGCGCTCGATGACCGGCTTGATCATGTCCATGACCTCCTGGCGGATGTTCTCGGAGCCAAGGATGTCGCGGCGCTGCTTGTAAATGACTTCGCGCTGCTGGTTCATGACGTCGTCGTACTGCAGGACGACCTTCCGGACGTCGAAGTTATTGCCTTCGACGCGCTTCTGCGCGGACTCGATCGCCCGCGAAATCATGCGGCTCTCGATCGGCTGGTCGTCGTCAAGGCCGAGGCGGTCCATCATGCCCATAATGTTCTCGGAGCCGAAGCGGCGCATCAGCTCGTCTTCCAGCGACAAATAAAATTGCGACGAGCCCGGGTCGCCTTGACGGCCTGCGCGTCCGCGCAGCTGGTTATCGATCCGGCGGCTCTCATGCCGCTCCGTGCCGACAATATGCAGGCCGCCGAGATCCGCCACTCCATCGCCCAGCAGAATGTCCGTACCGCGGCCGGCCATGTTCGTCGCGATCGTCACGGCTCCCGCCTGACCGGCGCGCGAGATGATCTCCGCTTCCTCGGCGTGGAACTTCGCGTTCAGCACCTTGTGCGAAATGCCTTTGCGCATCAGCATATCGGAAAGCTTCTCCGAATTTTCGATCGAGATCGTGCCGACGAGCACAGGCTGATTCTTGGCGTGTCGCTGCACGATTTCCTCCACGACCGCTTTGAACTTGCCGTTCTCCGTCTTGTAGACGACATCCGCGATGTCCTTCCTGATCATCGTGCGGTTCGTCGGCACCTGAATGACTTCAAGTCCGTAGATGCGCTTGAACTCTTCTTCCTCCGTCTTCGCCGTACCGGTCATGCCGGCCAGCTTGCGGTACATCCGGAAGTAGTTCTGGAACGTGATCGTCGCGAGCGTCATGCTCTCGTTCTGAACCTTCAGCTGCTCCTTCGCTTCGATCGCTTGGTGCAAGCCGTCGCTGTACCGGCGGCCCGCCATGAGGCGGCCCGTAAATTCGTCGACGATGACGACTTCATCTTCCTGCACCACGTAGTCGACGTCGCGCTTCATGATGAAATTAGCCTTCAGCGCCTGTTGAATATGATGATTCAGCAGCACGTTGGCATGGTCGAACAGGTTCTCGATATGGAACGCCTTCTCCGCCTTCTCGACGCCCGCTTCCGTCAGCATGACGCTCTTCACCTTAATGTCGATCGTGAAATCTTCTTCCTCTTTCAACTTGCCGACGAAACGATCCGCCGCAAAATAAAGCTCCGTCGACTTGGCGGCCTGTCCGGAAATAATGAGCGGGGTCCGCGCTTCGTCGACAAGAATGGAGTCCACCTCGTCAATAATCGCATAATACAGCGGGCGCTGAACCATTTGTTCCTTGTAAAGCACCATGTTGTCGCGCAAGTAATCGAAGCCGAACTCGTTATTCGTACCATAGGTGATGTCGCATGCGTAAGCCGCTTGCTTCTCGTCATGCGACAAGCCGTGCAGGTTGCAACCGACGGTCAGGCCGAGAAATTCGTAGACCTTCCCCATGATCTCGCTATCGCGCTGGGCCAAATAGCCATTAACCGTTACGACGTGAACGCCTTTGCCGAGCAGCGCGTTCAAGTAGACCGGCAGCGTACCGACGAGCGTTTTCCCTTCGCCCGTTCGCATCTCCGCGATTTTGCCCTCGTGCAGCGCCATGCCGCCCATCAGCTGCACGTCGAAATGACGCATGCCAAGCGTCCGCTTGGATGCTTCGCGCACCGTCGCGAAAGCATCCGGAAGCAGCTGGTCAAGCGTCTCTCCCTTTTCGAGCCTTGCTTTGAACTCTTCGGTCTTCGCGCGAAGCGCCTCGTCGGACAGACCCGTGAATTTCGATTCCATCGCATTTATTTCATCTACCGTTCGCTGGAGCCGTTTTACTTCGCGCTCGTTTTGATCGCCAAAAATTTTCTTAACTAGTCCGAGCATGGAATTCCCCTTTCGTCATTACGCCTCTTTGCCTTAAATTGTATCAGTTTGTCGACACCGCCGCAACGAGAGGTGTTGGAAATGAAAAAGCCTCTTCTCCCTTATGGAGAAAAGGCTCGTAGTAATTTGCGAATTAGTTCAGCCTTGCTCGATTAAACCGTATTTGCCGTCGCTGCGTTTGTATACCACGTTGACTTCCTTATTATCCACGTTCGCGAATACGAAGAAATTATGTCCAACCATATTCATTTGCAAAATGGCCTCTTCCACGTCCATCGGCTTCAGCGGGAAGCGCTTTGTTCTTACGAGCTCCAGATCGTCCTCCTCCTCGAGGACGCCGACGGCAGAGCCCTCTTCCCGGAACAACGAACGGACGCCGTGGCCTTGGCGGAATTTGCGGTTCACTTTCGTCTTATGTTTACGTATTTGCCGTTCGAGTTTGTCCGTTACCAGGTCGATCGAGGCGTACATGTCCTCGCTCTTCTCCTCGGCTCTCAGCATGACGCCTGGCAGCGGAATCGTTACTTCGACCGTATGTTTTCCTTTGGTTACCGCTAGCGTTACGTTAGTTTCGGAGGCGATTGGTTCTTCGAAATATTTGTCCAACCGGTTGAGTTTCTTTTCGACGTAGTCTCTCAAAGCATCGGTTACTTGAAAGCGTTGACCTCGAATGTTGTAATTCATGTGGAACTCCTCCTTTACATACTCTTATTATAACATATGCAGGCGGCGAGTTCAAAATTGTTTTTAGTTTATTGTGAATTTTCAGACAAGTTATCGTCTGGGAGGCTGGCTCCGCTTTCCTTGATAGGTGTCATTTGCTCATATGTCAGTTAATATCACATCCAATTGAACAGAAAAAAGCTCCGGTTGCCCGGAGCTTGCGTGTGTACTTATCCACTAACCCTAATGGGTGGCTGGATCAGCCAATGATTACAGTTTTACAACGTTTGCAGCTTGTGGGCCACGAGCGCCTTCAACAATATCGAATTCAACCGATTGGCCTTCTTCGAGCGTCTTGAAACCTTCGGATTGGATTGCGGAGAAATGAACAAATACGTCGCCGCCTTGCTCAGTCTCGATGAATCCATAGCCCTTCTCTGCGTTAAACCATTTCACTTTACCTTGCATGTGCAAACATTCCCTTCATCTTCAAATACTGTGAGGCATCACATCGTGTAACCCACAAATTGAATATAACACCAGTCCCTCGAAATTGTCAAACAATTTGTTGTAAGCGAATACATGGTTGCTGTAAGCCCTTTTCGGGCTTATCGTTTCCTGTCGAAAAACAGGCTGTCGTCGCCGTAGGACGACTCGTACAACATTTTCGATCGCTTGCCTTTATTGAGCTTGTCGATCTCCCGGTTAGCCTCGTCTCGCAGCTCGGTCATTCTGCCAATAATGATCCGATCCATTGCGAATAGGCGCTCGACCTGTTGCCGATGCTCCGCGACTTGGGATGAGGAGGGCGGACCCAGCCTTTCGAGCTCGGCGAAGATCCGGTCCCGCTCCTCCATATAGGCATCGATCTCTTCGAGCACGCTTCCGCGAAGATTGGAAACCAGCTCAGACGACAGTTGATTGAGTCGCTGTAAAAGTGTTTCCACCGGCTTGTCCCGCGATCTGATTGTATTGCTTGGCAGCTTGTATCCACGTTTCCTTAAGCTCTACAAGGTGTCCGAGCACCTCTTCGGCTGGCTCGACATTTTTCTTCATGTTAGCCTCAACGAGCCGGGTATTAAAATATTCATATAAATAAATTAAACTCTCAGAAATCGGTGATGTCCGATCAATCGTAATGATAAACTCGTTGATGATATCCTGAGTTCTCAGGAAGCTGGTGTTAGCTGCTGCATAATTTCCCCCCCTGATTGCTTCAATCCCTTGGCGGCAGAAACGAATAGCACCGTCATAAAGCATAATAAGAAGCTGCTGAGGAGTTGCGGTTTGAACGGTGGTCTGCAGGTATTTATTACGCTGCTGTTGTTGTGCTAGCATACGATTACCTCCTATGAGCTAAATTGCTGAGCAAGCCATGAACTCTGAGAGTTCATCTGATTGATGAAGGTTTCCATTGCCGTGAATTGTTTATAGTAACGTGTCTCCAAGTCTGTTAAACGATCGGTTAGGGCAGCCATCTGCTTGGAAATCCGTTGACTTTCTTTACCGAGTTCATAATTGCTTTCTATAGAAGTTGCCGTACCAGCCCGATCGGTAATCTGATTGAATAACGCCGCTGCTTTATCATAAAGTCTTGTAGCGATACCATCAGTTGATTCTGTTGAGCCGTCGGTCGTAAACAGCGTCATCACTTCATCCGGATTTTCCGTTATCGCTTTTTTTAGCTTTGTTTCATCAATATACAATTTTCCCCGATCGGAATACGCACCTGAGACAGTCGATCCACTCACGTTAGCATTTGAAATCCCGATTTCAGCCAAGCTTTTTAATTGCCCAACAGGTAAACCGTTAACCGTATCCGATAAGATACGACGGAGGGAATAAACGCCGCTGCTAAGCAGCTGGTCATTAGCAAGCATACCGCTTTTTGCTTTCTCTTCCCAACGTTTGATATCATCTTCTTCCATCTCATCTTTTTGAGCTTGGGTTAATGGTTGAAAGTCTCGGTTCCGTTTTTCTAAAGTTTCCTTATTGATTTCGTCAATTAGAGAATTGTATTTTTCGACAAACTTTTTAATGTTTTCGACTACAGCATCGACATCCTGTAATACGCCTACGGTTACCGTATCCGCGCTCACTTGCTTAGCATCAAATGTCATTCCTGCAATAGAAAAATTGTTCGACTCGTATTCCGATGCAATTCCATTAAAGAGTACTTTGGCGTTCGTTCCGGTAACATTGATCTGAGTTGAAGCAGTTAATGCTGATTGCAGACCTAGATTGGTTACCACTGCTCCTGAATTGGAATCTGAGAAAGCGACCGGTTTTAGTAGCGAATTTTCTAAAACGAGTTGCCCATTGCTTAACGATGCCGTGATGCCTGTGTCCGTCAAGCTTTCATTCATTTGGTCGACAAGTTCTTCGATTGTGGTTGCATTCGTTACACTAAAGTTATAATCCGTTCCATCAACCTTCATGGTGAACGTTTGATTATCCGCGCTGATCGGAGTAGCGATTGCTCCGCCCGTTATCGTCCTTGAAGACATATTTAAAGCGGCGTTCAGATCCATATTCGTTGCCGTACCATCATTCACGATCTTCATGTCTATTTTCGAAGCTTGTCCTGTCTTCGCCGATACAAAGAACAGACGGTCCATCGTTGAATCATACGTCGCTTTGATACCCGTAACATTCGATTGATCATTAACCGCCTTTACCAGCTGGTCTATCGTATCCGTTGTTTTTATTGCGATGTTCGCCGATCCTTTATCCCCAGTCAAGGTGAGCGTAGAATTACCGGTTAGTCCGAGTTTAAGGTCTAATGTTTTACTGCCTCCTGCATCTCCACTCAAATTCCCCGTGTTAAAGCCTGCTGTAGCCGCTAATTGATCCACTCGAATAGAGTACTGTCCTTCGCTGGCATTTGGAGTTCCGGAAACAGAAACGATATTTTCCTGTGAGGAAGATACCTTCTTCGCCAAGTAACCGGATTGCAGCTTCATATCGAAGGCCGCATTGCGGAACTCCAATATTTTGTTATTTAACGTACGGTAATCATCGCGCTTCCATTCGAGAAGTTGTTTCTTTTGAGTCATCTTATCCAGCGGTATTCGCTGTGCGTTCATAAGATCCTTGATAATTGTATCTGTATCCAAGCCGGAGGCAAGACCGCTAATCCGCATTGTTTAAGCTCCTTTCGTATCTATCGTTTTTCATCAATCAGGATGCCTGCCATCTCCCACAGTTTGGCTACAAAGTCCAATGTTTTCTCGGGGGGGATTTCACGAATAATTTCGCCCGACTCTCGGTCTATCACCTTTACAGCAATTCTCTTCGTCTCTTCATGGACGGCGAACTCAAGATTAGTTGATTTCCCCTGCATCGCCTTAATTGCGCTTTCGATCGCTTTAACTATTTGCTCATCGCTTACTGTATGTTTTTCTCCGCGCAGCTCAGCTCGCTTAAGCTCTTCCATATTCGTAAAAGTCGCGATCGAATTCGTAGAGCTCGCAGAAACTTGAATGGATTCTGTAATTGATCCCGTCGTTTTACTCTCTGCTGCTGTACGATCAATAGATCCGTTTATTCCCGTAACTGATGGATTAATGTTCATATCAAACCAATCCCCCAACGTTTATTTTCTAATAATTATATCGGTTACTCTGTATCGAATAATTATAGATAAAAATAAGAGGGACCCTAGATAATCTAGGATCCCTCTTATTTTTACTAGAACTAACGAAGAAGTTGCAATACGCCTTGCGGTTGTTGGT
Source organism: Paenibacillus arenilitoris (assembly GCF_014705655.1). Taxonomy (GTDB): domain Bacteria; phylum Bacillota; class Bacilli; order Paenibacillales; family Paenibacillaceae; genus Pristimantibacillus; species Pristimantibacillus arenilitoris. Next base: position 115,455 of record NZ_JACXIY010000009.1, on the reverse strand, counting down.
TAGCTTGAGCAAGCATAGCTTGAGCAGCTTGAGCAAGGATGTTGTTCTTTGTTTGCTCCATCATTTCTTTCGCCATATCTACGTCACGCACACGGGACTCAGCAGCCGTCAGGTTCTCGGAAGAAGTGTTCAGGTTGTTGATCGTGTGTTCAAGACGGTTTTGATACGCGCCAAGTTTGGAACGCTCACCAGAAACTTTCTCAATAGCCGTATTAATTGTTGTAATCGATGTATTAGCAGAAGATGCGCTTGTAACATCAATTTGATTTACTCCAAGTGCCGTTGCACGCATATCACTAACCGATACATACATATTTTGACCTTCATTTGCGCCAATTTGGAAGTTCAAACCTCCATTGCTAGTAACATCAAGGTCTACAGCACCTGCAAGGGCACCGCCGCTAATTTCAAACTCAAGTCCTTTAGCATTTCCGCTTTGGATAGTGATTTTGTTGCCATCCGATGTGTAGGACTCACCACCAGTTAACGTAACTACTGCATCTGTCCCGGTATCACTTGCGAGCCCTGCAAAATCACCAGTTACACCAGAAAGTGTAAACTCAGATTTGCTTCCTACAGTATTCGATGTTAGAGTAATTCCTGCACCATCTACATGAGCAGCTGTTACGCCTAATCCTGCTTGATTAATAGCATCCAGCACGTTTTGGACACTGTCAGTAGCGTCAAAATTAAATGATACGCCATTCAGAGTCAGAGTGCTAGCCCCACTTAGAAGTGTACTTTTATTGGCAAAGGTTGCAGTAGTAACATCAGTTGCTGCGGTTGCATCCGTCTTAGCTGTAATTTCAATGTTAGCGCCAACTTTAGTATCAGCACTTCCACCGATAATTTTCACTTTACCCGCATCGGCTGCGTTAGCATTTGTAATCGACGCGTTTACAGCGGCTCCGCCATTAAGGAGTTTCTTTGTATTAAATTCGGTTGTGTTGCCGATACGGTCAATTTCCGCAGTAAGCTGATTAATTTCTTTTTGAAGTTCTCCACGGTCGGAAGCCGTATTTGTATCGTTGGCAGATTGAACAGCCAGTTCACGCATACGTTGAAGGATGGAATGAGTTTCATTCAATGCACCTTCTGCTGTTTGAATCAAAGAAATACCGTCTTGACCATTTTTCGAAGCCATATCCAATCCGCGGATTTGTCCGCGCATTTTTTCGGAGATTGCCAGACCAGCTGCGTCGTCGCCTGCACGGTTGATACGAAGACCGGAAGACAATTTCTCGATGGATTTGTTTGTGTTAGCGGAGTTTGTGCTCAACTGACGGTGAGTGTTCAGAGCTGCAATGTTGTGATTAATACGCATTGATATTTCCTCCCTGAAATGTTCGAGTATCCGCATCCTTGCGGAAGCTTACGGATGTAGGTCGGCCGCCCTATTTTCCGTGCTACTATATATATCGGCCGTTCTTTTTCATTATTTATAGCAATTGATTCAATGACTGAATATTATTTTTTAAACAGCTTCGAAACATCGTCTAAGGATATCGTTTTTTTACTGGCCGCGAGGTTCTCTGCCTGGATTGTATCGTATATTTCCTTACGGTAAATATCGACTTCCTTCGGCGCTCGAATACCCAGCTTCACGTTATCGCCTTCTACTCCAAGTACGACAATCTCTATATGATGTCCGAGAATAATGGACTCATTGCTTCTCCGGGATAAGACTAGCATGGCCTGCCTCCTTAGATTCGATTAATCGGTGATTTGGAGCTGTAAGTGCTGTCATGCAGGATGACCTGTTTTCCTGTTTTCTTGTTCGCATTTAATACGATTGGAGCCATCAAGTTGATTGTCGCAGCCGCAGGATCGACAGGTACGGTCAGAACCGTCCAAATCTCAACCTCTTGCTCAGATTGAATTTGCAGCTCTTCTTTGGCCGCTTCAGACAATATCCATTCATATTCCGGATAAATAAAGAAAGGACTTACTACAATTAAAGATATCTCCATATCTTCAACGGACTGCATGAGCTTCATCGGAGGACTTACTTCTAAGTCTGCAAATGCAAATTGGTGAAGATGCTCGAAGCCCGGGATACCTTGTTCAAAATAAAAAACGGATGAATCCATGCTCACAATAAAACCCTCCTTCATATGATTGCCGTTCTTCACAAATAAAACTATAGACCCTGCAACCTGATTTAGTTGCGCTGCTGGGCTATAGTTTCAAAGAAATGTTTTAAATAAACTGATCAATTTGAGGCGGAATGATTTCCACCTTTGGATATTGGCTCATATAGATGTCCAGTTTCCCGCGTTCATACTGATGAACAGGTTGATTCACCTGAACGTTAAGCTCAACTCTTCCCGGTGTCGTATCGATTGCAACCTCAGCCGGTGTGTAAGACAGGTCCACGTTGCCGGAAGAAGCGTAACCCCGAAAATCAAACTCAGGAAATGTTCGCTGCCATTCCAGGGCTGAATCCGCAATTGGATTGCCCCCAAGATGGATATCTGCCATTCGATTGCCTTGTTCAACAATACGAGCAAGTCCCTGAAGTGCCATATCCGAAGCCATGGAATAGATCTTACTCATCGTTTCTAAATTTCCTCCGAGTGCCAAAGCATCCCACGCGCGATCCTGATTAATCTCAAGATGACCTTGCTTAGTCGTAAAATGCTGCTCCGGACGAATCTGCTTCATGTCTATAGCAGCTTGAGGTTGTTCCAAATGCTGTTTCCCAAGATCAGCATCGATCGAGAGCTTCGCATGCTGCATACGAATTTGGATTTGCGGGATTTGCATGCTGCTCGCCCCTATCTCAAGAAGTCAACCAGACTTGGACGAATGAGCTGCGCTCCAACCGATAACGATGCTTGATAGACGTTCTCTTCCATCTTTAAATTCGTAATGACTTCCGCCATGTCGGCGTCCTCCGTCTTCGAAGACATCGTTTGAAGGTTAATATCGATGTCGCTCAACCGATTTTGAATGAGCTCCATCCGATTTAACCGTGCGCCTACCTCCGCTCGTTTCGTTAGCATTTTATCCATACGGCTATCGATTTGTCCAAGCAGGTCAGATATTCCTTCCTGATCGCCAGCCCCAAGCATATCATGCGCACGTCGCAGCAATTGAAACACATTATCGCTTGACGTATCGTTATCGCTTGCGACAGGTTCACCGAATACTTCATTACCTGTTATATTAACCGCCATGCTCATTCCTGCTGAGAGCTCATATTTAATCGCACCCGTATCGGAAGAAACATAATAAGCCTTATATACCGGCGGAGTTGCAAGCGGATCTGCTGCATCTTCAAGCGTGAGGGTAGGATACGGCTTTTCCCCCGTATTCTCTCCGTTAAATACTTGTTTTCCGTTGAACTGACTATTGCCGATCTCAATCATCTGATTATAGAGCTGGGAAATTTCCGTCTTCATCGAGTCCAAGCTTGTTTGTTCAAATGTACCGTTTGCTCCTTGCACAAGTAATTCTCTTGCCCGTTGCAAAATATCTCCCGCTTGCCCAACTGTTGTATCTGTATACTCCAACAAGGAAATCGCCGAATCTACGTTGGAGATATATTGATCATTCGAGTCGAGCTCACTGCGGTAACGCAGCGAAAATGTTATACCAACCGGATCATCGGAAGGCTTATTGATCTTCATCCCTGTCGAAAGCTGGTTCTGCAAATTATTCATACGCCCCAAATTACTGGAGATATTACGCAGCAGTTGAGTGTTCATCATCGTTTGTGTAACGCGTAAGGACACGGACTGTCACCTCCGAGACTTTAGGATTAAAGGCCGACGCGGCCCATTCCGTTAATCACTTTATCTAATATCTCATCAATCATGGTCATGTTCCGAGCAGCCGCGTTATACGCATGCTGGAATTTGATCATATTCGACATTTCCTCATCCAGCGATACGCCGCTGACCGATTGCCTGCGGGAATCCACCTGTTCAACGATTATTTGCTGATTAGCCTGCATCCTGTTTGCTTCAGCTGCCTGCACGCCCAGTTGGCCTACGACAGAGCGGAAATAGGCATCAATCGTATTCTTATTTTCACCCGTCCCGGCATCAAAATCGAAGCGAGTATCCCGTATTTGCGAGAACAATACCGCTAAGGAGTTGTTTCCCGTAACAACCGATTCCGTGCCATCCGCATTTATTGTTACTCGCATGGAGGAGGCGATCAGGTTCGAATTCGCAACAATAGCTGGATTCAACGTAATGTTGGCTGCGGTCAGGTCAGCTGTTCCACCTGAGCTATCCGTGAAAAACGCTATACCAGGCTCGTCTCCCGCTAACGAGTAGCCAAGCTGATGCAGGCCGTTTAACCCTTTTACCGTAACCTTAGTATCCTCTGCTAATATACGATTATCACCCGTGTACGTAACGTTATTCAGCACTGTACCGTCAGGCAGAACGGAACCTTTGGGAAGCGTGATCTCAAACTCGCCGTTCGCCATCGTTTGAACCATATTGTCCAATTCGCTAATATAGCCCTGTACAAAATGATCTCTTGCGTGAATCGTGCCATAAATCGCTCCGCTGTTCAGATCACCGGATGCAAAAGCTGAAGTAATTGTCTCAACATCAACCGCATTAGAAGTATTCCCCTGAACTAGCTCTGTTCCGCCCATTGTAATTCGATAACCGGTAGTTTGGTCTTCTACATTAATATTTATGAGCCCTGAAAGCTGGTCTGTTAATAAATCGCGCTGATCCCGTAAATCATTCGCATTGTCTCCAAGACCTTCAATCCTGAGGATTTCACCATTTAATTGTGCAATGCTAGCTGTGATGGAATTAACCGTTTCCAGATTGATTTCGACATTTTCCGTCAAATCCGCTTTCAAATCATTTAATTGCTTCGCCGTATAATTAAATGCGTCAACCATAGCCAAAGTCTGTTCCATAACGACTTTCCGGCCATCGGCATTTTCCGGATTCTTGCTTAAGTCCGACCAAGAGTTCCAGAAATTCGAGATCACTGTGCGAAGCCCCGTATCACTGGGCTCGTTAACGATTCCCTCAAGCTTGGTGAGCGTATCCAATTGTATATTGAAATTCCCGAGCGACTTATATTCATTACGGAATTGATTGTCTAGAAACTTTTCGCGGATACGGGTTATCGAGCTCGCCTCAACACCAGTACCCAGTTGTCCGGCTGCATCCGATTTTGAAAAGCCGACCGCGTCGATCGGCCTTGTTGCTGTCATGTTCACCACTTGACGCGAATATCCCGCCGTATTGGCGTTTGCAATGTTATGTCCGGTCGTATTTAGAGCCGATTGGGTAGTAAACAAACTCCGCCTTGCCGTTTCTAAGCCATGAAATGTGGATGCCATGTTTATTGCCCTCTCTTCTTAAGTTTTCATGTTAAATCGACCGTTACGTTGCTTTGTCATCCCTTGTACTGCTCTATGGTAAGTTACTTCGTCTTCCTCGGGTCCCAACAGCAGATCCTGTGAGAAATGCAAATATTCCAAGGTCATTTTGACTAATTGCTGATTAAACTCATTAATATCTTGAAGCTCGTTCATAACGGCCGCAAGTTCCTTCCATTTGATCTGCAGCTGTCTCTTCTCTTCCGCATGGAATACAGCTTGAATGAGCTTCTCCATCTTAAAGGAGCGCTGCTGCCCGGTCACCTTCTGGGAAAGCATATACTTACCGACAAGAAATACCCGGCGTTGCTCATGCTCCATTATCCGCTCAAGGATCTTCTTTTCTTTGCCGGAAATGAAGGAGATAGACTCCAGGCTGTTCTGAGTAATCGCTTCCGTCTTGGCCTTGCCATACTCGATCAACTGTCGATGCTCGTCCAGTAACTCTTGTAGTATAGTAAGAATCTGCTGAATGTACTCGTTCATCACGCTACTCCTTCAAATAAGGAAGCAGCTTCTCGGCGATCTTGCCGGCTTCCACGTGATAGGTGCCCGATGCGACCGACTGCTTCAGCTGATTGATCTTCTCCTGCCGTTCCGCGCTGTTCGCCTTGCTCGTCGTCAGCATCTCTTTGGCGGCCGCCGAAATTTGGACCTCGTCCTTCCTGCGCGCCTTGCCCGCTTCGCTCGCGCGCGCTTCGTTCTGCTTATGGTACGGGTTGATGGCGCCGATCCGATTCGTTTCGTTTATTTTCAATATCATTCACCTCGATTTGTTGGCAATATGTAAAAGAGCCGAATACCTTTAGATGTATTATCGGCTCTCGACTTTTGAAATGTTATAGGGATGGAATGATTAGCATAATTTCATTATTTGTCCTTATAGCGGTCCAGCCCTTGGTACGCGGTGTTCTGCGAGCGGTTGTTCTTCTGCTCTTCGCGCCTCGCCAAATCCTCGATCATGTTCTTCCTGTCCTTCTGCAGCCTCGCACGGCAATTGTCGCACAAATGGCTCTCACGGATCAGCGTGCCGCACGATTCGCACGGATAGGACAAGTTCGGCGCGTTCATCAAGGAGATCCGGCCCTCGCGGATGAACTTCGTGATTTGCTTGATCGACACCCCGGTCGCGTCCGAAACCTCGGTAATGATCGAACCTCTATTCTCGCGCAAATAGTTCGCGCAAAGCTCGTACTCTTTATCGATTTCCCGTAGGCAGGACGGGCATACGTCTCTGAAATTTTTGGCAAAAAGCTTACCGCAGCGAGGACAATTATCTACGTTCATCGCGCTCTGAGCCCTCCTTTTTTGTCGAAACATTTCACTGTAATTTACATTTTAATCGAAAACTTTGAAATTTTCACTAGTAATCTATTCGAGGCGAGGCTTTGCGCCGCCCCCAATTAGGACCGCGCCCAAGTGAGCACGTAGATTTCATGGGAAAAATCGATATGGCGGCCCAGCGTCAGCGAGCAGGCTTCCGCCGTGCTTCCGGTCGTGTAGATGTCGTCGACGAGGAGTATGCGACAAGCTTCGCGGCTAAGGTCGGACGTCTTCGATGCGTCTTGTCGAAGGCTGTGCAACCGGGCCACCTCGGCGCGATCGACGGCAAAAAGCTGCCTCGTGTCCTTGATTCGCTCGGCGCGCGTTTTGAAGCTTTGCTTCTCCGTATGGCGCGCGCGAACGAGCAGGTGCATGAGCGGGATGCCGTACCGCCGCGCGAGATGCGCGGCCAGCTGCTCCGCTTGATTAAAGCCGCGATCGAGCGCCCGCTCCCGGCTGACGGGAACATACGTGACCGCATCCCAGCGGTCGGCGATCCGCAGCTTCTGCCGCTTGCCTCGCCTTGCGGCCGGGGCGGACTCGTGCAGCGACGCCGTCAACGCTTCGAAGGGAGGGAGCAGCATATCGCCGAGCAGCGGCGCGAGCTGCTCGTTGCCCCGGTATTTGTACTGCGCGAGCAGCGCGCGCATCGTCGGGTCGTATCGTACCGCGCTGCGGTTGCAGACGAAGGCGCGATGCGGGCTGCGGGCGCAATCCTCGCAGCGGACCGCTCTCCCGCATTTGGGACACTGAATGCGGGAGATCCATGGAATTGCGGAGAGGCACGCTCCGCAAGCTTGATCCCGAAGCCCGGCAGGCAGCTTCGGGTCGTTGGGGCTGGCCGCGCTGCGGGGCCCGGCTTGGGGCTTGCCGCAGATGAGGCAAGCCTCCGCGCGCGGGGCGAGCAGCTGCGCGGATGCGGCGAAGGCGGTGCGAAGCCGCCGGAGCCAGGCGGTTGGCGAGGGCGAGGACATGTGCTTCATCGGGCCGAGCCTCCTTGGTCCGCGGGCAGAAGGTAGCCCTGCTTGCGCGCGATGCGGTTCATCGTTTGGATATGGCGGACGGCGGCGACTTGCGCACGGTTCCGTTCCCGGCCGCAAAAATATACCCGTCCGAAAGGGTCGTCGGACGAGCGTCCCGCACGACCGGCCATCTGCACCAAAGAGGCCTCGTCGAACAGACGCCCGTCCGCATCGAGGATGTAGACGTCGCTTCTTGGAATGGTAACGCCGCGCTCGAGGATCGTCGTCGTGACGAGCACGCGGATGTCGCGCGCCCGGAACCGCTGCACTTTGTCGCTGCGCTCCTCGTCCTGCGACGAGGTCGCCGCGACGGCGGACTGCCGAAGCGTCGCTTGCAGCAGAGCGGCCATCGGCTCCGACTGCGCGATCTTCTGCACGAAGACGAACAGTTGGGCATCCCGCTGCAGCGAATGCCTCATCGCGGCCAGCAGCTTGGCGGGCAATCGACGTTTCTGAAGCATCTGGGCGACCGCAGGCGTCGATAGCAGCTTGGGCACGGGCAGCGGATGCCGATGATAGCGTACCGGCACTCTGGCGTGAGGCAGCCGCCCGCTCCGCGCGGCGCGCTGCAGCTCGCGCGGCGGCGTTGCCGACAGCAGCAGCCGGGCGGCTCCCGGCGCGCAGCATTTGTCCGCCGCGTAATGCAGTATCGGATCGCCATGGTAGGGGAAGGCATCAAGCTCGTCGATGATGACGAGATCGAAGCCGCCTTGGAACCGAAGCAATTGATGCGTCGTCGACAGCGTAATGTCCCCGATCTCCCAGCGCTGCTCGCTGCCGCCATATAGAGTAACGACCGACGCGTCGGGAAAAGCTTTGCGGATGCGAGGGTCCAGCTCGATGACGACGTCGCGCCGCGGCGTCGCGATCAGCGCCCGGCCTCCGCGCAGCAGCACCGATTCGACAAGCGGGAAGATCATCTCCGTCTTCCCCGCACCTGTCACAGCCCATAGCAGGAAATTGCGAATCGGAGCGTGCGCCGCGGCATGGGGACGGGCTTCAACGTAACGAAGCGCCTTGCCCGCGGCGGCCGTTTGCGCCGGACTGAGCTTCCAGCCGTCCAGCCGCTGCCGGACCGGCGGCAGCTGCGCCGCGCCGCCTTTCATGCCGTCGTGCAGCCCCGTAACGAGCAGCTCGCACTCCCGGCTGCGCCCCATGCCTATGCATGCGATGCAATAGGCACAAATCCGCCCGCACGCCGCACATGCCGTGCGGCGCAAGGCCGCCTCCCCGCTCCCGCAGCGCTTGCACCTGCGTCCGCCGCTGCCGGCGGCGACCGCTCCGCTCAGGCGTACCCGCCCGAGCAGCGCGGCCAGCTGGAGCGTTCCGCTCCAGCTCCCATCGGCGCCCGGACCTCCGGCGCCGTCCAGCAGGGCGTGCGCTTCGCCGCGCAGCAGCGCGCGTCCCCGCATCGCGTCCGCGGCAAGCTTCGCGCCTGCCGCCAATCTTCCCAGCTCCGCATCGCTCATCGCTCCTTCGCGCCCCCACTGCTCCGCCAACCGCTCCAAGCTCACACCACTCGCCTCTATGGCCTCGCTCCGCCCTGCCCAACCGGCCAGTCTGCGCCGCCAGCCGGCCAGCATCCGCCGCCAGCCAGCGGCTCCCGTCTTCCCGCCGGACTCCGCCTCCCGCTTCGCCTCGTCGACGCAAGCGGCCAGCATCCGCAGCGCATCCCGCTCGTCCCCCTTCAAGCCCCCCATCCGAGGTCCGTCAGCATGCCCCCCGCAGCGCTCCTCCCATCGTTCCGCCGTCCGGCATGCGATGCCGAGCGGCAGCTCCTCCCGCCACAGCCAGGCCGACTCCGCGGGATGCTCGTTCAGCATTCCCGCTCCGCCGAAGCTCCCGTCCATCCAGAACCGGCGGTCCACCTCATGATCGATCGTAGCCCTCGCTTGCCAGCCGCCGTTCCGCTTCACAACATACACCATCGCCTTCATCCGCGCTTCCTCCCTCTTCTCTTCCATGCCCGCAAAACGCAAAAAAACACACCCCGGACGCCCCATGCGTCCAAAGTGTGCTTCACTTCGCTTGTATTCAGCTACACCGAGTATACCTCAAAACGGCATCTTCGACAAATCCGACGGATTTTGCAAATCGACCAGCACCGCATGGTCCGCTTGCGACACGATGCCCTCCGCCTGCAGCAGCCACATCAGCTGGGTCGCGTCCACCTCGTTCCGATGCGAGCGCTTACCGTCCTTCGACTCTTTCAAAGGCCCGTCGGCTTTCCCGTGCAGCTTTACTTTATGGCCGCCGCGCGCCATCCGTTCGACGATCGCCTTCGTTTCCTCCGTTACGCCCCGGTCCACGATCGTCAGACGCACATCCTTCCCCATTCGCCGCGAGAAATCGAACAACGAACGAATGACCCACTCGATGTTTTGCTGGTTTTCGTTCGCTACCAGTACGTAATGCTTGCCGGCCTGCCCTTTTTTATTCCGGATCCGGAAGGCCAGATGAACCGACAATGCAGCCAAAACATAACAGCCGACGACCAAGAGCAGAAGCTCTAACATGGCGGCCACCTCCTCTATGTGACACTATATGCCGCATAGCGCCCAGTGGTTCCGGCGTCATGGGACAAGGTGACAAAATGTGCGCCGATGCTAGAAAAGACCTATTTTTGTATGAAAAAATCAGGCCCTCTGCGACAAAGAAACACCCTTGAGTAATTGCCGATTTATGGTATCATTTAGATGTTCGTTATAAAGTACATTAATGTTCGTTAAGACAGAGGAGCGTGAATCATGAGGCGTATCAAAAAGCATCTTTCATGGAGCTTAGCCCTTATATTGGTCCTTTCGCTCGCTTTAAGTTCCCTCGTCATGGCCGAGGGGCTGTCAGGCGGGGAACAACCCGCGGCTGAGGCTGCAGCCGAAGACGTGAACGCGGCGGATAACGGCTGCCCGGAATACTCCGTAAGCCGAGATCATATTACCGTCGCCGTTCTTCGTCAAAGCATCGTCGACAACGGCGACGGCACGGCGACGGCGACCTTCTCGACGACGCGGGATTGCGTGCAGGTCAGCGTCTCCTCCTACGCCTTACCGGCCGATTGGGTGGGTCCCGGAGGCGAGCCGTACGAGGATCAAATTTTTCATGAAGGCGTAACCGCAATCTACCCTAAAGCGGGTCAGCATACCGTAAGAATCGGCATCCCGGCATGCGTCCCGTATCAGGCCGATATCTACAGCGGTCCCGAGCAAAGAGTTTTAGGCACCGGCGGCCATGGCATAACGATCGTAGACTGGCTTATCAAACCGCAAAACACATGCGCCGGAGACGGCGACATCCGCATTTACAAATACTTGGACGAAGTCGAAGGAGCGCCGCATGCCGGGATCGGCTTCGAGATTTGGAAGGACGGCGCACTGGTCGCAAGCGGAACGACTGATGCCGACGGCTACCTGGAATTCCTCGATCTCCCGGTTGGCACCTACGAGCTGAAGGAGCTGACGCTGGACGGCTTCCTGACCGATTTGACCGAAAACAAACCAATTACCGTGACCAAGGACTCCTCGACCCTCACGGTCGTCGTCAACACGCCGAAGCTGAAGCTGGAAGCCGTATGCTCGGCCAATCCCGACGAGGAGCGGACTTGGAAGATCACGAACGAGAGCAATATCGAGGTTCCGTTTACGTGGATCATTGAAGGAACGGCGCAATTTGGCGAAGGGAACGTCCCGGCGAACGGGTCAGCCGAGTTTACCGCCAATACCGAGAACACGAACACGGCCGTACTCTCCTGGAGCAAGGCGCAGCAGTTAAGCGCGGCGAGCGACGGGACGGTATGCGCGACGCCGACGCCTACCAATACGTCGACGCCGACTCCTACGCCGACCAGCACGACAACACCTACGCCGACTCCGACGAACACGTCGACGCCAACGCCAACGCCTACCAGCACGACAACACCGACACCTACGCCGACTAGCACAACAACGCCGACTCCGACGCCTGACATCGACGTCGACGAGGAGGAAGTGCCGGGAGGCGGCATTAACGACGGCGAAGAGGACGATCAGCCGCCTACGGATACCGTGATCGAGGTGCCGGAGGAGACCGTCCCGATCGACACCTTGCCGAAGACGGGCGATTCCAGTCCAGTGCCATACTACCTGATCGGCGCTTTCACTCTCTCGGCCGGCTTGCTGTCGCTGCGCAGCAGGCAGGGCCGCAAGAAACCGCAAGGATAAATAAACGGTTGCGCAAGCCGCAACCCTCTCCGGAGCCGCCCGCCAAAGCGGTTCCGGAGTTTTTGTTGCAGTACGGGACAAGCCGGCTGCCAAAATAAAAAAAAGACCCCGCATCCACCGATACGGGATCTCCCCCTACAACGTAACCCAGCCGAACTTGATCGATTGAATGACGGCCTGCGTCCGGTCGTCAACCTCCATTTTTTGCAAAATGCTGCTGACATGGTTTTTGACCGTCTTCTCGCTAATGAATAAAAACTCGCCGATGAGCTTGTTGCTCTTGCCCTCCGCCATCAGGCGAAGCACCTCGGCTTCGCGGCGCGTCAGCGGGCTCTCGTCGCCGGCGACGAACTTCACGCCCGGCTCCTGCGCCGCCGCGGCACCCGACACGACGCCCATCTCGTCCAGGTAAGTCATCCGGCGAAGCTGGTTAATGAGCTTGCCCGTTACTTTCGGATGGATGTAGGCATGCCCTTGAACGACGGAGCGGATGGCGTTAATGAGCGATTCCGCCTCCATGTCCTTCAGCAAGTAACCGGTAGCTCCTTTGCGGAGCGTCTCGAATACATAGCTTTCATCGTCATGGATCGATAAAATAATCACTTTCACGTCAGGGAACATGCTCTTCAGGCGCTCGGTCGTCACGACGCCGTTCTCGACCGGCATATTAATGTCCATCAATACGATTTCAGGTATGGTATGATTGCAGAACTCCATGACTTGAATGCCGTCACCGCATTCCCCGATGACCTCCAGGTCGTCTTCCATGTTCAATATGCGCTTCAGCCCTTCGCGAAAAAGCTGGTGGTCGTCGGCAAGTAATATTTTTATCGTTTGGGCGCTGTTTGCCTGTCTCGGAATCATCATTATCTTACTCCTTTCTAGATTCGGCGGTTGTCGGTATATCTATCATAATTTTCGTTCCCTGACCGGGATTTGAGTCTAAATCCATCCTTCCTTCGATCAGCTCGACTCTCTCTCTCATCCCCACCAATCCAAAATGTACGTTTTGGCTAACATCCTTCTCGATCAATTCGCTATGAAAACCAATACCGTTGTCTTGTATGACGAGTGATATCTGATGCGGCTGAAAGTTAATTTCAAGCAGGACATGCGAAGCGCTCGCATGCTTATACACGTTCGTAAACGCCTCTTGCACCAAGCGGTAGATCGCCGCTTCCATTGCGGACGGCATCCGTGCATCCTTGCCGGTCAGCTCGAAAACGGTATGTATTCTCGTTTTTTCCTCAAAGTCCTGCGTAAACTTGCGAAGCGCAGGCACAAGACCGAGGTCGTCCAATGCCATCGGGCGCAAATTATAAATGATTTTGCGAATTTCCTCCAGGCCGGAACGGACCTGACCTTTCAAATCTACTAATTCTTCCTGCACCATCATAAATTCCTGCTTGATTAACATCCGTTCCGCAATTTCGGTCCGAAGAACGATGTTGGCAAGCGATTGCGCGGGCCCGTCATGAATTTCCCTTGCGATCCTCTTACGCTCCTCCTCCTGCGCCAAAATGATTTTGAGCCCCAGCAGCTGCCGGGTTTTCGCCGATTCGACGATACGGGTGATCTGATTCAGATCACCCGACAAATATTCTAACACAACATTGATCTGCGAGCCGATCGTTTCCGCGCGTTCGATCGAATTTTCGACGTTGCGAACGCGTTTCTGCAGATCGTCCCGCCGGGCCTTCAGGTAAGATTCCTTCTCGCGGTACACCATGAGGTCCAGCTGAATCTGCGTCGCTTTCTCGTAGGCGCTCTTGATGTCGGCTTCCTTGTACTTGACGAAATCCCTGCTGACCTCCGTCAGGCGGATGCGCGCGCGGCGGTAGTCCAGCTCGAGCTGGTCGACCTTGTCGATCGTCTTGACCGTATCCTGCAGAACGATCTCGAGCTCCTGCTCCAGCGACTCCAGCTCCGTGCGCGCCGACTCGCAAATTTCGTAAATCTGGTATTTGCTGTCCTCCATGACGGATATCGCGTTTTTTATGATTCGATTGATATCGATGGTTAGATGGTCCACAACAGATCGGCAACCTTTCCTTATATAAAGGTTAATCTATTCTATCATACCACAGAATAGCCGGGCTGCGTCCATCGTTAATCGATGGTAATCTTCTTCAGCTTGCTGTCGTAGCCTACCGTCATGCCCAGCTTCTCCGAGAATAGCCGAACCGGGATTAACGTCCTATAATTCCGAACGATCGGCGTGACGTCGGAGGACGAGTAGACGCCGTTCAGATTTAGGTCCTTCGTCCCGAGCGTCATCTCCAGCATTTTGGCTCCGCGAAGCACCGTAATTTGGCCCGTCGTGCCGTTGAACAGCAGCTGCGCGCCCATCGCATCGGAGACGAAGCGGACCGGGACGTACGTGACGCCGTTCATCTGGATCGGCGCGGAATCGAGCTTGATCGTCTTGCCGCTCACCGTTGCCGTCGTCTTGCCGACGAGCATCTCGATCTTCGCTTTGCCGCCGGCCGATACGGAAGGCGGATAGGACAGCCTGATATTATCCAGTCCGATGGCGCCCGAATAGGCGCGTTCGTCCTGGCCTTCGGCGATCGTGACGACGTAAATCCGCTTCAGCTTGACCGGGAACTTCATGCCCGCGGAGGACAGGTTCACCTTCACGTTTTTCCAACCGCTCCAGTCGAGCTGCTTGGCCAGATCGAGCAGATGCGCCTTGCCGGCGGCGTCGATGAATTCGGCGCGTACCCAGTTCAGGCTGTTGTCGCCGTACAGGTCGAGCGTCATCGACGAAGGCGAGCCGGAGAGCTGCAGTCCCGTCGAATTGAATACGGCGTAAGACGCCTTCGTTCCCGTGCCGTTCGTGAAATCGTAGTCGATTTTAAGAGCGCGCGGGGACAGCTGCCCCGGCAAATCCGACACGAGGTTGACGCTGCCGAACGTCTCGGCCGGCGTTACTTGGGACGTGATGGCATAGGTCGATGTCTCGAAATCCTCGATCGTTTTGACCGTTTCGCCCTGGGTAAAAGGAATCATCGTCGCGAAGCCGTCGTAGCGCGCGATCGCATAGCCCGTCGTCGTACCCGCGTTGACGGACTGCACGGTCAGCGTGTCGCCCTGCACGGTCGCTTTGAACCCGATGAACTGCCACTTCACGCTGTCGCCGGACAGCTTGTACGTGCCGCCGTTCTTCAGCTTCGCCGTCAGCGGCACCGACAGGGTCGCGCCTGCCGCGAGCGTGCCCGCGCTTACGTCCGGCGTCAGCGACGCGATTTGGTCATTGCCGAGGACCTCGACGTCATAGGCTGTCGTTATGCCTCCCGATTTCACCGTGAGCGTCGTCTTGCCCGGCTTCGTCGCCGTGAACTGGTTGCCTTGGAAGGAGCCGATCGCCTTCGAGCTTGTCCATACCGCGGATGCGTTGTCTACCGCGATCGGATTGTAATACGTATCGTAACCGTTCAGCGTGTAGGCGTTCGTCTGGCCAATCAGCATCGCCTTGGCGCCGCTCACCGAGATGCCCTTCAGCGTGCCTTGGGGCGCGGACGTAAATACGCCGATGCCGTTCGCCACGCTGCGCTGCGTCGAACCGTACTGCGTCGCATGCGACAGCTGCAGGGAGGTGCCGCCGAGCGGACGCTCGATCATCGTCGTCGAACCGCCGCCGTCCAGGTTGACCCCTTTGAATACGCCGAGCTGCAGCATAATTTGCTGCAATTCCTTCAGGTTCACGCCCGTGTTGCTGCCGTACTTTTCGGCCGTGATGAGATACACCTTCGTTCCGTCCTTCGAGTAGCCGACGCCGGAACGGGAGACGTAGGAGGAGCCGCTGACGCCCGTAATATCGCGCGAGAACGGCGCGAGCATGCCGGCGTTGACGAGCAGCGTATGTCCGCCCGCCATCATCTCGAAGGAAGCCGGATCGACCTTCGCTCCCGTCGTCTGTGACACGAGGGCGTAGTCGGCCGTGATCGGCTGACCGACCTGCAGATGCTCCTTCACGAACGTTGCCGCCTTGCCGTGCGCACGCAAAATATAACCGTCCGCCGGCGCCTGGCCGGGGATGGCCGTATCGATTGAAATTTGTTCGATCGTGCCGTTGCGTACAAGTACCTCCGTCGGCGCCGTGCCGGAGTTTTTCGGACGCTCCGCTCCGCCCCACGCGCTCGTATAAATATACATCATGTTCACGTGGCTGTAGCTGGAGCCCGTCGTCTCGGGATTGTAGGCGGACTGGTTCACGCCTTCGAGCGCGATGGTCGCCCCGTCCGCCGCCGTCACCAGGCCCTCGAAACTATAATTGTCGATCATTGGCTTGCGGTCCTTCGATACCGTGAACGCATGCATGCCTTTGAGCCTAGACGGGCTGGACATGAACATGCCGCTCGTAATTTGTCCGCCCAAAGGCGCGCCTTCGCTGCCCATGACGAACACGTCGGCGTTGATCGCCGCGACCGCCCCGCTCTCCTTGGCCATGTTCAGGATGGTGTTGACTTGCCCGATGCTGTTATTTTTACCGCTCATCGCGTTTAAGGAAACGTATGGATTCGTGAGATCAACCTCGATGACATGCACATCGGTTTTCACCTGCTTGCCGCCCCTGGTCGTGTGCCAGACGTAATCGAGCCGCTTCGCTCCCGCTGTGACGTAGGACTGCCGGACGAGCTTCAGCGATGAATTCGCCGCCGCGTCCGCCGCTTCCATGACTGCATGCTGCAGGTGTCCAGGCAGGATCGACGCGACCGGCTGCACGAGCAGCACGCCTCCTAGCGCAATAATAATGACCCTTTTCCCTAAATTCCCCGCCTGTCTTCCGATGGCCTTTTGAACCTTACCCATTCTTTTATACAACTCTCCCATCCTGTAATCTAATAGATATAGACTACGAGAGCTGCCTAAAAGTTCCGTATGATAAAAGAGTACTATCACTTTCGGACGAGTGAAAACTATTACCTATTTGCGCGTCTTTTTACATAAAAAACCTCTATCTGGGTTTATCTGTCTCCCGAGATAGAGGTTTGAAGGAATGGCTATGCCGAAATAAATTTAATATGCTGCAGCAAGCGCAAAATCATGACTGCGCCTTCGGCCCTGGTGGCATTCGTAAGCGGGCTCATCGTCGTGGCCGTCTTGCCGTTCATCAGTCCGATATAGACCGCCTTGGCGACATCCGTCTGCGCGTAGGCGCTGATTTTGCCGCGATCCGTGAATTTGGACAGATAGCTGGATGCAGTCGACGGCAGCGACACGTTCACGTCCGCGGCCTTGGCGGCGCGAATCATCATGACCGCCATCTCCTGTCGGCTGATGTAAGCGTTCGGCTTGAAGGTGCCGTCCGTATTCCCGAGCACGATGCCGGCGGCCGAAGCCGCGCCGATGTAGGCGCCCATCGTCGTGTTTTGATTCACGTCCACAAACTTCGCCGCCGCGTTCCGGTCCCCGCCGAGTCCAAGCCCTTTGGCGATGTACGTCGCGAATTCGCCGCGCGTAATCGCGCTTTGCGGTGCGAATTTCCCCGCCCCCCGGCCGTCCACGATAAACTTGCGGGACAGCGTATGGATGGCGCTTGCCGCCCAGTGCGTCGACACGTCCGTGAAGCTGGCCGAATTTCGGACGAACGCATAGGCGCTGTTGCCCTTGCGCTTGAAGGAAGCCGTCGTCCGGCCGCCGGAAGTGGCGATCGTCGTCGGCACGTACGATATCGATCCGGCGATCGGATCGTACCAGACGACGCTGGATTGGCTGGGGTCCACGATCGAACCCGTTTGAATGGTACGGGTCACATAACTGTTAAGCTTCGTAAGCTCCCTTTCCTGCGTACCGTTCATAATCGAAACCTGATAATGAACCGGGCCTGCGATTAATTGCGCGTTCGAGCCATTAATCGAAGACATAAGGGTTGCCGTTTTCGTTGATGTTCCCTGATCGATCTCGATAAGTACGTGATTCGTAATTCCGCTGCCGTTAAACATTGTTCCAGCTTCGACGTAATTGATCGCGCTGATAGGAAGCTCGTATGTCACGTCGCCATGCTGCACGGCGAAAACCGTACTGCCGCCTTGTCTCGAGGCCATGTCGAGCGCCAGGACCGGAATCGCGACGATGGCCGCCCTTTCGCTGCTCGGCACCTTGAAGGCAATCCGAGGATCGGTCATTCCCGCCGTCCTCGCCGTCTGGTAAGCCTTCAAAAATTTATCGCTCGCGATTGTGTAACGCGTGGCAGACGTTCCCGCAGGAGATACATCCGTCGATGCGGTCGCTGCAGACGTCTTAAGCCCTACCCCGCCCCCGTCGGCCGCTTCATAATCCCCCGTTAAGCCGTCAAACATCGAGGTTTGATTCGCCACATTGACGTTCGTGAAGCTGTTAATTAGCTGACCGCTGTTCGTTTTAATACCCACCGAGCTCGAAAAATAGGAAATCGTAGCTTGATCGCCTACCGCCGCCGGCGAGGAAAGCGTCAGCACGACGGAAGTGCTGCCCATCTCAACCTTCGTTACCATCCTTGCCACTTCGTTAATTTTTACAAAAAACAAACTGCTTGAAGGAATGGATGACGTATTTAAATATTCATTGAACGTCAGCGTCAGGGTCGCTCCCTTCAGGATGGAACCGATCATCGAATTCGAAGAGCCCGAGCCGCTTCCGTTGGCAGACACGGATTGAAAGGATTGCGCCGAATTTCCCTGTGCGTCCGTTACCCTGTTCGTGGCTGCGATATAGGAAACAACGACTGACTGCCCTGCACTTATCGTGGATGACAAGGTCAAGATTACGCTATCGCCCGATACGCTGACTTGACTGACGGCAGTAAGAACTTGATCGACAAAAACCGTGTACTGATAGCCGGATGGCGCCGACTGCGGATTAATGATCTCGTCATATCTCAAAATAACCGAGGAACCGCTGGCGCTAATTGATTGCAGCACGGGCCCTCTTGCATCAGCAGAAGCATACAAATTATAGTTGCTGATTGCATTCACATAATTGCCTAACGTATCGCGCAGCGGATATGGCCCTGGATTATACGTTACTCTTACATACTGTCCGCTTTGAATGCTGCCGTTGATGGATAAATAAACGGAAGCGCCGTTGCTTGATATCGCGGTGGCCGCATAGTTCGTGCCTCCCACGTTGACTATGAATTGCGTGTAGGCATAGCTATTCGGCTGCTCCAGCGCTTTATTGAAGATCAGCGTGACGGAGCTTCCCGCGGCGGTACCGCCTGTTAATACCGGACTCGTCGGATCCAATGCGCCAGTAACATCTACGTTTGAAAGACTTGCCGCCTGGTTTCCGGTCAAATCTTGTACGAGCCCCGTATCCGGCTTTGTATAGGAAAGCTTAACGGTCTGCCCATTAACGATAGGGCTCTCTAAAGTTAATTCCACGGCGTCGCCAATTATTCGTACGGCCGTAACCGTTCGAGGCGCACCGTTTACCGATACGTAATAACTGCCCGGAGACGGCTGAAGCCATGCGTTCAGCTCCTCGTTATAGATAATCTTGATCTTGGAGCCGGATGACTCCGCCTTTGTTACCGTTGGCGATGCCGTATCCGAACCAACCGTTTTGAACGTCCATTGATATTCGTTCAATATCCCGACAAACCCGTTGCCGGCTAAATCGGTTACTGCGTTAGCGGCAATGGAAATATAATAAGAAGTCGCCCTCGTCAATGGGGCCGTAATCAATAATCGTCTGCTGTCGTTCGGATCAACGGAATAATTGGCAACGATCGGAGCCGGAGCATTCGTACCGGTTTGATGAATGCGCACCGCATTCGGATCGCTGCCTTTCCTGAT
Source organism: Paenibacillus arenilitoris (assembly GCF_014705655.1). Classification (GTDB taxonomy): domain Bacteria; phylum Bacillota; class Bacilli; order Paenibacillales; family Paenibacillaceae; genus Pristimantibacillus; species Pristimantibacillus arenilitoris. The sequence goes on along the minus strand of NZ_JACXIY010000009.1, from coordinate 95,771 downwards.
CGGTTCGCTGAAGGTTGCCACGAACGTCGCATTTTCCGATACGGTTGTTGATTGGTTGACCGGGCTTAAGGAGCTGATCGTAGGCCGCACGGTATCCTGCGTTACCTTAAAGGTCCAAACATTTTTCGAGGAAACGCCCGAATGGAAATTGCCCGCAGCATCCCGTATAGCCCGACTGCCGAAGACGACATAATATTGCGTTTCATTAACGAATGGTTTCGCCGCTTCTCCCGTGATCGCTTTATTTGCATCGATCGTGATTTGATACGTTCCTCCCCCCGTCACCCGCTCCGAAGTGACCGGGATGCTTTTAAAAAGCGTATCGTTCGCCGCATTGCGGATTTCAATATTGCCGTTGCTAGGAAATACCGGTTCGTTAAACGTCATTTGCAGCAGCGTGTTCACGTTTCCTGCAGTACCGTTGTTCAGAGGCGAGAAGGCCGTTATGTCAGGAGGATCGGATTCATTGCCCGGATCCGTGCTGAAATTCCAAATGGAAGCTCCGGCGATTCCATGATACCATTGATCTCCGTATGGATCCGGCTGCGTGAAAGCCCCCGGCTCAATCAGTACGTAGTAAGCGGTATTGGCCTCAAAATTGGATCCCGGCGTTATGGTAACCGTATTTCCGTTCACGCCAATCTGAGAAGACAAAGCGTTAAACTTTGCAAAGGTCGTATTGTTGCTTACCCTTCTAATTTCAACGAATTTTCCGGTTCGGGCCTGAACGGCTCTATCGAAGGTGATGCTCAGCACCGGATTAATCGTCGACACGGAAGTCGCATTATCCGCCGGCACAAGAGTCGCGATATTCACCGGAGCGGCTGCCGTCGTAAAGCTCCAGGCTGCTCCATCATAGATATTGCCCGATGCGTCTTGAATGGCCCCTGCAGGAATATTCACCGTATAGGCCGTATTGGGCTGAAGCGCAGCCGGAGGCTGAATGGTGATCGCATTCGAACCGCTTCCTCTGACCGCATCGGATGTGACGGAAATCGTTCTCACATCTTCAACTGAGCTGACTTGTATATTTCCTCTGGCCGCATACACGGGTTCGCTAAAGGTAACCGTAATAGGCGAAGTAATGGAAACGGCATTCCCGACAGGCAACCAACCGGTATGCCAAGGTTTTGTCGCGTCTGTTGCAATAACCGTCCGAAAGTTCCAACTGCTCGCATTCGTTAACCCGGCGTAGCCCGCACCATTGGAGACGTTAACAAACGCGCCTGCATCGATTAAAACGTAATAGTCCGTATTGAAAGCCAAATCGTATGTAGGATTAATCGTTACGATCCTCTGCGAAGCGTCGATTGAAACTTGCGATGAGGTTACGTTCAAGCTCTCTACTAATCGGCTTGTCGCATATTCGTAAATCGAAATAAACGTAGAGCTGGAGCCTTTTACAATATTTTCGTCGAAGGTCAGTTTCATATCCGCTGCAACCGGAACATTGACCAGGTCGTCCGCAGGGCTCAGGCTTAATACAACCGGTCCTGCGGAGGCCGCCGCAGCCTGCTGAGTGGTAGTTCCCCAACCTGCATAGCTTAATTGCAGCATCAGCATAACGGCGCATAACAAACACAGCTTGCCGGTACGATTCATTCCATTCACTCCTCAAAAAAAACAGTCGTACTTTATTTGTCGGTTTATGGAAATGAATAATTTAGGGTAAACGAAAAAAAGAGCACCCGTTGCAGATTTGATCTGCTCCGGATACTCTATATCTATCGGATGCGATTACTTGATTCGCTTCAGCTCGCGTATGTCCGTCTCTTGTTCCAAAGAGCGCAATGCCAGTGCCTCCAAAATTTTATCCTGCCGCTCCTGGCCCTTCTTGAGCTCGCTTAGCTCGCCGAGGATTCGGTGAATATCGAAAGACAAAGCCTCAAACCTTGCGTCCGCCTCATCCTGGCGATCGCGTATCGCGGTAACGATCAGGTTGAGCTCCTTCTGGCCGGATTCCAGCGACTCCATTCTCGTCTCGAGCGAACCCATTCTTGTTTCGATCGATTCCATTCTCGTCTCGAGCGAACCTATTCTTGTTTCTATCGATTCCATTCTCGTCTCGATGGAACCCATTCTTGTTTCGAACGATTCCATTCTCGTCTCGAGCGACCCTATTCTCGAACCCAGATTCTCGTTCATTTCGACCATTCTGGCTTCCATCACTTCGAACTTTTGCAGCAGCAAGTCCAATTTTGCTTCGGACATCCATAAGAACCTCCTGTATATGAGAATACAGTTCGAAAGCAATCCCGTCCTTCAGTGACTATGCTTTTACTTAAACTAACGATATCGGTTTTTGCCGTACGATGTCAATACGAAAAAAAAGACCCCGTACTCGAAAGAGCACCGGGTCTCTGAATGATTCGATTATACGCCGCTTTGAACGCCGGCGTCCGCTTTCAGCTTCTCCGCTTTGTCGACACGCTCCCAAGGGAGGTCGACGTCTGTGCGGCCGAAATGGCCGTATGCGGCAGTCTGCGCGTAGATCGGACGGCGAAGGTCGAGCATTTTGATAATGCCTGCTGGACGGAGGTCGAAATTGTTGTTGATCAACTCAACCAGCTTCTCTTCCGAAATGCGGCCTGTTCCGTACGTGTCGACGTTAATCGATACGGGCTTCGCCACGCCGATCGCGTAGGCGAGCTGGATTTCGCATTTCTCGGCAAGACCGGCAGCAACGATGTTCTTCGCTACATAGCGAGCCGCGTATGCCGCGGAACGGTCAACCTTCGTCGGATCCTTGCCGGAGAAAGCGCCGCCGCCGTGGCGTGCGTAGCCGCCGTACGTGTCGACGATGATTTTGCGTCCGGTAAGACCGGCATCCCCTTGCGGTCCGCCGATAACGAAACGGCCCGTCGGGTTAATGAAATATTTTGTCTGTTCATCCAGCCACTCCACAGGAACGACCGGCTTAATGACTTGCTCGAGGATATCCTTCTGGATTTGCTCCAGCGTAATTTCTTCGGCATGCTGCGTAGATACGACGATCGTATCTACGCGAACCGGCTTACCGTCCACGTATTCGATCGTAACCTGCGTTTTGCCGTCCGGACGGAGGTAAGGAAGCGTGTCATCCTTGCGTACTTCCGACAAGCGCCGCGCAATGCGGTGCGACAGGGCGATCGGAAGCGGCATAAGCTCAGGCGTCTCGTTCGTCGCGAAGCCGAACATCAAGCCTTGGTCGCCTGCCCCGATGTCTTCGTTCTCCTGCTTCATATCCTTGCCTTCGCGGGTTTCAAGCGCGGCGTTTACGCCTTGCGCGATATCGGCCGATTGCTCGTTAAGCGACGTCAGAACCGCGCAGGTGGACGAGTCGAAGCCGTACTTCGCGCGAGTATAGCCGATTTCCTTGATTTTGCGGCGCGCGATGGCCGAAATATCGACGTAATCCGCGCGGCTGCTAATTTCCCCAATAACTAATACAAGACCCGTTGCTACAGAAACCTCGCAAGCGACACGAGCATATGGATCTGCTTCGAGGAATGCATCCAAGACAGCATCTGAAATTTGGTCGCAAATTTTATCGGGATGGCCTTCCGTAACCGATTCCGATGTGAACAAGTGGCGTCCTTTTACCGACATCCGTATCAACCTCCTACAACCTTATTATGTTATAAGTGCAGATGTCCTACACAAAAAATGAACCTTTCCCCGAAGGAAAAGGTTGTTAGACAACTCTTCTAAAACATTATGATACCGAAAATGTCGCTTTGTGTCAATGGACGCCCAGTTTTCTTACTGCAATTGGTAACCGTTCAGCACGCTTTCCGCTTGCGAAACGAGGCGCTTCGTAATTTCGCCGCCAACCGATCCCGCCTGGCGCGTCGACAACGTCGACCAATGCACGCTGTTTCCGCCGCTGGAACCAGCCGCTCCAAGTTCACCGGCGAATTCCGTATCCGCCGAACCATTTGCGTATCCGCCGTTCATTAAGCCGAATTCGGCCGCGATTTCATACTTCATTTGATTCAAAGCCGCTTTGCAGGTTGGTACGACCACTTTATTCGAACGACTCATAATTAGACACCTCCGTTGAATGTAAGAACACGATGTTAGTGTGCATCGATCGCTTACATTTGAAGCGTATAATCTGTTGTCAGTCCGGGTAAAATGTAGCACATCGCCCAGCTTACTGGATCGTGTAGCTGCCTCTAACCAGAACGGTCAGCCCGTTCTTCTGAGCCGGGTCCGGGAGGATGCCGCGTCCCTCGCGCGGGAACAGCAGCAAATGGTTCGTCGGCACGGCTTTGCCCTTCGTCAGATCGCTGCCCGCCGTCAAGTCCGAGATGCCGTTCGCGTCCGAGCTGTAGGCAATCGCCTTACCGACGCGCACGATTACTTCCGTTCCTTGTCCGGCCATCAGCGTCTTGCCTGCTGGGACGGCTACGACTTCCAGGGAAGCCTCCCCTACCGTACCTGTTGTGCCGTCACCCGCGCCAAGCTTGGCCAACTGCTCGTCGACGTAGCTTTTCGTTACGACGGGATCTTCGACGGAGCCGGGGGTCAGTGCATTCGATTCCGCTTCAAGCGGAGACACGAAGTTCGCGCCAACCCACACCCCAGCCCCCAATACTACTACAGCAACTAAACCGCGTATTGCATTTTGTTTCCCTTTCACTTGGCAATCTCCTCTCAATCTCGCATCTCTATAAAGATACTACTAGATTTTAGAAGGAGAAACCAGTTTTTCTTTGGGTTTTAATGATTTCCGTCTAGCCAGTTGATTGTAGACGAAAATTTGATATCCTTTGAGAATAATTTTTTCTTATTCCCATTAAACGTCTCATATACATTCAATGTGTAGCTACTCCAATATTTATTTTGTTCCATTGGCTTGCTTATCGAGTTATAGTTCTCTCCGGTTTGCCACTGAATGCTTCCTTCCGATTTTCCTTCCATATCCACAACTTGGGACCAAATAACTTCATTAGATGGCTCATACTCTAATTCAAACAATAACTTAGATTGACTAAAACCATCGTAACCGTAATCTCTGTTTACAACTCCACCTAAGTCGATTTCTAATGAGTCTTCATATGCAAATACATTAAAGTGATTAAGTGACACTTGGTAAGGACCTACTTTGATTTGGTCATATCTTAAAGTATCTTGATTTTCAACTGGTAAGCCAAATTGAACGGCACGAATATATCCTGTTGGCTTTGCGGTTGATTCTTTTACCAATCCTGTATCATCGAAAGCTTCTCCAAGTATTAATTGAAGCCCCTCGTTACTCACGTTTGGCGGTAGCTCAGTGTATGCAATAATCTGATCTTTATTGGTTGGACTAATAGCTTCAGCAGATTTTACAACTGTCGCTTCGTAATAATTACCATCCTCGGTTTTAAAATAACCTGCAAACAATGGGAGCATGTTACTTCTTGTTTGATTATTTGTCACGTCCATAAATACGGCATAAATTTCGTTTGTATCACCACTATAGGTTCTTACATCTGTCACTGTCACACTCATTTGTGATCCATTCGATTTCTGGGTATAAACATTATTAAACGAAACTGAATAGATTGCTGTAACATCAGACTTTGTTACTTCAGCAACCTGAACTTTGTCTTCTCCAACAGTTTCATTCAGTTCTAGCTCGAATTTATTCCACTGATATTCATAAGGCAACTTGCCTACAAATGTTATTGTCGTTGATCCACCTGGTGCAAGTCCGATATCCCCGTTATTTTTAATGGTTTGACTCGTTAGATTGATGTTGCCATCAACAATCATTGTACCGCTTAGTTCAGGCAAAGGAAGATATACCGATTCTTTATTCGTTACCAAAAGCTTTGCTACGATATTATCGTCATTATTCCATGGAAAGCGTTGAACGGACTGGAGATTAACTTCATAAGTACCATTTTCATCTGTAAATGTTTTTCTTGATGAAGTAGTGTTACTTATTTTTACTGGCACTTCAAAAATAACAACCGGCAATTCAACTTGAACCGTTTCTGAAGATCCTGCTTTTTGTGTAATTATTAATTTCCAACCAGTTGTAGGAACAGTTGCTGGTATCGTTCCATACAGTCGAATGGAATTCAAAACGGTCGGTTCAAGCGTTAGATTTTGATCAGCCGTATTTTTTACTTTTAATTGAAAAAGTCCTTTTGACGTTTGCATATAATAAGAATATTCAGGAAGCGCAACTCCTATTTTATTGGTATTTCTTGCAACATAAGACATGTTAATCGAATAATCATCACCTGATTTGGTTACATTAACTTGGTCAATCCTTACATTAACATTCGAATTGTTAACTTTTACTCCCTTGTAGCCACCAGCCTTTACTTGGTTGGAGTAGCCTGCAGGAAATGTGAATTGACCTACAGTCCTTTCATAACCTGGCACCGAAAAATCAAATTTTATAAAGGATAAAACCAATTGATCAAGTGTTACACTTGCATTAACTTCGCTGTAATAAGTTAATGATACTGAAGATTTGGGACTTATACTTTTTTTGTTATCTTTATCCAAAAGGGTTAAAGAGTAGCTCGTCCCGCCTTTCGATTTTAATCGAGCCCAATAATCGACCAGATTGATTGAGGAACTGTCCCCATTATAAATCGTAAAAGTGAAACTTGCAGTTGCCCCTTTTGTACTTGGAATCAAATTAGCATCTGTTAACTGCACATATGAGGCTTTAGTCAAGTAAACTTTTTTGTTAACTGAAGGATCTGATGCAGCAAAGGATAGTGGAATTGAGCTCATCAATACAAAGACAGCAATGAATAAAGATAAAAGCACCGTTCTTTTTTTAAAGTTTGTAGTCATGTTTGTTCAATCACTCCGTATTCATAAGATTTAACATATTAGACGCAAATGTGACTGGATTAGTTTCGAAATCAATAATTTTTTACATCCTCGCCAATACTTTTACTATAGCTTGTTTTCATGAACAGTGTGTGAACATGGTGTTTAAGTATAAAAAAAGAAAGCTGAGAGCCTGGCTCTCAGCTTTCTAGTTATGATCTTAGAAGTCTTAGTAAGCTTTAACGATGATTACGCCAGCTTCTGCAATACCGCCGTAAGATACACCGCTAGCTTGAACGACAACTTTGTATTGGTTTGCACCAGTACCGTAGTTAGTGCCGTCAGCTGCAACACGAAGATCTGTAAACGAACCAACCGAAACGGAATCGAACGTATCTTGAGTTACATAAATTTGAGTATCAGCAGTTACTACATAATTTGCACCAGCAGCAACGATTGTTTTTGTAGCATTGTCAACTGTCAGCGTTCCAGCTTCAGCAGTACGAGCTACATGCGCTACATCTTCATAAAGCGCGTTGTTTGCAACACCATCATCTGTCAGCTTGACAAGATCATACTTTGTCAAAGTGTTCAGTGTAGTATAAGCATCGCCGTCGATTGCGAATTCTTTATCTTCGCCATCAACTTTGATGAATGCAGAGTAAGTCGACTCAGTGGCGCTTGTCGCAACTTTCTTCGTGCTTACAAGCAGACCGTTTACTGCAGGAAGGTCAGCAGCGTCCCCATCGGAAGTTACAACTACATATTTAGCTACACCAGCTTCTGCTTTAACAACAACTTCGTCGCCTTTGCTTACGTCAGCAGCGGCTCCTACAGCTACCGTAGTGTCAGCACCGTCAACAGTAACTTTCAGGTAGATCGTGTTGCTGTTAAGAACATAGTTCATGTCAGTAGCGCCAGTTTCAACTGTCAACTTGGTAGCAGTTACCTCATTAACTTCATAAGCTGCATTAAGGTTAACAGCAGCAGAAACTTGAGCTGGTGTCAATGCGATGTTACCATCACCATCGAATTTAAGCTCGATAAGCTTCTCATCCAAAGTGATTACATCAGCGTCTTTAGTGTAAGCTGTTACTTTCTTCGAATCTTTCAACGAGTAGTAAACAACTTTATACCATACAGGCAGAGTCACTTCGCCATCAATAAGACGCGAAACTGGAGCGTCTGGAGCTTCATATACCACTGCATATTGGCTGTTATCTACAGCAGATGCAGTTGCGTAGTATACGATCTTACCGTCTTTGTTCAGGTAATAAGTGTACTCAGTACCGATGTTCGCAGCAGTCAGATCGTCACCGTCTTGAATAGCAACGTAGGATTTGCCGCCAACTTGGTAAGTCACGTCAGAACCACTCAGGCCAACAGACTCAAGTTTGCCAGTAACAACGTTACGAGTCGCAACAACGTTAATAGCTTCGCCTGCGTCATTTACAAGAACATTGATTACATCGTCTTCTTTCAGATCAGCAAGCGCTACTGCTTCACCGTTGAGGGAAATAGCGGAGCTGCTTACCACTTTGAAAGTACCACCGTTTTTAGTCGTTACGCGGCTGTAATCGTTGTAAGCTACAACCTCGTCAAGAAGGATGTTTGCATCCCAATCATTAACCAATAGAGCTTGAACTTTACCATCGCCGTTCAGTTGAAGGACTACTTCTTTACCGTTAGCGAGGTCATAAGTGTTAGCTTGGCTATCCGTGTTGTCGTAAATGAAGAGGTTGGAAAGAGCTTCATACTCTTTAGCACCGTCATTCACTTCGATGTAAGTAGAATCGCCAACATCATTAATTGCGTCAGATGTAGCAACTACGATGTTTTTAGCGTCCTGCGCATCCGTTACAGCAAGAACGTCACCGTCTTTGTTGTAAAGAACGCTAACTGTGTGGCCAAGAAGACCAGCAAGTTTTTTACCGCCAGTTACAAAGAAGCTAGCAGCAGTATCTTCACGGGAGCCGTTCAGACCCACTTCTTTGTCGCTGTTCAAAGATGCAGCAGTCAGAACTTTATCAGCGCTGCTACCAAGCTTGTTGATCAATGGAACAAGTGGAGAACCAGTAGTAATCACTTTACCATTTTTATCAACGTCAACTTGATTGCCGTCTGCGTCATAACCAACAAGCGTTTCGCCCAGTGCGTTCGAAGTCAGTTCAGCAACAATGCCGCGATTTGCAAGAGTGCCTGTCGCGATGTCGATGTTGCCAAACAAGCCAATTTCGTCAGCTTGCAGCAAAACGTTGTACGGCCAAGATCCAGACAAGTATTTGTCTTGGTATCCGAGAGCGCGAACGATAATCGCTACTACCTCTTCAAACTTAACGTTATCGCTTGGACGGTAGTTGCCGTTATAACCTTGGATAATGCCCTTAGTTGTAGCAACATTAATGTAGCCTGTATACCAAGCGTTAGCCTTAACGTCTTTATACGAAGGCTTAACATTTTGCATCAAGCTAGCTGCAGTTTCGTTGCCAGTAGCGATAACAATGATTTTCGCAAGTTCAGCGCGGGTAATCGCGTTGTCTGGCTTAAATGTTCCATCTTCATAACCTTGGATAATGCCCAGAGCCGAAAGCTCTTCTACTGCGGATTGTACCGGCTTGCCAACCACGTCAGATGGCGTAGCTGCGAATGCTGGAACCGCTGTTGGAATGACAAGAGCGGAAGCCAATGCGAATGCTGCTAATTTTTTCTTCATAACCTTTGTTTTTCCTCCTCTAAAATGCTTCGGTTGTTGAGAGTTTTCTTTAGAAACTAATGAATTGCTCGTTTCCCTCATAGCCGATTCACCCCCTTCCCAGAGTTGAGCATGGATTAGATATAAATGATGTCTACAATCATGATAAACCCTTATGTAAGATCATGTTGTAGAAACTTGTAAATAAAGTGTGAAAATTGCTAGAGTCGCGCCACCACTATAACATTATACAATGGGCCACTCTCACCGTAAAGAGGAACTTGAGAATTCATTCCAATTCCGTCCTGGAAAGACAGGGCTTGCGGATCATTTCCGTCGTTTTAACAACATCATGTAATTAAACGCATGTGATTCGGAAAAGTTGCGATGTTTCGAAAAAACTTTTTAAGTTTTTTCAGAATCTTGTCTTCCTTCATCTATGTAGTGCGCGCGCGAGGCGCATTTGCTACTTTGCTAGTATAGCTTGTTTCGATAGACGAGTATATGCAAAAACTTTTCCATGGATAATGTTTCTGTACACAGAAAGACCGGCGCCTCCGCCGGTCTAATTCATGGTTATTTTTGACCGTAAATCTTAGGAAGCTTCTTCAAATCAGCCATGACTCTGGCCATAATAATGGCAGCGTCGCTTCGGAGCAGCTTCGCCTTCGGTTCAAAGACGGAACCGCTCTTGGGATTGCTTGGATCGATGAGCGCGCCTTGAATAAAGCCTTTCTTCTGGATAGCGATTACGGCCGGGATCGAGTAGTAATCGAAGCTTCCGGAGTCCTTAAACGCCTTATCTAACGCGGTCTTGGCTTTCTTAGCGTCCGTCTCCAGCTTCAGGTTAAGAGCTCGAGCTAATACAACCGACGCGTCCTGGCGGGATAAATCGACATCCTCGTCGAAGAAGCCAGGTCTTGTCCCCCTTACAAAGCCCGCGCGAGCTGCTGTCTCTATATAGCGGTAATCATAAATGGAATTGGCATTATTGGCATTCGTAATCGTCTCAGGATAATAGGTAAAATGCATGCCTCCGCCATAATTCAACGGAATATCCAGCGCTCGGATAATCATGCGCGTAAATTCTCCGCGAGTGACGTAGCGGTCGGCTCCGAATACCCCAATCGGGTCAACGGCATTCATTACCCCTTTTGCATAGATCGCTTCCATTGCTTCACGCGCATAAGGATGATCATTGATGTCGTTATAGCCGCGCGTCAGTTTGGCTGCGACATAATAGCCGAATTTGGTAAATGGCACCGTTACCGTGCGGTCCTTTTCGTTAACAACGCCGCCGATGTTTTCCCACGTGCTGTTATAAGGATCGAATCGGAACACAGTAATTGTCGTTCCTGCAGCTTGAGCGACACTGGCATCGTAAGCGACGGTAAGCTCGCCCGGTTCTGTCGGAACGAGTTCAAGGCCAAATTGATTCCATCTCTTGGCAAAGCTATCCGTCGATTTTCCCTCAATATTTGGGAAAGGGAATGGATCTTGACCAGTGTTAACGGGATCAAAGGAGGCGCTCTCCGGATCGTCCGCCTGGCCGCCGTCGATCCAGAATAAAGGGCTCGCCTTAATATACTGTCTCGCCTGATCCTGGAAGCGATAGCCGATATGAAGGTTTCCTTCCGCCGTACTGTTCGCCGAATAGTTCGCAGGCTGGCTTTCGAACTCATGCCGATCCACTATTCCGTCATTCGGACTTGCAATTGAGAACAGGATATCGTTGCCGCTGTAAACTTGTCCGGCATGGCTCGTTGAGTCGTTGTAAGAAGGACGGACAAGCTTCGTATTGCTCTCGAACGAAAGCTCGAGGCTTCCGTCAAACGCTTTATGCGTCTTCTTCATCGTTTCCATAAACTGCGCTCCCGGAATTGTGGCGGGCTGATACTGGACCTCAAAAGTATCTTCGATTTCATCCTGACCGCGAGTAATCGTGAATTCGATTTCGTTTGCTTTATTCGGCTTCAAATCCTTAACCGTCAAGCTGAACGCATCGATATACTGCGGCGTACTCTGGCTGTAATCAATGTACTTGACCTTCTTCGCCATTTCCTTGCCGATTACGAGCGTCTCGGCTCCCGGAGCAGCGATGATAACCTCGACAAAGTTTTGATTTGTCGTAAGCTTCTCATCAAGCGGCGCGTATCGGGTATAAGGAATCGAGGTGGCGTCGATTTCCATCCGGTACGTTGCTCTAGGGCCTGCTTCACCGCTGTTGAATACCGTAATTACGTAAACCTGCGAGCTGCCGTCAGCAGGCATCTCTTGATTGATGATTTTGAAATAGAAATACTGTCCTTCGACATCATAAAAGAAATCGATTTTAGCATCCGGCGTTGAAGCATTATGTTCATGAGCCGGATCGGATGTTGGCGTTCGATAAGGCGTCGTCTCATAACCGACAATCGGTACGCCATTTTTGGTTGGTGTGAACTCCTTCGACAAGTCCCACTTCACTTCGGAATTCCAGTTAGGCGATGAAATCGTAACTTTATAATTCTTCTTATCGGTAATATTCGAAATTCCAGTCGCAAAGCTCGCTTCGCCGCCCAAATCGACAAAATCAAACGTACCATATACGTTTAGGCGCGCTTCCTTCGTTGTATAGATACTGCCCTGCATCGGGAAATTCGCGTCATTCGGCAGCGGCTTGGTCAATGTTGCGCTATACGGATAAACACCATCCGTATTAGGCGCTGGAATGACTGGCAGGTTCGTCGGGACGACGGTAAATTTCAACGTATTCTCATAATTATTTTTAGCCGTGCGGAATACGAATTTAACCGTATTTTCTCCCGCTTTGTTAAGAACGTTAAAAATCGTTGCAGGCGTGCTTAAATTTTTCGGTCTAAAAGACGTAGCTGAACCATTTGTCTCCAATGGAATTTCTACATTATTAATATAAAGAAATACGGATTGCTTTTTATTGTTACCTGGATCATCTGCATAAATAACTTCCGCTTCATTCGCAATGTTGAACAGTTGACCGCTGAATAGCCCCAGTTTATTCAACAGCGTTAACGGATTCGTATCCTTCACCGAATCGTATTCAACCTTCATACCCTCGACAAGCGTATTAAACTTCACATAAGGGCCATATAAAAGCTTTGCCACGATGGTTTTCACTTCGGTGGAACCATTCGTGCTGCTTTTTAAATTAACCTTAATGGTGTTCGTGCCCGATGTCGGAAGCTTATTGATCTCAACGAACAACCTCAAAAACGGTACCGATTGATTGTTTACCGTACGATAAACAATTTCGGTATGATTAATTTGCTTGAAGCTCGATCCGGTACCGCCTTCAACATTCAATATATCGGAATACGTTCCCATACCTGCGTAATTTCCTATCAGTACTTCTAAGCCCATCGGCATCGAATACACATTTACACCGTCACTCGGAATATCCGTCCCTTGAAGTCCTTGCAGACGACCTACGTTGACGGTCGGAGAGGACATGGATGGAACATATCCGGACAAATAATTAATATCAAAGATAAAAGCCTTGCCTTTGTCCCGCAAAACAAATGTATTCCATTCCGAACTTTGATAAATGCTGTTATTCGGCGCAAATATCCGGAATTGATTTTCCACATCAAACGCAAGAGTCGGCAAGCTGAATGTATAGGATACAGTTATAAACTTCGTCGAACTGTCGATAACGGTTGGTGAAACCGTAATTGAATTTGCATCCGGATAGGTTGAGGAGGCAACCGTATCCCCGGCTTCCTTATGCTCCAATCTTAGCATGTTTTGGAGATTAGCAGCTGTTGGCGCAATTGTATTTGCCGGAGTTCCGTTCAGATCTTTCAATGGGAGCGGCAAAATGACTTTACCGGTTACTTTAATATCATCCACATCTGCAGCTACGGTTGAGAAGTTCAAATTCGGTTCATAGGCTGCAGTCGATGTAGTGTCTTTTACATGCAAATCGTAAAAAGTTACCTCTCCATTATAAAAGGCGATTTCACGGGTTGTTTCAACGATTTGCCCATTATTGTGAACCTTAAGTATAACGGTATTAATTCCCTTCTGAATACTTAGCAGCGATGTACTGAATCGACTATCGCTGGAAGAAGTGGATACGTTAAACTCGTAGCTTCGTCCGTTAATAACAACTGTAATCTTCTGAGCGTTCGGCGCTTTGCCGGAAATGACGATATCGCCGGTTTGCTTAATAACCGGAGCAGTTGAATAAAGCATGGTCGGTTCGTCTTCGGCCATCGTAAAATCTTTGTTTTCAAATGTAACCTTCAGATCATAAAGCATAGGGCTGTTACGGTATTCAATATAGATGGCTTCGCTGACGGTCGATGTGCCTGCGATTCCTTTAAACGTAATTTTATTTAAACCGGGAAAGAGCGTTAAGTTTGAAATCTTAAGCTTGTTGTCCCCTGCCGTCGTAGAAATACCCGTAGTGATCTCTTCTGTTTTATTTACTTCTCTCTCGGTTGTACCGTCCCAAGTAATTTGTTTTACATTGTAGCTAATCGAATTGCCGACAACGCCGTTAATGGTCCCTTCGAGCGTGACGCTCTGGTCGGATACGATCCGCGCGTTGCCCGGCCTGTCCTGCTCGTTGGGAAACAAAAAGTACGAGCCCGCGGCCGAAGCCTGTTGAGAGGCACCGAACGGAGGCAGCAGCGTAATTAGCAGCGCCAAAGAAAGAATAAGCGAAACGACTCTCTTCAAAACAAATTTCCTCCTTTATGTATATAACGTGCATGGTTATCAAAATAATGGACGAAACGGCAGCGATTCCACATACTCTCTATAAAAAAACCTCCCTTTTCATCCTTAGCAGATCAGGCTGCATTTACAGTAATGACCCCAGAAAAGTTCTGTACTGTTTTTATCGGTCAGCGGCTTCCATTTTTTTAGGCATGCAAGTAAAATGGAACAAAAAAATGCCCCGAGTTCCAATTGGAACCGGGGCACTTGTTATTTCGAACGCGTCTCCTGCGTCACCTTCAATCTCAACATGCGGTTCAGGAAATTAATGAGAGGCCTCCGCGTCTTGTCGACGATGCCGGTGATCTCGGCGCCGATTTGCAGGCAGAACATCAGCATGCAGATGACGGCGAAGGTGATCCAGTTGGCCGCGCTCGATTGCACGACGGCCGATTGAATGATCGCGAGCGCGCCGAACACGGCGGCGACGCCCCAGATGATCAGGACGGTGCGGCGGTGGCTGAAGCCCAGGTCGCGCAGGCGATGGTGCAGATGGCCTTTGTCCGGCGCGAAGATCGGGCGCTTGTTCACCCAGCGGCGCACGATCGCGAAGAACGTATCCGACAGCGGCACGCCGATAATGAGCAGCGGCGTCACGAACGATACGATCGTTACCTGCTTGAAGCCGAGCATGGACAGCGTCGCGAGGCTGAAGCCGAGAAACAGCGAGCCCGAGTCGCCCATGAAGATCTTCGCAGGGTGGAAATTGAACACGAGAAAACCGACGATGCCGCCGAGCAGCAGCGTGCTGAGCAGGATGACCGGCTGGAAGCCCATGAGCGAGGCCATCACGACGATCGTCGCGATCGCGATGCCGGACACGCCCGCCGCGAGCCCGTCCAAGCCGTCGATCAAGTTAATGGCGTTCGTCACGCCGACGATCCATAGAATCGTAAGCGGAATGCTGATCCATCCGGCAATCGGCTGCATCGACTCGCCGAACGGAATGTTCAGCAGGTCAATCTTGACGCCGAAGCCGAACACGACGACGCATGCCGCCGCAAGCTGGCCGAGCAGCTTCACTTTGGCCGACAGCTCGAAGCGGTCGTCCAGCGCGCCGAGAATAATAATGATCGTGCCGCCGACGAGCAGCGCGTTGATCATGTTCGAATCCTGCGCGCGAAGCAGGCCGTCCGGAAGGAACGGCGACAGGATGAAGTAAGCGGCTACGAATGCGATATAAATAGCGAGACCGCCAAGACGCGGCATTATGCGCGTATGTACTTTGCGGTAATTGGGCTTGTCGATGGCGCCGACCTTGAACGCGAACCTCTTCACGAGCGGCGTTAGAGCGAGAGCTAATACGAGTGCGGTAATAAAACCAATAGTATACAGCAAGCCGACAGGCATGTGTGCAACTCCCCTTTTCTTTCTACCGAAGTGAATTATACTCCGATTGAAAAAGAAACTCCAATCCCGTTTTCAACCGATTTTCACGGATTTTACGAGATTTTTACGGCATAGCCCGAGGTTTTGTTACGTTTTCTTTGTCGCGAAGCACTTTCACGACGAATTTCGGCAGCGCGAGCATTCTTTTGTACCGCTTCGGCTCCTGCAGCAGACGGAACAGCCATTCCAGCCGCAGCTTCTGAAAGAGCACCGGGGCCCGCTTCAGCTTGCCCGAAATGACGTCGAAAGAGCCGCCGACTCCCATGACCAATGGGACGCCGAGACGCTTCTTATACTTGACGATCCACGGCTCCTGCGTCTCCGCTCCGCGCGCCACGAACAGCAAATCCGGCTCCGCCGCGCGGATAGCATCGATGACTTCATCGTCCTGCTCCGGCCCGAAAAAGCCGTTGCGGCTTCCGACGATGCGCACCTGCGGGTATTGCAGCTGCAGCTTCTCCGCCGCGCTATCGATAATGTCCTGCGAGGTGCCGAGCAAATAAACCCGCCACCTGCGCGGTTCCCCCTGCTGAAGCAGTCGGTTGATCAGCTCGATGCCCGTCACGCGCTCCGTCACCGGATTGCCGGCGAACTTGGCCGCCCAAACGACGCCCGCGCCGTCCGGCACGATCAGGTCCGCGCGCTTCATCATCTCGGCGTACTTCGGATCGTCGACCGCCGACATGACCATGATCGGGTTGGCCGTAATGACATGCGTCAGCCGTTTTTGCTCTATTGCCACCGTTAAATAGTCTACCGTCTCGTCCATGGACATTTTGGAGAACGGGATGCCGTAGATCGGCACCGTTGGTATTGGTTTCTGCAAGAGGAAATCACCTCAATAGTGTATGACGAAGCAATTGTACGATTTGTTGCGCCGGCCTCTGCGATTGCCGCTTGAGCTCGTCGATCGCCGGCTTATGCACGGCCAGCCATCCTTCCCGGTCCGCAAGCAGCGAACACGCCGCGTCCGCGAACGCTTCGGCGTCGAGTCGATCGGTCGTGCCGATGGGCGCCTGTCCCAATCGATGAAGAAACTGATCGATCTTCGGGTCGTAGGAGAGGCCAAGCATCGGCACGTATTGGTTGGCCGCGTAGATGAGCGCATGGAGGCGCATGCCGAACAAAGCGTCGCACCGGCTGACCGCCAGCAGCATCTGCTGGGGGTCGTCGCCGGGCGCGGCCAGCTCGGCGGACGATTCGTCGCCGAGCCGGCCGCGAAGCCGTTCCATCACCTGCTCCGACGTCTCCGTGTCGGACGGGGTGTGGAACGGCAGGAAGCGCAGCCGCACGGGCATGCGCTTCGACAGCGCGACCAGCGCTTCGGCGGCGCGCCCGAGGTCGGCGCCGTCGCCGCGCCAGCGGCGCAGGGAGACGCCGACGACCGGCGGCTCCCCCGCGCGGAGCGCGCCCGGGTCCGCCGATGCGGCGCCCGCCGGCAGCGGCAGCCCCATGACCGGATCGGGAACGACCTCGATCCGGTCCGCGGGGACGCCGATCCGCCCGAGCAGCGCGGCGGATTCGGCGTCCCGCACCGACACATACGCGCTGCGCTTCATGACGCCGCGTATGAGCGGGTCCATCCAGCGGCGGTTGACGGGGCCGATGCCCTGGGAATAAGCGAACGTCGGCTTGCCCAGCAGCTGCGCCAGCTTCATGACGCCCGTGTAATACGGGATCGTCTTCGCGCTGGTCGCATCCTGCAGCAGGCTGCCCCCGCCGCTGATGAGCCCGTCGCTGCCCCGCAGCGCCTTCCACAGGTCGCCGGGATGCATCCGCCGGACCGACTCGACGCCGTACATCCGGCTCGTCCACGCCGGATCGCCCGACAGCACGACGGGCTGAATCTCCACGCCCTGCTCGCGGCCCTGCTCCTCCAGCGCGAGCAGGATCGACCGAAGCACCGCTTCGTCTCCGCTGTTGTTGAAGCCGTAATAACCGGAGATGACTATTCGACGAACTTGCGGACGATTGCCGGTGCCCATTTGCGCAAAGCCCCTTCCACGATCTGCCAAGCCAGAATCAGAATGCAGCCGATAATAATGCCGACGCCGAGGCCGAGAAGAACGCGAATGACCGAAATGAAGAGCGGCGTATGAATATGCGCGAACGTATCGACCATCGAGAGCTGGCCGATCGAACCGACGATGACGAGCAGCCATGCCGCGCGGTACCGCAGCGACAGGAACAAGCCCAGCAGCAGCAGCGGATGCGCCAGCAAAAATTCTTTAAACCGCGGCCGCACGCCGAACGTCGACTCGAGCCAGCCGCGGATGACGAGCTCGATGGACGAGACTTGTCCGGCATTGCCGGTACGCGACAAGTAGTAGTAGCCGACGGCGCCGATAACGGCCGCGAGCACGATCCACGTCAGCGTGATCGGCTTCGACAGAATATCGCGCACCTTGCCCATCGACAGCTGGCCGTTATAGAGCAGCACGTATACGGCGACAAGCGCGATCGGAGCCAAATGCAGCAGGCTTACCCCGCGGAATTGTTCCAATACGAGCATGTACGTAATATTGTTCAGCAGGCCGAACACGAGCGGAACGGCCATAAGCGAAATTAACGTTGCGACGACGAACCAGGTCAGCGCGATGCCGAACCGGCGGCCGAACGACATGGCCGGGAACACCCACTTCATCTTGCCGCCGTTGTCGTACACCGCCCCCGGCTGATGCAGCGCGTTCACGGTCTTGCTGCGGCCGACCGACCAGTTCGGTCCGCCGATCATGCGGCGCTCCCCGATCGTGCGCGAATAGATGCGGTTCATGACCCAAACCAGACCGAGCGTCGGCGCGCTGATGGCGGCGCCGAGCGCCAGCGCCTGCTCCATCGTGGAGCTGTTGAGCACGTATAGTCCCGCGCTGCCGACAAGGCCGAGCAGGAAGACCGGCAGATAGACGCCCGGTATAAACGCCCCTACCATCAATGCGATGATCGCGATCGCCCCGATCGCGACGACGCCACGAAGCGGCTTCGCCCACGAAGGCTGCTCGAACGCGAACGGCTTCGGATCGCCCGGCGCGAACCCGGCTTCCGTCATTTGCGCCACCAGACCGTTCTCGCCGTCGAGCGTTTCCGCGAGCTTGTCCAGCGAGTGAACGAACTTCGCTTTCTCCGTGTTCGCCTCGATCGAGCCGTTCAGGAAGAACATGCGGATGTTGCGGTCCTTCGCGGCGAGGAGGAAACGGTCCGTTATCGCTCCCGGCGACATATCGAGCCCGTCCTTCTCGGAGAGCGAATACAGCCTTACGACATTATAATTTGTAAGATATGCTAATTTATTTATGCCCTGCTGCGGTTTTTTCAAGTTTTCGATCGCGGCGAGGCCGATACCGTATTTGTCCAGCAGCTCCCCGAAGCCGTCGAGGCTCTTCAGCTCGGCTTGGTCGGAAGCGCCCTTCACCTTGTCCCCGTCGAACAGGACGCGATTGACGCCGTACTCCTCCTTCAATTGCCCGAGAAGGGCGTCCATCTCCTCCTGATCGTACGGACGCATCCGGTCCGAGAATCTGGGAAGAACGCGAAGGCCGGCAGCCCGGATCGCGTCAAGCGACATCGGATCGAACGTCATCGTCTTCATGACCGATTCCGCGACCGGAAGTTCGACGACGATCCCGTTCCGGCCGCCGTACGACCAGTCGGAGTAGGCGACGTCGATATGATCGAACGCCTCGCGGACGATCGGTCCGATCTTCTCTTCTTCTTCGGGGCCGTTAAACAAAATATAAGTGAAATTTTGTCCGACCGGTTCGAACTTGCCCTGAAGCAGCGCCGCGTCCCGCGAGCTGTAATACGTCAGCCTTCCCGATTGCACGAGCTCCTTCAGCGAGCTTTCGTACACCGCCATCGTCGTGACGCCGGCTTCCGCCAAAAGCTCCAGATGCTCGGCCAGAAACTGCTGCGGCTTAGGCTGCAGCTCCGCCACCTCGACGATGTCGCGGTAATCGAACACGTACTCGACTTCCTTGGAGCTTCTCTCCGTGTCCATCCGGACGGCGCCGAGCGGCAAAGCCGCCGCGACGCCGATCAATGCAATGATCCATAATGCCAGTCTTGCCCACCGATTCCACTGCTGCCATCGTACAAGCACGTAAATCCTCCGTTCTAAAGCGGTTCGCTATCGTTTCGTTATGCGCTGCGGTCTACCCGTTCCATGACGGCCGTCTTGAGCGATTGAAGCGCGGAAGCGGATGCCTCCTGCGAGTCTCCCTTAACCGCAAAATAAACCTTGATCTTCGGCTCCGTGCCGGAAGGCCGCAGGCAGAACCACGAGCCGTCCGCAAGCGTGAACTTCAGCACGTTCTCCGGGCGAAGGCCGTCAAGGCCGCCCGCGTAATCGAGCACGCCCGTCACTTGGACGCCGGCGATATCCTTCGGCGGGTTCATGCGCCAGTCTTCCATGATCGCGCCGATTTTCTGCACGCCGTCAAGTCCCTTGAGCGTGCGCGATTCCAAGCCTTCCAGGTAGTAGCCGAACTTCCCGTACAGCTCCAGCAGCACGTCGTACAGCGTTTTGCCTTGGCTCTTGTAGTAAGCGGCCGCCTCGCAGATCAGCAGGGAGGCGACGACCGCGTCTTTGTCGCGGGCATAGGTGCCGGTCAAATAGCCGTAGCTCTCCTCGTAGCCGAACAGGAAGGAGCGCTCGCCCGTCTGCTCGTACTGCGTCATTTTCTCCCCGATATATTTGAAGCCCGTCAGCGTGTTCTCGACGGCGGCGCCGTAGGAACGCGCGATCTCCGCGCCCAGCTCGCTCGTGACGATCGTCTTGACGACGATGCCGTTATCCGGCAGCTGCCCGCGCTCCTTCAATTGGCCGAGCACGTAATCGACCATGAGCGCGCCGGACTGGTTGCCGGAAAGCACGACGTACTCGCCTTCGTTGTTCTTGACGACCGCGCCCATCCGGTCGGCGTCCGGGTCGGTGCCGATAATGATGTCCGCGTCGACCTGCTGCCCCAGCTTGATTGCCAGCGCGAACGCCTCGCGTTCCTCCGGGTTCGGCGACTTCACCGTGCTGAAGTAGCCGTCGGGCTGCTCCTGCTCCGGTACGATGTGCACGTTCGTGAAGCCCGCCTGCGCAAGCGCTTCGCGGACCGGCTTGTTGCCCGTGCCGTGGAGCGGCGTGAAGACGACGCTGCACTTGCCGCCGAGGCCGCTCTTCAGCAGCTCCGCGTTCAAGCTTTGCGCCACGATCGTGTCGACGAACTTGCGGTCGGCCTCTTCGCCAAGCCAGCGAAGCAGTCCCTTCGCCTCCGCCTCTTCGCGGCTCATGCGCTTCACTTCGTCGAAGCCCGCGATGCCGCCGATCGCCGCGATGACCTCCTCGGCCTGCTCGGGAATGAGCTGGCAGCCGTCGGCGCCGTACGCCTTGTAGCCGTTATATTCCGGCGGGTTATGGCTCGCCGTAATGACGACGCCGCTGGACGCCTTCCGTTCGCGAACGGCGAACGACAGCTGCGGCGTCGGACGAAGCGACTCGAACAAATAAGTCGTAATGCCGTTGCCCGCAAGCACGAGCGCCGCGTCAAGCGCGAACTCCGGCGAGTTGTTGCGCGAGTCGTGCGCGATGACGACGGACGGAGCGGATCCATCCGCGGCGCCGGCCAGCAGCCAGTTCGCGAGCCCCTGCGTCGCTTTGCCCACCGTGTAGGCGTTCAAACGGTTCGTGCCCGCCCCCATCACGCCGCGCAAGCCGCCCGTGCCGAATTCCAGGTCGCGGTAGAACCGATCCGTAATTTCCTTCTCTTGGCCGGCAATGCCGCGGAGCTCTTCCTTCGTCGCTTCATCGATAAGCGGATCGTTCAACCAAGCGTCATATTTTGCGTTAACGGCAGCATTCGTAGAATTCGTCATTATTACCAGCCTCTTTCCTTATTAAGAATTTGAATTAAGAAGGATCGGACAAAGCGAACATAAGCTCCCCTTCGGCGACGACCTGATCGCCCACCTTAGCCACGGCTTGTCCTTTGCCGATCGGCCCTTTCAGTCTCGTTATCTGCACCTCCAGCGTCAAAGTATCGCCAGGCTTCACCTGACCGCGGAAACGGAAGCCGTCGATGCCCGCGAAGAAGCCGAGCTTGCCGCGGTTCGCCTCGACCATCAGCATCGCGACCGAGCCGACCTGGGCAAGCGCTTCGACGATCAGCACGCCGGGCATAACCGGATAGCCGGGGAAGTGGCCGACGAAGAACGGTTCGTTCATCGTTACGTTTTTGAGACCGACCGCCCGCACCCCCGGTTCGACTTCCAGAATCCGGTCGATGAGCAGAAACGGAGGACGGTGAGGGATAATTTCCTGAATTTGATTAATATCGAGCATGCGAGAAAAGCCCCTTTCGGATGCGATTTGGTATAAAAACGGGTTGTTTGAGCGAAACTATAGCTATCCTTCGTGAAACTGCAGTTCATGAAGGTTAAGATAAGGGGCCCGGCGGCTTTGGACCTGAAGCGTCCGCCGTCTGGCCTCTTTGTTCTTTCGTTCCGGGCTTAGGCGCCGGGCGGCTCACGAATGACCCGGCGGCGTCTCCGTCGCCGACTTGTTGAGCGTCTTGAACATGACGACGTACATAATGGAAGTAACGAACGAGAAGCCGATGACCCCCCACAGGAACGAATGGGCGTACGGCACTTCAAAAAAGATGAGCATGATTGCCACATAAAACAGTACGGTCGTGAGCTTCCCCATCCAATTGGCCGGCACCGTCTTCTTTCCGCGGAAATGGTAATAAAAGCCTCCCGCAATCATCCCGAGATCGCGCAAAAACATCGCCGCGGCGGCCGCCCAGGAAACATGGCCGGATACGAGCAGCGATACGATTACCGTAATCATCATCAGCTTGTCGGCGAGCGGGTCGAGCATCATGCCGACGCTCGTCACCTGGCCGCTTCTCCGCGCGATATACCCGTCGAGGACGTCGGTAATGCCGGCGGCGACCATGATGAGGAAGGCGGGGATCATATGTCCATTCATGAAAACCGCTATGTATACGGGAATTAAAACAAAACGAAGGCATGTCAAAAGATTCGGCAGATTCAAACGGTCACGCTCCTCTACCTGTTGCCGGCCGCTCCCGGCTCCCAACTATTATACAACTACCTTCCCCAAAAATAAAACTTTTGTGCCCGCGAAACCGTTAGAATTCGCTCACGGATTCGCTTCGGACGCGGCTTTCACAAAAATTTTATTTACAAATTATCCCTCAAGCCTTCACTTTCGCCTGCCAAAATCCGTTAAAGAACTTGAACAATATTCATTTTCATCGCGGAAAGGATAGGGATGTAGTGAACTTTAGATTACGCTTCAAGAAGCTGGCCGGAGCAGGGAACCGATGGCTCGCCTCGACGCTCGCGCTCGCTCTTCTGCTGACGTCGTTGTCCGGAACGGCCTATGCCGCGGACGACACCGTCACCGGGATCGAATTCGATTACGACGAGACCGATTACAATGACGGAAACGCCTCGCTCGAGGTGTTCGTCGAGGACGACAAAGTGAACGTCTCGCTGCTTGCCGATATTTCCGGCGCTTCTTCGAAGAAAGACGTCACGGCCGAAGCAACTTGGAAATCGTCCAACACTTCGTACGTCAAAGTCGACAAGGGCGCGCTGACCGGCATCGGCTCGGGCACGGCCACGATTACCGCCACCTACAAGGGCTTCACGGCTTCCATTAAAGCGAAGTCCGATTACGTATACGACAGCGTCAAGCTGCTCCAAGGCAGCGCGGAGGCCCCTTCCAGTCTCGACATCGAGCTCGGCGGGTCGCTGACGCTCGCGCTCCAAGGAACCAAAGATAACGAGACGGAGACCGTAACGGACGACGCGGCCTGGTCGACGTCCAATTCCGCCGTCGCAACCGTCAGCGAAGGCACCGTCACGCTGGTCGGCGCGGGCACCGCGACGATTACGGCCAAGCTGAAGGGCAAATCCGATGCCATCCAGCTCAAGGTTACGTCGCCGTACAAGTCGATAGCGATCGACGGCGACGACATGACTAGCGACAAGCTGCTGGAGCTGGAGGTTGGCGCCGACGACAAAACGCTTGCCGCCTCCGTCGCGGCCAAAACCGGCGAGACGCTGATCGTCACCGATACGGCCAAATGGACGAGCGGCAACGAGAAGGTCGTTACCGTCGACAAAGGCGTCGTCACCGCGACGGGCGCCGGCAAGACGACGATCGCCGTCTCTCTGCTCGGCGTGACGGCTTCCATCGACGTCGTCGTCCGGACGCCTTATCAATCGATCAAGCTTACGCCCGAGAAGGAATACCATATGCAGCTGCAGGACGAACCGCTTCAGCTGATGGCGGAAGTGCTCAGCAACGCGAACGAAATCGAGATCGTTACCGATAATGCGACTTGGACGTCCTCGAATGTCGTGGTCGCCACCGTCGAGAAAGGCAAGGTAACGCCCAAAGCGGTCGGCACGACGAAAATAACCGCGACGCACAAGGGCGTCAGCCGCAGCATCGACGTCACGGTATACCCGAGCATTACCGAGCTGAAGATCGAAACCGAAGCGATCGACGGTTTCGCCGGCATTAGCGGCGATCTGCCCAAAGTGACCGCGAAGCTGTTCGACGGCACAGAGGCCGACGTGTCCAAGCTCGTAACCTGGACGTCCGGCGACGAGGAGATCGCCGTCATCGAGAACGGCAAGTGGTCGGCGAAGGCGATCGGCGTATCCGTTCTGACGGCGAGCGCGCAGGGGTTCGAAGCCGAAGCGACGCTGACCGTTCACGTGAAGCCGCTCAAGCTGATCGCGGACGCGAAGGAAATGAGCGTCGTTCTGGGTAAGGAAACGGCGTATCCGGCCGTTACCGTCATTAATGAAGACGGGGAGGAAGAGGATGTATCGGACCGGGTCGGCTGGAAGAGCTCGTCCGACAACATCGTGCTGAAGGAAGATACGGTCAAAGGACTGGAAGCGTCGAGCGTAACGCTGACGGCGACCTACTTGAACAAAACCGTATCCGTTAAAGTGAAAATCGAAGAGGAAATCGTGAAGCTCGAGGTCGAGCCCGCGTCGATCGAGCTTACGCCGGGCAGAACGAAGACCGTGAAGATTACCGGCTATTACAAAAGCGGCAAGAAAGTATCGCTCGGCTCCAAAATGAACTGGGAATCCGGCAATATCAATATCGCGACCGTACGCAGCTCGTCCGTCAAAGCGGCGGCCGTCGGCACGACCAAGCTATCCGGCTCTTACCAGGGCAAGCCGGTCGTTATCCCGGTCGTCGTCTCGCCGAGGCTGAAATCGCTGACGCTCTCCACCAAATCGATTCAGCTGGCGCCGGGCGCAACTTACGCCGCCAAGCTGCAAGCCAACTTCACGACCGTCAGTCCGGCTGATGTAACGGATACCGCCGTCTGGACGACCTCCAAGGCCAGCGTAGCTACGGTCGCGAACGGCAAAATAACGGCGCTCGGCAAAGGCACCGCTTCGATCAAAGCGGTCTACGCCGGCAAGAGCGTCACGATCCGGGTGACCGTGAAGTAACGGTAACTTTTCCTTGGTAAGCGGTGCTGCCCTCCAACCACCTATCCAAAGGCTGTCATCGTCCGGCCAGTCGTCAACCAAAAAGCCTGCGATTGTGCAGCCTCTGCTCCATTAATGAGGTTGCCGAATGAAATGCCTGCGAATGTACAGGCATTCCGGGACGGGAGCCTCCTATCGAGCTAACCAAACGAAAAAAGATGCGCATTCGCATGCATTTGCTCCGCTGCATGCATGAAGTGACCGAAAGCCTGCACGTTTGCAGGCTTAAGCGCGAGACGCGCTTCCTGGGACAGCTCGCGCGGCACCGGCGGCTTAGGCGCGAGACGAATCATTTGCTCGAGAAGAGGCGGCAACAGACCGAAAACCAGAAATGGCGGTGCAGGGATAACCCTGGCACCGCCATTTTCTTATTCATACTCTTCTGATCAAGCAAACCGTTAACCGGTTAGGACTCGGCGAACACCAAGTCGTACAAATGCTTCCATGTGGACCAGCTGAACACGTCCGTCTTCGGTCCGTTGCCGAATATGACGTAACCGATATACAATCCCGCAATAAGCATAATAAGCATTATGAGCGGCACGATGCTTTTGCGCAAAATCCACAGCAGCATCTTGACCCCATCGGGCCGTTGCTTCTTATTCGGGGCCCCCTCGGCTTTCGCGCGCCCCGCGCGCTTCTGCCTAACGGCAACGCCGTCTTCAGCTTGACTTACGACTTCGCCGGGTTGGCGGTCGATTCGTTCGTCGGCCATACTCATCATCATCATTCCTGTTCTTATGCGCGCAAGCCGTTTGCCAGCTGCATCATCGTGTCGCTTGACGATAGCGCTCTCGCCGCCAATTGATAGGCGCGCTGCACATTAATAAGCTCGGTCATCTCGTCCGTCAGCTTCACATTCGACTGCTCCAGGTAGCCTTGGCACAGCTGGATGAGATTTTGCGAATCGGGTACGATCCGCTGAACGACATCTCCTACGTTAATCCCGTTCGCGACGACAAACAGATTATCCGACACGGCCGTTAATGCGGCAGGTCGAGTCGCCTGCAGCAGCTTGATGCTGCCGAGCTCCCTCGTCTCGCCGGAGGAGACGCCCAGCACCGTTCCGTCCGGATTAACCCGCAGATTGAACCCTTGCGGCACCACGATATTGCCTTCCACCATAAGGCCCGTATCCGGATCTTCGACCATCGCAACGACCGGATATCCTTCTTCCGTTGCCAAAATGGTATCACCGTTTGCCCCGACCGTCAACTGAAACGCCCCGCTTCGCGTATAGCCGCGGTTGCCGGCAGGGTCGACGGTGACCTCGAACATGGCGTTTCCTTCGATAGCGATATCGGTATCCTTCTCGGTTCCCTGCAGCGGCCCCTGCGTCAAATTCGGCTGCACCATCGTCATTCTCGCGCCCCAGCCCTGCGTGAAATCCATCGGCGTCAGACGTCCCGGCTGGTTGAATGTATCCGGCTGCCGCCTCAGGTTGGTCAGAAGATCCTCGAAGGTCGCTTCCTTTCGCTTGTAACCGACGGTATTCACGTTCGCGATATTATCCGCCAGCAAATCGAGCTTCGATTGCAGCGCGTTCATCGATACCATCGCATTAATCATGGAACTGTTCATTGCCCGTGGCCCTCCCTGCTTCTTCGCCTTAGATGCGGCCGACGTCGTTGACGGCTTTATTCAAGCTTTGATCGTAAAATTGGATGACCTTCTGGTTCGCTTCGTAAGCGCGCAGCGCCGACATCAGATCGACCGCCGCCTGGGCGGCATCCACGTTCGAACGCTCCACGTAGCCCTGCCTCACTTCGACCCGCTCGCCCGGCGCGATGGCCGCCGCTTCCCCGTCGTCGTTCGCGAAGCGGAAGTTGCCGTTCCCTTCGCGAATCAGCTCGTTCGGGTTATCGATGCGGCTGATGAGCAGCTGAACCCCGATGTCGTTCCCGTCCGGATCGACGAAGCGCCGATCCGGCGTAAGCAGCAGCCTCTCAAGCCCGACGCCCGGCGGCATCTGAATCGGCGCCCCGTCCGTGCCGAGCACGCTCGAACCGTCGCTCGACATCAGGAAGCCTTCCTCGGTCAGGGAGAAGCTGCCTCCCCGCGTATACCGGACTTCGCCGTTCTGGTCCTGCAGCGTGAAGAACGCCTGCGGCTGGAATGTCACTTCCCCGTCCTCCGCCACGTACTTGCCCGAAGCGTCGAAGGCGATGCCGTCCATCTCGATGTTCGAAATAAGCGCGAAGTCGGACGAATTGTTC
This sequence comes from Paenibacillus arenilitoris, assembly GCF_014705655.1. Classification (GTDB taxonomy): domain Bacteria; phylum Bacillota; class Bacilli; order Paenibacillales; family Paenibacillaceae; genus Pristimantibacillus; species Pristimantibacillus arenilitoris. The sequence goes on along the minus strand of NZ_JACXIY010000009.1, from coordinate 68,429 downwards.
GTCTGCATCAAATCGCCCTGCAAGTGAATGGACAGGCTCTCCTCCGCGAACACGCCGCTCGTCCATCTGCCGACCGTCTTCGCGTGCTCCTCTCCGGCGCCGGTCAAAGACAGCAGCATTTCCGGGAAAGAGCGCGTCACCGCGTTCGTCTGTTTATAGCCAGGCGTATTCAAGTTGGAAATGTTATTCGTCACCGTATCGTGCCTGCGCTGCTGGGAAATCATGCCCGACGCCGCGGTGTATAACCCTCTAAGCATATACTGCTACCTCCTAGGATGCTTTCAAACGAATTCCTTTTATGTATGTTATCGGTTGAAAGCAAGGCTGCCTGAATAGCTTGTCCTGCGACCTGCGACCCATTCACGCCTCGGCTGCGCCCCCCAATGGCTCCCTACCCGCGCAAATGTTCGTTTCCCAGGCCGCCGCCGTCTTACTTCTTCCCGAGCTTGTCCAAATTATCGAGCAGTATGCCCGTCCCTTTCACGACGCAGTGCATCGGATCTTCCGCGATCAGCACCGGCACCTTCAGCTCTTCGGCCAGCAGCGCGTCAAGGCCGTCGAGCAGCGCGCCCCCGCCCGTCAAGATGACGCCGCGGTCGATAATGTCCGCCGACAGCTCCGGCGGCGTTCTCTCCAGCACCGACTTGGCCGCCGATACGATCGACATGACCGGATCCCACAACGCTTCGCGCACCTCGCCCGAACGGATCGTGATCGTCAGCGGCAAGCCTGAAACCATGTCGCGGCCGCGGATGTCGATCTCGTCCCGGCGTCCGTTCTCGATGACCGTTCCGATCTTGATTTTGATGTCCTCGCTCGTCCTTTCGCCGATCAGCAGCTTGTACTTGTTTTTGATAAACTTCATGATCGCGTCGTCGAACTTGTCCCCCGCGACCTTAATGGAGGAGGCGGTCACGACGTCGCCCATCGACAACACGGCTACGTCCGTCGTGCCCCCTCCGATATCCACGACCATATTGCCGCTGGGCTGGAATATGTCCATTCCAGCCCCTATCGCGGCTGCCTTCGGCTCCTCTTCCAGAAACACTTCCTTCGCGCCGCTGCGCTCCGCGGCTTCGCGGATCGCCTTCTGCTCGACGGACGTAATGTTCGCCGGCGCGCAAATCAGAATACGGGGACGGCTGAACCACTTCCGGCCTTCCACGCGATCGATGAATGCCTTAAGCATAATTTCCGTAATTTCAAAGTCCGCAATAACGCCGTCCCTTAGCGGGCGGATCGCGACGATATTGCCCGGCGTGCGGCCTACCATCCGATGCGCTTCTTCTCCGACGGCCAGCACTTTCTTCGAATCGCTTTCAATCGCGACGACTGAAGGCTCATCGAGCACGACGCCTCTACCCTTCATATGAATGGATACATTCGCCGTACCTAGATCGATCCCGATATCCTTGCTCAACATAAGGCTTAAGTCCCCCAACGAATAATGTTAACGTTACGTACGATTGGCTCCCTTGACAAGGAAACCGCTAACGTTCATTATTCGCCAAAAACGACAAAATTCCTCTATAATTCGAGAAAAAACTTCACGCCTTGCCTGCCGCCATCACTTCCCGCTTCTTCGAGCTCGTTTTCTTGTATTTGATCTTGGTCGCTTCTCCTCCTCTCAGATGCCGGATCGATTTGTGGTACTCGAGAATGTGCTTAACCTGATCGGCCAGATCGGGGTTTATTTCAGGAAGCCGCTCAGTCAGATCTTTGTGCACCGTGCTTTTGGACACACCGAATTCCTTGGCGATCGTTCGCACCGTATGCTTCGTTTCAACGATGCAGCGGCCTATTTTAATGGTTCGCTCCTTGATGTAATCGTGCACGTTCCCGCCTCCCTACTCGAGATAGTTTGGTACATTATATGAGTCGAGCGGGTAGATATTCGTTGTGGCCAAGCTTGACAGGCCCGAATGGGAATAATTTTTCATAAAAACGCAAAACAGGCAGGGAAATGACTCCCTGCCTGCATGTCTTTGGACCTATTTTGTTGCGCTTTCAGCGATTATGACTTGATCAGCGAGCTTGGATTGATCGCTTTGCCGTCCTTGATCGTTTCGTAATGAAGGTGGATGCCCAGGTCGCGGCCGACGTCGTTGCGTCCGGCAATCGCGATCTTGGTGCCTTGCGTCACGTCGTCGCCTTCCGCCACTTGAACCTCGGCCAAGCTTTGGTACACGGTCACCAGGCCGTCTTCGTGCGTAATCTCGACCACGTTGCCGTTCGTCGGATGCGTCTCGACATGCGTAACCTTGCCGGACAAAGCAGCCAGTACGTCGAAGGTGTCGCCGTTCGGGCTGACGAAGTCGATGCCCGTGTTCGGCGTGAACGTATTGCCGACTTGGACGAGCGCGGCTTCCTGCTCCTCGGCGCTTGCGTTCTCGTCGAAGAACGGACGCTCGATTTGGAGAGCGTTGTAATCGACGACCGGCCACTGAATCGCCTCGTCGCCGGTCGAGACGACCGGTGCTTCTTCGCCGCCGTTTTGCGGAGCTGCTTCTTCCCCTTGTGAAACTTCAGTATCGGGCGTTCCTGTTACAGGACTAGTATTGTCCGCCCCCTGATAGATCCACATTAAGGTTACGATAATTGCTGCCGCGGCCATGAAGATTGCCGGAGACACCCAACGCTTTGCGAATAGGCGCTTCCATCCACTGCTAGAGTTGGCGGCAGACGTTCCTCCCAGTACGGTTTTGGGAGTTTCTTCTGGTCTTTGCTTCGGTTTGTTTTGGTTTTGATCATTCATTTTATATCACCTCACTAGCCATTGTTGCCAGAACTGCTAGGTTTATACGTGAGGCGATTCGTATTTTTTAAGAGTTCGAAACAAATGGAAGCTTCGAAGCTTGCTCGACCCTCGTGCCGGTATAATAGTAGCGGAGAATATCCTCGGCCGTCCTGCCTTCCTGCGCCATTCCGTTCGCTCCCCATTGGCTCATGCCGACGCCGTGCCCGTAGCCGTACGTCGTAATGGCGATCGTATCGCCCTTCACGCGCCAAGTGAATTGCGAGGAAGCAAGCCCCAGCTTCTCTCTGACTTCGCGGCCGGTAAAATCGGTTTCTCCGATCGTTATTCGGCCGATGCGGCCTCCTTCCGTCTTCTCCGTTACGCGGATCGCGGGCTTTGCCCGGCCCTTCTTCGCGATGCCGAGCTTGCCGTAGAACGCCTGCAGCGACAGCTCGACCGTTTCTTTGTATTTGGGAGACAGCTTCTCGTCCCATGGGCTAGCCACGCTCCGCAAATACGGTACTTTCTGCTGCCAGTAGTCTTCCGAATTTTCCGTATGGCCATTGCTGGTAGAGAAAAAGACGGCTTCGATCGGTTCGCCCGCGTACGTAATGATCTGCCCCTTCGTCTCCGCAACCGCGTCGTTCAGCTTGCGCATGCTGCTCTCGCGATCCGCTTCCGGCCACTTATCCTCGAGCTCCTTCAGCGAAACGTAGACCTGATGCTCGATCGTGTCCGTCACGTCGGCCCCCTTCACCGGCACGCCGCTGCCGTCGCCTCTCTCCAGCCTTCTCACAATATACGTCCGGGCCGCGATCGCCTGCGCCTTGAGCGCCTCAAGCTCGAATTCGATCGGCATCTCCGCCGCAATGACGCCGCGGACGTAGGTTTCGAGCGGAACGGTTTCGACTCGCTTCTCCCCGGTCAAATAAACGCGAATTTCAGGCTCCTTGGTTGCCTCCGCCTTCTCCCCCCCGCTCGAGGCGCCCTTGTCCCGCGCGGGCGAGGGGCGAGGCTTGTCTTCCGCCGCGGGCGGCCGGTCCCCGCCGCCGCGATCTCCCGGCGGCTCGCCGGCGTCCGTCGTCTCCGCCGCTGCCGCCTGGCCGCTCTCCTGCACGATGCCGACGCCGCTCCGGTTCATCGCGACCGACACCGCATGAAGCTTGCCAAGCGACAGCTTGAACAGCAGGACGGTGCCTCCGAGCATGGCGCCGATGGCGAACAAGGCCAGCCACCTGCTTGTCCGCAAACGTCTGTTCGGTCTGAATGCAAAAAAACTCCCTATCCTCCGGCTCATGAATTCTCCTTCCCTCTCGGCTTTTGAGAGATCGGGAGGCTTAAGCGCCATCGCGCCCCGTTCCTCTCTCAAACGAGCCTTGATGGTACATTCTATGAGCCGAAATGATAGGGTAGAACCGTTTTGCCCGCTAATCGTGGCGCAGCGCGTCGACCGGCCTCAGGCTTGCCGCCTTGTTCGCCGGCAAATAGCCGAACACGACGCCGACGAGCGCGGAGAACGCAAAAGCGAGCAGAACCGTATTCCCGGGCACCTCCGTCTCCGACTGCATGACCGCTCCGATGATGAAGGAGGCCGCGTAGCCGAGACCGATGCCGAACGCGCCGCCGAGGCCGCTGATGCAGACCGCCTCTACCAGAAACTGAAACAAAATATCTCTTTTCTTCGCCCCTAGCGATTTGCGGATGCCGATCTCGCGCGTGCGCTCCGTCACGGATACGAGCATGATGTTCATGATGCCGATCCCGCCTACGATAAGCGAAATGATCGCCACGTAAATGAGCTGCCGGTTCATCGTTTCGTTGACCGAGCTCAGCGTCTCCATCGCTTCCTCTTGGTTAAAGACGCGGTACGCGTTCTCGTTGCCCCGGAATTTCTCGTAGAGGACGGCTTCTGCTCCCGCCACGGTCGCGTCCATTAGATCGATGTCCTCTACCATTAAATTGATGGTGGACACGCCTCCGATTTGGAAAATTTTTTGCGCCGTCGTAATCGGGATCAATATTTTCTCGTCGTTCGAGCCGGCCAGCGAGCTGCCTTGCGATTCGAGCAGCCCCACGATCGTAAAGTTATAGCCGTTGATCGTTATTTTTTTGCCGACCGCGGCAAGCGGATCCTCCCCCTCCTCCTCGAACAAATCGGCCGCCGTGTCCACGCCGATCAGCGCGGCTTTCGTATTGCCCGTGAGGTCGGGAGCGGCGAGATATCTTCCGTCCTGGACGGGAAAATCCTTCACCGCCTCGTAGGAGGGCGTAATCCCTTCCACCGTGACCGATACTTGCGTCTTGCCGTACTTCGCGTAAGCGTTCGTGCTCGTAATCGGCGCCACGCCCGCGACGTTCGCGACGTCCCCGAGCTCGGTCGCCTCCTCCACCGACAACGTCGTAACGGTGCCGCGGCCGGTAATGTTGATTTGCAGCGAGTTCGGGCTGCCGAGGGCGGACACCTGCTCCGCCACTTCGTTCGACGATGCCCTGCCCATCGCGACCAGCGCGATGACCGTCGCGACGCCGATCAGAATGCCGAGCATCGACAGCACTGTCCTAAGCTTGTTGGACAACACGCTCATGAACGCCATCCTGAGCCCTTGCGTCAGCTTCATCGCCGCCCCTCCTTTCCTGCTCGGACAATACGCCGTCCCGAATGACGACGGTTCGGCCGGCCCGCTGGGCGACTTCCATGTCGTGCGTAATCAATACGATCGTCTGACCGGCCCGGTTCAGCTCCTCCATCATGCCGAGCACCTCCATGCCGGTCTTCGAATCGAGCGCGCCCGTCGGCTCGTCGGCGAGCAGCAGCGGCGGATTCGTGGCGAGCGCCCGCGCGATCGCCACCCGCTGCTGCTGGCCGCCGGACAGCTCGCTCGGCCGGTGGGACATACGCTCGCCAAGGCCGACCCGCTCCAGCGCTTCCATCGCGCGCCGCCTTCTCTCCTTGCCGGACAGCCCCCGATAGATGAGCGGCAGCTCGCAATTCTCGAGCGCGGTCAGCCGCGGAAGCAGATGATAGCCTTGAAAAATAAAGCCGATTTTTTTGTTGCGCAGCTCCGTCAGCTTGTTGTCGCTCTGCCCGGCGACCTCGGCCCCCTCGAGCTTGTAGCTTCCTTCGCTCGGCGTATCCAGGCAGCCGATCATGTTCATGAGCGTCGACTTGCCGGAGCCGGAAGGGCCGACGATGGCCAGAAACTCGCCTTGAGCGACCCGCAGCGACACCTGATGTAGCACGGTCGTTTTTTCCCGCGCCATCCAATACGATTTCGACACGCCTGTCATTTCGATGAGAGGAACAGCCTTGTATTCGCTCATGGCATGCCACCGCTGCGTTGGAAATTGCCACCGCCCATGCCGCCACCGCCGCCGCCGGAGGGGAACACGCCTATCGCACCGCCGCCGGGGAAGGTGCCGCGGATCTGGGTCTGCTGTTCCTCCGTGCCGCTGCCCATGCCGGGCGTGCCTTGGGCGATCGGGACAAGCACGCTGTCCCCTTCGGACAAGCCGGAGACGATCTCCACGAAATTCTCGTCGCTAAGTCCCGTCGTCACCTCCACCAGCTCGCCGCCAAGCGTATCGATGCGGCTGGCGAGACGGTCCGCCATATTCCCTCTGCCTCCTGCCGCCGCGCCCGCTTCGCCGCCTGCCGCCGCGGCTCCTTCGCCTGCCGGGGCTTCGCCGCCCGTTCCGTCTGCCTGCGCACCGTCGCCGCCTGCGGCAGACGCGCCTTCAGGCGCCGTCCCTTCGGCGGCCGCTTGCCTTCCGGTGCCGGTTGACGCGTCCCCGGCAGGTGCCGCGCCGCCCATGACGGGCGCCGTCCCGCCTCCCTGCGCCCCGCCTGCCGGTGCTTCGCCGGATGGCGCTTCGCCTCCCGGGAAGCCGCCGCCATCGGGGGCCGTCCCCCCGGCCCCGCCGCGCCGGCCGCCAGGCGGCGCGCCGCTTCCGGCTGCCGCGCCGGTCGTGCCGCCTTCCGCGGACGGGACGCGCACGAACGAACGATTGCCTATCGCCACGACCGCGTTGACCGGCACGAGCACGATATCCTCCTTCGACTCGATCGTAATGGCGGCTTCGCCGGACATGCCGGCCTTCACGCCCTCAATATCCTTTAATAGAATGCTTACTTCGAAGGAGGACGAGCCGTTGCTTGCGCTTCCCTCCCGCGCGATTTCCGAGACGGCGGCGCCGATCGTCCTATCGGTAATCGCGCCGAGCGTAATGTCTACGGCTTGTCCGACCTTCACCGACGGAATATCCAGCTCGTCGACGGACGTCACGAATTCGAGACGCGTATAATCGACGATGCTCGCGATCGTCGTATTGGCCTGCACCTCGTCGCCCGGCTCGATGTCCATTTCGGTAACCTCGCCGTCGATCGTGGCGGTAACCGCCTTCTCCTCCTCGCTCTGCTTCTCGTAAATATCCTGCAAATCTTCCTCGTAATCGGCGATATCCGATTCGGCGTCCTCCATCTTCTTCTGAAGATCCTGCTTCGCCGCCTCCTCGTTCTCCGTCCCGGTCGCCTCCTTGTAGCTTTGCTGATAGCCCTCGATCTCTTCCTTCAGCCTGTCGATATTATCCTCGATGGACTCGATTTGATCGTCGTAATCGTCCGCAGCCTCGAACGTGACGAGAATTTGGCCCGCCTTGACCTGATCGCCGACCTTCACGTTCACGGCCGCGATCGTGCCGCTCTTGCCGGCTGTCACGGTCTCCCTCGTATTGGCGGCCACCGCCCCCGTTCCGCTAATTTGCTTCACGATGGATCCCCTCGTCGCGGCTGCGGTCAGCGCCGCCGCGCCTTCCGAGGTCGCTTCGGCATCCTTGGCAAAATAATAATAGTAGGCTCCCGCCCCGGCCGCGGCCAGGATCAAAACGGCGCCAACCCCTATCGCCCATCTCTTCATTCGCTTAACTCCACCCTCCGTCGGACTTTATCGGTCCGACTATAGCAAAGTAAAATGAACGCAACATGAACGAGCCCGCCGGTCCAATGCCAGTAAAAGATAAGGATCATAACTGACAAAAAGGCATCGCCGCTGCTCCTTCCAATAGAAAGAAACGGACAATGCCCTTATTTTTTCGCATCCCAGGATTCTGAATAGGCATTTGATTGCCTATTTCAGATCCCATTTTTTGAAGGATACAATCGAACAGGAGCCGATTGCATACGCTTTGATGCCCAGCGACTCGGCGCCGGGGTAAATACGGCCTGTCATTACTTTTGCGCCGCCTTGGATAAATACTTCAACGGATGATCTGTCGACGAATACCCGAAGCTCCAGAAGTCCGTCATTCAACCCGACCCTCGTCCTGCGCTCGCCGCCCGGACCGATGCCGGCCTTCTCGCGGTTAAATCGGAACCGACCATCCGCAGCGCTATAGGATAACACCGTCTCTTCCTCGCCGTGAACGCGAAGCTTCAAGCCGAACTCCTCGGCCCGATCCGCACGGAAAACGACCTCAAGCTCGTAGCAATCTCCGCTTACGCCCATATCCCGCTCCCCGTCGAGCAAAATATCGGCAGCCTCAAAGCCGTTATGGCGATAATTGGCCATTTCATCAATCGGTTTGAAATACAAAACATCGCCATGCATCGCGACCTCGCGCGGAAGCGACATCGCCCCCGCCCAGTAGTGTCCAAGCTGCGTCGGAATTTCCGTCTCCCAAGTTTCCATCCAGCCGATGACGATCCGCCTTCCCTTATCGTCAACCGTTGTTTGCGGGGCGTAGAAATCGAAGCCGCAATCGATTGGCTCATACCGATCGTACAGGAAACGGCCTTGCTCCGTATCCAGACGGCCGATCATGTAGGCGGTCGAGTGCAGGTTCTGATAGTCATCCCCTTGCGCCGGCATGCGCTGAGGCGACAGCATGAGCACGTCATGCCCCTCCAGCTCGAACAGGTCCGGACATTCCCAGTTGTCCCCCATATGTCCGTCGCTTCGCGCGATTTCATTGACGAAGGTCCAATGCAGCAGATCGTCCGACCGGTACATTAAGATTAGTCCGCTGCCCTTTCCGTCGTTCGACCCCAAGACGGCATAGTAAACCCCGTCCCGCTCGAACACCTTCGGATCGCGAAAATCCTTTTGGCTGACGTCCGCCGGAAGTTGCTCCGGCCCGATCACCGGATTGCCGGCAAGCTTCTGAAAACGGATACCGTCGTCGGACACGGCCATATTTTGATTTTGACTGTAATGCAGGTCCTTGTCCGGCCCCGTCACGATATGCCCCGTATACATCAAATAAAGCCTGTCGCCCTTCACGATCGCGCTGCCGGAGAAGCATCCGTCGCGGTCGTATTCCCGATCCGGCGCCAGCGCCACGGGCAAGTGCCTCCACTCGATCAAATCGCGGCTGACCGCATGGCCCCAATGCATCGGCCCCCATACGGGCTGATACGGATAATGCTGATAAAACAGATGGTATTCCCCGTTATAATAAACAAAGCCGTTCGGATCGTTCATCCAGCCAAACTCGCTCATCAAATGGAAGCGCAGCCGGTACTCGCCGTTCAGCAAATATTTTCTGCTCTCAATAAACTTGTCGGCATTCTCGCGTGTGTACAAAATAAAGCATCCTACCCTTACTCGTTATTTGATGGAGCCTTGCATAACCCCTTGAATAATGTATTTCTGCGCAAATAGATAAACGATCAGCACAGGGAGTATGGTCAGCATTAGACCGGCCATCAACGGGCCGTAATCGACGGTGTACGTACCGAAGAAATAAAAGGTCGACAGCGGCAGCGTTCTTTCGTCCGGCGCAATCAGCACCAAGGAAGGAAGCAGGAAGTCGTTCCAAATCCAGAGCACGTTCAATATGGCGATCGTAACCGTGGTCGGCGTCAGCACCGGAAATACGATGCGGAAGAAGGTCTGCGTTCTTGTGCAGCCGTCAATGAGAGCCGCTTCTTCGAGCTCGGCCGGGATGCTTTTCACGAATCCATGATAGATGAACACAGCCAGCGGACTGCCGAATCCGATGTACATATAGATCAACGCCCATTTGCTGTCAAGAAAGCCGATGGAACCGTATATTTTGACGAGAGGAATCATAATGGCTTGGAAGGGAATAATCATAGCCGCAACCATTAAGAAAAACGTATACTGGTTGAACTTCGTTTGATGCCTGACAAAATAATGAGCCGTCATCGCCGCCAGAAGCGAAATGAGCAATACGCTAAGCACCGTAATCATAATCGAATTCGTAAAGGCGGATATATAATCCATTTTGCCGAATGCGTCCGAATAATTGGTCATGCCGAAGCTCTCGGGGAGCGAAAGCGGGCTGGATGTAATCGCTTTGTTCTCTTTAAACGAATTGACGAGCAGCAGCAGGAACGGGAACACGAACAGCAGCAGGCAAACGAAGAGGACGGCGAATTTCGACCAAGCGACCGTAGAATTCGATTGTTTCATTACGCCTCCACCTCCAACTTCTTGCTGAAGTACACCTGAGCGATCGTAATGATCGCCACGAGCAGGAACAGCACGAACGCTTCCGCTTGCCCGACCCCGTAATCCCTCGACAGAAACGCCTTTTCGTACACGTGCATGGATACCATCTCCGTACTCTTGAACGGTCCGCCCTTCGTTAAGGAAATATTCAAATCGTAGACCATAAAGCCTCTTTGCAACGAGAGGAAGATGCAGACGATAAAGGACGGAACCATGAGCGGAAGCACCATTTTGCGCAGTTTTGTGGTCAGGTTCGCGCCATCGATGCTAGCAGCTTCCAAAATATCCTTGGGCACATTCATGAGACCCGCGACATAAATAACCATCATGTAGCCTGCATATTGCCAGACGGTAACGATAATCATGGCCCAGAACGCTTTGTCCGGGTCAGCCAGCCAGGAGCCGCTGAATAGGGGGATGCTCAGCTCTTTACCCAAGAAGACGAATACATTCGAAAAAATAAACTGCCAAACAAAGCCGAGTACGATACCGCCGACCAGATTCGGAATGAAGAAGCCCGCCCGGAATAGGCTTTGGCCCTTCAAGCCGCTCGTTAATACGTAAGCGAGCAGAAAAGCGACCGCATTAATAAGCACGACCGTAATGAATACGTACTTTAAAGTCAATAAAAAGGATTTCCAAAACACCGTATCTTGAAAGACCGAAAAATAGTTTTGAACGCCTACGAAACTGCTTGTCGTCGAAATGCCGTCCCAGTTCGTAAAGGTCAAATAAATGCCATAAAGGAAAGGAACGATCATTACGGCAAGAAAAGCAAACAATGTAGGTCCGGTAAACAGCAGCCGCAGACGCAAACGATTCCACAGCCCTTTTTCCGTTATCATCATGATCCCTCGCATTCGTGGATGGTTTGCTTGCGCGAAAGCAATCAAACGCAATCGGCTTACCCCGTCGTTTGGAAAAGGGTAAGCCGGCGTATCGCGGCTAATAATTACTTAACCGACTTCCAATATTCCTGAATTTCTTTGGTCAGCACGGAACGATCCGCTTCGCCTGCTAAATATTTTTGCATGGAGGCGCCGATTTTGGCCCAGTGATCGGCCGGCAAGGTGCTCATGGAATCCTGCGTCTTGCCTTCTGCGATATAATCGGTAATCGATTTCGCCAGCGGATCTTGCGCTTCAAGCGTGATGTTCTTGAAAGCGGGAATGATATTCGCTTTGTTCACAAGGAAATCTTGACCTTTGTCGCTGTAGACCATCCACTCAAGGAATTTCTTAGCGGCCGTTTGCTGCTCTGCCGTATTTTTCTCCTTGTCGAGCACCAGCCGTTTGGATACCGCGGAAGAAATTTGCGTGTTGCCGAAGTCGTCCGCGTTGTTGCTGACGGGTACCGGCAGGAAGCCGTATTGACCGCTTGCCGTATCGAAGCCGCTAATTTGCGGCCAAGCCCAGTTGCCTTGGAACCAGATGCCGACCTCGCCTTTGCCGAGCACTTCCGGTCCTCTCTCGTAAGTGCCGGACAACGGAGATGCCTTATCGATGTTGTATTTCGCCATCAGATCGAACGTATCGAGCAGTCCATTATAGACGGAGTTGCTGGTCAGCTCGATCTTACCCGCTTTCAGGTCTTTTACGAACTGCGCAACGGCCGCCGGATCCGCCGACTGGCCTGCGTAAGCAAGCGGCAGGTAGTGGGCGCCGAGCGACCAATCCATGGGAGAAACGATGAGCGGCGCTTTGCCGGAAGCCTCGATTTTTTTGAACAGCTCCTCCAGCGCCGCGGTCGTGTTGATCGCTGCCGGATCGAACGTGCCGCCTACCGCTTGATCGACCACGGCTTTGTTATAAATAAAGCCGTAGCCTTCGATCGCCAACGGGAAGGCATAGTTCTTGCCGTCAAACGTTGTCAGCGCGGTGCTGCGGTCAACCGCATCCGCCATCCACTTCTCGCCGCTCAGATCAAGGACGCGGTCTTTGAATTTTTCAACGTCGCCCGTATCCAGCATCGTAATCGTTGCCGGGTTGCCGGAGGCGTATAGCGCGGACGCTTTCTCGAACGGCGACTGCCCCGCCGGCACCGGTATGATTTCCAATGTGATATCGGGATTATCCCCCTTGAACGCCTTCGCCGCTTCTTCAAGCTGCGATTGAATTTCACCCTTCGAGTTGAGAAGCGTAATCGTTACGGCCGAGCCTCCGCCGGTCTCGCCGGATGCGCCGGAATTGCCGCATGCGGCAGCGAGCATAACGACGATTAGCGATAATGCCAGTGCTTGCATCCATTTCCAAAATTTCATTGGTCTGCCCCCAATTCATGAAAATTGTTGCGGTTTTTGAAAAATTGTAAACCGCTTTCATATCGAATTATAAAGTCGTTTGTGTAATATGTCAATCGTTTGACATATCAAACGTTTGACATATTTGTGGAAAATAAAAAATCCCCGCACCGCGCAAGGGATTTTCCGTCCTTCGATCTATGTCGTTGATCGTTCTACGATAGCTACCGGCAAAATATTTTCCGCTTCGAACGGCTCATCGTTCAGTTGCCGCATGATCAGATCGACGGCTTTGCGTCCGATCTCGGCGATCGGCTGCTTAATTGTCGTAATCGACGGAGTGATCAAGCTTGCCGCATTAACATCGTCATAGCCGATAATTTTCACATCGTGCGGGATACGCTTGCCGGCGGCTGCGCACTGCTTCACCGCAAATGCCGCAATAATGTCGCTCGTCGCAAACACCCCGTCGATATCGGGATGCTCCTCGAACAACCGTTTCATAATAGGCTCGTACTGCATTTGATCGAATACATTCATGTCGGTTTGAATGATCAGATGTGCCACCTTTTTTTCCTTCATGACCGATTGAAAGGCTTCCGTTCTTTTGTTGGCCAGCAGCTGCAGCTCCAGATTGCCGCAAATATGAGCGATTTTCGCGCAGCCTTTATCGGCCAGAAGATTTGCCGCAAGCTTGCCGCCCGTATAATTATCGGATGAGATGTAAGGAATTTCGCTGCTGATTTGACGGTCGATCGTAACGATCGGCGAGCTTAAATTTTTGTATTCTTCGACCTGAAGCGTGTGGCTGCCCATAATGATGCCATCGACGCGGTTCCGCTTCAGCATTTCGATATAATCCTTTTCTTTCACCGGGTCGAGCTGGGAGTTGCATAAAAGCAGTTTGAAGCCTTGGTCATAAGCGTAGTTTTCAACATGGTTGGCAAGCTCGCTAAAGAAAGGATGAGAGACGTTCGGTATAATAAGACCGATTACGTTGGACTGCTTCCTGAGGAGAGAGCGCGCGATTTCGTTCGGCTGATAATCAAGCTCCTCCATCACTCGAAACACTTTGGTTCTTGTCGCTTCGCTAATATATCCCCGGTTATTCAAAACGCGGGAAACCGTCGTTACGGACACGTTCGCTTTCTTCGCGACATCATGGATCGTTGCCATAGTATCCCCTTTGCATCCTGCAGTAGTTCCAGCTATCCAACCATTATAGCGAAATCCGGGAAATATTTATACAGAAAAGAGCCTTTTTCGATAAGCCCGTCTCGGCTTATCAAAAAAGGCTCTATTTACGTGCCTGCCATTAAGCCCAGGTCGGCTGCACTTTAAGCACGGCCACTTCCTTCTCGCGCTTGTAAGGCGAGGAATCGCCCTCGGATTGCGAAGCCGCCGATACGGCCGCAACCGTCGTAAGCTCGCGCGCGGGCATCGTCAACACGCCGGCGGCGGCCAGCTTGCCGGCAGCCGCGGCTGCGCCTTCCCCGGACTCCTCGCGCCAAATATCCGCTCCCAGCGCGGCGAGCTTGCCGGTAATGTCGACATAGCCGCGATCCACGTGGTGGAGGCCGGATACTTCCGTTACGCCGTCGGCGCGCAGCGCCGCGCAGATGAGCGCCGCACCCGCCCGCAAATCGGTGGCGCATACTTTCGCCCCGGTCAGCGGCAAGCCGCCGCTGACGATCGCCGTGCGGCCGTCCACCTTGATTTGGGCGTTCATCTTCTGGAATTCATCGACGTGCATGAACCGGTTCTCGAATACCGTCTCCGTCACGACGCTCGTTCCTTCGGACACGAGCAGGAGCGCCATCATCTGCGACTGCATGTCGGTCGGAAAACCCGGATGCGGAAGCGTCTTGACGTCCACCGACTTCAGCTTCGCACCGGAACGGACGCGAATGCCGTTGTCGCTTTCCATTATGTCTACGCCCATCTCCTGCAGCTTCGAGATGACCGGCGTCAGGTGATCCGCGATCGCGCCTTCCACGAAGACGTCGCCGCCCGTTATGGCCGCCGCGATCATGTAAGTACCCGCTTCCACGCGGTCGGGAATGACGTTATGTGATGCGCCGTGCAGCCGATCCACGCCTTCGATCCGGATCAGGCCCGTGCCGGCGCCGCGCACCTTGCCGCCCATCGCATTGATATAGTTGGCCAAATCGACGATTTCCGGTTCCTTGGCCGCGTTCTCGAGAATGGTCGTGCCTTCCGCCAAAGCGGCCGCCATCATGATGTTCTCCGTCGCGCCTACGCTGGCGACGTCGAGATAAATCTTCGCGCCCTTCAGTCGCGACTTTGCGCTCGCCTCGATAAAGCCGTGGCCAAGCGTAATTTCAGCGCCCATCGCCTCGAAGCCCTTCAAATGCTGATCGATCGGACGCGTGCCGATCGCGCATCCTCCGGGGAGCGAGATGCGCACCTTGCCGATTCTCGCCAGCAGCGGCCCCATCACCAGGAAGGAAGCCCGCATCTTGCGAATGAGCTCGTAAGGAGCCTCATACGACGTAATATGCTGTGCATGGATACGCATCGATTCATTATGATAAGTCAACCGCGCGCCGAGCGAGGCGAGCACCTTCTGGATCGTCATAACGTCGTCGAGGAGGGGGACGTCATAGATGACGCTGTCTCCTTCTGTCGCTAATAATGAGGCCGCCAATATCGGAAGAACGGCGTTTTTCGCTCCGCTGACGCGGACCGTTCCCGTAAGGCGCTGGCCTCCGCGGACGATAATTTTGGTCATCTGTGGTTCCCTCCGCGAACTGCAATTTCTATTTCCTATTCGTGAATATTTTGGAATTGAACGTTTTACCCAAACTTCATCTTATCATCCCATTACATAATTCGACAAGCGTTAAATTGCTGCCATATTTTACTTGCTTTTTTCCCGTCAAAATGAGACTTTCACCCTATAATACGGTACAAAAACCGGGATAAAAATACGTTTACATTCCATAAATAGGTTCCAACATATACCTATTCGCAAGCGATCCTTTTTTTCGTACCGTCATGTACTACCCATTGTTGACAAAATTCGATTTTGTTATTCGACAAAGCTCTTCAGAAGGACGGTATAGCCCCAATATTCCAAAATAAACTTGGCGAGCAAATGGCCCAAAACAACGGCTACGATGACCTGAAACATGCGAGCCTTCGGGCTGCGCGGGAACTTGAAAAAAGCGTCCCATTTAAATTCCTGCAGGATGAACCAAACGAGAATAATGCTTAAAATGACGATAACGATCGAAAACAGACCGGTCAGGCCGGCGGCATTTTGCGCAAATGAATAAAAGTCGTTGCCTGCGTTCATGGATCCTCCTATACATTACGTAATGACTCTGTGCAGCAGCACGGCAAAATCCGCCCGGCTCGCCTGCCGGTCCGGCCGATACAGGTTCGGCTGAACGCCTTCGATCAAGCCAAGCCGCTTCATCTCCGAGAGCATCGGCGCCGACCAGTCGTTTATCTCTACATCGCCGAACGGATTCGTCTGCGGCTGCTTTGGCTTCACACCCTCCGCATAACCGATTACGAATGCCATCTCCGCTCGCGTAATCGGCTGATCCGGCCGGAAGGCGCCGTCCGGGAAGCCTCTGATCCAGCCCTGCCGCGCGGCCGCGTCGACGGCGCCCGCCGCCCAGTGCGACGCCGGCACGTCCTGGAATCGATTCGACTGCGAGGCCGGCGATATAGCCGGCTTGTAAGCCTTCACGACCATCGCCACCGCTTCCGCACGGGTGATGGCGCGACCCGGCTCGAAACGGAATCGTCCCGTGCCGTCTGTGATCCCCCTCTTGCTCAAATCGATGATTTCTTCCTCCGCCCAATGGTTTTGAACGTCCGAAAACCCGCCGACGAGCTCCGCAGCTTGAAGCCGCATCCGATAATACTGCGTATCGAACGGGCTATCCGCCGTCAGCTTGACATAATATACGTCCGGCGTCAGCTGCTGCTCCTTCGTCTGCAGCTTACCCGAAGAGCCGGTATTCGCCTTGGCGAACGGCTTCATCCGCTTGTCGTACAGCTCGACCTTAAGATCGATATCCTTCGGAACGCCGGTTACCGACAACGATACGAGGCTCGGAGCCGCGAGCCGGTATTGATACCAGTCCAAATCGGAATAACTGCCGATCACGCCTATGTACTCCGTTCCGGGATTGATCATAAAGGCCTCGTACGTTTTGTCGTTCGGCTCGTTCGGATCTTCGTATTTCGGCGCGTAGTCCATATGCAGGGTGTACGTGCCGGCCGCCGGACTTGCTTCGGATGAGATCGCATTATGAACACGAATATAATATTTGCCCGGAGTCACAGTTATGACTGGTGAGCGCTCGGTCACGCCTTCTCCTTCATCGTCGTACAGCAGCAGCGACTCCCCCGCCTTCTGCAGCGCCAGTCCCGGATCGATTCGCGCCGTGTTCGCGTCGAGCGACAGGCTGAGCTTGCCGCCTTGGGCGAACGTAACGGCGAACCAGTCCCGGTCGGCGGTCTGGTGGAAGGTGCCGCTTACGTGCTGCGAACGAGGCTGCAGCGTGTACGCTTCATAGGAGCGGTCGTTCGGCTCGTAGGGATCGGCCTTGATCGTGAACGTCGCCGTCAGCCGGTAAGGCAGCTCGTCGCCGCTTTGGTTAAGGAGCTCGAGGTGAAGCAGATGCTGGCCTTTTTTGACGTCGAAATCGATCGATCGGCTTGCCAGCTTCGTGTCCGCCGCGCTCTTCCGGGCTCCGTCCGTATACTGCGTTACGCGGATCGGGGGCGCGACCGCCCCAGGGGCTATCAGCCCCTCGTAGCGAATGGTCAGCGTGCCGTCATACGGGGTATCGACTCTGTACCAGTCATGATCGCCGGCCCCTTGCAGCGCTCCCGACAGCTCCGAGCCGAGCAGCATTCGCGACGCCGACTTCATCTCGTTATTCGGTTCGTATCCGTCCGCCTTCAAGGCCGACCGAACCGCCCGATCGACCTGCAGCAAGCCGTAACCGGACATGCCGTCCGGACCGGCCGCGCCGACGTCCTTGGCCGTCTGCCTTAGCAGCTCGCGCACCTGATAAGGCTTCAAGCCGCCGAAGCGCGCCCATACGAGGGCAGCCGCGGCAGCAGCCTGCGGGGCTGACATCGAAGACCCTTCTTCTTTCTTATATAAACCGCCTATTGCGGTCGTAAACACGTTCCACGGGGCGATAAGATCGAGCTCGCTGCCCGGGTTCGAGCGCGGGTCGACCGCACCGCTAGGCTTCGCGCCGCCGACGGCGAGCACGGTCGGATAAGCGGCCGGATATTTCACCGCCGCCTTCGCCCCGAGCGACAGGCCGTCGTTGCCGGCCGCGGCGACCAGAAGCACCCCTTTGCTCTCCGCGTACTGCACGATGTCCAGCATGTACGGGGAATACCGGTGCAGGCCGACGGACAGCACGACGATTTTGGCGCCTTTGCGGACCGCGTACAAAATCGCGTCGCCAAGCTCCTGCTCCGTGCCGTCGCCATGATGGTCGAGCGCCTTGATCGGCATGATTTTCGCTTTGTGCAAAATGCCCGACACGCCGAGCCCGTTATTGCCGACGGCCGCGATCACGCCCGCTACGCTCGTGCCATGGCCGTTATCGTCGTCGGGCGGTTCGTTCGGGTTCACCAGGTTGGCCCCGGGCACGAGATTGGCCTTCAAATCCGGGTGGTCCAGGTCGACGCCCGTATCCACGACCGCAATCGTAAGTCCGGTCTGCTCGCGGACGGTCTCCCACGCCTTAGGCACGCCGATCTGCTCCAGGAAAGCCTGCTTCGGCAGCTCCGGGTCATTGGCGTTCGCCGCAGACGCGGCGGCCACGTCGAGCGCGGCTGCGGCGTCTGGCGCGGTGGCGGCATTGGACGCGGTGACTGAGTCACGCGCGGTGGCATCGGACGCGTTGGACGCGTGGGGTGCAGCCGTGGCGTCAGACGCGTCAGGCGTGGTGGTGGCGTCGGGCGTGGTGGCGGCATTGGCCGCGGTAGCCGCGTCACGCGGGGTGGCATCGGACGCGTTGGACGCGTCGGGTGCAGTCGTGGCGTCGGACGCTTCAGACGCGGGTTTGGTGGCGGGCGAAGCGGCGACGGATGCGGCAGTGACGTCACGCATGGTGGCGGCGTTGGACGCGTCAGACGCGGTATTGGTGGCAGGCGGAGCGGCCGCTTTGGACGCAGTAGCCGCGTCGAGCGCGGCTGCGGCGTCGGTTGCGGCAGTGATGTCACGCATGGTGGCGGCGTTGGACGCGTCAGACGCGGTGTTGGCGGCGGGCGGAGCGGCCGCTTTGGACGCAGTAGCCGCGTCGAGCGCGGCTGCGGCGTCGGACGCGGTGACGTCGTCGGACGCGCCGCTCGACGCTTCCGCGCCTTCCGGCGCCCCGGCTGCCGCTTCGCCCGGCAGCGCAAGCACGTGCACCCCGAAGTTCGGGTGCACGTATTCCACGCCCGGCTCGCTCCGCAGCCGGCGCAGCCACTCCCGTGCGTCCGCGCCCGCATCGGCCGGACGCACGAGCAATACCGCCGCCTCGTCCTGGCGGCGGAGCACTTCCGTCCCGCGCAGCTCATGCGCGAGCGCGGGATCGCGCCACTTGAGCAGCCAGCTCTGCGGCTGCTCCGCATCGGCGCCTGAGGCGCCAATGGCCGCGGCTTCGTCCGCCGCGGCGGGCGCCGCAGGCGCCGCTCCGGCAGCGGGCCCTGCCGGGCTCAGCCCGGTCAGGGCGACGCTGACGAGCAGCAGCGCGAGCAGCGCGCGGCGCAGAAGCGCGCGATGCTCGCGGAGCGGCGCGCTTGCAAAGCCGCGCAAGCGCGATAGCATATGGACGGCCGCGGACGCCTGCAGGCCCGCGCGGCCGGATCGTTCGATCCGGCGACGTCTCTGCTTCCGTCGCGGCTCTCTCTTGGTAAGATACCTTAATAATATCGTCATATCGTCTGCCTTTATTTATCGTATTGGGTATTGCGCCCTTTGTTTTTCCCACTCTATCAGTTCGATTATCGGTTGGCGATTCCCTTGTGATCGGTACATAAAGGGACGAAAGTCCTATCTTTTGATCAAATCAGCCCGAATAAATAGGAACCGAACAAACGCGTCCTCCTAGGGCAGAGCTGAACGCATTCGACGCTCTCTTCATTTCAAACATTGAAACTAAACAATTAGATCTCAACCTGTATTCCGAGCTAATTTCATTTTTTGAGCCTAAATCGCTGAAGTGAGGGGGATGGAACACTAACCATACGATGTAGTTTCAAATATTGAAACTAATCGGTTGCATAATCCGTCATAGCCGAATCTAGTTTCAATTTTTGCACTAGCGATGCGACAAACCTAACATGATCGGAATGTTTTTCTTTTTCAAAACAAAAAAGTTCCCTATTGTGAGAGTATGGCACTTATCCATAATCTCTCACAAAGGAGAACCAACCATGGATAAAGTACCGCATTTGACCACCATTCGTCAATGCCTAAATTTGCTGGAGTTCGATGAATACCGTTCGATCTTTGATGACCACCGTGCGCGCAAACTAACAACCGGGAATTGTATCCAACAGCATGTCGTCACCCAGTCGCTGAAATTGGAATCCTATGACGCCATCACCGAACGACTACGAGCAAGCAAACAGCTTCAATCCATGACGGGGCTCGCGAGCATTAGTTCGTCCGCTCTTTCTCGTAAAACGAACCAATTGTGTACGCATGCGTTACAAGGTTTGTTTACAGGACTTGCCGCCAAACTTCACGCTCTTCAACAATCGACCAACAAGATAAACGAGCCATTTGGTAAACTTCGGATCGTGGACGGCACAGACATCATCCTTCCACGCTCCCGTGCAGCTTGGGCTAACCATTGCCCCCGCCTGCGAGGCGTAAAGATGCATACCAGTGTAATCGTCGGTGATCCGGATTGCGTTTACCCTGATCGAATTAAGGAGAATGCGGAGAACGAAGAGAACGCCAAGTTTGGGGAGAAAAAGGAGAATGCGGAGTATGGGGAGAACCACGAGTGTGGGAAGAATGGCGAGAACGGCGAGTCTGGGAAGAATGGAGAGAACCACGAGTCTGTGAAGAATGAAGAGATATGCGAGTGTTTGAAGAATGGTAGAGCAGAAGAATGGTAAAGCGGAAGAGTGCCCGAGTCGAAGAGAGGAATATAAAAAGCTCCTATCCTGGAACAATCCAAGATAGGAGCTTTCCCGCAGCGCAGTCGGCCGCGACGGCGAACGTTAGCTGAATGGAACGAACAGCAGGTCGCGCCCGATCGAGAACACGGAATCGATCCAGCCCATGAGCGGGCCGGGGAACGCCCCGAGCGCCAGCGTGGCGACGGCGCATAGCCAGATGACGATGCCCGCCGTGACCGGCACCGGGATCGGCTGATCCGCGGCTCCGCTGCGCATGAACATTTGGCGAACGAGGCCGAAGTAGAAATAGTAGGAGATAACGCTGCTGACGACGATAATGCCGACGAGCCAATACGCCTTCGCGTTCGCCGCCCCGAACAGGATGAACAGCTTCCCGAAGAAGCCGCCGGATACGGGCAAGCCCGCCAGCGACAGGACGAACACGACCATCGCCGCGGCCGTCCAGGGCGACCGGTAGTACATGCCGGCGAAGCCCTTCAGCTCCTCGTGGCCCGCCGCCCGGCTGACGACGGCAAACACCGCGAAAGCGCCGATCGTCATGAAGAAGTAGGCGACGAGATAATAGACGAATTCCGAGAAGCTGCTGCTGTGCACGATCGTAATCGACACGCCGATCGGCACGAGCAGGTAGCCGGCGTTCGCGACGCCCGACAAGGCGAGCAGCCGCTTCACGTTCTTCTGCCTGAGCGCGGCCGTCGTCCCGGCCAGCATCGCCGCGGCCGCCATGACGAGCAGCGTCAGAAAAATATCGCCCGCTACGTCGGCGTCCTCTCCGGTTCTCGCAAAATAGACGGCGCCGAACATGATCCGGAATAAGGCAGCCATCGCCGCGCCCTTGGCGACGACCGCGAGAAAGGCCGCAACCGGCGTCGGAGCGCCCTGATACACGTCGGGCGCCCAGGCGTGGAACGGCGCCGCGGCGATCTTGATGCCGAAGCCCGCGACCATGAAGAGGAAGCCGACGTACACGAGCGCCTTGTAATCCGCCAACGCGGCCGGCAGCGCCTGATAGATGACGGCAAGATCGACCGAGCCGGTCACGCCGTATATATACGACATGCCGAACAGGACGAAGGCGGAGGAAATGCCGCCGAGCACCAAATATTTGAATGCCGCCTCGGGCGACAAGGCCGAGCGGCGTTTCATGCCGACGAGCACGTAGCTGGTCAGGCTGAGCAGCTCGAGCCCGATGTACAGCGTCACCAAATTGCCGGAGGAGGCCATCGTCATGGCGCCGATCGCGGCCGGCAGCAGCAGATAGAAAAACTCTCCTTTGTCCGTAATCTCCCCGTCATCCCGGACGGTGCCCAGCGCCAGCAGCACGATCAGCGAAGCGCCGGCCAGAAAGACGATTTTGAGCAGGCTCGCGAAATCGTCGATCCGGTAGCTGTTCGCCAGCAGCTGAATCGTCTCCGCTTCGGCTCCCCCTTGGTTCATATCCAGCATCCGCCATAGCACGAGCCCGAGCGAGGCCAGCAGGCCCGCAAGCGTCAGCCAGCCGATCGACGTTCTGCCGAACTTGTTCGGCAGGAGCAAATCAATCGCGACCAACAGCAGAAATACGGCGGCAAGCGCCAGCTCCGGGGCGAGATAGAGCATATCGGTCCATGTAAGCGGTGTGAAAGAAGCGCCTTCGAACATGGTCTAACCCCCCGCCCTTGTCGCAAGTAATTGTTCGAACAGGCCGCCGATGCTGGTTTGCATCGTATCCGTCAGCACGGACGGGTAACAGCCCAGCAGCAGGATGAACGCCAGCAGAACGATCATCGGAACCGCTTCGACGAGCCGTGCGTCCCTCAGCGCGCCGTACTTCTCCCGCTGCGCGCCGAACGTGATCTTGAGCACCGCGCGCAGGACGTATGCCGCCGTCAGGACGATGCCGACCACCCCGAGCGCCGTCAGCCAGCGCATCGATTCGAACAGGCCGAGGAACGCCAGAAATTCGGCGACGAAGCCGGACAGTCCCGGCAATCCGAGCGACGCCAGCCCCGCCGTCAGCAGCACCCCGCTCATGAACGGCATCGATCGCGCCAGCCCTCCGAGCTTCGCCAGCTCCGTCGTTCCGGTTCGCTCGAACAGGCTGCCGACGATTAGGAACAGCAGCGCGGAGATGAGGCCGTGCGAGACGAGCTGGAACAGCGCGCCCTGCAGGCCGATTTCGTTAAAGGCGGCCAGCCCGAGCAGCACGATGCCCATATGGCTGATCGACGAATAGGCCAGGACGAGCTTGAACTCCTGCTGCCTGAACGCCAGCAGCGCCCCGTACAAAATATTGACGACGCCCAGCGCCGCCAGCACGGCGGCCCATTCCCGCACCTGCTCCGGGAAGAGCAGCACGCCGAACCGGAGCAGGCCGTACGCGCCCATCTTCAGCAGCACGCCCGAGTGGATCATGACGACCGAAGGGGGCGCTTCCGTGTGCACCTTCAGCATCCACGTATGGAACGGAAAGACCGGAAGCTTGATGCCGAACGCGACCAGCAGCATGATGAACAGCGTCCACTGCATCGCGTCCGTCATTTGGAACGGGTTGACCCCGCCGAGCTGATCCGGCGACAGGTTCACCCAAGCGTTCGGATCCGCCAGGTTGCGAAGAATATCCGCATAGCTTCCGCTGTAGACGAAGCTCGCCTGCTCGCCTGCCTGGTCGATGCGGAAGCCCGCGGTATTGACGAGCAGCACGAACGCCAGCAGCATGATCGCCGAGCCGATTCCGTTATAGAGCAGAAATTGGTTCGCCGCCCGCTCGCGGTGGAAATACCCCCAAATGCCGATCAGGAAATACATCGCGACAAGCGTGATTTCGAAAAAGACGAAAAACAGAAACACGTCCCGCGCCAAAAACACGCCGAGCATGCCCGTCTCCAGCAGCAGGAACCAGACAAAAAACGATTTCCAGCGCTTCTTCACGTGGACGGCGGCCAGCGCCGCCATCGCCGTCACCAGCGCCGTCAGCAGCACGAGCGGCATCGAGAGGCCGTCCACGCCAAGCGCGTATTGGAATTTGAACACGAATTCGGATACGCCGTTCTGCAGCTCCTTGTTCAGCGGAATTTCCGCCCAGCTTAGCTGCTCGTCATACGCCGCCCCGCCCTGCTGCTTGTCGAAGTCCGCATACAACCATAGCGACAGAAGGAACGGGACGATCGTCGCGACGATGGCGGCCGTCTTCATCCAGCCGCTCCGCTGCTTCGGAAGCAGCAGCACGACGAGAAGCCCGGCAAGCGGTGCCAGCAGAATGAGAGACAGAATCGGAATGTCCTGCAGGATGCTCATGGCCAGAACCTCCTTCCGACGATCGCGGCGACGAGGACGACGAAGCCGATCGCGGCCGCCAGGCCGTACGTCTGTACCTGTCCGTTCTGCAGCCTGGCCGCCGTGCGGCCGGCATACGCGGTCGCGATGCCCGCCAGGCGGACGAGGCCGCCGATGATGTATTCGTCGACGACCATTAGCACGGAGCCGATCGTTCTGATCGGCTTCACGATGACCGCCGCGTACAATTCGTCAGCGTAATAGCCGTTCTCCAGCAGCTTGACGAGCCATGGCGCCCGCTCGGCGGCCGCCTTCCGGCTGACGCCGCCCTTCCCGTAGATGAGCCAGCCGACGTATAAACCGAGCAGACCGACGGCAATCGAAGCGACGATCGCCACGCCGCTGCCGTGCGCGGCTTCGGCTTCTCCGCTCAGCCACGAGCCGAACCAGCCGTTCCATGGCGTCTCGACGAAGCCTGCCGCCGCGGCGAGCACGGCGAGCACGACGAGCGGCGCCGTCATGACGGCCGGCGCTTCATGCGCGTCCGCGGACGCGGAGCCCGGCTTGCCCATGAAGACGAGGAAGAAGAGCCTCGCCATGTAGAGCGCCGTGCAGAAGGCGGCTGCCAGACCGACGACGAACAGCAGCGGGTTCGTCTCGATCGCGGCCGTCAAAATCATGTCCTTCGACCAGAAGCCGGAAAACGGCGGAATGCCGGACAAGGCGAGCGCGCCGACCGCGAACGTCCAAGCCGTCACCCGCATTTTCGAGGCAAGTCCGCCCATTTCGTGAATGTTTTGCGTATGTACCGCGTGAATGACGCTGCCTGCGCCGAGGAACAGCAGCGCCTTGAAGAACGCGTGCGTGAACAGGTGGAAGACCCCTCCCGTCAAGGAACCGAGGCCGAGCGCCATCATCATATAGCCGAGCTGGCTTACCGTCGAGTAAGCCAATATGCGCTTTATATCGTTCTGCGCGAGCGCGACGGTCGCCGCGAAGATGGCCGTGAAGCCGCCCACGTAGGCGACGGTCTCCATCGCCGCCGCGGAATCCTGGAAAATATCGTACGTCCGGGCGATAAGAAAGACGCCCGCCGCCACCATCGTCGCGGCATGGATGAGCGCGCTGATCGGCGTCGGCCCCTCCATCGCGTCCGGCAGCCACACATGCAGCGGGAACTGGCCCGACTTGCCGATGGCTCCGAGGAAGATGAGCAGCGCGATGAGCGTCGTAATGCCCGTCGTAATCGCGCCCGACTGCCCGTCGAACACGCTTTGGATCGTCGTGAAATCGAGCGCGTGGTCCGGCATGTACCAGAACAGAAGCAGGATGCCGAGCAGCAGGCCGGCGTCGCCGATGCGGGTGACGATGAACGCTTTTTTGGCGGCCGCCCGCGCCTTCGGCTTCGTGTACCAGAATCCGACCAGCAGAAACGAGCATACGCCGACCAGCTCCCAGAAAATATAGAGCGACAGCAGGTTATCCGAGAGCACGAGCCCGAGCATCGAGAACGTGAACAGCGATACGTAGCCGTAAAATACGGTTATCCGCTCGTCGTTCTTCATGTAGCCCGCCGAATAAAGATTGACGAGGAAGCTCACCAGCGTGACGACGACGAGCATCATCGCCGTCAGATTGGTCACCTCGAAGCCGATGCGAAGCGTATAATCGCCGATCGCGATCCAGTCGATGGCGTTGTTGTAATCGACGGCTCCCTCGCCAAGACGTTCGACGACGATTAGAAGCGACAGCACGAATGCCGCCAGCGCGCCGGCCGAGCCGATGAGCGCGCCCGCCTTGCGGAAGCCGCGGCCGAGCGCGGTCAGCAGGAGAAACGCCGCAAGCGGGAACAGCGGAACGAGCCAAGCCGCTTGTGTGTACATGTCCATAGGCGCGCTACCTCCTCATTTTGTCGAATTCGTCCACGTTCACGGTGCCGCGCATGCGGAAGAGCGCGATCAATATCGCGACCCCGATCGCGGCTTCGGCGGCGGCGACCGTAATGGTGAACAGCGAGAAAATTTGTCCGGTGAGCGACGGCACGACGCCGTACTTCGAGAAAGCGATCAGGTTCAGGTTGACCGCGTTCAGCATGAGCTCCAGCGACAGCAGCACGATGACCGCGTTCCGCTTCGCGAGCGCCCCGTAAAGCCCGATGCAGAACAGGATCGCCGCCATGGTCAAATAGGATGGAAGCATGCCCTCTAATCCGCCTCCTTCTTCGCCAGCACGATCGCCCCGATGAACGCCACCGTGAGCAGGACGGACAGCAGCTCGAACGGCACGACGTATCCCGTATACAGCAGCTCGCCGATCGCCATCGTATTATCCTCGCCCGCCTGGAAGGGCGCCGGCTCCGGGAACGTCGTCGAACGAATCGCATAGAACAGAACGCCGAACAGACACAGCGCCCCGATGGCCGCAAGCGCCTCATGCAGCGGCTTCGCCTTCTCCCGCTCCGCCCCCTGATGCTTCGTCATCATGATGCCGAAGATCATCAGAATCGAAACGGCCCCGGCGTAGATCAGCACCTGCACGAAAGCGACGAACTCCGCCTCCAGCAGCACGAACATACCGGCGAGGCCGAGGAACACGGCGGCCATGGAGACGACCATGTGCACGACCTTCTCCAGGCTGATCATGAGCACGGCGCCGCAGATCATGATCGCGGAGAACACGAAGAACGCGGCGAATTCACCCGTAAAATCGATGTTGAACAACTATTTGCCGCCCCCTTTGGCCGGCGCTCCGATGTTGTTGTTGTCCTGGCGGACGAGCGTGTCGTTGTCCGTCAGCCACTTCGCGTCCTTGAACAGGTCGTCGCGGCTGTAGGCGGACAGCTCGAAATGATTCGTCATGACGATCGCCTCGGTCGGACATACCTCGGTGCACAGGTCGCACAAGATGCAAATTTCAAAATTGATGTCGAACGTGTCGATGACCTTCCCTTTTTTGTCCGGATCGGGGTTCGGCTTGCCGGTCAGCGTGATGCAATCGGTTGGACAGATACGCGCGCATTGGTTGCAGACGATGCACAATTCCGGGATGAAGTGCTGGATGCCGCGGAATCTGTCGGGCATCTCGATCGGCACGTCGGGATACGAGGTCGTCACCTTCGGAGCCGCGAGCGACTTCAGCGTAACGCCCAGCCCTTTCATTAATCCGTTCATACTGCTGGCCCCCTTGCGATCATTTGATAAACAGCTCCATATAGACAGCGGTCAGAAACACGTTAAGCAGCGATACCGGCAGCAGCACCTTCCAGCCGAGCCCCATGAGCTGGTCCACGCGAATGCGCGGGAAGGTCGCCCGGATCCAGAACAGGAAAAACACGATGAACGCGAATTTCAGCAAAAACCAGACGATGCCCGGCACGAATTCGAGGAACGGCGCGGGCGCATGCCAGCCGCCAAGGAACAGCACGGTCGTCAGCGCGGCGATCGCGTAGACGTAGACGTATTCCGACAGCATGAAGAAGGCGAAGCGGAAGCCGCTGTACTCGACGTGATAGCCCGCGACGAGCTCCGATTCCGCCTCCGGCAGGTCGAACGGCGTCCGGTTGAGCTCCGACACGGCCGCGATGAGGAAGACGGCGAAGCCGATCATCTGCGGCAGGAAGTTCCAGTTCCAGAACCAGCCCCCGTCCTGCGCCGCCACGATATCCCGCAGGTTCAAGCTTCCGCTCAGCAGAATGACGCCGACGACCGAAATGACGAGCGGCACCTCGTAGCTGATCATCTGCGCGGCCGAGCGCATTCCGCCGAGCAGGGCGTACTTGTTGTTCGACGCCCAGCCCCCGAGCACGATCGCCAGCGTCGAGATGCCCGACAGCGCCACGTAATAGAGCAAGCCGACGTTCAAATCGGCAAAATAAAGATTTTGCGAATACGGCAGGACGGCGAGCACCGTGAAGGCCGGGATGTATGCCAGCGCCGGCGCGAGCACGAACAGCAGCCGGTCCGATTTGCGCGGAATCGTGTCCTCCTTGATCAGCAGCTTGAATATATCGGCGACCGTCTGGAACAGCCCGAGCGGGCCGACCCGGTTCGGACCGACCCGCAGCTGCATCCAGCCGATCACCTTCCGTTCGAAATATATCGCGTACGTGACGAAGCCGAGCACGATGAACAGAAAAACGACCGCCCAAAGAAACAGCACGAGCGCGCTTCCCCACGTAATCGGTTCATTCAGCCAAGGGGGCATTAGCAATCGACCTCCCCGACGACGATATCGACGCCGCCCAGTATCGTAATGAGATTCGTCATCGTCTCGCCGACCAGCAGCTTCGGCAGGATTTGCAGATTAACGAAGGAGGGCCGGCGGAATTTCAACCGGTACGGCTCCGCCTTCCCTTTGGAGACGATATGGCAGCCGATCTCGCCGCGCGGCGATTCGATACGCACGTACACCTCGCCGGCCGGCGGCCGGATGACCCGCGGCACCTTGCCCATCGTCTCTCCTCCGTCCGGAAACTGCCGCACCGCCTGCTTCAGGATGCGCAGGCTTTGGCGGATTTCCTCCAGCCGGATCCGGTACCTATCGTAGCAGTCGCCGTTCTTCCCGAGCGGCACGTCGAATTCGAAGCGGCTGTACAGGCTGTAAGGCTCCGCCTTGCGCAAATCCCAATCGACGCCGGTACAGCGGAGGTTCGCGCCCGACAAGCCGTAATCGATGGCCGTTTCCGCGTCGTACTTGCCGATGCCCTTGATGCGGGCAAGGAAAATCTCGTTGCCGCTGACGAGCTTGTCGTACTCTTCCAGCTTATTCTCCATGTACGGAATAAAGTCGCGCACCTTATCCATCCAGCCAGGCGGCGCGTCCCACTTGACGCCGCCGACGCGCATGTAGTTGTAGGTCAGCCGGGCGCCGCACAGCTCGTTGAACAGATCGATGATGATCTCCCTGTCGCGGAATGCGTACAGGAACGGGCTCATCGCGCCGATATCGAGCAGGTACGTGCCCCACCAGACGAGATGGCTGGCCACGCGCTGCAGCTCCATCACGATCAGGCGGAGAAATTCCGCCCTCTCCGGCACCTCGAGTCCCATCATCGTTTCGACCGCGTGCACGAGCACGTAATTGTTCGTCATCGCCGATACGTAGTCCATGCGGTCCGTGTATGGGATGATCTGCGTAAAATTCAAGCTTTCCGCGATCTTCTCGGTTCCCCGGTGCAAGTAACCCATGACCGGCGTCGCCTCGGTAATCACCTCGCCGTCGAGCTTGACGACGATGCGGAATACGCCGTGCGTGCTCGGATGCTGGGGACCGACGTTTAAGAGCAGCTCTTCTGTACGGATCAAGGGCTTGTTACACCTCCGAGTCTAACGGTTCGTAATCTTTGCGCAGCGGATGGCCGACCCAGTCGTCGGGCATCATGATGCGGCGCAGGTCGGGATGGCCGGGAAAGTCGATGCCGAGCAGGTCGAAGATCTCCCGCTCGTTCCAGCCCGCGGTCGCCCATACCGGAGTCGCGGAATAGACGGACGCGCCTTCCCGCTCCGTCTTCACCTTGATGGCGGCTTCCCGCTTCGTGCCGAGCGACACCATATGATAGACCACTTCCATATGCGTCTCGTAATCGACGCCGGACACGTTGCGCAAATAACGGAACGAAAGCTCCTCATGCCGCTTCAGCAGCTCCGCCGCCGGCCGCCAATGCGCGTTGCGCACGACCACCGTCGGCATGTCGCCGTTCAGCTCGTTCACGTAAGCGTCTTCGACCGCTTCCTCCGATACGTCCCGCTTCAGCAGCTCGACGATCCGCTCCAGCTCCGGCTGCTTCGGCGACGGCGGCTTCGGCTCCGGCGGCGCGGCTTCCGCCGCTTCCTTGTCGGCCTTCTCCTTCGCCGCCGCGCGGGCGGCCCTCGCCTCCGCCGCCGCCTTCAGCTTCGCTTCGCGCTCCGGGTCAACGGGCGGCGTTTGCGCTTCCCCCGCTCCCCGCGCGCCATCCGGAAGCGCTTTCTCCTCTTCCTTCTTCTCCTCGCTCATCGCCCGGTCACCCGCTTTCCGGTCTTCGCCTCGTAGCGGATTTTCTCCTGCAGCTTGTTGATGCCGTAGATGAGCGCGGCGGGATTCGGCGGGCAGCCCGGAATGTACACGTCGACCGGCACGATCTGGTCGACGCCCTTGATCACCGCGTATGACTTCACGTAAGGCCCGCCCGCCGTGGCGCAGGAGCCCATCGCGATCACCCATTTCGGCTCCGGCATCTGGTCGTACAGACGGCGCAGAAGCGGCCCCATCTTCTTCGTCACGGTGCCGGCCACGATCATGACGTCGGACTGGCGCGGCGACGTGCGGAACATGACGCCGAAGCGGTCGAGGTCATAGTGCGAAGCGCCCGTTCCCATCATTTCGATCGCGCAGCACGCCAGGCCGAACGTAAGCGGCCACAGCGAATTGCTTCTTGCCCAGGCTTTCAATTGCTCAAGCGTCCCCATGAAGACGTTGCGTTCCAGTTCTTTGCGTTCTTCCAGCGAAATCGACTCTAAACTGAATTCCATTTGAGCACCTTCTTCTTCCAGGCGTATAGGAGACCGACAAGCAGCATCGCCGCAAAAATAAACATTTCGACGAGCACAAACAGGCCGAGCTTATTGTATGCGACGGCCCACGGATATAGGAAAACGGTTTCTACATCGAAGATGACGAACATTAGCGCAAATAAGTAATAGCGGATGTTAAAACGGACCTGTCCCTCGCCTACCGGCTCATTGCCGCTTTCGTAAGTGGTTTGCTTCGGCTCCGTCGGCCTGCTCGGCCTGAGAAGCCGGCCAACCGTCAAAGCCGCAACCGGCAGCAGAATGCCCAGCGCGATAAAAATAGCCACGACGACATAGTTGCTGGCGTAGTTTTCCACACGATCGCCTCCGTCACTTGGTATGATACGGACCGTTGCCGTTGGGTCGATTTTCCTCACAATTATAACAAAAGCGTCCATCGCCGTCTATGACGGAGTTAGGCCGGAGAAGGCTCTTCCCCTTGCCCCTTGTCCGCCTCGGAGCCCCGGTTGCCGCCGGCCTGCGCCAGCTTCGGAAACATTCCCCCGCCGTTGTCCCTGAGCCCTCGGATCGCCGCAACGGCCAGCAGCAGCGACGGCAGGAGCAGCCCTTGAAAGGCGCTGTACGTCGTCCAAACCCCCATCGCGAATAAATTCGTATGCGCCGAGTTGCGGTACGCGATCAGCGAGAGCGGAATGACGAGGACCGAGTACGGAAAGACGAGCGGCCTGTATGTCGACAGGTTCAGCATTTGACCGGTCAGCACCGCAAGTACGTACACGCATAGCACCAGCTTCATGAACACGGTGCCGATCCACACGATAGCCACCAAAATCTCCACCCGAACGAGAATTTCTTCGATGTTGATATTTTTCGCCATGTCGTACACCGCGAACGGGCTTCTCGCCGTCTCGCTCACGCCGAGCACGCCTATGAGGAATACCGTGAGCAGACAACCCGTCACCGTAATGAGAACGACCGTCCAATTGATATAACGTTTAAGCTTCGGCCGTTCCTCCTTGTCGACGAGCGGCAAGATGACCGTGATGAAGACGAATTCGCAGACCGGGAATCCGAATACCGGATAGACGCCTTTGATCGGCCTCTCGAAGCCTTCGTACAGCAACGGCTCGAATTGGCTCAGCTCGAATTGGTTCAACAGCGATAGCAAGATGATTAAGACAACAAACAAACCCCACGCGAACAAAATTTCGCCCGTTCTGGCGATCGTTTCGATGCCGAGATAGACCCCGTAGATAACGACGATCATGAAGGTGACGTCAATGAACCAATCCGGCGTCTGGGGCAGCACGGACAAGCCCAGAAAATCGGAGATGTTCCGCAGCACCAAGGCGCTGAGCAGCAGAAAAAACAAAATATAGGTGAAGGTCAGCGCCTTCCCCGCCCATGTCCCAATGACCCGCTCCGCGTATTGGGCGATCGACAGGTTCGGGAACCGTTCGGCCAGCGCGAGGTAGACGGCCATCACCAAATAATTGACCGGGCCGACCAGCAGCATCGATATCCACGCATCCTGCTTGGCGATCGCCGTAACGGCCGTCGGCACGATTAACGCCGCGCTTCCGAGCCCGAACAGAAAAAAGATTTTCGCGCATTGGCTTGCCGAAATCGCTGCGTTGTTGAGCCCTGCGTATTTACTCATTCCGGTTATAATTCCTCCTGAATCCAGCCGAGAATCGGCTTGTAAACCGGCCCGAACAGGTACGTGATCCCGTCTACCGGATTGGGCATGGGCAATCGCAGCTGCACGCCGATCGCGTACGTTGTGCCGATCGCCAATAGGAGCAGCGCCCACGCCCGTTCGCGCTTCCGCCCCTTCTTCCCGTTGCGAATCCAAATCAACGTTCCCGCAACCGCCGCAAGCAGCGAAATCCCGATTACGATCAACACCTTCGTTCACCACTCATTTCACGATAGATTCGCCGCGTACGCCTGAGCCGATTAGGTTGGCGGTGCAAGTCACTTCGCTTGCCACCTCCGGGAATCGCCGCTCCCAATCCTTCTCGAGCCGCTTCCAAATCGCGGGCTCCTTCAAGTAGACCTCGAGGCCCCAGCCGAGCACGTCCGATCGCAGACTCTGTTGCGCCTTTCGAATCGCGGCTTCCGCTTCGCTCTTGACGACTCCGCTTGCAAGCAGGCCGATTTCGTCGATCGTGCCCTCGTTTCCGACATCGACGCCAGGACACATAATTTCCTGAATGCTTCCCGTTACGAGCAGATTGGCCTTGATTAAAGGCATGCCGTCCGGCTCTCGCTCGACTTTGTATTTCCGCGACGCGTCGTGCACCTCGACGACCAGATGGCCGTCGGAATTCGGACAGGCCAGCGTAATGATCGTGCTCTTCACCTCGTCTTGCAGCCAGGCGAGCCCTCTAGATTCCTTAGGCTTCAAGAAATCGACCAGCTTGCCCTCCTTAAACGCGGCCAGCGTCGATAAGGCCGGATACGCCGATGCGGGAATCCGGGTCAAGTTATCCATCTTATTGCGCATCTCCTTCCTGCCCTCCAACCGGATGGAGGGCAGGACCGCCTGCTGCTGTCCTTTTCCCGTCATGCGAATCAGTTCGTTGACTTCCACCACGTAGTTCATCCCGTAGCTTTCCTGGTTCACTTCGATCATCTCGTGCATTTGGTTAATCGGAATCGACTCCATCTGCGTCGTCGTTTGCAGCAGCTGCTCCGCTTTCAAACCGCGGGCCACCATGACCGATATATCGGTTCGGATGTCCGGATTCCGTTCGATGAGATCGACGAGCGGATAGATGCCCCTGCGCGCCATTTTTTCGCCGATGATCAGCATTTGCGTGTGGGAGAAAAAAAGCCGCCGCGACGTCTTGGCCGACATTTTGCGGATCGCCTCGAACATCGTATTGCCGGTTTCCGTAAACGTCGTGACCGGCGCCCCGCCGATGCCCCCCTTGCTTTCGGCGGCGACGTTCTGCGCCAGTACGACTTGGGCGGTTAACCGGAGCTCCTGCTTGCCCGTCGGATCTACGTCCACCCCAAGCGCCATGACGACGCCGAGCTTGTCGAGGTACCGCAGGTCCCAGCAGCCCCCAAGCAGAATCGAGCAGGCGGACAGCAGCAGCACGGCCTTGACTTTCATCGCCGCCATGCCCCGAAGTCGGCCTTTCGCCGAGTGCCCGCTCATTGCCCCGGTTCCTTTCTCGGCTCCAGCTCGATTTGCTCCCTGACCGGATTGTTAACGGCAAGCTTCTGCGGACGCTCGCGCATGAGCCAGAGCGGCGCCCTTACGAGCGTATCCTTCAAATCCTTGAAATAAAGCGGAGCGAACGGCTTCGTGTACGGGATGCCGAACGAGCGGATGTTCGACAGATGGAGAAGCAGCAGGAGTACGACGAGGCCGATGCCGTAGAACCCGAGGGTCGAGGCGGCGAGCAGCAGCAGGAAACGGAGCAGACGGGCCGCAATGCCGAGACTGTAGGCCGGCGAGACGAAGCTGGCGATCGCCGTGAAGGATACGACGATGACGACGGCCGGCGAGACGATGCCCGCTTCGACGACCGACTGCCCGATGACCAAACCGCCTACGATCGATATCGTGTTCCCCGCCGCGCTCGGCATCCGGATGACCGCTTCCCTCAATATTTCGAATACGAGCTCCATGATGAACGCTTCCAGGTAAGCCGGGAACGGCACGCCTTCCCGCTGGGCGGCCAGCTTCAGAAGCAATTGGGTCGGAATCATTTCCTGATGATAGCTGACGATGGCCACGTAGACGGACGGCATCAGCAGGGCAATCAGGAAGGATACAAACCGCAGCATCCGGAGAAAAGTGGCGATATCGTAGCGCTGATAGTAATCTTCGGACGACTGGAAGAACATGTTCATAATGGTCGGCACGATGAGGACGAACGGCGTGCCGTCCACAAGAATCGCGATCCGTCCTTCAAGCAGATTGCCGGCGACCGCATCGGGCCGCTCGATATTCATGACTGTCGGAAACGGGGTCCACATTTGCTCCTCGATCAGTTCCTCGATATAGCCGGACTCCAGTACGCCGTCGATCTTAATGGCGTCCAGCCGCTCGCGCAAATCCTTCAGTACGTTCTCGTCGGCGAGACCTTGAATGTACATGATGCATACCGGCGTTTGCGTCAATTCCCCGATCGTCTTCTGCTCGAGCCACAGCTTCGGGCTGCGAATCTTTCTGCGGATCATGGCCGTGTTGACGCGGATCGATTCGGTGAAGCCTTCCCGCGGCCCCCGGATCGCCATTTCCGTCTTCGGCTCCTCGATGCCGCGCCGCTCCCCGCCGACGACGCTCGACGAGATCGCCTTCGAAGTACCTTCGAACAGGATGAGGCAATAGCCGAGGAGCAGCTTCTCGAAAAACTGCTTCCAGTCCTTGATTTCGTTCACGATTCCCGTCGAGAGCACGTGGTTTTTGAACATGCCGGGAAGCTCGTCCGGCCGCGCTTCGGCCGCCTGCGCGAACCGTTCCCGATGCAGCGGCTGAAGGACGAACTCGTTCATCCTCTCGTCGTCGACCATGCCCTGCACGTAGACGACAAGAACATTCGTCCGGATGCTGTTCATCAGCTGCATTTCCCTGAAAATGACGTCCGCGCTTTCGCCCATCTGCTGCGCGATGAACTGCCGATTTTGCTTCAATTCGGCGAAGAGGGGCCGGTCCGCGTAGGGCTCGAGCTGCTGCTGCTCGTGCTTCTCCGCCCTGGCGGATTGCTTTGCCGTTTTTTTGCCCGCTCTCCCGACGCCGCGCTTGTAACGACCGACCACTAGCCCCTCTCCTCCCGGCCTTGACATAAGTTTCGATCTTAGGATAACTCTTCCATGTCCTTTTTATGTACGCCAAGCTCCGCGCAAAAAATAGCCGCAGGATCGGCTCCTAGCGGGCTCCTGCGGCTTTATTTGGAATAATGCGTCTATCTGATTCTGGACTCCGTCAGCTTGAATTGTCCTACGAGCTGCTGCAGCAGCTTGGTGATCGATTCGACGCTTTGCGACGTCTGCCGCACGTTCGACATTTCGCCTATCAGCTCCTGCACCTTGCCTTCGACGTCCGAGGAGACGCTTCGGTTCTCCCTGCTCACGAGCGCGATCTTCTCCATAAGAGCCACGACCTCGTCGACAACCTGCGACTTGCGCAGATCATCCCGATTCGCGGCCGCCAGCGTGCTAGTTGCCGCCGCCACCAGCTGATTGCCTTCCTCGACGACGCGCGTTCCTTCGTCCATGGACGCGTAAGCTTCCTTCGCTTCATTATAAATATGACTGGTGATGGCATGCACTTCCTCGGTTGACTTCTTCGTCATGTCCGCCAGCTTGCGGATTTCCGAAGCGACGACGGCGAAGCCTCTGCCCTGCTCCCCTACGCGCGCCGCCTCGATCGAAGCGTTAAGCGCCAGCAGGTTCGTCTGCGCCGAAATTTCCTCGATCACGTGGAGGACGCCTTGGATCTCCTGCACCGTTTCCATGAATTTCGTGATCGTGCCGTTCGTCTCGCCGACCTTTGCGGAGATTTGATGCATTTTGTCGCCGATGCGCTCGACTTCGGAACTGGCCACCGCGATCTGCTCCGCCGCCTGCTCCTCGATCAGGCGCAGCGTCGAGCGCATGTCGCCGGCCGCGTCCTTCGCCAAGTCAATGTCCTTCAGCTGAAGCCGGATGCTGCCGATCATGTCGTTCACTTTGCCGCTGACTCTCTCCGTCGAAGCGGCGGTAACCGATGCCGACTCGTTCAAGCTGTGCTGGCTGGACAATACGTCCGCGGAGGCAAGCTTCACCTGCAGCATGATGCCTTCGAGCGAATCGATCATGTTGTTGATCCATTTCGCGAGCTCCTTCGATTCGTCATTGTCGAATTCGCTTAGCGCGAGCCGCTGCGTCAAGTCGCCTTTGCCTTCCGCGTTCATCCGGATAAACCCGTTTATTTTGCGCATATGCGAGACGACGCGATCCGCCTCCTTCTTCTGGAATGCGCCGCTGAACAGAAGGCCGAAAAGTAAATTGAAAGCCCCGGCCGCAAGCGCGGTCGCCCATACCGGGGCGCTGGCCGCGACGAAGACGATAAGCAACGCCGTCAAGAGACTTAAGGACGCGATCGCGATCATCTGCAGCTTGCGCTGTCTCCAGCCGATGCTTCGAATCCGGTACACTTCCTCCAGGTCGCCCTCGCACATCATGCCCCACAGATCCGGACAGTGCGGCAGCCGGAACGTCACGCCCTTGCCGATAACGGGAATGTGGCGATAATCGGAGTAGCCCGGGAACTCGACGAACAAATTGCTGCCGTTCTTGATCGTATTCGCCACGCCGGGATGCAGCCGGCCGGTGGCCGGGTCGGTGAACATGATTTCGAGCTCCGTATGCTCCTTGACCGAGACGGTGCCCCAAGCGGTCGTTACGCCGTCCTTTAAATTTTCGCCGTGCGTGAACGTGCGGTCCTCGAACCGGCTGCGCGACAACGCCGTCCCGGGCGCGATATCGGTGTTCAAGCCGGCCTTCGCCATAAATAAATAGTTGTCGCCCGAATCCGGATAGACATGCCCCGATTCTCGTTGGATGAGGTCGCCCAATACGTCGTTCGGCACCCGGCCGCACAGCGTGCCGGCGAAGCTGCCGTTCACGGTCAGCGGATAAATAAACATCAGCGTCATTTGGTCGTGAAAGGAGGAAGTACGCGCGCCGAGCTTCAAGGTGAGCGGATCCCGGTACGGCCCGAACAGGCAGTTTTGCCGCTTGCCGCCGCCGTCCGAATGCCGGAGCCCCGCATGAAAGACGCCCCCGTCCTTGTACGACGTCCCGATATGCGAAGCGTATGTAGAACCGATAACCGTCTGCCCGGCATCGAGCACGAACAGCTCGGTGAAATCGACGGCTCTCGCGTAGGTTCGCTCAAGCAGAAGGGCAAGCCTGGCTTGCTCCTCAAGGCGATCATCGTCCGCCAGGAGCGGCGACAGCTGCTCGGCCAATCGTCCGAGATGGCTCCAGCAATCGGTCGCCCAGACATTCAACAGCTCCTTGCGCGTCTCCGCGATGCTCTCGAAGGTTTGCTCCACATCCTCCTTAAGATCCTTGTTCAAATGCCATGAGACCCATAATGGAAATCCGGCTTTCGCACCTAGCCAATCAAACATAGGAATCTCCCCCTGTCTTTTCTACCATCTCTGATGTGAACTATATTAACATATAATAGACAGATATTCATACATATTATTAGATTATTGCATAAAAAAAAGGACAAAACCTGACACTATTTCGTCGGTTTCGCCCTAAAACACGAATATTCCGTTCTATTTATTTTTTGTTACCGCCGCCTGCCCGCCTCATGAGCCACATAAAATACGGCGCGCCTATCAAGGCGGCTATCAGGCCTGAAGGGATTTCTTTCGGCGCGAATAATGAGCGGCCCAGCAGATCGGCCAGCACGAGCAGCAGTGCCCCGAGCAGCGCGGTTAACGGCACGAGCTTGCGATAATGCGGGCCGACGAGCGCCCGCGTCATATGCGGGGCGATCAGGCCGACGAATCCGATCGCTCCGACGACGGATACCGCGGCAGCCGCCAGAGCGACGCCGAGGCCGCCTACCCACAGCCTCGTCCGATCCACCTTCAAGCCGAGGTTCGTTATCGTCGCGTCCGCGAACTGAAGCACGTCGATTCTCCGCGCAAGCAGCCACGCGATCGGCAGCAGGATGACCGGCCAATAAATCAGCTGCCAGAAATCTTCCCATGTCCGCGCATAGGTCGTGCCGGCAAGCCAGACGAGCGCCGACGCGACGGTCAGCTTCATCCGGATGACGAGAATTTGCACGATCGCGCTGCCAACCGCCGATACGCCGAGGCCTAGCAGGGCGACGACCGCCGGCTGAAAGCCGCTTCTCCGGCCCAGCCAGAATACGATGGCCGACACGAGCACCGCGCCGGCAAAGGCGCCCGCGGGGAGCCACTGGATCGATAGGCCCGTGAAGACACCGAGGATTGTCATCGCTCCGACGCTCGCCCCGGCGGTGACGCCGATAATCGACGGATCGGCCAGCGGGTTGCGGACGACGCCCTGCAGCAGCAGACCGCTGACGGCAAGCGCCGCTCCGGCAAGCGCCGCCACAAGCGTGCGCGGCAGCCGCATCTCCACTACCATCCGCTTCACGCCTGCTTCACCGTTCCCGAGCAAAGCGCCGATCACGTCGCCGATCGGAAGCTTCAAGCTGCCGAAAGCCAAGCTGACGATAATGCCAGCTATAAGCAATATGGCCAATGCTGCAACAAGCGCGGGATACGGTATTTTCGACAACGTATGCGAAGCGGCCGAAGCCTGCTCAGGCGCACCTTCCCGCTTCGCTTTAACCGTTCGAAGCACGAGCCAGACGAGCCAAGGTCCTCCGATCAAAGCCGTAACCGCTCCTGCGGGCAATGGACCCAGCGAATGCTTGAATTGCATGGCGACGACATCCGCGGCGATCACGATGACCGAGCCCCAAATGAACGAGGTCGGCAGCAGCGCGATAAATCGTTTGGCTCCGAGCATCCGCATCAAATGCGGCGCGATCAGACCGACGAAGCCGATCGGCCCGACGACGCTTACCGCGACCGCGGCAAGCAGGACGGCGATGGCCAGACCCGCGAATCGAAGCTGCCACGCTTTCTGCCCAAGCGACGTTACCGTATCTTCATCCATCTCCATGAGATCCCACTTGCCGGACATCAGCAGCGCGGCGATCAGGCCGGCCGTTAACCACGGCCAAGCATGGACGACGCCGTCCCAGCCGTTTTGGACGAGCGATCCGGAGCCCCAAACGAACAAGCCCATCGTTTTTTGTTCATAGAACAGCTGAAGCGCGGCAATGATCGAGCTCAGCGTCATCGTTACGATCATCCCCGAGAGGGCGAGACGCACCGGCGACGCCTTCGTGCCGCCTGCCATAGCGAATGCCAAAACCGCCGCCAGCGCCGCCCCCGAGAAGGTCATGATCAGCGGAAATTTGGAAGCCAGCGCCGGCAGATAGATCGTGCAAACGGTCAAGGCAAAAAAAGCGCCCGCGTTAATGCCAAGCGTAGCGGCAGACGCGAGCGGGTTGCGCGTCGCGTTTTGCAGCAGCGCGCCGGCTACCGCAAGCGCCCCTCCTACCAATATCCCGATTACGGTTCTCGGCATTCTTAACGACCACACAATTTGGTGCTCCATGGCATTGTCGTCCGTCAACAACGCGTTAACGACAGTCTTCAGCGGGAGATCGGCATCTCCCTGCGTCAGATGAAAGGCAGACAGCGCAACAAGCAGAAGGAGCCCCGCTGCCGAAAGCAGCAGAGGGCTCTTCATCGATTGTTGCATATGCTTCCGGGCATGTATCCGGCTCATTATTTCGTCAATAACCCGGTTACTTTAGTCGCCAGCTGCTCTGCGGACAATGGGCCGCCGAAAGGCCAAATGCCGTCCAAATCGTACAACCGGCTTTCCTTCACGAATTGAAGCTCCTTATACACTTCGTTCTTCGGAAGCAGCTCGGAGAAAATCGTATCCTCGGGGCTGATCGTATAAAGCACGCTCGCTTGCTGCGCTTTCGTCAAGCCTTCAAGCGTTGTCTCCGAATAGCCGTACACTTGGAACGCTTCATCCTTGTGCGCGTTTTTCAGGCCGATCTTGCCGAGAATCGACATCGCCATCGAATTGTCCGTGAACAAGCGGAAGGTTGCTACGCCGTCCGTGCTCCAAGCCTGCGTCATGACTACCTCGTGGTTTTCTTTGCCCGCGGCCGCGAGCTTGGCTTTGTTGTCCTCGAAAGCCGCATGCAGGTCGGCAAGAACGCTCTCGCCTTCCTCTTGCTTGCCGACGGCATTCGCGATCGCCTTGAACGTTTCTTCCATTTCGGAATATTGATCGCCTTGCCCCTCTTCCGGATAAGGGTTGAAGATCAATGTCGGAGCGATTTCGCTAAGCTGATCGTAAAGCGCTTCATGGCGGAATTTAACGCCGATGATCAAATCCGGATCGATGCTCATGATCGTCTCGATGCTCGGTTCTTGGCGCGTGCCGACATCGACGGCCGAACCGTCGAGCTTCTGCTCCAAAGAACCGTACCATCCGTTATAGCCTTCAATATCGGCTACGCCCGCCGGCTGAACGCCGAGAGCAAGCAGATCTTCCGCATAAGTCCATTCCAGCACGACGACCTTTTTCACTTCGCCGGTCACTTCGGTTTCGCCCAGCGAATGCTTGATCGCGCGCGCGGCATTCTCGTCGGCGGCATTCGTTGCTTCGCCGGCATTATTCGTCTGCCCGGCGTTGGCCGTCCCCTGATTTCCCGCTCCGGCATTGGTTCCGCCGTTATTCGTCCCCCCGCAAGCAGCTAGGAACACCACCATAGCCGCAAGCATAAAACCGATAAACTTCAACCGTTTCATTCTCCAAACCCCCATATGAAAATGTTTCTCAACCAACTCCTTTTTACATGATAAAGATTCTCATTATCGATGTCAATGCCCAATTCGCAAATAAATCAAGTAGTAACCGGCTGACGCTACGCACGAACCGCTAGCTGCAACTTGCGCAGCTCGGTTCTGTGCCGTCCTTTGGCGGCATAAGCTCGTTTCGCGATGAAATATAAGCTCATTTATAAGTGCAAAACTTATATACTCGCATATTTCAAAAAAACACCGCCTTCGCCTGATGGCGAAAACGGTGCTTGTCGGTATCCCTTATTGTTGCTTGACGTTCAGACGATTCATCGCGCGCTGCAGAGCAAGCTCCGCGCGGCGGAAATCGATCTCGTCGCGCTTCGCGGCAAGACGCTGCTGCGCACGCTGCTTCGCCGCTTCGGCGCGCTCAACGTTGATATCGGTCGCAAGCTCCGCGCTTTCGGCAAGAATAACGACCTTATCCTTGCGAACCTCGATGAAGCCGCCGTTCACC
This sequence comes from Paenibacillus arenilitoris, assembly GCF_014705655.1. Taxonomy (GTDB): domain Bacteria; phylum Bacillota; class Bacilli; order Paenibacillales; family Paenibacillaceae; genus Pristimantibacillus; species Pristimantibacillus arenilitoris. The sequence goes on along the minus strand of NZ_JACXIY010000009.1, from coordinate 27,167 downwards.
GCGACAACGTCAACCTTGTTGCCTGCGCGCTTGATCGTTACGGGAGCGATGCGAAGCGGCGTTACGAGCGGAATGTGGTTCGGCAAAATGCCAAGCTCGCCCTCTACGCCCGTTACGCTTACCATATTCGCCGTTTCCTCGTATACTTTGCGCTCAGGCGTTACGATTTCTACCAAAAAGGTACTCATGTGGATTCCTCCCGCCTTTCGCTATTACAGCGTTTTGGCTTTCTCCACGGCCTCTTCAATCACACCTACATACCGGAAAGCTTCTTCCGGAAGGTCGTCATGTTTGCCCTCGAGAATTTCTTTGAAGCTGCGAACGGATTCTTTAACCGGAACGTATTTGCCCGGCGTGCCCGTGAACGGTTCGGCAACGTGGAACGGTTGGGACAGGAAGAGCTGGATCCGGCGCGCGCGTCCGACCGTCAGCTTATCTTCCTCGCTCAGCTCGTCCATGCCGAGAATCGCGATAATGTCTTGAAGCTCTTTGTAGCGCTGAAGAATTTTCTTAACGCCTTGCGCCACGTTGTAATGCTCCTCGCCCAATACTTCCGGCGTAAGGATACGGGAAGACGAAGCGAGAGGGTCAACCGCTGGGAAGATACCCATCTCGGAAATTTTACGCTCAAGGTTCGTCGTTGCGTCCAAGTGGGCGAACGTCGTTGCCGGCGCCGGATCCGTGTAGTCGTCCGCCGGTACGTAGATCGCTTGGATCGACGTAACCGAACCTTTCTTCGTGGACGTGATACGCTCTTGCAATTGACCCATCTCGGTTGCCAGCGTCGGCTGGTAACCTACCGCGGAAGGCATCCGGCCGAGAAGAGCCGAAACCTCGGAGCCTGCTTGCGTGAAGCGGAAGATGTTGTCGACGAACAGAAGCACGTCTCTGCCTTCCGTGTCGCGGAAATATTCAGCCATCGTCAGACCCGTCAGCGCAACGCGCTGGCGCGCTCCCGGCGGCTCGTTCATTTGTCCGAATACCATTGCCGTTTTGCTTAGTACGCCGGAGTCTTTCATCTCGTGGTACAGGTCGTTACCTTCGCGCGTACGCTCGCCTACGCCGGCGAATACGGAAATACCGCCGTGCTCTTGCGCGATGTTGTTGATCAGCTCTTGGATCGTTACCGTCTTGCCTACGCCCGCGCCGCCGAAGAGGCCGATTTTGCCGCCTTTGGCATATGGGGCGAGAAGGTCGATAACTTTGATGCCCGTCTCGAGAATTTCCGCTTGCGTGGACAATTCGTCGAAAGCAGGCGCCGGGCGGTGGATCGGAAGGTTGATTTCCGATGTTACGTCGCCGGCTTGGTCGATTGGCTCGCCGAGCACGTTAAATACGCGGCCCAGCGTCGGAGCTCCAACCGGAATCGTAATCGGTGCGCCCAAGTCAACGACTTCCATGCCGCGAACGAGACCGTCCGTCGAGCTCATCGCGACCGAGCGTACCATGTTGTCGCCGAGATGAACGGCTACTTCAAGCGTCAAATTAATATCGATGCCGCCCTCTTGGCCCTTCTGCTCGATCTTGACGGCGTTCAAAATTTCCGGCAGGTTGCCGCGTTCGAACTCTAAGTCGACGACCGGACCCATGACGGATACAACGCGTCCTTTTTTCATGGTTTTCCCTCCTGGTTCCTTCTTGTTGCCGCAGTCCGGTCAGCTGCCGATAGCGGCTGCGGACGATGCGGCGTATATGATCAGATATTGGTTTACGATTGTGCGTTCGCTCCGGCAACGATCTCGGAAATTTCCTGCGTGATCGCCGCTTGGCGCGCCCGGTTGTACGTGAGCGTCAGCTGGTTGATGAACTTGGTCGCGTTCTTCGTCGCGCTGCCCATCGCGGTCATCCGCGCGCCGAACTCGCTGGCCTTGCCGTCCAGCACCGCGCTGTAAATAAGCGTCTCCGCGTATTTAGGCAGCAGCACCTCCAGCACGCCCTCAGGCGACGGCTCGTATTCGTATGTCGCAACCGATGCGCCGCCGTCGACTTCCTCAAGCGGAAGCAAGCGCACTTCCGTCGGAATTTGCGTGATCGCGTTCACGAACTGATTGTAGAACAGGTAGAGCTCGTCGTACGCGCCTTCGGCGAACTTGCTGACCGCCGTGTAAGCGACCGACTTGATGTCCGCGAACGTCGGGGAATCCGGCAAGCCGGTTACTTCCTCGAGAATCGGCATGTTGCGGCGGCGGAAGTAATCCCGGCCTTTGCGTCCGATGACGAACAGCACGTACTCGTCGTTCGATTTATGCTTCTCGCGAATCGTTTGCGTTACTTTGCGAAGCACGTTCGCGTTATATCCGCCCGCAAGACCACGGTCCGACGTAATGACGAGGTAACCCGTCTTCTTGATCGGCCGGCTCTCCAGCATCGGATGCTTCACATCCTTCGTGCCGGCGGCGATGCTCGCTACGACTTCCTTCAGCTTCTGCGCGTAAGGACGCGCCGCTTGTGCGGCTTCCTGCGCGCGTCTCAGCCTGGACGCCGCGACCATCTCCATCGCTTTCGTGATCTGCTTCATGTTCTGTTTGCTCTTGATTTCGCGTTTAATGTCGCGCATGCCTTTTGCCATTTGTTTCACCCGCCTTTGCTGCGCCGGAGCTTGTTTAATCAAAGGCCTTGAGGGCATGGGCTGCGATCGGGACTATTGCCTCGGCCGCTATTGAAGTCGAATATTTTGGATTACATGTTCTTATGGTTAATATTCGAGCTTCAAAAAGCGGCACGTAAACTCTCCGGCAACAGTCCCGTTCTCCGCCCACCTTCAAGGCGTTTGATACACAGAGCTCTTTGGCGCCTGGTGTTGGTAGCAGTAGGGGACTACGCCCGGACTTGATCGGACGGGCGTAGTCTTGTAATTATTAAGCCGTTACGGCAAAGCTTTTCTTGAATTTGTTGATGGCGTCGACAAGGGCTTTCTCGTTGTCGGCAACAAGGTCCTTCGTGTCGCGGATCGAATGGCCGATTTCCGGATGGTTCGAATCCAGGAACGCGAGGAACTCTCTTTCGAAACGAAGAATGTCGCTTACCGGAATTTCGTCCAGGTGGCCTTTAACCGCGGAATAGATCGAAATGACTTGCTTCTCGACCGGCATCGGCTGGTTAACGCCCTGCTTCAAAATTTCCATCGTGCGCGCGCCGCGGTTCAGGCGGGCAAGCGTCGATTTGTCGAGGTCGGAACCAAACTGCGCGAACGCTTGAAGCTCGCGGTATGCCGCAAGGTCAAGACGGAGCGTGCCGGCAACCTTCTTCATCGCTTTGATTTGAGCGGAGCCGCCTACGCGGGATACGGAAATACCGACGTTAACCGCCGGACGTTGACCCGAGTAGAAGAGATCGGCTTCAAGGAAGATCTGACCGTCCGTAATCGAGATTACGTTCGTCGGAATGTAAGCCGATACGTCGGATGCTTGCGTTTCAATGAACGGCAGAGCCGTCAGGGAACCGCCGCCGAGTGCGTCGCTAAGCTTGGCCGCGCGCTCCAGCAAGCGGGAGTGGAGATAGAATACGTCGCCCGGGTAAGCCTCGCGGCCCGGAGGACGGCGAAGCAAGAGCGAAAGCTCGCGGTATGCCGCGGCTTGCTTCGACAAGTCGTCGTAAATGACGAGAACGTGCTCACCTTTGTACATAAAGTATTCGCCCATTGCGCAGCCCGCATAAGGCGCCAGGAACAGCAATGGAGCAGGCTCGGAAGCGCCTGCCGTTACGACGATCGTGTACTCGAGCGCGCCATGGCGGCGGAGCGTCTCGACAACGTTCGCGACGGTGGATTGCTTCTGGCCGACGGCAACGTAAATACATTTTACGCCGTTGCCCTTTTGGTTGATGATCGCGTCGATCGCGATCGCCGTTTTACCGGTTTGACGGTCGCCGATGATGAGCTCGCGCTGACCGCGGCCGATCGGGACCATCGCGTCGATCGCTTTGATGCCCGTCTGCATCGGCTCATGAACCGATTTACGGTCGATAACGCCCGGTGCCGGGGATTCAATCGCGCGGAATTGAGTCGTATTGATTGGACCTTTGCCGTCAAGCGGCTGTCCAAGCGGGTTGACTACGCGGCCGAGAAGCTCTTCGCCGACCGGTACTTCCATGATGCGGCCGGTACGTTTCACTTGGTCGCCTTCGCGGATGTCCGTGTAAGGTCCGAGGATTACGACACCGACGTTGCTTTCCTCAAGGTTGAGCGCCATGCCGACAACACCGTTAGCGAATTCGAGCAATTCGCCCTGCATCGCGTTCTCAAGGCCGTGTACGCGGGCGATACCGTCACCGACATTGATTACGGTGCCGACGTCTACGACTTGAATTTCGGATTTATATTGTTCGATCTGTTGTTTAATCAGCGTGCTGATTTCATCAGGTCTGATACTCAATTCATTCACCCCTATCTTACGTCCGTTAGATTTTAAACGATTTTTGCAAACGTTCCAGCTTGCCGGACAAGCTGCCGTCGTACAGACGGTCGCCGATTCGCACTTGAATGCCGCCTAACAGGGACGGTTCAACGACCTGCTCGGCAATAATGGTTTTGCCCGTAATTTGCCCGAATTGCTCCGTTACGCCGGCCAGTTCTTCCGCAGTCAGCGCTTTGGCGGCGTAAACCGTCGCATGAGCCTGGCCCAGCGATTCTCCCGCGATTTTCACGAATGCCTCGTACACCTCGGCAATCACGTCCTGGCGTCTGCGGGATATGAGCAGCTTCACCGTGTTCAATACGAGAGCGGATACGCGATCGCCGAAAGCCGACTTCAGCAAAGCGATCTTCTTCTCCGCGTCGATGCTAGGCAAGGAAAGAAACTTTTGGATATCCGCGTCTTGTTCAAGCGAGTCTACGATCAGCTTCAGCTGCGCCTCGACTTCGGAGACGATCTGCTGCTGCGAAGCCAGCTCGAACAACGCTTTAGCGTAGCGCTTCGCTACGACCGTATCCCGGCTCATTTGCTGCCAACTTCTTTCAGGTATTGATCAACCAGCTGCTCCTGGGACTTCTCGTCAACCTGCTTCTCCATGATTTTCGAAGCGATCTTGACGGAAATGCCGCCGACTTCGGTGCGAAGAGCCGCGATGGCTTTGTTCTTCTCGCTCTCGATATCTTTGAGCGCGTCGTCCTTCAGGCGAGTCGCTTCCGATTTCGCCGATTGGACGATTTCGTCCGCTTGCTTCGAGCTCGTCGTTCTTGCTTGCTCGATAATATCGTAGGCTTCCTTGCGAGCCTGCTGGAGCGCCGCCTTCTGCTCTTCCATTTGCTGCTCGGCCGCTTTGCGGCTGGATTCAGCCGTGTTCATCTGCTCAAGGATAAGCTCTCTGCGCTTCTCCATGATCGCGAACAAAGGACCGAATGCGTACTTGCTAAGCAGCCAGTACAATATTCCAAATGCTATAATCGCATATACTGTCGATTCCCAATGCCATCCCATTGAAGCCACTCCTTTCTTACCTCAGTAATGTCTTAATCACAACGAAGGCGAAGAGGGCTAGGCCTTCCCCGCCATTCGATTTGTTCAATTATGCTGCGAAGAAAGCGAGGAAGCCGATAACTACGCCGATGATCGGCACAACTTCGACGATACCTACGCCGATAAACATTGTTGTTTGAAGCTTGCCTTGAAGCTCAGGCTGACGAGCAATTCCTTCAACTGTCTTACTAACGATCATACCGTTACCTACGCCTGCGCCGACGGCGCCCAAACCTACTGCCAATGCTGCTGCCAAAATTTCCATTTGTAAATCCTCCTCAATAAAATATGTTAGTTTGTTATATAGCCAAACCCAGAGCTTGATGCTCGCTCAAGGAATTAAGCGCCTTGCTAGTGGTGGTCGTCCTCGTCGTGGATCGCCGCTTGGGAGATGTACACCATCGTCAGCATCGTGAACAGGAACGCCTGGATGCCGCCTACGAATATACTGAAGCCCTGCCATGCGATAAGGAACGGAATGCCGACCCATTTGAGCATCAGAATCGTCGCGATCAGAACCTCGCCCGCATAAATGTTGGCGAATAGCCGCAGCGCAAGCGTAACCGGCTTCGAAATGGTCTCGATGATGTTGACCGGGAAGAATATCGGATACGGGTGGAAATAGTGCTTCAGGTAATGCTTGTTGTTCAGCTTCAGGCCAAGATAATGTACGATGACGAATACGATCAGGGCTAGCCCCGCCGTCACCGAAATATCGGCCGTCGGCGATTTCCACCAGGCGATCTCGACATGTTCCTTAACCATCTCTTCCGTAATGCCCAGCCAAAGCATCTCATGATGCGGCACGGTCACGATACCGAATGGCAGGCCAAGCAGGTTGGAGATGAAGATAAACATGATCAGCGTCATGCCCAGCGATAGAAACGGCTTAACCCGCTTCAGAGGCATCGCGCTGGAGATGAGGTTGTGAACGAAATCGACGACCCACTCCAGAAAATTTTGCATCTTGGACGGGTTGTCCACCGACAAGTTCGCGACCGCAAGCCTTGCGACAAGGAACGTCACCAGCGCAGAAATCGTGATGGCGATAAAGCTGGCAATTTCGATATCAAGCGGCCCTAATTGCCATATGGGAAATTCATGCATGTAAAATTTTCACCCCTTTCCGCTAAGATTGTCGTTTATTGTGAATATAAGCTGCTGCCAGAAGAATAAACGGCATGACCATGCATCCGATTAAAGCGGCCGGCATGCTGAACTTCTCCGGGAAACGGTAGGCAAGCATCGCAACCAACAGCACCGTCGCGATTCGGCTTCCAAGGCCAAGCCCCATCTTGCGCGGCCCGCCGCCCGCCGCCCGCATCGCTACGAGCTCCACCCTGCGCCTCAGTAAAAACGCATTCATGTAGCTTGCCGCGAGCCCAAGCAGAAGTCCGAGGGACACCGTACGCCACTCCGGCAAGAAAGCCCATACAATAAGGCATACCGCCATCGCGTAAAAAAGGGCGCGCACCGCTGTCTTCATTATGTTATCCATCGGATTCCTCCATAACCTTCTTCACGAGCAGAATGGCTGAGAGTATTCCGACAGCCAGACCGACCAGGATGCCTCCGACCGTCCAACCTCTGCCGGTTCCGATGCGGCCGTCCAGGTAGGATCCGATCCAATAACCTAAAAAGATACAAACGGCGACTTGGATGCCCAGCGCGCCGACAAGACCCGCCGCGAAGAGCGGATTGTCCCTTCTGTTCTTTTTGCTCATAGGCTTATACCCCTGTCAATCCTCATTTATTTTATCGAAGCGGCGCAAGGTTTGTCAATTGATATAAAGACAATCTTTTCGACCAAAACCCTTGATTTATAAGGTGTTCCAAGCCGCGAAAACCGTACAGTACTACTGTATGCTGTACATTTTGGAGGGAGTCCGCGGGCGGGACGTAAACTATGAACGTTGTGTGAACGAGTCGGGACGCTGTCCGCGTCTTCCAAAATGATGCAATATCGCGTCCGCGATCCGCTCCGAAGCCCGGCCGTCGCCGTACGGATTGGCTGCCTGGCTCATGCGGCCGTAGAGCTGCGGATCGTTCAGAAGCGCCTTCGCCCGGCCATAAACCCGCTCCTCGTCCGTGCCGACCAGCTCGAGCGTTCCCGCTTCGATGCCTTCCGGCCGCTCCGTCGTATCGCGCAGCACAAGCGTCGGCACGCCGAAGGAAGGCGCCTCCTCCTGCAAGCCGCCGGAATCGGTCATGATCATGTACGCGTGCGGATAAAAGTTATGGAATTCAAAGACGTCGAGCGGCTCGATCAGACGGATGCGGGGATGGTCGCCCAATATTTCGTTCGCGGGCTCCCTTACCGCGGGATTCGGATGGACGGCGTATACGACGGCCACGTCCTCATGCTCGTCCGCGATCCGCTTGACCGCGCGGAAGATGTTCCGGTGCGGCTCGCCTAGCGCTTCCCGCCGGTGCGCGGTCATCAGAATCATTCGCTTGCCCTTCGCCCAGTCGATGACCGGATGCGAGAACGACTCGTCCACCGTGTATTGGAACACGTCGGCCGCCGTATTGCCGGTTACGTAGATCGAAGCCTCCGGCTTGTTCTCTTTGCGCAGGTTGCCCGCGGACCATTCCGTCGGCGCGAAATGCACGTCCGAGAGCACGCCGGCCAGCTGCCGGTTCATTTCCTCCGGATACGGGGACATCTTGTTCCATGTCCGCAGGCCCGCCTCGACGTGGCCGACCTGGATCTGCTTCAGAAACGCGGCGTAGCTGGCCAGGAACGTCGTCTGCGTATCGCCGTGAACGAGCACGATGTCCGGCTTCGCCTGCGCCAATACCGGATCGAGCCCTTCAAGCACGCGAACCGTCGTCTCGGTCAGCGTCTGGCGGTCTTTCATCACGTTCAGGTCGTAATTGGGGCTGATCTCGAAGAAATCGAGCACCTGGTCCAGCATTTGGCGATGCTGGGCCGTCACGCATACGATCGATTCGATTTCTTCCTCTCGCTTCTGCAGCTCGAGAACGAGCGGCGCCATCTTGACCGCCTCCGGGCGGGTACCGAAAATTGTCATTACCTTCAGTTTGGACAAATCATTCCACTCCTATTATAAAACTCGCGCCAATTGCGCTAATTCGTGCCGAACATGCGGTCGCCGGCATCGCCGAGGCCGGGAACGATGTAGCCTTTCTCGTTAAGACGCTCGTCCAGCGCGGCGATGTAAATGTCGACGTCCGGATGCGCGTCCTGCACCGCCTTCACGCCTTCCGGGGCCGCGATGAGACACATCAGCTTGATCTGGTCGCAGTTGCGGCTCTTGAGCGAGTTGATCGCCGCGATCGCCGAGCCTCCGGTCGCCAGCATCGGATCGATCACGATCAGCAGGCGGTTCGGGGCGTCCGTCGGCAAATTAATGTAATATTCCTTCGGCTGCAGCGTCTCGTGGTCGCGGGCAAGGCCGATATGGCCGACCTTGGCCGACGGGATCAGCTTGAGTATGCCGTCCACCATGCCGAGTCCCGCTCGCAGAATCGGCACGAGGCCGAGCATTCTGCCTGATATGATTTTCGAATCCATCTCGGCGACCGGCGTCTGCACCTTGATCGTCTCAAGCGGAATTTCCCTCGTCAATTCGTATAACATTAAGGTTGCGACTTCATCGACGAGTTCCCGAAAATCTTTCGTATTCGTCTCTTTATTCCGAATAAAAGTCAGCTTGTGCTGAATTAACGGATGGTCGCAAATGACTAATTTGCTCATGGAGCGGTATTCCTCCCGTTTGTTGTTGTAAGGCCTAAACACAATCCCGTATATTATAGCACTGTAAACAGGCCGTTGCATCTTGTGTTTTGCGCGAAGGAGCATAAAAAATCATTAATCTTACTATTCGTATCCAGATGTAAAACTAAACCAAAGCATGCCCTTCGGACGCGCCTGAAAGGAAATGACTTCCTAATAATAGGCAGGGCTCTCGATACTAGCGGGCAGTACATAAAAAAGACAGCGCCGCCAAGCGCTGTCCTTCCAACTTCCGGAACGAGGCATCCCGCCTAACTGCCGCAGCCTCCGCCTCCGCCGCAGGAGGAGCCGCAGGATGATCCCCCGCCCCCGCCGCCGTCACCGCCGCCGGACGAGTCGCCGCCCGATCCGCCGCCGTCATGTCCGCCCGCATTGTCCCTGCCGTCGTCCGACGACGCGCTGCAGACGTAAGTGGAATCGCCGCTTCCGTTCGCCTTGCGTTCCTCCTCGTTCTGCTCCTGATCCATCTGCCTCGCGAAATCGTCGGGGCTTGCGATCGAGTGAAAAATGAGAACGCCCGACAGCAAGCCGGCCGTACCGAGCGCGGGATCATAGCCGCCGCCATCGACGGGCCTGCGCGTTCCGCCGAAGTCCTTATCGCCTCTATGCGCTGCGGCCAGCTGCTTCTTCGCGCGATCGATCAAATAGTCGGCCGTGTCGCTTAAATCCGAATATTTCGCCGCAGCCTTTACGTTAAACCATTGCGAGCGCAGCGCCTCTCTGCCCAGGCTCTCAAGCTCCTCCAGCTTTTGCGGCGACAGCCGGGTTCGGAAAAAAGCTCCCCACAGCCTGCCGCTGGCCGGCGCCTGGGCGAAGAGCTCGGCGTATACCCAATCGAACCAGGCTCTCTCGTCCGGATGCGGCTGTGCGCCGGGGGCATGCGGCGCATGATGGATCATCTCGCCGCAGAATCGAGTACAGAACTGCTCGTATTCCCTCGTAAACATGAGGAACTCGTGCCATGCCGCGTCCGCCTGCCCGCTGTACATCGGAACGCCCCGAAGAACGCCGCACATGAGGAAGTAGCGCTTAAGCTCGAACCATGTCCAGTTCCACTCCCGCTCCGACACATTCGGATGCTCGCGTAATACCCGGTCCTTCACCCGGCTCTCGATATCCGGGCCAAGCGCCGACTCCAGCCTCTCGGCGGCCGGTCTGGCCGGATGTCCGGACGGCACGCCGAGCGAGGCCGGAACCTCATCGGCCGGCCACGGGGCGAACGCGTTCGTCCGGCCGTAGCCGCGGCGGCCGCCGCTTCCTTCCCCGGATGCCCTGCGGGCGGCGCCGGCGGCGACCGTAACGGCGCGCACGATGAGGATAATGGCTATGACAATAATCAATATCGTTACGAATTCCGTCATCTGTACCTCCCTGAAAACGTGTATATCCATATATTAACACATACCGCGGCCGCTCTGTCGATTAAAACCGGCGCGGACGCCGAAAAGGCCGTCCTCCGCCCGGGCAACCCCGTTCGGAAGACGGCCTCTCCTATTTTTATGCGTAATGGCAAGAAGCGAAATGCCCCTTGCTCACCTCGAGCAATTTCGGTTCGTCCGTCTTGCACTTCTCCGTCGCGATCGGGCAGCGCGTATGGAACTGGCAGCCTCTCGGCGGATTGATCGGACTTGGCAAATCGCCCTTCAGCACGATGCGCTCCCGCTCCGCTTCGACCTGCGGGTCGGGAATCGGAATCGCGGACAGCAGCGCCCGCGTGTACGGATGGCGCGGATTGTCGTACAGCTCGCTGCTTTCCGCAAACTCTACGATTTTGCCCAAATACATGACCGCGACGCGGTCGCTGATATGCTTGACCATCGACAGGTCATGCGCGATGAACAGATAGGTCAGCCCCATCTTCCGCTGCAGATCCTGCATCAGGTTGACGACCTGCGCCTGAATGGAGACGTCCAGGGCGGAGATCGGCTCGTCGGCGATGATGAACTTCGGATCGACCGCGAGCGCGCGCGCGATGCCGATGCGCTGACGCTGCCCGCCCGAGAACTCGTGCGGATAGCGCGTCGCGTGCTCGGGGTTCAGGTTGACCAGATCGAGCAGGCCCTCCACCTTCTTCTTGCGTTCCTTCGCGCTTCCCGCAAGCTTGTGAATATCCAGCGCTTCCCCGATAATATCGGTTACCGTCATGCGGGGGTTCAGGGACGCGTAAGGATCCTGGAAAATCATCTGCATATTGCGTCGCAGCGCCTTCAGCTCCGAGCCGCGCAGCTTGTAGATGTCCTTCCCATCGAACGTCACGCCGCCGCTCGTCGGCTCGTACAGCCGCATGATCGTCCGTCCCGCGGTCGACTTGCCGCAGCCGGATTCGCCGACGACGCCGACCGTCTCGCCGCGCCCGATTGAGAAGTTGATCTCGTTGACGGCTTTCAAAATTTTCCCTTTGCCCAAATTAAAAAACTTGCGCAAATCGTTCACTTGCACTAATGGGGAGCTCATACCGGCACCTCCCTGTTTGCGTACGGATGCAGCATCCAGCAGGCGGCCGCATGGGAGTCGCTGCCCTTGATGCCATGCAGATCCGGATCGTTGTCCACGCATACCTTCATCGCTTCGTCGCAGCGCGCGCAGAAGCTGCAGCCGGCCGGCGGCTTGATCAGATCCGGCGGCGTCCCCGGAATCGGGATGAGCGGCTCGTCTTTCTTCTGGTCAAGGCGAGGCAGGGAGCGAAGCAAGCCGCGCGTATACGGATGCTGCGGATTTTGGAAAATTTCCCACTTCGTGCCCGTCTCGACGACGCGTCCGGCATACATGACGATGACGCGGTCGCACACGTCGGCGACGACGCCGAGGTCATGCGTGATCAAAATGATCGACGTGCCCATCTTCGCCTGCAAATCCTTCATGACGCGCATGATTTGCGCCTGGATGGTGACGTCGAGCGCCGTCGTCGGCTCGTCCGCGATCAGCAGAGATGGGTTGCAAGCGAGCGCAATCGCGATCATGACCCGCTGGCGCATCCCCCCCGAGAATTGATGCGGATATTGCTTGATGCGGGCCTCGGGATTCGGAATGCCGACAAGCTGCAGCATTTCGATCGCGCGCGCCTTCGCGCCGGCCGCGTTCATGTTCTGGTGCTTGACGAGTCCCTCCATGATCTGGTCCCCGACGGTCATCGTCGGATTGAGGGACGTCATCGGATCTTGAAAGATCATGCCGATTTTGTTGCCGCGCACCTTCTGCATCTCTTTCTCCGACAGCTTCAGCAGCTCTTCACCTTCGAACAGGACGGAGCCGCTCTTGATTCTGCTCGGAGGAGACGGAATCAGCCTCATGATCGATTGGGCCGTCACGGATTTGCCGGAACCGGACTCGCCGACGATCGCGACCGCTTCCCCCTTCTTCACGTCGAAGCTGACATTGCGGACGGCTTGCACTTCGCCGCCGTACACGTCGAACGACACGCTTAAATCTTTCACTTCCAGCAAGGTCTTCATCTTACGCGACCTCCTCTCCGCTACACGGGTTGTTTTTATTTTTTCAGCTTCGGATCGAACGCGTCCCGCAGGCCGTCGCCGAATACGTTAAAGGCGAATATCGTCAAGCTCAGGAGGAATGCCGGGAACAGCAATCTCCATGGATAAATCGTCATGGCGCCGATGCCGTCGTCGATCATCGTTCCCCACGATGCGACCGGCGATTGAACGCCGAGGCCGAGGAAGCTTAAGAAAGCTTCGGTAAAGATCGCGCTAGGCACCGTCAGCGTAAGCGTTACGAGTATCGGGCCCATCGCGTTCGGAATCAGATGGCGGAAAATAATGCGCATCGCGCCTGCGCCCAAAGACTTGGACGCCAAGGCGTATTCCTGGTTCTTGAGCTGCATGATCTGGCCGCGCACGATCCAGGCCATATTGATCCAGCCCGTAATGGACATGGCGATAATGATGGTGGTCAAGCTTGGCTCCATCACGACGAGCAGCAGGATGACGACGAGCAAATAAGGAATCGAATATAAAATTTCGGCGAAGCGGTTCATGATCTCGTCGACTTTGCCGCCGTAATAACCCATGATGCCGCCGTAAATAATGCCGATTACAAGGTCGATCAACGCGGCCATCAAGCCGACGAAAATCGATACCTGCGCGCCCTTCCAGGCTCTCTCCAGCATGTCGCGGCCAAGATCGTCGGTGCCGAACCAATGGGCGGCGCTCGGCGGCTGGTTCGTATTCGTCAGATCGTTCGTGAAATGGTCGTTCGGTGAAATAAATGGCACGCAGATCGCGCACAGGATGATCGCTATAATAATCCAGAATCCCGTCATGGCCAGCTTGTTGCTAAGAAGACGCATCCGGATATCCTGCCAGGCGGTCAAGCTCTTGCGCCCGGCTTCGTCCCGGCCGCCGAGGTCCCTGTTTATTTTCTCAAACGCTCCCGGCGTCAGATTGCCTAAGGAATTTATGTCTACACGCTTAGACATGAATTATTTCCCCACCTTTCCGCCGGACGCCCGCATGCGCGGATCGACGAACACATATGCGATATCGGCCAAGAATCGGGTCGCCATCAGGATGATGGCGTAAAAAATCGTGATCCCCATAATCAATGGGTAATCTCTATCCGTTACACTCTGAACAAAGTACTTTCCGATTCCCGGAATGCCGAAAATCTCTTCGATGACCACGGACCCGGTAATAATACCGGCCGTCAGGTAACCCAAGTACGTAACAACGGGCAGCATGGAATTGCGAAGCGCATGCCGCATGACGATGACGTAGCCGGAAAGTCCTTTGGATTTGGCAGTTTTAATGAAATCCGAGTTCAAAACTTCGATCATGGTGGATCTGAGCAATCTTGCGATAAAAGCGATAGGACCGGATGCCAAAGCGATAGTCGGCAAGACGTAGTCCATAGGGCCGTTCAGGCCGGCCACTTCGAATATTCTAATTTTAACCGCGAATAAATATTGCAATAAAGGCGCCAAGACCAAGCTTGGTATCGCGAGGCCGATAACGGCAAGGATCATAGCGAGATTATCCAAAAACTTGCGGTGATGCATTGCTGCCAAAATACCAAGAATGCTGCCCACGACAACGGACGTAATAATGGCCGAAATGCCTAGTTTCAACGAATAACCAAAGGATTGAGCTATCATTTTGTCGACGGACTGGAATTTTTTCTTCATGGAAATGCCCAGGTCGCCTTTGACAAGGTTTTTCAAATAAGTGCCGTATTGGACGATAAGCGGTTTGTCCAATCCATAATACGCTTCCAAGTTTTTCTGCACTTGTTCGCTTGTCGCTTTCTCGGATTGCAACGGACTGCCGGGGACGGCATTCATGAGCACGAAAGTTGCGGTAATAAGCAAAAACAGCGACAGCAGCATGAACAAAAATTTGCTTAAAATGAAGCGGACCAAGCGATCACCCACTCTCCCGATCTTAATGGCATTTGAAAAAGGGCATATATAGAGACTATATACACCCTTTCCCAAACTGGTTGCTCTAAGTTAGTTGCTATAGATTGACAATCATGAGTGACCGAATTACTCTTTGCTGCCGAATACCCAGTCGATATGGCCTGCATAATCGGATCCGACGTTTTTAAATCCGTCTTTCAGCATGGTTACCGTCGTGTAGTAGTACAAAGGCAAAGCGCCCATGTCTTCGGCAAATGCGATTTTCTCGGCTTCCGCCATCATTTTGATGCTTTCTTCAGGCGAAGCGGCAACGAGCGAGTTGTTCAACAGCTCATCGACTTTAGGGTTGCTGTATTTACCGTCGTTGTTGCCGGATTTCGAATGAATCAAATCGTACGTGAAGTTGATCGGGTGGTTAATGTCCGCACCCCAGCCGGAACGGGCGATGTCGAATTGACCCGCTTTTCTCGACTCCAGGAACGTACCCCACTCTTGGTTAGCCAGCTTCACTTCTACGCCAAGGTTTTTGCGCCACATGTCGACGATCGCTTCCGCAATCGCTTTGTGGCCGTCGTCCGTGTTGTAAAGAAGCGTAATTTCCGGCAATGCGGTCAGGTTGCTCTCGGCAAGGCCTTCCGCAAGCAGCTTCTTCGCCTCTTCCACGTCTTCTTTAAAGTAATCCGTATCCGGGTACAATTCTCGGAAGTTTTTGCCGCCGGCGCCGGCGATGCTAGGAGGCACCAAGCCGAATGCAGGCTGCTGGTTCGCTTTTGCAACGTTGTCGATCAGCGATTGGCGATCAACGGACATAGCGAAAGCTTTACGGATCTTCGCATTGTTGAACGGTGCTTTATTGTTGTTGAACAGGTAGTAGTACACCGATGCGACCGAAGTGATTGTCGCTTTGCCTTCCTCGACCAGCTGCGGCGTTCTGTCGGTAGGCACGGAGCCCGCTTGCGCGCCGATCCAGTCGATTTTGTCCGTATCGTACAAGTTGTAAACCGTGTTCGTATCGTTGATCAACGAAATCGTTACTTTATCGAATTTAACGGCGGACGCATTATAGTAGTCCGGGTTTTTCTCGAGTACGAGCTTGTCCTCATGCGCCCATTCCTTCAGAAGGAAAGGACCGTTCGAAACGATCGTCTCTTTCTCGGAAGCCCACTCGGGCTTGCCGTCAACGGCTCCTTTGTTTACCGGTAAATAAGTATAGTGGGAAATAAGGCTTGGGAAATAAGGCGCAGGCGTGTACAATTTCACTTCCAGCGTATAGTCGTTGGTAGCTTTAACGCCTACTTCGTCGACCGTGCCGCCGCCCGTGTTATATTTCTCGGCGTTCTCGATGTAGTAGAGCATGTACGCATATTCCGAAGCCGTCTCCGGATTCAAAGCGCGTTTCCAGGCATATTCGAAGTCATGCGCGGTAACACTTTCGCCGTTGCTCCACTTCACGTCGTCGCGAAGCTTGATGGTGTAAGTTTTGCCGTCTTCGGAAGCCGTTATTTCTTCCGCGATTGCATTCTCCGGCTCGCCGTTTGCGTTCAGACGGGTAAGACCTTCGTACAGACCGGCTGCCACGATGCTCGATTGCGCATCCGTCATGAGGGCGGGATCCAAGCTTGGCGGCTCGCTCGCGAGCGTGAAGCGGAATTCTTGAGGCGTCGTTGTTTCTCCTCCGTTAGTTGCCGCTCCGCCGTTATTCTCAGACGGTTTGTTGTTATTGCCCGCACATGCGGTCAACAACATGCTTAAAGCGATGACGAGTACCAGCATAACTTGTGCCGGTCTTTTGAAACTCCCTTTCACCAACATCAACTCCCATTTTTTATATAAATTTGTTAAAACCGACTTTAATAGGGTGAAGATGACTACTAATATTAACGTGTCATAAATACTAACATTAAGATAATATTAATCGACGATATAAAATATACATCTTAGAATTATTAATTGTCAACACGAATGTTGACCACAAAAGTTTCCATGCCATGATCTTATTATGCCCAGCGCGAATTTTTACTTGCATGCGGAATAAAGCTGTTTTTCCCTTAAAAGCTTCACTGCATTAATGCGAATTTGCATTAATGCAAGTTCGCATTAATACGTATCAGCACTAATACGGATAAGCATTAATGCTTATTTGCGTTACAACGGGTATACATTAATGCATATCCGTTTTAAATCAATTCAGCAAGGCGGGAAACGAGGGGTTCAGGGATAAGATCATGAGGAATAAGCAGGCTGACATTTACGCAAAACGCGAATGTCCCACTCCCGAAAACCTCTTCTCTTGTACCATAACAGTAATATTATGGTAATATTTATTTTAATAATAAATCACATATCTATTACATATCGCCTCCTTTTGCCTACATGCCCTGGAATGCAAAAACGCCGTCACCGGTTAGGATCACCGGGACGGCGTTTCTTCTATGCAAGCTGCTTCTTATTCGTATTTCATTGCCGGATACAGCGGATATTGCGCGGTCAGGTCACGCACCATGCCGCGCGCCTTCGCCAGCACCTCTTGATCCTCAGGGCTCTTAAGCACGAGCGCGATGACTTCTGCAATGACCTTCATTGCGTTCTCGTTCATGCCGCGAGCGGTGGCCGCAGGCGTGCCCACGCGGATGCCGGACGTGACGAACGGGCTGGTCGGGTCGAACGGGATGGCGTTCTTGTTGACCGTAATGCCGACTTCGTCAAGCACATGCTCGGCCGCTTTGCCCGTAATATTCAGGTTGCGCGTATCGATCAGCATCAGATGGTTGTCCGTGCCGCCGGATACGATGTTGAGTCCTTTGGCGGCCAATTCTTCGGACAGCACCTTCGCGTTTTTGACGACTTGCTCCGCATACGACTTGAATGCCGGCTGAAGCGCTTCGCCGAAAGCGACGGCCTTCGCCGCGATGATATGCATCAGCGGACCGCCTTGCGAACCCGGGAACACCGCTTTATCGATAGCGGCCGCCCAAGGCTTGCGGCACAGAATCATGCCGCCGCGAGGCCCGCGAAGCGTCTTGTGCGTCGTCGTCGTCACGAAATGCGCGTGCGGCACCGGGCTTGGGTGAAGACCTGCGGCTACCAAACCGGCGATATGAGCCATGTCCACCATGAACAAGGCGCCTACGTCGTTTGCGATTTGGCCGAGCTTCTCGAAATCGATGATGCGAGGGTATGCGCTGGCGCCGGCTACGATCAAGCGCGGACGGTGCTTGAACGCAAGCTTGCGCACCTCTTCGTAATCGATCATGAACGTATCCTCTTGCACGCCATATGCCACGAAGTTGTAGAGCAAGCCGGATGCGTTAACCGGACTTCCGTGCGTCAAGTGGCCCCCGTGCGCGAGGTTCATGCCGAGCACCGTGTCGCCAGGCTTGAGCGCGGCAAGATAGACGGCCATGTTCGCCTGCGCGCCGGAGTGCGGCTGCACGTTCGCGTGCTCGGCGCCGAACAGCTCCTTCGCGCGGTTGCGGGCCAGGTCTTCTACGATGTCGACATGCTCGCAGCCGCCGTAGAAGCGTTTGCTCGGATAGCCTTCCGCATATTTGTTCGTAAGCACCGAGCCCATCGCTTCCAGCACGGCTTCGCTGACGATATTTTCCGAAGCGATCAATTCGATGTTGTCCCGCTGGCGTTGAAGCTCCAGGCCGAGCGCTTTTAGTACTTCAGGGTCCTGCTTGCGCAAATTTTCCATTTCAAGTTCCTCCTCGGTTAGTTGGCTCTTTTATTTGATTAATCCGGACAGCCGGCATTGAATCTATAAATAAGATAAGGAAGCTAGTCGCATGTTCCGGCCGCTTGCCCGGCGCCCTCGTCCCGCTCCGGCTCGTACACGGCGCGTACCCCGCCGATCAGCTTCGGCCTTGCGTAGGCCATCGTGACATGCGCCTCTCCGATACTTCGAATCGAAGGCCTGACCGGGACGGCCACGCGCTTCAGATGCATCCCGATGAACGTGTCCCCGATATCGATGCCCGCATGCGCCTGAATGGCTTCTACCAGGCAAGGCGACTCCAGCTCGCGGAAGGCGTACGCCGCCATCGAGCCTCCCGCCTTCGGAATAGGCACGGCGCTTACGGTCTCGAGGCCAAGCCGCTCGGCGGCCGACCGCTCGATCACGAGCGCCCGGTTCAAATGCTCGCAGCACTGGAAGGCCGGCACAAACCCGGCCTCCTGCCGGACCGCTTCCACCCCCGCGTAGATCTTGGCAGCCGTCTCGAGCGTTCCCGCGGTGCCGATGCGCTTGCCGAGCACCTCGCTCGTACTGACGCCGACGACGAGCAATTGTCCCGCGGCAATCCCGCCGGCTTTGACAAGCTCCCGAACGACGGTCTCCACCTCGCCCGCGATCCGACCCAGCATCAAATCATCCTTCTTCGTCATAGGGCATGCCCTCCGATTAAGAACGCGCGGAATCGTTCTCTTCGATTTGCTTCACTTTGTTCAATCGTCCCACGTGGCGCTCGCCCCTCGAGAACGGCGTCTCCAGCCAGATGCGGATAATTTCCTGGGCTACGCCCGGACCGATGACCCGCTCGCCCATCGCGAGCACGTTCGTGTCGTTATGATCCCTCGTCGCTTGCGCCGAGAACAGGTCGTGCACGAGCGCGCAGCGAATGCCCCGAACTTTGTTGGCCGCGATCGACATGCCGATGCCCGTGCCGCAAATCAGGATGCCGCGTTCCGCTTTGCCGCTCGCGACAAGGTCGCATACCGGAAGCGCGTAATCGGGGTAATCGACCGATTGGTCGCATTCGCAGCCCACGTCCTCGACTTCATGGCCGAGCGACTCAAGATAAGGAACGACGACTTGCTTCAGGCTGTATCCGCCATGGTCGGCGCCAATAGCAATTTTCAACGTAAAAGACCTCCTTCGAATTGAAGCATCACAGTGCTAGTATACCTATTTTTAAGCAAAAAGACGAAAAAAGAGCAAGACATGCTTAAACAGCATGCTGCTCTTTGCCCAGGCGACCGGCCGTATATTCCGATGCTCCACCGTGGTTAGCCCACTTCCGTCGCCAGTTACATCGGAAACCCTATTGGTGTAAATCCTATACACGCTTATATTGTTATAATAGCCGAAGCCGGTCGAAAAATCAATCGGTTCCGCGGCGCGCCGGCGCCTGTCCTTAACGCTTCTTCAGCTTGTCCAGCAGCTTCGAGACGGCGGCTTCGAGCTCCTCGGCGCAGCTTCTGTACATCGACAGCGAGCCGCCGAACGGGTCGACGATGTCGAAGCTCGGAATGCGGCGCTCCAGCTCCAGCAGCCGGCTGCGCTCCAAGGACGATAGCTGCTGCCCGAGCGCCTGCTTCATGTGAAGGTCCGTATACAACCCTTCCAATTCCTCGATATCCGCGAGGACGCCGTCGTCCTGATTGGCGTATTCCTTGAGCGTATACGACTTGTCGACCGCTTCCGGATACCATTGCAGCAGCGCCCTCTTGTGGCTCGAGGTCATGGTCAGGATGAGATCGGCCCAATTCACCGCTTCGCCCGTAAGCGCCCGGGACGAGCCCGTATGCTCGATGTCGCGCTGCCGAAGCGTCTCGAGTGCGTGCGCCGATACCGGCAGGCCGTCGACCGTCGATACGCCCGCGGAGCGGACCGCCACCGTAATTCCCCGCTGGGCGGCCATCCGGCGCAGCATCGCCTCCGCCATTGGCGAGCGGCACGTATTTCCCGTACACACAAATAAGATCCGTTTCACTTGCGACAGCTCCTTTCCGACTCAAAAAATAAACAATACCCCGAATACGAGCAAAATCGCGCCTCCGCAAGCCTCGCCGTATTCGCCGAGATTGCCGCTTACTTTGCGCCCGAGCAGCAGCCCCATTATCGACAGCAGCCCGCCGAACAGGCCGAACAGCAAGATCGTCGCCCATATATTAGCCGCGAACATCCCGAGCGTAATGCCCACAGAAAAGGAGTCGACGCTCACGCTGATCGCCAGCACGAGCAGTCCCCACAATGATCGGTGGTCGAATGACTGCACCGCTTCTCCGCGAAGCGAACTGTAAATCATGTGCCCGCCCAGCAGCACGAGCAGGATGCCCGCGGCGGTCGAGGCCACGTCTCCGAGCAGGCCGCTTACGTAATGGCCGGCGAACATGCCGGCAAGCGGCATCAAAACATGGAACAAGGCGATAACGGCGCCAAGCTTCAGCACGTCCGGCAGCCGAATGCCTTTGAGGCCGATGCCGAGTCCGAGCGAAAAGGCGTCAAGCCCGAGCGCTAGCGCTATAATGAGCAGCGTGAGCAGCTGCCCGGCATGCAAAGGTGCGTCGATCAAAGCCAATCTCCCCCATGTCCGCTTGGTTTCTCTACCAAACATATGCGGACGGGAGGACAAACATACGCCTTGTCTTCTATACCGTTACGATTCGGTGGCCTGCGGCTTTGGCCATGCGGTTCATGAGCGCCGCGCCGATCCCGCGCTCGGGGCAGGCCTCCGCCCATATGCGCTGAACGCCGCCGGCGTCCATGCCGCGCAGCGCCGCGTACAGCCGGTGCGCCGCCGCCTCCAGCTCCGATTCGCTGCCGAGCGAATAGACATGGTCCGCGGCGTATAAGCCAAGCCTCTCCTCGAACGCCAGCACGCCCGTTGCTTCGCCGCGCGCCTGAGCGGCGCCGGCCTGCTCGCGGATATACCGGACGACAGCCTCCGGCCGGCCCTGTACGAGCTCGAGCTCGCCCTCGGGGGCATAATGGGCGTATTTCATGCCAGGCGAGCGCGGCGCCTCTTCCGGCGCCTCCGAGGAAGCCGCGTCGATGACGGCGCCGGGCACGGCGAGCTGAAGCGATTCCCGCGTAACGCCGCCGGGACGCAAAATCCGGATCGTACGCTCGCCGGCCAGCTCGACGACGGTCGATTCCAGTCCGACCCCGGTCGCTCCGTCGTCAACGACACCGTCGATGAGGCCGTCCAAGTCCTCGATTACATGCTCCGCCAGCGTCGGGCTCGGCTTGCCCGACCGGTTCGCGCTAGGCGCCGCCACCGGGCAGCCGGCCAGCGCGAGCAGCGCAAGCGCCGTCCGGTGATCAGGCATCCGCACCCCGACGGTGGCAAGGCCTGCCGTCACGAGCGGCGACAGCACCCCTTCGCGTACGGGCAGCACGATCGTCAGCGGCCCCGGCCAGAAGCGGTCCATCAGCGTCTCCGCCAGCTCCGAGGGGGACAGCGCAAGCTCGTCCAGCTGCCGCCTGTCGGCAATATGCACGATCAGCGGATTGTCCGCGGGCCGCCCCTTCGCGGCAAAAATCCGGCCAACGGCCGCCGTGCTCCGGGCGTCGGCGCCAAGCCCGTATACCGTCTCCGTCGGGAAGGCGACGACGCCGCCGCCGCGCAGCAGCTCCGCCGCTTCCCGAAGCTCCGTGGCGAGCCGGCCGCCTTCCAGCCGCCCGACCCGCCAAATAGTAGTCATCGTCATCTCTATCATTCAATCCTTGCTCGTTATTTAAAATAACCAATACACCGCTATTATAGCATATGCGCCGGCAAACGAGTGCAACCGGCCCAAGCGCAAGCGGCGGCGGCGTCTCAGGTAACGAGACGCCGCCGCCGCTTGGGCTGGTCATGCAAATAACGATTTGATCCACTCCACGAACGATTTAATCATTTCCCACAGAAAGAACTTGACCTCCGGCGCGCTTGCTTCTTCGGGAGCCTCCGCCTTCTCCGCGGACGCCTGCAGCTCTCCCGCCTTCGCGGGAGCGGCCGAAGCCGTCTCCGTCCCCGCGGCGGCTTCATCTGCCGCCGCGGCCTCGCCGCTTGCCGCATCGATGAAGCATAGCGGCGGGAACAGCACGCACCACCAGTTCTGGCCTTCGCCGGCGCCAAGCGTAATGCGAAGCGCCTCATAATCGCCGGCTGGATAAACTTTGTTTCCGTACATTTTCGTCGGGAACGGCACGATGCCGAGCTCGGCCGAAGAGCCGTAATCGTAACCCCGGCTTCTCAGCACGGCTTCCGTGATCCGTTCGATTTCCGGCATATTCGCCATGATCGTCCGGCGCGCTTCCTCGATCGTCTGAGGGCCCGTCGCCCAGCCGTTCATCGCTTTGACGATTTCATCCCGGACCAGCCGCTTCACGACTTGATCCGCGGGACGATCGGAATTGGCGAGAATGCGGAGGCGGATCGCCTCCTGCGGAATTTGGCCGCCCGCGACCGCGGCGTCCATCTGCTGGGCTTCCCAGCTCATGATGAGCACGATAAGAACGAATACGATATAACCGTACGATTTGCGGTAAGGAAATTTATAAGGTCCGAACCTCTTTTGGGATAAGGAATGAGTTTTATAGGAATAATAGCTGGACATACGCACAAGCTCCTCTCGCGCACCCGTCGGTGCGACCGCTTGCGTCCCGGAACGTCTTTATCCGTCAGTATGTCCGCCATCGCGTTTATATAAACCTAGCAATCTCTTATTTTGCCCCTGCGGCAATCGGTCAGTGCGCTCCGCCCTTAAGATTAAGAATCACGACGCCGGCGATGATCAGAACAATGCCCAACGCGGTCGTCAAATTCGCCGTTTCCTTCCAAACGACGATCCCGACCACGGCCGTCAGCGCCGTGCCGACGCCCGACCAAATAGCGTAGGCCGTGCCGAGCGGAATTTGCTGAAGCGACAAGGAGAGCGAGTAAAACGCCGCGGCGAAGCAGACGACCGTCGCAATGGACGGGTACAGCTTCGTAAAGCTGTCGGAAGACTTCAGCATCGAGGTTCCGACGATTTCGGTCACGATGGCCAGCGCCAAAAACAAATAAGCTTTCATTTCGTTTCCCCCTCTTCGCTTGCGGCGGGACCGCCGTCCCGGTCCGTATAGACGCCCTGCAGCAGCAGGCCGACCATTTCCCTAAGCACCCGGTCGAGCGGCTTCCTGCGACCTACGGCGGAGCGGGCGTCCATGAAGTGGTTGAGCGCGCCTACGTACATGCCGATGAACACCTCCGGATCGAACGGGCGCAGCACCTCTTCCTCCCGCCCCCGTTCGACGAGCAGACGGAAATTATCCCAACCCATCTGAAGATATTCGTCCATGACGGCCCACTGTCGCGGGAACATTTGCTTCAGCTCGAGAAGCGACCGCAAATCGCCGAACGCATAGCCCTTCGGAATCGTAACCAGCACCTCGAACAGCTTTTGCTTCGTGGACAATTCGGGATCGGCCATAATGTCCCGCTCGCACTCACGCATTTCGTTGACCGCCTGCTCGACCAGATACGCGACGATCTGCTCCTTCGATTCGAAATGCTGGTAGATCGTCTTCGTGCTGACGCCCAGCGCGCCGGCCACATCCCTTATGCTGAAACGAAGCCCGCGCTGCAAAATTTCTTGAACAACCGCTTCGGCGATTCTGTCTTTCAAGAGGGTTCACCTTCTTCCGGAATGCATAAATCATATATTGGAAAACAAATTGTTTTCATCGTTTTCCAATAATCAGCTTAATCGATATTCCGAATATTGTCAAACAGTTGCCTAACGATTTCCAGCTCGCACGTTTCGCGCGGATGGCAAAAGAGGTATAATCACAGAAACAAAAATTTAAAGGCGGATGCATGATGGAAATCCAACAAGCCTACGATACCTATAAACCGCTGCTGCAGTCGATTGCCTACCGGATGCTCGGCTCCTTCAGCGAAGCCGAGGACGCGGTGCAGGACGTGTACGCGGATTACTTCCGCTTGCAATCGGGTCCGATCGAGAACGAGAAAGCTTATTTAATCCGCATGCTGACGAACCGGTGTCTCAATGTGCTGCAATCGGCCCGCAAGCGAAGGGAGGTCTATCCCGGCACGTGGCTGCCGGAGCCGGATGTCAGGCAGGCGGGAGAGACCATGGATCCGGCCGAGCTTTACGACCGCGACGAGAGCGTATCCTACGGGCTGCTCGTCATGCTGGAGCAGCTGACGGCGACGGAACGGGCCGTCTTCATCCTTCGCGAATCGCTGCAGTACGAGTATTCGGAAATCGCCGAATGTCTGCGGAAGTCGGAAGCGAACTGCCGCAAAATATTCAGCCGCGCGAAGAGCAAGCTGAACCCGCTTGCCGCGGCTCCCGCTCCGTCCGGCAGCACCGAGCCGCTCGTCGCGACGTTCATCGCGGCGGCTCGAAGCGGAGACTTCGGGGCGCTGGTCGAGCTGCTGGCCGAAGAGGCCGTCCTGCTCGCCGACGGCGGCGGCAAGGTTCGCACGGCCGTCTTCCCGATATACGGCAAGGAGCGCATCCTTGCTTTGTTGAAAGGCACCTTGGCGAAAGGCTTCTTCGGGGACGGAGAGCAGCTCGTCGACGTCAACGGCCAGCCCGGCTTCATTCTCTACAGCCACGGACGGCCTTCGAGCATTCTGTGCTTTCAGTGGGACGAGCGGCAAAGAAAGGCGGAGCGGATTTTCGTCGTGTCCAATCCCGATAAGCTGGAGACCGTTTTAAAAGGGATCAAAAATTAATCGTCGCGGATGTCACAATTCGCGGACCTGTTTTGTCTTAGAGGTACAGAGCCGTTAAGCGTCTTTGCTAAACCAATGAAATAGGAGATGAAACGCCATGCAACAGAGAACGAATATAAACAAAGAACTCCCTGGAGCCTATGAGGCGATGTTCGGTCTTCAGAAATACGTGAACGGAACGAGCCTTAGCGCGGGGCTTAAAGAATTGATCAAAATCCGCGCCTCGCAAGTGAACGGCTGCGCCTTCTGCATCAACATGCATACGAAGGAAGCCCGAAGCCTCGGCGAAACCGAGCAGCGCATCTACGCGCTGAACGCATGGCGGGAGACTCCTTATTTCACGCCGGAGGAACGCTCCGCCCTCGCGCTTACGGAAGCCGTCACCGTCATCACGAAGGAGCATGTGCCGGATGCCCTCTACGAGGAAGCGGCCCGTTACTTCGACTCGAAGCAGATCGGCGAGATCATAATGTCCATCGTCGTGATCAACGCCTGGAACCGCATCGCGATCAGCACGAACATGATGCCGGAATAAGACGGGCGTCGGCCTGGCGGAGATGGCCCGGCCCCGCCGTAGCTGGTGCCCATGGCGGTATCGGCCGGTTTCGACCGCGGACGGGAGCCCTTTCTCGCGCTCACTGTTGCGGATCTGCCACGCGGAGTGGAAATAGCGGTAATTTGGGGTGCTATTTCGCAAATGTCGGACCTTTTCTGCCAAATAGCGGAACAACAAGGCGTTATTCGCCCTCCTGCGGCTTCTATGCGCCGGAAAAGAGCCGAATAGCGGTAATTTGGGGCGCTATTTCGTAAATGTTGGCCCTTTTCGGCCAAATAGCGGAACAAAAAGGCGTTATTCGCCCTCCCGCGGCCTCAAAGCGCCGGGAAAGAGCCGAATAACGGTAATTTGGGGCGCTATTTCGTAAATGTTGGACCTTTTCGGCCAAATAGCGGAACAAAAAGGCGTTATTCGCCCTCCTGCGGCTTCTATGCGCCGGAAAAGAACCGAATAGCGGTAATTTGGGGCGCTATTTCGTAAATGTTGGCCCTTTTCGGCCAAATAGCGGAACAAAAAGGCGTTATTCGCCCTCCCGCGGCCTCAAAGCGCCGGGAAAGAGCCGAATAACGCCAATTCATTCCTTTATTTTGAAAGGCGATGTCCTGCTTGCGCAGGATAGCGCCTTTTTTTACCGTTATTTACGCGGCGAGTCGCTGCGCTTCCGCTAGCGAGGCTGCGTTTGGACCGCGATCACGTGGCGCTCGATGCCCGCATAATCGTCGATGATGCGTATCTCGTCCCACGCGCCAATGCCGCGCAGCATATCGGCCACGATGCGGGGCTGGCCGATGCCGAGCTCGAACGCGACGATACGCGGCAGCTTCGCCAACAGCGGAAGCTGCTCCAGCATGCGGCGGTACGGCTCCAGCCCGTCCGCCCCTCCATCCAGCGCGAGCCGCGGCTCATAGTCGCGCACCTCGCGCTGCAAGCCTTGCAAATCCGCCGCGGGAATGTACGGCGGATTGGACACGAGCACGTCGATCGCTTCGCCGACGCGCGGGGCAGCGGAGCTGCCCCCGGGTTCGCGCCCCGCCAGGAAGGGCGCGAGCAGGTCGCCCTGCACGAACGCCATTCGGCCCGCCGCCTCATGGCGGGCCGCGTTCGTGCGGGCGACAGCCAGCGCGTCCGGCGATAGGTCGGACGCGCGTACACGCCAGCGGGGACGCTGCACCGCAAGCGTCACGGCGATGGCGCCGCTGCCTGTGCCGACGTCGACCACCGTCGGCGGCTCTTCCTCGCCGCGCAGGCTCACGCGCGTCGCACCGCCTTGTTCCGCTCCGCCTGCAAGCATCGCCTCCCTTGCGCTCTCTGCGCCGTTTCTCGCCTCCTCAGCGCTCCCCGGCTCGCCGCCCGCTCCTCCGCCCTGCTCCGGCGCACCGCCTTGTTCCGCTCCGCCCGCAAGCGTCGCCTCCCTTGCGCTCTCTGCGCCGTTCCACGCCTCCTCAGCGCTCCCCGGCTCACCGCCCGCTCCGCCGTCCGTCTCCGGCGCACCGCCTTGTTCCGCTCCGCCCGCAAGCGTCGCCTCCCTTGCGCTCTCTGCGCCGTTCCTCGCCTGCTCAGCGCTCCCCGA
>NZ_JACXIY010000086.1 GCF_014705655.1 Paenibacillus arenilitoris | reverse complement strand
CTACGACGGCACAATCAACGAACAACTGTAACTTGATCCCACTGAGCCTCTAATTGCTGCAGAAAAGTGAGTGGATTGCGATTAAACCGTCTGCGTTGAACGCTTTCGGATAGACGTTCACTCCAACGTGCTTTGCGCTGCGCATATGTTTCATAGCTTACAGTTCGCAGACGAGAGATGACATGTTTTTGACGAAGTGCATCATCTACAAGCACAATCATTTCTCCGTTTCGAATGATGTAGGTGTTCCAGTTACGGAGACCTGTGATTCGGCGATGACAAGCTTTCGTTCGTCGAAAAAATTGTTCCAGGTCGTTGTTCGTGCGAGGGACGAAATAATGATCGTAACAGGTAAACAGCCCTTTCCAGAACCCACGGGAATCGTTGGTCACATTGTGGACCATGACAGAATCGTCTTCTTCCGTGTAGGTCTGTTTGAGCCAGTTCAATACTTGGGTCATTTCCCATTCAACGGTTTCGCTAGTCTTGTCTTCGTCTGGTTCCAAGGCTGCCGCAATATGGGCAACAGGCTTCGCCCAGCGGACTACGGATTCATAACGCGAGGCCTGATCTCCGAGTTTACTGAAAATTCTGACCAGACTCTGGAGCAAATGAGGCTCTTTTTTTAGTCAAGCATCGCGCAAGCGACGCCTGTATGGCTTGGGCACGTTCGTAGATCATCATGCCAGGTAGATGAAGGGGCGGTTCACCATCTTCCAGAAGCAATGCGCGGACAGCGGACACATATCCCTTCGCCACCTGCGCTTCCGCGAGCACGGTTGTTTCCGCCGTGGGAGAGACATCCACGTTTGCTTGCGAAGCGTTCATTGCCTTTTTCTCAGCCTGCTCGATTTTTCGCTCTACATCCCGCAAGCCGCGCATGCTCTTTTTCAGTTCCATTTTGAGCTTTCGATCCGCATCCACGACAGGCTTCGCGATATCTTTCAAATAATGGTACTGGCAGTACTGATACGGAACATCAGGCAAGAGTGACTCGAAAGCCTGTCGGATGGAAACCTGTCCGTCGCTTACAATACCTACGATAGGATATCCCATTTC
>NZ_JACXIY010000085.1 GCF_014705655.1 Paenibacillus arenilitoris | reverse complement strand
CTATATAGACGGTACTCAAGATTCATAGTTGAATGCATAGCCTATCTACGGTCTTCATTGGTGTCTTGTTAATTTCATTAATAAAGTTTTGAACTGCTTTGCGAATTTCTTCTACGGTGTTGTAAAAGACATTGTAAATTACGGTTTTCTTAAGCCAGCCCCACAGTCCTTCGATTAAATTGAGCTGCGGACTATAGGGTGGCAGGAACATGAGATGTAATCGTTCCGCATGTTCCTGTAAGAAAGGTTGGAGCAATTTGGCATGATGAATTCGAGCGTTATCTAGGACCATTACAATTTTTTCTCCAGGATAGCGGGCAACTACTTGTTTAAGGAAGGCTAGAAACACATTTGCATCATACTGTTCTTCCTCAATGCAAAACACTTCGCCGCTTTCATAATCCAGCGTACCGATCAGTTTGACACCACGATGTTTACCGTAAGTAGGGATTATCTTTTGTTGACCCTTCGGGAACCAAGTATGGGCAAGCGCCTGATAATCCCGAATCATCGACTCATCTTGAAACAGGATTCGATCAATTTCGCGCTGAATCAATTTTTTTTACCGCTTCAAAGTCTTCCTTGAACTGTTCTTGCTTTTCAGGATCAGCAAGAGCTAGTGTATACGTCGGTTTTGTGAAGCTGAATCCAAGGAGATATAACAATTTGCGTGTTCCACGATCGGAATACTTCACGTTAAACTCGCGCTCGATCCAGTCCCGAAGCAATGGAGCAGTCCAATTCATCTCGGAGGGGAATCCAACCTCCGAAGGCCTTTGATCCACAAGGAGCTTACGCACCTGTTCCTCTTGTTCCTTCGTGAGAAATGAAGGGCGACCGGGAGACTCGCCAAGCACCAAACCATCCAGGCCGTTTGAACGGTATGCTTTCACGTAGTTGCCTATTGTAACTGTGGATCGGCCAACAATAATGGAGATTTGATCGTATTTTACTCCATGCAAGTGGAGCAGGATCGTTTGATATCTTTCGAACATTCGTTTATTTTTTGTTTCTCTCATAGCCGCTTTTAATGCTTGGATTTCGGGATTTTGATTGTCTTCATGGAGTGTTTTGTTCATTATAACGCCTCCTACAGGCAACAATTAGTTACCTCTAAGAGTTAGACAAATGTTTCCAAAATCCTTTAGTGCCGTCTATATAG
>NZ_JACXIY010000084.1 GCF_014705655.1 Paenibacillus arenilitoris | reverse complement strand
TTTCCTCGTCCACACCGTGTCGAGATAATGCAGGTAGATGTTCGCCAGCAGAGGAGAGATAACTCCGCCTTGCGGGCTGCCGATGTCCGTCTCGTAGAACACGTCTTCTTTCATAACCCCGGCTGTCAGCCATTTCCGCATCAGCTTAAGGATGCGCCGATCGTTAATGCGCTGTTCGACCAACTGCATCAGTTTACCATGCGGGATGTTATCGAAGTACCCGGTAATGTCTACGTCGACGACCCAGTAAATCTGTCCATCATTAACGGTTTGCCGAATCCTCTCGGTTGCACCATGAGCGCTCCGCTTGGGGCGGAAGCCGTAAGAACAATCCAGAAAGTCAGCCTCGAAAATGGGTTCAATCATCATCTTGGTTGCCATCTGCACGAGTCGATCTCGTACGGTTGGAATCCCTAGCGGTCTTGTCTTCCCATCGCCCTTCGGAATGTCCTTCCGCCGGACGGGTGCGGGGCGGTATTCGCCGCTTCTCACCTGTTCCGCCGTTTCTTCCACAAAGCGCGCTTCTCCATAGACGGTTACGATGTGGTCGATGGTCAATTTGTCCACGCCAGGACTTCCTCCATTTGCTCGGACACGCCTCCAAGCTTCTTCTAACACATCTTTGCGATACACCTTGTCGTACAAGGCATGAAATCTCCGTGATGGGCTTTCCTTAGCTCCAAGGTAGAGGGCTCGTTGAAGTTGTTGAACTTTATGATCTTTCTGCGTCGTTAGCCTTGTTTCGGCATTCACTCGCTCGTACCTCCTCGTTTTCCCATGAACAAAGCGGGGTATTGTCTTTCGACGCCCTTTCCTCCACAAGGTTATGTTGTCCTTGCTTCATCGGTACTATGGCCCCCTCCGACTCCCTTCCCGCGACTCGCCATTTCGCTTTTAGGGCTTATAGGTCTGTCTGTTACGATGCTTTGCCGTCGTGCGGGGGAGGGTCTCCCTAGTTCCGGTTGTACAACTGTATTCACATGCCGATCCCTTTACACCGGAGAGTTCCTCTGTGCTGCTCCAAGTTCCATGCACATTCCTTGGCCTTCATCCTGTCCGTCAGAACTCGGCACTCTCCTGTCCCTTTCAGGTTCTCTTGACGATGCGGCAGGATTCACGTCGGATGTTACGGCCTGTGGATTTGCTTCCCTATGCTTCGCATAGATTTTCGCAGGGCTTCGTCTCGTCCGATCTCTCGGACGTACGCCTGCTAGCTACGAGGCGGCTTGGCCCCTACCCCGACCGGACTTTCACCGGCTAGTTGTACCCAGCTT
Organism: Paenibacillus arenilitoris; assembly: GCF_014705655.1. Classification (GTDB taxonomy): domain Bacteria; phylum Bacillota; class Bacilli; order Paenibacillales; family Paenibacillaceae; genus Pristimantibacillus; species Pristimantibacillus arenilitoris. The sequence continues at coordinate 18 of NZ_JACXIY010000084.1, read as the reverse complement.
TGCTAGGCGCGCACGGAC
>NZ_JACXIY010000082.1 GCF_014705655.1 Paenibacillus arenilitoris | reverse complement strand
TGGGGTGACACAGAAGGGCAGTGACGCGGGCTGATGGAATAGCCCGTCCAAGCAGTGAGGCTAGTGTGTAGGCAAATCCGCACACTATTAGGCTAGGCTGTGATGGGGAGCGAAAATTGCAGTAGCGAAGGTCATGTACTCCGGCTGTCGAGAAAAGCCTCTAGCCAGGCGAAGGTGCCCGTACCGCAAACCGACACAGGTAGGCGAGCAGAGCATGCTAAGGCGCGCGGAAGAACTCTCGTTAAGGAACTCGGCAAAATGACCCCGTAACTTCGGGAGAAGGGGTGCCTCGGTAGGGTGAATAGCCCGAGGGGGCCGCAGTGAAAAGGCCCAAGCGACTGTTTAGCAAAAACACAGGTCTGTGCGAAGCCGTAAGGCGAAGTATACGGGCTGACGCCTGCCCGGTGCTGGAAGGTTAAGGGGAGCGGTTAGGGGCAACCCGAAGCTGTGAACCGAAGCCCCAGTAAACGGCGGCCGTAACTATAACGGTCCTAAGGTAGCGAAATTCCTTGTCAGGTAAATTCTGACCCGCACGAATGGCGTAACGACTTGGGCGCTGTCTCAACGAGAGATCCGGTGAAATTTTAATACCTGTGAAGATGCAGGTTACCCGCGACAAGACGGAAAGACCCCATGGAGCTTTACTGCAGCTTGATATTGGACTTTGGTACGATCTGTACAGGATAGGTGGGAGCCTGGGAAGCCGGAGCGCCAGCTTCGGTGGAGGCGCCGTTGGGATACCACCCTGATCGTATCGGAGTTCTAACCTGCTACCGTGAAACCGGTAGAGGGACCGTGTCAGGCGGGCAGTTTGACTGGGGCGGTCGCCTCCTAAAATGTAACGGAGGCGCCCAAAGGTTCCCTCAGAATGGTTGGAAATCATTCGAAGAGTGCAAAGGCATAAGGGAGCTTGACTGCGAGACCTACAAGTCGAGCAGGGACGAAAGTCGGGCTTAGTGATCCGGTGGTACCGAATGGAAGGGCCATCGCTCAACGGATAAAAGCTACCCTGGGGATAACAGGCTTATCTCCCCCAAGAGTCCACATCGACGGGGAGGTTTGGCACCTCGATGTCGGCTCATCGCATCCTGGGGCTGAAGTAGGTCCCAAGGGTTGGGCTGTTCGCCCATTAAAGCGGTACGCGAGCTGGGTTCAGAACGTCGTGAGACAGTTCGGTCCCTATCTGTCGCGGGCGTAGGAAATTTGAGAGGAGCTGTCCTTAGTACGAGAGGACCGGGATGGACGTACCGCTGGTGTACCAGTTGTTCCGCCAGGAGCACCGCTGGGTAGCCAAGTACGGACGGGATAAGCGCTGAAAGCATCTAAGCGTGAAGCCCCCCTCAAGATGAGATTTCCCAATTAGTAAGACCCCTTGAAGACGACGAGGTTGATAGGTTCGGGGTGGAAGCGCAGCAATGCGTGCAGCTGACGAATACTAATCGGTCGAGGGCTTA
>NZ_JACXIY010000081.1 GCF_014705655.1 Paenibacillus arenilitoris | reverse complement strand
ACTTGAGTCTTGCAAAAATATTGCCGTCAAATCGTGTTACTTAAACTCAGAAGCTTAGAACCTTTGTCGGAGAGAGGAACAGAAGAAGGACATCAATCCTTTTGGAAGAAATTGTTGGTTACCACACCACAATATCCAAATAAAGGAGATGTCCCAATCTCATGGTATCCCTCTATCTGCCGATCGTCAAGTTTATTTTGGCCCTGAAATTAGAATTTTCCAAACCTCAATTGCAGCATTTGTTTACGCTTGTCCATGGCATCATTCTCTGTGCCGGACGCAAAAATATCACTCAGATCCAATACGCTGCCAAAGACCATCGTCATTTGAGCAGTGTTACGAATTTCTTGAATCATGCGCCATGGTGCATGAATCGCATGCAGCGCAGAAGAATACAAGCGGTCATGTACCGAATTCGGAAATCGCAGCTCAAAGGCGGCGATCCCCGAAGAATCGTGTTTCTGATCGTGGATGACACCTGTTGTAAGAAAGACCGCACGACCAAGAGAATGGAAGCTCTGAGTTTTCAGTATTCGCATGAGGAAGGCAAGTCCGTCTGGTGTCACAATCTCGTTACCACACATGTCGTAAGTAGCGGTCAATCTTATGCCTTCGATTTCCGACCCTATTACCAGAGCGAATATTGTGAAGCTCAGCGGCTCACCTTCAAGAGCAAAAACGATTTGGCTGTTGAAATGATCGAAGCCTTCCCGTCAAATGACGACGAGCGTGTTTACGTCCTGATGGACAGCTGGTACACCAGCGAAAAAGTCGTCAATGCCTGTAACCGTAAAGGATTTCATGTCATTGCGACTCTAAAAACGAACCGACTCATTTGTCCGTCCGGAATCACGATTAAGATTAACGATTTCGCCGAGCAGTACATTCGTAAATCCGATCTCCGCTCCGTTACGGTGGAAGGTCGGGGCGTGTACTGGGTCTATGCCTATGAGGGGCCGGTCAGCGAAATCGAGAATGTCAGGTTACTGCTGTCTTGGAAAGACGAATACACCGCCTCGAGCAAACCTCAGGTTTGTCTCCTGTGTACGGATCCAACGTTGGATCTCGTTACGATTCAACGATACTATCACGTACGATGGAACATCGAGACGGGTTATCGCTATTTTAAGGAGCTGCTCGGCTTTGACCAATACCAACTGCTTTCGTTTCATGGTATTCAACGATTTTGGGCCATCCAGTTTCTGACACAGAACTTCCTGGAATTTCAGCGGCAGGATTGGATACGTGATGGAGCAGACGTGACAATCGGTGATGTGGTACGTCGCATCCGAGAAGAATTCTTCGGGCAGATCGTCGTGTATGTTTATGAGCAAGCCTTGGAGAAGAAACCGCTTCTCGACATTTTGCGTCATCTCAAGCTCACGGCCTAAACCGTTGATTTACCTTTCACGCTACAGGTCTGCCTTTTGAGGCACACTGTATCGAAAAATCGCAAGATTCAAGT
>NZ_JACXIY010000080.1 GCF_014705655.1 Paenibacillus arenilitoris | reverse complement strand
GCGGGCATCGCGTGCTCTTGGGACCGCGGTCTCATCCGGAAGGTCGGCGTTGCGCTCGGCGAGGAATGCCAAGCCGAAGACGTCGCGGTGCTGCTCGGACCGGGCGCGAACATTAAGCGTTCCCCGCTCTGCGGCCGCAACTTTGAATATTTCTCCGAAGATCCGTATCTGTCCTCGGAGATGGCGGCGAACCATATCATGGGCGTGCAGAGCCAAGGCGTCGGAACGTCGCTGAAGCATTTCGCCGCGAACAACCAGGAGCACCGCCGCATGACGGTGGACGCGATCGTCGACGAGCGTACGCTGCGCGAAATCTACTTGGCGAGCTTCGAGGGCGCCGTCAAGCAGGCGCAGCCTTGGACGGTCATGTGCTCGTACAACAAGGTGAACGGCGAATATGCCGCGGAGAACCGGTTCCTGCTGACGGAAGTGCTGAAGGACGAATGGGGCCACGTGGGCTTCGTCGTCTCCGACTGGGGCGCGGTGAACGAGCGGGCGGAAGGACTGGCGGCCGGTCTCGAGCTCGAGATGCCGTCAAGCGACGGCGCAGGCGACCGCAAGCTCGTCGAGGCGGTGAAGAGCGGCCGACTCGCCGAGAACGTGCTGGACGATGCGGTGGAGCGCATCTTGACCGTCATTTTCAAAGCCGTCGACCATAAGAAGCCGAATGCGGCGTATGACGCCGACGCGCATCACCGGATTGCCCGCGAAGCGGCAAGCGAGAGCATGGTGCTGCTCAAGAACGAAGGCGGCATCCTTCCGCTCGCCAAGGAAGGCCGCATCGCGGTCATCGGCGAATTCGCCCGCAGCCCGCGCTATCAAGGCGGCGGCAGCTCCCATATAAAGCCGACGCGCATCGACGATATTGCGGAGGAGATTCGCCTGTCGGCCGGCAGCGGCGCCGTCGTTGCTTACGCGCAGGGGTATAAAGCGGACAGCGACGAGATCGACGAGACGCTGCTGCAGGAAGCGGCCGATACGGCGGCAAGCGCGGACATTGCCGTGTTGTTCGTCGGGCTCCCGGAGCGGTATGAATCGGAAGGTTACGACCGGACGCATTTGTCGCTGCCGGCGAACCATCTCGAGCTGATCGAGCGCGTATCGGCGGCGCAGCGCCGGACGGTCGTCGTGCTGAGCAACGGCGCGCCTGTCGAGATGCCGTGGCTCGGGCAGGTGCAGGCCGTACTCGAAGCGTACTTGGGCGGACAGGCGCTCGGCGGCGCGATCGCGGACCTGCTGTTCGGGGACGCGAACCCTTGCGGCAAGCTGGCAGAGACGTTCCCAATCCAGCTAAGCGACAATCCTTCGCATCTGAACTTCCCTGGCGAAGGCGATCGCGTCGAGTATAAGGAAGGCCTCTTCGTCGGCTACCGCTACTACGACGCGAAGAACATGAAGACGTTGTTCCCGTTCGGCCACGGTCTCAGTTATACGACGTTCGAATACTCGTCGATCGAAGTCGACAAGCGGGAAGCAGGCGATAACGAG
>NZ_JACXIY010000008.1 GCF_014705655.1 Paenibacillus arenilitoris | reverse complement strand
CCGCCTTGTTCCGCTCCGCCCGCAAGCGTCGCCTCCCTTGCGCTCTCTGCGCCGTTCTTCGCCTCCTCAGCGCTCCCCGGCTCACCTCCCGCTCCGCTATCCAGCCCATGCCCGGCGGCCGCCGGCCAGAGGCGGTCCGCCGCCTCCAGGACGGCCTCGACGAGCAGCTCCGTCTCCGGGCGCGGGATAAGCACGGCGGGCGATACCGCGAACGGACGGCCGTAGAACCATTGCTCGCCGATCAAGTACTGCACCGGCTCCCCGGCCGCCTTGCGCCGCACGAGCCGCTCCCATTCCGCGAGCTTCTCCGCCGGGAACGGCTCGCCGCCGTCGCGGAGCAGCTCCGCCCGTCCAATGCCCAGCACGTGCATGAGCAGCAGCTCCGCGTTGTTGCGCGGCTCCTCCACCGCCTCCGCCTCCAAAATGCCGGCCGCGCGCAAAACCGCTTCCCGGATCGTCAGCGGCTCCGCGAACCAAGCCTTTTCCGTTTGATCGATCATCGTTCGACGCCCCTTTTCCACCAAATTTCCCTATGCCGAACCGCTTCGCCGCCTGCCGGACCCAAACCGCGCGGCTACACCTATCAAGTACTTAAGACAATTTTCCGTTATGTATGTATGCCAGCGCGCAATCCGCGCGCCAGTTAACGCCAGCCCGGTTCCGCCCGGCATTCCCCGCCGCCGCCCATGAAGCGAAACGAAAAACGCCGGGCCGCCGCTTGCAATATACGCAAGTATCCGGCAGCCCAGCGCGGCTTGTTACGCCATTTCGCGATCCAGGAGCTCAGCCTGCTCCGCGATCGTCAGCGACGAAATAATTTCTTCCATATCTCCGTTCATCACCGAGTCAAGCTTATGCAGCGTGAGGCCGATGCGGTGATCCGTCACCCGGCTTTGCGGGAAGTTGTAGGTCCGGATCCGCTCGCTGCGGTCGCCCGTGCCGACCTTGCTCTTCCGCTCGCCGGCATATTTCGCCTCTTCCTCTTGGCGGCGAATATCGTAAATGCGCGCGCGAAGCACCTGAAGCGCCTTCGCCTTGTTCTCGTTCTGCGATTTGCCGTCCTGGCAGGTCGCCATAATGCCCGTCGGCACGTGAAGCACGCGAACCGCGGATTTCGTCGTGTTGACGGACTGGCCGCCCGCTCCGCTGGAGCAGAACGTATCGATGCGGATATCTTTGTCGAGAATTTCGACTTCGACGTCTTCGACCTCCGGCATAACGGCAACCGTCGAGGTCGACGTATGGATCCGACCGCCGGATTCCGTTACCGGAATGCGCTGCACGCGGTGCGCGCCGCTTTCGAACTTCAGCTTGCTATAGGCGCCCTTGCCGTTAATCATGAAAATAACCTCTTTGAAGCCGCCCAGGTCGTTCTCGCTGAAATCCATCAACTCTACGCGCCAGCCCTGCGTGTCCGCGAACTTCGTATACATGCGATACAGATCGTAAGCGAACAGCGCCGCCTCGTCGCCGCCGGCCGCCCCGCGAATTTCCACGATGACGTTCTTGTCGTCGTTCGGGTCCTTCGGCAGCAGCACGATGCGGATCTTTTCTTCGAGCTGCGTCTTGCGCTCGCTCAGCTCCTCGATCTCCATCTTGACCATTTCGCGCATTTCGTCGTCGAGCTTCTCGCCTTGCATCAGCTTGGCGTCATCGAGCTGCTCGGACGTTTGCTTATATTCGGTATAGGCTTCATAAGCCTCTTGTAAATCCGACTGCTCTTTGGAAAGCTCTCTAAGCCGCTTTGGATCGCTGGACACGTCCGGATCGCACAACAGCTCGCTCAGCTTCTCGTATCGGTCGGCGAGTGCTTGCAAACGGTCTAACACAGTCATTCACCTCTGTTTTTTCCACTAGGATAATCTTTATTATACCATAAGGGAGGCCCCGCAATCGACAGTAGCTTTCCGCTGCCGGCGCCCCAATTAAAGCCATTCCCCATCCCTCACTACCTATGCAATCCGCAACGGATCGGTCACGGCAGGCCGCCGCAAGGCCTTCTGCGAGCCCAACAAAGCCCCGCAAGCGCGAATAAGCAACTTGCAGGGCCGTATCCAGCATACTCTTATACGTTAAAACGGAAATGCATCACGTCGCCGTCGCGCACGACGTAATCCTTGCCCTCCAGACGAACCTGGCCGCGCTCGCGCGCCGCCACCATCGTGCCGGCCGCCACGAGGTCGGTATAGGACACCACCTCGGCGCGGATAAAGCCCCGTTCGAAGTCGGTATGGATAACGCCCGCCGCCTGCGGCGCTTTCGTCCCGCTGCGGATCGTCCAGGCGCGGACTTCCTGCACGCCGGCCGTGAAGTACGTGTAGAGACCCAGCAGCTTGTAAGCGGCGCGGATCAGCCGGTTAAGGCCCGACTCCGACAGGCCCAGCTCCTCGAGGAACATCTCCTTATCCTCGCCCTCCAGCTCGGCGATTTCCGATTCCACCCTCGCGCTGATCGGCACGACTTCCGCGTTCTCCTTCGCCGCGAAATCCCGCACCTGCTGCACGTACTCGTTGCCGTCCGCGTTCGCCACCTCGGCTTCGCTTACGTTCGCCGCATATAACACCGGCTTCATCGTCAGCAGGTGCAGGTCGCGGACGAGCTGCTTCTCGTCGTCGGTCAGCTCCACGCTGCGCGCGGGCTGGTCGTTGTAGAGCGCTTCTTTGAGACGCTCGAGCACTTCGACCTCCTGCGCGATCTTTTTGTCGCCGCTCTTCAAGTTTTTGCGAGAGCGTTCGATCTTTCGGTCGACCGAGTCGATGTCCGCCAGAATGAGTTCCAGGTTAATGACCTGGATGTCGCTGATCGGATCCACCTTGCCGGATACGTGCGTAATGTTCTCGTCCTGGAAGCAGCGAACGACATGGACGATCGCATCCACCTCGCGGATATGCGCCAAAAATTTGTTCCCGAGTCCTTCGCCCTTGCTCGCGCCCGCGACCAGGCCGGCAATGTCGACGAATTCGAACGCGGTCGGCACGATGCTTTTTGGCGATACGAGCTCGACCAGCTTATCCAGACGCTCGTCCGGCACCTCGACGACGCCGACGTTCGGATCTATCGTACAAAAAGGATAATTGGCCGATTCGGCCCCCGCTTGCGTAATCGCGTTAAACAAAGTCGATTTGCCCACGTTCGGCAGACCGACGATACCAGCTTTCAATGCCATGCTTCAAGACACCCCTATTTTCCCGAAAATAAATAGCTCCAGCTATTATACCCCACCCACCCCCACTTTGAAAGTACCAAGGACAGGCAGGAAGTCCCTGCTTCCGCTTCCAATTTCAAGTCTGGAGTGACTCGAATAACCGCCGTCCCTTTAAGTGGAACTCGTTTCACTACGCATAATCAATCAGCCGAATCCGCCTCCCCGCCGCCTCCAAACCGCTATTTAGTCCAAGCGTAAACGGCTATCGCCGTCCTCTGGCGGCAAAAGCTTACGTTTCGCGGTGAAATATAGGCGTCAGTATAAAAGTGAAGCTTATACTTTCCTATATTTTCAAAAATTGAAACTCGCGCCTCTATTCCGCGACCATCGTCACGAATAATTTCAGTATCTGAAACAACTCTGCCGAATCAGCCCCGATCGTCCCCGAAAATCATCAATTAGTCTCAACTATTGAAATAATCCCATCTTTTCCAAGCCCACTCTCAGGTTTTATTTCAATTTTTGAAAATAAACTCGCGCCGCCGTGTCTCCTCCCTCATCATCCCCGCATCCCCGCCTTCTACCTCCCTCTGCCCTCTACCGTCATCTCCCTAATCCCCGCCTTCAATCCGGACGACCAACCGTCTTTCAGACCTTCAACCGTCCTCCTGTCCCCATCCACTCCCGCTCCGAGTGTAGCAGCCAGCAAGAATGGTTCGCCCGCTGTCGGAAATACTACCAATGCACATCCATTACTTTTATAGGAGGCCACCCGCCATGGAAAATCAGAAGCATAAGGGCAACTACCGAGGCACGACGGACATGCATGCCAAAAACCAGGATATGGCATTCGTCAACGATACGCTCGAGGATACGAAATCCGTTTCGAACTTCCAGGACAAGAAGAACCGGACCGACCGCTAAGGCACTGGCAGGCGTCACGCCGGCCGCAACCCAAAAAGGAAGGCCGCCGGCACCGTGCCGGCGGCCTTCCGGCCGTCAAAACAAACTACATGCGAATCGGGGCTTCCTGCAGATCGGCCCGCGACTGCAAATAACGGAAGAACGCGACGGACGCTTCCGCGCGAGTCACCTGCTTCTTCGGCAGGAACTTGCCGTCCGAGAGGCTCATGATTTTCAAGCCGACGGCGATCGCCGCCTGCCCTTTGTTCGCAATCTGCGCCGCGTCCTTAAAGTTCGATTGGAAAATATAATCGTAATTCGCAAGCGCGTTATAGCCCAACGCGCGTACGATCAGCTCCGCCATCTCGTCCCGCGTCACTTTGCCTTCCGGATTGAAGGAGCCGTCGCCGATATCGATCAAGTTCTGCTCCAGCGCGCTTTCCACGTAGACGAAATAGCTCGAGTTCGAAGCCACGTCGTCGAACGACGCTTTCCCTTCCGCTCCATCCGCCGCGCCATATAGTATCGGCGACCGTCCGGCGTTTCTGGCCAGCACGAGCATCTTGATCAGCTCGCCGCGCGTCACCAGCTCGTTCGGACGCACTTTGCCGTCCTTCACGTCCAGCGCCTTGTACGCGACCATTAGCTCCAGCTGGCGCTGCGCCCAATGCCCCTCGATGTCCGCCGCCTGCGGCTTCTCGAGCTGCGTCGCCTCGCCCGTCTCACGGTTGCGCCAATCGCCCGACTGGGCGTCGAGGAAGACGGACTCCTCGACGAGCTTCGGCACGAGACGGTACACCAGCTCGGCCTCGGTCGACGTCTTCACCTCATTCGCGTCGATTTCGCCCGCCGCCAGCATCACTTTATATTTCTCGATCGGTATCGGCTGGCCGTTCCAGGTGAACTGCTGCACCAGCCGGTAAGTCAGCTGCGTCCGGTAATAGTCCATCCACTTATCCACGGCCGCATCCTTGGAGATCAGCGCAGGCGCTTCCGCCGGGTAGGCGAAGCTCGAAATATTCGCGTCGAAGTTGACGACGTCTCCCGTGCGCGAATCGATCGCCACGCCGACGTTGTCGTACTCGGCCGTCGCCCCGTGAACCTTATGCACGAAGCTTAGGTAATACTGGGTATGCTCGCCCGGCTGAATATCTTTGTACTGATCCGGATGAGGCTTAACCAAATACAGCTCGTGCGCCAGCCAAGGCAGGTGCTTCTTCACCGCTTCGACCGCCAGCGTCGTGGCCTGCTCCAGCGTCACGCTCTGATTGCCGCCGGCCTGCTCGCTATGGTAATAAATATAGTAGCTGCGAACGGCACCCGTGCGGCCGTCCACCGAAGCGTGGGCGGAGCCGGTTTCCTTGCCGTCCTTCTTGATCGTCCAGCCCAAATGCCAATAAGCCTCGTTCGTGCCGGTGCCCTCGTTATGCTGCTCGCTGTAATTCGAGCTGCTAAGCTCCGCGTCTCCGGGAAGCTTGAAGGCCGCTTTCACGGCGTCGACCGCCTGCTTCTCCGTCACGGTGCCGGCCTTCGGCGCTTCGCCGAGCGGTTTCTCGCTGACCGGCGTCTCCGATACGGTGCCGGCGCGGTAATAGTGCTCGTTCGAGCCCTTCAGCTCGCCGGTTACGGCGTCGATCGCGATCGCCTGCAGATCGTAGCTCAGCATCGGCTTCCGGACGCCCTGCGGGTTGTGGGGCACGATGTACGACAGCTGCGGAGACGCCGCTTCGCGCAGCTTGGCGCCGGCCTCCTCGGGCGTCAGCTTCGTGTCGACCTTGGGGAAGACGGCCGTATCGTCCCATTGCAGCGAGAAGCTCGTAATATGGCCTTCGCTGTCCACCTGCAGCTCGATGTAGTTGTCGACGTAAGGGATATCGCCGACGATTCGGTCGAAGCGGATGTGATGGGTGACCGCGCCCGTTAACGGGGGCAGCAGCTGCGCGCCGTAATCGGGGTTGTATTGGATTTGGTCTTCGTATTTCGCGGCGACCGCCGCAATGAATTTTAAGGCGATCTCCTGTGCGGTGTCGCGTTCGACCTTAAGCGGATAGGTCGGCTTGGCCGACGGATTGTTCGTATACGAGCTGAACTCGAGCAGCTGGCCGCTGTCGGCATGAATCCGCACGTAAATGCTGCCGACATGCTTGCCGTTCGCCTTCTTCACGAAATCGAGTCCCCATGCGTTGCGCTTGCCGCCCGCCAGCACGTCCATGGAGAAGCTCGCGCCCTGCAGCGTGTATTCCTTCGGAATGCTTACGTATTGCCTTGCCAGCGCTTCTGCCTTCTCCTTCGTAATGGCCACGTCAACCGGCGCTTCCGTTTCGATCTGACCCGCGGAGCCTTCCGACGAGGAAGACGCGCCGCCCGCCGCATCCGAGGCGGCCTGCGCAGGGTTGGTTGCGCTTTCAGCGAATGCCGTGCCAGGAAGCGCGCTCATGAGCATCGCGGCCGATAGCATGACCGCAAGCTTGTTACGATTCTTTTTTCTCATCGCTTCACCCTCCATTGCTTTTCCAATATATACATGAATTAGACGCTTCATACAAGGCGTAAGTTGCAGCGTAAAATAAAAAAACTATCTCCCGTCATAGGAGATAGTTTTCCCGTTTATCGTTAAGCCGCTCTGCCGCGTCTCGCGTAGGCCCACAGCTTCTGCCACACATAAACGCCCAGCCACGTCGACAAAATAATAAAGAGCGGCATGACCGTAAAGTTATAGCGGTATTCCGGCACGAACACGAGCCTGATCATCGACATGATGACGATGACGACCGCGAGCATCGCGGCCGGATGCCTCCAGCGCCACAGAAGTCCGAGCAGCGTTATGATCGTGCTGTACACGACCAGGATATGCAGGTACGCTACGTTCGGATAGGCATGGTAAATCGGCGAGTGGCCCGAACCGAAGAACATATGGCTGTACGTATATTTCAGCTTGCCCACCGTATACCACTTCACGTAGGTCCACGTCTGCGTTGTGAAGCCGGCTTTCAGCCTGGCCCAAGCGTATTCCTCTTGCGACATTTCCTTCGGCTTCGGAACGATCCGGTCCGTGTAATCCTTATTCGGATAGGTACCCGCAGAGAATGGATTCGATTGCGACGCCGTCAGGACGAACTCGCCCAGCGTAACCACGTTGCGAATCCACCAAGGCAGCATCGTCGCGGACAAGCAGAGGCCCGTAATGATGCCGAGGAGCGCGACCTTCTTGAAAACGGCCAGCTTCGAAGGGCCGCGTTCCTCCTTCGCCTGGCGCCACTGCTGCAGCAGAAACAAGCCATAGAGCGGCACGAACAGCGGCAGAAACTCGGCTCTGACGAGCACCGTAAGTCCGAGCAGGATGCCCGCAAGGGCCGCGTCGCGCTTCCGCTGCGTACGGAAGGCGTAAAGCTGCATCGACAAGTAGCCCATCAGCAGGAACAGCGCCAGCGTCTCGGTCAAGACAGCGCCCGTCGTCCATATAAACGGATGGTAGATCGCACCTACGAAGATGGTCAGCAGCGCGACCCATTTATTCTTCGTCGCCTGCATCGCGATCATATACATCAGCGCGAGCGAAGCCAGGCTAATCAGCACCTGCACCCAGCGGATGAGCGGGAACGGCTCCACGCCGATCTGATCGGCGACGAGGTACATGGCGGTCATGAACAGCGGATAGCCCGGCGTCACTCGCGCATTCGGCACTTCTTCCTTATAGGAATAGATCCCTTTGTCCAGCAAACGGTGAACCATCTCGTTGTAATACTTCGTGTCGTGCGAAATGTTATGCTTGACCGAGGTCAAAAAATCGGCCCGCAGCCAAAAGGCAAGCAGAAAAATAAGGACGATCGCGATCGTCCATGCTTTGTTTTTTCTCACGTAATCCAACAATTCGAACAGCCCCCTCAACCCTTGCAGCAACCTATTTCCAAGCCAAAACAATTACCCCGATCAATATAATCGCCGCTCCGATCCAGCGCTGGACCGGCACCGACTCATGGAAGATGAAGACGGCTGCGACCAGTGCAAAGACGTAAGCCATGCTTTGCAGCGGATAGGCAAGACTCAGCGGCAGCTTCTTCAGCACGTACAGCCATAGAACCGTAGCGATGCCGTACAGAACGAGCCCCGACCAAATATGCGGCGACCACAGCAGCGAGACCCACGATTCTCCCTTCGCCGTGTCGAGCCTGTTCATGCCTTCCTTCCAAAGCAGCTGACCGGAAACCAACAACAGAACGTTAAAAAACAGAACGATATAGGCCATTACGAATCCGACCTTTTGCGCTCATGCAGCTCATGGTGCAGAATGCCCAGCTCCTGCGTCAGCCGAATCACCTTCTCCGACAGCTTCGAGACGATAACCGTCAAATGCAGGATAAGCGCGACGCAGAACAAAATGCCGACCAGGAACAGCAGCGCCGGCGCGTAATCGATGCCGACCGCGTCGGCCAGCGCATCGATGATCTGCACGCGGACGGACAAAATGAGCATGACGACGCCGAACAAAAGCCACAGCATCGAGTATTGCTCTCGCAGCAGCCTGCGGTTAATCAGCATAATCAGTACGAACAAAAAAGCGATGCTTGTGATAATCCACAAGACTTGCATGGTGTTTCCCCCTCAAATGGATGCCCGGCGGCTTACGATTGAATCTCTGCCGGCTTGGTCGCCTTCAAGCTCCGGATGAACAAGGCAAGCGTAACCTTGATCATATAATACACCGAACGCATGGCGTTAATGGAAGAAGTGCCGCCCGTCCGCGCCTCCATGACGACCGCGACTTCGCTCGTGCGAAGCCCGCTGCGGTGGATAAGCACGATCGAATCGACCTCCGGATAGTCCGTCGCATAATCGCTTTGAAAGACGGAGATCGCGCGCTTGTTCGCCGCGCGGAATCCGCTCGTCACGTCGAGCACGCGCTTGCGGGTCATCGCGCTGACGATCGTGGACAAAATTTTGATGCCGACCCTTCTCGTCGCCGACGACAAGAAGCCCGTCTGTTCGATAAATCTCGAGCCGATCGCAAGATCCGCCTTGCCGCCGAGCACGGGCGCCAAAATCAGGTGCAGCTGCTCCGCCTTATGCTGCCCGTCTCCGTCCACCTGAACGGCCACGTCGTAGCCGTAACGATGGGCATAACGATATCCGGTCTGCATTGCGCCGCCGATGCCTAAATTGGACGGGAGTGTAATGACGGCCGCGCCATGCGCTTCCGCAATCTCTTTCGTCCGGTCCTTGGACCCGTCGTTAACGACGAGAATATGGGCGGACGGACAATGCGACTTCACGTCGTGAATGACATGGGCTATGCTGTCTTCCTCGTTGTAAGCCGGAATTATGATCAAAATTTTAGAAGACGTAAGACCTTGCCGCAGAGACTCGGCGGTTACCATACCGTCCGAATTCGAAATGGCTGCGTTCACTCCATCATCACTCCATCAATAAAAGTTGGCGCGCGCAATAACGCACAATTATTTCAATTCTACTAAACTTCCCTATTAGAAAGCAACTGAAATGGTTGAGAGAATGTGTAAATTTTGTCGATAAATCGCGATTGAACTTTCCATATGTTCCCAATTCTAGCGATTGTTAAGCAGTATATATATGGAATCGATGAAAAAAAATACCGCCCGGCGATCAGCAGCAAGCTGATCCCAGACGATATTTAGACGTGCGCCCGCACGATATTGTTGCTTACAACTGGCCCGAAATTTTCGATTTCAGGGCGTCTTTGCTTTGCACGCCGACCATTTTGTCAACCGGTTGTCCGTCTTTGAACAAAATGAGCGTCGGAATGCTCATTACGCCGAATTGCGAAGCGAGCTCCGGCTCTTCGTCGACGTTGATTTTGCCGATTACCGCTTGGCCTTCAAGCTCGCTCGACAATTCCTCGACGATCGGAAGCTGCATTTTGCAAGGTCCGCACCAAGGGGCCCAGAAATCCACGAGGGAAACGCCGCTTTCGATGCTTTTTGCAAAGTTGTCTTTCGTAAGTGCTACTGCCATTTCAATCATCCTCTCCAAACAATGTGTTGTATGATCAAGGGTTAACCCGTCTCATCGTTCCCGTCAGCTTCAGCGGTCAGCCGCAAGCATGAATTTGATTAAGGACGTCCTGAATCGTAATCGCGCCGAAGTGGTCTTCAAGCTGCTTCTCCGCATTGCAGAATATCCCGAACATCACCTGGTTCATATTCGAACCGACGAGGCAATTCATCTCGGGGTTGCCCGAGCACCAGCTCGGAATCAGCGAGCCTTGCGCCATGACCCGGTAGATGTCCGCCAGCGTCACGACGCCCGGATCGATCGTCAGCCTGTAGCCGCCGCCCGATCCTTCGCGCGTATCGACGAAGCCGCTGCGGCGAAGGCCGCTCATGACTTTGCGGATTCTCGCGGAATGCGTTCCGACGTTCTCGGCGATCAATTCGCTGCTTGCCATCTTCTCCGGCAAATAAGCTAAGTAAACGAGACTGTGTACGGCAATCGTAAATTCGCTGTTCACGGTAAACGGGCCTCCCTGCTTTGTACTGTAATTTTATCCGTTACAGTTCCGTTTGTCAATAGTCAGGTTGCCTCCGAATCCTTGTCTTATGATGCGAAGCCGCCTCGCGTCCTATTCCCGCTAGAATTTGGTCTGTATTAAATCGCCGCAGAATAAATATGAAATGTGCTTCTGATTCCCGCGATGCGCCCGCGCTATCCGGGAGGCACATGCTCCGAATCCGGTTTTGCCCCTCGCAAAACGTTAAGGAGGTGATTGAAAATGGCGCTATTTTGGAATCGATGGATTGCCGTACGCACGGAGGGAGGCTCCCGGTCAGAGTTGATCGACCGGCTTCAAGCGCATTTCAAGGCAAACGGACTCAAAACCAAAATTACCATTGAAGGAAGTTCCTTGAAACGGATTCATGTGCTTAAGAAGGACGCCGACCGGGCGAAGGTGCTGCTCGACGCTTTTGACGAGGAGCATTAACCCCGATCGGCATGCAGTGCTCCAGGCTAGGGAGAGCAGCGGCGCCGAATGCGGCGGCCGCTGCTTTTAAGTTATCCCCGCTTAAGACGAACGCCCGAGAAACGAGGAATACCGCATGAAGCGGTAGCCTTTGCGGACGCCGTTCATGACCCACTCCGGCACCGGAATCGGCCGCTTGGCCATAAACGGCAAATAAATCCGGTCGTAAGCCCGCTTGAGGTCCTCCCACATCGAGCACGGCTCCTCCTTCAGAAAGTCCGAAATGTCGACGACGATGCCGCGGCCGTTCGCGACCATGACGTTCTTGCCGTGCACGTCATGGGGATACAGACCGCGCGAACGGGCGTATTCGAGCGCCCGATCGATGTCCTCGATCGCTTCCTTCGGTATGGCAATGCCTTCGATGAGGCATTGGTATAACGTTTTTCCCCTGAGCCGCTTCAAGATCAAATACGTATAGCCGCAATGCTCGCCCGCATGATAGCAAGCCGAGTAGGCCGGATGCTTGCCGATCCTGCGATAGACTTCCCGCTCGCTCTCCCAGCCCTCCCGGCCGGGCGCATATACTTTAACCGCTATGTCCGGATAATCGCGGTGCGCGAATACGCCCGCGTAATTGCCTGCTCCAAGCAGCATCCAGCCATCCGGCGTGTTTTCGACCAGAACCGGATCCCCGTGATTGACGCTCATAATGTCGAGGTCCGCAAGCAGCGACTGCTCCGTCAGCGAGATAAGTTCCCGCAGCTCCCTCTCCTCCATGATCGCTTGCGCCTCCTTTTGCTTATCCTGCATATCCTTTCATTGTAAAACGGGGCGAAGCAAAAAGGAAGCTACGATTCGCGTACTCCGCTTCGGTCCGAAGACCGATGTCGCCTTCGCCGGAGCCAAAACGAACGGGACCGCCCTCCGCGACCCGATGCCGCGGCGGACGATCCCGCCCCTCTTCTATTTGCCCGCCTTCAGCCTGCTGCCCAGCAGCCAGAGGGCATTGACGATCATGCCGAGCGCGAGTCCGACCACGATCGCGATCACGTTCAAAATAAGATAATAAACGAGCAGCAAGCCGAATTCGTACGAATCCATCGTCATCGGCAGCGCCAGGCTCAGCAAGTAACCGATCAGGACGCTGAACGGAATCCAGAACAAAAAGATAAAAGCCGGAAAATACCAATGCCGATTCCGGAACAGCAGCACGACGGGGACGGCGAAGGCGACGGCCAAAAGCGCGCAGACGAGATAGCCCGAATCGATTATGCCGCTGTTATAATACGAAGCGTATAATACCCCGTTGCCTGCCAGCGCGTACGCGAAGCCGAGGAGAACGACGCGGCGGAGCGAGCGCCCGAGCTGCGCCCTTTCGTTCTTTGCGTCTTCCATGAAACTTAAGCCTCCACGATTTCGCGAAGGGCGCGGATGAACGCGTCCATCTCTTCGTCCGTCCCGATGCTCACGCGCAAATAGCCGTCGATCCGCGGCTGGTTGAAATAGCGGACAAGTACGCCTTTGCCCCGCAGCTCGCGGAAGATGCGTTCGGCGGCGATGGACGGATGGGAAATAAACACGAAGTTCGCCTTGGACTCCGTCAACTTGAAGCCAAGCGCGGCGACCTGCTCCGACACGCGCTCGCGGGTCGCGATCACCTTCGCCGTCGTCTCCTTGAAATACGCCTCGTCCTCGAAGGAAGCGACGGCGCCCGCCAAGGCGAGACGGTCGAGCGTGTACGAGTTGAACGAATTTTTGATCCGGTTCAGCCCATCGATCAGCTCCTCGCTTCCGAAAGCGAATCCGACGCGCAGCCCCGCAAGCGAACGGGATTTCGACAGCGTCTGCACGACGAGCAGGTTCGGGTATTCCGAAATAAGAGGCACGGCCGACTCTCCCCCGAAATCGATGTAGGCCTCGTCGATAATGACCGCCTGCTCCTTGTTGTTCTCCAGCAGCTCCCGGATCTGCGCGAGCGGCACGAGCTCGGCGGTCGGCGCGTTCGGATTCGGAATGACGACGCCGCCCGTGCCGCGGAACCGGTCGATCGGAATCCGAAACCGCTCGTCCAGCGGAATAAGCTCCGCCTGCAAGCCGTACAGTTTCGCGTAAACTTTATAGAAGCTGTATGTAATATCAGGGAACTGCACCTTATTCGCCGGGTCGAAGAACGCCGCGAAAGCGAAAGCGAGAATTTCGTCCGAGCCGTTGCCCGCGAACACTTGCTCCGGCCTCAATCCGTAATAGGCCGCGGCCTTCCGGATCAGCTCGTCGCAGGTAGGATCGGGGTACAGGCGCAAGTCCGCGCCGGCGGCGTTCCGGATCGCCTCGATCGCCTTCGGCGACGGCGGATACGGATTTTCGTTCGTGTTCAGCTTAATATACGTTTTGTCCTTCGGCTGCTCGCCCGGTACGTAGGGCACGAGCGAAGCGGTCAGCGGACTCCAAAATTTACTCAAGGGCGATCTTCCTTTCGTCGCGGCTTTTCTATTCCCGCCTTCATTCGGCTATCCTATTGTTTCTTGCTTGCGACATTCTCGTCAGCACAAGCCCGAGAACGGCGCCGAGCGTATTCAGAATAATGTCGTCGACGTCGAAGCTGCCGACCTTCGACAGCAGCTGAGCCAGCTCCACGGCCGCGATCAGCAGAACGGTCGTTGCCGTCAGCGCGAATACGCGTCTGTATTTCACGTGAAGCAGCGGCAGGAAAATGCCGATCGGCATGAATAACACGATATTGCCGAATAAGTTCTTAAACCAAATATCGAAATTAAAATGATCGTAATGAACGACGTACCGTTTGATCGTATCGAACGGAACGAGGTTAAACGCGTAACCGTCGCTGAACGAACGATCTCTGTAAAATAGGAGCCAAGCCATAAAGATCGCGTAAACCAGCCCGAGGGCGGCGATCAATAAATTAAGAAACACGTTGCGGAAATGGGCGTTTTTGAACACGTTGCTCTTATCACCTCGCTCGCGCCAGCTTTACGGCCGCCAAGGGACCGCATACGTCCGGAAGCGGCCGGGACCCGTGATTTCGAGACCGTTAAGCTGATGGCCGCTCGCGCAGCCGCCGTCGATGCCGATCTTGCCGTCGCCGAACCAGATGTCCGGCTTGCCGTGGATGTCGATCGTTTTCGTATGGCCGAAGACGACCGTTTTGTCCACCGACGTCGGCCTGCTGAGGAACGGTTCCTTCATATAAAGGAAATCCCTGCTCGGCTGCTCGCGCCAATTCGAATAATTCGGGTTCAGCCCCGCATGGACGTAAATGAAATGGTCATCCTCGTAGTAATACGGCAGCCCGTCCAAAAACGTCAAATGATGCGGATAACGTTCATGGATAACCGCCTTCGCCCGTTCGATGACATGCTGGACCGCACCTTGCCGGATACCCGCGTAGCTTTCCGCCGTCTGCCTGCCGCCATGGCCGGAAAACTTCAGCAGCGCCTGCTCGCTTCGCTCCAGCATCACGTCGACGAGCCGCTCGTCATGGTTGCCCTGGATCGCAATGGCGCCGTCGTCCCGCACGAGCCGGATTACCTGTTCCACCACTTCCCGGCTTCGCGGCCCCCTATCGACGAAGTCGCCGAGCAGCACAAGCTGATCCTCTCCCGGCTTATAATTCATTCGGGCAAGCAAATCGTTAAACGCGGTATAGCAGCCGTGGATGTCGCTGATCGCTAGCGTGCGCTTCATACGCGCCTGCCCGAGATGATCAGATCCCGCTCCACGCCGTCCAGCACCGCGACCTTCGGCAGATGCCCCCACTGCTCGAAGCCGTATTTGCGAAGCAGCGCCAGGCTCGGCTCGTTATGCCCGAAGACGAAGCCGAGCAGCGTATGGAGGCCTAGCCGCGGGCACTCTTCGATCGCCTTCTCGAGCAGGATGGAGCCGAGCCCCCGGGAGCGGTATTCCGCCGCGATATAGATGCTGATCTCCGCCGTCGCGTTATAGGCCGGCCTGCCGTAGAACGATTGGAAGCTGAACCACGCGGCGATTTCGCCCTCCGCGCGGAGCACCCACAGCGGCCGGAAATCCGGCGAGTGGTCGTTGAACCACGTCCGCTTGCTCTCCACTGCGGCGGACTCCAGATCCGCGGTTACCATCCGGCTTGCGATCGTTGAATTATAAATGTCGACGATCCGCGGCAGGTCGCTCTCCCTCGCGTCGACGATTTCGTACGGATGCTGACTGTACATGCTTGCCACCTCTTACTTTTGTATGTCTACTGTAACTGCTTCTTTCTTGTTCCGCTCTCGCCTCGCAAATTTGCCGCCCAACAAGGAGAATAAAACAATCGAACCGTCATACGCGATATTAAGGACGAAAGGATCGCCTTCCGGATCGAATCCAGCCGATATCGTACCGATGAGATGATAGGCGAAAAGAATTGCGCCAAGCAGTAGGCTATGATCCGGCCCCGGCTTTCTAGCCGTTTTTTGCGCGTAATACCCTGCCCAAAAAACCGAGAACCAGGCCAATAAAAATTCTAACGCAAGTTCGCTTTTGTCGGTCATCAGCTCGTAGCCCGTTTGAATGGACAGTTCCGCAAGAGCGGCTGCGAGCAGAAAGCCCGCGGCTATCGAACAGAACGCAAAGATAAGCACGCCTATCGACAGCGCTTTGAAATCGATTCGTTTGACCATGCATCCGACCTGCTTTCCGGGTAGCGATTGAAGCTCGGCTTTGGGTTCAACAATAATGAAAAAATTATATCATAGTGCAAGGCGCCTCTGCGCGAAAAAATTCGCTAATCCGCCCTATACATCTTGTAATCGTCCGGCGTGTTCAAGTTCGCGAAGACGTCCGGCGATTCCCCCGCCTGCCGCTCGATCGAATGTGCCTTCAGCCTTGAGAGAAGGCCCATCAGCCGGTAATCCCCCGCTTCCAGCGATCTGCGGATCTCCGTTACGGTTCGCGTATGATAGAGCGCGTGGAAGGGCTGCCCGGCTACATGAACGACATCCGCCCCGCTTTCCGCAGCGGCGTTAATCAGTTTCTGAAGCAGCGGCAACGATAGCCGCGGCATATCGCATGCGACGACGAAAGCATAACCGTCCGCGATCGCGGACAAGCCGGCTTCAAGACCCGAGAGCGGGCCGCAGTCCGGAATCCGGTCGGCGACCATACGGGCGCCTGCTGCGTATTTCCCAAGGATGCCGCCATAGACGGCTTCGCGCTCCGACGAGCCGATCGCGACCGTTAGCGTATCGGCACATTCCGACAGCTGCGCTGCAAGCCGGTACAGCAGCGGCTTTCCCTCGATCGGCAGCAGCGCCTTGTCCGTGCCCATTCTTGAACTTTGCCCGCCCGCCAGAATCAACCCGTGCACGGTTCGTTTTGTTTGCGGCATATTTTCTCCTCCTCCCCATAATAAAAGCCTGCCGAGCTCGCGCGCTCAGCAGGCCGATTGTCCGTTAACTTCAAGCTTTCGCGGGGTCGAAGGAGCTCTTCAGCGATACGATGCGGTTGAACGCCAGCTTCTCCGCCGTCCAGTCCTTCGGATCGACATTGAAATAACCGTGACGGAAAAACTGAAATTTGTCGCCGCCGGCCGCTTCCTTCATGTTCGGCTCGACGAAGCCCTGCAGCACTTCCAGCGAGTTCGGATTGATGCGCTCCAGGAACGGCTTGCCGTCTTCCTCGGCCTCGTCCGTAATGAGCGGCTCATAGAGGCGGAACTCGGCAGCCTGCGCCTCAGATGCTTCCACCCAATGGATTGTGCCCTTCACCTTGCGGCCGGTAAAGCCGCTTCCGCTCTTCGTCTCCGGATCGTACGTGCAGCGCAATTCGACAACATTCCCCGCCTCGTCCTTGATAGCCTCTTGGCAAGTGATGAAATACGCATGCTTCAGACGCACTTCATTTCCCGGGAAAAGTCGGAAATATTTGCTCGGCGGATTTTCCATAAAATCGTCTTGCTCTATATAGATTTCGCGGGAAAACGGAATTTGTCGAACCCCCATTGCCTCGTTCTCGGCATTGTTCTCGGCATCGAGCAGCTCGGTTTGCCCTTCCGGGTAGTTCGTAATGACGACCTTCAGCGGACGAAGCACCGCCATCGTACGCAGCGCCTTCAGCTTCAAGTCTTCCCTAATAAAATGCTCCAGGTTCCGCTCGTCGACGAGGCTGTTGCTCTTCGATACGCCGATCTCCCGGCAGAAGGCGCGCATTGCCTCCGGCGTGTAGCCTTTGCGGCGCAGGCCGCTGATCGTCGGCATGCGCGGATCGTCCCAGCCGTCGACGGCGTTCTCGTCCACCAGCTGCTTCAGCTTCCGCTTGCTCATAACGGTATTCGTGACGTTCAAGCGGGCGAATTCGAATTGGCGCGGCTTCGCTTCCATCTCGCACTCGGCGATTACCCAGTCGTAGAGCGGCCGGTGATCCTCGAACTCGAGCGTGCAGATCGAATGCGTGACGCCTTCGATCGCGTCGCTGAGCGGATGCGCGTAATCGTACATCGGATAGATGCACCAAGCGTCGCCCGTACGGTGGTGATGCGCGTGCGCGATCCGGTAGAGCGCGGGATCGCGCATCGTAATGTTCGGCGAGGCCATGTCGATCTTCGCGCGCAGCACCCGCTCGCCGTCCCGGAATTCGCCTGCGCGCATCCGCGCGAACAGGTCGAGATTTTCCTCCACGCCGCGGTTCCGGTAAGGGCTCTCCTTGCCCGGCTCGGTCAGCGTGCCGCGGTATTCGCGCATCTGGTCGGCCGTCAGATCGCAGACGTAGGCTTTGCTTTTCTTGATCAGGAGCACCGCGCGGTCGTACAGCTCTTCGAAATAGTCCGACGCGAAGCGAAGCTCGTCCCATTCGAAGCCCAGCCAGCGGACGTCCTCCTTAATTGATTCCACGTATTCCGTATCTTCCTTCAGCGGATTCGTATCGTCAAAACGAAGGTTCGTTCTGCCTTTGAACTCGTCGGCAAGCTCGAAGTTCAGGCAGATCGACTTCGCATGTCCAATATGCAAATAGCCGTTCGGCTCCGGCGGAAAGCGCGTGACGACTTCCTGCACCAGGCCGCTCTTCAAATCTTCGACGACGATGTTTTTAATGAAATTCGAGGATGAGGACTTCGTTTCCAAAGCGTTCTCCACCTGCGACCACCCTTTCCACGGAGAAAATATTCATCCTCTTATCATACACAATATTCCACGAAAATATAAGACTTGCCCTTCTTAAGTCCTTACAGCAGAAGCGTCTCCAGCGATTCGATCCGGGCGCATATTTGCTGCTGCCATTCCGCGTCGCCCGCTTCATGGGCCAGGAAGGCAAGCGTTTTTAACGAATCCAGCTTCAGGATCAAATCGGCGTTGACCGCCATGCAATGATCAAGCTCGAGCCTCTCGTGATGGGGAAGACGTTGATAGCCGCCGATTTCCTTCGCTTTGAACGTAAGCTCCGCCATCCTGCGGTGCACGGGGTGAATGCCAACCATATGCATAACCTTCTTTCGTTTAGGGAATGGTGAACCTACTCCCAGCATCGCCCGTTTCCGTCCCTGCCAACCCTATGAGAAGGAAGAAATCTCGCTTTTATTGCTAGATAGATTCCATCCTTGAAGTTATCTGCATTCGTACGAGCCGGCCCGCATAGGCTCATTTAAAAGCGGATTCAGAATTTGGGAATGGATGGTGAACCGATGGCGACTGCTTCTTCCATTATTATTTTCCCGGGCTGCGGCTGGAACGAGCTCCCGGCTTATTACCGGAACCTGTTCGAGAAACTGACGGACCGGCATTCCGTTTATATGGTGTCGAAGCTTGCGGAACCGTGCAGCGCTCCTTCCGAGGTGAACATGCTGTCCTTGAAGCAATTGGAGGAAATGAACGGGGAGGCGTTCGTCGCCGTCGTCATGCAGCCGTACTGGACCCCCGTCGCGATGGCGGCCGGTCCGAAGCGGCTCATCGCCATGCCGGACGCCCCTCGGGAGGAAGACCCCGCGCTATGGGCAAAATGCCGCAAATGGCTTTGCGGCCGCGCGGATTTGATTATTACGGACTCGGAGCCCTATTATTTGGAGCAGACGTTTTGCGCCGAGCACGTGTTCCTGCTGGACGGCCGCGACGAGATATCCGACCTGCTCGCTTTGCAGGCCTTCTTCTGGACGCTGGACGGCTTCACCCCGAAGCCGCTTGCCAGGCTGCAGCAGCGCAGCCAAGCGGACCGGTACGAGCGGAGGCTGTGCGAGCGATCGGAGAGCGACGAACCCCTCGAGCTGCAGGACTTGTTCGCGCATGCCGTCTACCGTTATTTCATTTACGACCTGGAGCGCGCCAAGGGAGCGCTTCTCTCCTCGTTCGGGCTTGCCGTGAAGGAAGGGAAGATCGACGCGCTGCGCAAATATTACCGCTTTCTGTCCGCGATCGAAGCCAAGCAAGGGTTAACGAGACAGGCCGTCCGCAGCTACAGCTTCACCGCCATTACGCCCGAGGAGAAGCGAATCGTTCGCCAGATGGAGGAGTGGCTGTATCACGGCAAGGAGGGGCTTGCGGGCGCGATGCTTTACCGGAT
Source organism: Paenibacillus arenilitoris (assembly GCF_014705655.1). Classification (GTDB taxonomy): domain Bacteria; phylum Bacillota; class Bacilli; order Paenibacillales; family Paenibacillaceae; genus Pristimantibacillus; species Pristimantibacillus arenilitoris. The sequence goes on along the minus strand of NZ_JACXIY010000008.1, from coordinate 154,119 downwards.
GAACGCCGACTTCCGGCAGGCGCTGGAGCGGCTCGACTTGATCGAGCCGGAGCCGGAGGCGCTTCGCCTCATTCTCGATTCCGGCATCAAGTCGGGCCGGCTGAACAAAGCGCTGGAGCAGCTTGACGCAAGCCCGGCGGCGACGGAGACCGAACGAAAGCAATTTGCGCTGCTCAGCGGCACGGTTGCCTTGCTCGCGGGCAGGCGCGACGAGGCGGCCCGGTCGTTCGAGGAGGCGGGGGAAGCCTTCCACGAAGAGCTTGGAAACCTTGCGGACTTGGCGGAGCTCGAAGCCGCGATGCAGGAGCTCACAAGGTAAAAAAGACGCAAATTTCACACTGGTCTTCCAAAGAGATAGCAATGAAACGAAGGTCGATCGACAACGCTCGAACGCTTATGATTACCCTGTTGTTTTTGCATATTTTAAACCATTCGTTTCACGAGATAGTATCCTATATAACGGCTTGATTTATCTTGATTTATTACAGCCATACCCACTAATAGATCACTGTTTTCTTAATACTAAATTGCATATATCACCTCTTTATAAATACGTCAACCTCACCTCGCGTTTTGGCCTCGAAGCCGCCAAAAACGAAAAAAATGGACAGAACGGCGTTCCCCGTTTCTGTCCATTTTCACTCTAGCAGCGGATGCGAAATTGAAGAGCGGTTGATCGTATTGAGAGAAGCGGATTAGGCCGGATCGAGCCCGGTCAGATGGAGGAAGAGCGCGGCGAGTAAGTTTGCCTGTAGTTTGTACAGTCAAAAGTGGCGAATACAGGCGGCAGCGGGCATTTGATTGGACAAAATCCAATCAAAGCGGCCGTTTCGGCGGCCAATGATCGTTGAAGCCCATTTTAGCCTATATAAATCCACTCAAACTATAAATTTCGCTCGCAACCGGCCATTTGATTGGACAAAATCCAGCCAAAATGCGCACGGCGCCACGGCACTCGGTTCTAATCACCAACCGTCAGCGCCTCGCCATACCCTGCGCTTCAAGCCTTCGCTTCCGAACCGTTGCGCCGCGGAACGGCTCGTACCGTAGCGGCGCAGGGGATCAGCGCGCCATTTCACTTTCGCCAATCCGGCTCGACAACTTCGCCTCCGCCTGCCGGGAGCCGGACCGGACTGTCCGGCCTCCGGCATTCGCCGGCAAAACCGGCCGTTCGCCAGCGCATTCGCCATTCTCTCCCGCGAATCGACGGAAAAAGCCAGGAAATGGGCATTTTTTCGCCGGGAAGCCGCATCTATTTCATTTTGGAGTGAGGGAGGACTACAGCAATTTCTCGATTTCATCCTTCATGGCGAGCGGCTCCACAGTCGATTCGAACCGTTTCACGATCCGGCCTTCGCGGTCGACCAGAAACTTCGTGAAGTTCCATTTGATCGAATTGCCGAAGAGGTAGTGAGGAAGCTTCTCCTTAAGGAAGGCATCCAGCATTTTGCCGCTCGGCTCGCTCGTGTCGAAGCCCTGGAAAGGCGCTTCCTCGGTCAAATGCCGAAATAAAGGATGGGCCGTATCGTCGCGGACGTCGGTTTTGGCAAACAGCGGGAAGGTGACGCCGTAGTTGAGTTGGCAGAAGCTCTGCACGTCCGAGTTCGCGCCCGGCTCCTGCTCGCCGAATTGATTGCTCGGAAAACCGAGAATTTCAAGGCCTTGGTCCTTGTATTGTTCGTAAAGCTTCTGCAGATCGGCATACTGAGGCGTAAAACCGCATTTGCTTGCCGTGTTCACCACGACGAGCACCTTGCCCTTATACTGCTCCATGCTTGCCCTTTCTCCTCTAATCGTCTCCAGCTCGTACGCGTAAATGCTCATCGCTCGTTCCTCCCGCTTTCATTTAATTTTAATAAATTAAATTGTATACAATTAATATAACTAGAGAATACCACATCGCCCCTGCGTCTGTCAAACCAAGCATGCACGGCTGAAGCCGCGCACGAAACGCTGGCTGCATCAAAGCGCATCCCGGTTCTGTGCCGTCCTGTGGGGACATAAGCCCTCTGCGCGACGACAGGGGGCTGTCCAGAAAAGTCATCGCTAGAGGAGACGAAATCATGCTCCTTCTGTAGCACAATGCCTGCGATTGTGCAGCCTCTTCACCATCAATAAGGTGGCCGGACGGGATGCCTGCGTTTGTGCAGGTATTTTGAGACTTGAGGCCCTTCTCGAGCTAATCAGCAAATAAAAAATGCACATTCGCAGGCATTTGCTTCGCAAGCCCGAATGAAGCGGTCAAAAGCCTGCACATTTGCAGGCTCCGGTAGGAGACGCGCAGCATGATGGCAGATCGCGGTGGCTTAGACGCGCTGCCTCGCAGCAGATCAAGCATGAAGCGGCCAAAGCCTGCACATTTGCAGGCTCGGTAGGAGACGCGCAGCATGATGGCAGATCGCGGTGGCTTAGACGCGCTGCTTGGCAGCAGTTCAAGCAGCATGAAGCGGCTCGGGCGCGTAACGCATCATCTGATCAGCAACCGGAACAGACATGGTGGTACTGGATAACGCCCTGCCATCGCCATTTTCCTATTATTATGATCTAGCGAAAACGTCCGCCATATAAGCAGACTTGCTTTTTGGGCAGCCCCGTTCGAAAAAAAACGGCGCCCTCCGCCGTCCCCATGCACGATGGGCATCCTTCGAAGTCGCGCCGCTGTTCTATAGATAAGGTTAGGATTGCTTGATTTTCCCGCTCAGCCACTCGGTGAACAGCGCGTAATCGCGCTCGACCTGATCGGCGTAGGAGACGGCCCAGCGCGAGATCGACGTGCAGAATGCTTCCTCGTCGTCGCCCATTGCCTTCACGATCTCTTCCTCGCTGTGATACGCGAGCACGCCTTGGGCAACGTCGGCATCCGCACGCGCATGCATCTTGGCCGTCAAGCGGCCCATGCTGTCCGTCACCGACAGCAAATCGCCGATCGTCTCCAGCTTCTCCAGCTTCAGCCGCTTCTTGTACGGCGAACGCTCCCGCACGTAGAAATGCCGATCGCCGATCGACAGCCAGCCGAGGTACGGATCCGCTTCATGGTGCATCGCCTTCTGCGTCATCGTTACCCGCTTGCCCTGATGCTCGAACTCCGACCAGAACGTTTCGTCATACGCCATGAAATAAGCCGGCACCGGAACGCGCACTTCCTTCACTTCCAGCACGATGTCGTCCCCGCCCTGCGCCTCTTCTCCCGCTTCGATCAGCACGTAATAGCGGTCCAGCCCGATCGAAGCCGTACCCGAGCCCTGCTTCGCGGCGATATCCTTCACCTCGAAATGCTTCAGCTCCTCCGCGTCGTCCGCGGCGACGGAGGCCAAATATTGCGGCCATGCCCCAAGCAGCGCTTCCCGTTCCTCGTCCGTCGGCGGCACGATTTCGACGGTGGCGGCGAACTTGCGGTCCTCCTGAACGAGCGCCGTCACCTTCTCCAGAAAATGCTGCTCCTGCCGCTTCTGCAGCTTCTTCAGCAGCTTCTTCACCGGGCCTTCGGCCCGCTCGACGTCGATCAAATAGGTGCCGGGATCGTCCTTGCCCTTAACGAACCGCCGCATTTGCTTCGAATAGGCTTGCAGGTACGTCTCGATGGCGGCGATTTGCTGCCCGGCCGGCTGCTCCTTCAACCGGCACACGAGCGCGATGCTCGCCGACATCCGCAGCAGATCGTACAGGTACGACCCCAAATACCCTTCGTCGAAATCGTTCACGTCGTAGACGAGCGCCCCCGTCTCGTTGCGGAATGCCCCGAAATTCTCGAAATGCAGATCGCCCTGGATCCAGGTCGGACGATTCTCGGGCGTATGGTACGCGAACCATTCCCGGGACACGTCGAAATAAAACAAGTACGCGCTTCCGCGAAAAAACGAAAACGGCGTCGCCGCCATTTTGAGATACTTCTCCTCGCGCTTGCCGCGCTCGAGATTCATGATCTTCTGGTCGAATTCTTGAAATATCGCGGACAGCGTCCGCTTTCTCAGCTTGTTCTGGGTTAGCCTCACTCGTTCCGTCAGCTTCGAATCCATATTCTCTCCCCCGTTCGAGCTAAATTTCCGCCTTCTGCAGTCTCATGAAGTCGCTGACCATCGCAAGCCGCCATGGGATGATCATGCCGAAGGCCAGCAAATAAAAGAGCGCGCCGGTCTGCGGGATCGACATATATTGCTCGACGACGCCGTGCAGCGCGAGACGGATCGCGAATAACGTCACCATAATAAAAATGAACGCCTTCGACCGCCTGACGTAAATACCGGCCTCCACCCGCTCCAGCCGCGTCGTGACGACGAGCGGGAACGCGAAGATCAGCATGCCCGTCCCGAACGCGGATAAGCCCCAGCCCCACGGAATATGGGTCGCCGGGAAGGCGAACATGATGAAGCCCGTCGCCATGCCGAGCGGCGGAATGACGATTTTCTTCAGGGAGGTCGGCTGCTTGCCGGCTCTCAGGCGAAGATAGACGAGTATGGCAAAGGCCAGCATGGACACGGCGATCGAGCCGGCTTGGATCCATTCCGTAGACAGCGGCACCGCGCGCCACCTCCGATTTCTTATCAATTCCTTCCTATTTTGTTATCGTACTGCAAAATCAAGCTCGCTGCAATCGACAGGCGGCAAACAAGCCGGGAAGCGGAAACGCGCAGTCAACGTGGCGCGAACGGCGGATCGGGTTCTTTTGCGCGCGAGGGCGGATCCGCTCTCGCCCAGACGGCTTCGCGGCCGCCTGGCCTAATACGCAAAACGGCCCGAAGCAGGCGAATACCCGCTCCGGGCCGTGCGTTTGCGTTATTTTATCGCAACCCAAATTTCATTCATGGCGTCCGGGCCGTAGAGGTCGGAATCGAGATAAACCTCGAGCGATGCCGCCTCGGCCGGCTCATACCCGCTTGACGGGAACCATTCCGAATAAATTCGCTTCCACGTCCGGATCATCGCATCCGGAATCGGTCCTTTCACTTCGAACGCGACCCACTTGGACGCCGGAATCTCCATGGCCGCTAACCCTTCCGGGACGTCGCCGGCACATTCCGCGGCAATCCAGTAATCCATCGTGTTCCTTGCCGCGTTATAATTGTCGGTAATGCCCAGCATGCCTTTAATTTGCCCATTCATCGACCCCTCCATTCGACGGACGGTTCCGCTCTGATGTGCCTCGCCCCAGAAGGACGGAATGCCCGGAACGACCATCTCTTCTCCACCGCAATCGAACTCTCTTTTGACGCCGACGACTTGGAACGCTTCCCTCTCCGCAATTCGATACCTCATCGGTTCTGCCCCTTTCAAATTCACCTGAATCGTCAGGCGGTTATAGGCTTGCAGCCCTCCCAACCCCTTCCGCGCCTCGCTCGGCGTTACGCCATGCTGCTTGCGGAAAGCTTTCGCGAAGGACTCCGGAGTGTCGTAGCCGTATTTGTAGGCAAGGTCGATGACTTTCGTCCCGGTTTCGCACAGCTCCTGGGCGGCCAGCGTCAACCGGCGGCGTCGCAAGTAATCGCCGACGGACAAATCGGTCAAGATCATGAACGTCCGTTGAAAATGAAACGGCGACATATTCGCGTGCCGCGCGATATCCTCGATCGTTACGGGCTCCAGCATATGCTTCTCCATATAGTCAATCGCTTTCTGCAAAGCTACGACCAATGCCATGAATCGTCACTCCTTACTCGAATTGTAACCGCGGGATGCGTCCGAAGCCTGTCATTTTGTGCTCTCTGCTGACCATGCGGGGAGCCTGCCGGAAACGGCGGCGGAAATTCAACGCTTTTTCTCAAAAAAAGACAACGCAAGTCCCGGGGCGACCTCCCGCTCCTCAAGGAGCTTGAAGCCGTTTTTCGCATAGAGCGCTCGGGCCGGCGCATTGTCCGCTCCGGTGGCGACGATAAATTTCGCAGCCTCCGTCTCCCGCTGCAGCACGAAGCCAAGCAGCGCCTGCGCGATGCCTCTGCGGAAGAATGCGGGATGCACGATCATCCGGTGAATGTCGACAACGCTCCCGTCCTTTTTGTAAGAAATCGCTCCCGCCAAGGCCCCGTCGCTATAATAACCGTAAAAGATTTCGCCGCATGCCATCAAATCGGCCGCGGTATCCTTCAGCGGCGGAATGTCGTCCGACCCGATAAGCTCCGCCTCTACCCGGTAAGCGGGAAGCTGGACCGCGAGCACCTGCCTCGCCGCAGCCTCGCTCGTAATGTCGATGCTTTGAATCATAAGAACAACCTCGCTCGCAAGATGGAATAATAAGGACAATCGTAATCAGTATACCTCAAAAGAAAGGCCGGGGGGTTTCCGGAGCATGTGCAAACTTATAAACCCTTCTATTTGCACAAAAAACGAGCCGCCGCAGCGACCCGTTCTTCGATTATACGACTTCCATGCCCGCATCGGGCAGCTTGGCTTCGGCCGCCTTCCCGCGCGCGCGGGAAGCCGCCGACCGGAACGATGCGGCTGCCGTAACCGCCGCGATCAGGACGCCGGCCGCGCCGATCCACGTAATGGCGGACAGCGACAGACGCTCGACGACGACGCCTCCAAGCCCCGCGCCGGCCGCCATGCCGAGCTGCAGCATGGAGGTGTTCAGGCTGAGCATGATGCCTGAAGCTTCCGGCGCCTGGCTGATCAGGTTGTACTGCTGCGTCGGACCGGACGACCAAGCCGAGAACGACCACAGCATGAGCAGCGGGAACACGACGAACGCCGACTGTCCGGCCAGCGACAGCAGCACTAGCGCAGCAGCATGAAGCAGCATGCCGACGACGAGCGTACGGGGTACGCCCCATTTGTCGGTACTGAAGCCCCCAAGCTTGGAGCCGATCAGGCTGGCGATGCCGAAGGCGAATAAGGCAGCGCTGACCCCCTGCTCGCTGAGAGCCGATACTTGAAGAAGAAACGGCGATAAATACGTGTTCGCGATCGAGTAGCCGCCGATCCAGAAAAACGAGACGAGCAGGGCGACGACGATTCTCGGCTGCTTCAGCAGCGCCAGCTGCCTGCCGATCGGCACCGGCTGCTCTCCTTCCGTCCGCGGAATCGTGAAGCGGATAAGCAGAATCGAGGCGAGCCCGAGCAGGCCGATGCCGGCGAAGATCAGCTTCCAGTCGTAGGCGGCCGCGGCTACCCTGCCGATCGGAACGCCGATAATAAGCGCGGTGCTGAAGCCCATGACGAGCGTCGCGATGGCGCTTCCCTGCTTATCGGGCGGGGCAAGCTTCGCCGCTACGGTAAGAGCCGTCACGACGAATACCCCGGTGCTGAGCGCGAGGACGATCCTCGACGCCACAAGGAACCCGAAGCCCGGCAATAAAGCGGCGATGCCGTTGCCGACCGCAAATACGGCCAGGGCGTAGATCAGCAGCTTCCGCCGCTCCATCCGGGCGGTCAGCGCCATCAGGATCGGGGTTCCGAAGGCGTAAGCCAGCGAGAACACGGTAATCAGCTGACCGGCAGCGGCTACCGATACGCCTGCGTCCTCGGCTACTTTATCCAGAATGCCCGCGATAATAAATTCGGACGTGCCGACCAGAAAGCTGATGACGGCGAGCATGTAAATTTTCCAAACGTTTGACATAACGATGTTGCTCCTCTCTCCACTCCATGATTTTATATTTCTAAATATATAGAAATAGTAAAGAAAAAAAATGACACAACGTTTGCGCGGCTCTCTTGCGTGCCAAACGCGCAAAAGCCCGTTGTGCGGCGAAATTCAGCCATCGATGCGCTATATTTCAAGCAAATACGGCGCGTACTTCCGCGCCAATTCGCGGTTCACGCTATAATAGATGTAGGTGCCGTCCTTGCGGGTGCTCAGCAGGCCGCAGTCCGTCAATTGCTTCAGGTGGTGCGACAGCGTCGAGCCGGCGACGGATTCCAGCTTGCTCCCGATGTCGGAGCAGCACAAATTCCGCTCCTCGGTAAGGAGAAGAGCAATCTTGAGCCGCGTCGGTTCCCCGAGCGCTTTGTACACTTTGACCGCTTGCCGCACTTCCGCGTTATCCTCCGCCATCGTCCCCACACCTTTATCCGTTGTCGTTATTTCTATCGATGTCGAAATAAGGTTACCATAGCTGCTTGAGAATGTAAAGCCCATTGAGGCGGCTAATCTAAGACAGAAAGTGATATTCAAACTTTATAATAACACTGCGGATTGGTTTTAATCTTACTTTTGCAATCAGGTTTAATTTTAAGACCTGATTCCGCCAACGCGCCGAGTCCATGTATAATTCAGGGACAGACTGTTGCGTTCATTTTTACTTTAGCAAAGGAAGGGGATAGGCTACATGAGCGATCGAGTTACATTAGTCAAGCCAGCCGCTGCATTAAAAGAGGCTTATTTGCCGTTCTACCGGGAATGGGTCGAGAGCGGCGAAGATATGGTGCCATGGGTCATTAGCCGAGACCCCGAGGATTTTGACGGGATGGTGCGGTTTCTGCTGGAGCAGGAATCAGGTGCGGGCGTACAGGACGGCTGGGTAACCAATTCGACGTATTGGCTCGTCACGGAGGAGAAGCGGATCGTGGGAGCCGTCAATATCCGGCATTCGCTGACCGAGCATCTGTTCAATTGCGGCGGGCATATCGGCTACGGCATTCGCCCGTCCGACAGGCGCAAAGGCTACGCGACGAAGCTGCTGTCTCTCGCCTTGGAAGAGGCGAGGAAGCTTGGCATCGATAAAGCGCTGGTCGTCTGCGACGCAACGAATACCGCATCCGAGCGGACGATTCGAAACAACGGAGGCGTAGAGGACGAGAGCTACATCGAGGAGGACGGGAACGTGGTGAAACGATATTGGATCGACTTGTGAGCTGATCCCTTCCCGTGGACATTCGAGAGGACGTTCGGGAGGACATTCGAGCCCAGCCTGCAACAATGAAGCAGCCTCACTTAGTGAGGCAAACCTCACTCTCCTCACGACCTATCGCCGAGGGACGGAACATTAGTGAAGCAAACCTCACTCGCCATGAGGCCGTCTTCACGGGGAATGAGGTTAGCCTCACTAAATGCCAGAAGGAAGACGAATCGAGCTAAATTAGTGAGGTTTACCTCATCCATTAGTGAGGTTGCCTCACTGTCCCTCGAACGCAAACTTCTGGAGTGTCTTGAGGCGAACAAGAAGCACAATTTCGACGCACATGCACGAGCCGAGAGAACAAACGGAGCATCCAACAAGCCAAGCTCCCCTGCCATACCAAAAAACAGGCCCTCCGCACGATCAAAAATTACCGTGCGGAGGGCTTGTTCGTCTATGTTAACCCTGAGGGATATATTGGCGGATATCGACGCCCAGCGCATCCGACAGCTTCATGCCGAACTCGCGGTCGGCGCGGAAGAAGTTGCATATGGCGCGCAGCCTGATGTCGTCGTTCGTCTGCTTCAGCTCGCGGGCGACGTTGGCGATCAAATTCGCCCGCTGCCGCTCGGACAATGAACGGTAACGCTCGCCGGCCTGCGTGAAATCGTCGGTTTTGTCGATTTTGCGGCGGCCGGCCGTCCCTTGTAGAGGCACATGGGAATCGGCATATTCCGGAGCTTCCTTCGGGCTTTCGGACGAGCTGTTCGGCTCGTAGTTCACGGGGGACGGATCGGTCTTCATCGTCATGGCGCCGTCCCGCTGATGGTTGCGAACGGGCGCGTACGGGCAGTTTACCGGAATGTGCAGGTAGTTGGCGCCGAGGCGATACCGCTGTGTGTCCGGGTACGAGAACAGGCGGCCCTGAAGCAGCTTGTCCTCGGAAGGCTCGATGCCCGGCACGAGCGCGCTTGGCGAGAATGCCGACTGCTCGACCTCGGCGAAGTAGTTGACCGGATTGCGGTTCAGCGTCATCGTGCCGGCCTTGTGCAGCGGGTACATATCCTCCGGCCACACCTTCGTCGGATCAAGCGGATCGAACGCGTAACGGTCGACATGCTCGATCGGCATCAGCTGAACATGCAGCGCCCATTGCGGGAAGTCGCCGAGCTCGATCGCATCGTATAGATCGCGAGTCGCGTGGTTGAAATCATTGCCCTGCATCTCGCCCGCCTCCTCGGCTGTAAAATTGCGCACGCCCTGAAGCGACTTCCAGTGGTATTTCACGTAGGTCTGCTTGCCTTCCGCATTGCTCCATTTGAAGGCGTGCACGCCGAAGCCGTCCATTTCGCGGTAGTTCGCCGGCGTGCCGTCGTCGGAGAACAGCCAGGTCAGCATATGCGTCGATTCCGGACTCAGCGTCATGAAGTCCCAGTATCTGGCCGGATCCTGCAAATTCGTATGCGGCGCCGGCTTCAGCGAATGGACCATGTCCGGGAACTTCATCGCGTCGCGGATGAAGAAGACGGGCAGGTGATTGCCCACGATGTCGTAGTTGCCTTCCCGCGTATAAAACTTAACCGCGAAGCCGCGCGGATCGCGGGACGTCTCCGGCGAGCCCGTTCCGCCGATAACCGTCGAGAACCGGACGAACACCGGCGTTTCCGTGCCCGCCTCCTGCAGGAAATGCGCCTTCGTATGCTCCTTCATGCTCGCCTCCGTCCGGAACACGCCATGCGCGCCCGCGCCCCGGGCATGCACGACCCGCTCGGGAATGCGCTCCCGGTCGAAGTGGGCCAGCTTCTCCAGCAGATGATAGTCTTCCAACAATGCGGGACCGCGCTGCCCCGCCGTGCGGGAGCTTTGATTATCGCCAACCGGCGAGCCTTGATTCGTCGTTAGGATGTTTTCCATGTTCAGCACCTCGATGATTAGATTATATATTTAGACTTGATCTAAATTCTATAAACCAATCATACCGGATGGGCAGACAACCGTCATGAAAACCCCATGAACGAAACATGAATGTTTCATGAAGCACAACAGGCTGAGCGCTTGACTTACGGCGAATGCCGGCGGAGCGCTGTGCGGACGCCGCACCCTTTACCGGTCGCGTTCATCCGCCAGCCGATAGCCGGAACCGCGCACGGTGACGATGTATTTCGGCGAAACCGCGCTGTCCTTGAGCTTCTTGCGCAAGCTCTTGATATGGGCGTCGACGAGGTTGCTGCCTCCGTAGAACTGCAGCCCCCATACCGTATCGAGCAGCGATTCGCGCGTCAGCACGGAGCCGTCGGACGTAATGAAATGGAGCAGCAGGTCGTATTCGGTCTTCGTCAGCTCGACCCGCTGGCCGCTGCGGTCGACCGTCATTTTTTTCAGATCGATGCGGATATCCTTGAACGCCCGAATGTCGTCCGAAGGCGCGCCCGGCGCCGGCGCCGGGCGGTTCATCAGCATGCGGTTGATCCGCTGCAGCGCCTCCTCGGGCTTCGCCGGCCATACGAGCAGCTCCGCAGCCCCGAGCGACGCGCTTTCGCGGGCATCGCTAGGTGGCCGGTCCGTCAGGAGCAAGACGGGAACGCCGTGCTCCCCGGCGGACCGCAGCAGCTCCTCGCCGGCCTGCAGCGTATTGCCTCCGGACGGATGCGCGACGGGAATCGCGTCGTACACGAGCAGCTCCGGCTGCAGACTCTGCAGCATGCCTTGGTTGAAATCGTGGAGCGAGAAGACGTCGAAGCATTTCGCCGACAGCGCGACGAGCAGCCCCTTCACCCGCTCGGGCATCGGGCTGATGATCATGACCCGCTGGGTCAAGGAGCAGAGCTGCATGCCGCCGCTCTCCTCCGCCGCGCCGTCGTAGCCCGCCGGCTCATGGAGATCGAGCTTGTTGCCGATCAATTCAGAAGCCGCGCCGTTTAAGACCGTTTCGCTTTGCATGACTCGCACACCCCTTCCAGCACGACCTGCGCGTGCTCGATCGTATAGTTCGTCTCGCCTGCCACCCGCTCCAGCCATCCCTTCGGCAACTCCGCCATCACCTCGTCCACCCTGCCGCAGCCCGTGCAGACGATGTGCTGATGCTCCTCCGTCCTGGCGTCGTACCGGCTTACCGCCTCGCCCAGCTTAAGCTCGCGGATCAAGCCGGCGTCCGTCAAATAGCGAAGCGAGTTGTACACCGTCCCGTACGCGAAGTTAAACCCTTTATCCCGCAGCCGGTCGATTACGTCAGCCGCCGTCGGATGGTCGTGCGCATGCTGCACCACCTCGTAGATCGCTTTGCGCTGAACCGTCAAGTTAATTTTGGCCACTTGGCATCATTCCTCTTTTATATAAATGACTTTAGACTAAGTATAAATATAGAATAAAAATAGGTCAACCTCATCCGCGGGAATGAAGCTTGACCTCTTGCGCGAATATCCGGTTAACCTTCGCTATCCCGGCCGCCCCATTTCTGCACCCATTTCTCCATTTCCTTAAGCGCCGTCTGGAAGTCGCTTCCCTTCTCGGTCAGCGAATACTCCACCGTCACGGGCACCGTCGGATACACCTGGCGGCGGACGAGGCCGTTCTTCTCCAAATGGCGGAGCGTATCCGTAAGGGACTGCGTCTTAATGATCGCTATTTTCTTCTTCAGCTGGTTAAAACGCGCCGGGCCGGCCAGCAGCTCGTCGAGCACGAGAAAGGCCCACTTCGCTCCGAGTATGAGCAGCACTTCGCAGATGCTGGATCCCTGCGTCTCCTTCAGGGCATTATTCTCCGCTTGTTCGGGCAAGCGATCGCCTCCTTACAATGACAAAAACAAGTCTTACTTCCATTATCGATTCCATCTCTTTCCCCGTCAATTCTCGATAAAAGATGATGTCGAACCGTCATAATTTTTTCATCAAACGAATAATCTGAATATTTACAAAATTCTAATAAAAGAGTATACTTAGCCTATACCAAACGAAAGGGGATAGTCCATTGAAGTAGGTTAGCGAAGCGTGTCCCACTAATTCGGAAAGGAGTTCCGTATAGAAGCTTATCGGACATGCGGGAACCGGGGCGGAATGTTGCGAATGTCGGCGGCATCATACGGCATACTTACGGAAAGGATACAAGAATTAAGCGTTTAGAAGCGGATTGGAGCGTTTGAATAAATTGAATAGCCGGTTAACAAGTATGTGAAGGGATTTCGGTTATCGTCGATAAGCGGAATCCCTTTTCTCATGCCGTTCAAAGGATCGGACTGAGCAGCCTCGATACCGATTCCTTGAGGCGGTTCATCAGCGGGCGCGCCGCGTAGCGCTCGGCGGTCAGACGGCTGCAGTAGACCGCGTCCTGTTCAAAAATGCGTTGCAGCTCCGCCGCCGTCTGCGTATCATAAATAAACGCATTCATTTCGAAATTGAGCTTGAAGCTGCGAATATCGAGATTGGCCGTTCCGACCGATGCGATCTTGCCGTCGATGACGAGCGTCTTCGCGTGGAGGAAGCCCTTCTCGTACAAATAGCATTTCACCCCGCCGGCCAGCAGTTCCCCCAAATACGAATGCGTCGCCCAATAGACGAAGAAGTGATCCGGCTTGCTCGGCAGCATGATGCGGACGTCGACGCCCGACAGGGCCGCGATCTTCAGCGCCGTCATCAGGCTCTCGTCCGGCACGAAATACGGCGTTTGCAGGCAGATCGTCCGCTTGGCGGCGTAAATCATTTTGATGTAGGCATCTTTAATTTGCTGGTACTCCGTATCGGGTCCGCTCGCGACCAGCTGCATGCCGATCGGGCCCGGATTGTCTCTAATAATCGGAAAATACTGCTCGCTGAGCTCGATTTTGCCGGAAGCGGCGAGGTTCCAGTCCATGAGGAACTGCGCCTGCATCTGCAGCACCGCGTTGCCGCGAACCTTCAGATGCGTATCCCGCCACTCGCCGAAATGCTCGTTCAGCCCCAAATATTCGTCCCCGATATTGAAGCCGCCGATATAGCCTGCCTTGCCGTCGATAATGACGAGCTTCCGGTGATTGCGGTAGTTGATTTTCAAATTCAAGTACGGAATGCGGGACGGGAAGAACGCCGCCTCCTTGCCGCCGGCCTCCCGCAGCTTTCGAAAGTATCTTCGGGGCAGGCTGGAGCTACCGATATGATCGTACAAAAATTTGACCTCGACGCCCTGCTCCGCCTTGGCGGCCAGCGCCTTCACGAGCCGTCTACCGAGCTCGTCGTCGCGGACGATGTAATAGACGAGGTGGATGTGATGCTCCGCCTCTTCGATATCCTTCAGCAGCGCATCGAACTTCTGGTTGCCCTCGGTAAAAATCTCGACCGCGTTGTTGCTCGTGAACACCGCGTAGCTCGAGCGCAAATTCATGTAGATCATGTCCTGGTAATCGTGCATCGCCGGATCGTTGAATGCGAGTTCGCGGTCCCGCAGCTGGCGCATCTGCCTCTCCACCGTATGCTCGATGATTCGCTGGCTGTCGCCGAGCAGCTTATACAGCTTTCGCCGGCGAATCTTTTGGCCCAAGATCAGATACAGAATGAACCCGATGACCGGGATGAAGAAGAGGACCATGACCCACGCCCAGGTCGTGCTGGCGTTGCGCCTCTCGAGGAAGATGACGGTAACCGCCAAAAAAATGTTCAGGAGCGTAATTAATGCGTATGCGTTCTGCATAATGGCCATTCGTATAAGAGCACCTCAGTCGTATGTCGAAGTTAATGCGATCATACTCTATGGACGAAGTATGTTCAAGCTTGAAAATATGCTACAATTCAGCGTAAACGGACAAGGCGCCGCAAGCGCCGCCGCGCGGCACAAGCTGCCGGCCCGTTCGCTTGGAGCGAACCGTAAACGGACGCCGCCGTCCCCGAACGGCGCAAGCCCGTTTCACGATATAAATCAGACCCGCAGGGAAGGCATTGGAGGAACGAAGATGGACATTAGAAAGCTGCGGCTGGACGAGAAGGCGCTCGGCACGTTTAGCGAGGAGCGCGACGAATACGAGAGGGATTACGCCCGGCTGATCCAATCCCCCGCCTTTCGGCGGTTGCAAGGCAAATCGCAAGTATTCGGAGCCGGATCGGGCGATTACTACCGGACAAGGCTCACGCATTCGCTGGAGGTATCGCAAATCGCGCGGGAGGTCGCCCGCCGGCTGGGGAAGCAGTACGATTTTCTAAGCCGCAAGGAGCATCCCGGGCTCGTGCTCGACCCCGCGGTCGTGGAAATCGCCGCCCTGGCGCATGATCTCGGCCACCCGCCGTTCGGCCATAAAGGCGAGGAGGTACTGAACCGGCTGCTGATGGAGGAGCACGGCATCCCGTACGAGGGCAACGCGCAAAATTTCCGCATCCTCATGTTTCTGGAGAAGCGCGCCGGAAGCGGCAGCGGGCTCGACCTGACGGCGGCCGTGCTGCTGGCCGTCAACAAATACCCGTTCGGCCTCGACGAGCCGGGCCGGCTGAAGGGCGTGTACCGGACCGAGTGGAGCGAGATCGAGCAGCTCCGCCGCGCGTGGGGCATGCCGATCGGCTGCTCGACGCTCGAGGCGCAGCTCATGGACCTGTGCGACGATATCGCCTACTCCACGCATGATATCGAGGACGGCATCCGCGCCGGCAAAATCCAGATGAACCGGACCTTCTTCGAGGACAACCGGCTGATCGACCATCTTGTGCAGGAGATCGTCGAGGATAAGGGCAATACGAGCGTCGGCTGGGGAGAGGTCGACATTCCCGCGATGGTGAAGCGGGTGCTCGCGCAGTATTTGGAGCAATGGGAAGCGTTATATATGGGCTGCGAGCGCGAGCCGTCCCGGACGCGGCGCGAGATGAAAGCGCGCTGGGTCAGCATCTTCGCCGGCAAGGTCGGCATCATCGACGACCCGGCCACCGGCTGGAAGAAGGTTACGTTCGTGAACAACGGCCAGCAGGACATCGATCTGCTGCGGACGATGGAAATTTTGAAGAAGCTCGCGTGGGTGACGCTGATCAAGGACTTCCGCGTGCAGCGGCTGCAGATGCGAAGCGAGATCATGATCCGCCGGCTGTGGGACAGCTTCAAGGTGCCGGATTACGGCAGGCTGATCATTCCGCCGGATTGGATCGAAAATTTCGAGCTGCACCGGAACAAGTGGAACTGGCCGCGCTTCGTGGCCGACTACATTTCGGGCATGACCGACGCTTACGCCGAGAAGGTGTACGCCGAGCTGTATGCCAGCAAGTCCGGCTCGATCTACGAGATGGACTAAAGAAAAGCCCGGCGGCCGCACGCGATTAGATCGCGCGGCTGCCGGGTTTTTTATGGTTCAAGTGTAAAAGGCTGACGCCGTCTTTTGGCGGCATAAGCTCGTTTTGCGATGAAATATAAGCAATTTTATAAGTGCAAAACTTATAAATTCTTATATTTGGACAAACAATTTTCCTATGAATCTATCTCTAATTGTTGGGGTATGAAAGAGTAAGAGGATAAATTATTATATATGCGAGCGCTTTCTTTAGTGTCGTATAAACGATTAAAGCACTTTAATATCATCATTCAGGGAGGTCTCTATGTGTACACAATCAAGTTCCAAAGCATGAGAAAGAGGTTACTTCCAATCGTATTATTTATTGCAATCGCTGTCATGTCTGCTGTACCGGGCGGTATGGCCGCAAGTGCTGCAGACCCTTATTTGCCGCCGGGGGGTGCGGATTGGAACAAGCTGCGCGACATTACGATCAACGGGTTCGGATGGGGTTTCGGCAGCCAAACGATAAGCGAAACCTACTTAAATCAGCAGGCATTCCGAATTTCCACTACAGAATGGTGGGCAAGTCAATTTACCGTAAACGGCTGGCAGACGATTGACTTTTCGCCCTATTACGAGAACGGCACGCTTGAATTCGATGTTGTCGGACAAGCGGGGGGAGAAGGCTTCGTTATTGGCTTTCAAGATGTCGTTCATGAACGAATGGTGGACGGACAATTTTATAAGGACCAGGACAGCAATCCGGAAGAGACGAGACAAGACGCTCTCTCCGCCAACATAAACACGTATGTTCCGGTTACCCAAACATGGACCCACGTATCGATACCGCTCAAAACGATTTTTGACAGCAACCAGCTTTTTGATAAGAAGCAGGTTCAACTTTTGAAGTTGTCCGCTGTAGACGGCGAGCCGATAACCTTTTGGATCTCGAACATGAAGATCGTATCGCCGGACAAGGAAGTTTCCGCCGCTCCGATTAAAGTCAATCAGGTAGGTTATCCGCTGGGCGGCGAAAAATACGCATTGGTCAGCGGGTATTACAATGAATTATCGGCCGATGTCGGCACTGCTTTTGAGGTTAGGCGTCAGTCGGATAACAGCATTGCGCATTCCGGCACATTATCCCTTGTGGAGGCTTACGATTCTTTATCCGGGGAGAAAGTTTTTAAAGCCGACTTTACAGTGCTGAACGAAGAGGGCGATTTCTACGTAACGGTTAGCGGCGTAGCCGCACCGTCTGTGCCCTTCACGATTGGAAACGGTATATATGCCGGATTGCTTAAGGATGTACAGAAGTTCTTTTACTACCAGAGAGCGAATGTAGACCTTGAGGCCGCTCACGCCGGAGAATTCGAGCGCATTGGAGCGCATAAGCAAGACAATAACCTTCCGCTTCAATCAAACCCGTCTGTTACGAAGGATGTTTCCGGCGGTTGGTGGGATGCCGGAGATACAGGGAAATACGTTACCGCAGGCGCAACCGCCGTGTCCGATCTATTGTGGGCTTATGAATTTTATCCTGACCGCTTTACCGACGGACAATTGAATATCCCGGAAAGCGGCAACGGCATTCCGGATTTACTGGACGAAATTAAGTTTGAAACCGACTTCTTGTTGAAAATGCAGCACGCAAACGGCGGCTTCTACTCTTATGTGAATCGGGATCCTGCACCGAACCGATTCATTATGGACGGAGACGGCACCCAGATCCCGACAGTGATGACGGCGAATACGGCAGGGATCCTTGCACATGCTTCCGTGGTGTTCAGAAGTGTACCTGAACTTCAGCCGTACGCCGAAGTTCTGCTGGAATCAGCCAAGAAAGGCTGGACGTATCTGGCGGCCAATCCGCAGGTCATCGAGCAACCGTCTGGACCGTACAATGATAACGTTGACCAAAACGATCGCTTCTACGCAGCTGCAGCGTTGTATAGAGCAACCGGCGAAGCGCAGTACGGCGATTACGTGAAGGCGAACTATACGGCTTTTGAAACTATTTTTTCGAATGAGACCTTCTCCCACGGCATTAACGGTATGGAGATGATCGGCTTCTATCATTACTTGAGCGCAAGTGCTCCCGATGCTGCCGTAAAGTCGTGGTTCACGACGAAGTTTACGAACTGGAAGAATAAGGTCATTGAAACGACGATGGGCGCAGTATGGGGCAATTCTACAAATGAAGGGTTTTACTGGGGTGCCAATTCGAACGTAGCCAGCGTTCCGATGAGTTTGGCGATCGGGAGCCGGCTTACAGACCAATACGATGCTCAAACGGTGAAAAAACTCGCACAGAGCAACCTCAACTACTTGCTTGGCATTAACCCTCTGCAGTTGAGTTACATTACCGGTGAAGGCGAGCACCGTATTCACAAGACGCACCACACGATTTACATGAGTGACTTCATCGTCGAAACGCCGCCAGGCTACATGGTTGGCGGTCCGAACAATTGGCGTGCGAAATTCCCGGCAAAAGCCTATAATGAGTCGACGGTAGACTGGGAAACGAACGAACAAGCGCTAAACTACAACTCTCCGTTAATCTTCCTGACGGCGATCTTAAGCGACCAAGCGGTAACCGGTGTAAGCCTGGATAAAAGTGAAGTTGCACTCACAGCGGGAACGAGCACCAAGCTGGCGGCGTCGGTAACGCCGGCGAATGCCGATAACCGGGCGGTATCGTGGTCGTCCGACAACGAGGCGGTTGCAACGGTTGATGCGAACGGTGACGTTAAGGCGGCAGCGCCGGGCACGGCCCGAATTACGGCTACAGCGGTCGAGGGCGGCCAAACCGCCGCGGCAGTCGTGACGGTCACAGCAGCAGCGGTAAACAAAGGCACGATCAAAATCGATGCGTCCGCGGACAACAGCGGCACGGTAAATGTGAAGGTCAATACGGCGACGCTTAAATCGGCTATTCGCAGCGCAGCCGGCCAGACGGTTACCGTCAAAGTGAAAACGGCCGATAACGCCGGCAAGGTCAATCTGCTTCTGCCTGTACAGCCGATCGTAACGGCGCGCGATATCGAAGTGCGCAACATCAAGCTGGACATCGGAGCGGCAGCCGTCACCGTCAATTCGAAGATTCTTTCGAACAACAAGATGAAAGCGGCGGACACCATGCAGCTGTCGATTGCCAAAGTCGATGCATCCGCGATCCCGGCGGGTATCGCCGGTAGTTCCGCATACGATTTCAACATGAGCGTGGACGGAAAACAACTCTCGGCGGTCAAAAGCAGCGACGTTAGAGGGGAAATCGCTTATACGCTCAAGCCGGAAGACAAACCGAGCAAAGTTGCAGTCTGGGAGATCGACGACGCCGGCAACATCGAAGCTGTAAGCAGCTCGAAGTATAATGACGCCACGGGCAGAGTCGAATTTAAACCGGACGGATTCGGAACATTCGCGGCCGGTTATCGGGGCTATGCCCAGGACGAATAGATTTATCGCGGGGAAGATCGGCCGGGACGAAACGTCCCGGCCGGTTTTTTTAATCGCTCCCCGCATTCGAATCCGCGCCAGCGGCCAAGTCCGTTATATAGTCGAAGAAACGGTCCGGGTCGACGTCGTGCACGAGACTGACGGGCCTTCCGCCCTCCGTCTCGACCGTGCGCCCCTGGCTCGGGCCGTCCTTGATGACGGCGCTCCGCACGGTCCGCGTCTCGACGAGACCGGGATTGCCGACGACGGCCGTCGTCAGCACGTCCCACAAATAATAGGTCGAATTCGTCTCCATGTAAACGAGAGGCGGACATGCCGCGTAGCATTGGCCGACGAAGTCGAGGCCGACATGCCTGCGCAGCAATGCCCAGCGGGCGCGAATCTTCGGCGTGAGCGGCACTTTGTTCGTGCTCTCCAGCGCGACCAGCAGAATCGGGATGCCGCTCTCCCATACGCGCGCCGCCGCTTCCGGATCCCAGAACGCGTTCCATTCCGCCGTGCCGTCGTGCTCAGGCTCCAGCACGTTGCCTACGTCCCGGAACGTGCCTCCCATCCACACAAGCCGCTCGATGTTCGCCTCGATATCCGGCGCCTCGTCGAGCGCGCGCGCCAGATCGGTCAGCGGGCCCGTAAAGAGCAGCGTCACCTTCCGGTCCGACTCCCGAATCCGCTCGATCATATGCCGGTGTGCAGGGATCTTGGCTTCCTTGGTCAGCATCGTCCCCGACTCGTTCAGGATCGGCAGCGCGTCGACGAAGAAGGTATGCATCCGCCACTCCGCGGGGAACGGGTTGCGCCCCCTGGAGTTCGACCTCGCCACCTCGACATTCGCATGACTCGCCGGCTTTCCGAACCGGTCGATAATTTTCCGGCTGGCATTGACGCCGGGCTCCAAATAACCGTCGGCGGGAATAACGGATACGCCGATCAGCTCCACGTCGTCCATTTGCAGCAGCAGAAACAACGACACGAGATCGTCGACGCCCGCATCGTGATTAAAATAAAGCTTCATGGACACGGCTAACCCATCCCTTCGTAAGTATAAAACGATATATCGATTGTCTATCCTAAAGCCAAGGAGGTGAGAAACCAATGGCTAAAGACGTATTGTGCGAAGTGAATTCCTGCAAATACTGGGCGGCTGGCAATCTCTGCGCCGCTACCTCCATCTATGTCGTGAGCAACCGCGGCAAGCAAGCGAGCAACTCCGAGGAGACGGATTGCAAAACGTTCGAACCAAAGCTGTAACGAAAGGCTTCACCAATAGAAAGCAGCGCAAGCTTTTCGCCGAACCGATCTAAATTGGCTTGCGCTGCCCTATGGCTTGTCTTATTTTGCAACCGGAACGGCGTCGTAATACTCTTCGAGCGTCTCGCCGCTCTCCGCGAGCTCCGAGGCCAGCTCCTCGCCTACATACCGGATATGCCATGGCTCGTATTGGTAGCCCGTAATGTCCTCTTTGCCATCCGGGTAACGAATGATAAAGCCGTACTCATGCGCGTGCGAAGCCAGCCATTCCGCCTCGTCCGTATCCGCGAAGCAGTCGTCCGCCGCGCACTTGCCGTCGCTGCCGGAGACGTCGATGGCGAGCCCCGTCTCATGCTCGCTCGTGCCGGGATATGCGCTGTACGTTCTCGCTTTCACCAGGCCGTCCCGCTTGACGTAACGCTCGAACAGCGACTTCTGCGTGCTGTGGGAACGGTACGCCGATACGCCGGCAAGCAGAATGCCGTCCCCTTCCGCTGATTCGAACATTTTCTCCAGCGCGGTCGCCGCTTCCTTGCGCAGCATGCGCTTCTCGGTCTTCTCCGAGAAGATAAACCGGACGTCCGGGTAGACCAAATCCGTCGGATTGTAATCCTCCGGCAGCTTATTCTGCTTGTTGACCAGCACGCCGATGCTCGCGGGCTCCGCGATGACGGCGATGCCGTCCTCCGTCGTACCGGTGGAGGGTTGCCCTTGTCCTTGTCCTTGTCCTTGTCCTTGTCCTTCGCCCGAAGAAGGCTCGTCCGCCGGCTTTCCGGCTTCGCCGCCGTTCGTCGGCGCTTCCGCCTGCTCGTCCCCTTCGGATCCGCCGGCCGGCGCTTCGCCGCCCGCGTTCCCTCCGGCAGCCTCCTCCGCGGCGCCCGAGCCCAGCTCGCCCTGCGTCTCTCCGCCGGTTGCGCTACTTCCGCCATCCGCCGCCGACTGCTTGGGCGGAATCGTCTCCGAACCGCTCGATTGCACGACGGCGTAACCGATCACCATCGCCGCGCACACCATAACGAATAGCAGAAACCTTCTTCTTCTTTTTTTCATGGGAGTCCTCCACCTATTGTATTTACATATATTTCATGTCATGATTATGGTCTAGGCCAGGCGTCCCTCAAAATCGGACTAATTAATAGACTACTAAAACCGCCGCAATGTTTCAATCGGGACGCCAAAGTTTATAATTCTAATAAACCGGCGTTACCGCCCCGCTGGTCCTGAAGGTGCCTTTTGCCTTTTGACAACGGCCTGCAATTCGGAGCATAATGGATATGACTTCAGCGTACGTATATATTACTTCAGGCGGGCTGGCTGGCTCTACTAGACGGCCTGTTTTTGCTGTGAAAGGAAGGCGATCATGTGACGTTCCTAACTCCCAAACGACTGCTCGGCACCAGGCCGATCCTGTTCTTCTCGTTCATCATGCTGCTTAAGAGCTATTTGGCGTGGATGGTCATATTCGAGGACGGGTTTTCCTGGACAACTATTCTGAAAGAAATTCCGTTCGTTCTCATCGTATATTGTTTGATAGAGTGGTTCGCTTCCAAGCGCAAGCTGCTATGCTATTTGATAGCCAATCTGGTCATGACGCTGATTCTGTTCGCCGTCATTATGTATTATAAGTACTACGGCGTCATCGTAACCTATTTGGCGCTGCAGCAGGTGAATCAGGTAACCGCGGTCAAGAACAGCGTGTTCTCGCTCATGGACCCGTATTACCTGCTTATCTTCCTCGACATTATTATTATGGCCGTTATTTTGTTCCGGCCGAAGAAAGCTCTTAATTGGAAGAAGGAAGGCTCGAAGAAAGAGAGCAAGCGGCTGGTCGTCGCGCTGTTCAGCGTATCGGTCGCCCTGTGCCTGTTCAACATTTTGCCGAACCGCGCCAGCATGAACGAGATCGTCAAAGCGGAGCAAATGGGCATTCTCAACTACGAGGCGTACATGATCTTCTCCAAGAAAGAAGTGGACTACGTCGATCCGAACCAGATCACGCAGGACAAAATCGACTCGGTCAAAAAGATCGAGCGGCCCGCCGAGCCTCAATTGTGGCAGAAGGCGGCCGGGAAGAACGTCATCATCCTGCAGATGGAGTCGTTCCAAAACTTCCTCGTCAACCTGAAAATCGACGGGCAGGAAATTACGCCGAACATCAATAAGCTCGTCAACGAAAACTACTATTTCAAGCACTTCTACCAGCAGGTCGGCCAAGGCAATACGTCCGACGCGGAATTCGTCGTCAATACGTCGTTCTACATCCCGCCGCGCGGCGCGGCCACGATGGAATACGCGGACAAGGAGCTGCCAAGCTTGCCGAAGCTGCTCAGTGCGCACGGCTACGACACGACGACCTTCCATACGAACGTCGTCGAGTTCTGGAACCGCGGCGAGCTGTACAAGGGGCTCGGCTTCGACCGTTATTACGATCAGAAGTTTTTCGGCACGGACGATACGATATTTTTCGGTTCCTCGGACGAGCGGCTGTACGCCAAGACGGCGGAGGAGCTCGACCGCATGCACAAGTCCGGCAAGCCGTTCTATTCGCACGTTATTTCGATGACGGCGCATCATCCGTTCACGATTCCGGAGAATAAATACAAGATGACACTGCCGGAGCGTTACGAAGACACCTTCGTCGGCGATTACATCCGCTCCCAGAACTATGCGGACTACGCGCTCGGCGTGTTCATCGAAGATCTAAAGGCGCGCGGTATCTGGGACGACAGCTTGATTCTGCTGTACGGCGACCATCTCGGCCTGCCGATCTACTCCCTGGACCGCGAGGACAAGGAGCTGATGGCCGAAATATACGGCCGGGAATACGGCTACACCGATATGATCAACATTCCGCTCGTCGTGGCGTCTGCCGGCCTGACGGAGCCGAAAGTATTCGACCAGCTGGGCGGACAAGTCGACCTGCTTCCGACAATCGCCAACCTGCTCGGCATCTCGCTCGAGGATCATATCCATTTCGGCCAGGATTTGTTCAACCAGACGTACAATGTGCTGCCTCAGCGTTATTATTTGCCTTCCGGTTCGTTCTTAAGCAGCAAGGAGCTGTTCATGTCCGGCAGCGGCTTCGAGGACGGCAAGCATTATTCGCTCGCCGGCGACGGCGTAACGGAGCAGGAAGCGACCGAGGACGAGTACCAGCGCGCGCTGGAGCTTCTGAATCTGTCCGACAGCTACGTCAGCCAGCTGCCTAGCTGGAAGAAAGAGGAGAAAGAAGAGTAAAGAAGGCTCACCCGATGCGGCAACCGTTTGCCGCTCGGGCGAGCCTTTATTTTTTTGACCGTCAGACGCTCTTCACCGCTTCGAGCACTTCCTTCACGTGGCCGTCTACGTCGACAGAGCGCCACTCCCGGGCGAGCGCGCCCCTCTCGTCGATCAGGAACGTGGAACGCTCGATGCCCATAAATTCCGCGCCGTCGCGGCTGCGAAGCTTCCATACGCCGAACAGCTCGGAGACGGCATGGTCCGTGTCGGACAGCAGCAGGAACGGCAGCGAATGCATGCCGACGAACTGCTCGTGCGACGCCAGATCGTCGGGGCTTATCCCGACGACCTCCGCGTTATGGGCGGCGAACTCCCCGTTAAAATCGCGAAAATCGCACGATTCCGCCGTGCAGCCCGGGGTCATGTCCTTCGGGTAAAAATAAACGACCAGCTTCTTGCCGGCATAATCGGCCAGTTGCACATCCTTCCCGTTCGAAGCCTGCAGCTTGAAATTCGGCACTTTGTCCCCTACGCGAATCGGTGTTTGTCCCATTGTCAATTCCCCTTTTCCCTATTCGATTGGATTAATGAACGGCGTCTTGCAGCTTTAAGCCTCGTTGGTTTCGTAGAACAGCGCTCCGCCCGTAACGAACCGCCGCGCTTTCTCCGCATCGTCATGCAAGCCGAGCGCCAGCATAAGCTTCATCAGGGCCGCCTCCGCCGACATCTTCTCGATGACGATGGCACCCGCCTCGATCAGCCGGAGCGAGGACGAATACAGCGCGTCCGTTCGATCCCTGACCGGGCAAATGTAGAAGTCGATGCCGAGCGAGCGGCAGCGCTCGATGAACCGCGGAAGCGAATACGGGCCGTCCGGCGCCGCGCACGCGGTGCCCGAGTGATGCAGATCGTGCAGCACCGCCTTCGGCCGGCGGGCCGAGAAGTCGTAATACGAATAGTTCAACCCCGGGTAAGGCTTTATGTATACGATGCCGTCGTCGATGCGCAGCGTGTCCGGCTTCCAATCCGGCTGGGCGGGCGGCCGCCGGCTAAGCGACGCCGGACTCGGATTGCCGGGATGGTCCCGCCATTCGAACCGGCGGTCCTTCATCATCCCGTATGGCACGCCGTACGGGCTGCCGAATTGATCGGTGAACGACACCGCCTGCGTCATTCTCGTCCCCAAATAAACGAGCGGCTCGCCGAGATCGTTCTCGTAGACGGCAAATACGCCGGGCAACTCTTCGTCCGCCGCGTAATCGATCGCGTTCGCGAAGTTGCGCAGGCCGTTGCTCCGCTCGTCGGCTATGGGATAGTTGCTCGCCGTCAGCACGATCGGCATCCGCGTATCCGCGAACAAATAGCTGACCATCGCGGCGCCGTAAGCGAGCGTGTCCGAGCCGTGGGTGACGATCACGCCGTCGTACTTGGACCGGTCGACGTCCCGGATGGCCGCCGCCAGCGTCCGGTAATCGGCGGGCGTAATATTTTCGCTCAATAAATTCAATGGCTGCGCCGTATGCAGAACGATATCGTCCCGCCGCATGGCGCTCTCGTCGTAGGCGTCGATCAGCGCGTAGGAGCCCGACTCGTTTACGTCGATGCCTGCTCCTTGCTTTCTGCTGCCGATCGTACCGCCGGTAAATAGAATTAAAAGCTGCTTCACGAATCCGCACTCTGCCTTTCTTCCCGAATCTTGCCGCCGCAAACGGATCTATAGGAATATCCTTATCGTAAATGCGAGGAAGCAGCCCGGTCAAGGGCCGCTCGCTCTATTCAGGGTTGCCCTCCCCGCACGGGTTAATACGGAAGAGCGGCCGGGTCGGACCATTCCGGCTGCCTCGCTTCCGGTGAACGGCAATTATTTTTATGCAAGGTAAATAATAATAATTATCATTGTCAATGCTTTAGAAGAGCTCACCCCGCTCGCCAGCCCGTTCCCGCCCGAGTTAGCGCACTTAACAAAAAGATGATTGCAATACGATATATCGTTAATTTATAATTACGATATATCGTATTCGAGACAAAAGAGGTGATTGCCTATGACGAATGGACCGACGGAAGAGCAGACGGATCAGCTAAATAACAGAACGGACGCCTCCGCAGACGGCAGACGAGGCAGCGGGAAGCGGTATTTCGGCCGCGGCGGCGTGAAGATCGCCCTGCTCCGGCTGCTGGAAGGCGAGCCGATGCACGGCTATCAGATGATGAAGGCGCTCGAGGAACGTTCGGGCGGCCTCTACGTGGCAAGCGCAGGCTCGATCTATCCGGCGCTCCAGACGCTCGAGGAACAGGGCTTCGTCTCTTCGCGGGAGGAAGACGGCGGCAAGAAAACGTATGCCATCACGGACCAAGGCCGCTCCGCTCTGACGATCCTGCCGGACAGATCGGGACGCGATCCGGCCGCTGGCGGCCTCCCGTCGCCTGAGGCGGAGGCGTTCCGCTACGAGAAGATCCGCAGGAAGCTCGGGCTGTCGCAGGAAGCGATCGAGCTTGTGCAGCTCGTGACGCGGGCGGAGCGCGAGACGTCCGCCAGCAAGGAGCTGTCGGACCGGCTGAAGCGCCTTCTGGGCGACCAGCAGCAGCAAATCCGCCGTCTTCTGGCGGCAGGCGGCCCCGGTTCCGCCGCGCCGGAAGGAGTGAGCGGGTAATGGCCAAAGCGACCTTCTCGCCCGGCGCTCCGGGCGCCCGCCGCTACGGGCAGCCTGCCGCGAAGCCGAAGTCCGGCAGCATATGGGCGATGTACAAGCGGATGTTTTTTCACGTGCGGTCTCATTGGCTGCTGCTGGCGGCGGCGTTCTTCTGCATGATCGCCGTCTCGCTGCTCGAATTTGCCATTCCGAGGCTATCCCAATATACGATCGACGTCATCATTCCGGACAAACGCTACGGCGCATTGGTTTGGATCGGCGCCGGCGTCCTCGGCACGGCGGTCCTGCTCGGCGTCTTCCATTTTCTGAGCAGCATGCTGATGGCGTCGGTCGGCCAGCGCGCCGTCTACGATATCCGGAGCGAGATGTACCGCCATATTCAGAAGCTGGATATCGAATTTTTCGACCGCAACAGGACCGGGGATCTGATGTCGCGGGTGACGAACGACGTCAACATGCTGCAGCAGCTCGTGTCTTCCGGCATGATGTCGCTCGTTACCGACTGGTTCACCTTCGTCGCCGTCGCGGCTTATATGCTGTGGATTAATTGGCAGCTTACGCTCATCGTCCTTCTGACGTTCCCCGTCATGATCGCGACGACCCACTTCTTCGGCAAAAGAATGCGCGCCGCCTTCAAGAAAGTGCAGGAGACGGTCGCCGAGGTGAGCAGCCATCTGCAGGATACGTTATCCTCGATCCGGCTGATCAAGTCCTTCTCGAACGAAGCGTTCGAGGCGGATCGCTTCGCGGTCCGCAGCCGGACCAATATGGACGCCAACCTGAACGCGGTCAAAATCCGTGCATCCTTCGAGCCCTTCATCGACTTCATGCTATTTCTCGGATTGGCCGCCGTTCTGATCGTCGGCGCGATGCATACGATGGACGGCAAAATGACGATCGGCACGATCGTCGCGTTCATGGCGTATTTGCGGCTGCTGCAAAACCCGATCCGCCGGTTCAGCCGCACGATCAACACGATCCAGCAGTCGGCCGCCGCTTACGAGCGGATCGTCGATATTTTGGGCACGCGGCCGCAGGTAACCGACGCGCCGGACGCGATAGAGCTGACGGACGTTAAGGGACGGGTGTCCTTCCATAACGTCGGCTTCGCTTACCACGGCGGCTTGCCGGTGCTGCGGAACTTCGATTTCGAGATCGAGGCGGGGCGGATTACCGCCATCGTCGGCTCCTCCGGCGCCGGCAAGTCGACGATCACGCATCTGATGACGCGGTTCTACGACCCGCAGGAGGGCACCGTTTCCATCGACGGCAAGCGGCTGACCGGCGTGACGCTGAAGTCGCTCCGCGGAAATATGGGCATTGTCTCGCAGGATATCGTGCTCTTGAACGGTACAATCCGTGAAAATATCGTATACGGCAAGCCGGATGCCACGGACGAGGAGGTTGTCTTCGCCGCCCGCGCGGCAAGCGCGCACGACTTCATTATGTCGTTCCCGCAAGGGTACGACTCTCCGATCGGCGAGCGAGGCGTGAAGCTGTCCGGGGGGCAGAAGCAGCGCATCTCCATCGCCCGCGCGATATTGAAAAACCCGCGCCTCATCATACTGGACGAAGCGACCTCCTCGCTCGACACGGAATCGGAGAAATCCATCCAGGACGCGCTCGCTTATTTGCTCGAGGGCCGCACCTGTCTCGTCATCGCGCACCGGCTGTCCACGATTCAGAAGGCCGACCGCATCTATGTGCTCGACAAAGGCGAAATTATCGAATCCGGCACGCATCAATCGCTGCTCCGGCAGCAGGGCAAATACGCCCAGCTCTACGAGCTGCAGTTCCCGCAGAAGGAGGCGGCGGACGGACCGGACGAAATGTCCGCGGCTCCGCGCCGCAGCGAGCGTGGACGGTAGCCTTGGGCTCGGCGACGGCCTCGGGCGGCGGCCCCGGCGGCCATGTTTCCCGGGCAGCCGCCGTTATCCCGTTGCGAGGCAAGCGGCACTCTTCGCGGCGGTCGAGCATGCTTTGAAGACCTCGCCGCCGCTGTCGGGCTAACGTTAGGTGCGGCCGGACGCCTGGCATCACGATTAGTAGCGGCAAGTGGCGTAAATAGCGGTAAGTAGCGGCATGCAAGTAACGGCAAGAGGCGGTAAGTAACGATTAGTAACGGCAAGTATGGTAAGAGGCGGTAAGCAGCGGTAAGCAGCGGCATGCAAGTAACGGCAAGTTACGTTAAAATGCCTGCAATTGTGCATCTATCTAATAGCGAATACGCTGGTACCCGTGCATTCCTGCAAATGTGCATCTTTATTCGCGCCTAAGCAGCAGGTGACCCGCCTATGTGCCGGAAATGCCTGCACTTTTGCCGGCATTCCCTTAACCCGCCCGCAATTGAACGCAAATGCCTGCACTTTAGCAGGTTTGCCATTCGCCATTCAATAAGGGCGTTGACGAGATGAATGCATGGAGGTGTCGGCGCGACGCATGCATGGAGGCGTCGGCGCGACGCATGCATGGGCATGACGGCGATGACGGCACTCGTAACCAGACGAAAACCCCGGCATAGGCTGCACGGCAGCCTATGCCGGGGTTATTTTTCTAAATATGCGTATCGTGCGAAACTTGATTGCCATGCAGGCGGTGCGCATGAGCGCCGCTTGGTTCCGCGGAATCCGGCCGTCCCATGAACGGCCACCAGTTCGCCGGCCCGAACGTGCGGACCATGACCGGGATGAACAGCGGCAGCATGAGCAGCGCGTACATGAAAAGGCCGCACAGGACGATCGTCGCGATTTGCAGCAGCGACATGACGCCCGAAGGAAGCATCGCCGCGAACGTGCCGCCGAGAATGACCGCCGCCGACATGATGACCGTGCCCATGTTCTTCATCGCTTCCAGAATCGCTTCCTGCGGCGACAGATGATGGCGGTATTCCTTGAACCGGTCCATCAAGAAAATGCTGTAGTCGATGCCGAGGGCGACCAGCATGACGAAGCCGAAGAACGGCACCGCCCAGCTTACGCCCGAGAGGCCAAGCATGCGCACGAAAATGACTTCCGTGATCGCCATCGACGTGTAGAATGTGACGAGCAGCGAGGCGATCAGGTAGATCGGCATGACGATCGAGCGGAACAGAAGGATGAGGATGATCGCGATGCCGATCAGCATGAGCACGACCGTGCGCGAGTAGTCCGCTTCCGAGATGTTGCTCAGGTCGTTGTTTATGCTCGTCACTCCGCCGATCGCCACCTGCGACCCGCTGAAGTTCGTCCCTTGAAGAGCGCGCTGCGCCGCTGCCTCCAGTCCGTCAATCTCGCCCATCGTTTCCTCCGCGTACGGATTGCCGCCGAACACGACGTCGAATTTCGCCGTCTTCCGGTCCTCCGACATGTAGACGTTAAGCGCGGTTTGGAATTGTTCGTCCGCAATCGCTTCTTCGGGAATGTACCAGCCCGTCATTTGCTTGTTCGGGGATTCGGCCAGGCCGTTCAAGTAACCCCCCGCAGACGACAACCCTTCCGTTACCTGATGAAGGCCGTCCACGCTTTGATCCAGCCCGTTCGTCAGCTCGCCGAGCTGGTCGTTCAGGGCGGCGAAGCCGGCCTGCAGCTCCTGCTGGCCGCTCGACAGCTGATCGAAGCCCTGCGCGACGCCCGGCAGCTTCGATACGATCTGCCCTTGGCCCGCCGCGGCCTGCGCGATGCCGCTCTGCAGCTCCGCGATGCCCGCCGCCAGCTTGCCGAGGCCGGATGCCAGCGCCGACTGGCCGCCCGCCGCTTGCGCGAAGCCCGCGTTCGCCTGCGTCATGCCGGCCGATACGCCGGCCAGCTGCCCGTTCAGCTGCGCCATCTGGGCGCCGATGCCGGCCGCTCCCTGCTGCAGCTGCGCCAGCGCGCCCAGCGCCTGCTGGAAGGACGCGTCATCCCGCAGCTCCGGATAGCTCTCCTGCAAGCCGCTCAGTCCTTGCTCCACGCCCGATAGCCCTTCCGCCAGCTTTGCCTGCTCCGACGCAATCGCCTCGTACGCGCCCGTCAGCTGGCCGAGTCCGCCGCCCAGCTGCTCGTAGCTGCCGAGCAGCTGATTGCTCGCGGCCGCAAGCTGTTCCGCGCTCGCCTGCGCCTGCTCCAGCCCCTCGCTCAGCTCGCCAGCGCCTGCCGAGCCGTCCAGCAGCCCTTGCTGAATTTGCTTCAGTCCGTCTCCGAGCTGGACGATGCCGGCCTTCAGCTCGTTCGTGCCGTCGACGAGCTGCCCCGCGCCGTCGACCGCCTCATTCAGCTTCGGTGCGTTCTCGTTCAGCGCGGCGCTCGCTTCCGCGAGGCCGTCGCCGATCTTGCCGAGACCGTCCGTGCTCTGGCCGAGTCCGTCCTCGAGCGTGACGACCTGGTCGGAGACGAGGAACTCATCCATCGCTTCTCCGGTCGGCCGGGTCGCGCTGCGGACCGCCTTCACGCCGTCCGTCTTCGCCAGCTCGCGGCTGACCTGCTCCAGCGCCCCCAAGCCTTCCGGCGTATCCATCGGCTTATCCGACTTCACGATGACCGTCGTCGGCAGCGAATCGCCGGGGCCGAAGCCGTCGGAAATAATATTGAACGCCTTGACCGAATTATACTTGTCGCCGATCTCGTCCAGCGAGTTGAAGGAGATCGTGCCTTTGTACGCGGTCAGGAACGGCACGATCAGCACCGCCAAAATCAGGAGCGCCCATACCGGACGCTTCAGCGAGAACTTGCCCACCGCTCCCCACAGGCGGCTCGGCTTATGCTCAAGCGAGCCCTTCGACGGCCAGAACAGCGTCTTGCCGAGCGCCGCCATGAAGAACGGCACGATCGTGAAGAGCGCGATCAGCAGCACCGCCACCCCGACGGCCACCGCAACCGCCGAGCGGTACAGCACGAAGGTCGAGAAGCCGATCGACGCGAAGCCGACCAGCACCGCGAGCCCGGAGAACAGCACCGTTTTGCCCGCCGTGCGGTACGTATGGATGATCGCTTCCGTCTTGTCGCCGCGGTGAGCCAGCTCTTCCTTGAAGCGGCTGATCAGCAGGATGCAATAATCCGTCCCGATGCCGAACAGCACGGCCACCAGGAAGATTTGCGTAAAGTTCGAAAGCGGGAAGTCGAAATACTCGACCAGATACGCGACGACCGACTGCGACACCAAGTAAGTGAAGCCGACCGCGATGAGCGGCACGATCGGCGCCACGGCCGAGCGGAATACGACGAACAAAATAACGAGAATGAAGCCGAGCGTGATGAATTCGGTCTTCTTCAGCCCTTCCTGCGAGCTTTGGACGACGTCTTCCGAAATGAGCCAGTTGCCGGTATAGTAATGCTCGATCCCCACATCGGCAATCGCATCGTACAGCCCGTCGCTCAGCTCCTTCAGCTCGCGGTCCCCCGCTTCGACGTTCACGAGCGCCAGAACCGTGCTGCCGTCCTCGGACACCATCTGCTCCTTCAGCTCTTCGGTATCGAAGTGGGAGGTAACGGAGACGACTCCGATCGACTCGCCCTCGCTTTTCAGCTTCTCGATGCCGCCCTTCACCTCGGACAGATCGGACTCGGATAACCCGCCCTCCTTATGGAAGACAAGCACCGTCGGCATGCCGCCGGCTTCGCCGCCTTGGCCGATCGCCTGCTCCAGGTCGCTCGCGACGGTCGACGAATAGCCATCCGGCACGGCGATTTGCCCCTTGGTCCGGACAAGCTCCTCCATGGCCGGCGCGCCGATCATAAGACCGGCGGCGGCCGCCACCCACAGCGCCAGCACCAGCCATTTAAACTTCAGTACGATCCTCATCCTGCTTCTCCTCTCCCTGCATCATTCGCCGAGCAAGCTTCTCGAACGTCTCGATAAAGCATAGCGCCTCTTGCTCGTCAAAATGCGTAATAAATTTCGCGATCAGCGTCTGGATCTTCTCCTCCATCGCGTCGCTCATCTGTATGCCTTCTTCCGTCAGCTTCAAGTAAGTGACGCGGCGGTCCTTGTCGTCCGGAATCCGCTCGATCAGCTTCTTGTCGAAGAGGCGGTTGATGATTGCGGTAACGGAGCTCCTGCCTACGCAAAAAATATCGGCCAGCTCGGAAGACGTGCTCTTTCCGCTGGACCGCAAATATCGAAGCGTGCTGAATTGGTCGACCGTCAGCTCATCCGGCATCAGCTCGCGAATCATCGCGTTCATCCGCCGGTTGACCACAAAGTTGGCCGCCTCGTACCGCTCGATGATTTGTTTGAGAAGCGCCCTATCCATGTCCATGTCGATGCCTCCTTGTGCGTGCCCTGCTCCATTGTTGGACAAATTGATTCTACTGTAGAATAGTTTGATAATAGAACTATATCAGAAAGGGCCGCTCCTGCCTAGATTTTCGTTTGTGAACTTCTCGTGAACGGTTGACAAAAACGCGATTGGTTCGAGAACCGTTACGGCATCATGGTAATCAGCGGCCTCGAACTAATCGAGGTTTCCGTTGCAGAAAATGCAACAAAGGGGCTTTCCCTAAGCGACCGAGAGGTCGCTTGAGAAAGCCCCTTCCTATTTTGCGCTAACGATTAAGCCGTTGCGTCCTCCGCAGCGGATTCATCCGCTGCCGCGTCTTCAGGCGCCGCGCCGCGCGGACCTTTCCCGCCTTTGCCGCGCGCCGGAAGCGTGCCGTTCACGCGGCCCGCCGCATGCTCCGATACGGCCGCAAGCTTCTCGTCGTACTGCTCCTGCGTGATCGTGCCGGCCGCAAGCTCTTCGTCCAGCTTCGCCTTGCGCTCGCTCACGATCGCGTCAATGACCGTCTGTACGGCAACGCCCTTCGCCTCGGCTACGGCTGCGATCGTCTTGCCTTCCGTCAGCTCCGTCCTCAGCTCGTCCGCCGTCAGGCCAAGCGCCCCCGCGACGGCGTCGAGGCTGCCGCCGAAGCCGCCTTTGCCGCCCATGCCGCCTCCGCCATGCTTGCCGAAGCCGAAGCCCTTGGCGTCCAGCAGCTTCTCCGCAATCGCGGCCGCGGCCGGCTTCTCCGGCTTGTCGGCGGCCGCGGCGTCTGCATCGACCGGCGCTTCCGGCTGCTGCGCCGCCTCCAGCCACTCCACGAGCTTAGCTTGCAGCTCCTCGCGCGTTTTCCCTTGCTCCGCCGCCACCTCGGCCAGCGTCATCGTCTCCAGCTTCGTCCGAAGCGCCGCTTCTTCAAGACCTAAGTACGCGAGCAGCTGCTCCTCGACTTGGCCAAACCCGTGGCCGAAGCCGCCCCGCTTGCCGGCTCGCTCCTTCTGCACGTCTCCCGCTTCCGTCTTCGCGGCCGCGGCATCGTTCGTTGCGGCGCTTGCGTACTGGCTGGCATACAAGCCGCCGCCTCCGAGCGTAAGAGTTAGGGCGATCGTGCCTGCCAAGATGGCTTTCGGTTTCATCATGAGATGTTCCGCCTTTCGGTTTCGATTTTGTTGTTGCAAGATCATCATAACCGTCCAGGCTTAATCTTCCTTTAACGCGGGCTGAAAGTTGCCTGAATGCGCCGGTTATGCATATTTCCCGCGCGCTGCCGCATACTGACCACATACCGAAGAAAAAGGAGGCGGACCGGAAATGAGCAACGACAACGACAAAACCGGCTACAAGCCGGACATCACGAATTACGATTACGTATGGGGAAGCGATCAGGACGAATATATCAAGCAGGAGCAGCCGGCCGATTCGGCGCCGGAGCAAGCAAGCGACGATCAGCCGCGGCCATGACGACGGAGCTGCCGGGACGCATGCCCGGCAGCCCCGCTCGTCCGCGCTAGCCTTTCGCCGCTTCGCTGCGCACGAGTTCGACGAAATCGTCGACGACTTTGTCGTTGTTTTTCGATCCGCCCAGCTTCAGCAGAGACCGGCCGAGAAAATTGATTCCCTCGTTCTGGCCGGTATAAATGAAGGTTGTCAGATTCTCATCCTCTTTGATCAACGTGAAGCCCGCCTGGATTTTAAACGCTTTGCCCAGTACGAATTCGATCCGCTTATGCTTCTTCCGGTCGGTATTCTCGTATTCGATATCCGTTACGATATACGTTTCCGTTCGTTTGCCTTCCTTGTACGTCTGCCTGTACGTCGAGCCGACGACGCCCTCCTTCAGCTCGATCGGTTCATGCGCAATCACGTTCGGCATAATGCGCTGAATCCGGTCCAGGTCGAACAGCCTCCAAACGGTCTCGATATTGGCCGGAATTTTAATTTCCTTGTGCCATTTAATCATTGCGCCCCACTCCGTTTCCATTGTCTATGAAAGCATCGATATCTTGAATAACTGCGGTAATCTCCTCAACCTGCTTGTACAGCTTCCTCTTCTTCTCCTGCAAAATATCCTCCAGGTCGTCCAAGGAACGCTTCTCCACGAAATCCTTCATTTCCCTGATCGTAAACCCGAACCTGCGCAGATAGAACAGCAGCCGCGCCATCAAATACGAACCGTTGTCATAGTATTTATATTGGTTCACGGGATCGACGTATACGGGCTCCAGAAGCTTAATATCGGCGTAGTACCTTAACGTCTCTTTGGTCAGCTCGGTCATCGAGGCAAACTCGCCGATGCGGTACATAGGCCCTCCCCCCTCCGGCACCATTATAAACAAGGTGGCGCACCACGCGGTCAAGCATCGGATCGCGTCGCGGCCGCCTCATTATTATGCCATTTTCGCCCATAAAAAAACGGCAGCCGAAGCCATCTCGGGCTTCAGCCGCCATTACGCAGGCAGCGCATCTTCCAGCAGCTTGCGGATTTCATCCCGCTCGCCATCCGCCAGTTCATCCAGCCTGACGGCAAGCGTGGGCACCTTCCAGCGTTCGAACTCCTCCGGGCCGATGCCGCTCAAAGCGGCGTACTCGTCCACGTATTGCCGATGGAGCAGCAGCCTCAGCTCCCGGTCGACGAGCCAGTTCGGCGCATCCGGAGGCACGGCATGCGACTGCAGCATCATGGACGTTCTTGCGACGTCGGCGGCCGGATGCCCGGTCAGCACGTTCATCCAATCAATGACGACGGGGCCGTCCCCCGTCAGCAAAATATTATCCGGATGCAAATCGTAATGGCAGAGCGCATGCCCCTCCGGAAGCGCATCGAGTATCGCGAGGACCTGCTCCTTTTGCCACTCCGAGAGATGTCCCGATTGCCGGACCCGGCGATAAAAATCCGTTTTCAGATTGGCAAGATGCCATACCTTCACGCCGTGGAGCTCGAATTGAACCTCCGCCATGATTTTGGCGCTTTGGATCATGCTCTCCCTCGTCCCTTCCATGTGCCTGAGCAGAGACATGCCGTTCACTCGCTCATAGCGGATGCCTAACCGCCCCTCCGCTTCGATCAGCCCCGAGCATTTCGGCGCCCGTACGCCCAGCGTATCGATAACTTCCGCGTTCTTCGCTTCGCGAGCGGCTTCACTGCGGTCATGGAACAGCTTCACCACCTCGGCACGTCCCCATTCGAACACGTCCGCCGTCTTCCCTCTTCCGACGCATGCCCCTAATTTCATCGTGCATGGCTCCTTTCCCCTTAATGGGAGCGTTTTTTAATTCGCAATAAAGGTGTTCAGCAACCCAATAGCCTTGACCTCGATCATCCCTTTCCGGCTCACCGCCCCTACTTCCAGACACGCTTGATCTCGCGCCTCCCGTCCTGCACGCTAAGTGCGTAAACATCGGGATTGCTGAGCGTGCTCCACTCCTCGAAGCCGAACGCCGGGTCGACCGATCGAATGATCAACGACATCAACGCGCCATGCGTCACGACTGCGGCACACGATTGCGGTCCGGCCATGATCTCCTCCACGACCGCCGTGCCTCTGGCCATCGCTTCCCTCGACGATTCGCCGCCTTCATAGACGGCGTCCATATCCTCGTACGTATGCTTCAACCGCTCCATCCAATCCGGAAGATCGGCCGTGCTCAGCACCCTTTCCTTCAACCTTTCATCAACGCTCCAGCCCAAATGCCGCCTAGCGCAATAAGGCTTGATCGAAGCGATCGCGCGCGCGTACGGGCTCGTAACGACGAGCTCGATAGGTTCCTCCGTCTCCGACAGCAAGTCCGCCAGACGTTCGGCCTGCTCCTCGCCTTCCTTGGTCAACGCGGCTTCCGGCTCTTGGCCTTCCGCCTTGCAATGTCTGATCAGATAGATCTTCTTCATGCATCTGCCCCCTTCTTATGCCATCCAGCTCTGAAGCTCCGATACGGATACGCCTTTTTTCGTTAAGGCCAATTGCTTCGGGCTTGCAAACCCCTTTGCCGTCCGGATTTGGTTGGTCTCGAAAGAAAACGAGTAAATTTTCGTAAAATCGGCTCGCAGGGCGAAATATACGGTGCCCTCCTCCGGAATAAACACAAGGGATAGCTGGGTGGGGTATTCCCCTTCGCGCTGAACCGTTTCTTGAAGCAGAGCGAAGCCCCTCTCCGTCGTAAACGATTCCTTGTGCGCGGAAAGCGACTCGTATGCCTTCGTATACCGGTCGCTTCCGGCTCCTTGAACATCCGTAAAAGTCCGGTCTTTACGATTCGATAGCGAAAAATTCGTCAGCACCACAAAGTCGCGGCCCGCCTCGTCCGGCTCCACGCTTCCCCTGCCCGGCTCTACGACAACCGAATGCCGGCCCTTCCCGGCGATCAGGCTGTGCACGCTGTAACCGGGCACGTTCGTAATCGTTTTGCCGTCCAAATACGATTGCAGAGCAGTCGGCTCCAGCCTCCCCGACAGCACGTCCTCGAACAGCCGCATCATATGCACGCAGTTTTTGCCGCGCCTGTACAGTCCTTCTTTCTTCGGATCGACCATTTGCAAATTCATAAAGGTCCCGCGGCCGTTCATGCCGAAGGCTGGATAGTCGTTCCCGTTCTCCCCCTGAAGCACAAGAAGCTGATCCTCGCCCCGCAGCGCCAGTTTGATGGGCCGATCCGAAATATCGAAATTCATGCCGATGAATGTCCGGTCCCGATGGACCGCAAAGCTCGTGCACATCGCATGACTCCCCCTTGCTTACCGCTTGTTAACGATGTTGATCTCCTCTCACGCATCCGATCTCCCGGGCTTCCAGCCCGTCTCTTGCGACCAGCCGTGCGCCCTCCGCAGTATCTCCCACACGACGGGCCCTTTGCCCTCTACGTACTTCGGCCGGTCATGCCGGTACAGTTCGAATAACCGGTGCTTCTCCGCGGCATAATTCAAGCAATCCGCCGGGTGAGCGCGCAAATAATCCCGGAAAAGCAGCGTCAGTTGCTCCGAGAAGCTGCCCGCTCGCCGCACGTGGATATGCGTTCTCCGGCTGCCCGGCGTTTCGCGAAAATATTTTTTGGTCCGGTCCGGATTGTCGCTCCGCCATTGGAATCCAAGGCCTTCGATCTTTGCCTTGTAGGCGGCCAAGTCCTCGTCGTCCATAACGGAAATCTGGATGTCGACGATCGGCTTCGCATCCAAGCCGGGCACCGAGGTGGAGCCGACATGGTCGATTCGGACGGCCAGCTCGCCCAGCGCCTCTCTTAATCCCGTGCCGATGCCGAGGAACAAGCTTTTCCAATCCGGGTCATGCTTTGCAATTGTCCATTGCCAATTCACTGCCGTCCGCTCCTTTCTCCCATTTCAATCGTACGGCCTTCATTTCGGTCTTCTCACCATGAATCTGTCGGCATCCCTTGCAAATCCATATCGTTCATAAAGTCCGTGCGCATCCGCCGTTCCCAGAAAACCGGACAACCCTTTGAGCTCATCGCTTTGCGTGATGATTTCGACAAGCTTCTTGCCTATCCCCCGGCCTCTGTAGGTGTCGTCAATCACAACGTCGCATAACCAATAAGTTGTCGCCCAGTCCGTAATAATCCGGGCAAACCCGAT
Source organism: Paenibacillus arenilitoris (assembly GCF_014705655.1). Classification (GTDB taxonomy): domain Bacteria; phylum Bacillota; class Bacilli; order Paenibacillales; family Paenibacillaceae; genus Pristimantibacillus; species Pristimantibacillus arenilitoris. The sequence continues at coordinate 115,766 of NZ_JACXIY010000008.1, read as the reverse complement.
TTGGCTTTTCCCGTGGTACACGCCGTAGCATAGCGAGGTTTCTATGGATTTATCGATTTTTTCCGCCGGTCTTTTGTTAGCCCAATACGTATTGCCGAGCAATTGACGGACGGTCTCGCGATGCAGAAGCGCTTTGTCGGTGCTTATCAGATAGTCGTTAAACTTCAGTTCCATGCGTTCATCCTCCCACCGAACCCGCGGCTGTTTATCCCTTCTCCTTCAACTGAATAACGCCCCACATATTTCCGTTCAAATCGATGAACTTCAGCACCCAGCCGAAGCCTTCATCCTGGAAAAAGGTAATGTCCGCCTGAAGGCCGGTCAGCTTCTCGTGCAGCTTGCGGATCTGCTTCGTGTTGTACAGCAGCACGGGCATCGTCTGGCCGTTAACCGTAAAGTTCGCGTCGGTCGCGTCCTTCGTTTCCCACAGCATAAGCATCGGACCGTCGGGCAAGGTCAAGAAAGCGTGGCGATGCTCGTCCGACTTGCCCTGCAGCGTAAACCCGAGATTCTCCACGTACCAGGCCGCGGACTCGTCCAAGTTTTTTACGGGAATTTGCATATGTTCCAGCTTTTCCAACAGATTGCCGCTCATGAGATCGACGCCCTCTCTTCACATTTGGATAATAAAGCCCGTTTTTTTGCCCTTCTCAAATCCGACGCTTTCGTAGAACCGATGAACTTCTTCCCTGACGGAGCCCGTCATGAGCATCAGCTTGTAGCAATTATGCTCTTGCGACAGCGCAATCGCGTGTTCGAGCGCTCTCCGGCCGAAGCCTTGCCTTCTATGCGCCTCGTGCGTGACGACGTTCTCGATCAATCCGTACGGCTTCGCGCTTCTGGTCAAGTTTTTGATGATGACGAGAACGCAAGAAGCGACAAGGAAGCCGTCATGCTCGATCACGATGACGCTTATGGCCGGATCGCCCAGCATCTCCCGCCAATGGGCATGCAGAGCGTCGTTTCGTTCCAGCTCGGGATCGTCCGGCTGCAAATGCTTGTAAAGGAGCAGCAGCTCCTCCAATTCGTCTTCCCGGACGATTCTGCTTATCGTACTCATCGATAGGCTCACCAGCTTTCTTGTCCTTTTTTCCCGGAGTTTCAAAAATGAAATAAAACCCTCGGCAAACCTCTCCGATTCGCGTATAATTTCAAATTTTGAGCGCATTCATCCCGACTCGCGCCAGTTCCCCCCGAAAATCGCCAACTAAGCTCAAATACTGAAATTAGACCGCCATCCGAACCGTTCCGGTCACGTCTAATCTCAAATTTTTAAACTAATACAGCACTTCGTACGCCGCGAGCCGCTCCTCTCTAAAAACCGTCCTGCCTCCGCCCGCAAGAGCGTCCTTTATTCGCTCGACCGTAAAGCTCGAGATCGGCCTCGGCAAGTCCGCAACGTCAAAAAAACCGTACTCGTCGATCTCGTCCTGATCGACCGCGATGTCGCCTTCGTAAGCGAACGATTTGAACGTATAGATGTAACGATTTTTGTGCGGTTGAAAATATAACCCGGACAGCTCCATGCCCACCGCGCTTATGCCGGCCTCTTCCTTAAGCTCCCTCAGCGCCGCATCCCAAGCCGACTCGCCTTCCTCCACCATGCCGCCGGGCAGCGCCCAGCTCCTTTTCCCGTACGTCTGATGAACAAGCAGCACCCGGCCCAAGCCGTCGATGACGGCGATGCCGGAGGCATCCTGCCCCTTCTTCATGCCGCTCCCCCCTTCCGGCTGCCTATTCCTTGCCCGCGACCGCAAGCCGCTCCAGCCGGTAATCTTCGATTAAAGGCATGCTTGTCCTATTCTCCAAATACTGCTTGATCTGATCCTTCATATTAGGGATAAGCAAAATCTCGTCCAGCTCCGCGACGGGAATCCACTTCACCGCCGACTGATTGGGGTCGGGCCGATCGGGCAGCCGCGGCACCGCGTTTTCTTTTAACGCGCATTCGAAAATCAAATGAAGCGAATGCTGCTCGTCGATCCCGTAGTCGCCCGACTGCTTGTGAGGGGTGAATTCATAGATTAAGGCAAGCGGGCCGACATCCACCTCCGCCGCCGTCTCCTCCCATACTTCTCGGGCGACGCCTTCCGCGATCGTCTCTCCCGGCTCCAATCCCCCGCCGGGCAAATTGTAATGTATGCCGTTATCGTCATATTCGATGAGCAGGACAGCGTCATTTTCGACAATCAATCCCGTGCATCTGATTCTTACATGCGCCATCACGCGCACCTCCTCGATTACGGTTGCTTCGGCGGCTCCAGCATCAGCTCCATCCGCCAGCTCCGCGTCTTCATGCCAAGCGCCTCGTAGAAGGCAATCGCTTCTTCGTTGAATTCGGATACCTCCAGTTCGACGCACGAGGCGGATATTTTCTTTGCGTATTCAAGCACATAGCCCATTAACCGCTTTGCAACGCCTTGTCCTCTCTGCGAGCGCTCCACGCAAAAATCGTCGATGTGGAGATACGTCCTCGGTCCAAGTGTAAACGGCTGACGCTACGCACGAACCGCTAGCTGCATCTAGCGCAGCTCGGTTCGGTGCCATCCTTTGGCGGCATAAGCTCGTTTCACGATGAAATATAAGCGATTTTATAAGTGCAAAACGTATAAATACTTATATTTTAATGATCCGGCGGGTCGGAGTCTTGTTGATTCGAATGATCGCTTAAGCCGCAACCGCGCCCGCGCCGCTTTCTTATGCAACAAACACCTTCGATTTCGGATCCCCAAGCAGCTTGCTATAGTAGGCAGGGCCAAGCGGACACGGATCCGGCGCGTAAATATCCGGCCTTGCCGCGACATGTCGGGCATGAAGCTCCGTGACCAGCTTGGCTACGGCTTCATAATCGGATGGTTTGGCCGGATGAACGATCGGGTACTTGTCCATGTCGCTATCCCCCTTCTATTCCCGCTCTAACGTCCCTTCATGCTCCCTCAGCAGCTTCTTCGGCGCGTTCGCCCGCCAGCTTCTGAGGAAGTGGCCCTTCAGCTCGTCCATGTCGGCCTCGGCCAGCTTCACCAGCACGTACGGGTACTTCTTGTAGTGGTCCGGCATCGAATAAACGACCGGTTCGGCCTGAAGGACAAAATCGCGCGTCTCCATGTCCATCTTCAGAACGAGCGATACCCCGTCCTCGTGAAAACGGGCGAGCTGCTTATCCTTCAGCTTAAAGGACGGCGTCCCGTACGACACCGCTTCCACGACGCCGGGGAAGGACAAAGCCATCCGCCGAAACGCTTCAAACCGGTTGTGTTCCATCGCTGATTTTCCTCCTTCGGATTATGGCGCTGCCCTGCAGCGGAGAGCGGGTTATATCTCCAACATACAGTAGACGAACGCGTTGACGATTTTCGCATCCTTGTTCGGATGATTTCGTTCAAATGCTGGTGCCCATGGATCAGGTACCTCGACTCCTTGTAGGAAACGACCAGCACCTTCATCTTCAGTCCCCCTCGCCCCGTTTAACCGCTTCCAGCCTAGTCTCCTCATCATACCATCTTTTCAAAATATGGAAAATACAAAAGCGGATCTCCGCAGTGACTCTTGCCGATTCCTGCAAATGTGCAGTTTTTGGGCAGCTCTTATAACGGCTGCGAAGCAAATGCCTGCGAATGTGCATCTTTTCTCGTTCGGCAAGTACAAAAAGGGGCACACGTCCCGAAATGCCAGCACAAACGCAGGCATTTCGTCCGGCCACCTCATCGATGGCGCAAAGGCTGCACAATCGCAGCCTTTTTTGCTTGGCTAGCCATGCTGACGCGCTGCCACTTGATAGGCGGTGAGAAGGTGCCCCCATCCCCACCGCCGACCCGCACAAAAGGCAGCGCCCGCTCCCCATGCATTCATGAAGAACGGGCGCTGCCCCTCTCGCAAAAGCTTATTAAGCCGGCAAAGCCGAGCCGAGCTGCAGCTGGTACATCGCGTAATACTTGCCGCGCTGCTCCATGAGCTCGTCGTGATTGCCCCGCTCGACGATGACGCCGCGGTCCAGCACGAGAATCTGGTCCGCGCTGCGGATCGTCGACAGGCGGTGCGCGATGACGAACGTCGTGCGCCCCTTCTTCAGCACGTCGAGCGCCGCCTGAATGATCGCCTCCGTCTCCGTGTCGATGCTCGCCGTCGCCTCGTCGAGAATGAGGATCGCCGGGTCGTAGGCGAGCGCCCGCGCGAACGAGATAAGCTGCCGCTGCCCGGCGGACAGCGTGCTGCCCTTCTCGATGACGGGAGCGTCAATGCCGCCCGGCAATTGGCTGAACATGTCGTACGCGCCGACGTCGCGGAGCGCCTGCTCGATCTTCTCCCGGCTGATCGCAGGGTTATCGAGGCTGATGTTCGAGGCGATCGTACCGGTGAACAGGAACGGATCCTGCAGCACGATGCCCATATGCTGGCGCAGCAGCTGCTTCGGAATGTCGCGCACGTCCTTCCCGTCGACGACGATGCTCCCTTCGTTCGTATCGTAGAAGCGGAACAGCAGGTTCAGAATCGAGCTTTTGCCCGAGCCGGTATGCCCGACGAGCGCGACGGTCTCGCCTTGGCGGGCGTGGAAGGAAATGTGCTTCAGCACGTATTCCTCCTTCTTGTATGCGAACGACACGTCCTCGAAACGAACGTCGCCCTTGTACCGCTCCATCTTGCCGGAGACGACATCGATGCCTTCCTCGTCCATCAGCTTGAACACCCGCTCGGCGGATACCCTCGCCGTCTCGAGGTTCGACAGCTGGTTCACGATGCCGACGATCGGCGCGAACATGCGGTTCATATAGTCCACGAACGCGTACAGCACCCCGACCGATACGGCCGTGCCGAGCGCGTCGCCCCAGAACATCCAGATGACGATGAGGAACAGCACGTTCCGCACGACGTTCACGAGGTTGTGCGAAGTGATCGAGTTCAGGCTGAGCAGCTTGTTCTGATACGTATAGTAATGTTCGTTCAGCGCCTCGAATTCCTTCGTCGTCTCCTTCTGGCGGCGGAACGCCTGGATGATCGTCATGCCTTGGATCGATTCGTTCAGCATGCCGTTAATCTCGCTCAACTTCGCGCGGATAATCCGGTTATATCGCGCCGCGAAGCGGCGGTAGACGATGATCCAGACGATCAGAATCGGCACGAGCGGCAGCGCGATCAGCGCGAGGCGCGAGTCCAGAAGGAACAGCGCCCCGAAGATCGCCGCCATGTAGATGATGCCCGTAAAAAAGTTGGCCAGCACCCCGACGAACAGCTCGCGGATCGCCTCCGTGTCGTTCGTAATCCGCGAGACGACCTGCCCCGCCGACAAATTGTCGTAGTAATTGACCGGCAGCCGCTGCGTATGGGCGAAAATATCGGTTCGCAGCTTGCGCACGATCCGGTTCGCCGACGTCTGCAGCATGAGCCGCTGGCCGTAGCTGAACGCCGCGACGAGCAGCAGGAAGCCGAAGTACATCGCGGCCAGCCTCAGCAGCGCCGGAAACTCCGGCTCGTAGAAGGCGTACAGCTCCTTGTTCGTCAGCTGCGTAACCGGGTATGACTCGCTTGCTCCCGTCTCCTTGCTCGTCACCGTTAACGCCGTTCCCTCAACCCGGCGCGTGCCGTTCTCGTCCCGCAGCGCTTCGTCCAGCCAGTAGAACTTGCGCCCGACCTGCAGCACGCGAACCTCCTTGCCCTTCTCCTCCGCAGAGGCGAAGTGGTCCTCGCGCTTATACCATTTGTCTTTATAAAAAACCGCATAAGGCATCTCCTGCCCGACCTCATGCCACTTCTTCTCGATGCCGAGAATGTTCTGATCGATCATGCGCTTGGCGATCAGCGGTCCCGCAAGCTCCGCGCTTACGGCCAGCACGAGCAGCAGCAGCGCGAGCAGAATCGTTTTTTTATAAAGCATGGCGTATTGAAACAATCTTTTTCCCGTGTTGCCCATTGTTCTTCACGCCTTTCGTTAATTACGTTTCAATGATCGCTTCCAATTGCTGGCGGTCGTATTGCTCGCGATACCAGCCGCCCTTCTCGAGCAGCTGCTCGTGCGTGCCTTCCTGCACGATCCGGCCCTCGTCGAGCACGACGATCCAGTCGGCATGCTGCACGGCGGACAACCGGTGCGTCGTGATCAGCGTCGTCTTGCCGGCGCGCTCCGTGCGGATACCCTCGATAATCTCGGCCTCCGTCTTGCCGTCCACCGCGGACAGCGCGTCGTCCAGCAGCAGAATGTCCGGGTCGGCGATCAGCGCGCGCGCGATGCTGACCCGCTGCTTCTGCCCGCCGGACAGCGCGACGCCCCGCTCGCCGACCATCGTATCGAGGCCGTCCGGCAGAAACTTGATGTCCTTCGCGAACGAAGCGCGTTCCAGCGCCCGCTGCAGGTCGTCCTCGCCGCCCTCCTTCAGCCCGAAGAAGATGTTCTCGCGAATCGTCTTCGAGAACAGGATCGGCTGCTGCGGCACGTAGCCGATCCAGCCGAGCAGCTCGTCGATCTTCACGTTGCCGAGCGATACGTCCGAGACGCGGATCTCGCCTCTGCCGAGCGGGTATTCCCGCAGCAGCTGCTTCAGCAGCGTCGTCTTGCCGCTGCCGGTCCGGCCGACGATGCCGAGCGTCTGTCCTTGGCGGAGCGTGAAGGTGACGTCCTTCAAGTTATCGACCTCCGACGACGGATACCGGAACGTGACGTTCCGGAAAGCCAGCGACGTCGGCTCATCGACGGGAATGGACGCGCCGGCGTCCGCCACGTCCGGCTTGTAGCCGAGCGTTTCGTTCACCCGATCGAGCGACGCGTTGCCGCGCTGCATAATGTTGATCAGCTCGCCGATCGCGAACATCGGCCAGATCAGCATCCCGAGGAACACGTTGAACGATACCAGCTCGCCGAGCGTGATCTCGTTATGGAAAACCAGGTAACCGCCGTAGCACAGCCCGATCAGGTAGCTTGTGCCGACGAGAATTTTCATCGTAGGTTCGAACAAGGCGTCGATTCGGGCGACCGCGATATTTTTGCCGAGCACCTCGTTTGTCTTCGCGCCGAACCGGGCTTCGCTCGCCTCCTCCTGCACGAACGCGCGGATGACCCGAACGCCGGACACCGATTCGAGCACCTGGTCGTTCAGCTCGCCGAACGCGTCCTGCGCGTCCGTGAACCGCTCGTGGATCTTCTTGCCGTAATGCTTCATAGCCAGCGCCATGAGCGGCAGCGGAAGCAGCGCGGCAAGCGTAAGCTTCACGCTGATCGCGCCGGCCATGACGATCAGGATCGTGATCATGAACAAGGTCGAGTCGACCAGCGTCAGAATGCCGAAGCCGGCCGTCGTCGCCACCGCGCCGAGATCGTTCGTCGAGCGCGCCATCAGATCGCCCGTCCGGTTCCGCTCATAGAACGTCGGCGTCATCCGCAGAAAGTGCCCCATCAAGCGCGAGCGAAGCAGCTTCTCCAGCACGAACGCCCCGCCGAACAGCTTATAATGCCAGACGTACGTGATCAGGTAGCCGACGACGGTCAGCGCGATCCAGCCGTACAGGACGCGGTTGAATTCCGCTTGGCCCAGCAGCCCTTGATGGATGCCGTCGATCGTATACCCGATCAGCCATGGCGGGATGACGTCGATAAAGCCCGTCAGGATCAGGAGCGTTATCGCGACCGTATACCGTTTCCAATTCATTTTGAAAAACCAGCTTAATTTTTTTAGTACGCTAAACATGCTTATCTACCACACCTTCCGTTATCCATCCAAGCCCCAATTTTCCCATAAAAAAGAAGCGCGCCGCCGTAACGACACGCTTCTTCCGCTTTCGAAGCATGGCGCGCGGGCAGCGCGGGCAGGCCTCGAATACATGGAAAAGGCGCATGATTACGGTCACGTAACCATGCGCCTCGCAATGAAGGGAATGACCCTTATGCCAGAGTATTGACGCGCGGATGGATTACGTTATTCATGTCCAAACGATGATTCATGATGACGACAATCGAATTCAAATGCGTAACGTTTCTCATGGAACGTAATCCTCCTCTCGATAAAATCTATTAGTCACTTTACCATCTGAAGAAATTGCTGTCAATACCCGTTTCAGCCGGCCAATTCGGCTTTCTTGCCCTCCGTTTTCGCCCCGGAATTTCTTCGCTTGCCGAAATATTGGACGATAAAATCGCGGAATTGCTGCACCGCCACGGATAAATATCGCTTCTCGTGCCAGACGACCTGAAAGCTCCGCCCGCAGGCCGGAGCGGAGATCGGCAGCAGCGTGAGCGGCGTTCCCGCGACCCTGCCGCAGCCCCCGACCAGCGCGACGCCAAGCCCGGCCTGCACGAGCCTGCTGATCGCCGACGGCTCGTCGACGCGGCAGACGAACTTCGGCGAGATGCCCGCCTTCCGCATGAACGCGTCGTTCATCGGCTGGAACAGCATGCCTTCCTTGTAGCCGATGAACGGATCGTTCGCCACTTCCGCGAGCGCCACGCTCTCGCGGCCCGCCAGCCGGTGCCCGGGGGGAACCGCCAGGAACACGTCCTCGTTCAGCACCTGCGCCGATTTGAAGCCAGGCCCTTCGAGGGGCAGCGGCGTAAAGCATATGTCGACCTCGCCGGACGCCAGCAGCTCCTCCATCTCGCCAGCGGACGCCTGCGTAATCCGGAAGCTGACTTTCGGATGCGCGGATACAAACTCGGCGAGAGGCTCCGTCAGCAAGTCGAGCGTCGAGGTCGCAAGGTGAATGCTGCCTTGGTCGAGGCCCGACATCTCCCGCACCTCCTTCCGCCCTTCTTCGAGCGCGGTCAGCGCCGTCTCCACCTTGCGCAGGAACGCTTTCCCGAACGCGTTCAGGCGGATCTGCCTTCCCTCGCGGTCGAACAACGGTACGCCGAGATCCTCCTCCAGCCTGGAGATCGTCTTGCTGAGCGCGGGCTGGGCGATCCGCAGCTCCTCCGCCGCCCTCGTCATATGCTCCTTCCTCGCAACCGTCCGAAAATACTGCAGCTGCAGCAGCTCCATGCCAATCCCTCCTCATACATTTATAGATATGAATATTTAGGTTTAACATACATCCTTGTTTATATATAGTCTAGCACATAATAAACGTGTCGACGCCATTGCCCGCCGATTAACGGGTTCGTTCCGTCACAAATCGTTGCGGTTTGCTGTGATCGCAATCACAAACCGCCTCCCGGAGGCGGGCTATACTGGGCTTATTCCAGATCAACCTAGCAGGAGGGATTCATCATGTTAAGCGAACAATCGGTGCAAATCATTAAATCTACCGTACCCGTACTGGAGGTCCACGGCGTAGCGATTACGAAACGGTTCTACGAGCTGTTGTTCGGCGCTCATCCGGAGCTGCTTCATATTTTTAACCACGCCAATCAGAAGCAGGGCCGGCAGCAGACCGCTCTGGCCAATGCCGTTTATGCCGCCGCCTTGCACATCGAGAACTTGGCGGCCATCCTCCCCGCCGTGAAGCAAATCGCGCACAAGCATCGCAGCCTCGGCGTGAAGCCCGAGCATTATCCGATCGTCGGCACGTATTTGCTGAAGGCGATCAAGGAGGTACTGGGCGACGCCGCGACGGAGGACATCCTGAATGCGTGGGCCGAAGCCTACGGCATCATTGCCGACGCCTTCATCGGCGTGGAAGCCGAGATGTACGACCGGGCGCATGCGCAGGCCGGCGGCTGGGAAGGCTTCCGCGCGTTCCGAATCGGGCGGAAGGTGCGGGAGAGCGACGTTATTACCTCCTTCTATCTCGTGCCGGAGGACGGCGGCGCGATCGCGGGCTTCGAGCCGGGCCAATACGTCAGCGTGAAGATCGATATTCCGGGCGATTCTCATACGCATATCCGCCAGTACAGCCTGTCCGATTCGCCGGGCAAGCCGTATTACCGCATTTCCGTGAAACGCGAAGACGCCGCGCAGGATCGCCCCGCCGGCAAAGTTTCGACCTATTTGCAAGAGTATGCCGGAGAAGGAAGCGTCATTCGCCTATCCGCCCCGGCGGGCGACTTCGTGCTGAACCGAACGGACGATCGTCCCGTCGTGCTCATCAGCGGCGGCGTCGGGCTCACGCCGATGGTCAGCATGCTGAACGCGCTGGCGGAGAAGCACCCTCACCGCCCGGTCACCTTCATCCACGCCGCGCAGAACGGCGGCGTGCATGCGATGAAGCGGCAGGTCGACGAGCTGGCGGGCAAGCAGCCGCAGCTGTCCGTCTATTACTGCTACGGGCAGCCGACCGCCGCGGATCGCGAGCGGCAGTCGTTCCACAAGGAAGGCTACGTCGACCTGCCATGGCTGAAGTCCGTGATCGCGCAGCCGGACGCCGGCTACTACTTCTGCGGTCCGCTTCCGTTCATGCGGACGGTACGCCGGGCACTGCGGGAATGGGGCATTCCGGAATCGGACGTCCACTTCGAATTTTTCGGCCCTGCCGCGAGCCTCGAGACCGCTTCCGCCGTCCGGTAGCGCTTCTCCTTCGCGCGCTCCCGCAGCAGTCATTCGTTAACGACCGTCCTTGACCTGCGCCCCCAGCAGCCGTCCGTTAACGATCGTCCTTGGCCTGCGCCCGCAGCAGCCGTCCGTTAACGATCGTCCTTGGCCTGCGCCCGCAGCAGCCGTCCGTTAACGATTGTCCTTGGCCTGCGCCCGCAGCAGCCGTCCGTTAACGATTGTCCTTGGCCTGCGCCCCAGCAGCCGTCCGTTAACGATCGTCCTTGGCCTGCGCCCGCAGCAGCCGGTTGACCGTCTCGCGGCGCAGGCCGATCAATTGCCCGATCTCGTCCTGCGTCAAAACATCCGTTATCGTCGCAGGCGCGATATACGCCTGGAACCACTGCTGCAGCTTCCGCAGCTTGTCGGCGGGCGCGACCTGCGTCAATTGGTCGATCCGCTGCTGCATCATGCGCAGCCTGCTTTGCAGCAGAAGGGCGACCTCCCGCATTTTCCCCGGGTCGTCCGCCAGCTCGCCGTACCACCGCCGCGGCGAAATCCGCTCGATCTCGCATGTGACGAGCGCGATCGCCGTGCCGTGATACGGCATCGGGCTGATGAGCGAATGATGAGGAATCGTCTCGTCCTCCACGATAATATTGACCAAATACGGACTGCTGTCCTCATGCACGCGGACGATCTTGAGCAAGCCGCTCTTCAAGCGGTACAGATCGCCGCTCTCGCCTTGGCGGAATAGCGTCTCGCCCTTATGCAGCAGCATGGCGATTCCCCCGTTCTATTAAGCCGACCGCTTTGATCGCGGCTCGGCTTTGTTGTCTTCCAGTCTCTCCCCGCACTTTCCCGCACTTTCCGCACTTCCGCACTTTCCGTACTTCCCGCACTTACGCACTTCCGCACTTCCGCACTTTCCGTACTTTCCGTACTTCCCCCCGCTCTTTCCCTGCTCTTTCCTGCCTCACCCCGCTTTCTCCCGATGGCCCCCTTCTCTTCCTCTTGTGGCGGAAGCCCGATTCCGGACTACATGACAAAGTTAGTTTCAATATTTGAAATTAGTCGATTCCATGGGTTATTTAAATGGATTTAGGTTCAAAATTCGAATGTAATCCGTGGATCATTGGCTGTGGCGGACTGAATAAGCATGACTAGTTTCAAATAGTGAGACTAATCGAAGGTCAGGCAGCTAAAATCGCGATTTTATTTCAATTTTCGAATTTAACCTGTGTCGTCACCGTCAAACTCCGAGAGCGCCTCCGATTCTCGCCGCCCGCGCTCATCCCGTTCTTCACGCAGCCGCCCATGCTGTGGGTCATTCCCTTATCGGTCGGCGGAGCGCTGGCCGGGCTGCTCGTTACGCTTTCCGCGGAGGCTTATTTCGAGAAGCTGATCGCCGGCGTTCCTTTCTTCGTCAAACGAACGTCCAAAGCGGACTCCGATACCGCCATGTAATCACCCCTGCCATTCTTCCGGCAGCAGCCGCCGGTAGTGCGGTTGCAGATAACGGTCGTCAATAAGCACGAGCGTGCCCCGGTCCGTCTCCGAGCGGATGAGGCGGCCTCCGGCTTGCAGCACCTTATTAATCCCCGGGAAGACGTAGGCGTAATCGTAGCCGTTCTTGCCCTGTTCGTTAAAATACTCCTTCAGCATATTCCGCTCCACGCCTAGCTGAGGAAGGCCGACCCCGACGACGACAACGCCGATCAGCCTGTCCCCGGCCAGATCGACCCCCTCCGAGAACACGCCTCCCATGACGGCAAATCCGATCAGGGAGCGCTCCTTCCCGGCCTCGAACGAAGCCAGGAACGCATCCCGTTCCTCCTCCGACATGTCCGGCTTCTGCAGCAGCACTTCCGCCCCATCCGCGCCGTCCGTCCATTCGATCAGCCCGATAAACGTCTCGTAAACCGCGTTCATATACGCATAAGAGGGGAAGAATACGAAATAATTGCCCGGCCGCTCCCGCACGAGCTCCCGTACGAGCTGCGCGATCGGCAGCTTCGATTCGTCGCGGTCGTTATACCTCGTCGACAGCGGCCTCACGATCACGTCGAGCTGCTCCTTGGCGAAGGGCGACGGGACGGCCAGCGTATAATCTTCCTCGTCCGCGCCGAGCATGTCCATGTAATAGGACACCGGCGACAGCGTGGCGGAGAAATAAACATGCGAGCGGTAGCCTTTGCCCGCCTGCCGGAGCAGGTACGACGGGTCCAGGCAGAACAGCTTCAGCCGGACGTCGCTCCTCGTCAGCTCGATATAGACGACGTAGCGCTCGTCGAACAGCTTCGCCGTGCGCGCGAATCCAAGCGCCGCGAAATACGCGTCGAGCAATTGCCCTGCGGCATAGGCGGGCAGCGCCTGCTCCGCGGCCGCCGCGAACGCCTCGGCGAGCGCAACCAGCTCCTCCGGCAGCAGCCGGCGGACCATGTGCGGCTCGCCGTCGCTCTCCTTGCGCAGCGCGATGAAGTAATCGTTGATCGCCTTGGCCGCGCGATAGGCCCCGTCGTGCACGCCCTTCAGCTCCCGCTGGAGCGCCAGGAACGGCGCCTTCGACAGCTCCGCCGAGAACATCTCCCGCGCGCGGTCGACCAGGTTATGAGCCTCGTCGACGAGCAGCGCCGTCCGCTTCTTCTGCTCCGCGTATTGGCGCTTGAAGGAGATGCGCGGATCGAAGATATAATTGTAATCGCAAACGACCGCATCCGCCGCGTACGCGGCGTCCAACGAAAACTCGAACGGGCATACGCGATGCTTCCGGGCGTAGGCTTCGATAACCGGCCTCGTCATGACCGTCTCATGGCCGAGCAGATCCAGCACCGCGCCGTTAATGCGGTCGTAATAACCGTCCGCATACGGACAATGCTCCTTCTCGCAGCGCACCTCGTCCTGAAAGCAAATTTTCTCCTTGGCCGTAATCGTGACCGCGTGCAGCCGCAGCCCCTTCGACTCCATCAGAAGCAGCGCGTCCTCGGCCGCCGCCCTCGTCGTCGTGCGCGCCGTCAAATAATAAAACCGCTGCAGCATTCCCGCCCCCATCGCCTTCACGGCGGGGTACGTCGTCGAGATCGTCTTGCCGATGCCGGTCGGCGCCTTCGCGAACAAGCGGACGCCTTCCTCGATCGACTTGTATACCGCCCCGGCGAGCCTCCGCTGCCCCGCCCGGTACGACTCGAACGGGAAGGCCAGCTCCCGGATGCTCGCGTCCCGCTCCAGCTCGTGCTCGCGCCTCAGCCGGGCATACGGCGCGTAGCGCGCCGCTACCTCGTGCACGAACCGCTCCAGCTCCGCGAAGCCATGCTCCCGCGCGAAGCGGCGCTCCTCCACGGTATCCGTCCGCACGTACGTCAGCTGGACGCGCATCGCGGCAAGCCCGTGCTCCTTCGCGTACATGTACGCGTAGAACAGCGCCTGCGCCCAATGCACCTCATAGCCGTCGCCCTCGATTGCGTCCAGGTCGCCGCCGGTCGACTTGATCTCGTCCACCGTCGGCACCGCTTCGGTGGCCAGCAAGCCGTCGCATCTACCGTCGACCGCGAACGTCAGCCCGTCCACTTCAAGCTCCGCCTTCACGTAGACCTCCTTGCGGTCCTGCTCGCCGTACCCGCTCTGAATCCGCAGATGCGCCTTCGTCCCCTCGTGCATCGCGTCGAGCGCGTTTAGCCGGACGTCGATGCTGCCGCTCGAGAACACGTATTCCACTAAATGCCTGACCGATATTTCAACCGTATTTTGCATGGCGAATTGTCTACCGCTCCCGTGAAGAACATTTGTTCCTCCATTGTACCATATCCGGGCCCGGCGCAGGCATCGCAAAAGAAAACGCGGCGGACGCCCCGTTTTACCGATCGGGTGGCGTCCGCCGCGTTGGCTGTCCCTATTTCTCGCAGGCAATCAGGTCCTTGTCCCGATCGCTTTTCTTATTCGCGTCATACAGCTCTTTCGACACGAACGGCTTGTGCTTCGTCTTGCCGCCTTTGTTCTTGACCGAGGCCGAACGGGCGACCCCGCCTTTGTAATCCTTGTTTAGCTCCGTGCAGTTTTTGTACGTCTTCGCCTTGGCCGCGGCATCCGCGACCTCCAGCGGCGGAGACGAAAACGCGATAAACAATCCAAATGAGAGCAGGACAAGCGATAATTTCCGGATGATCCACACTTCCTTTACCATGATCGTGACTACCAGTACATGGATATCGTAGTACCGATACTGGATTTTGTCCATTATAAATGGACGATTTCTCTATTGATGAGTGCCATACTGGATTTCATCCAGCAAGTGTATACGGCTGAACGGCTATTTATCCGCCGCGAGTCTCTTTTGGATGGATGAAATCCAGTATAGCTCGCCGCCGAGGCACATCTCGGGCAAAGTTACTCCAAAAAATCCAGGATAACCGCTAACCGGGCCGGCCGGATGGGCTTCGACGAGGCCCCGCGCAGCAGAGCGGTTAAGCTCCTTTGTTAATAAAGCGGCCCCTGCATATCGCCCATTCTTCGCCCATTCGACTACACGCAGTCAAAAAAAGGACGCCGCGAAAAGCGTCCTTCCCGATCCTCGTCCTTTACGGCTCCTCCGTCTCTTCCTCCGGGTGGTTGCCGACGCCGTTCAACAGGTCGGTGCCGTGAAACTCGTCGCCCGGGGAGGCGGGATCGACCGGGCTGTTCCGCGCGACCGCGTCCGCATCGGGGACGGATGCGAGCTCCTCCGATATTTCCTCCGGCGTATCGACTTCGTCGCCTTGTCCCGTCCCCGCCTCGAGCGCTTCCGGCACATGCCCTTCATGCACGCGCGCGTCCGGGCGCCGTTGCTGCGCCGTCAGCAGCTCCTCCGCATCCGGCACCGCGCCTTCCCCCGCTTCCTCCGTGAACAATCCGAACTCCGGATCGATGTCCCGCTCCGTCGCCAAGCTTTCCGGCTTGCGCGCGTCGCGGCCGTGATCGTTGGCCATGTCGTTTCCTCCTCAGGTAGCATCTCCCTTAGCATGCCCCGCCCGGGTTGCGTTCTACTCATGGAAACCGTTACGTGCAGGCCAAAATGACGATCGTCGCGTTATCCTGGTACGGCATCCGCCGCGATAGCGCATGACGCACGATCCATTCCGCGGCCTGCTGCGGAGCCAGCCGGGACGCTTCCTCGAGCAGCCTCGCCGACAACGCGTCGTACAGTCCGTCGCTGCACAGCAGAACCCAATCCCCCGCCTCCAGACTCAGCGGGACGTCGTTGGCGTCGATCTCCTCCAGCTCCGGGATGCCCAGGTAACTGGTCAACAAATGCCGCTCCGGATGCCATTCCGCCTCCGCCTGCGTCATCTCGCCCCTCTCGACCCGCGCCTGGAGCCTGTTCGCGTAGACATGGTCGCGCGTCAGCTGCGTCAGCTCGCCGCGCCGGTACAAATAGACGCGGCTGTCGCCGACCGAGCACCAATAGAGCCGGCCGGCCTGGACGACGGCGCCGATCAGCGTCGTGCCGACGCTCCACTCCAGCCCGTGGCGCCGCGCGAGCCCGTACACCGCCGCGCCCGCCTGCCTCATCGCGCGATCCAGCGCCTTCGGGACGGACTCCGCGGCCGTCTTGCCCATATATTCGCGCGCCATTGTCTTTACGGCCAGCTGCCCCGCTTCCCTCCCCATCTCGAAGCCGCCCATGCCGTCGGCAAGCACGGCCAGTACGCCGCAGCGCGTCAAGATTTCCGGATCGTCCTGCGCCGAGACGAAGTACGCGTCCTGCTGCTCTTCCCGGGCGCCGATATGCTGGGTCATACCGGGCATTACCGAAATGGCGGCCTTGCTTGCGCCCTGCTTGACCGCCATTCCCGGCCGAGCGGCCGGTACGATCCGCCGCGCCGCGGGCGCGCCTGCCTTGTCCGCGTGAACTTCGATTGCCTCATGCCGGGCGGCGCGCGGCGAACCCGCGGCCGCGAGCGCTTTTTTGGGGACGGAAGGCTTCTCCCGCTCCCGCGCCTTCTGTTGCCGGCGATCGGCTAGAAGAGTGGCAAGCAGCAGGATCGCAAGCAGGACGCTGAAGCCGAAGGTCGACCACTTAACGGCTTGCTCGATGACTTCCCCCTGCTCCTTCGTCCACGCGCCTTCCCAAAATTCGGCCGGCACCGCCTCCGTGGCGATAAATCCGGCGACCAGCAGCAAGAAAACCGCCCACAACCCATAGCTCATCCCTTTGTTAAGCATGCGCTTCCCCTGCCTCCGATTGCGAGTATCGATGCTACAGGTACATTTTTATTTTCGAAGGCGGGGAGTTATGCCGGCGCCGCGCGATCCGTTATGAGATGCCCCGGATCCGGACCGATCTCGCGAAAGCCCGCCATCTCCCGCGGCTCGCAGTCGATCGGCCTGCCGCTTCCGGCGAGTATGACGTTCCGCTTGTCGGAGGCCGACGAACCGGGCAGCGCATAGGCTTTCGTGTAGGCGAACGCCCCGGTAAGAGTCGTATAAACCGCGTCGATGTATTTGTCGTTCCTCGCCCTGCCCGCCAGGTTCATAATAATTGTCCCTCCGAACGCGAGCTTGGAGGCCGCCATGCGAAAAAATTCCAGGCTCGCGAATCGGGCTGGCGTCCCGTCCTTCGTGAACGCGTCCACGATAACATAATCGAGGATGCCCTCATCCTCCAAGCCGAGCAGCGCGCGGCCGTCCCCGATAACGACGTTGTCCATCCGATAGTCGAAATAACGCCGGCTCAGCTCCACGACCTTGTCGTCGATTTCCGCTACCGTGAACCGCTTGTCCGGGTACCGGCCGGCGATCGTGCCGATGCCGTGCCCGATCATGAACGCCCTGGCGAACGACGGATCGTTCCTCTCCATCAAGTGGATGATGGCCCTTGGATATTCCAGCACGATGCGGGACGGATCCTTCAAGTCCATCGCGCCCTGCACGGCATCGTCCGAGAACTGCAGCAGCCGGTATTTCCCCGTCTTGCCGTACAGCTCGGAAGCCTCGAACACGGTTATTTCCTGGTATGCGCTTCGCTCCTTGGCCAGTTGATGCATCGTCCCGCCTCTCCTCCTCGACTAATCATGAAAACAAAGCTTGTATCCGCTTGCCCATTCATGCTATTATACTACTTGTGTCCAAGACACGGATGATGATTAGTGTGGAGCCGTGGTGTAGAGGCCTAACATGCCTGCCTGTCACGCAGGAGACCGCGGGTTCGAATCCCGTCGGCTCCGCCATGATCCTCGCCCTTGCGGGCAAGAATCGCGTTCATCCTACATAACCTAACGACCGAGCAGAACAACATGTCTGCTCTTTTTTGTGTATTTTTTGCAAGGAGCGTGAGCCTATGATCCGCCGCGGACGATTCGCGCCGACGCCTTCCGGCCTTCTCCATATCGGCAATGCCTTCACCGCGCTCGCCGCCTGGCTCCAAATCCGCCAGGCGGGGGGCGAATTCGTTCTGCGCATCGAGGATATCGACAAGCCCCGTTCCAGGCCCGCCTTCGCCGAGCTGCAGATGGACGATCTGCTCTGGCTCGGTCTCGACTGGGACGAGGGGCCGCGCGTCGGCGGCCCCTGCGCCCCTTACGTGCAAAGCCTGCGCGAGCCGCTTTACGAGGAGGCGCTGGGCAGACTGCGGCGCGACGGACTTCTGTATCCGTGCTATTGCAGCCGCAGCGAGCTCGCATCGATCGGCAGCGCGCCGCACGGGCTCTCCTCCGAAGGAGCCGCTTATCCCGGCTTCTGCCGCTCGCTGACGGCCGAGGAGCGGGAAGCCAAGGCGGCGAATAAAACGCCCGCCCTGCGGTTCATTATGCCGACGCGACGGTTTCCGTTCCGCGACGCCTTGACCGGACAGCCCGGCAGCGACGGCGTAGCTTCCGGGGACTTCGTCGTCAAGCGGGCCGACGGCATGTTCAGCTACCAGCTCGCCGTCACCGTCGACGATGCCGCCATGGGCATCACCGACGTGCTGCGCGGCGCCGACCTGCTCGACTCCACGCCGAGGCAGCTGGCGCTCTACGAGGCGCTCGGCCATACGGCTCCGAGCTTTGCCCACGTGCCGCTGCTCGTCGATGGCGACGGCAAGCGCTTGTCCAAGCGGGACCGCTCGCTGACGCTCGCTTCGCTGCGCGAAGCCAAGATCGCGCCCGAGCGGCTGCTCGGCTGCCTGGCCCACTTGGCCGGCTGGATCGACGAGCCGGAGCCGGCGACCGCCCGGGAGCTGATCCCCCGCTTCGGCCCGATCCGCCAAGCCGGCGAGCTAAGCATGAGCGGCGCGCTCAGCCATCTGATCGCATTGGGCTAAACCGCGAAGCGCCGCGTGACCTGCCCCAGGAAGCGCGTCTCATACCGAAGCCTGCGAATGTGCAGGCTTGTAGCTGCGCCTTGCGTGTCGCGAAGCAAAATGCCTGCGAATGCGCATCTTTTTTCGATTGATAAGCAAAAAAAGGGGCTCACGCCCCGAAATGCCTGCACGTACGCAGGCAATTCGTTCAACTGCCTCATCGATGGCGCAAAGGCTGCACAATCGCAGGCTTTGCACTTTGCCAGCCCTGCTGTACAGGCGCAGGCTCCAACGCTTCGCCGGCCATACTAATGTACAGGCGCACCAGACTCCAACGCTTTGCCGGCCATGCTGATGGACAGGCCTTCCCTCTTCAATTCGCGACGGATCGCGCTTTGCGCGGCCCCCACGGCTTGAACACCGACAGGACGAACATGGCCGCAAGCGACGCGATCTGCAGCACAATGCCGGTAACGAGCTGCCCGTTGTTTACGGCGAACGTCGGATTCTGCCATGCGCCAAGCCCCTCCGCCGTCACGATCGTCACCGCCTTCAAGCTCCATTCGTACATGCCGACCACGCCGAGCCCGATCGACAAAACCGTGAGCAGCTCCTTGGCGATCAGCCAGTAATATTTGAACAGTCCCCAATGGGTCAACACGGAGAGCAGGATACCGGTAACAACAGTACCGATTGTCGATGCCCGGACGGACGATTCCGCCAAAATATGCATGCCGTTATAGCAGGCTTTCAAAATGTCCCCGCTGTCCGTATTGGCCGCCGCGATGCTCAAGACCAGAAAAACGACCGTCACCCCGAGCATGATTCCCGCGAACAGCAGGTGGAGCGCAAGCAGCCATTTTTTTGGCGTTAGCGCCAGTCTCTTCACGATATTGCCCCCATCCGTCAAGATAATCCGTTGCCTTCCCCATCATAAGCGCCAATCGTAAAGAACCTCTAAACGAATGCTAAAAAAAGTGTAAATGGCCGGGATTTTATGGCGGTAAGCCCGCTTAAAATGGCGAAAGGCCGGCCCTTAAGGAATAGAAACATTCCTAATTGGCCAGCCTTTTCTTTATAGCTGCGCTTTCCCGGCAATCCGGCTTAATTGACGGCAGCCGCCGCGGAACGCTTGCGGTACAAGTACGCGCAGCCGATCGACAGCAGCACAACGACCGCCAGCGCCCAATAGATGTTGCTGTACGCCGCGGCTTCGGGCAGACCCTTCTGCCACGTCAGCGCGCTTGCCGTCATCGCGACGCCGAACGCCCCGCTGAAAAATTGGAGCAATTGAAACAGCCCCATGCCCGAGCCGATCTGCCGCTGATCGAGAATGCGCGACATTTCATTCGAAATGCTGCTCGTCATGAACGTGAAGCCGACGCTGAGCAGCATGTAAATAAGCATGATCGCGATATACGACGTGCCGGACAGCCACGCGAACAAGACGACCGACGCGAGCAGCAGGAACGGAATATAGCGGATGATGGCCGCGTTGCCGCTCCTGTCGATGATTTTGCCGACGCGGCGGGACAGGATCAACGCAAGCAGAGAGCCCGGGAAGATAACGAGACCGGAAGAAACGGCGCTTAGTCCGTAGTGATGCACCAGTATTTGCGGCATCAGGAACAATGTCGCGAAGCTGCACAAGTAGGCGACGATCCCGATTGCGCTCAGCAGCAAGTAGGAGCGATTGCGGAACAGCGCCGGCTGAACGAACGGATCGCCCGCCTTGCGAATCCGGATCACGAACAACGCCAGCGCGACGAGGCCGACCGCAAGCGCCGGCCACGATTGATTCGTCAGGAAGAGCAGCAGGCCGGTCGTCCCTACGCCGACGAAGACGGCGCCCGCCGCGTCGAAGGAGCCCTTGGCCGGCTTCTCCCGAGGAAGAAGCTGCGCGAAGACGGGCACCAGCGCGATCGTAACGGCGGTCACGACGAACAAGTAGTGCCAGCCCATATATTCGACGATCGCTCCCCCTGCGACCGGGCCGAGGCCAAGCCCGAGCGACGCGGCCGACATGATCACCGCCATCGCCTTGCCGCGCCGCTCAAGCGGAACGTAACGGGCGATGAGCACGAGAGAGAGGGCCGGAATCGAGCCCGCCCCGGCCGCCTGCACGAGTCGGACGGCGAGCAGCATCAGGAAGCTGTTGCTGAAGAAGCCCGCGATGGCCGCAAGGCTGAGCAGCGATAAACCGATCATGATGAGCCGACGGATCGGAACGAAATCGGACAGCCGGCTGTACGTTATGGAAGAGATCGCGAAGACGATGGAATATCCGGTCACGATCCAGGAGGTCGATGAAGGCGACAAGGAAAATTGCTGCGATACGGACGGCAGCGCCAGGTTGAACATCATGGTATTCATAATGACCAGAACCATCGACAAGCCGAGCAAGACGGTGACGAGCCCTTCCCGGATCGACGCTTGCCCGGTGCCGGTCAGCGCTTCCGCCGAAGTTGGTGTGGACATGGAATCTCCCCATTTCTTTATTTTAAAGTTTCATTATAATCAAACAATAGAAATATAGCATCCTTTGTGGTAAAATGCAATTACGGATTTTCGCAGCGCGAAAGGAGACTCATCCATGAAAATATTGCATCATCCGGATAAGGCGGACATCCGATTGTCCTCCGTTCTATATGCCATTAGCGATCCCGTCCGATTATATATATTGTCCGAGCTTGACAAAGCGGGAGAGCGAACCTGCGGCGACATCGACCTGCCCATCGTGAAGTCGACCGTCACGCACCATGTGCGCACGTTGCGCGAGGCCGGCGTTATCCGCGTGCGGACGCAGGGTACCCAGCGCTTCCTCACGATCCGGAAGGACGATCTCGAGGAGCGGTTCCCGGGGCTTCTGACATCCGTCCTCGCTTCCTACGAGTCGTCGGGAGAGACGCTGCCCGGAAACGAATGAGCGAGCGAGCCGTACGAACCGGAAGCGCAAAGGAGAACGAGCTGAAGCCGGAGATCGAGCGGCATTATCCCGTCGATACGAACAGGCAGACGATATTCGGCCACTCCCTCGGCGGCTTGTTTGTATTGACCGCCCTCTTCACGAAGCCTTGCGCTTTCCAAACCTATATTGCCGGAAGCCCGTCGATCTATTGGAACGAACGCAGCCTGCTCGCGATGGAGCGCGCCTTCGAAGCCCAGCTGACGGGCGATCGGCCGGTCAGGCTGCAAATGACGATCGGGGAGCTGGAGAATGCGGCCGGCAGCTTCGACGGCTTCCGGACCGAAGCGATGGCATCGCGCCTGTCGGCGCTCGGGAGCAGCCGATTGTCCGTCGAATTCAAGGAGTTTCGCGATGAAAGCCACATCTCCGTTCTGCCCGTCCTCGTCAGCCAAGGCATCCGGTTCGCCATGAAAAATCCCCTGTAAGCCGCCCTCGGGCGCTCGCAGGGGATTTCCTCTTTCTAAAATCAAAGGAACCCTTGCATCGCAAGGGTTACCATGATGTCGCATACCTACCTTTGGAATCGGACCTCTCCGTACCTGATTTATTTATCTAAAGAAAGGAATAATACACGCAATCACGCCAAGAATGATCGTCCACCACGCCAATCCCTTTTTAGGGGTAGCAAGACAAATGAGTCCGAGGATAACGGCGCTGCCGCCCATCCATACGGGTGCGTAGAAAAACCCGATAATCGCCAATATGATGCCGATCCAGCCCAGCCATTTTCCTGTCATTTCATTCATTGTCAACATCTCCATCAAGTTAGTTTTGTATAAACAAGCGATTATTGCTCTTTCCCAAAATATCGCATACCTACCTTTGGAATCGGACCTCTCCGTACCTGATTTATTTATTTATCTAAAGAAAGGAATAATACACGCAATCACGCCAAGAATGATCGTCCACCACGCCAATCCCTTTTTAGGGGTAGCAAGACAAATGAGTCCGAGGATAACGGCGCTGCCGCCCATCCATACGGGTGCGTAGAAAAACCCGATAATCGCCAATATGATGCCGATCCAGCCCAGCCATTTTCCTGTCATTTCATTCATTGTCAACATCTCCATCAAGTTAGTTTTGTATAAACAAGCGATTATTGCTCTTTCCCAAAAAACAAAAGGTAGGTATGTGACTTCATGGCAACCGGACTTAAGAAACGTCCGTTTTACGATAAGGGAATCCTTTTTTCGTTAGGGGAAGCCGACGGCCGCGATTGGATCGCTTTGGGCCGGTTGGTTCCCATGACGATATCGAGCACAGGGTTGGTTACGCCGTACAACGCATGCTCATCCAAGTGATGATGCAGCAGATGTCTTTTCTTCAGCCATTTGCCCAAAGGGGTCAAAGGCTTGATCGGGCGATGGGAAACATAGTGATTCCATTGATAATAGATTTGAAAGCCCGATGCCCCGAACACGACGGCAAAAGCCAGATGCCAATCATACCCCGTCACGATAAACGACGCTCCGAAGATGACCAAATAGGCAAGTAAATCGAAAGATACCGGTCCGAACAAATATTTCGAGTCATTCGGAAATCGATGATGTGCAACATGCCCCTTATAGGCAAAGGGAACAATCTGCGGAAATTCATGAAGAATGTATCGGTGAACCGTGTATTCGACTAAGACAAAAATAACGGTGCCTACGCACATTGCCGCCGCCGTCCGAATGCTGCCGAAAGTCGCAACGACCCCGCAGCCGCTAATGAAACAGACAGAGAATAGAAACAGAATGAGACGCTGACCCATAAACTCTTTTGCATAGTGCATAAAGGGCGTTTCCGATCTCATAGGCGATCTCCTCCTATTTAATCAACTTCGTGTTGATTAGTGGCCACACTGCTTATTATAATGAGACGGAGGTTAACTTCAATGATCAACATACCCGCGAAAGTCGCTTACCCGACAAGCTGCATGCGGGATGTTCATTAGTTCAATAAAAAGTTTCCCGAGAGGCGGAAGAACATGCGAGATAAGACAGATCCTAGAATTATTCGAACGAAGCAGATGCTCAGAAATGCCTTAATCGACCTCATTAACGAAAAAGGCTTCGAAGGCACGACGATCCGGGATTTGATGCAGAAAGCGGGCTTGAACCGGGGAACCTTTTATTTGCACTACCGCGATAAATACGATCTGCTGGAACAGAGCAAAGAGGATATGCTGGGGGACATCCTGGAAATCGTCAAAAACATCGACCCTATTCAAATCATGAAATATGCCGCGCGCAACGAGCCTCATCCGGTGTTCCTGAAATTGTTCGATTTTTATACACAGCACGCCGAATTTTTCAAAGTTCTCCTGGGACCCAAAGGCGATCCGGCTTATCCCGTCCAATTGAAACGGATTATGCAAAAACATCTTTTCGATAAGCTGTCCTTGCTTCAGTCCGAATATTTACCAGTACCGCGCGAGTTCATTATTGCTTATTTGGCATCCGCGAATTTGGGCGTCATTCAGCACTGGCTGGAAAGCGGCATGCAGCTTTCTCCCCGCGAGATGGCCTTGCTGATCACCCGCACCGCTTCCTTCGGCGCCTTGCAGACCTTCGGACTGAAGGGAGAAGCATCCCGGGATTGATTCGCGGATCGAAAGGATGCTGCTTCCCGTCGTACGGACCCGCTACTCGGGAAGCGTTCTCCCTTTATATTTTCCGGTTTGGTTGATTTTGACTTTGACCTCGATCTTATTTAAAGTATCCTCTTTCAACACCAAACGGTTTCCTTCGTTTAAGCGATGCCAAGCCTCAGGATCGTTCCTATAAATTTCTCCGAACAAATTGAGCAGGTCCGTCTGGGTGGCAAGACCTTTCCGATACGACGATTCGATTTCGGCCCGAACCGCTTGCGCGGCTTGTTCTTCCATCTCCTTGATGGAAACGTTTTCTGTCATCTCTTCAACGGCTGCACGAACCTTTATGGATACATTAAATCGGACTTTATCTTGTTCGATCAACGGCTGTATCCGATGGCGGGGTTTAGATAATACTAACGCACCCGCCGGATTTTCGTTATCGGGAATATTAACGAAGACGCGTCTCGATCTTTTATTAAACCATCTCACGCCTTTGAGATCGTCTTCGGAAAACCACCCCGTCAATCGATGTTCGTGCATGGCGAACGCGCCGTCTATTTGAAACATGGCTTTCTCCTTTTTATCTTCCTGCCATGCTTGTTTCGTGATGGAGATCGTCGGAAGGATGATCGTTCTTCCCTTTTCGTTTAATTCCGCAATGTTCTTGTAGCCGTATTGAGGCTCAATCGAGGATCTCTGCTCATAGGTTTCCTCGGGCGTATCCATGATCGTATCCAGCGGAGACAAATAAAGCAGCGATTTTTGCGACAAAATTTCGGAGAAGTCTTCTTTCGTACCGAACAGCAAAATATTGTATCGGACTTCATGGTAGCGATTTATCGCATCATAGGCTTGTCTGAGCGCTTTTTTGTTTTTCAATAGCGCTTCCGAGCAGACGATCGCTTTGATATGCCCCCAGTATAATTTGATTTGCGATGTCGCGTAGAGCGAAGATAAAGCTTCATTAGCCGTCTTCCCCTCTCCCTTGCCAATCCATGCCGGCACGTTTTTGCCGATCTCGAATTTATCGCTCCTCGCCACGTTCAAAAAATTAAGGACCTGTACGTACGCCATAAAACGCCCATCCTTATAATCAAGCCCAAGAGCCGTAACATAAGCCAAATTTTGAATGGTTTTGGAATCCCAGCAGCCTGACGCCGCTAATAGCACGGCCAGAACGATAGCCAATTTAAGGATTGCTTTCATGCGGCTCTTCCCCTTGCTTATCGGAATCTAAGGTGTTCAGGTCGGCAGGTCTTCTTCTGTATTGTCTCCAAGGAAGCCGAAAAATGGATCCTGCCATCTCTTTGAACACCGGCGGCGACAGCGGGGACATGTAAGGAACGCCAAAGGAGCTTAGCTTGCACAGATATCCGATAAACAGCACAAAACTAATAATTAACCCGAACATCCCCAATGCGGAAGCAATGAAAAAAAACGCAAATCGAAGTATGCTGACGGCTCCGCTTAAATTTTGGCTGACCAAAGTTGCGCCCGTCACGGATACAATGGCCCCGACAATGATGACGCTTGGGGAAACGAACCCGGCCCTGATGGCCGCATCCCCGATAATCAACCCGCCTACGACGGTCAATGTCTGGCCGAAGGCACTTGGGAGGCGAAGGCCCGCTTCTCTAAAAATCTCCAGCAGCAACAGTAAAATCAACATTTCGATTTGACCGGAGAACGGCAGGCCGAAGCGCGCCGTGGCAATGGTTGCCATCAGTCGAAACGGAATCTGATCCGGGTGAAACGAAGTGAGCGCTACCCAAATGCCCGGCAATAAGACGGATATGAGAAAACTGAGTGTGCGAATCAAACGGGCAAACGAAATATATTGAAACCCGAAATAGATATCTTCAGGCGATTTCAGCAAAAGCAAAAAGGTCCCCGGCCCGATCAGAACCATTGGATTGCCGTCCACGATAATGACGAATCTTCCGTTCAGCAAGCTGGTGACCGCCTTGTCCGGACGGCCGGTATAATCGAATAAAGGCATCAGGGTGTACGGCTTATCGGCAATGTTCTGCTCGAGTTGATTGATGCTTTGAAGTCCGTCGACATCGATCTTATTCAGTCTTGTTCGAACCTCGTTCAGCACGTCGGGAGAAATAATATCGCCAACATAGAACAAGCCTACCTTCGTTCTTGTTCTTCTCCCGAGCGTAAACGTTTCATAACAGAGGGATTGGCTGCGAATACGTTTTCGAACCAAGGCCGCGTTAACGACGATATCTTCCACGAATCCGTCTTTTGGACCGTTGATGGAAATTTCCGTGCTCGATTCCTCTGGCGTACGGTCCGGACGGCGGGCGATGTCCATTTTCAATAAAAGGTTCGTCTGCGAGAATAGCAGAAGAAGATCGCCTTGAAAGACCGATTCGGATAGTCGTTCGGGCGAGGTATCGGCTTCAACCGCTATTAATGGCAACGGAACGGTAATCGAATCCGATTGCAAGCCGCCTCCCCTTTGATGCCGGTACATGCTTTCAAGCCCGGGAAGAATAACTTTCGCGATCTGCGAGGAATCGCACAACCCTCCGCTATAGACAAGAATAACTTCATCGGCGCTTTCTCCAAATCGATATTCCTGTATTTCAACGTCCGCTGAATGGAGAAACAGCGCCTTGATTTTCTGCTTGTTCCAGCCTTCTGCCGGCCGAGTCGTCTCCATCATGCGGCTTCCTCCTTGAACTTCTTGGAAAATAACGAGATCGATAGGCAAACGATCGATACGGACAAAGCCGCAGCAAAGGATATAGGCAAATAAAAGCGATACACCCATAAATAAAGCGTATATTTCTCAAAGGGGAGCATGGATATGGCGATATAGCTGATTGTAACGAAAAGGTTGAACCGGAAGCGTTGTCTCGCATTTGCAAAAGGCAGCAGTTCCCCAAGTAAAAATTGCGCAAAGGCGCCGCGAATAATCGCGCCGGACTCCCACTGGAATACGGATAAAAAATCGACATGTTCGATATCGCTGCCTAATTTGACGAGGCGCCATTGTTCATACGGAGATTCGGACTGCTTGGCCGCTTCTATAGGCCCGAATTCGGTCACGGCTCCAATAACGGGGCCGACTGCGATATACACCATAAGCACGGCAAAAATGGCGATTTTCCACACCTGAACGCCGGGCTTCAGACGATGTTGGACGGCCATGATCATCAGCAGTTCAACAAATCCGCCTCCGGCATAAAGCATGCCATGCAGCACAGGCTGCCATCCATGCTCCATAATCGGCTTTAAAAGCGTAAAATCCTTCTGCGGGGTATTCGAGAAGGATACAAAAAAACCAAGAGCAACCACAACGGGAAGCAAGATGCCCGAACTGATGGCAATCGTCCGTATGCCTGATGCGGCATAAAAGAAACAGGCTAAAGATAAAACGATGACTAATGCGAATTTTGGCGTACCCGGCAAGTAATTGACATTTGTCCAGATCGAGGTGTGCAGGATCGTCAACAATCCGATCAAATACAATTGCAAGCAGATCGGAATGACGATCATCCACGATACGACGAGGTTGGTCTTGCCGGCTAACCAAGGCTGCAGCTTCTGCTGACCCGATCTCTTCATGAACAAAACAAGCAGAGCGCACCAAGGAAGATACAACAAACCCGCCAATAAAACCGAGATCCAGGCGTCTCTTCCGGCCGCATCGAGAAGCATCGGGTTGATGATGACATGACTCATAAGCCCATTCATAAGCATAAAAATCATGCAGACTTGAAAAAAACTAATTTTGCCGACTAATTTATCCATGATCATCCATCCGAACCGATTATTATGAAACGTGTATATTGTTCCATGCGAAACGCGATTTATGCGCCGTTTAAACAGAAAAAACACCCTTCTCGTTTGGGATCACGGCAGCGTCGAGCAGCCATGCAAACAAAGAAAGGTGCCTTATCATAACGGCATAACCATTAACTATCCGAGCAGGAAACCGAAATCATTGTCCCAGAGACGCAGTGCGGCTGAGCCAATCCTGGAAACGTTTCGAAGCGATGCGAACGGGTCTATCGCCGATCGGAACGAGAGATTGATCATTCACCTTAACGGATCCGAAGTAGAGCGCGCTCTCGTCCGTGACCACCTGGCTTGTGACTTGATTTGCGCTCAAAAATTGCCGGACGAGTTCGTCGAGACGAATCTGGTCCGGACCGGCTACGTCGACAATGCCATTCACCGGCTCCCCGAGCGCGAAATCGGCCAACGCGGCTGCAACGTCATCCGATACGATAGGCTGCGTAAGCGCGGAAGGCAAACGGATGGTTTCCCCTTCCGTAGCCACTAAAGCGATGCTCCCGACGAATTCGAAGAACTGCGTCGCCCGGACGATCGAATAGGGAACTTCGGAAGACTTGACGAGGTTTTCTTGGGCCATCTTCGCGCGGAAATAACCGCTCTCGAGAAGACGATCGGTGCCGACGATCGACAGGGCAACGTGATGGTTTACTCCGGCATCGGCTTCCGCGGCGAGGAGATTGCGAGTGGACGTCTCGAAAAACTCCAATACCGCCTTGTCCTCGTACGACGGCGAGTTCGTTACGTCGACGACGATTTGAGCGCCGCTAAGCGCCTCGGCCAGCCCTTCGCCGGTAATGGTGTTGACGCCTGACGACGGCGATGCCGCCACAACCTCATGGCCATGCTGACGAAGCTTGTTCACGAGTTTTGTTCCAATAAGTCCGCTGCCGCCAATAACGACAATCTTCATTGTTGTCGAACCTCCCAGAAAGAAAGCCCCTGGAAGGGGCTTCTCTTCTATTTCTAGATAAGAAAGAACAGCCATGGCTCTTGTTATTAAAACTTACGCGCTAATTCGCGAGCTTGTTGAACGGCTTTTTCTTTAATGGCCGGCGCTTGATCCGGCTGTGCTGCGGCACCTTCTATAAAGATGCCTTCGAATGAAGGAATGCCCAAAAATTTCATAATCATCGTCAAGTGACGATGACCGATTTCAAAGTCCGCAAACGGACCCCCTTGAGCGTAAAAGTTGCCGCTTGCTTGAATATGCACGGCCTTTTTGTCGCCAAGCAGCCCGACAGGGCCTTTATCCGCAACATATTTAAAGGTTTTCCCCGCGACGCATATCGAATCAATGTATGCTTTCATAACCGGCGGGAATGAGAAATTCCACATCGGATTGACGAATACATATTTATCCGCCGCAACGAATTGGTCTACCAGTTCGCCCAGACGGCTTACTTTCTCTATTTCTTCCGCATTCAGCTGCTCAAAACCGGTACCGGAACGCAATTTCCCCCATCCGCTTAATACATCCGCATCAATTTGCGGAATGTTTAGCCGATAGAGATCAAGATGCAGCACTTCGTCGTTAGGGTTAGCTTCCCGATAGGCCTCGATAAATTCTTTTCCGACGGATAGACTGTAAGAGTTCTGTTGGTCTAGCGGATGAGCTGTAATATACAAGACGGTTGCCATTCTGGTTACTCTCCTTTTAGTTTTTTTCGCCGTGAGTTAAAACGGAATATAAATTCCGTATTACAACGATCATTATAGTTCACGCCGGACAACGCTGTCAACAAAACGGAATTTCAATTCCTTTTTTCATCAAAATTTGAGGTTGTTCCCTCAGCCGTTTATTGGTATATAATGAAGAGGAATTCAGATTCCGAATCATGTCGAGGAGAACCGATGGAGAATATACTTAAGGGCTCGGATTTATCCATTCCAAGCAAACGGAAAGACGCCAATAAAAATACCGAAAAGGTGTTGAAGGCAGCTTATAAAGTGTTCGCCGACAAAGGATACGATGCCACGATCGAGGAAATAGCCGCCGAAGCGGGCGTTGGCGTAGGAACCGTGCATCGGCGCTTCTCCAACAAAACCGTATTGGCTCTGGCGGTCATTACCGACGTTTTCTCGAAAATAAAAGACGATCAATTAGCGTTAATCCGAACACCGATGCCCGTTGATCAAAAAATCCGGCTATTGTTTGAAAAATTTTCGATTTCCCATATCCAAAACGGAAAAATTCACGCTCTTGCCCTTCAATTAGCCACTGCCGGCGAGCTGGGCGAAGAGATGCGGAACTCCTTTTTATTTGGGCTGGACGGCGGTTTGAAAGAGGTTATCGTACAAGGTCAACAGGAAGGGAAATTTAGAGACGGCGACCCGAAATTGTTGGAAACGCTTATTATCAACATGATCAATCCGAACCTTGTCATGAAATTAAAAGAACTTCTTCCGGCCGATCAAATTGCGCGGCATGTTTCGGACATGATCTTATTTGGTCTGATGAAGAAATAGCGGCAATTGCAAGGCAGGCCATACCTGCGCAACGACAAAAAAGCCGGAGTTCGCACGGGCAGGCATCCCTGTGTCCGAATCCGGCTTTTTCCTATTGCGGGCCTGGCTCTATACCGCCGGCGCGCCCTTCTTCAGCGACTTCATTTCGCCGGTCGTGTTGACGAGCACGGGTAGCATTCTCTCGCCGCTGACCATCGGAGTATGGCAGACCAGGCAGGTCGGGACATGATCGAACGCGAAGTTATCCCTCATCCAGCTGTTGCAGCCCTCCGACTCGCATGTCCAAATCTTCGTGTTCTCTTCCGGTATTTCCTCGATCGGTTTTTTACGATTGTACATGGTCAGCCTCCTTCGCATGAAAAAGGAAAAACTGCCACAAACTTGTCGGTAAGGGGCAGTCTTTCTTTTATGGTCAGCAGTGAACGGTGACGTCTTGCTTCAACTTTGCAATTAATATTAGCGTACCACAATTCACCCTAATTATGCAAATTTTCGGATGCCTTTCCGTCCCTGCCAAGGTCGTCTCCGCAGTAATAGGCAAACAGCTGCTCGACCGGCTTGAAGTACAGATGGCCGTCCTCCCACGGCTGAAAGTGAAGGTCCATCCGGGCATCCTGCCAATCGGCCGGCGTGCCGGACGTGTTCAGCTTGCCGGGCAGCGCCGGCTCCTCGACGACCGCCGGGAACTCCTGATAGCCGAACAGCAAATTTTCGTGCATGGCGATGACTTCGTATTTCGGCCCGTGGAAGGCTCTCTCCTCCTGGAGCTGGTAGTGGAAATAAATGTAGCTGGCCGCCATCTCCGGCTTCAAATGCGCGACCCGCCCTACGCGCCGCTCCACCTCCCCCTTGCGGAGCCAATGCTCGCGGCTCGCCGGCTCGTTGAAGTGAAAGACGTCGATCATCGGAATCCAGCTCCGCTTCTCCTCGCGACCCGGCCACTTCTCCAAATACGGTTCCATCCCCGGCAGCACCGCCTCCGGCGCGATCGGCCGATGCACGCATTCGGCATACAGAAATACGTTGCGCCGCCACTTAAAGCAGCCGACCGTCATCAGCTCTCCCTGCCGCACGAGCGCAAGCGCCGCCGGCTCCCTCTTCGCGGCTGCCGAGCCTTCCCGCTCCATGCCCGCCTTCAGTTGTCCCCTCGCGATTACCCGATACATGCCATTCCACGCTCCGCTCGTTTGATTCGTATATTTGCCGTCGCCCCGACGCCGATCGCTTGCTGACGATGTTTTTTTCAATTATAGGGCATTCTATAGATCGAAACCATGCTTAAGTTCAACGCAGAGGGAGGCATTACGATGGAGAGCACGCGGGAGTTCGTCGAGAAGGTTCGCGACACGCAGCGCAAGGCGGAGAGGAACAAAAGAAGCAACGGGCAAGGATCGCCGATGAATCAACTGGCCAACAAGCAGCACAGCACCAACAAGTAGAAGCAAACCCCCGGCAGCAAGAAGCTTCCGGGGGTTTGCTATGAACAGCGGTCAAACCGAGTATTGATGCGGATCATATTCGATGCGGGAAGCCGCGACGATCGTCAGCTCCGATCGGTCCGGGTCGTATTCGACCGGACCTTCGCCCACGTAATACCACGTTTTCAGCGTCGGCCGATCGTCGAATTCCTTGAACACGAACACGTTCAGCTCGGTCCTGTGGGCCAGCAGCTCCTCGACCCGATCGCTCCAAGGCACCTTCGCCGTAAATTTCCAGCCATCTCCGAACGGGTCGACCGTATATGCCACATTCTGTTTGGCCGAATCAAGGAAAGCCCGGCCGCCTACCGCGTGCTTAACTAGAAACGTTTGCTTCATGGTATCCTCCCCATAGGTTGCGAATGCATACAGGCAGCGATCGATTTTGCCCAAAACTTTACGAGTCGCCGCCTTAGGGCTGCGCCGGCATGTCGACGAGCATCAGAAAAGCATCCGGGCCGGCGACGAGCTCAAGCTCGCCCGACCGCTCGATTTGGGCCGTGTCGCCCTCCCCCAGAGAAACCCCGTTCGCGCGGAGGCTGCCTTCGATCGCAAAAAGAAACAGCTTGCGGTCCGGATCGGTTACGTGAACGATCCGCTCTCCCTGCCCGAGCCTGCTCAAATAGATCGTCAAGTCTTGGCCGATCCATGCGACCCGCTCCGACGCCTGCGCCGACACGACGGGCAGCAGCACGTTATGCAGCTTGCCGACGTCGAAGCTGCTCGCTTCGTAAGAAGGCGCGGTCCCGCGCTCCTTCGGCATGAACCACAGCTGCAGGAGGCGCAGCTCCTCTTCGTCCGACGCGTTGAACTCCGTATGAATGACGCCGCTGCCCGCCGACATGCGCTGCACCTCGCCGAACGAGGAGACGACGTTGTTGCCCAAGCTGTCCTCATGCCGGATTCGGCCGTTCAATACGATCGACACAATCTCCATGTCGCTGTGCGGATGCGCGCCGA
This sequence comes from Paenibacillus arenilitoris, assembly GCF_014705655.1. Classification (GTDB taxonomy): domain Bacteria; phylum Bacillota; class Bacilli; order Paenibacillales; family Paenibacillaceae; genus Pristimantibacillus; species Pristimantibacillus arenilitoris. The sequence goes on along the minus strand of NZ_JACXIY010000008.1, from coordinate 82,858 downwards.
AGCCCCGGCCCGGGGCCAAGTAATCGTCGTTGCATACGCGCATGACGCCGAAGCCGGTCCGGTTCGGATCGTAATAGTCGCCGAACGAGTAGCTCGGAAAGCTGCGCAGCCAGCCGAGATCCGCAGAATGCCGCTCAGCCGCGGGAAAGACGTTGATCATCAATGACTCCTCCAAATAACGGTTAATTTACTTACTTATTTATAGCAAGTTTCCGGCTGTTTCGCAACCGTTCGTTAGAGGGATAGCTTGGGCCCAATCGGCCATCAGGCGCCATTCCGTCGTCAGCTGCCCGGCTTCAGCCGTTTGTCCGCTTCGCTCGCCACCCACTCCAGCAGCTTCAAGTCCTGACCGCGCCCCGCGATGAAGGACAGCCCGATCGGATAACCCCGCTCGCCGGCGAGCGGCACGGTAACCTGCGGCAAGCCGGCCAAGCCGGCCACGCAGCACATTTGCATCGTCTGCATCCGCCTGCGCTCCAGCTCCTCTCCCGACTGGCCGAGCAGCGGCGCGATGCCCGGCACGGTCGGCACGGCCAGCACGGTACGGCGGTCAAGCAGAAGCTCCATTCTCGCCTTCGCCTCGTCCCGCTTCGCGGACGCTTCGCCCAGCTGCTCCCCCTTGACGGTCGCCGCCCAAGCGAACCGCTCCGCGATGCCCGGACCGAACGCCGGCCGCTCCCGCGCAATCCAATCGCCGTGCTCCCTCCAAATCTCGCAAGCCTGAAGCAGCCGGAACGCATTCGCCCACTCGCCGAGCCCTTCCGGCGCGAGCACGGTCCGCTCCGCCCGATCCGTCGACGCAAGCAGTCTTGGCATCGCCGCCATAAGCGCTTCCTTCGAATGGTCGTCGGCGAGGTCCCATACGTCGCTCGCAACCGCGATTCGGGTGAAAGGACCGTCGTCCGCACCTTCCCGCTGCCCTTCCCGCCGCCCGTCCAGCAGCACCCGGCCGACCTCCAGCAGCGTCCGCGCGTCGCCGGCCATCCAGCCGACCGTGTCGAAGCTCGGCGCAAGCGGGATCAAGCCGGCGGCATCGACCGCGCCATGCGTCGGGCGAATGCCGTAAACGCCGCAATAGGCCGAAGGCACGCGAATCGAGCCGCCCGTATCGGTGCCGATCGCGAAATCCGCGAGCCCGGCCGCCGCGGCAACCGCCGAGCCGCTGGACGAGCCGCCGGGAATCCTTCCGGGCGCTTTCGGATTGACCGGCGTGCCGTAATGGGCATTCTCGCCGTTCAAGCTGTACATCAGCTCATCGGTCATCGTCGCGCCCCGAAGCCGGGCGCCGCTATGAAGCAGCCGGTCGATGACGGCCGCATTCCGCTCCGCCGGCTTGTGCGTGCGCAGCCAATCCGGATTGCCCGCGCCGGACGCGTGGCCGGCCACGGCGAACACGTCCTTCACCGCGAACGTCCTTCCGTTCAGCATGCCGCTGCCCGTCGGCTCGGCGGTCAGCTCCTTCTTCGCATAAGCGTTCCAATCCTTCTCCATACTCATCCTCTCCTACTGCTCCCTTCCATATAAGCTCTCCTTACCAGCCAATTGCCGCCCCATCGCAGCGCGGATCCGAACCGCCCTGCAGGAAGCCCTGCTCATCCCGCACGATCGCGTGGGCATGCCCCATGATGCCGTCGAAATCGTTCACCTTCCGCACCCGATGCCCGGCCCGCGCGAGCGATGCCAGCACCTCCGCCGGCACGCGGCCTTCCACCTTCAGCTCCTGCGTCGGCTCCCCCCATGTACGCCCCCATACCCATCTTGGCTCGTTGATCGCTTGCTGAGGGTCCATGCCGTAGTCGACGATGCGGGTAAAAACAGCCGTCTGCGTCTGCGGCTGCCCTTCGCCTCCCTGCGTGCCGTACAGAACGGCGGGCTTGCCGTCCCTGCAAGCCATTGCCGGCATCAGCGTATGGAACGTCCGCTTGGCCGGCTGCAGGCTGTTCACGTGGCCCGGGTCCAGCGAGAAGAAGGAGCCGCGGTTTTGCAGCAGCACGCCCGTCCGGCCGGCGACGACGCCGGAGCCGAATTCGAAATAGAGGCTTTGGATGAACGATACCGCATTGCCTTCCTCGTCGACCGCCGCCGCGTAGGCGGTATCGCTGCCGAGCGCCTCCGATTCCGCGGGCAACGCCCGGTCAAGCGCGATTGAAGCCGCCAGCTTGGCCGCGTAGCTTTTGTCCAGCAGCCGCTCCAGCGGCACGCCGGAGAAGGCGGGGTCCGTCAAGTACCGGTTCCGGTCGCGGAAGCTCAGCTTCAGCGCTTCCACGCACAGCTGATAATAATCGTGGGAGCCATGCCCGATTCCGCCTAGCGGAAAGTGCTCCAGGATATGAAGCGCCATAATGCCGGCAAAGCCTTGCGAGTTCGGCGGCATCTGATACAGCTCGTAGCCCCTGTAGGAGCCGACGACCGGTTCGACCCAATCGCCAACGTGATCGGCGAAATCGTCGGCCGTCAGCAGCCCGTCCCGCAGCCCGAGGCAGTCCGTAATCTCCTTCGCGATTTCCCCTTTATAGAAATCGTCCCGCCCGTATTGCGCGAGCCTGCGCAGCGTCCCGGCAAGCGCCCGCTGCCGGAAGCGCGCGCCCGGCTTCGCCGCCCGCCCCCCGGGCAAGTAGATGTCCGCCGTATCGAGCGTGCGGGCCAGCATCGCTTCATGCCGCGCCGTATTGGCGTATTGATCCTTCGACATCGGGAAGCCGTTCTCCGCATACTCGATCGCCGGAGCGAGCACCTGTCCCCATGGCAGCCGTCCGTATGCCCGGTGCACCGCGTCCCAGCCGTCGACCATGCCGGGCACCGTCACGACGCTGCCCGCTCCCCGAGTCGGGATCGCAGCCAGGCCCGCATACGCGCCGATGCTCGCTTTGCAGCCGGAGCGCCCGCTCGCGTTGTACCCGCGAACCTTCCCTTCCGCGCGATGATAGCCGAGCCAGAAGGAATCGCCGCCGAGACCGGTCATATGCGGATAGACGACGGCGAGGCAAGCGCTGACCGCGACCGCCGCGTCGAAGGCGTTGCCTCCCCGCTCCAGTATCCGCGCTCCGGCCGCCGTGGCCAGGTAATGCGGGCTGGCGATCATGGCCTTCGAACCGATGACGGACTGATTCACTGCCATCCCTCCATTTTCTTATGATAGATTCCCTGACATAATCGATGATATTTAAAAAATACCACCCTCGCGGATGTTAAGCAACAAAAATGTAATCATTCTTCCCGTTTTGTATTGATAACGAATGTTCTTGTATATATATTTATACATACGGTTATAAAAACGCGATATTACCAGACAACTCGTAACTCGTAATATCCAATCCATAATGGAGTTGATTCGCTATGCCTCAAAATCCGAACAACGAAGCGGTCGTCATCGACATTGACGAGATCGACCGGAAAATCATCGCCGAGCTGAACGCGAACGGCAGAATATCTTACACCGACTTGGCCAAACAAATCGGTCTGTCGCGCGTGGCGGTCCAATCCCGGATTAACGCGCTCATGGACGCCGGGGTGATCGAGCGGTTCGCCGCCGTCATCAATCCCGAGAAGATCGGCATTCGCGTGTCCGCCTTCTTCAACGTCGAGGTGGAGCCGAAGTATCTGCACGCCGTCGCCGACCGGCTGTCGGCCGAGCCCTTCGTCACGAGCCTCTACCATATGACGGGTCCGAGCAAGCTGCATATGCACGGGCTGTTCCGCGACAACCGGGAGATGGAAAATTTTTTGAAGGAAACGCTGTACACGCTGCCCGGCATTACGAGCGTCGACTGCCAGGTGCTCATTAACCGTTACAAAAGCCGCATGGGCATGAGGCTGTAGGCGATGGCGGGCATTCGCTTGCATAACCGCCTCTTGCAGCTGGCGTGGGCCATGATGAAGACGGGCGTGATCGGCTACGGGGGAGGCCCCTCCGTCATCCCGCTTATCCGGTACGAAGCCGTTACCCAGTACAAATGGATGGAGGACGAGGAGTTCGGCGAAATATTGGCGCTCGCCAACGCCCTCCCGGGTCCGATCGCGACCAAGATGGCCGCTTACATCGGCTACCGCGAGAGGGGGACGCTTGGAGCCGTCGTATCCGTTCTGGCGCATATCGTTCCTTCGGGGCTCGCCATGATCCTGCTGCTGTCCTTCGTTCAATATTTAAGCGGCGCGGCCTTCATCCAAGGGATGATCGGCGCCGTCGCGCCGGTCATCGCGGTCATGCTCGGCATGATGGCCTACGAATTCGGGGAACGGGCGGTCAAAGGGCTCGGCCTCTACGCCGGCATCGCCCTATTCGCGGTCGCGTTCGGACTGCTGCAGGGCGTTGCCGTTCATCCGGCCGTCGTCGTTCTATTATTTCTCGGGTACGGGGCGTTTCATCTGCGCGCCGTCGCCGCTCTCAATCGAAGAAAGCAGCGGAAACGGCAGCAAGACGCAGAGCAAAAGGGGGGCGTAACGCGTGGAATGGATTGACCTGCTTAACCTGATCATCGGCTTTTTCATCGCGAACGCGCTCGGGTACGGCGGCGGCCCCGCCTCCATTCCGCTCATGTACCGCGAGATCGTGACGAACCACGGGTGGACGACGCCGGCCGACTTCTCGAACCTGCTCGCGCTCGGCAACGCGCTCCCCGGTCCGATCGCCACGAAGATCGCGGCCTTCGTCGGCTACGACGTCGGCGGCTGGTTCGGCTCCGCGCTCGCCCTGGCGGCCACGATCGTGCCTTCGGCCGTCGCGCTGATCCTGCTGCTGAAGCTGCTCCGGCGCCACCGCCAATCGCCCGCCGTCAAAGGGATGACGCTGCTCGTGCAGCCCGTCGTCGCCGTTATGATGCTGCTGCTGACGTGGCAGATGGCCGAAAGCTCGATCGCTTCGATCGGCGTCCTGCAATCGCTCGTCATCGCGGCTGTCGCCTTCTGGGCGATGCAGTTCCGCAAAATCCATCCGGCCGTCGTCATTGTCGCCGCCTTCGCTTACGGCGGCCTCGTCATTCCGCATCTGAACGGGTAACGATAACAGAAAGAAAGGGGTACCGAAAATGGACTTATCCGCTCTTGAATTAATGGAACGCCATGCGGAAGCGATGTTTACGCAGGATAGCCGCAAGAGGCTTCTGGGCATTAACGAGCCTTGGCCCGGCAGCCCTCCCGCCCCCCGTTTTTTCCTGGGACGGACGATTGACGGCGAAGCCGTCTGCCGGTTTCGGCACGACGTCCCCGATCCGCTCGCGGAACGGATTGCGGCGCTGTGCGCGGACGAGGCGGCCGTCTCCGATTTCCGGACGATGCCGATGCGCGCCGATGCTTACATGGAGCTCCTGCAAGGGGAGCGATCCACGCTGGGGCCTTGTTTTCTCGTTCCTGCAGCGGGGACCGAACCGCCCTCGCATGCGGTCCGCCTCGCGCGTGCCGATTCCGGTCTGCTGCGCGGCGGCTTCGAATGGCTGATCGATGAAATCGACTACGCGCAGCCGTGCGTCGCGATCGTGAAGGACGGCCGCGCCGTCTCGGTCTGCCGCAGCGTCCGCGTCTCGCCCCGGGCGCACGAAGCGGGGCTCGAGACGCTCGAAGCCTATCGCGGCCGCGGTTACGCCGCCGCTGCGGCAGCCGGCTGGGCCGCGGCGGTTCGCTCGACGGGCGGCGTCCCGCTCTACAGCACGGCCTCGGACAATCTCGCCTCCCAAAGCGTAGCCCGCAAGTTAGGTCTGGCCTTCTACGGACTCAACTTCACCGTTTATTGAAGGCTTCGTCCAATCTCCCCGACCACGCCTTCTTCAGCTGCCGGACGCCCGCTTCCATCTCCCCCTCGCGAAGTCCGGCAAATCCGAGATAAATCCGGACCTCTCCGGGATCGCCCCCGTTAATCGGGGACTGCGCCATGTCATAGACCCGAACCCCCGCCGCGGCGGCAAGCGCGAGCAGCTCCGCGGCGGTGCGGTCCGTTCGGACGGCCGCCTGGATATGGAGACCGGCGCTGTGCCCCGTAATTTCCACGCATCCGGCGAAATGCGCCTGCAACAGCTCGATGAGCTTCTGCTGCTTTTTGCGGTACATGTGGCGCATCTTCCGGATATGGCGGTACCAATGCCCCTGCTCGATAAAAGCCTGCATCGCCCACTGCTCGACGCGCGAAGGGCCGACGAGCAGATGCGGCATCGTTCCCAGCTTCTCCAGCAGCCCAATGGGCAGCACCATGTAATTGAGCCGCACGGCCGGCGTGAACGCCTTCGAGAAGGTGCCAATGTATGCGACCCTCCCCTGTTCGTCGAGGCTTTGCAAGGAAGGAATCGGCTTGCCGATGTAACGGAATTCGCCGTTGTAATCGTCCTCGACGATGTAGCCGCCGCGCTCGTTCGCCCACCTGAGCAAATATTCCCGCTCCGCGTACGGCATGACGCTTCCCGTCGGAAATTGATGCGACGGCGTGACATAGACGACCTCCGCCTCGCTTGCGAGCAGCCCCTCGACCGAGAGTCCCCTTTCATGGACGGGAATCGGAACGACCCGGAACCCGCTGCCCGCGAAATGGTCCCGCACCGGCGCAAAGCCGGGCTCCTCCACCGCCACGCAGCGCTTATCGGTGAGCAGCTTCGTCAGCAGGCCGATGCTGTACGAGATGCCCGAGCCGATGACGAGCTGCTCCGGCGCGCACGCAACGCCCCGGGCTTGCAACAAATAGTCGGCGAGCACGGCGCGAAGACTCATCTCTCCCTGCGCGTCCCCGTACTGGCTAAGCCGGGCCGGCGACTGCTCCAGCGCCTCGCCCAGCATCTTCTTCCAGAGGCGCACCGGGAAAGCGTCCCGATCCACCGCGGTAGGGTTAAAATCGATGAAGCCGTCCGATGGAGGCGGCGTCCGGACCGACCGCGGCGGAGGCGCCTCGCGGCGGCGTTCCGGAAGAGGCCTTCGGGGAGCCGGCGGCCTTCCCGCGTTCGGATTAACCGCGTAGAGGCCCGAGCGGGGCTTGCTGACGACGTACCCTTCGGCGGCGAGCATCTGGTACGCCGTCTCGATCGGCGTTTTGCTGATGTTCAATTGATGCTGAAGCGTCCTGACCGAGGGCAGGCGCGTATCGTTCGCAATGACGCCGCTTCGGATATGCCCGCGAATTTGCCTGTAGAGCTGCAAATAAAGCGGATGATCGGATTGATCGGATAATAGGATGTCGAACATGGCCGGACCGCCCATCTGTCTTTAATTTTATTCGAAAACTGACCATTTCTCAGGGGTCAATTGTAGTATAGGATGGATGTAGCCTTTCATCAATCATCCTGCGGTCCCGCCTTTGCGGCTTCACCCGCGGCGGCCTCGCGAAAGAAGGAAAACTTTATGTCCCGTCAGCTATTCGCGGCATTGGTCCTGCTCAGCCTCATCTGGGGCGGCTCCTTTTACTTCATCAAAATTTTGCTGCACGACTTCGGCCCTTGGTCGATCGCGTTTCTCCGGTCCGCCTTCGGGCTCGCGACGATTACGCTGATCATGCTCGTCCTTCGCAAGCCGTTCGGCCTCCGGTCGATCCCGTGGCTGCCGATGGCGGTCATGGCTTCGATCCATACGGCCATTCCTTGGGCGATCATCGCCTTCAGCGAGACGAGGCTGACGAGCGGCATGGCGTCGGTGCTGAACGCGGCTGGACGAGAGCATTCCCATGCGGATGCTGCTCGGACTGGCCTTCATCCTCGGCGGCGTCTTCCTTGCCGACCGGGGGAGCCCGGGCAAGATTGCGCCGCGGCCCTCCGCGGCTGCGAGACGATGAACGAAGCAGCTTGACGATAAAGGGGGAAATAAGACGAAATGCTAACCAAAGAGGAAATACAAGCATATTTGGACCGAATCGGCATACCGGACATCCAGGCTCCCACGAAGGCGTATTTGTTCGAGCTGCATAAGGCACACGTGAGCGCGCTGTCCTGGCAGACAATCGATATATACGCGGGCCGTCCCGCTCCGATCGGCTTCCGCGAGTCGGTAAGGCTCCTATCGGAGGGCCGAAGCGGTTATTGCTTTCACCTGAACGGCGCGTTCAGCCTGCTGCTCCGCTCGCTCGGTTACAACGTTTCTCTGCACCGGGCAGGCGTGCAGCCGCTTGGCGAGGAGCCGCGGATCAACTCCTTCCATCTCGGCTTGACGGTCGATCTGGCGGAAGGCCCCGGTGCCCCGGAAGACAGATGGATCGCGGACGTCGGACTCGGCGACCTGCCCTTCGAGCCGCTTCCGCTCCGCTTCGGCGCCTACGAGCAGGGGGCGCTGGCCTATCAGCTCGTCCCGTCCGGCGTTGCGGCCGGCGGCTGGCGGCTGGAGCACGACCCGCGGGCTTCGTTCGCCGGCGTCGACTTCGACCCCGAGGTTTTGCCCGATTTGGAGGAGTTCCGGTCTAAGCACGCCTTCTATAGCCAATCGCCGGAATCGCCCTGGGTCGACCTGTTCCTGGTCCGGAACCGGCAGGCGGATGAGAGCAACGAAATACGGGGCTGCGTATGGAGCAAGCTCGACCGCCGCGGCAAGACGAAGACGGAGCTGACGACGAAGTCGCGGTGGCTCGAGGCGCTCGGGGATCTGTTCGGCGAGCGTCTCGTGCGCTACGACGCCATGGAGCGCGAAGAACTGTGGAAGAGAATATCGCGCGCCCACGAGGTGTGGAAGCGGTCCAAAACGGAAGGGGCGCTCCCTTAAAGCAGCATACTGCTTGAGGGACGCCCCTTCGGGGTCAACCGGGATATGCCGGTACGATATTGTTCGCTTGCCGTGGGGATTACAGGGCATGCCCGGGTCCTTTGACCGCGCGATCGCCATTCAATCTTCGTAATCGCGCTGTCGAGATCCGTTGCGAATGGTCACTTTCGCGCTTTCGCGTTCCGTTTCAAATAAGCGACGATCGAGCCCATCCCGAGCCCGTGGGACCCTTTGACCAGCACCGTGTCGCCCGGCTTTACCGTCCGGAGCAGCGCCCTCCCCAGCTGACTTTTGTCGGCAAAGCTTTTGATCCGGCTTGCGGCAAGCCCGGCGTTTCTAGCTCCCGCGGCAATCTGCTTCGCCGGCCCGCCGAGCGTGTACAGCAGTCTGACCGATTTCCCGGCGGCGTATTTCCCTGCCTCCAGATGCCCCTTCGACGAATGCTTGCCGAGCTCGAGCATCGTTCCGAGCACCGCTATTTTGCCGCCTGACCCGAGGCGCGCCAGCACGTCGAGCGCGGCTTTGACCGCATCGGGGTTGGAGCTGAACGTATCGTCGATGACGGTAACGCCTCCGCTCAGGCGAGCAACGCGAAGCCGTCTGTTCGGCCTGGCGTACGAACGGAGGCCGTCCTGCATTTGCCGCGGCGTAAATCCCATGCCATGGGCGATCGCGATGGCGAATAGGGCGTTGCACACATTATGTTCCCCGTACGCGGGTATCGAGAACGGATGTAACTTCCCGTCCAGCTTCACCTTGAAGCGCATGCCGTTCGCGCCGAATCTGACCCCGAAAGCTTGATAATCCGCTTTGTTCCGTATGCCCACGCGAATGATGCGGCCTTTGAATCCCTTCGTGCGGAGCAGACGTGAATGGGGATCGTCCGCATTCAGCAGAAGCGTGCCGGTCGGCTTCATGTAGCGGATCAGCTCCGACTTCGCTTTGGCCACCCCTTCCACGCGCCCGCCGAAATTCCCTACATGCGCCCGTCCTACGTTCGTGATGACCCCAATGGCCGGCTGCAAGTAAAGGCAATGCCTTCTGATGACGCCGTAGAACTGCATCCCGTACTCGACGACGACCGCTCTGTGGTAAGTACGGAGCTGGCGAACATATTTTCTTGTAAAGTTCGGCCCGTTCTGGTTATGGGGCGACTTGAACACCTTCCACCGTCTCCCCAGCACGGCGGCGATCATTTCCTTGGTCGTCGTCTTGCCGGCGCTTCCGGTTACCGCGATGACCGGCCCGTGACGTTTGGCTGCTTGATCCAATACGATGCCCTCCCGCTGCAATCTTCGATAAAATCCGCACCGTATATTATGCCGGACGGGCAAAGAAGGATTGAGCGGATTGCCTACAGCAGCCAACTTTTCGAACACCCGGCGCGGCCGTGCGTCATACGATGACCATAAGGCGGGATCGCCTGTTGCAACAGGAAAGGATACGATTACCTTGACGACGGAATTCAAGCTCGCCGCGGTGGGGGACATCTTGATGATGGGCTCCCTCATCGCGTCGGCCAAACGGCCGAACGAGGCCGAATACGATTTCGAACCGGTATTTCAACACGTCGCCCCCTTGCTCAAGCAAGCCGATCTCGTCATCGGCAATCTCGAGACGCCGCTCGCGGGACCGGAAGCCGACTATACGCGGCGTAATCCGCGCACGGGCTTTTTTACGCTCAACTGCCCGGACGAACTCGCCCCCGCTTTGAAAAAAACGGGATTTCACGTCCTGACGACGGCCAACAACCACGCCATGGACCGCGGCGCGAGCGGGCTGACCCGCACGCTGAAGGTGCTGGACGACAACGGCCTTAAGCATGTCGGCACCTACGCTTCCGATCCGGGGAGCGGCAACCAGCTGATCGTCGACGTCAAAGGCGTCAAGGTCGGCATCGTCAGCTACTCGAAGGGCACCAACAAAATTCCGCTGCCCGCCGGCTCTCCGTGGATGGTCGACGAAGTCACCCCCGCCACCTATAAGAAAACCGCCGACCACGTCCGCAGGCTGGCCCGCGAGGTCGACGTCGTCGTCGCATGCCTCCATATCGGAAGGGAATGCAAGCATACCCCGCTCAAACAGTCGCGGCGGCTGGTGAACCTGCTGCTCGCGAGCGGCGCGCACATTATTCTCGGCAACCATCCCCATGTCATCCAGCCGGCATTCGTGACCAAGGAAGGCCGCTTCGCCATCTATTCGCTCGGCAATTTCATCTCGACCCGCCTCTACCGCAATCCGGCTACCAACTGCGGCGTCATCGTCCAATTAACCGTCAGGAAGGAAGCGGACGGCAAGGTGAAGGTGACGGAAGCCGGCTACGTCCAAACCTGGTCCACGCGGCTCAAGACGGCCGGCGGCATCAAATACCGGATTTTGCCGATCCGCCAAACGCTGGCGAAGCCGCAGCCGGGCCAATCCGCAGCCGACCGCCTGCTGATGCGCCGAATCTGGAACCGCACGAGGCCGCTCTTGGCGGCCAAGAGTAGAAGCCGCCTGTGATGCGAACAAAAGGCCTTATCGCTGACGGCAATGCCGCCGCCGGTAATAGCACCCGCCCCAACCTGAAAATAGCGGCACGGGAAGATGCTCCCGTGCCGCTATTTTTTCAACCGAAATAGTGTGCCTGCGGGAAGGCGAGCATGACGATGTCACCACGTCCCGGCCGACATACTGGCAGACGGGCAGGCCGGCGTCCCGGAACGAGGTCAGCCGACTGTAACTGGCCAGCCTCATTGCGCCGTCCTGCCAGAGAGGCCTTCATCAGGTAGGGTTGGTTTATGAGGTAAGTTGGTTTATGAGGTGAGTTGGATTATGAGGTAAGTTGGTTTATGAGGTAAGTTGGTTTATGAGGTAAGTTGGTTTATGAGGTAAGTTGGTTTATGAGGTGAGGTTGGTTTATGAGGTGAGGTTGGTTTATGAGGTGAGTTGGATTATGCGGTGAGGTTGGATTATGCGGTGAGTTGGATTAGGAGTTACGGCAGTTTATGAGGCAGCCTCACTAATTAATGAGCCAAAACTCATTAACCAGGCTTGATTCGTGAGCCAATCGCGTTTTAGTGAGGCTAACCTCATTCCCCATGAGGCCAGCTTCACGGCGAGTGAAGCTAGCCTCACTATTGCGCCTATCACGCTCCGATACACGGACAAACAATGAGGTTTGCCTCACTAATTATGAGACAAACCTCATTGTGCAGCCCAGCCAGAGGAGCCCAGCCAATGGGGGGCAGCCGGGGGGGCGCAGCCAGAGGGGGCGCAGTCGGAGGGGCGCAGCCGGAGGGGCGCAGCCGGAGGAGCCCCGCCAGAGGAGCCCAGCCAATGGGGGGCAGCCGAAGGGGCGCAGCCGGCTACGGCCGGCTGCGCCTGGTCACGACCAACTACCACCGGTCGCATTCGGCCACTGCCGGCTAGGTCCGGTCGCGACCGCCTGCAACCGGCCCCGTCCGATAACAGCCGACCGCGCTCACCGGTCCCTGTGAATCATATACTCCAATAAGTGCTTCAAAAACGCGGGACGCCGCGGCATCTCCTTCCACGCCTCCATCGCGTCGCAATAGTGCCCCCATATCTCCATCTTCGCGCCTTCGATCCCAAGTACCGTCACGAACGTCGACGTGCCATTCTCGGCGTCCTGGCCGACAGGCTTTCCGATCAGAGTCTCGTCGCCTTCCGCGTCCAGCAAATCGTCCTTGATTTGAAAAGCAATCCCCGCATGATACGCGTAGGCTTTCAGCTGCGCGATTTCGCCCTCGCCGGCCTTGGCGAGTATGGCGGGCATGATCAGCGCGGCTTCGAACGCCTTACCGGTTTTGTAGAAGCAGATCGACTTCAACTGCTCCCGCGTCAGCGTTTTTCCTTTGGCGTCCAAGTCCATTCCTTGCCCCATGCACAGCTCCTCCGCCGTTCGGGCCGAATACCGCATCAGCTCGAGCACCGTGGCAGGGTTGAACTGGCCAAGCGACGCCTGCTCGTGAATCGCCTCCTGGATGAGGAATAGCCCCGTCAACTCCGCCGTGGCGCTGTCGTGCACATGGTGCAGCGTCGAACGTCCCCTGCGCGTGGACGCGTTATCCTGGGACGGCAAATCGTCGAAGATGAGCGATGCGGTATGCATATATTCCAGCGACCGCAGCAGCGGCGCGATCGCGGACGTCTCCAGTCCGTACTCTTCGACGCCCATGACCCACGCCAGGATGGGGCGCAGCCGCTTCCCGTTGCCGACGAGACTGTAATTGGCCGCTTCGATCAGCGTCTCCTTCATCGGCAATATGCCGTCCGGCTTCTCGATTCGCAGCATGCCGTCGATCTGATCGCGAGCCGTCCTGACGGTCTCGGCGAAACGTTCCTTCGCCTGCCGGTCCTCCTTCAAGCTGGCGGCCAGCTGGTCTCGAATGATTTTGTCAAAAAAATCAACGTCTTCCGCTTTTCGCGCAATGCGTTTGATCTGCCGGTGGAAGCCGCCCGGAGCGAAAATGCTCATGACGCGGCCATACTCCTCGTGGCCGAGCCGCGCTTTGCAGCGCTTCAGGCCGTTGATGGCCCGGTTCAATATAACGTCGCGGGTTTTGGCGTCGGAAGGATACACATGGCGGATCAGATGATGGATGACGGCCCAATACAGCTCGAAAGGATTGATCAAGTCCGGACGCCTCTCGCGGTAAGTCAAATAATACGTGTATGGCGTGACCGCCCCGTCCTTCAGATCGTCGGACATATCCGCGAAATCGTCGGCCAGCTGATTGTAGATGCCGTAGTAGAAGGTGCGGTCTTCAAAGCCATCGTCCGCGGGCGCGTCAATGACGGAACGGGCGATCAGGCGGGACGACGCGGATTTCAAAATAATCGGGACGTACAGCTCCTCGTTCGTATACGCCGCATGGGACAGCGTCTTGGCCCGATCCAATTCCTGCGCGTGGAAAAAAACGTAAGCCTGCTCGAAGAACCGGCGCCGCGTCTCCGGCCGCAAATGGCGCTCGATCGTCTCGAACGCTTCCCGCAGCTCCTTGTGCACGTAGGACATGAGCGTCCCGTTCGCGCCGGGCCATTCCGCCGCTTCCGGCACGAAGCCCGTTACAAGCGCGCTTCGGATAACGTTCGAATATTGCGCCTTCTCTTCCGCGGTCAATACCTGCGAGTCGAGCAGATCATCGATGAACGGATAGGTCAGGCCGTAGGCGTAACCGAGCCGGATCGCTTCATCCAGCCGGCCGGCGCGTATCGCGGGCGATTGTTCGCCTTCCAGCTCCTCGACCGCGTGCAGCACGACGCCTACGATGATTTTGATCAGCTTGCGCTGGGCATGCTCGGCGTTCATCCCTTCCGGAATATGGTCCGCAACCTGCCTCAGCTTGTCGACCGCCCAGATCGCCCCCGTCTCGACGCCTTCCTTCCGGGCCCACCGGTACAGCTCGACCATGCTTGCGAACTCGGGCGGTTCTCCCCGCTTCGCCTCGTCCAAATGGAGGAGGCGCTGCTTGACGCTTTCGGTTAAGCGGCGAATTCTAGCCTGCGTATCGGGCGAATCCATGTCCTTGCCCAGGTCTCTCATGTAAATATAGGAAATGCTGCGATCCAAGTAGTCATCCAGCTGCTCGGCATGCTTCAGCCGCTTGCTGTAGCGCTGATAATCCTTGACGCCGGCGCTGACCCGGCTTCGCGACAAGAAGGACAGCCACGAGCGCCGGCCGGTCCGGCTCTTTTTCCAATGCCCGATGTCTTCGGCCAGGTCGTGTTCGTACGATTTTCCTCTGACTTGCCCGTATAGCGACGCAAAATAACGTTCGGCCTTCTCCTCCGCCAGCCGGTAAGCGGTATTGGCATCTATGGTTTCTTTATTCATATGGTGTATTCCCTCAACTTCTTTTAATGTCTTGGCAGTAGGGCTCGATTCCTATTTTACTACGGGAAAGCGGGTTGCGGGTTACGAATTCGTCATAAAGGAGGCGGCGTGCCGAAAGGCTGGCGGGATCTCCGATCATTTTCGCGGCGAAGAGCACTTATTGATGATTCAGAAGCTGCCCAGCCAATCCGAATAACTCCCCATCTAAGCACAAATATTAATGAGATAGAGTTATTTTACTGGCGTTGCGAAGGAGATGAAGGGCCGATGGAATTTATTTTTTTCCTCCTTGTCAATGTGGGGATTACAATCGTTTTCTTTACAATCCGCAGGAAGCGGCTTCATCCGGTTGAGATTTTCCTCTACTGGTGTCTCAGTTCCCTCATCTTCCAGAATTATTCCGCGATCCAAACCATGAATATCAAAAGCTCAATCGTTCCGGATGAATGGAGTCCCGCATTCGCCCATCTGCTCAACCGAATCATGCTGTATCCCGTTATTTCGCTGCTGTTTCTCAACGGGTACTGCGCAATAAAAAGCAGAGGTACGAAAGTCATCTATTTTCTGGGTTGGGCGGCAGCGGCGACAAGCGTTGAATGGCTATCCAGTATAATGGGGGTATTCGTTCACGTCTGGTTAAAAATAGGGTGGTCTGCCGCATTCTGGTTGTTCCATAACGGTGCGTTGATTGGAGTTATGTACATGACCCGTTTAGCTTTATTCCGGAGGCGAATGTAACCGATGAATTTCAAGTTCGATGGAAACGAATGGTATGTCGTTATATGCTCCATCCTTTTCATGTCCTGCTTCCTTATGATTCGAAAGCATTTCAGGCCCCTGACGATCGTCTTTCTCTTGATATACAATGTAACTTTCATCGCGACGATCGATTATTCTTTAGCTGCGACTCCTTTTCGACTTTACGAATGTCTTGACAATGAAACCTACGAAATAATGGGGGCATACGCACACGTATTTTTATATACGCCCTTTGCGTTCTTTTTTTTATATTATTACGATAAATGGACGGTTCGCGGAATTAATCTTCTTCTATATCTTGCAGGGTGGACATGCGTAGCGATTTTTTATGAATGGCTTTCCCTGCAATTCGGCTTTTTGGATTATAGCCCGGGATGGAAATTGTATTGGTCTATTCCCACATATCCGATTTACGGCATGATCCTTATCGCGGTTTACCGCTTTCTCAATCGCTATCTGGGCAGTCACCCATTTCGCCAGAATGAATAACTTGAATGTAACCAACACTGAAATGGGGGATTCAGGTGTATGCCCATTACCCTTTCGTGACCAAATGCGAGAATGTCCCCGTCGAGTTTCCGCTGCAATTTCAGCCCGGCCAACCGGGATTGGAGTATCTGATGCATCCGCGACCGGTGTCGGAGCAGCCCGGCCGAACCGCTTCGGGAAAGCTCCAAAATAAAGCGGCTCTTATTACGGGAGGGGACAGCGGAATCGGACGCGCGATCGCGTATTTGTTTGCCCGTGAAGGCGCGGATATCGCGGCGGTGTATCTTAACGAGCACGCAGATGCAGCGGAAACGCAAGAAAGAATCCGGCAGCTGGGCCGCCGATGCCTAACAATCGCCGGGGATATTGGCAACGAGGAGTTTTGTCGGCAAGCCGTCCGGCTCACCTTATCCGAATTCGGAAAGATCGATATCTTGATCAATAACGCGGCAATCCTGTTTTATCAACCGGACATCACCCAAGTATCCGCCGATCAATTAGAGCGTACGTTTCGAACGAATATTTTCTCCTGCTTTTATTTTGTAAAAGCAGCGGTCCCCCACTTACGGCCGGGCAGCGTCATTATTAATACCAGCTCGATTGCATCCGATGAAGGATATGAAGGGTTCGCGGTTTATTCGGCAAGCAAAGGAGCGATCAACTCCTTATCCCGATCATTGGCGATTACCCTAATCAAACGAGGCATCCGGGTGAACGCGGTTGCGCCCGGCCGAACATGGACCCCCTTGATTGCCGCGACGTTTCCTCCCGAAATGTATAGGTTTCTCGGGACGTTCGCCCCCCCTGTACCGATAAGAAGAGCGGCCCAGCCGTTTGAAATTGCGCCGCTGTATTTATATTTGGCATCGGACGATTCCTCCTTCGTTATCGGTCAGACCATCCATGTTAACGGCGGAGAATATCTTGGATTATGATGAAGTAACCCAACAACAAAAAAAGACATCGCATCGATGTCTTTCAGACTGTCGAGAAAGTCTCGACAGTCTGAATCCACAACCTATTACGGTTGTGAATTACATTTTGTTGGCGAACCGTGGATCTGTAAATCCACCATTCGCCACTGCGTTATATTAGGTTACAACAAACTTAGCTGTTACATCCAAAGATCCCTGTGTATTAAACATGAAGGCCCATAATTAGGCAACGTCATATCAGTAACTACGGACTCGTAAATAAATTCAGCTACTTCTCTAGCTGGTTTAACTAATGGTTCATATCGACCTAACTTAGGCTCTAATTCATCAAGCAACGGCCAGTAATATTCTGTTGAAAGGGACTTCAAAGTATTTTCTAATGATAACAGTGTAAGATTAGAATCAGAACCAACATAAGAGACAAGAGTATTACATGCAGAAATAAATGCACGCACATTTCCTGTTACTGCTCTACCTAGCACCAAATTGAGTAACACCTGGATAAATAGTAGCTTTACATGAAATTGAATTAGACGATAAAGTACGGAATATATCAAAGAGCTCCTGAAGAGATGTTTCACGCCCGATATGTGCGGCATCATCAAAGAATAATACTATTCTTTTTTGCAGTCTAATCGAAAGATGAATAAGGGCTCTCTGTAAATCACCAATATCCGGCTCAGGATAAAATTCGATATCCTCCTCGTACTCCTCAGATAAATACTTTTTCACTGCCCAAAAACAATGCCACAAAAACTTCTACTGATGTGGATATAGTCGATGTCCCTGAGCAACGTCACATAATCATTTCTTTGAATTAAAATATTCCTTGTCTATACGCAATTGCTGTTTTAGTATCCGATTGAATAATCCTTTTCCGATTTCACCCGTTCCTTTTGATACCGCTGTTCGAAGCACTTCACCCTCGGGCAGCGTTTTTTCATAAATTTTATCCCGGCCATTCTGTCGCACCATAATCCACCCGTCACGCCTTAAGAAGTTTTCCAGATCACTCCAACTAGGCATGGAACATTTGTGCAACCGATTCGAGATCGTCTTCCAGAAGAACGCGCAAAACATAAGGGGCATGCTTATGACGGTTAGGTGTATTGTAGTATCGAGCGTAATTGTTCTCATAATCAATGGCATACTCCGTTAATTGGCGTGCCAGCTCCATCCTGAGATCATCCAATGTCGAACCGTCCGCAACAATATCCTCGATTTGCTCTATGGAACCCGCATATCGACCATCATCGTCTTGTTCAAATTCAAACGTTAATTCATAAATCGACAATAACTCTTTCATTTGCTGCTTGGAGAATGCCATAATGACGTCTCTGTTGCGTTTAATGGCTTGAGGCTTCTCTCTGACGATCGTATCAATGAATCCGCCGAAGTTTGCTCGTACATCCGTAGCGTTCAATACGGTTTGCATATTCACCCCTCCTCACCTCCATACTACCGCAATCTGTACAGAATGTACACTATGTAGTATATACATACAAAATCCGAAAGATACTGATGCAAAGAAAAAAGACATCGCATGATGTCTTTAATTGCGTTTACCCCACAATCGGAGCATCCGCCCCGAGCGTGCCTTCGACCGGCCCGCCCTCGCGGCGCCAGTACTCGATGCCGCCGAGCATCTCCTTCACCCGGAAGCCGAGGCCGGACAGGTTCGCCGCGCCGCGGGCGCCTCCGTTGCAGGCCGGGCCCCAGCAGTAGACGACGATCGCTTTGTCCTTCGGGAACGCCGCCGTCGTCTCTTCCGTCATCATCCGATGCGGCAGGCAGATCGCCCCCGGAATATGGCACTCCTCGTAAGCCTTCGCCGACCGGACGTCGATGAGCAGGAAGTCGGCCGCGCCGCGTTCCAGATCGAGCCGCACGTCGGCCACGTCCGTTTCCACCGACAGCTTGTTTATATAATGGCGATGAGCGGCCTCCGGCGAAGCCGCGGGTATTTCGAGTACTAAAGATGAGTAAGTTTGATTTTCCATTTCCAATTCCTCCTATGGGGATGACCGTTTATCGGCAGCGGACTGCTTGAATAAAATGTACCATATCACCCACTATCGGAGTTATCGAACGTTTTCGATTGCATCCATCGGTTATTTTGATGCTTTGCCTTACTCGTGCATCTTGGATGCTTCGCCCCGCCCGCCTCTCATCAGCGCGATGAAGTCTCGGAAGGCGGCCGACATCCACTTTTTGCGAGAATAAATAAGCTGCGTGTAGAACTCGCATGACGGATGCGAGAACGGCACCGCCTTCAATCGCCCGTTCCGAAGCTCCTCCTCCACGACGATGCGCGGCAGCAGGGCGACCCCAAGTCCGTAGACGACGCACTGCTTGATCGCCTCCAGATTGCCGAACTCGTACGATAACTGATGCTCGACCCCCTCCTCCTTCAACGCCCGAAGCAGCATGGCCCTGTACGTGCAGCCCTCTTCGGTCAGAATCAGCGATTCGCCGGCCAAATCCCGTACCTGTGCCGCCGCAAGGCCGCCCAGCCGATGATCGGGATGCGCCGCGATGACCAGCTCCTCCTTCCGCACTACAACAGTATGCAGCTCGGGGTCCGCAAGCGGCGGATCGAGGATCAGCCCGACGTCCATCGTCCCCTCCTTCACCGCCTCGATAATGAACGGCTCGTTACCCGGCTGCAAATTCACCTTCATCTCGGGATAATCCCGGCGGTAGGCTTGCAGGTACGGCGGCAGGAAAAAAGCGGCCAGCGTCTCGATCGTGCCGATCGTCAAGGCGCCCGCCGACTGCTTCGACACGACCTCCTTCGATTCCGCATGCAGCCGGAGCATCTCGCTGGCATACGGCAGCAGCGCTTCCCCCGCC
Source organism: Paenibacillus arenilitoris (assembly GCF_014705655.1). Classification (GTDB taxonomy): domain Bacteria; phylum Bacillota; class Bacilli; order Paenibacillales; family Paenibacillaceae; genus Pristimantibacillus; species Pristimantibacillus arenilitoris. Next base: position 63,325 of record NZ_JACXIY010000008.1, on the reverse strand, counting down.
ATCGTCAGCCTCATCGTTCGGCCGTACCGCTCGAACAGCACCGCGCCGTACGACGCCTCCAGCCGCTGGATTTGCGTCGTCACGCTCGATTGGGCATAGCCGAGCTGCTCGGCCGCGCGCGTGTAGCTCCCCCATTTCACGATTTCGCGGAACGTCTGCAAATAGGTCAGCTCCATCGGTTCATCCCCTTCTCTGATCAATCGAATGCCGGCAGCCTTCCCGAGCGCAGCATCCCAAGCTCCGGCATCCGGATCGTCGCTTGCGGCCATTCCGATCCTCATCGGACTTTCCCCGAATCGCATTGATCAATATGTTCCATTATGGGAGCATGGCAAAAAAACGGCAACCCCGAAATTCCCGCGGGGCTGCCGTTTATCTCCGCTTGCTATACGCGGCCGCGAATGCCCTCGATGTACGCCTTCGACTGCGCCATCTGATGCTCCTTCGCTTCCTCCATAATGATATGCACATGCGGCTTGTATCGGTTAAGAAGCTTCATGTACAGCTCGTAATTCATCGCGCCCAGCCCGGCCGTCGCCGTTCCGAGCGATCCGTCCGCAAGCGGCATCCGGTCCTTCGCGTGCGCGGCGATAACGCGGCTGCCGAGCAGCGCGAACGCCTCCTCGATCACTTCGTTCTGCCGGGCGAAATTGTCCGCCGTCAGCAGGTTGCCGGGGTCGATGACGACGCCGACGTTCGGGGACGGCACCTCCTCCAGCATTCGGGCCAGCTCGGAGGCGGTGCCGACCAGATGGCCCTGCGCCGCTTCCAGCCCGACGAATACGCCCCGCTTCTCCGCTTCCTCCGCGAGCTCCTCGAGCGTCGCCTTCATGACGGCCCAGTCTCGGTCCGTATAGACGCCGTCCCCGTGCCGGCCCGTCTCCGCGGCTACCATCGGCGCCCCGAAGTCGCGCGCGTAGCGCAGCAGTTCCTTGAAGCGCGCCACGTTCCGGCGGCGCTGCGCCTCGTCGCGGTCGAACAGGTGCACATAGCAGCCGAGCACCGAGATCGCGACGCCGTTCTTGTCGAACTGCTCGCCGACCGCGCCGGCCAGCCCAGGGCTCAGGTTGCCCGGCTCGCTGAAATCGATATCGCCGATCGCCTTCCACAGCGCAAGCTGCACATGGGTGAAGCCGCTCGCCGCCACCTTTGCGGGAAGCTCCTTATAGGGCAAGCTTCCGAATAAATGAGCCAATACGCCGACAGACATCCGATTGATCGTCTCCTTTGTTCTACGCGCCGCCCTCCAGCGCGACATCCGCCTTCGGGGCGTACGCTTTCTTCGCCAAATACGACTGCGCGATCATGAACAGCCCGCCCGTCACCCAATACAGCGAGATCGCCGCCGGAGCCGACAGCGCGAACACGCCCATCAGGATCGGCGACAGGTAGCCCATGAACGCCAGCTGCTTCTGCTGCGCCTCGCTCGTGCCCGGCTGCGTCGTCTGCGACACCTTGAACTGGACGAAATAGACGAGCGCCGCGACGATCGGCAGCACGATATCCGGCGAGCCGAGCTTGAACCAGAGGAACGAATGTTCCGCCAGCTCCGGCGTCATCCGGATCGCCGAATACAAACCCATCAGAATCGGCATTTGAATGAGCATCGGCAGGCAGCCCATCGCCAGCGGATTAACCTGATGCTTCTGGTACAGCTGCAGCGTCTCCTGCTGAAGCTTCTGCTTCGATTCGGCATCCGTCTTCCCTTTGTACTTCTCCTGAAGCTGCTTCAGCTCCGGCTGCATGGCCGCCATCTTCTCGCGCATCCGCGACTGCGAGCGGTACTGGCGCATCATAAGCGGCAGCAAGGCCAGACGGATGATGAGCGTGATGCCGACAATCGCGAGTCCGTAGCTGCCTTGGAACAGCCCGGCCAAGTACTGCAGCGCCGCGGACAGCGGATAAATGACATAGTGGTTGAAAAAACCCGGCGTATCGCCGTCGATCGTGCCCGCCTGCGTCCCGCAGCCGCTAACAAGCAGAAGCCCTGCCAGCATCGCAGCGGCCAGGATAAGACGGTTCGCCGTTAAAGTAGGGAATACATTGTTCCAACGCATCGAGATCCTCCTCGTTTGTTTGAAATGTCGTCAACAAACGAGGAGCGGCAATCCGCGGCGTCGTCATCGGGCGACTCCTTGCGCTTCACCCTCCGGGCCAGCCAGTGGCGGATCGGAACGGCGCGGACAAGCGTCAGGGGCAGCGACGCGAATAAGACTTCGGACACCGGACTGCGTTCCCATAAATCAAGATGGCCGTCCTGCACGTACGTCGCGTAGGCGTAGGCCAATGTATAAAGCAGGCTGATCGAGAGTAAATAAGGAATGACGTCGTGCAGCTCGAGCTCGAACAATGCATTCACCTCCCTTCGCGCGTCGTTGGCTTGTTATACGGGGCGCGCGCACGGCGCGTTTCGCCGCTTTGACCGCAACCTGCCGCAAAATAGATTTTGCCGTTATGGATACTATAACACTAATTACCAGTTCATTTCGAACGGCTTGTTCCTTACAATTATCTAGTCGTAAACCCGTCCGATCCGATCATTTACAACGGGCGGGCCAGCGCCTATAATTTCTAGGTCGCACCGAAAATCATCGAAGAAAGAGGACACCATGAACAGAAAAAAGCTGCTACCCATCTTTTTCTCGCTTATCGCGGCCGTCGTTCTGCTCCTGGGCATCGGGCCCGCGCTTCCTTCGGGCACGGCCGGCTTAAGCGCCGTTAGCGCCGAAGGCGAAGACGCCGCTCCGGCCGCCGGGGAGAAGAAAAAGCTCGTGATGGGCACCTCGCCCGATTATCCGCCCTATGAGAACGTAGACGCCAAGAACAACGGCGAAATCGTCGGCATGGATATCGATATAGCCAAGTATATCACCGGCCGGCTCGGTTATGAACTGGAAATCGCGAGCATGGACTTCAACGGTCTGATCGCCGCTCTTCAGACCGGCCGCGTCGACTTTGTCATGTCCGCCATGTCCGCTACGGACGAACGCAGGCAGAACGTCGACTTCTCCGACATCTATTACGTCGCCCGCAATACGATCGTATCCAAGAAGGACGCGCCGCTTGCGACACTGGAATCGCTGTCCGGCAAGCGGGTCGGGGCCCAGCTCGGCTCGACGCAGGACCTGTTCGCGGAGACGATCGAAGGCGCCGAGCTGAAGAAGCTGAACAAAATCCCCGACCTGATCCAGGAGCTCAATTCCGGCCGGATCGACGCGGCCATCGTCGAAGACGCGGTCGCGATCGAGATGACGAGCGCCAATCCGGGGCTCGTCATGAACTTCCTGCCCGCCGAATCCGACGAGAACGGCTACGCGATCGCTTTTCCGAAGAACTCGCCCATCGTCGGCGACTTCAACGGCATCCTCGCGGAAATGAACGAAAACGGCAAGATGGACGACATCGTTCAAACCTGGTTCCCGGACGGGGAGGAGAAGGAAGCACGAGGGCTGAACATTGATTTCAGCGTGCTGAAGGGCTACATCCCGTTCATCCTGAAGGGCGTATACGTCACGCTGCTCTTCACGCTCGTATCGGCGCTGTTCGGCCTCATCTGGGGATCGATCCTGTCCTTGTTCAAAATTTCCGGCATCAAGCCGCTTGAATGGTTCGCGACCGCGTATACGTCCGTATTCCGCGGCACGCCGCTGCTCGTGCAGCTGACGCTGATCTATTACGCGACGCCGCAGCTGATTCATTACGAAATCCCGGCGCTGATGGCCGCCGGTCTCGCCTTCGGCCTCAACTCGGCGGCTTACTTGTCCGAGACGATCCGGGGCGGCATCATGGCCGTCGACAAGGGACAGCGCGAAGCGGCCATCGCCCTCGGCGTGCCGTACCGCAAGATGATGGTCCGCATCATTTTCCCGCAGGCGCTGCGCAATATTTTGCCCGCGCTCGTGAACGAATGCGTCGCCCTGCTGAAGGAATCGTCGCTCGTCTCGGTCATCGGCGTAACGGAGCTGATGCGGCGCGCCGACGTGGTGCGGTCCATCGAATTCCGCTCGTTCGAGGTGCTGCTGTTCGTCGCGGCCATCTACTACGTGCTCGTGCTCATCTTGACGTCGTTCGCCCGTATGCTCGAAAGGAGGCTGCGCCGCAGTGATTAACGTAACCGACTTAACAAAAAGCTTCGGCAAAAACGAGGTGCTGAAGGGCATCTCCACCACCGTGGAGAAAGGCGAGGTCGTCGCGCTCATCGGACCTTCCGGCTCCGGCAAGTCGACCTTCCTCCGCTGCCTGAACCTGCTGGAGACGCCGACCTCCGGCACCATTACGATCGACGGGACGGCGATTACCGACCCGAAAACCGATATCGCCCGCGTGCGGCAGCGGATCGGCATGGTGTTCCAGCATTTTCACCTGTTCCCGCACATGACCGTGCTGGATAACATCACCTTCGCTCCGACTCAGGTCAAGGGCATCCCGCTCGCGGAAGCGCAGGCCAGGGCGAAGGAGCTGCTGGCGCGCGTCGGCTTGTCCGACAAGGCGGACAGCTTCCCATCCCGTCTGTCCGGCGGCCAGAAGCAGCGGGTGGCCATCGCCCGCAGCCTCGCGATGGAGCCGGACATCATGCTGTTCGACGAGCCGACCTCGGCGCTTGACCCGGAGATGGTGAAGGAAGTGCTGAACGTTATTCGCGGTCTGGCAGGCGGCGGCATGACGATGCTGATCGTGACGCATGAGATGAAGTTCGCCCGCGAAGCCGCGGATACGATCTATTTCATGGACGACGGCAGGCTGGTCGAGCGGACGAAGCCTGAGCAGTTTTTCGCGAAGCCGCAGAGCGACCGGGCCGCGCGGTTTCTGGAACAAGTGCTTTAAAAGTCAGGGGCTGTCTCAAAAGGCCGTGTTAGCGACCTGAGAGACAGCCCTGTTTAGCTTGGACGACCTTGTAGCGGCGAGAAGGCGATGATAATTTCAAAATATGAAACTAAATTGCTCCTACCTTCACTCACACCTGATATAGTTTCATTATTTGAAATTAAACGGGACTTGTCGCGATGCTCCTTTTGCAATTAACCGATTTAATATCAAATTTTGAAACTAAACGTTAACTTAACCTCTTTCTTTCCCCTTCAGTTGCAGTTTTTGAAATTAAATATTGTCCGCATGAAAATCGGCAAACCAAACGCCATTTGCACGGCGCCGTCACCGATTAAGCAAATCGTCCCTTAGCGGCGTGAACGCATCGAGCGGCACGCTTTCCTCGATTGCCGTGACGCCGTGCTTCACGCCGCCCGGAATGACGATCGATTCGCCGGCCTATCCGTTTTCCCATAGAATACCAAACGAACGGGGCTGCGGATATGGCTCTCGCGTAAAATTACCCTTTGATCGATCCGATTAACGCGCCTTTGGCAAAATGCTTTTGCAAAAACGGATAGACGAGCAGAATCGGCAGCGTCGCCACCACGATGACCGCCATCTTCACCGTCTGATCCGGCGGCGGCACCGCGGCGTCGAGCTCGGAGCTGTAATCGAGCCCGCTCGCGAGCACGACGATCTGCCGCAGAAGCACCTGGATCGGCCATTTGGCGCTGTCGTTCAAATACAGGATCGCGCTTAAGTACGTATTCCAATACGTGACCGCGTAGAACAGCGAGATCGTCGCGATCGCCGGCATGGAGAGCGGCAGCACGATGCGGAACAGGATGCCGAAGTCGCTGCAGCCGTCGATTTTGGCCGATTCCTCCAGCCCTTCCGGAATGTTCTGGAAGAAGTTGCGCAGGATGATCAGGTTGAACGCGCTGATCGCCGACGGAATGACGAGCGAGGCGTACGTGTCGATCATCCCCATCTCCTTCACGACGAGGAAGGTCGGGATGAGCCCGCCGCTGAACAGCATCGTGAACACGACCAGGAACATGATCGCCTTGCGGCCGTCCAGGTCTCTGCGCGACAGCCCGTACGCCATCAAGGCGGTCGTCAGCATGCTGAACAGCGTACCGAAGACGGTCACGCCCGCCGACACCGACATCGCCCGAAAGATCGTATTCGTGGAGAAAATAAACGTATAGGCGTCGAAGCTCCATATCGTCGGGATCAGGATGAATTTTTTGACCGCCAGCTCCGCGCTGGTCGTGAACGAGCCCGCGACGACGTGCAGGAACGGAAGCACCGTCACCAGCGCGATCGCCGCCAGCAGCATGAAGTTGACGATCGCAAACAGCCGCCCGCCGAGCGTTTTGTCCTCTACCATGTTGAACACACCTCCTCAAAGGTTTGCGGAGCAAACCTGCTTCGTAAGCATAAGCTTAGGTTTGCGCAGCAAACCTGCTTCGTAAGCATAAGCCTAGGTTTGCGCAGCAAACCTGCTTCGTAAGCGCGGGCTTCCCCTAATAAACGCCCTCTTCGCCCATCTTCTTGGCCAGCTTGTTCGCCAGCATGACGAGCAGCAGACCGATGAACGATTTGAAAAAGCCGATCGCGGTGCTGTAGCTGAATTGCCCCTGCCTAAGACCGGCCGTGTAGACGTACGTGTCGATTATTTCCGCCACCTCGCGGTTCATCGAGTTCAGCAGCAGATACACATGCTCGAAGCCGAGCTCCAGCACGTCGCCGATTTTCAAAATAAGCAGGATGACGATCACGCTCCGGATCGCCGGCAGCGTAATGTGCCACACTTGCCGCAATCGCCCTGCCCCGTCCATGCGCGCCGCTTCGTACAGCTGAGGGTCCACCGAGGCGATCGCCGCCAAATATATGATCGTTCCCCAGCCCGCTTCCCGCCAGATGACTTGAAGGATGTACATCGGTCTGAACCATTCGGGACTGAGCAGGAAATTGATTTTTTCGAAGCCAAAGTACACGAGCAGCTCGTTGACGATACCCCCGTCCGACGTCAGCATGACGAAGCTGATCGAGACGATGATGACCCACGACATGAAGTGGGGCAAATAGACGAGCGTCTGGAACGTCCGCTTGAAAAAGGACAGCCGAACCTCGTTCAGCATAAGCGCCAAAATAATCGGAACCGGAAAAAAGAAAAGCAGGTTCATGCCGAATAATAACAGCGTATTGACCAAAATCATAAGAAAATCGGGCTCCGTGAACAATCGCTCGAAATGATCGAATCCTACCCACTCGCTCCCGCCGACGCCCTTGAAGGGCTTATAGTCCTGGAAGGCGATCGCGAGGCCGAACATCGGGACGTATTTGAAAATAACGAAAAACAAAATGCCGGGCAGCACCATCGCATAAAGCCATCTGTTCCGCCACAGCCGCTTCTTCAGCTCGCTTGTTCGAGGCTTCGGCGCCCGTACCCGGTGCCGCACTACCGTTTGCTGCATTTCGGTTCTCCCCTCCTCTGGAAGTGTCGGGCGGCAGCCGCACTTAGAGCGGCTGCCAGCCCGGCTTGGCTGCAACGCTTCCGACGGATTAGCGGCTACTTCTTGTAAGCCGCGTTAAACTCCTCGATAATTTTGTCGCCGCCGCGCTTCTTCCAATCCTCGACCGCCTTGTCGAAGCCGGCTTTGTCGATCGAGCCGTACATATATTTATAGGTCGCGTCTTTGATGATTTCCTGAAGCTCCGTGCCCTTCTCCGTGAAAGTGGCCGAGTCCAGCGGTGCCGTAGGGTCGGGAACCGCGATCTTCTCGTTCTCGAGGACGAGCTGCTCCGCGTGGATGCGCGCAGGCAGATCGTGGAAGCCCTCGAGCATGCCGTTCGTCTCCGGCTCGCCGATGACGCTGTCCTTGAAGCCCTTCACCTCGCGCTCCGTAAGCTCCTGATCCTCGCCCGCCTTCGCTTTGCCGTCTTGAATCGTGTAATGAACGCCTTCCTTGCCCCAATACATCATGTTGGCGACTTCGGGCGTCATCATTTTGTCGAAGAAGGCGAGAATGCCCTTCAACTCCGCTTCGTCCTTCACCGCGGATTTCGGGAACAGGACGACGTTGTTGTAGCCCGGGATCGACCAGGTGGCCAGCTGGCCGTCCGGCCCCGCCACCATGCTGTGCGTGTCGACGACGGCGTCCTGCACGTTTTTGACCAAATCCTTCACCAGCGAGTTGACGTCCTGCATCGAGCCGATGTACACGCCGGCCTTGCCGCTCGTGAACAGATTAACTTGGTCGGTCTTGCTCGTCGCGGCGAAATCGACGTTCATCGCCTTCGCGTCGCGCACTTTTTTGATAAAGTCCATCGTCTCCACATATTCCGGGAACGTAAACTCCGGCTGCAGCCGACCGTCCGCTTCGCCCCAGTTGTTCGGCGTGCCGAACCAGGCCGCGACCGTCTTGAACGCCCCGTAGATCAGGTCGTTGCGGTCCGCGAGGCCAACCGTATCGTCCTGCCCGTTGCCGTCCGGATCCTCCGTCGTGAATTTCTCGATCATCGCATACAGCTCGCCGACGTTCGCCGGAGCGCCAAGGCCGAGCTTATCCGCCCAATCCTTGCGGTAGATCATCCCCTGACGCGCAAGCGGCCGTCCGATGTACAGGGAATACAGCTTGCCGTCCACCTTCGTATTGTTCAGAATCTCCTCCTTCAGCTTGGCGAGGTTCGGGAACTCGCTCAGGTAAGGCCCGATTTCCCAAAACTGCCCGTCGCGGATCGCTTCCTTCATCTGGATGAACGTAGCCTGGTTCTTCAAATAGGTGACGTCGGGCAAGGAGCCGGTGGCGAAGGACGCATTCAGCTTCTCCTCGTACGTGTCGGCCGGGAAAAACTGATACGTCAGCTTCGTATTCGTCAGCTTCTCGATCTCGTTCTTGATCGTATCCGGCGGCGTTTCCGCGGTGTTGAGCGGGAGCATGATCGTAATTTCCGCCGGTTTCGCGGACTCCTCGGGCTTCGCCGTCTCCTCCGTCTTCGCGCCGCCTTCGTCGCTTGGCGCCGGGGACGCATTATTGTTCGCGCCGCCGCTGCCGCCCGAGCAGGCCGAGAGCAGCAGGCTGAACGCCAGAACTACGCTTACCAGAATCGAAAAAGATTTTTTGTTCATGCCGCGTTGACCTCCATTTATCGTTGTGGTTGCTGCATCTCAAGGCTAACACCGCCGGAGAAGGTGCCGAAACAATCATTTCGACAGATGGGGCGCGGGACGTGGAGGATGTGAGCTAATGATTATGGGCGAAGATGGGGATACGAAGGCGGTCCAGGGGCGAAAAAAAAGGAGACCGCTTCGACGCCGGCTTGTATGCCGGTTATCGAAACGGTCTCCTTCGGTGCCTATCGCGGCGATGCGAAGCATGATTCTTCTGCGTTCAATCCTTCGCTAAATAAGCCTCCGTATACTCGCTCATCATCAGGCTCCCCCCGCTTCGCTTCCATCGGTCGACCTCGGCATAGAAGCCGGCTTCGTCGATCTGCCCGAGCATGTAGCGGTAAGTCGCATCGGATACGATCTTGTACAGCTCCATGCTCTTCTCGTCGTACGTCATCGATTCGAGGCCGATCGTCGGATCCTTCACGATAAACTTCTCGTTGTCTGCGCTCAGCTGCTCCGCCAGCTCCCACAGCGTCTCCTTCTTCGCCGCCTGCAGCACGTTCGGGTTGCCGAGGTCGGCGATCATGAGCGAATAGAGCGCGTTCACCTCCGTCACGCGAAGCTGCGACGTCTCCTCGGGAAGCACAACCTGCCCGCCGCTTAAGCGGTAATGCTTTCCTTCGATGCCGTACCGCATCAGGTTGGCGACGTCCTTGTCCATCGTGCGGTCGAAGAAGGCGAGCATCTCCAGCAGCTCTTCCTCGGTTCGGATCGCCTTTTTGGAAAATAAATAAAGGCCGTTGTAGTTCGGAATCGACCAGACCCGATAGCCTTCCGGCCCTTCAATGCGGTTCGCGAGCGTAAACCGGGCGGAAGGATCGAGCTGCTTCGCCTCGTCCGCCAGCCGCTGCACGTCCGTCATGCTGCCGATGTAGACGCCCGCCGCGCCGCGGATCATCAAATCGCGCTGCATCTCCTTGCTCGTCACGGCAAAATCGGTGTTCATCAGCTTCTCGCCGTACAGCCGCTTCATGAAATTCATCGTATCCATATAGGGCTTCAGCTCGAATTCCGGCACGATCCGGTCGTCCGCGATCCCCCAATTGTTCGGCGAGCCGAAGTAGGAGCTTAGCGTCTTGAACGCGCCGAACACGAGATCGTTGCGGTCAGCCAACCCGATCGTATCGTGCCGCCCGTTGCCGTCGGGATCCGACACGGTGAACTGCCGGATGACCTCGTACAGCTCCTCGGTCGTGCCGGGCTTCGCCAGGCCGAGCGCCTCCAGCCAATCTTCCCGGATAATGACGCCCTGCCTGGAGGAGGGACGCTCCGTGTACAGCCCGTAAACGCGCCCGTCGATGGCCGACTGCCCCAAAATATCGGCATCCAAATGCTTCAAATTCGGGAACCGCTCGAGGTAAGGTCCGATTTCCCAGAAGGAGCCCGACCGGATGGCGTTTTTGACGAAAATATAATCGGTATGCTTCACGAAGGTCGCCTTCTTCAGCGAGTTGGTCGACAGCGCGGTGTTCATTTTGTCCGTGTAGATGCCGTCCGGCACCCAGTTGACGTCCAGCTTCGCGCCCGTCAGCTCCTCGATCCGGGCGTTCAGCTCGGCGCTCGGGGCATGGGGGAAGTGGAGCGGCGCCATAATCGAAATGACGGGCCTATCGTTCTCGACCGCATCGCCGCCGATGCCCTTGGGCGCAGCGCACGCGGCGCACAGTCCGAGCAGAAGCAGACAGGCCGGCACGCTGCGGACGATGCGCCGCCAGCCCTTTTCCAAGTCCAATGCCATCGGTTCCCCCCCTCGATCCAACAAAATGATTATCGCGCGGCCAGATGATTATTGCCCAAAATGTATGCGTTTACTAAAATGGGAATACGACTCACCCACTCTACAAAAATAAGGTGTTGGTAGCTGTGCGTTCCTTAACCTTCCTGAGCAAGCTGACGATGTTCGGCTTCCTGCTCGCCACGGTCCCGGTGATCTTCATCGGCGCCTTCGCTTATGTCACATCTTCCAATGAAATACAGAAAAATGTAAACGCAGGAAAAATGCAGCTGATTATGCAAATTAACTCCAATGTAGAGCAGAAACTGACGACTGTCAACCACACGCTCAACCAGGTTATCAATTCTTCCGTGCTCAAAAAAGCGCTGAACCGTCCGCTGACGGTGGACGATTTCATGATCTACGACGAACTGCGCGGCGAGATCCGCCACATGCAGTCGTTCGATACCCGGCTCGAGGACGTCGTACTCATCAACGGGCGCCATAACTGGATGATCAAAAACTCCGGGCTGTACGCGTTCGACGAATACGCCCACTACGACGAGCTGGCCGGACTGCTGCAAACCCCGGAGGGCACCTCCTGGACGCTGAACCCGTCGGATTGGTTCTACAGCGAGGAAGCCGCGGGCAGCGCCAGCTGCGGCTACAGTGTCAGCCTGGTGAAGAAGCTGCCGACGGCCGGCCTCGAGAAATACGGACTGGCGCTCGCCAACATCCCGGCCTGCAGCCTGCAGGAGCTGCTCGAGGAAGACGGCGCCGCCGATTCCAGCTTCATGATCCTGGACGATCATTACCGCATCCTGCTTCATCCCGACCATTCGCTGATCGGCAGCCCCGTCTCGGAAGCCGGGCTGCGCGCGGAGCGCCTGACCGGCAGCTCGGGCCAATTCACCGCGCCGATCGGACAGGAGGACTATTCGCTTACGTACTACCGTTCGGAGCTGAACGGCTGGATCTATCTGTCGGCGACCTCCATCGCCGGCATGACCAAGGAATCGAACAAAATCGGCAGCTATACGCTCTACGTCTGCCTTCTGATGCTCGCCGTATCGATGCTGCTGGCCTGGATGGGCTCGCGCCGCATGTATTCGCCGATCCGGCTGCTGCTGAATCAGATCGGCGAGCGGCTGACGGATATCCGAAAGCGCCGGACGAACGAATTTCAGGCGATCGGCGAGCGCGTCACCCATCTGTTCCAGTCCAAGACGGAGCTCGAGAAGGAGCTCCGCCAGCACCTGCCCCAGGTGCGCGCCTTCTTCTTCATGAAGGCGCTCCAGGGGCATGTCCGGCCAAGCGAGGTGGCGGATAAGCTGCGGCAGTTCGGATACGGCGCGCAGCTTCAGGAATGGAAGACGATGGCCGCAGTGACGCTGCAGATCGATTTTTCCGAGGACAGCCGTTATTCGAAGGACGACCGGGAGCTGCTCCTGTTCGCTATCCATAACATCGTCGAAGAGCTCGTTCCCGCGGGGGAGCGGCTCGCGCCGGTCGTCATGGACCAGACGATCGTCGCGATCGTCGGCAGCGCGGAGACCGATCATGCCGCGTTCCACGATTGGGCGCTCGCCTTGTCCGAGCACGCGCAGCGGCAAATCGACGGCTGCCTGAGCGTTCGGGTCAGCATCGGCATCAGCCTGCCGTTCGGCTCGTTCGGCGCGATGGCCATCGCCTGCCGCGAAGGGCTTGAAGCGCTCAAGCACCGGATCAAGCTCGGCGAAGCCGTCATTATTCCTTACGCGAACGTGAACGCGGGCAAGCATTATTTGAACGTGAATTATCCCGCCCATTTGGAGAACGAGCTGATGGACGCGATCAAGCTGGCGGATAAAGAGAAGGCGAAGGAGCTGCTGCGCGCTTTTTTGCAGGCCGTGCTCGAAGCGGAGCTGTCACCTCGGGAATATCAAATTCCGCTGGCCCGGCTGCTCGGCAACCTGCTCGTCGCCATGCAGGAATCCGGCATCAGCCCGAGCCAGCTTCATCCGATGAAGGGGTCGATGCTCGAGGAGCTGCTCGCGCTGCATACGGCCGCGGAAATCGGCGATTGGTTCTGGACGAGGGCGGTCCGCCCGATGGCCGACATTTTCAAGGACCGCCAGGAAGCCCAGTACCATAACCTGTCCGAGCAAATCATCGATCTCGTGCAGCGGCACTACGATACGGATCTCACGCTAGAGGAATGCGCGGCGCGGCTCCATTATAACGCCAACTATTTAAGCAGCGTGTTCCGCAAGGAAACGAGCTATTCCTTCACCGAATATTTGACGATGTACCGGTTCCGGATGGCGAAGAAATGGCTGGAGGGCAGCGAGATGCCGATCAAGGACATCGCGGCCAAGCTGTGCTACAACAACCCGCAAAACTTCATCCGCTCCTTCCGCAAGCAGGAAGGGATGACGCCGGGGCAGTACCGCGAGCGGAAGCGGATCGGATAACGCGGAAAATTGGCGCGCGCGGCACTGCCTGTCCCGATTCGGATGTGCTATACTTTTTCCAAACGCAATTATTACGGCTATTACGAAACGGAGGAACACGCATGTCCCAACGACCGTCGAAGGAAGAGTATCATCCTAATCTTGAGCAGTACATCGGCCTTATCGGAGAAGAACGCATTGTCGAGCTAATCGCGGCGCAAACGGAAGAGACGTCGGCTATCCTCGCTTCGCTTACGGACGAACAAGGCGATTACCGCTATGCGCCGGGCAAATGGTCGCTGAAGGAAGCAATCGGCCATATTACCGATGCCGAGCGGGTCATGAGCTACCGCCTGCTGCGCATCGCGCGCGGCGACAAGACGCCGCTGCCGGGCTTCGACCAGGATATATTCGCCGAGCATGCCTCGTTCTCGGCATGGTCCGCGGCGCAGCTGCTCGAGGACTACCGGGCCGTCCGGCAAGCGACGCTTACGCTGCTGCGCGGCTTGGCCGCGGAGGCGTGGACCCGCATCGGCGTCTGCAACGGCTGCGACACGTCGGCTCGGGCGCTCGCTTACGTCATCGCCGGGCATGAGCGCCACCACCTGAACATCATTCGCGAGAAGTATTTGAACGGCTGATTCGAGGCGCCTTTACGCTACTTCCCTAAATGCGCTATATGTAAACCTGGACGTATGATATAATGGTTAACATATTGCGTGTTGCAGCGAAGGGAGCGTGCGCGACTATGACCATCCGCTTGCGCGGCCATCATTTGCTTTGCTTGCTCGGCTTTCGGGGCATGGGCTACTCGGAAGAGTTTTGCGTCAACATGACCGCGATCTACGAGAGGCTGAGGACGGAGCCGGACACCGAGGTCGAGATCATAACCGGACCGGACGACATTTGCCGCGCTTATCCGCCCGATAAGCCTCCACATTGCGAGGGAACCGTCTACGGGCTGGACGAGCGGATTCTGGCGAAGCTGGGCCTCGCCCCGCAGCACCGCGGCAGCTGGCGGGAGCTGTGCGCGCGCATCGCCGAGAAGGTCGTCCCGGGCGACATCGCCCGGCTGTGCGCGACCTGCCCGTGGGAGAAATACGGCGTCTGCCGGGAAGGCGTCGGACTGATTATCGATGGCCTTCCCCTGCCGAAGGCCGGGGGACAGTGAAGGCGGCAAGGCCGAGTTCGGCGCGGGGGAGCCTACAGCCGTGGCTCAGCGGTGCGCGTAGAGCCGGCGGCATGGCAATCAGATCTAATTTATAGATCTGATCGCGGTTTTGGGGGTTGTTTGGGCGGATCAGGTCTAGTTATTAGACCTGATCGCTCGGATTCGGCGCCGGAAGAGCCGGTTTTGGCGGCGGCGCGGTTATCAGATCTAATTTATAGATCTGATTGCGGTTTTGGGGTTTGTTTAGGCGGATCAGATCTAGTCATTAGACCTGATCACTCGGAGTCGGCGCTGGAAGAGCCGGTTTTGGCGGCGGCATGGCAATCAGATCTAATTTATAGATCTGATCGCGATTTTGGGTTTGTTTGGGCGGATCAGGTCTAGTTATTAGACCTGATCGCACGGAGTCGGCGCGGACTGCAGAGAAGGGGCTTCCCCACCAGCGACAACAACCGTTGATGGGGAAGCCCCTTGTTGCTAGGCGGTCAGTCCAACAGCTTCCGAATATTGCCGAGAGTCCGGATCGATCGGTACGGCTGCACGCTATGGACCGTGCCCGGGTCAATCCCCTGCGGATTGATCCAGACGCCCCGGATGCCGATGGCCTGCGGCGCCACAACCTCCCACTTGTAGTTGTCCCCCACCATCCAAGCCTCCTCCGGCAAGGCGCCCAGCTTATCCACGGCGTGAAGATAGATGCGCGGATCCGGCTTGCCGACGCCGAACTCCTCTTCGATGTAAATATGATCGAACAGCTCCCCGAGGCGGAATCGCTCGATTTTGCGCCGCTGCGCGGCAGAGGCGCCGTTCGTAATAAGCGCGAGCTTGATGCCGAGCGACCTGATGTGCGCGATCGCGTCAATCGCGCCCGGATGGAGGACGACCGCTTCGTCGCGTTCCCGGCCGTAATCGATCGCGATGCGGGCAGCCGCCGCAGCGTCGATCCCCGCATCCGACCCGAGCGCGGACGTGACGATTTCGGTCCTTGCCTTATCCAGATCGAGCCGGCCGACGCGGTGCCTTTCTTCATCGCTCCAGTACCGCTTGGCCCGCTCCTTGATCTTTCCGACGAGCCCGCCGATCTCCCCTACGCTACTGCCCGGCAGGTGCGTACCGCATACGTTTCGCCAGCACGCGTCCAGATCGACCCCCTGCTCGAACGCGATGATCGTATCGTCCAAATCCAGCAATACCGCCTTAGGCCGCATCTCGTCTCCCCCTGTTTGTATGGATGTATCCATTATAAAGGACATCCTCTCGTTTGAGTGGATTTCATCCAACCAAAAGCTAACCAACTCGCCTTGACAAGGCATTTGACTGGATAATATACAGGCAAAATGAGCCCTATCGTCCCCTATCCGCCCCGGCATGCCCCTTTCATTGGATAAATTCCACTCAAAGCCGCTCTCATCAACGAAGCAAGCGATTTGACTGGATTTAATCCATTCAAACCTAGAACCAACTCGTTACTTCCACCTCCACCCTCCACCTTCCACCCTCCAAACACCAATCGCCGCCGTGCCGCCTTACCCTTCGCTTCCTCCGACCGTCAGCCGCGCAAGCCCGTTCATATACGGCCGAAGCGCCGCCGGAATGCGGATCGAGCCGTCCTCCTCCTGATGGTTCTCAAGGAGCGGAATGAGGATGCGGGGGCTCGCGACCGCGGTGTTGTTCAACGTATGGCAGTAACGAAGCTTGCCCGCCTCGTCCCTGTACCGGATGTTCGAGCGGCGCGCCTGAAAATCATGCAGGTTCGACGACGAATGCGTCTCCCCGTACGTCCCGCGGCTCGGCATCCACGTCTCGATATCGTACTGCTTATACGTCTTCTGCGACATGTCGCCGGCGCATACCGCCACTACCCGGTACGGCAGCTCGAGGCAGGCCAGCAGCTCCTCGGCGTTCGCCGTAATTTCCTGCAGCATCGCCTCCGATACGTCCGGGTCCGCCCGGCAGAGGACTACCTGCTCGACCTTCGCGAACTGGTGGACGCGGTACAGCCCGTGCACGTCGCGGCCCGCCGACCCTACCTCGCTGCGGAAGCAGGCCGACGCGGCGGCGAGTCTGATCGGTTCGCGGAGCTCGACCACTTCGTTGCCGTAATAGGCGATAAGCGATACTTCCGACGTTCCCGCCAGCCATTTGTCCTCGCCTGCCAGCCGATACGTCTGATCCTCTCCCAGCGGGAAGAAGCCGGTCTGATTCATCGCCTCCGTCCGCACCATCAGCGGAACGTCGAGCAGCGTGAACCCTCTGCGCAGCAGCAGGTCGACGGCAAGCTGCTGCACCGCCCGGTGGAGCAGCGCTCCCGCGCCTTTCAAGTAGTAATTGCGCGTACCTCCGGCCTTCACGCCCCGCCGGACGTCGATCATGTCGTGCAGTTCCCCGAGCGCGATATGATCCTTCGCCTCGAACGGGAACGACTGCGGCGCGCCGACCCTTTTCACCTCCACGTTATCGGCGTCCGAGCGTCCGTCGGGCGTGTCCGGCGATACGACGTTCGGCACGAGCCGCATAAGCGACTCCCAATTCTTTTCGGCTTGGCCCATCTCCTCCTCCGCCGCGGCCAGCTTCCCGAGCACCTCCTTGACCTGCCGCCTGCTCCTCTCCGCTTCTTCCCGTTCGCCCTCCTTCATGAGCGCGCCGATCCGCTCCGACAGCTTGTTCCGCTCGCCGCGCAGCTCCTCCGTCACCCGTTGCAGCCGCCGCCTCTCCTCATCCTGCGCCACAAGCTCCGCAACGGAAACCGAGATGCCCTTCCGATCCGCCGCCGCCTGTACTTGCTCCCGATTTTGCCTGATCCATTTCATGTCCAACATGTGCCACCGCGCTCCTTTTCTTGTAAAAATGCAAAAAGCGCCCTCATCCCAATGGGACGAGGAGCGCTCTTACTCGCGGTGCCACCCAAATTGACGATTGCGGCCGCGGCCGCAATGTCCTCTTTGCTCCGCGATAACGGGCGGATCCGGTAAACTTAGGGGGAATTCCGTATTTCCGTATTCCGGTAACGGACCTTCCCCTTGACGAGAACGCCTCCGAGTTGGATGCTCTTCACGGGCGTGATGCCGATCTTTAATTTTAAGTATTATAGCTTATGGCCCGATGGCATTTCAAGTACATGACGAATTGAAGGTTTTGACAAACTTCTTCGCGAATAGTAGCCTTAACGGAACAAACGAAAGCGGAGGAAGGTTAGCCATGACGAACGATCATCACGTGCGGGAGCTGGCGACGCTCAAGGCGATTGCGGAAACGTTAAACCAATCGAACGATCTCGCCTTCATGCTCGATACGGTGCTCGGCAGGCTGCTGGAGGTGACGGGACTGACGTTCGGATGGATTTTTCTCGTCGGGCGAAACAACGAGTACGAGTGCGTCGCCGACCGCAATCTCCCGCCGGGCTTGCTGCACGAGGACAAGCGGCTCATGCGGTGCGGCTCTTGCTGGTGCATGGACCGCTACCGCGACTGCCGGCTGACGAACGCCGTCAACATCTTGAACTGCAAGCGGCTCGACACCGCCAGAACGGGCAAAACCGGCGACACCTGCGGGTTCACCCATCACGCGACGGTGCCGCTGCGCATCGGCGAGCGGCGGTTCGGCATTTTGAACGTCGGCGCGGCGGGCAAAACGCATTTCTCCGCCGAGGAGCTCGCGCTCCTGCAGGCGGTCGCGTTCCAGATCGGCGTCGCCGTCGAGCGGGTCAGGCTGCACGAGGCCGAGCAGCGCAGGGCCGAGCTGTTCGCCCGGCTCGGCGCGTTCAGCCGGGCGCTGGCCGCTTCGCCAAGCGGGGACGATGCCCGCGCGCGGCTGAAGGAACGCTCGATGCGGCTCATCGCCGAGCATTTCGACTGGCCGCTGGCGGCGCTCCTCGACCGCTGCGGCCAATCCTTCGTGCCGCGCGGCCTCAGCGCCGGCGGCGCCCTCTTGACGCCGCCCGGCCGGCGCATCCCCCTCTCGGATGCCGCCTGGCTGAAGGAGGCGGCGGAACATCAGGGCGCCAAAGAATGGGAAAACGCCGATCTGTCCGTACTGCTCCCCAGGCAGAACGATGGCGACGATTCCGCCGCAATGGCGGCCCAATGGCCGTCCGTCATGACCGTCCCGATCGTCTACGGCGGCGGCTCCGCATGCGGCGTGCTGCTCGTCGCACGACCTGAAGCGGGCGGCCTCACGGCGGCGGACGGCGCCGTGCTGGAGGCCATCGCCGAGCATATGGCGGTCGCGATGGAGAACGTCCGCTTCGAGGAGCACCGCCGGGAGCTGGCGCGGCTTGAGGAACGAAACCGGCTGGCGCGCGATCTGCACGATTCGGTCTCCCAAATGCTGTTCTCCATCAGCATGACGGCCAAAGGGGTTGAGGCTTTGCTGGACGGCAGCGACACGGCGCGCGCCAAAGCGTCGGTGAAGGACATGCAGGAGCTGTCGCGCGACGCGCTGAAGGAAATGCGGACGCTTATAATGCAGCTGCGGCCTCCCGGCATCGAGAAAGGGATCGTCGAAGCGTTGAAGGAGTACGGCGCGAGGCTGGGACTGCTCGTGAGCATGCGGGCGGACGGACGGCTGGATCTCCCGGCCGTCGTCGAGGAGGCGATCTGGCGGATCGGACAGGAAGCGTTGAATAACGCCGCCAAGCACGGCGGCTCGCCCGAGGTCGACGTGACGCTGTCCGTCCGGCCGCATGAAGCGGTGCTCACGATCCGGGATTACGGACGCGGCATCGAACTATCGCGGAGCGGCGCTCCCGGTCAGGCCTCCTACGGTCTGGCCATCATGCAGGAGCGCGCCGAAGCGCTTGGCGGACGGTTCCGTCTGGACAGCTCGGCGGGCCAAGGAACGACGGTTGAGGCGGCCATCCCTCTCCGTCCCGATCAACGAGGAGGGCTTACGGAACGATGACGATCAAATTGCTTCTCGCCGACGATCACGCGATGGTTCGCAGAGGACTTCAGGTGTTCTTGTCCACGCAGCCGGACCTCGAGCTCGTCGGCGAAGCCGCGACGGGGGAGGAAGCGCTCCGGCAGGTCGCGGCGCTTCAGCCCGACGTCGTATTGATGGATATTAACATGCCCGGCATTGACGGCATCGAAGCGACCGGACGGATCAAGGCTGCGCATCCGCAAGTAAAGGTGATCATCCTCACTTCCTTCTCCGACCAAGGCCGCGCCCTGCCCGCCATCCGCGCGGGAGCGAGGGGATATTTGCTGAAGGACATCGAGCCGGAGGAGCTCGCGCGCGCCATTCGCAAGGTGAATCAGGGGCAGGTCGAGCTTCATCCCGATATAACGGGGCAGCTGATCAGCTCTTATGCCGAGCCGGAACAGGCCGAAGAACCCCCGGGGAACGAGCTTGACGAGCTGACGGACCGGGAGCGGGACGTGCTCAGGCTCATCGCCTCCGGCATGAGCAACCGGACCATTGCCGAGGAGCTGTTCATTACGGAGAAGACGGTCAAGACGCATGTCAGCCATATTTTGAGCAAGCTGGGCATGTCCGACCGCACGCAGGCCGCGATTTATGCGGTGAAGCGCGGGCTCGATCGGTAGCGTAAGACTAAAGTCGTAGAGATTTCAGCCGATGGTTGTACGCGCCTATACGTGAAAATCATCCCAATTGATGACGTGCCGGCCGCGATACAGTGGTACGATGTTTACAAGACAAACCGTTATTTGAAAGGAAGATCGCAAAATGAACATCGTAATCATCGCGGGAAGCAACCGCAAAGCAGCCACCAGCACCCGTCTATCCTCCTACGTAGGTCAGCTCATTTCGCAAAAAGGGCACAGCGTCAAGCTGTTCGATTTATACGAAACGCCGCTGCCGTTCTACTCTTCCGAAGGCACCGGCCACGACCACGAGTCGGTCGTTCGGCTTCAGCAAGCGATGCGGGAGGCGGACGGCGTCGTCCTCGCATCGCCCGAATATCACGGCAGCATCTCGGGCGTGCTGAAGAACGCGCTCGACTTCCTCGGGCAGGATCATTTTCGCGGCAAAGCCGTCCTGTCCATGAGCTCCGCCGGAGGAGCCGTCGGCACGAGCTCGCTCACGCAGCTGCAGGCGATCGTCCGCAACCTGCACGGCATCAACTCGCCGGAGTGGATTTCGATCGGGGGCGCCCAGCGCAGCTGGCTGATGGACGGCTTGAACGGCTACGAGGGGGCCGGCCAGGACTTAAGCGACCGCATCCACCGCGCGACCGTCACGTTCCTCGACCTTGCGGCGCTCGTCCGGAACAAAAATTGAGCCGCAGGCCAAGCAAGAGGGGTGATTGCCGTGGATATAAAAGAATCCGGAGTGATTCTGTTTCTGGAGCGCTATGAGGAGAACGTATCGTTCTATACGGATAAGCTCGGCCTGCCGGTCAGAGAACGCCAACCGGGATTAACCAAGCTGGCGTTCGGCGGAAGCTACCTCATGGTGGAGGAGAACGGCATAGCCGGCGAGGCCGAGAAAACGAGAGCGCAAAATCCGACGGTGCTGCGCATCGAGGTTCAAAACTTTCATGGGGCGGTGCAGGAGCTCGTGGACCTCGGGGTGCCGGTACAGGTGCGCCGCTTCGAGTGGGGGACGATCGGCGTTATCGTTGACCCGGAAGGTAACCGGATTGAAATAAAGGAATACGAGACCGACTGATCCCGGGCAGTGCCCGCTCACATTGGTCGGACGATAATGAGGTGCATCGCTGCACCTCATTTTGCGTTTTCTGCCGCACGCGTCCCGCCGCCGCTACGATCCCGAGAGCGCCTTGCGGACGGACAAAATGTATTTCGCCTGATCCAGCGGATTGACGCCTCGGCGCGCCCGCTCGGCGTGGACGTCGGGCGGGCATTCGCGGTAGCCGGCGAAGAAGGTGGCGAGCACGCCCCTCCCCTTCGTGAGCGAGCCGAAGCGCGCGGGAAAATCGAGCGAGGTCGCGACCGGCAGCGTCCCTTCGAGCTCCATCCGCTCGCCCTTAACGACCGGCGCGTCGAACTGGCCCCGCATCAGCACCAGCTCGTTCATCAGCTTGCCGCCCGTCTCCTCCGGCGCCGAGATGCGGAACGACAGCATCGGCTCCAGCAGCTTCACCCCGACGCGAGACAGCCCGTCCATCATGCCCATCGGCGTCGCCACCGCAAAATCAAGCGGATGCGTATGCCACACATGATGCTCCCCTTCGACCAGCGTCACCTTCAAATCCGTCACCTCCCAGCCGAACAGCCCTTGCAGAAGCGCCTCCGGCACCCTTCTTGCGACCTCGTTCTGGTAGCTGTCCAGCAGCCGCTCCGGACGGACGACCGAGCGATAGACGAGCCCGCTCCCGCGCTCGCCCGGCTCGATATGGAACCGCAATATCGCCCAGCATGGCTTCGGCATCAAGTACGCGACATAGCCCTCGCCCGCCTGCGCCGGCGTTTCCTTGTAGATGACGGACGGCTGGCCAAAGTCGGCGTCCAAGCCGTATCGCTCCTTCAGCACATGCGTCAGCACCTCAATCTGTATCGGCCCCATTACCTTCAGGTGAAGCTCCCGCTGCTCCTGCAGCCACTGCAAATCGAGCAGCGGATCCTCGTCCGCGAGCTCCTGCAGCGCGGCTACGACGGCCGGATATTCGCCCTCGCTCCGCCAGCGCACCTGAACCGTCAGCAGCGGCACTGCCAGCCTCGTCTCGACGGGTACGAAATCGGCGCAGCCGATAATGTCGCCGATGCGAGCCTGGTTCCAGCCGCAGACGGCGGCGATGTCGCCGGCGGCGAGCAGCCCGACATCCTCGGCCTTTTGTCCGTCGATCTTGCGGATCTGCGTCACCTTCTCCTCGATCCCCTGCGTATCGTTGCGCACCGAGTCGCGATTGCGAATCGCGCCGCCGTACAGCCGGACGTATGCGATCCGGCCCATGACGGGGTCGCGCTCGATGCGGAACACGACGCCCGATACCGGCCCGCCGGAGGCCGAGGCCGGCGGCGGCAGCAGCGACACCATCGCCTGCATGAGCGGCTCGATCCCGAGCCCCTTGTTCGAAGCGCCGAACAAGACCGGGTACAGCGCCGCGCTCCTCGTCAGCGGCGCGAGCAGACCTGCCAGCTCCTCCTTCGGCAAGGAACCGCTTTCCAAATAACGCAGCAGCAGCGCTTCATCCCGCTCGGCGATCGTCTCCTCCAGCAGCCGCAGGAACGGGCCGTCGCCGCAGTTCTCATCCAACAGGCTAACGGTGCCTTCGAAGCTATCCTCGACGCCGATCGGGGCCTGCACCGGAACGGCGTTATCCGACAACAACCGCTTGATTTGCCGAAGCGTCCCCAGCGGATCCGCTCCGATGCGGTCCAGCTTGTTCACGTAAAGCAAGGCGGGGATTCGCCGCTCCCGCAGCGCATGCCAAATGACTTCCGTCTGCGCCTGCACGCCCTCTACCGCGGAAATGACGAGCACCGCGCCGTCCATGACCCGAAGCGACCGCTCGACCTCCGACAAGAAATCGACATGCCCCGGCGTGTCGACCAGGTTGACCGTGACGCCCTCCCATTCGAACCGCGTGGCGGCCGCGCGCACCGAAATGCCCCGCGAGCGCTCGACCTCGAGAAAATCCGTCTGCGCCGTCCCCGCATCCACGCTGCCCAGCGCGCGGATTCGGCCGCTCCGGAACAAAATTTGCTCCGTCGTCGTCGTCTTCCCCGCATCCACATGGGCGAAAATGCCGATATTCCGTATATGTTCAGGATTAACAGGCTCCACTGACTTTCATCTCCCTTGACCGATATATCTCACCACCCTATCCTACTCCCGTATCCCGCACGCGGCAAGAGCACACGGAAGATCGCGAGTTCATCCACCCTCGCCGGCACGGTTCGTTCGTACAATGAGGCTCCCTCATAAAACAGTGAACCTAGGCTCACTATCTATGCCTGGTTCGGGTCCAATTAGCGGTTTAGTGAGGCTAGCCTCATTCCCCATGAAGGTAACCTCACCAGGTATGAGGTATGCCTCACTATTTCCGACAAACTCCGCATCAGACGCCGAAAGAGTGAAGATAGCCTCACTAATTAGTGAAGTTACCTCACAATGAATCACCGACAAAAAAAGCCGCCCGGGTCAGCGCGTTTTATGCGCATCGCCCAGGCGGCATATCGGCCGCATCATGCTCTAAGACTGCCTATACGGCTGCAAGACCGCCGCGCGGCTGCTTGACCGCGCTCTACGGCTGCAAGACCCGCCGCGCGGCTGCTTGACCGCGCTCTGCTCCTGCATACCGCCCCGTTACGGCTACTTGACCCGTTCTACGGCTGCAAGACCCGCCGCGCGGCTGCTTGACCGCGCTCTGCGCCTGCATACCGCCGCGTTACGGCTGCTCGACGGCCCCATTGCGGCTGCTAGACCGCGCTCTACAGCTGCAAGACCGCCCCATTGCGGCTGCTTGACCGTGCTGTGCGCCTGCATACCGCCGCATTGCAGCTGCTCGACGGCCGCGTCAGTGCTGGAGAACGGCCGGTTGCTCCGCATGCTCCCGCTTGACCAGCGCGTGCTTCTCCCACGCGCGGCTCTTCCAGCGGTAGAACATGATCACCGCGCGCAGCCACTCGTCCGCCGCGATCGCCAGCCAGACGCCGGCAAGGCCCAGCTCCAGCTGGAACACGAAGAAATAGCCGAGCGGCAGGCTCATCGCGACCATCGAGAACATGCCGATATACAGCGGATACTTCGCATCCCCCGCCGCCCGCAAGGAATTGATCAGCACGATGTTGATCGTGCGCCCCGTCTCCAGCACGACGGAGAGCAGCAGCACGTTCACGCCGAGCCGGATAATCTCCTCGTCGTCCGTGAAGATGCCCATCAGCGGCTCGCGGAACGCGATGACGAGCACGACGGCGACAAGCGTCACCCCGCTTGCCCACCTCACGCTTTTCCATACCCGGTAGTAAGCGGCCGTCGGCTCACTCGCCCCGACCAGCCGGCCGACGATGATCGACGTGCCCATCCCGATCGCGAACGCGAACAGATACGTGAACATCGAAATGTTGTTCGCGTAGTTTTTGGCGGCCAGCGCCTCCGCGCCGAGGAACGTCGTATAGAACAGGAACACCATTTGGCACGCGTGGTACATGACCTGCTCCAGCGCGGACGGAATGCCGATTTTCAATATTTTGAGCACATATTCCTTCGATAATGCCAGGTAATACCGGAGCTCGATCCGAACGGCCATAATCCGGTAAAGCAGCCAGAAGAACACGATAAGCGCGAGCAGCCTGCTTGCGACCGAAGAAATCGCAGCGCCCTGCACGCCCATCTCCGGAAATCCGAAATTACCGAAAATAAGCAAGTAGTTGCCGACGATATGGATGACGTTCATCCCGAGCGATACGTACATCGCTTCCTTCGTAAAGCCGTGCACGCGGATGATCGCCGCCACCGAATTGATGATCGCCTGCAGGAAGATCATGCCTCCCACGATGGACAGATAGCTGTCCGCATGCTCCAATATCTCGCCCTGCAAATTCAGCGTCTGAAGCAGGTACCCGCCGAACGCCACGAATGAAAGGCTGATGATAAGGCCGACCGCCAAATTCATCGTGACCGCCAGCGCGGAAATTTTCGCCGCTTCGATCAGCTTTCTCGAGCCGAGATATTGCGCGACGACGATCGACGCCCCGTTGCCGATGACCTCTAGCAGCAGGATGGCAATGTGCAAATATTGGTTCGCCGCCCCGACGCCGGACACCGCATTATCCGATATCGCGCTCAGCATCAGCGTATCCGCGATGCCCATCAGCATGAATAGAAATATTTCCAGAAATATAGGCCACGTCAGAAAAAACAGATTAAATCCTTTGTCCTTCTCCCCGCCGGTTCCAGCCCCGGCCTCAGCGGTCGCCATGATGTCACCTTGCCTTCTTCTTTCTAATCGGTAAAACAAAGTGTATCGTAGCACACTCGCGTCTTCTTGCACAGTCCGTTTACGAAAAAAAAAGACCGCGCGCAAATCGTCGAAACGACACGCGCGCGGCCTTCTTCTGTATCGATGAAAATGATAGATATCATTATGACTCTTCTGACGATTCGTCGGCGTCTTCCTCCGCCGCCTCTTCCTCGTCGTCCTCTTCTTCCACGGACGCCGCGGCTTCTTCGATTTCCTCATCCTGCTCGGCTTGGACCGTCTCTACCTCTTCGACCGCCACGGCCTCTTCAACCGCTTCATCTGCTGGAGCCTCTTCCGAAACAAGCTCAGCGGTCGCTTCCGCTCCATCCTGAACGAATTCTTGTTCTTGGCTCATGATTATCACCTCCTATTGCTTAATACCTTAATTGTAGCGCTTTCATAGACGGAAACAAGAGGGGTAAAATGTCGTTTTCTAAGAACAATTTCCGCTTTTTGACAGATTCGAGCCCGCGCGTCACGATTCGACGCCACCCCGCCACAGGTCTAGGTCCCGCTTTGGACCTTCGGCGGTTTTGCATGGCGGATGAACTGGCTAACATTAATAACGACCAAGCGCGAACGGCAGATAACTTGCGCGAACCGTTAGCCGCCCCCATGCGCGGCCCGGTTCCGCGCCTTTCTTTGGCGGCCGTCGCCGCCGATTCGGAATCACATTGCCTAAGGAGGTTTAACCGTTATGTATCCCATTGTCTCAAGCGCCGAGCTCGCCGTCATTCTGCTCTTCGCGATCTTCTCCTTCATCGCGGCGGGCAAGGCTTCCAAGCTCGTCTACCAATCCACGGAAAAGCAGCTGCACCGCCGGACGCGCAAGCTTCGGTTCTGGTCCGTCAGCCTGACGGCGCTCGCCGTCTTGATCGCTGCTGCGGGCGCCATCCTTGCGGCGACCGCCCATCCGCTGTTCTGGCTCGACCGCCTGTTCGTACATGCGCCGCTCGCCCTCATTCCCGTCGCATGCGTCTGGATCGGCTCGTACCCTAGGCTCGTCAGGCTGATGAGCCGGACGAACAAGCAGTCCGACGCGCAGCCGGACACCTCCCGGCGCCGCCTGGCCTCCGAGCCCGCCTTCATCTTCCCTTACCGGCTTACGTCGCTCTGCTCGGCCGGGTTGTTCTACTTCGCGTTCGTCCCGCCGATCCCGTTCGACTGGTCCGACGTCACCATCCCGGTCACCGTCCTTCTGTTCCTGGCTTCCATGCTCTGGATGCTGCAGACGCGCCGCAACCAGCTGGCCACGGAAGCGCCGCTCCCTTACCGGCCCTGGCGCCGCAGGCTGAAGCGAGCGGCGGCGCTCGCCGCCGCGGCCGCGGTAGGCTGCGTTCCGTTCCTGACCGCGATGGAGGGCAGCCGGCTGCCGGACAATCTGAGCATGATGGCCGGAGCGGTCGATTACGGCAAGACGGCGGACGGCTCGGCGCCGCCGTCCGGTCATCGCCATCACGGCGCCGTAGTGCCAGCCGGCCTTGCAGCGGGCGATAGCGAAGTCATCCCCGTCACCGAGCTGACCGGGCCGCGCGACGGGGAAGCCGACCGCAAATTCACGGTTACGGCGCAGCGCAAGACCGTGAAGCTGAGCTCCGGCAAGGAGGTCGAAGCCTGGACCTATAACGGCCAAATTCCCGGTCCCGAGCTTCGGATGAAGGAGGGCGAGCTGGTCGAGGTAACGCTCGTGAACCAAGACATCGAGGACGGCGTTACCCTCCACTGGCATGGACTGGACGTGCCGAACGCGGAGGACGGCGTCGCCGGGGCGACGCAGAACGCCGTCATGCCGGGCGAGACCTATACGTACCGGTTCGTCGCCGAGCAGGTCGGCACGTTCTGGTACCATTCCCACCAGCACTCGAAGGAGGCGGTTCAGAAGGGATTGTTCGGCGCGCTGATCGTCGATCCGGCCGAGCCCGCGGCGCAGCCGCAGGAGGACATTACGGTCATTACGCATCTTTGGGACGGCGCGGGCTTTGCCATCGGCGCGGACGATTCGATGCGGCGCCGGACGATCGCGCCCGGCACGACCGTGAAGCTGCGGCTCATCAACACCGACGACTGGGTGCGGCAAAGCTATATTTTGACCGGAACGCCGTTCAAGGTGACGGCCATCGACGGAACCGACCTGAACGGTCCGACCGAGCTGGAAAATCAAAGCCTCGATCTGCTGACGGGCGGACGGTACGACGTCGCCTTCACGATGCCGGACCGCCCCGTCGCGCTGCGCGTCGGCCGCGGCGACGGTCTCGGCATCCTGATGACTCCGGACGGCGGAGGCGTCCTGCCCGCGCTGCAGCGGACGACGACGTTCGATCCTACGCATTACGGGACGGCGGCGGAGACGCCCTTCGACGCGGACAGCGAATTCGACCGCGAATTCACGATGATTCTCGATAACCGGTTCGCCTTCTACAACGGCAGGTTTGCCGCTTACGATACGATCAACGGCGCCGTCTTCCCGAATACGCCGATGTTCGTCGTCAAGAAAGGCGAGCTCGTGAAGACGCTGATCGTCAACCGGAGCGCCGTCGAGCATCCGATGCATCTCCACGGCCATCACATGCTCGTGCTCTCCCGCAACGGCGAGCGGGTCACCGGCAGCCCGTGGTGGTCCGATACGCTCGACGTGGCTCCCGGCGAATCGTACGAAGTCGCCTTTCTCGCCGACAATCCCGGCGTCTGGATGGATCACTGCCACAATCTGGTCCATGCCGCCGCCGGCATGACGATGCATCTCATGTACGACGGGGTTTCCTCCCCGTTCGAGATCGGCGCGGGCACACATAACCACCCTGAATAACGCGCGAACTGGACTTAAGTCCAGTTCGTTTTTTTACCTGCAGCAGGAGGACATCATTTTTCAATGTGTGCTATGCTGTATTCAGCCAAGCGCAAACGGCTGATGCTGCGCACGAACCGCTGGCTGCAACTTGCGCAGCTCGGTTCTGTGCCGTCCCTTAAAAGGACATAGCCCGTTTCCCAAACCATTAAAACGACGTTAGGAGTGTTCCATTATCATGAACATCAGAACCATCAGCGGGCTTGTCCTGCTGCTGCTCGGCGCCGTCCTGTTCCTGAATCAGGGCGAAACGTTCGGACCGGGCGAAATTTTCGCCTATTTCTGGCCTTCGCTGTTCGTCATCCCGCTGGCCCTCTTCTTTCACTGGCTCTGCTTCTCGATGATCGGCCGCAAAGGCGTCGGCCTCTTGATTCCCGGCGGCATCCTGTTCACCGCGGGCATCGTGTGCCAGATCGCCATGCTGTTCGGCAACTGGGCGTACATGTGGCCGGGCTTCATCCTGGCGCCCGCGGTCGGCCTGTTCGAGTTCTACTGGTTCGGGGGCCGCAACAAGTGGCTGCTCATCCCGATTAACATCCTGACCGTGCTGTCGCTGCTGTTCTTCGCCGTCTTCTCGCTCGGCTCGCTCTACAACAGCGTCGTACTCAGCCAGCCGATCTTCGCGATCGTATTCATTCTGGCCGGCGCGGTCATGCTATTAATGAAGAAGAAAGACGTGTAGCACCTTAGAGGAGGAAACGAGAAGCCCATGCTCTCTTATGAACAAAAACTTGCCGTCATCGCGTCCTTTCCCGAGCTTCGGCGGAAGGACGTATCGCTCGGGCGCACGAACTTCCATTACGAGGAAAGCCTGCATGAGAAAAAAACGGTCGTGCAGCATCTCCATCCGAACGGCAACGGCTACGTATTCGCCGGCCTCATCCCCGGCGCCCAGACAGACGAGAAAGGGATGGTCAATATCCGGGACTACGGCGAAGAGGAGCTCCGATCGCTTGTCGCCGAATCGATCCTTTCTCTATCGACCGCTCCGGAAGAGAAGCCCGTCAGCGGCAAGAGCAAGAAGCGGAAGCCGCCCCTCGAGGAGAAGTGGACCGGCCCGAACGGCGACGTGCTGACGCTGCTGTTCGAGGAGGACCTGTGGTACTTATATGCGGGGCTCAACCTCGAATCGGCCTTCGAAACGTACGAGGAGGCCGAGCAGTACTTGGAGGAAGAGCAATTCACGCGCGCCTAACCGGTTAGCGGCATAAAACGGCGGGAAAGCGGCCCAAGCTTTCCTGCTTTTTTTGTGTCGCGACAGACAGGATTTTGTCGATAAACGTCTAATTGTAGTAATTGCAACTTAGACGCCGGGGGGTACGTTCATTGTCCATTAAAGCGAAGCTATCCTTCTCCATCTCCTTAATCGTTGCCGTCATCCTTGCGCTGAACATTATCATCTTCTACCTCTCGACGAAATCGGAAATCCAGGCAGCCACGGAAGAGAAGGTTCGCAATATCGCCAAACAAATCAGCATTACGCTGGAAAACTCGGAAAGCGCCGTCCAGTTCATGGAGGACGAGATCGGCGAGAAGCTTCGGGCGGTCTCCATCGCCGCGCAGGCGCAGCTCGATCCCGATATCGCAAACGTTACCAACGAAGAGCTGGTCCGGCTGAGCCGCATGCTGGGCGTCGAGCATATTACGCTCTGGCAGCGGGAGGGCGACGACATCATCGCGAGGCGGTCCTCCGACCCGAACGAAATCGACATCAGCTCGAAAAACTGGGATTACTGGCACGCCGCTTTTCTCCAGCTGTTCAACGACCGCCAGGTCACGATCAAGGAAGGGCAGAAGCTTGAGCACTTCTGGTCCGGCCCGTTCAACTTCGCGGATACCGACCCATCGAAAATTCGCAAGTGGGGCAACTATTACGACGGCACGACGAATTACATGATCAATCCTTACGTGAACGCGCAGGCGCTGAGGGATTTCAGTCTGACGACGGGTACCGATTCCCTGATCTCGAAGATCGTCTCGGACCAGCGGGACCTGCTCGAGATTACCGGCTTCGACCCGCAGTTTTTCGGCAAAAGCCCGATCATCAAGCTGAAGAAAGGCATGCCCGTCTACAATCTGGACGTACGGGATATCCCGTTCGGCGCGTACACATACAAAGATGCGGAGAACGATTCGTTGTCGATTCAGCAGGCGATCGCGACAGACGCGCCGGTCACCGCCAAATCCAGCGTGAACGGCTTGCAGCTGCTCAAGACGTTCATCCCGGTCAAGATCGACAAGACGTACGTGATCTGCATTACGTTCGACAACGACGCCATCGTCGAACCGCTCAACCGCCAGCTTCTGATGCAGACGACCATCTCGCTCGGGCTTATCGCCATGACGATGCTCTTCAGCTATTTCATCGCGGACTTCATGCTGCGCGGACTGAACCAAATTCTCCGCAAGGTGAACGCGATCGCGGACGGCAACTTCGGCGAGGTCATCACGATCCGGAGCAAGGACGAGCTCGGCCTGCTCGCCTCGCGCGTCGATACGATGGGCGGCAACCTGCTCAGCTATACGACGCAGTTGAAGGACCAGGCCGAGGAGC
This sequence comes from Paenibacillus arenilitoris, assembly GCF_014705655.1. Lineage (GTDB taxonomy): Bacteria > Bacillota > Bacilli > Paenibacillales > Paenibacillaceae > Pristimantibacillus > Pristimantibacillus arenilitoris. Next base: position 32,726 of record NZ_JACXIY010000008.1, on the reverse strand, counting down.
TGCGCAGCACGAAGCAGTACCTGGAGTCGTTCGTCAACCATACGTCCGACGCGATTCACGTCACGGATTTGTCGGGCCGTGTCACCCAAGTGAACCGGGCGTTCGAGGCGATGTACGGCTGGAGCGAGGAAGAGATCGTCGGCCGGCCGCTCGGCAACGTGCCGGATGATTATTCGGGCGCTCACCGCGAGCTGGAGGCGACCGTGCTCGGCGGCGGCTCCGTGACCGACTACGAGACGGTCCGGTATACGAAATCGGGCGAGACGATCGACCTCAGCATCACGATCTCTCCGATTCGCGACGAGCCAGGCGACATTATTGCAATCGCCTCCATCTCCCGCAACATTACGTCGCGCAAGCAGGCGGAGGAGATGATCCGCCGCTCCGAGAAGCTGTCGGTCGTCGGCCAGATCGCGGCCGGCGTCGCGCACGAGGTGCGCAATCCGCTCACGACGCTGCGAGGCTTCGTGCAGCTGCATAAGCAGACGGGGTCTTTGTCCGAGGCGCATCTGGACGTCATGATCGGAGAGCTGGACCAGATCAACATGATCGTCAGCGAATTTCTCGTATTCGCCAAGCCGCAGGCAAGCCGCTACCAGCCCGTCGACGTGCAGAGTCTCATAAGCGACGTCATGGTGCTGCTCGATTCGCAAGCGAAGATGAGCAACGTGCAGCTGACCATGGTCGCCGAAGAAGGCCTGCCGAACGTCGTCGGCGAATCGAACCAATTGAAGCAAGTATTCGTGAACATTATGAAGAACGGCATGGAGGCGATGGCGGGCGGCGGCGAGCTGACCGTCGAGCTTGGGCGCGGAGGCGGCGCGGTCCGTCTGCGCTTCATCGACCAGGGGGACGGCATCGCCGAGGAGGATCTTCCGCGCCTCGGAGAGCCCTTCTTCACCAAAAAAGAAAACGGCAACGGCCTCGGCCTCATGGTCAGCCAGCAAATCATCGCAGGCCATAACGGCTCGATCGTCTTCCGCAGCGAGCTCGGCCAAGGCACCTGCGTCGAGATTACGCTGCCGTCGGCCGGTTAGAATGCCCGTTCCCCGCCGGCTCGCGGACGCTTCATGTTCCTTTTGAAGAGAGGCAAGCTGCTGTGGTAGAATGTTTCAGTAGCCTACAGACGAACCGACGGCTGCTTCTTGGATTGTTACCCTATTACCGCAACATTTTGGAGCCGCCAATGTCTATGACTGTGAATTCTCCGATTTCCCATTATATCATCGTCGTCATCATTTCCGGTGTCCTTAGCGTGCTGCTTGCCATATACGCCTACTACAACAAGACGAACTTCTCCGGCATGAAAGCATTCACATGGTCTACGGCCTTATCGGCCGTCTACACCTTCGCGTTTGCGTTCGAGCTGGCCGGCGACTCGCTTCAGGAAATCCGTTTCTGGATCAATATCGAATATTTGGGCATGCCCTTCATCGCCCCGTGCAGCTTGCTGCTCGTTATGCACTACGTCGGTCTGGACAAAATAACGGCCTCCAGGAGGGCATGGTGGCTGTTTGTCATTCCGGCCGTGACGCTGCTGATGGTGACGACCAACGACTACCATCGCTTCTTCTACCGGGATATTTTCTTGCGTCCGGACACGCCTTCCCCGATGGTCGACGTCGTTCCCGGCACCTGGTATTACGTGCACGGGGGCTACACGTTCGGCATCATGCTCGTCAGCTTGTTCCTGCTGTTCAGCCATTGGAAGAAGAAGGAATCGATCTATCGCAAGCAGATGTTCGCCATGGCCGTCGCGATCGGCCTGCCCATGGCGGGCGCGCTGCTGTACGTACTCGGGCTGACGCCGCTCGGAATGGATCCCGTACCCATTATCCTGTGCGCCACATCGGCGCTCTATATTATCGCGATCATCTCGACCGGGATGCTGACGGTCTCCCCGATCGCGCGGGAGCATATTTTCGAGAGCATGCGCGACGGCGTGCTCGTCCTGAATTTGTCGAATCAAATTATGGACTTCAACAGCGCGGCCGCGCAGATTATCCCTGCGCTTACGCCGCTTGCCATCGGCAAGAAGCTGGAGGATGTCTGGAAGCGGGGAACCGATTCGGGCGCCTTCAGCTTCGGCCTCGACCCTTCCGCCGAGCATGAGCAGGAGCTGAAGTGGATTCGCGGCAAGGAAACGTACTACTACCGGATCCGGGCATCCAATCTGCTGATGCCGAACGGGAGGATCGCCGGACGGACGATCGTCATGATCGACGTCACGGAGCATACGCTTCTGCAGAACAAGCTCCGGCGGCTGGCGGAAATCGACGGGCTCACCTCGATTTACAACCGGACCTTCTTCATGGAGAAGAGCCGGGAGCTGCTCGCGCAGGCCCATCGGACGCATTCGCCGCTGTCGTTCGTCCTGTTCGACGTCGACCACTTCAAGCAGATCAACGACCGATACGGCCACAGCGTCGGGGATTTCGCCTTGCAGCACGTCGTCAACATTTGCCAGCGGCAATTGGGCGCGGACGCGTTGTTCGGGCGGTACGGCGGCGAGGAATTCGCCATCTGCCTGCCCAATGCCGATCTCGAGACGGCCGGGCAGGTCGCCGAGAAGATCCGGATGGAAATCGCGGGCACGCCGCTCTACAGCGCGGCCAAAGCGATCACCGTCACGGCCAGCTTCGGCGTTACGGAAGCAAGGCAGGCCGATACGCCGCTCGAGACGCTGCTCAGCGAAGCGGACGTCGCTCTATACCGCGCCAAGCGGGGCGGCCGCAACACGGTGCGGCTGATGCGGCTCGGGCAGGCGCATGGGTTCGTCCAAAATTAGCCATAATAGCATGAAAGAGACAGGTGGTGCAGGCACCGTGCTTAATCTGGGAGCCATCCGCAACAAATTGCGATTCAGGCCGAGTCCGCCGCAGGTTATGACGTTCGGCTTCATTTTTCTTATACTCGCCGGCGCGCAGCTATTGTCGCGCCCGATCTCTTACCAGGAGCATCTCGAGGTGCCTTTTCTCGACGCCCTGTTCATGTCGGCCAGCGCGGTATGCGTCACGGGGCTTACCGTCCTCGACACCGGCAACCATCTGTCCCTGTTCGGGCAAATCGTCATCCTCGTGCTGGCCCAAACCGGCGGTTTGGGCTTTATGACGATGGCAACGCTGTTCGCGCTGCTGTTCCGCAAACGAATCTCGTTCCGCGAGCGGCTCGTCCTGCAGGAGTCGATCAACCATGCCTCTACGGAAGGCGTCGTCCGGATGATCCGCAAAGTGCTGCTCTACGCGCTCGTTATCGAGCTTACGGGCGCGATTCTGCTCAGCGGCTACTTCATGCTCGAGATGCCGACCGGTCAGGCGCTGTACTTCGGCGTTTTCCACAGCATCTCCTTCTTCAACAACGCCGGCTTCGACCTGTTCACCCAAATTCCCGACCGGGCGGGCAGCCTGCTTCATTACGTGGAGGATCCGTTCGTCAATATCGTATCGATGCTGCTTATTTTCTTCGGCGGCATCGGCTTTCTCGTCATTTCCGAGCTTGTGACCTACCCGAAGAACCGCAAGCTCAGCCTGCACAGCAAGGTCGTCTTGTCCGTTACCGGCATATTGACGGTCGTCGGGGCCATCGTGATCTTCGCCTTGGAATTTTCCAACCCGAATACGCTTCAGCCTTTGTCGGCCGGCGGCAAGGTGTTCGGAGCGAGCTTTCAATCGATAACCGCGCGTTCCGCGGGACTCGTCACGATCGATCCGGTCGAGCTTCGGGAGGTCACCCAATTTTTCATCGTCCTGCTTATGTTCATCGGCGCCGGTCCCGGCTCGACGGGCGGCGGCATACGCGTCACGACGTTCGCCATTCTCGTCGGGGCCATCATCGCGATGATCCGGGGCAGGAATGACGTCGTGCTGTTCCGGTACCGGATCTCCAAAAACCAGATCCATCAGGCCATCATGTTCACGATGATCGCCTTCGTCATCATTTGCCTCGGCACGATGCTCCTCTCGATTACGGAGAGCGGGTCGTTCCTGGCGATTCTGTTCGAGGCGACGTCCGCTTATTGTACGGTCGGCATGTCGTCGGGCTTATCGTCGAATTTGACGGACGCGGGCAAGGTGATCATGATCGTACTCATGTTCGTAGGCCGGCTCGGTCCGGTAACGCTCGCCTTCGCGCTGAATACGCGCTCGAAGAAGGAGCTGTTCCGGTATCCGGAGGGCAAAATCACGATCGGCTAAACGGCCGGCGGCGCTTCAAGGCGCTGCCGGCTTATTTGCGCGCGCGTTCCGGCAGGTGATACTATGGTTATAAAAAACGGACAGGATCGCCAAAGGAGATTAACGCATCATGACGCAAAATATCGATCGAACGCCCGCCTTGGGCGAAACCGGCGAACGCGGCGGGCGCGTCCTGATCGTGACCGCCGTCGAGGCCGAGAAGGCGGCCATCATGCGGGGGCTCGGCGACGCGGACGGCATCGATGTCATCACGGCCGGCGTAGGGCCCGCCGCGGCTGCGGCGGAGACGGCCGCGGCGCTGGCCGGCAGCCCCGGCCGCTATCGCTTTGTGCTTAGCGCAGGCATCGGCGGCGGCTTCGAGGCAAGGGCCGCCATCGGTTCCCTGGTCGTCTCAAGCGAAATTATCGCCGCCGATCTCGGAGCGGAGACGCCGGACGGCTTCCTGAGCGTGGACGAGCTCGGCTTCGGCTCGGCCGCGGCCGCGGTAAGCGCGGAATGGAGCCGCCGGCTTCACGACGCGATTCTCTCGGCCGGCCTGCCGGTATGCGCCGGGCCGGTGGCGACAGTGTCGACCGCGACCGGTAGCGCGGAGTCGGCAGCCGCGCTGGCGAAGCGGATTCCCGGCGCCGCGGCGGAGGGTATGGAAGGCTACGGGGTAGCCGTAGCCGCCATGAAGCGCGGCGTTCCGGCCGCGGAGCTTCGCGCGATCTCGAACGCGGTCGGTCCGCGCGACCGCGCGGCGTGGCGGATCGGCGACGCCCTATCCGCTTTGGAAGCCGCAAGTCAAGCTTTACGGGAGGTTTTCTTACCATGAATATTGCTTTCTCGCCATGTCCGAACGACACGTTCATCTTCCACGCTTGGGCGCACGGGCTCATTCCCGGCGCTCCCGAGCTGAACGTCACTTATGCGGATATCGACATTACGAACAATTGGGCCGCCGCCTCGGAAGGCCCCGAAGTGATGAAAATTTCATACGCCGCCCTGCCTTGGGTGCTGGCCGACTATAAGCTGCTGCCATGCGGCGGCGCATTGGGCAGAGGCTGCGGGCCGCTCGTCTTGACCGGCAGCGGCGCGGATTCCGGCGGCGCCGCGCTGTCCGGCAAGCGGGTTGCCGTTCCGAGCGAGCGGTCCACCGCCTACCTGCTGTTCCGGCTGTGGGCAGCGCGCCATGTGCCGGGCGGCGTCGGCGAGATCATCGTCATGCCGTTCCATGAAATCATGCCGGCCGTGCGGGACGGGAAAATCGATGCGGGGCTTGTGATTCACGAGGCCCGCTTCACGTACCGGTCGTACGGCCTCGACATGCTGACCGACCTCGGCAGCTGGTGGGAATCCGATACGGGCCTGCCGATCCCGCTCGGCGCCATTATCGCCAAGCGCTCGCTCGACGGCGAAGCGATCGCAGGCTGGATCCGCGCGTCCGTCCACTATGCCTGGACGCATCCGGAAGCGTCGCGCGCCTATGTGATGCAACACGCGCAGGAGCTCTCGCCCGACGTCGCTCAGGCGCATATCGACCTGTACGTGAACAAGTTCACCGCCGATCTCGGCGGCGACGGCTACGCCGCGATCGAAGCGCTGCTCGGGCGGGCCGCGGAGGAAGGGCTCGTGCCCGCCTTCGATCCGTCGCTGCTGCGGTAAAGACGGGAGCGAATGCCCCCGTCATTCGACCTTTTGTTCCAAAAAGGACTATTTCCCGAGAAATGAACGGCTGCCTTCCCGAACGATCATTCGCGAATATCGTCGATTCAACGCATTTCAGGGGGATAAGCAAATGCCTGAATAACCGCAAAAGGAGGCTCCCCTCTTGACCGACCAGCCGATTGATCCGTCACGAGAACATAACGACCGCCGTTCCCCCCAAGCCCCGCGGCTCCGCGACATGGTTGCTGCTCTCCTGGGCGCCGTGCCGCTCGCGCCTTCCGGCTCGAATCTGGTCATCGCCGAGTGGACCGCCGAGGGCACGCCGGAGGGCGGCGAGCCGATTCGGATTGCCCCGCTTCACCTGCACGACGACGACGACGAGGCTTGGTACGTGCTGGAGGGGACGCTCGGCTTCCGCATCGGCGACGATACCGTGGAAACGGGCCCTCACGGCTCGGTCATCGTACCGCGCGGCATGCCCCACACATATTGGAACCCGAAGCCGGAGCCCGCGCGCTACCTCATCATCATGACGGCGGGAATCAACGCGCTCATCGAGGCGATCCATTCCGCCGGCGACCGCAGCCAAGCCGCCATAGAAGCACTATTCGAGCGGCATGGCGCCAAGCTGCTGGAGAAGCTATAAGGCGCAGATATCGACCATACACCGAACAAGCCCGGGCAGCCTGCCCGGGCTTTCTTTCATGCCAGCAGATGAAACGGCTCATTCCTTAACCGGATGAACCATCAGCAAAATAAACTGCTGGGCCAAAAATTGCGGCGTATACGGCATATCGTTTCGCAGCCAAGCCGCAATCGTGCCGATCAAGGCCGCCGATCCGTGCCAGATCGCAATGTCTTTTTGAATGCCGGCTTTCGATAGGTACGTTCCGTTTCTATTCTCCACGCTTTCCTTCACGATCCCCGACAACATCTTCAGCAGCCGCTCCGTAAAAACCGACGTCCGTTTCGAGCCCAGAACCACTTTGTAAAATTTGGCATGCTCCGCAATGTGTTCAAGCAAACGTACCAATACCGACGAATCGTTCTCTTCGCCGGCGTTCGGATCCAAGGACTCGCGGCTTAAGGCATGTCGAATGTCCTCGATCATCTCGTCGGCCATCTTCTCGAGCATGTCCGGAATATCGCGATAATGCAGGTAGAAGGTCACTCGATTGATCGTTGCGCGCTCGGCGATCCGATTGACCGAAATTTTCTCGATCTCCATTTCCTGCATCAAATCGACGAACGCGTCCTTCAGCAGTTGGCGGGTACGAAGAATCCTTGGGTCTGTGCGCGGCTTGTCTTGGTTCATAGCACTCCCATTCCTTTCCTTCTATTCATTTACAATTTCATCATTTCCGTCTTATAAATCGGACTTAAACGACAACCTGCGCGATTAACGATGATTACTTTACATTTCGGCCCTAAGCGTCGCTTGTAAGAAATCGATTCGCGTCTATAATTTAATTTATACTGTGTTAATTATCTAACACTATGTAAATTAAGTCCAGAGAAAGATGGAGAGGATGGAGAAAGATGAGTAAAAACAAGGAGCCTGCCGATCGTTCGATAAACAGGGGGCCGATCTTGTTCGTCATGATTTTGGGCGCCTTTCTGGCGACGCTGAATCAAACGATCATTAGCGTGGCGACCCCGGAATTAATGACGGACTTTGCGATTTCCGCCGCAACCGCCCAGTGGCTCACGACGGGCTATATGCTCGTTAACGGCGTGCTGATTCCCATTACGGCCTACTTCATGCAGCGGTTCAGCACGAGACAGCTGTTTCAAGCTTCGATGATCATCTTCCTGATCGGCACGATCGTGTCCGCGATCGCGACGGACTTTCCGGTTCTGCTGGCCGGACGCATGATTCAGGCAGCCGGTGCAGGTATTATTATGCCGCTGCTGACGAATGTCATATTGGCGCTGTTCCCGCCCGACAAAAGGGGAGCCGCGATGGGGATGATGGGACTTGCCATTATTTTCGCGCCGGCGATCGGGCCGACGTTAGCCGGTTACATTTTGGAAAACTACGCTTGGGAGACGATGTTCTATGGTATGATTCCGCTCGCCCTCGTCGTCATCGCATGCGGGTTCGTCTTCTTGCGAAACGTATCCGAGCGGGTTCATACGCGCCTCGACGTGCTAAGCGTCGTCTATTCCACGATCGGCTTCGGGGCGCTTCTCTACGGGTTTAGCCGGGCGGGCAGCGAAGGCTGGTCGAGCCTGGAGGTTCTCCTGACGATCGCGGCCGGCATCGCCGCCCTCGCGCTGTTTACATGGCGCCAGCTGGGATCGGGCAGTCCTTTGCTCGATTTGCGGGCCTTCAAGTACAATATGTTTTCTTTAACCACGATCATCAACATCGCGGTCACGATGGTCATGTATGCGGACATGATGCTGCTGCCGCTCTATTTGCAAAACGCCCGCGGATACACGGCCTTGGAATCCGGCTTGCTGATGCTGCCCGGGGCGCTTGTGATGGGCTTCCTTATGCCCGTTACCGGCAAGCTGTTCGACCGCTTCGGGGCCAAATGGCTGTCGGTCGTCGGCATGATCGTCACGATCGCGACGACCCTTGGTTTCATTAACTTAACGGACTCGACCAGCTACGCCTATCTGCTGCTCATGTCCACCGCGCGCCGCATCGGGATGGCGCTGCTGCTAATGCCGATCCAAACCGCGGGGCTCAATCAATTGCCCAACCGCTTGAGCGCGCATGGCACGGCCATCTCGAATACGATTCGTCAAGTAGCCGGCGCCGTGGGCACGTCGCTGCTCGTCACCGTCATGACCGGCCGCACCGAAACGCATATGAAGGAGATGATGGCTTCCGGCGGAACGGAGGGCGCTGCGCAAGCTCAGATGGTCACGGAAGCGACCATTCAGGGGATCAACGACGCTTATCTCGTTATTGTCGGCATCGGCGTGATCGGTCTGGCGCTCACGTTCTTTATCAAACGGGTCAAACAAGCGGTCGAAGCGCCGTCCTCGGCCGAACCGGCGCGGGCCGTCGTCAAAGAGGCCTAATTCAAAAACAAGACTACCGCCTGCTTTGAAGGCGGTAGTCTTGTTTTATTGTTTACGGGTCCTTGGGTTTCGGCAACGATTACGACAGCTTCACCAAGCTGTAGTTTTTCTTGCCTTTGCGGATGATGATGAACCGGCCGCCGATCGCATGATCGGAGGACACCTCCAGCGCCAGGTCCGTGACCCGCTCGCCGTTCATCGAAATGGCGCCGTTCGTAATGTCCTCGCGCGCCTGGCGCTTGGACGGCTCGATGCCGAGGTCGACGAGCCAGTCGACGATGTTTTTCGTCTCGCGCTCCGCTTCGTACGTCGGCATTTCCTTGAAGCCCTGCTCGATTTCGTCCGCGGTCAGCGATTTGATGTCGCCGCTGAACAGCGCCGCCGTAATGCGCAGCGCCTGCCGCAGCTGCTCCTCGCCGTGCACGAACCTCGTCATCTCCTCGGCCAGCTTCTTCTGCGCCTCGCGTTTGTGCGGCTCCGTCTGCACCTTCTCCGCCAGCTCGTCGATCTGCTCCTTCGAGAGGAACGTAAAGTATTTCAAATATTTCACGACGTCGCGGTCATCGGTGTTCGCCCAGAATTGGTAGAACTCGTACGGCGTCGTCTTGTCCGAATCGAGCCAGATCGCGCCGCCGGCCGTCTTGCCGAACTTCGTGCCGTCCGCCTTGAGCATGAGCGGGATCGTCAGGCCGAACGCTTTGGCCTCGCTGCCTTCTTTTTTGCGGATCAGATCCAGGCCGCTCGTAATGTTCCCCCACTGGTCCGAACCGCCGATCTGAAGCTGCACGTCCTCCGCCCGGTACAGATGCAGGAAGTCGAGCGACTGCAAAATCTGGTAGGAAAATTCCGTGAACGAAATGCCGCTCTCCAGGCGGCTCGATACGACGTCCTTCGCCAGCATCGTGTTGATGCTGAAGTTTTTGCCGTAGTCGCGCAGAAACTCGATGACGTTGATCTTATGCGTCCAGTCGTAGTTGTTGACCATGCGGATGTTATTGTCGCCGTCGGTCACGAACAGCTTGCGAAGCTGCGCGGTCAGCGCTTCGACGTTCGCCTGGATTTGCTCCAGCGTCTGCAAGGAACGCTCCGCCGTCCGTCCGCTCGGATCGCCGATCGTGCCGGTCGCTCCCCCGATCAGAATGACCGGACGGTGGCCGGCGAGCTGGAACCGCTTCAGCACCATGAACGGAATGAGATGTCCGATGTGCATGCTGTCGCCGGTAGGATCGACTCCGCAGTACAGCGATACGGCTTTCTCGCTTGTCAGCGCGCGGAGACCGTCCGCGTCGGTTTGTTGGTTGATGGCGTCCCGCCATTCGAGTTCGTCGATAATGTTCATCGGTACAAAACACTCCTTCGTCGATTGGTATCCTGTTTTGCCGTTTCCCCCGCCCCTGACAGGCGCCACGGCTTGCGGGGAAATAAAAAAAACGCCCCTAGTCTTGGATAAGACATAGGGACGATTCTCTAACCGCGTTACCACCCAGATTGCATCGACGTACCGTTGCCGGCCGCAGCCGATGCCGCTCTCGGCGAAATATCGTTCGCCATTCCGCTCGGCATTGCCCGAGATGCTCCGGAGTGTACTTCGCTAGGCTTAATGTGTGCCGGGTTCCATCACCCCCGGCTTTCTGGGACAGGGATTAAGCCGCTACTGCGCTCGTTCGACGCATGCATCATTTGAGATTACAGAAATTATAGAGAATGGCGTACCGAATGTCAACCTTCGCTTTCGTTCGCTTTCGTTCGCGCCGAAGGCATTCTTCACAAAAACCTATCGCACGGCGCTGCAGGCCGCTGTTTTGCTCGCGCCGGCTTTAATTGTTCTAAGCAAGTAGGGCTGGATCTTGCCCGACTGGCAATCGTTTGCCGATTCGGCCGTTTGGTTTGCCGTTATCGTCTCGGCGGCCGCCATCGCTCTGAACCTGATAACAAGGAGCGTATCGGAAAGTAGAATTTGGGCGCCCGTATCCCGTGCTGATGCCGAAAACGAGCATTAGCGTAGCCATCGACTAGCGCTTGGCTCTAACGGACCGGGATGCTCTTATTTTGATGAAACGGACATCTTTTTATTTCTAACGGACATGTGTGACGCTATTGGCACAAAATATCTTATTTCACGCCCTCATTGGAGCGAATAAGGTCGCTCGAGTCCGTTACCTATTCAAAAAGGCCGCTTTCGCCCAAATAACGGCTTATGGGTCCGTTGTGCGCAAAATCCCAAAAAAACGGCTGCATGCTCTCAGAGCCAGGCAGCCGTTCCCTTATGCCCCCTACTTGACCGCGTTCAGGCGCTCTTCCAGACGATCCCACGTTTCGGTAACGCCTTCCATCATGCCCATATCTATAACCGACTTGAGCGCTTCCGCGGACACGTATTCGGATCGGCTGACCAGCTTCGTCCTGCCGTCCAGGTCGATGAATTGCATCGTGACGTCGGTCGATGGCATCTCGTCGTTCATATTGCCCTCGGCATCCGAGAAGTAATCGGTGTAGACGATCGTATCCGGCTCGTCGATTTCCTTGTAAATCCCTTTGCCCCACGACTCCATCCCGTAATACTCGCCGAAGCTTTCGTCGACGCACTTCATGCAGTAGTGCCAAACGCCGCCCGGCCGGAAATCCAAGTTGCAGACCGGCAGGTCCCAGCCTTTCGGCCCCCACCAATGCTTGAGATGCTCGGGCTCCTTAAACATGCTGAACACGAGCTCGCGCGGCGCGTCGAATACGCGCTCCAGCACCAGCACCCGATCGTTCTCCACTCTCGAAACCATTGCGCTATTGGACATTTGAATACTTCCTCCCACTATAAAGTAATGTTTTCTCCCGTTTCCTCGCCCATTCTTAAGATTTCAACTTTGACAGTTTGAGAAGTGCAGGTGGAGAATGTAGTCACCGCACCGAATTCCTGTAAGAGCGTATGCGGGAACAGAGTTTAGGATCGTTTGGTTCCAAAACTGTGGATAATGAGTATGATCGCACAGTGGATCTCCACACTCACCCTTGGGGTTTACCCTCCCATATCACGCTGGGTCTATGCCCTTACATTCCTTCGTTCTACCTCTCAAGGGGTGGATGCCGATTTTTGCTCCTCTACGGGGTCGTTGCCCTTATGGAATATTGTTCGTCGGCTTCTCCGGTGCTTCCGTTGTCGTAGTTGTTCACTTGTGAATAAGCAAGATTACAGGCGATTGCTTCGTTGATGCTAAGCAGCCATTTGTTGTAACTGAGCGTGCCGAATAGGACCAATGACATCGATAGGGCTGTATGTTCGTTGCTTTGTCCCCAGCGTATGAAGCACTCGAATGAGTTTTCCGCATAACGCGATGAGTGACTGTTTCTTCTTCAGCGGATTTTGACTACGTGTCGTGAAATACCGGTGAAGAGCTTGGAACTCTTTGTTCTTTGCCACCATTGGCATCACCGCGCGGAACAACAGCGCTCGCAGGCGTGATCGCCCTCGCTTGGTAATGCCCGTCTGGCCCTTGCGTATGCCTGAACTGTTCTCCATGAGATTTAACCCGGCCAAACGAATGATCTGCTGACCGTGATCGTAACTATTTAGGTCACCGATTTCCGCCAGAAACCCAGCTATGGTCAAGACTCCCATTCCGGGTATCGTCAGCATTTCTGCCGTTCCTGGGATGTTCTCCAGAATCTCCATCACCTTTACCATGATGGCTTCAAGTTGCTCGTTATACAGGTCGAACTGCTCAAGAAGCGTGCTCAGCTCCATTCGGGCCGCTACGACGCCTTCTGTCAGCCCAATCGAGACGCTAGCGGCGGCGTAGAGCGCTTCTGCCCGCTTGATTCCCACACCGCGCTTCACCCCCGTCTTCCAATGAGCCAGGACGTCTCTGGCCCCTTTGGCGACGATGTCAGCTGGTAACGGAAATGCTCGCATAGCCATGAGCGATGCCTTGCCATCCCAGTCCTTAAACACGCTAGTATACTCTGGGAAAAAGCGGTCAAACCAATTGCCGATACGGCTCTTGACTTGGGTCAAACTGTCAGACACCTTCTCCCGCAGATTCATCAGGATTCGCAATTCTGCGTATTCCTTCGTCGGCAGCTTCGGTTCCGAATAATTTCCGTCCCGAATGAGTTTAGCGATGACTTTTGCATCCTTGTAGTCGCTCTTTGTCGGCGAGTTGTCTTCAAGCTCTTTCGTCTTGTTAACATGATGCGGATTCACGACGACCACTTGAATGCCTTGGTCTTGCAAGTAGGCCGCTAATGGAAACCAGTAATGTCCAGTAGGCTCGATGCCAAATAGGATGTCTGTCTTGCCGTGTGTTCGCCCGATCTCCTTCATCCACGCTGCAAGCTTCGTCAGCCCTACCTGGTCGTTGTTGAACACGCAATCCTTGCCGAGCTCGATACCACGGAAATCCACCGCACGAGCTACGTGAATCTTCTTTGCGATGTCCGCTCCGACGACCAGAGTCGAATCGGTAATTCGTGTAATCCGTTGATTCTGTTTCTGTTTTAACTTAAACTTCATGATGAGTGCCTCTTTTCGTATGTGGGTGTTGTTCTTGGCGGAACGTTTCCCAGTATACTAGAGGCGCTTTTTTCATTCAAAGCTCAAATTACTTCATTACAGGAATGGCTCCTCTTGATATTGGATGATGGCTTAGCATTCCCGACGGATTCCGCGAGGTAGCCGTTTCTTGATGTTTTAAATATACTATATAAGGAATATTCCTGTCAAGGAATATTATAGCTCATCCGTTTCGGATAATTTTTCGGTCCATTTTACGCCATGCATGTATGGATGCCTTCACACTTGGAAGGCTATAAGGGGGCTGTCGTGTAACCCATTCCTTATGCGGGACGATCGGAATGGAACATGACGCCGCCGTATTACAAGGCCTCCCGGTTCACCGATCGGCGCGGGGGACGACGCAAAGCCCATGTCAAAAAAAACGGAGCCGTCTCTCCGGTCGCTTCATGACCTTGCGAGACAGCCCCTGCTATATACGCGCCCTGATTCTAATCGGCCGGCTCTCTCTCCGCCGCGGCAAGAGGGCCGTGCCGCTCCGTGCCGGGCGAATCGTCCTCTTCGACGAACCGCTTGAGCGCGGACAGCTTGTTTTCCCAATACCGTTCATAATACGCGAGCCAGCGCTTCAGTTCCAGCAGCGGCTCCGGGCTCAGGCGGTAGCGCGTCTCCCGGCCGACCTTCCGGTCCTTCACGAGCCCTGCGTCCGCCAGCACGCGCAGATGCTTGGACACCGCCGTCCGGCTCATCGCGAAATGTCCGCTGATGGCGGTAACCGGCATTTCCTCGTCGCTCAGCAGATGCAGAAGCCTGCGCCGGGTCGGGTCGGCAATCGCCTGGAATACGTCGTGCTTGTGCGCCTGCTCCGCCATGTCACGCCTCGATCATTTGCTTCAGCTTCGCGACGATGCCGACCCAGCCGTGATTCATTCTGTCGCGCACGATCGCATGCGATTCCTGGAACTCGGTGACGGTATCCTCCGACCAGCCCGAGTGGATGAGCGTGAACTCGGTTCCGCCCGCCTTCTCCGCGAGCTCGAACGTCAGCGTCCAGTCCTTGCCCCATGTGAAGGACAAGCGGTTCGGCGGATCGATGGCGGTCACCTTGCACGGCGACATGCCGAACGGTCCCGCGTTCAGCTCGAATTCGTGGCCTTCCACCGGCTCGAAGTTATTCGGCATGAACCATGCCGCGATGCCTTCCGCGGTCGATACGGCATCCCATACCTTGCGAATCGGCGCGTTCAGCTGCACGGTCTGCCGAATATCCGGCAGCGTGTTTGCATGTTGTTCTCCCATTTGATAAAACCTCCGTTAACGGTTAAAATTCGTCTCAATATGAAACCTTTTGGTTTCACTTCACCATTATACGAAACCTTTTGGTTTCACGTCAACCGATTGCCTATTGGTTATTTTATCCGTTTCCTTAACGCGTATCCGGTCCAATCCCATTATGTGCGATTGACTCCAGCGGCAATTGCATGAATAATAAAAAGATAGAAGAGATAGAGAGATCAAACATACGGGAGGAATCATATGTCCATCATTCCGCGTTTATTGGAGTTCAACAAGCAATTTGTCGAAGAGAAACAATACGAAGCCTATTTGACCGACAAGTTCCCCGACAAAAAAATCGCCATCCTCACCTGCATGGACACCCGCCTCGTCGAGCTTCTGCCGAAGGCGCTCAACCTGAAGAACGGCGACGCCAAATTTATCAAAAACGCTGGTGCGGTCTTGACGCAACCGTTCGGCAGCGCGATGCGCAGCATTCTCGTAGCCGTCTACGAGCTTGGCGCGCGCGAGGTGCTCGTCATCGGCCATCACGGCTGCGGCATGACGAACCTGGATACGAAGGGCCTCGTCAACAAGTTCATCGAGAGAGGCGTCGACCCGCTTGCCATCGAGACGCTCGAGAACGCCGGCATCCGGATGGACAAGTTTCTGCGCGGCTTCAAAGAGCCCGAGGAAGGCGTCATGCACAGCGTCAAAATGATCCGCAAGCACCCGTTGTTCCCGAAGGACATTCCGGTTCACGGCTTTGTCATCCATCCGGAGACGGGCCAGCTGGAGCTGCTCGTCGAGGATTACCGCGAGGATGCGCAATCTAGCGTAAACGGCTGACGCCGTCCTTTGGCGGCACAAGCTCGTATCGCGATGAAATATAAGCTCATTTATAAGTGCAACCTTATAAATTCTTATATTTAAATAAAAAGAGCAAAGCGCTTCGCGCTTTGCTCTTTTTTATTGTTCGCCGCCGATTAGAAAAACTCGTCCAACAGCTGGTAATAGCCGATCTTCGCTTGGTCCGGCTCGCCGAGCCCGTATGCGTCGAGGAATGCCGGCACGTGCTCCGCGCCGAAATTATACCCGATGCTTCTCGCGGCCAGCGCCAAATCCTGATACCTGTCGGCGATTCCCGCCCGCCCGAGGTCGATGAATCCGCCAATCCGGCCTTCCCGGATGACGACGTTCGGCAAGCAGTAGTCGCCGTGCGTGAAGACCGGATCCTCGGACGCCGGCTTACCTGCGAGCAGCTCCCGGTACAAGTCCTCCGCCCGCCTGCCCTGCCGGACCGTATCGAAATCGTCCTCGTCCACGAGTCCAAGCCCGGTCCGACGCCCCGCTTCGGCAAGGACGACCGCCAGCGTCCGGTCGAACGGGCAATCCGCGATCGGAACGCCATGCACCATGCGCAGCCCTTCGGCCAGCAGCCGGATCAACTGCGGAAGCGACCGCTCATGCGCCTTCTCCGAGGCGTCCAGCCCCGCGATCTCCGTCAGCAGCAAATATTCCCCCGTCTCGTCCTCCGCGAAGAGGACGACCTCCGGCACGGGAAGCTTCCCCCGCAGCCATTCGATCCGCTCCTTCTCGCCGCGCAGCTTCTCGACCGCGTCCGCGGCGTGATGCTTCAGGAAAAAACGGCCCGCATCGCCGGTCAGCCGATAAGTCCGCGATTCCGACATGCCCACGGTTACCCGCTGCCGCCGGCAGCCCGCGGTAAGCCTCTCGATCTCCCGCGGGAGCGTGAGCTCGCGCTCGCCCATATGAACCACATCCCCTCCCGTTTTTCACCATTATACGCGATTCGGGCGAGCTCCTTCTATCTTCTCGTCAATACGCGTAAAAATCCTCGTTCGTCAGGTCCATGTTGACGCCGATGGCGGCCTTGCTCCCTTCGCCGGCCGCGATGACAAGCTGGGAGGGGGTGATGATCGAGGCGTCTCCCGCCGCGTAGACGCCGATGGCGGTCGTTCGCCCGTAATCGTCCGTGACGAAGCCGCCCGATGGCGCCACCTGGCAGCCGAGCGCCTCCCCGAACGCCGCGCCCTGCTCCCATCTCGGGGAGACGAAGCCCCCTTCCCGCCGCGCCTCTTCGCCGTCCTCGAACGCGATCCGGCGCAGCATGCCCCTCTCCCCGCCCAAGGCGCGGATTCGGCTTCGATTGACCCGTATGCCTCTGCGCCCCAGCAGTCCCTCCTGTTCGGCGCTTACGTTGTTCGCCCCGTTCGTGCACAGCAGGATGTCCCCGCTCCAATTGCGGACGATTTTGGCGGTGTGGTAAGCGTTGGAGCTGTCCGAGATGACGACGAGCCGCTTATCCCGCAGCTCCCACCCGTCGCAATAAGGGCAGCTGAACAGGCTTATGCCGTAATACTCGCGTATGCCCGGCACCGCCGGCAGCGTCTCCTTGAGCCCCGTTGCCAGGATGACGGTGCGCGTCCGGTAGATTACGCCGTTGCCCGTCTGCACCAGAAACCCCGGCTGGCCGCGCACGACCCCGACCACCCGGTCCGGCTTGACCGTCACGGACGGGTAATTCGCCAATTCCCCGTGCGCAAGCCTGCGAAATTCCTTCGGCCCGACGCCGTCGCGCGTAATGAAGCCGTGCGACTCGCGCGTCACCGCGTTGCGCGGCCGATTGTCGTCGAACACGATCGCGACTCTTCTCGCCCTGCCGAGCACGAGCGCCGCATTCAGGCCGGCCGGCCCCCCTCCGATCACGGCGCAATCCAGCCACATTCCGACCGCCTCCTTTTCCCCCGGGGCAAGCCGCGCCGAGCCTTGTCCCGTTCTCCATTACCGCATCGTCCATTATGTCTATTCGACCGACCGGGGAATCATGCTTCGCGCATGAGGCAAACACCGGGAAATCATGCCTATTTTTGTAGAATGGCGCGGGAAGTCGTGCTATGATAAAAGAACTACATAACAAGGACCGGACAGATGAGAACGGCGCAATCGGCGAGCAGCAGCATTGTTCCTTGCACGGAGGGGTAGAAAGTGGCGAACCAAGCCATTCAGAAGAAAAAATCAACTTATCGCGAGTCTATCAAGTCGACGCCCGGCCAGCCGTCCGTCACGGCGGAGTTCTCGCAGCGCCCCGCCTCGCCGGCGGGCTTGCTGCAGCTGCAGCGGTCGGCGGGCAACCGGGCCGCGCAGTCCGTTCTGCAAATGGCCGGCGGCGAAGCGAAATCGGAAGTCGGTTCACAAGCGATAACTAGCTGGCTCAAATCGGAAGCCGCGAAGGACAAGAAAACGGATTTGTTCGCCTTTTTCGAAGGATTGAGCCCGATGACGCAAAAAATAGCCGTCAACCTGTTCGCCGGGGGAAGCGGCGCGCCTTCGCTGGCCAAAGCCAAAAAAAACATGACGGGCCTTCTCGGCTTTAGCGTGGACTGGGACAAGTTTTCGACGATCGTCCGGACGCTGCAGGGCAAGGATACGAAAAATTACAACGAGGATACCGAGCGGGATTACGTGACGTACGCTGCGACAGGAGCGGCGGCGTCCGTGGGCGCTTCGAGCGCGGCCGCCACGAGCGTGAGCGAAGCGCAAAGCCTGTTCGGCGCTTCGAACGAAGGCGCGCTTGGCGCCGTCACGGATCTCGGCCCGGCATCGGCCGCGCTCAGCGGGATTACCTCCGGCATGCAAATTTACAACGCGGCGCAGAACCACGACGCGGCGCTGGGAACGCACGACAAAGCGCAAAATATCGTCGCCGAAGGCGGGGGCGGCGTCGCCGATCTTGCCCGGTTCGGCGCGACCGGCGTCGTCAACACGCAGAAATTTCTCGGCGCGGCGACGAGCACGGCGGCGACCGCGGCGGCCGGCGCGGCCGGCGTGGCGGGCGGGGCCGCCTACATGGTCAGCGGCATCGCGGGGGCTTACACGCACAACAAGCGCATGGGCAACCTGACCGAGATCGAGAAGAACGCCGCCGGCAAGGACGAGCAGCTTGGGCTTGCCGCGGGCATCGGCGCGAGCACGCAGCGCCTCAACCGGAACAAGAGCGCGGCCACAGCCGTGAAAGGGGCCGCGATGATCGTCGGCGGCGGGCTGCTGCTCGCCAGCGCGGCCACGCCGGTAGGCTGGCTGCTGCTCGGCGCCGCGGGCGCGATCGGCGGCGTCGCCGCCGTCTACAAATTTTACAAGAAGCGCGCGCGCAAGGAAGAGGTCGTCGACCGGTTCCTCCGCGTCGACGACAAGCTTGCGGAGATGCAGGCGGCCGATCCCCAGGCGAAGCCGGATAGAGCCAAGGTACGGGCAACGCTGCTTCAGAAGCGGGGCTTCAACTCCGTCGCGCAGTGCTACAGCCAGATTATTACCGACCTTGCCCATACGATCCATAAGAAAGGCGTCATCGGCTCCGAGCCGGAATACGTCAGCCTGATCCGGAATATCGGTTTGACGGCGGATGCCGCGAAGGGGACGCCGAAGGTCGAGCTTATCGCGAAGAAACTGCATACTTAGCGTTAACGGGAGGTTAGGCATGGAGCATTTGAACGCCGCGGGGCCGCAGGAGCTGCTGCGATTGCTGGAATCCGAATATCTCGCCGCGGGATTTCCCGTCGGCCGGACAGGCGAGGCGGACGATCCGCGGTACCGCCCGCTCGTCGTGCCATTTGACGGAATCGGCGAAGAGGAGCGGCTTCTTCGGCTGGAGCTGTGCTTTCTGCCGCATATGGAGGAAGCCGAAGCGGCCGGCATTGCGATGCTGCAGTCGTTCGCGACCATTGCGGAGGGCGTCCCGCCGGGGCGCTTCGGCGACCTGCTTCGGCTGGCAGCCAGGCTGAATACGATCCTTCCGCTGGGCGCTTTCGGCTTGTTCGAAGATACGGGCGTCGTCTACTACAAGCATAACGCTCTGCTGCTTCTGGACAACGGCAGCGCCGCGAACGTCAAGGCGATCGACGCGCAGAACGGCCTCATTCTCCATTTGCATCAGCTCTATATGGAGGCGTTCATCGGGGTCGCGGAAGGCCGCCTATCCGCCGGAGAAGCCCTCGATTGTCTGTTTCCGGCAGATTAATATCTTCTCACATCGACCGCTTCCAATCGACAATCGTCTCCATCGATTGTATAATTTTGTTGTTCCTTCATACCTTTTTTTTGGTGGTGACGATCATTTTATACGCATTCTCGTTAATCTTGTCTTTTGTTATCGTTTATTTGCTCATTCCGCCGTTCGGAAAGCTGGCGTTCCGGCTTGATTTTGTGGACAAGCCCCGCAAGGACGTGGAGCGCAAGCTTCACCGGGAGCCGATCCCGCTGACCGCGAGCTACGTCATCTTTATCGGCTTCTTCGCGACGTACCTGCTCGTGACGAGAGACTTCTCCCTGCAGACCGGCGCCCTGATCGCCGGCGGAGTGCTGCTGCTCATTATCGGAACGGTCGATGACTGGTACAAAACGAAGGGCAAGGATTTCCCTTCGCTGCCGAAGTTCATCGTCCAAATCTCGGCCGCCGTGCTCGTATACGCCTCCGGCATCGCGTTTACCGGGTTTTACAACCCGTTCTCCGGCGAATACGTGGTGCTGCCCGTCATCTTGCAGTTCCTGCTGACGATTCTATGGATATTCGGCGTGACGACGGTCATCAACTTCTCCGACGGCATGGACGGGCTGGCCGGCGGACTGGCCGCGATATCGGCGGTTACGCTGTTCATCGTCGCCATCGCCAAGGGGCAGTCCAACTCGGCCATTATGGCGATTATTCTGGTCGGCGTGACCGTCGCTTACCTGCGCTACAATAAACCTCCCGCCAAAATATTTATGGGAGACGCAGGCGCGACCTTCATCGGCTTCATTCTGGCGGTCATCGCGCTGGACGGCGCATTTAAGCAGGCGACCATCATGTCGCTCTTCATTCCGATTCTCGCGCTCGGGGTGCCGATCTTCGACAACGTGTTCGTCGTCATCCGGCGAATGCTGCAAGGCAAAGCGATCTACCAGGCCGACGCCAGCCAGGCGCATTACCGGCTGCTTCGGGCCGGGCTCAATACGAAGCAGGTGGTCATGTTCCTCTGCTTGATCAGCACCTGCTTGTGCTTGTCCTCGATCATTCTGCTGCTCGTTCAGATCTAAACGCGAACAAGGGGCCGTCCCTTCAGGCTAATTGCCCGAAGAGGACGGCCCCTTCCGATTTATCGCCGATCGAACAATCGCAAAACCTCGTTCCAGTACCACTGACCGTAATAATTCGATGCCTGATCGAGCCCCTCGATCCACAAGGCTGCGCGCCTGCCGTTCGGACGGCTCAGCAGCGCGTTCGCGGTCTTCCCGTCGCTCCTGACCCACGACAGCCGGTTCCGCAGCGCGGCCTGGACGTAATCGCCGAAGCCCGCGGGCGGCTTCGTCAGCCCGGACTGCCTCCCGCTCGCAAGCTCGATGGCGAACAATCGCGGCTTGTCCCGGTCGTTCAGGCTGACGTCCCGCGCGGATTCCTTCGCCCTCGACACGACGATTTGCCCCGGTCCCTGCCAGACCAAGCTCTGATCGGCGAAGCCCTCCGGCGTATACACCGCCGATCTGCCGGTGGCGACATCGAGCACCTTCAGCCGCTTGTTCACGCCGGCATCGCGTCCGACCCCCTTGATGAAGGCCAGCCGGTCGTCATTCGGCGCCCACTCGAACCATTGCTCGTTGTTCGCCATCTCATCCAGCGTCCGGAACACGACGCCGTCGGCCGAAACGACGCAGAGCGTATTGCTGTCCGCGGACAGTGAAGCGGTCGGCGTCGCGAGAAAAGCGATCCAGCGGCCGTCCGCGGACCATTTGAACGAGCTGGTGCCGACGGCAAAAAATTCGTCGGACGGTCTCGGCAGCACGTGAACGGTCACGTATCGGTCCGGATCGCCCAGCGCCCGAAGCGGAATTTCGTACAGGATGACCGGCGTCCAGCCGTCCGGCTGCAGCTCCGAGCCGGAGGAGGCGAAGAAGCCCTTCCCATCCGGCAGCCACGAGTAATTGCCGATGCCGTCGGCCGACGCGATCGGCTTGTCCGGCTGCCTGGCGTCGACGTATTGCAGCCGCCGCTCCGTCCGGTAAGCGAGCTTGAGATCCGCCGGCGACCACTCAAAGTAGCGGCTTCCCGCCGCCGTTACCAAGGAACGGCGGCCCGTCGGCGCATGGACCACCCATAGCTCCCGCTCCTGCTCGCCCTTCGTGAAAGCGAGCCATTCGCCGTCGAACGACCACTTCGGATTCCGGATGAACGGTCCGTCCGCCAGCTTTCGCTCGTCCGCGCCTTCCTTCAGCCATAGGTCGCCTCCCCGCACGAAAGCCGCTGCCGGCACATCCGTCCTGGCCGCGTGAACGACGCCGCCTCCGAGCCACCATAATAAAACCGGAAGAAGCGCAAGCAAGACGGCTCTTCCTCTCATGTGCATCATCGATCCCCTCCTATGCGGCTTCGCGCCCAGTCCGCCTGGCAGACAAAGCCTCTAACCCATACGGTTCCCTCGGACGGATGAATCATGCAAGAAAAAAAGCCGGCCGGCGTCTAAAAAGACGCCGAGCTGGCTTTGTTCGTTCCGCCTAACACCGAATTGACGATCGCAAGAAATTTATTCGCGGCGATCGGCTTCGCGACGAAATGCTTCGCCCCGAGCCACACCGTCCGCATGACGACGCCCTTTTCGGCAATCGCGCTGACCATGACGATCTTCGCGTCCGGGAAGTGATACAAAATTTTGCGGAGCGCCTTCACGCCGTCCGTTCCGGGCATCTCGATATCCATCGTCACGAGGTCGGGCTGCAGACGCAAATACTGCACGTAGGCTTCCGCCCCGTCCTCCGCTTCGCCCACGACCTGATGCCCTGCATCCTCCAGGAGCGCTTTTAACGTTTCACGATCGAATTTGGAATCATCTACGATTAGTACGGTTGCCATCCGCCTGTTCCCCCTTAACCCCTTAGCCTTCCTACAAGCATACCTCTTCGCGCTGAACAGTTTCTGAACAACAGGAAACAAGCTGGCAGAAAGCGAATAGTAGAAGGAAACGACCATCATTCGCCAAGGAGCTGCAGCCATGAACGCTATTCTGGTAGACGACGAAAAACCGGCGCTGCTTCATCTGGAGCGGATGCTCGCCGAGGAAGGGCGGCTTGCGGTCGCCGGCAAATTTACGACGGCCCGCGAAGCGTTGGAGCATGTAAGCAAGACGGCGACGGACTTCGTCTTTCTCGATATCGGCATGCCGGAAATGAACGGCCTGGAGGCCGCCAACTATTTTTTGCAAATCGATCCCCGTATCCGCATCGTCTACGTGACGGCTTTCTCCGAGTACGCGATCGAGGCGTTCGAGCTCAACGCTCTCGACTATTTGCTGAAGCCGGTCAGCCCGGCGAGGCTGGCCAAGACGGTCGAGAGAATCGCCGAGTACGCCGGCATGACGGCCGCCGCCCGGCAAGAACCGGACGAGCCCGGCCGCGAGGCGGCGATTCTCGCCTTTCGGCGGCTCGATTTCCGCGGCGGCGGCCAGAGCGGGGCGAGGCTCAAGTGGCGCACCGCCAAAGCGCAGGAGCTGTTCGCCTACATGCTGCATCAGAAGGGCAAATGGATCGACAAGGACGTCATCCTCGACCTGCTGTGGCCGGATTATCCGCCGGACAAAGCGACCACGCATTTGCACACTTCGGTGTATCAAATCCGGAAGCTGCTGAAGGAATGGGAAATCGACGCGGCCGTCGAATACGCGCAGGAAGGCTACCGGCTGAATGCCGACCATCTGACGACCGACGTCGAGCTGTTCGAGCAAGGCTTGGCCGAGCCGCATAAGGCGGGCGGGCGGCGGCAGCCTTATGCGGACGTTCTGCGGCTGTACGCCGGACCGTATTTGGAGGAGCATGATTACGCCTGGGCCAAGCCGAGGCGGGAGCAGCTTCGGCAGAAATACGTTGACTTCGTGCTGGCGGCGGCCCAGACCGAAGCGGCGGCCGGACGCCATGCGAACGCCGTTCCGCTGCTGTTGGATGCGCAGGAGAAGGACCCCTATTCCGAGGTGATCTGTCGGAAGCTGATGACCGTATACGCGGACTTGCGAGACGACAACGCTCTGCAAAGCTGCTATGCATCGTTCTGCCGGCTTATCGAGCAGGAGCTCGGCATCGAGCCCGAGCCGCGGACGAAGCAAACGTACGAGCTACTGCTTCGGTCTTCCCGCGGCTGACGCCTTCGGCACGAGAAATTCGACCTTCGTGCCTTGGTGCGGGGCGGTGTCGATGCGCAGGCCGTCGCCGTAGAGGGCGACGAGCCTTCTTTGGATGTTTTTGAGACCGACCCGGCCCGCGCCGGATTCCGACAGCGCCTCCTCGATCCGCTCCGGCGAGACGCCGACGCCGTCGTCCGCCACCGAAACCTTGACGCCCTCGTCCGCTTCCTCGATGCGGACGCGCACCGTCCCTCCGCTTTGCCTCTTCATGACGCCGTGGTTGACCGCGTTCTCGACGATCGGCTGGATGCACAGCGGCGGAATGAGCGCGTTCCCGTCCCCGCTCACCTCGAATTCGACCTGGAGCCGCTCGTCGAACCGGGCTTTCTCCAGCGCCAAATACGACCGGACGAGCTCCAGCTCCTTCTTGACCGTCGTCAGCCTCTCGCGGCTTCGGAAGTCGAAGCTGCTTCGCAGAAACTGGCTTAATTCCATCAGCAAATCCATCGCCTTATACGGATCGGCCGGGCAGACGGCGATAATCGTGTTCAGCGCGTTGTACAGAAAATGAGGCTTGATCTGCGCCTGCAGGAACGCAAGCTCCGATTGCATCGCCTCTCTTACGGATTGCTTCAGCTTCAGCAGCGTCCTCACGCGCGCCCGCAGCTCGCCGGCATCGACCGGCTTGCTTAGGAAGTCGTTAATGCCCGCTTCGAAGCCCGCCTCGATATCGCCCGGCCGGCCCCTTGCGGTCAGCAGCAGCACCGGCAGCTCGGACAGGCTGTGCGTGCGGCGGATCGTCCGGCACAGCTCGAGCCCCGACATGCCCGGCATCATCCAATCCGTCACGACGAGATCGAACGGGGTAGAGCCGGACAAGCAGCTCAGCGCTTCCGCCGCCCGGCTAGCCGCGACGACCTCGCATCGTTCCAGCGACAGCAGGTTGACGAGCACCTGCAGATTGACCGGATCGTCGTCGACGGCAAGCACGCGGAATTCGGGAGGCATCGGCGGCGCATCGGCATTCTCTCCCGGCAGGAAGCCCGTCTCAAGCGCGGCCGCCGCTTCCGCCGCGGCCCGGCCGGGCGCCTCCCCGGCATCGCCGGCGACCGGAATCGTGAACGAGAACGTCGACCCTCTGCCCAGCTTCGACTCTACGTCGATCGTCCCTCCGTGCAGCTCGACCAGCTTCTTCGTTATGCTAAGGCCGAGCCCCGAGCCTTCGAACGCTCTCCGGTCCGCGGCTCCGGCGTGGAGCGATGATTCGAACAAATCGTCGAAGCGGTCGGACGCGATGCCTTGCCCCGTATCCTCCACCTTCACCGTCACAAAGCCGTCACCGGCCTCGGCGACGAGCGCGATTTCGCCGCGGGTCGTGAATTTCGCCGCGTTGCCGAGCAGGTTGTACAAAATTTGGCGCAGACGGTCCTCGTCCGCGCTAAGCGGCGGAAGCTCGTCCGGCCACTGCCGGACTAACCGCACGTCTTTGCCCGCGAGCAGATGGCGGATCACCTCGATGACCGATTCGGCCACCGCCGGCAAATGCACCGTGCGCCGGTGCAGCTTGATTTCCCCATTCTCCAGCTTGGCGAAATCGAGAATGTCGTTGACCAGCAGCGACAATTGCTTCCCGGTGCTGACGATCATCGCCAGATGCTCCGCCTGCTTCCGGTTATGGATCGCGCCCGCGGCGCCTTCGAGCATCGATTGCGCGATATTGACGATGCCGTGCAGCGGCGTGCGCAGCTCGTGGGACGTATTGGCCATAAATTCGTCCTTGAGGCCGTCGAGCTTCTGCAGCCGTCCCGACAGCTGCTCCACCTCCCGCACCGACGCGGCGAAATGCTTCCCCTGCAGCAGCGTCTGCGACAGGATGAGCACGATCATTTCGTAAGGAATGACGATCGCCTCGTTCAGCACGCCCGCCACCTGCAGCAGGCTCATCAGGATGATAACGAACAAGCTTTGCGCGCTGAGCAGCAGATAGAGATAATCGCCGCGCTTTCTTCGCATGCCCTTCAGCAGCAGATACGTAATGATGCAGACGGACACGAATCCGGCCGCGACGAATACCGGCTCCCCCTGCGCGATCCAGGCGGCGGGCAGGCAGGCGGCGCCGAGCATAAGGAAGGCCACGATCCGCCGCGCCGCGGTTAGCAGCTTCTTCGGCACGACATGGGGGACGATCCGGTCCACCGATCGGAGCAAGAAGTAGTAGGCGACGGTGGAAGACGAGAACTGCAGCTTCATCACGAGCCAATGCGGAATGCCCGGCACGACCGCCGCAATCAGCTTCTCGCCCTGCACAAGCATGTACAGGAGCGCCGTCAAGCTGAACAGGCCCAAATAAAGCAACGAACGCTCCTTCTTCCTCATGCCGTACAGAAGCAGAAAATAAGCGGCGGGCACAAGAAAGCAGGCGAATATGATGGCGTCCTTGAAGATGGCGAGCTCCCTGCTTTTCTGGATGGCTTTTTGCTCGCCGAACAGGATCGGATAGATGATGCCGCCCGAGGAGTAGCTGTAATTGGACACGTGGACGATAAGCTCCGCCGTTCCGCCTTCGATTTTTTCAAAGCCGACGTAAGGGATGTTGCGCTGGGCATCTTCGTCCGCGCTCGCGCCGGGGTCGCCGCTCGCCCCGATCTCCTCTCCGTTCAGGAAGATCCGGTTCGCCATTCTTATATTGGACGTCCGGATGCCGTACACGGCATCGGCGCCGCGGTCCAGCTTGATCCGGAGCCTGTACGTCGCATAGCCGTGCCCGGGCAGGTCGCCCGGCTCCCGCTCCAAGTAACGGTTCCACTTGCCGGGCACCTGCGCGAGGGACGGCTCGTCCGCTTCGCCGAATTGCCCGGGGAGCAGCAGCCGGTGCGGATAGAACTCCCATTCCCCGGTTAACGGAACCGTTCCGTCCCGGGCCGGATCCCAGCCGGACAAGTCGAGGAAGCCGTCCGCCGCGCGTGGCTGGTGGAAGGATGGATAGACGGACAGGATAATGAAATAGACAGGCAGGATGACGGCGACGATGACGGCCGCGGCGACATGCAGCACTCGGTTGTTCATGGACTCGGCTCCTCGGACGAACGATTGGGCGGCTTCTTCGATCGGCAAGATTCGAACCGATTATATGCCATTTCCGCCGATAGGGCAAAGGAAAAGGCGCGGATGCTAATATCAAAAAATGAAACTAAATTGTGTTTAACTCCGCACACTCCTTGTTTAGTTTTAAAATATGAAGTTAGACGATATCATTCACGCTTCACCTTTGACATTAACCGATTTAGTTGCAAAATTTGAAACTAAACACCTACGAATCCGCCTTTTTTTACATTTTGTTTCAGTTTTTGAAATTAAAAAATAAGTCTAGAGGTCGGATGGCTTTCGCTCGCGTAATGGTCGTCGCATCGGCTCCTCCGATGTTATTCCCTCTGGGGACGAGCGTCATCGGTTCCTCGAATAACAAAAAAATGCCCGTTACAGTCGATGCGAATAGGCATCGATTGTAACGGGCATTCTCCTTAATTAAACACCGTTAGCTCAGGCAGGCGGTCTCCTTCGCCTGCCTGCCCACCTCCGGTTCACACCTGTATATCCCGCCGCCGGTAGCCGACGAACGCCGCGAAGAGGCATAAGGCCGCGATCGCCACTCCCGTCAGGACGAAGCCGAGGCCAAGCCCGCTTTCGATAACCTCCGCCGCATCCGCGTATTGGAACGGCGACAGGAAGCGCAGGAAGTCGATGCTGCCGCTCACCTCGACGGCCACCGACAGCAGAAACGTCAGCAGCATGACCCCGGCGGAGATCGCGACGGCCCTTTTCGGGCGTCCGCCCGCTCCCGCGACGGCAAAGCCTGCGCTCAGGAACACGAACTGTACCAGCAGCATGCCCAGCATCAGCTCCGCGATCGGAGCCGCGACGGACTCGCCTTCGGCGGCATATTGCCCCACGACCAGCACGGAGCTCGCCCACATCGCCGCATTGAACACGATTAAATGGACGAGCCCCGCCAGCAGCTTGGCCGTCAGCAGCCGGTCCCTGGAGATCGGCTTGGCGAGCAGAAACTCCGAGGTTTTGTCCCTCTCCTCCTTGGACAAAATATTCGCGCCCAGCATGGAGGCATGCACCGCTGCCATCAGCAGCAGATAGAGGAACAACACCCCATAATAGCCGATCGGCGTCGAAATATCCAGGTCGGCGACCCCGAACACCGCTTGCAGCGTCTTCGGCAGGTCGGCCATCAGCTCGTTCATGGAATCGCCGGACTCCGCCATGCCCGCGTATTTGCCCATGCCGCCCGCCACCATCGCGATAATACCGACGATCCAGATGAGCAGCGACTTCCGACTGGCCTTCATTTCCCTCCGAAATAGATTCATCTTCTTCCTCCCTCCTTACGTCGCTTGAACGTCGCGCTTCGCATATCGAACGATTCCGTACGTCAGGCATACCGCTGCAATGACGGCCGACGCAATGAGAAATTCCGGCTCGTAGCCGCCATGCGCCGCGATATAGCTGCGGTCGAAATATTGGAACGGCGTCAAATAACGAAGCTTGCCGTCGCCCGTCGACGCCCCGATGAACGAAATGATGAAGAACGCGAACACCGTGCCGAGCGTCACCGGCAGCACCGTCTTCATGCGCGGCAGCAGCAGCGCCGCGGCGAAGCCGATCGCGAGGAACACCAGCTGGATCAGCAGCAGGGACAACGTAATGAGCGCGAAGATTCCGAAGTCGAAGCTCGCAATCTTAACCGCCGTGGCGATCAGGCCGGCTGCTCCGAAGAAGACGGCGTTCGTCAGCAGGAGCAGCGTCAGCGCGGCCAGCGACTTGGCGGCGAACACGGCTCCGCGCGTCACGGGTTTGGCGAGCAGGAAGTCCGCTGTCTTCTCCCTCCCCTCCTTCGACAGGATGGAAGTCCCCAGATGCATAGCCTGTATAGAGCCGCACAGCGTCACGTAGGTAAAGATGTACGAATAAAAGCCGATCAGCGACGTTATGGAATCCAGCTGAAGCCCGACTGCCTTCATAACGGCCTCCGGCATCGATTGCAGCACCTCGCGGAACGCGTCCGCGTCCTTCGCGAAGGAAGGGAACATCGCCATCATGAGCAGCACGATACCGGCCAAGGACGCCGTCCAGAGGAGCGTCGTGCCGCGATACGCCTTCAGCTCGTACCAAAATATGTTCATGGCCGCTTACGCCCCCTTCACGTAATAATGCATGAAGATTTCCTCCAGATCCGGCTCCTCCACCCACATGTTCCGAAGGTCCAGCTCAGCGATCCGGCGCGTAATTTCGTTGATGTTGCCTTTGTACAGGAAGCTGACTTCGCCATCCTCCTGCTTCCACTCCGTCACTCCGGGGATGGCGAACGCTCCGGGGGCGACCTGACCCGCCGGTTGAAGCTTGAAGCGCTTGTAGGTGTTCTCCTTCAGCTCGCTCATCTTCTCCAGCGCCATTAGCCGGCCTTCCTTGATAATGGCCACGCGATTGCACAGCCGCTGCACCTCGCTCAAAATATGCGAGGAGAACAGAATGGTCGCTCCGCGCTTGTTCTCCTCCTCCAGCAGCTCGAAGAAACGCTGCTGCATGAGCGGATCGAGGCCGCTCGTCGGTTCGTCGAGTATGATGAGCTTCGGCGAATGCAGCAGCCCTTGCACGATGCCGACCTTCTTTTTGTTGCCGAGGGAAAGATCGTCGATCTTCTTGGTCAAGTCCAGCTCCATTCGTTCCGCCAACGCTTTGATGCGCCCCGCGCAGTCCTTCTTGTAGAAGCTCGCGGAGTAATTCAGCAAATCCTTGACCCGCATGTTGTCGTAATAGAATACTTCGGACGGCAAATAGCCGATCTCCTTCTTGATCTCCGGGCCGTGCTCGATGCAATCCTTGCCGAAAATGCGCGCGCTGCCGCTCGTGGGGTAGATTAGCCCTAGCATCGTCCGGATCGTCGTCGACTTGCCCGCGCCGTTCGGTCCGATGAAGCCGAAGATCTCCCCCTCCTCCACCGTGAAGCTGAGATCGGTTACGCCTCTTGCTCCTCCGTAAGTTTTGGTCAGCCCGTTCAGTTCAATGACAGCCATGCCGCATTCCTCCCTCGTCTTGGTTCGCGCCGCATCCGGCATCGCGCGGCCGTAGCAGCCGAAACCCGGCGTTTCACTTGTAAAAGCTCGTTTTGAACAGCTCCAAGTACCGGTCGAACTCCTCCATCATATAGGGGATATCCAGGTCGATCCCGAGCGCCCTGTGCCTCGCCCTCTCCGCCTCGCCCATCCCTTCGAGCGCCCACAAAATAACGTTAATCGCCCGGTCGGCGTCGATGTCCGGCCTGAACTTGCTCTTGTCGATGTCCGCGAACAGCCGGTAATAAGCGGTCTCCGCGATTTCCTTGCTGCGGGCCTTCAGCTCGGCGCTCACCTCGGCGCTGTCCTCGAAGAAGATCGTCTTCTGGAAGCCCAGCAGGTCGGGATGATCGTTCAGCACGGACAGCTTCACCTGCGCGATTTGCTTCAGCCGCTCGAAGTAATCGCGTTCCTCCGGATCGACGAATTGCTCGATCGTCTCGGTTATCAGCTTGACCGCGTAGTCGTACAGGTACAGGTACAGATCCTTCTTGCTCGTAAAATAATGAAACAGCAATCCCTTCGAAATGCCCGCCTCGCGGGCGATCTCGTTCGTCGACGCCGCCTGGTAGCCCTTCTGGGCGAATACCTTGAGGGCCGCGTTAATGACGCGCTGCCGCTTCTCTTCGTCGATGCTTAGAAACTTGTCGAACACGTAAAATCCTCCTATGCGCATAGGCTGCCGCACTCGTCCGGAGACACAATCCGGGCCTGCGGCACTTGTTCCACCGGCCAACGGCTTTGACTCGCCGGCGATTCGACGGCGGGACCGTCCGTAAGCGCCAAAAGCACGTTGACCAATGTGGTCAATGCCATTTTACACCTGTTGACCAAGGTGGTCAACGGTTGTACATGTACGTTTAAATCGCTCTATTCTCCGTTTTGCTCACTTGCTGCGCCTGACCGGAACCGGATGCCACATTCGCTTCCGATTACTCGTTTCTGCTGGCGGAATCGCATCGGTTTGACCTTATTCCGCTTTTGGGAGGCGCTCTCTATGTGAAATTCCAAGGATGGACGTCCCTTACCCGCCGCCTCGCCCGAATTCTTATATGCGCGCGAAGAAGCCGCCCTTCGTTCGGGCGGCTTCTCCAAGCGGCGAATGATGCGAATTTGACGATTTCGCCGCCTGAATGGTAATATGAACGCCCTCTGGTCAAAAATTGAGATGCTTTATTTATCAAATTATAGTAATTTTATGATTAGTAACCTGTTCTATAATAACTGCCATGGAATTGGAGGTCGGATCGATGAACATACGGAGAAGATTCATTTTGCCGGCTGTCGCGCTGATCGCGATCGCGGCG
Source organism: Paenibacillus arenilitoris (assembly GCF_014705655.1). Lineage (GTDB taxonomy): Bacteria > Bacillota > Bacilli > Paenibacillales > Paenibacillaceae > Pristimantibacillus > Pristimantibacillus arenilitoris. Next base: position 1,481 of record NZ_JACXIY010000008.1, on the reverse strand, counting down.
GTAACGCTTGTCATATGGATATCCTTCCGGCCGGAACAAGCCGTTCGGCACGCAGCGGCCAACGAAAGTGTCATACATTCGGAAACCTTCGCCGTAACCGCCGTCTCCGGTCAATTGGATACAACGGCCAAAGGCACCCTATTTGTCCTTGGTGGCGAAGGAGAGGCTAAGCAAATACGAATCGTCGCTTCGATCGAGGTCGACCCCGACGACTGGGGCGGCATCGCTTTCAATATACCTAAGCAGTGGTATGTTTCAAATATTTTAAGCAGCTATCCCGATTCCAAAGCTCAATCCGACTCCGATGACTACGTATCGACTTGGATGACCGCGGATACGGACGTAGAATGGCACGCGAGGGTAGAAGTGGGACGCGATCGAAGTTATAAACCGGCGGAAGGCGGGACGGGGACTGTCGTCATCGACCTCGTTCATGATCAAGAGGCGGAGACGCTGCAGGAGACATTCAAAATGGTTGTCGAAGTCGGCTCCAAGGACAAGAATGGCATAAAGGTAATGGGGACCGATTTCGTGGAAATCGCGATCCCGTTGCAGCGGCCTTAGCATCGCTTCTTCTCAAAGCCCGAATGTGGGATATCGATTGCGTCGCACCGTGCGGGACACCGGGCTCGCCCCGGCAAAATGATGCACGCCCGCGTCTCTGCGTTGCTAGACGCACCCTCTCGCAAGGAGCTGGCTTCTAAATCCCCTGCCTGGTGCCTCGCAACGCTGCTATGCTATCACGCAACGGTCTCCATGTTGTCGCACAGCACCTTCTTGCTATCCATTCCGTCGCCGTGCTGCCGCGCAACACTCGCCATCCTTTCCTCACCGCAGCCGTGCTGCCATGCAACACTTGCCTTGCTATCCATTCCGTCGCCGTGCTGCCATGCAACACTTGCCTTGCTATCTGCGAACATCGCCAAGTTGCGCGCTCAACTGCGGCGTTTGTCAAGATAGTTGTCGCGATTTCTTTAAGAAAAGTATACCGTCAAGTTAGCGATTTTTGTGCAGCCTGAATAAGAGTCGCTTTTTCAGGATTGAGCCAGACTTCATCTTCTAAGCTCCAATCACGTACTTCGCCAGACCAGCGACTCGGGTTCTTGGCTTTTGCGGCTTCGTAAACTTCTTTGCGTTTCTCAAACACATCGTTTGCCAGTCCTTTATGTCGCTGACTCGGTGTAATGAAATTCAGTCCGCTATGACGATGCTCGTCGTTGTACCAGCGAGCAAATTGCTTGACCCAAACACGAGCCTCTGTTAGGTCTTTGAAGCCGTTCGCCGGATAACCAGGGCGGTACTTGCACGTGCGGAAAATTGATTCAGCATAGGGGTTGTCGTTGCTGACGCGCGGTCGGCTTCGGGAGGGCGTGATGCCTAGGCTGTACAGTGTCTCTATATAGACGGCACTAAAGGATTTTGGAAACATTTGTCTAACTCTTAGAGGTAACTAATTGTTGCCTGTAGGAGGCGTTATAATG
>NZ_JACXIY010000079.1 GCF_014705655.1 Paenibacillus arenilitoris | reverse complement strand
ACGACGAGGTTGATAGGTTCGGGGTGGAAGCGCAGCAATGCGTGCAGCTGACGAATACTAATCGGTCGAGGGCTTATCCTAAAAGTTTTCCGACAGGAAAATCTGGCATCGTAAGCATATGCTTATGTACCCCACAAAGTGAAGCTTAGGCTTCAAGGAGTATTCCGAATACTTTGCGGGGGTCCCAAAAACAAACTAAAGGCTCTACAGATTATCTTTCGTATCCAGTTTTCAAGGCGCAATGCTTTGGTCATATTGCACTTATATTCCCTGATAGCTCAGTTGGTAGAGCACTCGACTGTTAATCGAGTTGTCACAGGTTCGAGTCCTGTTCGGGGAGCCATTATAGAGAGGTGTCCGAGTGGTCGAAGGAGCACGATTGGAAATCGTGTAGGCTCTAACCGGGTCTCGAGGGTTCGAATCCCTTCCTCTCTGCCATATTGCGGCCCGTTGGTCAAGGGGTTAAGACACCTCCCTTTCACGGAGGTAACAGGGGTTCGAATCCCCTACGGGTCACCAAAAAAACTTAAAATAGAGCTTGACTTTGAAATCTAGCATGTGATAAGATATAAAAGTCGCTCAAGACATGGAGGATTAGCTCAGCTGGGAGAGCATCTGCCTTACAAGCAGAGGGTCGGCGGTTCGATCCCGTCATCCTCCACCATAAGATTATTAACGACGCGGGGTGGAGCAGCCCGGTAGCTCGTCGGGCTCATAACCCGAAGGCCGCAGGTTCAAATCCTGCCCCCGCAACCAAATTTTACCCATCGGAAGCATCCGAGAATATGATGTGGAGCTGTGGTGTAGAGGCCTAACATGCCTGCCTGTCACGCAGGAGACCGCGGGTTCGAATCCCGTCAGCTCCGCCATTCAAATCATCAGGCTCGGTAGCTCAGTTGGTAGAGCAGAGGACTGAAAATCCTCGTGTCGGCGGTTCGATTCCGTCCCGAGCCACCATGTAAGTCCAAATGAATATGCCGTTGTAGCTCAATTGGTAGAGCAACTGACTTGTAATCAGTAGGTTGGGGGTTCAAGTCCTCTCGACGGCACCATGTGGAGGATTAGCGAAGTGGCCAAACGCGGGAGACTGTAAATCTCTTCCTCACGGTTCGGTGGTTCGAATCCATCATCCTCCACCAAATTACCATAGGGGCATAGTTTAAAGGTAGAACAAAGGTCTCCAAAACCTTTGGTGTGGGTTCAATTCCTGCTGCCCCTGCCAATTGAATAATGTGTTGTTATGGCGGTCGTGGCGAAGGGGTTAACGCACCGGATTGTGGCTCCGGCATTCGTGGGTTCAAGTCCCATCGATCGCCCCATTAACACATTAGAAGAAGAAGATATTGTTGGGGATTAGCCAAGCGGTAAGGCAACGGACTTTGACTCCGTCATTCCTAGGTTCGATCCCTAGATCCCCAGCCATTTTTATGCGGAAGTGGCTCAGCGGTAGAGCATCGCCTTGCCAAGGCGAGGGTCGCGGGTTCGATTCCCGTCTTCCGCTCCATTACTTTGGCGCCATAGCCAAGTGGTAAGGCAGAGCTCTGCAAAAGCTTTACCCCCAGTTCGAGTCTGGGTGGCGCCTCCACAATTTTTTTGAAGAAAATCATATGTGCCCTTAGCTCAGCTGGATAGAGCGTTTGACTACGAATCAAAAGGTCAGGAGTTCGAATCTCTTAGGGCACGCCATTTTCTTTCAATTGCCGGTGTGGCGGAATGGCAGACGCGCGCGACTCAAAATCGTGAGGGAAACCGTGGAGGTTCGAGTCCTCTCACCGGCACCATCAATTGCGAACGAGAACGTTGTTTGTACGATAAGTACAAACAACGTTTTTTTGGTGCGCTTGGCAGCGCATCGACTAAGGAGTGAAAGTCTCCAGTACACCGCGAGGTGGCGGAAGTGCATAGCTGACACATA
>NZ_JACXIY010000078.1 GCF_014705655.1 Paenibacillus arenilitoris | reverse complement strand
AAGAGCATCGGAAAGCCGTATGCGGGAAAACCGCACGTACGGTTTGATGAGGAGGGGCTGGTCACCCCAGCCCTTTACTCTACTACAATGTACGGGAGACCTTGATGAGCGCCGGTTTCCCTCCCCTTCCTCCCGATTCAATCATGAATTCGGCAAAAAGCGATATTTATATAGTAGTATCCCCGTAAACATGCGTTTCGCCCGGGGAAGGCCGAAGGGAGGGCGTCTATGAAAGCCGATGCCGTATTCGAAGGCGGAGGGGTCAGAGGAATCGCTTTTATCGGGGCGGTACAGGAAATGGAGAAGAAGGGCGTGGAGTGGCAGCGCCTGGCGGGCACGTCGGCGGGCTCGGTGGTGGCCGCGCTGCTCGCGTGCGGATATACGGGCCTTGAGCTGAAGGAATTGATGAATACGATGGATTATGCCCGGCTGCGCGGAAAGACGTGGGTCCATTCGCTGCCGCTGATCGGCAAAGTCATCACGCTGCTTCGGCGGTCGGGCATCTACCGGAACGACCCGCTCGAGGAGCAGATGGCGTATTGGCTGAGGCAGAAAGGGGTGGCGACGTTCGGCGATCTGCCGGACGGCAAGCTCAAAATCATCGCGTCGGACATCAGCAGCGGCAAGATGCTCATTCTCCCCGACGATCTCCCCCGCTACCATCTGAACCCGGCCAAATTCCCGATCGCCGCCGCCGTCCGGATGAGCTCGACGATCCCTTATTTCTTCCAGCCTTACCGGCTCCGGACGAAGCTGAGAAGGAAGCCTTACTATGTACTCGACGGCGCGCTGCTCAGCAATTATCCGGTCTGGATCTTCGACGTCGAGGGCGTTCCGCGCTGGCCGACCTTCGGCTTCCGCCTGCTCGGCGAGCAGGAGTTGACGCCTCCCTACGATATTAACGGCCCGATCTCGATGCTGCGCGCCATGTTCCAGACGATGCTGCGCGCGCATGACCAGCGGCATGTCGATAAGCATTCGCGGGCGAGGACGCTGTTCATCCCGACGGGCAGGGTGACGACGACGCAGTTCGACATCGGCCCCGAGGAGCGGAATTTCCTGTACCAATCCGGAAGGGACACGGCGAGGCGGTTTCTCGCGGGCTGGGATTACGCGAAGTACGTGAAGGAATTTCGCGGTTAGCGGCGGCGGGCGCCTAAGCGAGCGTCCGCGCCGGAAAAGCAGAGCCTTGGGCGTTTGCGTAAAACGCCCAAGGCTCTTTTTTCCGTGCGGCCGACTCCAAGCGAGCATGCTGTTCCGCTCGATTGATCGCAGGGAGAAGGCCGGCCTATCCGTTGCGTAACGGACACCAGAGCCGTTATTTGGCCGAAATCGAGCCTTTGGAAAAGGTAACGGACTCGAGCGACCTTATTTCGCCTCAATGGGGCGTGTAACAAACCAATTCGTGTTAATAGCGTCTCTCATGTCCGTTAAACGCCGATAGATGCCCGTTTCAACGAAATAAGAGCGCTCAGGTCCGTTAGCAGTCATCGCGGTACAAGCCTCCCGGCCGCGAGCGGCGCAGTCCATTCCGAGCCAAGCCGGCCCGGAGGGGGTGACTGGAAGGATAGCCCGGGGCGTTTGCGCAACGTTTCGGGCTCTTTTTTCCGTGCGGCCGACTCTAAGCGAGCATGCTGTTCCGTTCGATTGATTGCAGGAGAGGCCGGCCTGTCCGTTGCGTAACGGACACCAGAGCCGTTATTTGGCCGAAATCGAGCCTTTGGAAAAGGTAACGGACTCGAGCGACCTTATTTCGCCTCAATGGGACGTGTAACAAACCAATTCGTGCCAATAACGTCTCTCATGTCCGTTAAACGCCGATAGATACCCGTTTCATCGAAATAAGAGCGCTCAGGTCCGTGCGCGCCTAGCAAAGCTGGGTACAACTAGCCGGTGAAAGTCCGGTCGGGGTAGGGGCCAAGCCGCCTCGTAGCTAGCAG
>NZ_JACXIY010000077.1 GCF_014705655.1 Paenibacillus arenilitoris | reverse complement strand
TGTTAATAGCGGTGATAAAATCCTCATTATAATCGGTTGAAAATTCCCCACAATTATCCGAAATCTCCTCTTAGGAGGAGATCAACATGATACGAAATGGGGAGTTTTACTTGATTCATGACATGAGGAAGCGAGGAATGAATGTGACCCAGATCGCAGAGGAGATGGGAAGAGATCGCAAGACGATTCGCAAGTGGTTGAACGAACAGGAGCCTCGACGCTATCAGCGGACCGTCAGGAAGCCTTGTAAGCTAGATGCGTACAAGGATTACATTCGGGAGCGTATGGAAGAAGGCTGTTTGAATGCAACCGTATTGTTTGAGGAGATTCAGGAGCGAGGGTATACCGGCGGTTCTACCATGGTTCGAGAATTTATGAAGCCACTGCGCCCGGTTGTCATTCAGAAGGCAACGGTTCGCTTCGAGACTCCGCCAGGCTATCAGGCTCAAGTCGATTGGGGCAAATTCGTAGTCGAATGGGCTGGTGCAAGTAAGCGGCTTTACGCCTTCGTCAAAGTGCTTGGTCATTCTCGGATGCTTTATCTGGAGTTTACCGAGGATGAGAAACTGGATACGTTAATGGGTTGCCATCTGAGGGCGATGCAATACTTCGGCGGACGCACGGAGGTCATCTTGTATGACAATATGAAGACCGTAGTCACCGGAGTTGACTCCGAAGGGCATCCGGTCTGGAACGAGCGCTTCTCCCGTTTCGCTGCCCATCACGGGTTTCTGCTGAAGCGCTGCCGTCCATATCGCGCCCGGACGAAAGGCAAAGTTGAGAACGGGATTAGTTATGTGCGCAAAAACTTTTGGCCGCGCGTACGCACCTTTACCGGTTTGGATGATCTGAATAGGCAAGCTCGCAGGTGGATGGATCAAGTCGCCAATAGTCGCGTTCATGGTACCACGCAGTGTGTGCCTTCAGAGCGCTGGCTTCACGAAGGGCTTAAGGCGATCAATCTAACGCCTTTCGCGGAAGTTGAACGCCATCCCCGAAAAGTATCGTCCGACAGCATGGTTTCGTACGACAGTTGCCGTTACTCCGTTCCGCATCGATACGTCGGGCAAACGGTTGACGTGCAAGACCAAAAGAACGGAAGGATCACGATATACTCCGCCGATCAGCTCGTTGCCGATCATCCCAAGTCGTTTACAAAACGAGAGATGGTGATCGATCGCAGCCACTTCGAGGGACTGACAGCCAGCGGGCAGCATAAGGTCCCCACCCCGATGCCCAAGCTGGCACCACGCAGCGCCCCCGAAGTGCTTGAGCGCGACCTAACGGTCTATGAGCAGTTTCTAGACGAGGCGGTGACGCTCCAATGATTCTGCAACATGAACGTCTCAAAGAAACGTTTGCCGAATTTGGCTGGAGCCGTATACCCGAAGTATTTGACGCTCACGCCGAAGAAGCTGCCAAGCTCAATATACCGTATCTTGAATTTTTGGACAAGCTGTTGCAAGAGGAGATTGCGTACAAGCAAGATCGTTTTGTACGAATGCGAACGCGAATGGCAAACTTCCCCTACCACCGGACCCTCGAGGCGTACGACTTTTCCTTTCAGCCCTCTATTGACGAGCGGCGAATTCGGGATTTGGCTACACTTCGTTTTGTGGAGAATCGAGAGAACCTCATTTTTCTCGGTCCTCCTGGTACGGGGAAGACGCATCTGGCGGTCGCACTTGCCATTGAAGCCATTAAGCATCGGTATACCGTCTATTTCATCACGGCACATGATCTGGTACAGATGCTTCAGCAAGCCTACGTGAACCAGACCATAAAGCAGAAAATGAAGGCGCTCAGTAAGCCTAGCTTGCTGATCATTGACGAGATCGGCTACCGTAAGATGGAAGAGCCGGCTGCACATTTTTTCTTCCAAATTGTTTCCGAGCGTTATGAGAGCGGCTCTATTATTCTGACCTCCAACAAATCCTACGGTTCGTGGGGTGATATATTCGGCGACTCCGTCCTAGCTACAGCTATCCTGGATCGCCTCCTGCATCACTCCACAACCGTCAATATTAAGGGTGAGAGTTACCGCGTAAAAGAGAAGAAAAAGGCGGGATTCTTCAAGCCGGATCCGCAGGCACATGAAAAGGAATAGCTGGAATTTTCACGGATGTCGGCCGCCCCCCTAGGGGGGCATCTTGATTCTGATGGGGAATTTTCAACTGATTATTTTGAGGAATTTTCATTTGGTGTTGACA
>NZ_JACXIY010000076.1 GCF_014705655.1 Paenibacillus arenilitoris | reverse complement strand
TGTTTATTGCATACTAAAAGTGCCGAGTGTTGCAGCGTAAAAATGCTCAAGTAACGGCAAAGAAAAAGAGACACTTGCCAGCACCCTATTATCCTCCTATCGTTAGGTTTGCGAGAACTGACGAAGGAGACTGGAAGGAATGCTGAAAATGCCTCAACAAGAGTATATCAAATTTCTACGTGAAGCAGAAGGACTATCGGTGAGCGACATCGCTAGACAGGTGGGTGTTCACTGGAGAACAGCCAAGCGATATGCGGATCAGAGTGATTGGAACAAACGACTTGGTAAACGCAAGAGCAGTAGCCCGGTGATGGGGCCATATATGGAGATTGTGGATGCTTGGCTGGAAGAGGATCAATTACTCCCGCGCAAGCAACGGCACACCGGCGTCCGGATCTTTCAGCGCTTGCAAGCAGAGTATGCGTTTACCGGTGGTCAACGGACGGTCCTCTCTTACGTCCAACTGCAGAAGAGCAGAATGGAGTTGGAGCGCGCGAAGACGTACGAGCGACTTGAACATCCACCAGGAGAAGCGCAAGTGGACTTTACCACGATGCAAGTCAGTCGCGATCAGCAACTCATGACCTACAAGCTGCTCGTCGTCTCCTTTCCATCCAGCAACACGGCGTTCGTCTATCCAACACCGGCGGAGAACCAGGAATGCTTCCTTGAAGGGATGAAGCAATGTTTTCAGCAGATGGGCGGCGTTCCGCGGCGAATTTGGTTCGACAATCTTTCGGCCGCAGTCGTCCACATTGAGAAGCATGGCGAGCGTCAGCTCACAGAGGGCTTTCAACGATTTTGTGCGCACTACCGGATGGAGGCCGTATTCTGTAATCCATACAGTGGTCATGAGAAAGGACATGTAGAGAGCAAGTGCGGCTATGCCAAGCGTAACTGGGCGGTACCGATTCCGCCTTTCGAAGGTCATGAACAACTGGCCGCGCATTTCGCCGAACAAGCGCGGCAGGACCGCGAGCGATTGCACTATGCCAAGGGCGTCCGCATTGCCGAACTATGGGAGGCCGACCGCGCACAACTGCTGACATTGCCAGGAGAAGCCTACGAACCGTTCCGACTGAGCGCATCGGTCGTAAACAAATACGGCGAGATTCGATTTGAAGGCGCCACTATCCCGCTAGTTGGTCTTGTTTCGCCAGGTAGCGAAGTCCTGATCCAGACTTTCTGGGACCGACTCACGATCTTGACGAAGGAGCATGAACTGGTGCGGGAGGTGCCGCGTCCGTATACCGGCAGAACAGCCGAGGTGCCGTGGGGGCAAGTCTTCGCTAACCTGCTCCGAAAGCCGCGCAGCGTGGGCCACTCGCAGTTCATTCGGATGCTGCCGGGGGTCGTACAGGGTTATGCCAGTGTTGCTGACCTTGCCTTACGTAAGGAGCGGTTGCAAGCGCTAGCGCATTGGTGCGGCGTTTACTCGATCGCGCAGATCGCCGAGGTACTGACGACAGCATCCAGCGAAGCTACGGTCGCGCAATTAACGGCAGCACTCGGACTCGTGCAAGCAAACCGCGACATACCAGCAGCGTGGAGCGAAACGTTCTCTCCGCCAGGCACCCAAGCCACGGTAACGCTACAGCAATATGATCGACTAATGGGAGTGAGCTGACGATGAAACCGGAACTGGCAGACCTGTGCAGACAACTTCGATTGGCGCACGTAGTCGATTATGTGGCGCAGCAACAAGATGAGCAGACACAAGCCCTTGTCGAGCAATTGCTGATGGCGGAGCGCGAAGGACGCAGGCGGGCCCGGCTAGGGAAACTCGTGCAACAGGCTGGCTTCCCGCACTTGAAAACCTTTGATGGTTACGTTCGGGAGCACATTTCATTTCCCGCCGCTTGTACGCTCGAGACGTTGCTCGATATGAGATGGTTAACGCAGCGTGAGAACTTGCTGCTAATGGGGGCGGTCGGGACAGGCAAGACGCATATGGCGACTGCGCTTGGCGTAGAGGCGTGCAGAAGAGGACATGCCGTTCAATTTTTTCGAGCTTCCGATTTAGTGGCGCTCTTGCAGGAGAAGTTTGCGGCAGGCATGCTTAGTCGCTTTCGGGAGAAGTTGAAGAAGATGGATCTGATAATCTTGGATGAAGTGGGCTATGTCCCGTTTAACCAAACGGGCTCAGAGTTGCTGTTTAACGTAATTGCCGATTGCTACGAACAGCAGAGTGTGATCGTCACATCCAATCTGGAGTTCGGTCAATGGACCTCGATTTTTGGGGACACGAAACTGACGTCTGCTTTGGTAGATCGCCTTGTGCATCACGCACATATTCTTTCATTCACCGGCGATAGCTTCCGGCTCAAGCAAGCGATGGAACGTATACCGCAGTGACAATTCAACTGGCGAGTGGACTTGGCATTTTTCGCAGCAAGTTTAAGCATTTTTCGCTTGCAAAAAACA
>NZ_JACXIY010000075.1 GCF_014705655.1 Paenibacillus arenilitoris | reverse complement strand
GGATTAACTCCGCTCGACTTGCATGTATTAGGCACGCCGCCAGCGTTCGTCCTGAGCCAGGATCAAACTCTCCATAATGGTGTTTGTCCGCGAAACTTCTCTCTAGCCAAAGGTCAGATCAAAGTTTCGCGCCTGCTCATTTCTTAACTAGCTATTTAAAACATTGTCGGATTTTGACGTGATCCATTTGTTCAGTTTTCAAAGAACTTGCTGTCACGTTTTGTCGTGACAAGTAGATACTTTATCATCTTCATTCGACATTGTCAACAGCTTGTCTCACATTTTTTCGCGATTCAGTCGGTTAACCATTATTGTCTTCATCTCAGAAGCGACAAGCAATAATATATCACTTCCGAAAACACAAAACAAATTGTAAATAATGACAATTAACGAATAACCGCTTTCTTCCGTTCGCGCGATCAAAAAAGCGCCCATGCCTTCGCCGCATGAGCGCTTCCGTAACTTGACTATTCGGCACCTTCGCCTAGTAAGCGAAGCAGCTCCGCCTCGTCGTCGATAATCGCGATGCCAAGCTCTTGCGCCTTGGTCAGCTTGCTGCCCGCGCTTTCGCCGGCAATGACGAAATCCGTTTTTTTGGAGACGCTGCCCGAAATTTTGGCGCCGCACGCCTCAAGCTTCTTGGCCGCCTCGTCGCGCGACATCGTCGGCAGCGTGCCGGTCAGGACGACCGTCTTGCCGCTAAATACGCTGTCCTGCCTAACGGGCGCCTGACGCTCGGCTTCGGCTTTGACGCCGAGCTCGCGCATGCGCGCGATGCTCGCGACCGCAACCGGATCGTTGAAATAATTAACGATGCTGTCCGCCACGATGCCGCCGACGTCCGGCAGGGCGACGAGTTCTTCCGTGCCGGCCTGCATGATCGCGTCCAAGCTGCCGAAATGGTCGGCCAGCATTTTGGTCGTCGCCTTGCCCGTATTCGGAATGCCAAGCGCGAACAAGAACGATGCCAGCTCGCGATCCTTGGACTTCTCGAACGCGTCAAGCAGCTTGCGCGCCTTCTTCTCTCCGAACCGCTCCAGCTTGATCAGGTCTTCATAGGTGAGCGCATAGAGATCGGCAGGGTCGCGCACGCCGCAATCCTTATATAGCTGCTCGGCCGTCGCTACGCTGAACGTATCGATGTCCATCGCGTCGCGGGAAGCGAAATGCGTGATGCGACCGATAATTTGCGGCTGGCAGCCAAGCTTGTTGTTGCAAAACAAATGAGCCCCCCGCTGCTCGAGTTCCGTGCCGCACGAAGGACATACGGTCGGAAAGACGATCTCCGCGCCCGGCTCCTCATCCGCTTTGCCCAAAATTTCCGGAATGACATCGTTCGAGCGGCGGATAGCTACAAGCGTGCCAAGCGCGTGCTTCAAGTTTTTGCGCTCGATGTCGCCGATATTGTTGAGCGTGCAGTTCTGCACCGTCACGCCCGCCAACTCGACCGCTTCCACCCGGGCGACCGGCGTGATTTTTCCCGTACGGCCAACTTCCCACGATACGGACTCGAGTACCGTGGTCGTCTCCTCGGCCTCGAATTTGAAGGCCACCGCCCAGCGCGGAAACTTGTCGGTATAGCCAAGCGCCTCGCGCGTCCGCATATCGACGACTTTAACGACGGCCCCGTCGATCAGGAAATCCAATTGCTCGCGGCGCTCCGTCACGAGCGCAAGCTCCGCTTGGACTTCTTCGATCGTATCCCGATAGCTGACGTAAGGATTGACTTTAAACCGGTTGTCCTTCAAAAACTGCTGCATTTCGCGATGATCCGCGAACGCAACGCCGTCCGCGTAGCCGATGTTATAGAAGAAAGCGTCCAGTTTGCGCTCGGCGGTCACCTTCGGATTCTGGTTGCGAAGCGCGCCGGCCGCCGCGTTGCGCGCGTTCTTGAGCGGCTCGGCGGCCGTTTCGTTATACTTCTCCAGCACGGACAGCCGCATGATGCCTTCGCCCTGCACCTCGATAATGCCGTCGGTGAACGGAATAGACAACGGGACCGAACGGATCGTGCGTACTTGCTGCAAAATCCCCTCGCCTACCGTTCCGTTGCCGCGCGTCGCGGCCTGCACCAGCTGCCCGTCTTCATAGGTCAGGTTGAGCGTCAGTCCGTCGAACTTCAGCTCGATAACGTACGACGGCTGCGGAAGCGGCTCTTCTTCCGGATGCTTGGCATTATAATCGTTGATGGCCTTAAGGAGGCGGGTATTCCAAGCGAGCAGATCTTCCGCGTCCTGGGCTTTGTCAAGGCTCCAAAGCCTTGACCGGTGCTTATAAGGCTCGAATCCTTTGAGCAGTTCTCCGCCTACCCGCTGCGTCGGCGATTCCGGCAGGATGACGCCGGCCGCGGCTTCCAAGGCGACGAGCTCATCGTACAGCTTGTCATAATCCGCGTCGTTAATAGTCGGTTGATCCAGCGTGTAGTATTGATAATTATGCTCTGTAATGATCGCGGCAAGCTGCCGCATTCTCTCCAACTGAGCGCTCACGGAAGGCTCCTCCTTCTAATCGTCCATAATGGCTGATCAACCATCTTGCTTTGCTTACAGCTTCGTGATCGGCGCGAAGCCCGCGAGCAGGCGCTTAATGCCCACCGGCGCTGGAAAAGCGATCTGAAGCTCCATGTCGTTGCCCTCTCCTTTGACGGATACGACAACGCCTTCCCCCCACTTGCCGTGCGCCACGCGATCGCCGGCCGCGAACTCGCGCGCCGCGGCGCCATCGGCCGCCGCGGCTGCGCCCTGAGCCGCCCGGGCGGCGTCCTGCAGCG
>NZ_JACXIY010000074.1 GCF_014705655.1 Paenibacillus arenilitoris | reverse complement strand
ACAACTCCCGTAAAATTCTTATCTCTTATGTATTCGACAAAGCGCAGGAAAATCCTGTTAGTTAATTGTGCCGTCGTAGTTTTTTTACGATAAGAATTTATAAGTTTTGCGGTAAGCGGACATCATTTCTGCTAAAATAAGACCATCCAATTAGCGGGCGCGATAACGTTGAAGGCGGGAACTGAATTCAGATGAGAAAAGTGCAAATCGGGATGGTCAAACCGGGAGACCGGATAGCGAAGCCCATTTTTCAGGATAATGGCAACGTGCTGCTCGGGGAGGGCGTCGTGCTGAACGAGAGGTACATCGATCGGCTGGCCGGCATGGGCATCGATTTTTTGTTTATCGAAGACGGCCTGACCGCGGACCTCGTTCCGGAGGATACGATTCGCGAGGAAACGCGCAAGAAAGCGGTCGATACCATTTACAAGACGATGGTCTCCTTCCAGGATCCGGCAACGTCGAAGGGGCGGACGATCGCCCCGGACATGGGGCGGAATTTCAGGGCCGTCTTCGGTCAGATCATGCAGGAATTGGCCGGAAGGCCGAATATTCTCGTCAATCTGACCAGCATACACGCGATGGACGCTTACCTGTTCCAGCATTCGTTCAACGTGGCGGTACTTGCCGGCATTATGGGCATCGCCAAAGGCTACAACCGCAACCAGCTGGAGGAGCTCGGCATCGGCGCGCTGCTGTTCGATATCGGAATGACCAAAATTCCGCAGAAGCTGCTGTCGAGGTCGGGAGCCTTGACGGCGGAAGAGCATGCGGTCGTTCGGAACCATACGAAGGAAGGCTTCGATATTTTGCGCAAGTACCACGATATTTCGATCGTATCCGCGCACTGCGCGCTGCAGCACCATGAGCGTTTCAACGGCACCGGTTATCCGAGGGGGCTGAGTGGCGGCGACATCCATACGTACGCGCAGATCGTCGGCATCGCGGACACGTTCGACGCGCTGACGTCGCCGAGACCGCACCGCAAGCGTTACACGGCCAGCGAGGCGATCGAATTTCTGTTCGCCGCCGGCGGGACGTTCTTCGACCACGAATTGATCAAGTTGTTCTGCAAGCATATTTCCATTTATCCGATCTCGACGTCGCTGCTGCTCAGCACGGGCCAGGTCGGCGTCGTGTCGAAGAACAACGATCTCGCGGTGCACCGTCCGCGCGTTCGGATCATTATGGAGAAGGACGGCACCCAGCCGAAGGAGCCGTACGAAATCGAGCTGAAGGACGAGCTTCATATTACGATCGTGAAGGAGCTGTAGCCGGGAAGCGCGGCTTCAAGCCGGAATATGGATGATGGGCCTGGGGGCTCGACCATACCGCCCCCGCTTCCGTCGCATACAGTAAGGTGTATGCGGGAAGGGGGGAACCACATGGCCAAACGGGTCAAACCGCCGATTCTAGGTCCGAAGGGCAAAAGCAGGGTGCTGCTGAAGAAGGGACCGGGAGCGCGCGCGCTGCAAAACGGCCCGACGCTTAACCGGCTTACGGTGCTTTGGGTGAACGGTAACGGCGTTCCGTTCGATACGACCGGCTTCAACGCGGCGCTCTACCGGGGAAATACGCTCGTGCAGACCGCGCGCTTCGACCGTTACGGCGTCGTGTTTTTCAGCAATGTGCCGACAATTACGACGGTAAGCTATACCGTGCAGCTTTATAATAATGCGGGAATCATCTACCGCACGAGAACGATTCCCGCGGAAGTGGAAGCCTTCGCGGTCATCGGCTGATTACGCTTCCTGAAGCCTTCCGGCCTTCGGCTATCGCGCCGATCGCGGGAAGGCTTTCCTTTGAACTATAAGCATATAAGATTTGCCCTTATCAAATCGCATATATTTCATCGCGAAACGAGCTTATGCCGCCAAAGGACGGCACAGAACCGAGCTGAGCAAGATGCAGCTAGCGGTTCGTGCGTAGCGTCAGCCGTTTACGCTTGTCCGGGCAATAAGTTACTTTAACGAATTGCTGCGAGAAGTCTCCCATCCTCTTCAGTTGGCGAAATGAATCGCAGCCCGCTTTGATCAAACGTTCAAACAGCATCTCATTCACCTTCTTTCGATCATCGAATGGTTGGTAACTCCTGATGATAGGCGCGCGCAATCTCCAGACAGTCGTTCCAAACGTCTGCCGATTTACGATTGCACGCAAACAGGCGATCTACATCCGCTTTGCTGGTACTGAAGGCCGTTTTGTGTACCAATATCAACCGTACATGGCAAGTGGATCGATCAGACCCAGCTTCAAAAAGTTACGAAAGGACGCTATTCGCTGCAGAGTCAGAGCATCCAGGCGGTCTGTCATAAATATTTGTGGGCCAGGGAGAATGCCAAAAGAGCAAAACGGCAAGGCTTCGACCACATCCGCTATCCGTACAAGCAGAAAAAGCATTTTTCGACGAAGTGGGCGGCCCAGGGCTTTACCCTGCACGAGAACGGGAAGATTCATCTCAGCCTGGGTCTTCATCAAGGAAAGCGGCAGAAGCCGATTGTCGTTTCCATCGCCCGCATGCCGGTCGGGAGGGTAAAGGAAATCGAACTCATCTATGATCGCGGATTGCAGCTGGCCATCACCTATGACGATGGCGTCGCCGCCGAGCCGGCAAGCGGGAACCAGAGGGCTGCCGTCGATCCGGGGGAAGTTCACGCAATTGCCGCCGTCACGGAAGACGGGCATGCGGTGATCATCACCGGACGAAAGCTCCGCAGCATCAAGCGCCTTCGGAACAAGAAAATGAAGGAACTGTACCGCCATATGGCAAGATGTAAAAAAGGCAGCCGCCAATGGAAGAAGTACCGCCGGGCGCTCTTGTTCGTGCTTGCCAAGAGCGAGCGTCAAATTCGGGATGCCCTGCACAAGACGACGCGCGCCTTTGGCGACTGGTGCCTGGAGCGCCAGGTGAAAGAGGTCGCGGTAGGCGATGTCGAAGGCGTCCAGCGCAATCGTTCCGGCCGAAAACGTCGCATGAACGGAAGACGCGTGCGTTCCCGGAGGCACAATCA
>NZ_JACXIY010000073.1 GCF_014705655.1 Paenibacillus arenilitoris | reverse complement strand
AGGTTCTGGATCGTCCCCGCCTCCGCGAATTTGAAAAACTGCGGCCCCGACACGTAGAACACGTCCGGCGTCTTGCCCGACGCCACCAGCGTCGACAGCTTCTGGTTGTATTCCGCCGGCGGTACGCTCGTATATTCCACCTTCACGTTCGGGTATTTCGTTTCGTACGACTTGATCAGCTTCGTGAATATATCCTTCTCCTGCGGGCTGCCGTGGCCCATGAACGAAATTTTCACCTGCTCCTTCGGCGCGTTCGCCGCGTTGTCCGGCGCATCGCCCGCATTTCCCCCCGCATTGTTATTCGTTCCTCCGCCCGACGAGCAAGCGGCTAGCAGCACGCCCATGCCTAGCAGGAGCGTAAGCCCCGACTTTACCAACCTGTTGTTCCTCACGATTCGACTCCTCCTTTTTTATGGTCGACGTACAGCAAGTCTCGCTGTAAGCGCTTTACCTTATAGGCACCATTATAAGTTATATTGTTATATGTTTATATACTAAATACAATATAAAAAACACCTTTGTGCGGCCTTGGCTTGGCACATAAGGTGTTTGACTTGTTTTCGCGATGCGCCTTACTTCTTCGTGAATTGAACCGGTATGACGATGCGCTGCGGATCGTACTCGCCCTCCAGCTGGGCATGAAGCAGCTCGACGGTCACTTTGCAAATCTCGTCTTCGTCCTGCTGCAAATACGAGACGTCCTGGAAGTCGGGGCGGTCGAAGCAGACGAGCTCCATGTCGTCCGGCACCGATTTTTTCAGCCGCTTGGCCGCATAGTACGTGTAGTTGGTCAGCTCGACGTTCACGACAAAAGCGGCCGTGACGCCCGGGCGCTCGCTCATGAAATTTTCGATGATCGACTGGGCGCAGCCGTTCGTAATATCCTCGATTTTCAGGAAGCACCACAGATCCTTGTTGATCGGCAGCTTTCTCGCCAAATACGCTTTCTCGAAGCCCCCCAGCCGCTCCTCGGTCGCCGTGTTCGTAATTTCCGGGGTAATGAGCGCGATCTGCTCGTGACCGCGGTCCAGCAAGTACGCGATGGCCTCCTCGGTGCCGTTCACGTTGTCCGAGCTGACGCTGTAGGTCCGGATTTCCTTCAGAAACCGGTCGATCAGCACATGCGGGAACTTGTCGAGCGACAGGCGCAATATGCTTTCGTTGTAGCGTTCCTTCTCCGTCGGAAAAATGATGAGCCCGCGCACGCCGGCCGCGACCATCGATTCGATCGCCGCGCTCTCCTCCGACTGCGACTCCCGCGTAATCCGCACCTGCAGGCTGTAGCCGCTTGCCGTGACGTACTTCTCGACCGAGTCGAGAATTTTTTGATCGACCTTCGTTTTCATGCAGGGCAGGATCAGCCCGATGACGCCCCGGCCTCCGGCAGGAAGACCCGCTTCGCCGCCGGCGTCGCCGCTTTGCCGCACGAACGTTCCTTTGCCCTGGACGCGCACGAGCACGCCTTCGTCCGCCAGGCCGATCAGCGCGTTCTTGCTCGTGATCTGGCTGACCCGGTACAGCTCGGCCAGCTCCTTCTCCGATGGGACGCGGTCCCCCGGACGAAGCTTTCCTGATTTGATTTGCCCTAAAAGATCGACTTGAATCTGCTTGTACAAGGGATGATTTTTCATGCCGCTTCCCCAATCATATATTAATATATATAAATATACTAAATTAATTCCATTCTGTCAGCAACTATTGTTGCTAGAGTTGCGCGATAGGGCTGAGCGCAGCGCGAGCAAGGACGCGAAGGCGTGGCGAGCGTGAGCAAGCAAGGCCGCGGGGGCGCGGATAGGAGGCACCGTTCCGCATTGTTATCGCAATAGTGAAGCATCTTCACTAATTAGTGAGCCCAAGCTCACAGATTAAGCTTGGATTGGTACGAATAGGCGAGTTAATGAGGCAAACCTCACTCCCCGTGAAGGAAGCCTCATGAGGAATGAGGTTTACCTCACTGTTTCAACCGACCCACTGCGACAGACGCGAAAACAGTGAGGGCTGCCTCACTATTTTATGAGGTTGCCTCATTAATTACCTCATCTGAAGGAGGCTGGCTCCTTTTCGCACGCTTTCCAAATAAGCATCGCCTGGAACCGTCTGTTGGCTTATGAGCCTAGCCAGTAGCACTCTGACCTACCTAGATACACTTGAGCCTGACTGTGGCCAACTTGCAAACGGACATCCACGGAGAAGATTGACGCCATAACAAAGGAAGCCGCACCGCAAGGTCGACAACCAACCTCGCGGCGCGGCTTCCGCCTGCGCATTAACGCTTTACTTGTTGCCTTTGTCGTACAGCTCCTGCAGCTTCGGCTGCATTTCCTTCGCCCAATCGGCGGCCGTCATTTTGCCGTCGTACACTTTGCCGGCCTCCTGCCACATCGTGTCGATCCACTTCGTATCCTTCGAGCCGAACTCGATCGTCGGATGCCCATAATCCTCGATGATGTCCAGGAACACCTTGCGGTTCGCCGGCGCCTTGTCGTACGACGCGAACTCGCCCTTCGCCATGTCGATCAGGTTCGGCACCGCCTGCCCGAGCTCGTAGTTCTGCTTCTGCCCTTCCTTGTCCAGCGCCAGATACGCCGCCAGGTTGAACGCCTCCTGCGCGTGCTTCGTCTTGCTCGACACCGCGTAGCCCATCGATCCGAGCCATGTGCCCGCCTTGCCCGTCTCCGGGTGGACCGGCCACGCCGCCACGTCCCACTCGAACGGCAAATCCCAGAACGCCGGCTGATCCCACGGACCCATCGGGAACATGCCTACCTTGCCCGCCACGAACCGCGAGTACGCGTTCATCGCCTTCTCGTCCTCCGGCGACGGCGCCACGTTATGCTTCAGCCGCAAATCCGCCACCCACTGCATCGCGCTCGCGAACTCCGGCGTATCGATCGTAATCGTGCCCGTCTTGTAGTCGATGAAGTCGCCTCCCGCGGCCCATACCGCGCCTTCCACCGAGAAGTTCGCGCCGCCGTACACGTCGATCTTGCCGTCGCCGTTCTCGTCCTTCGTCAGCTTCTTCGCCGCTTCGAGCCAGTCGTCCCACGTCCAGCCGCCCACTTC
>NZ_JACXIY010000072.1 GCF_014705655.1 Paenibacillus arenilitoris | reverse complement strand
AGGTTCTGGATCGTCCCCGCCTCCGCGAATTTGAAAAACTGCGGCCCCGACACGTAGAACACGTCCGGCGTCTTGCCCGACGCCACAAGCGTCGACAGCTTCTGGTTGTACTCCGCCGGCGGTACGCTCGTATATTCCACCTTCACGTTCGGATATTTCGTTTCGTACGACTTGATCAGCTTTGTGAAAATATCCTTCTCCTGCGGGCTGCCGTGGCCCATGAACGATATTTCCACCTGCTCCTTCGGCGCGTTCGCCGCGTTGTCCGGCGCATTGCCCGCATTTCCCCCCGCATTGTTATTCGTTCCTCCGCCCGACGAGCATGCCGACATCAGCATGCCGGCGCACAGCGTAAGTACGAGCGATAAGCGCATTGGCCCTTTTTTCATCATTTCTTAAGACGCCTCCCTTTTTTTGAATTTCCCCATTTCTTGCCGGTGCGCATTCGCAGACGAATTATGCAAACGCTTCCTTGAATGCACCCTCATTCTAAATTATATTGTTATACTTTTAAATACTGTATTTAGTATAAAATTCACCTCACTCAGTCATCAACTTCATCTCCCCATCCGAACAGCGCATGACGAATAATGTAGAAAGTCTTTGTTTACAGGCATTTTGACAAATCTCTTACACCAAAAGACCCATCCAAATCTTTCTATACTAATCTTAGTATATATTTAAATACTAACATCCGTTATAATCCAATTCGAAGCGCTTACATTATTGCGGGAGGAGCTGATGCAAGTCTCTCGTTTCCCTGATTCGATTATTTTATCGCTAAGGAGATGATCCCATGCACGTTCGAAAAAAGGTCAAAATAACCGCTTTATCGCTCGCCCTTCTCATCCTCGCAAGCATCCTCCTGCCCGGCTTCAAGCTGTTCGCGGCGCCCGGGATGGCGTGGCCGGCCAATACCGCGACCGTCTTCGCGCCGTCAAGCGGCGGAGTCTGGTATCCCCGGCTGCTCAAGCTGAGCAACAACGAGATTCTCGCCTCCTTCGACACGAACGCCGGCGGCGGCAATACGCGGGTCATGGTGTCCCGCAGCAAGGACGGGGGACATAGCTGGTCGGCCGCGGTCACGGCGGCGGCGGATGCAAGCGGCAACGTCGGCAACGGTCAAATGCTCCAGCTTCCTAGCGGCGAAATATGGCTTTCCTACCGGCTGGTCGTCCAATCCGGAAGCACCTACACGACCTACCTCCGCACCAAAAAAAGCACCGACGGCGGCGTCACGTGGTCCGATCTGGCGAACGGGCAAATCGGGATGACGACCGCGAATTCGTTCAAAGGCTTATGGGAGCCTCATCTCATCATGATCGGCAATACCGTAGCCGTCCATTACGCGGACGACAGCCCCGCCGCCGTAGGAACGACAGGCCAGCAAAAGCTTATGATGAAAACATGGACGGGCAGCGGCTGGTCATCGGGAAGCGTCGTCAGCGACGGCGTCGCGGCCGGCTCGAGGGACGGCATGCCGGTCGTCACGCAAATGGCGAACGGCAAGTACATGCTCGTTTTCGAAGCGACCGACGTGGCCGGACATCCTTTTGTCGTCAAATACAAAATATCCGACGATGGTTATAACTGGAATGTCCCAAGGCAAACCTTGTACATCCCCTCCAAGACCGGCAAAAAAGCCGGCGCGCCTTTTGTCGCGAGGCTCGGCGACGGCCGGCTGCTCGCCTCCTTCCAAACCGATAACGACAGCGTCAACACGGGCGACGCCTACTCCTCCATGTACACGATGATCAGCGCGGACAACGGCGCGACATGGCAGTTCCGCACGAATATTTTTCCGGTCAGCAATACGACGAATGCCAATTGGAACGCGCTGCTGCCGGTCGACGACACTCATGTTCTCGCGGCGACGAGCGCCAATTATCCGAGCAGCGGCGTATACGTCCGTTTCGGTCATGCCGTGACGCCGTCCAATACGAATTTGGTCACGAACCCCGGCTTCGAGACGGCGAACGTCAGCGGCTGGACGACCTATGGGGATGATTTTCCGGCACGCATCCTGGTCCATGGCACGAATGACGGAGTCGGGTTGCCGGCGGCGGACGGCAATCATTTTATCGGACTGGCAGGTACGAGCGGACCTGCAACCGCGTATGTCGGACAGACGATCAGCGGTCTGGACAACGGCTCTTATACGATGCGCGCCTATATGCGGAGCAGCGGCGGACAGAACGCCTGCATCATGGAAGCGAAGGATTACGGCGGAGCGATGAGGCAAACGGCATGCCCGGTCACCGTCAACTGGACGCAGGTGACGATTTCGAACATCGCCGTGACGAACGGCCAGGCGACGATCGGCTTTTACGTATCGAACAGCAGCGCAAGCCAGTGGGCGGACATCGACCGGGTCGAATTTATCCGCAGCGATGCCTATAACGGCGTTGCGTCCGGCGGTATTTACAAGCTCATCAATTCGAACAGCGGCAAAGCGCTGGAGGTCGACGCATGGGGTACCGCGAACGGCTCGAACGTGCAAATTTGGACGGAAGGCGCCAGCCAGGCCAATCAGTTGTGGCAGCTGACGCATGTGGGCGGCGGCGCTTACAAGCTGATCAACGTGCATAGCGGCAAAGCGCTGGAGGTCGACGCATGGGGTACCGCGAACGGCTCGAACGTGCAGATTTGGGACTATTCCAGCCAACATTGGCGGATCGTGGATACCGGCAGCGGCTATATGAAGCTCATCGACGCGAACAGCGGCCGCGCGCTCGACGTGGCGGGCTCCGGCACAGCCAACGGCACGAACGTGCAAATTTGGGATGACCTCGCGGGCGGCGCCCAGCGCTGGAAGCTCGTCCGGGTCAGCTGACCCGCCGCGGCTACCGGAATCTACTTGCCGCACGAGAGTTACGCGGTCTACGCCATCGTGCTTCGGGCGTGGGCTCGCGTGATCTGGGCCTGCGTGATCTAGGCTAGCGTGATCTGTGCCCTTCTAACGCATGAATGAATGTAATGATGCAATTTGAACGCTGAAACGGTTGGCTTTGGATTCGGATTGTCTTTGCGGCAAAATGCTGGGGAGTCTGCGCTCAGGGCAACTTTGAGTGGATTTTATCCAACCAAACGGCCGGATCGTCGCTCGGATTATAGTTTGATTGGAGTTTATACAGGCAAAAGGGAGCATTGGGGGATTAAGTCACTCTCATGCGGCGATTTGACTGTACGTTATCCAATCAAACCTCCCCTCTGTCGGGTATTCCTTTCATTTGACTGGATGAAATCCAGTCTAAACCGTGATTAGCCGCATAGCCGAGGGCTGATGGCGGTTAGATTGGTTGGTGGGTTGTGGGTTGTGGGTTGTGGGTTGTGGGTTGTGGGTTGTGGGTTGTGGGTTGTGGGTTGTGGGTTGTGGGTTGTGGGTTGTGGGTTGGTGGGTTGGTGGGTTGGTGGGTTGGCGGGTTGGCGGGTTGGTGGATTGGTGGGTTGGTGGGTTAGTGGGTTGGTGGGTTGGTGGGATGGTGGGTTGGCGGGTTGGCGGGTTGGCGGGTTGGCGGGTTGGCGGGTTGGCGGGTTGGCGGGTTGGCGGGTTGGCGGGTTGGCGGGTTG
>NZ_JACXIY010000071.1 GCF_014705655.1 Paenibacillus arenilitoris | reverse complement strand
GGGTGCTGGCAAGTGTCTCTTTTTCTTTGCCGTTACTTGAGCATTTTTACGCTGCAACACTCGGCACTTTTAGTATGCAATAAACAATATCAGTGGAGAAGATGAGGCTCATCGAGGAGACCGACCCCATAACGCGATCGGGAAGTGGATACGCTTGCGGGGAGAGCCTGTTTATAAGTGCTTTTGAAATAATTTTCAGTTACTTAATGCGAATCTCAAGGGCCTACCAACTTTTAAATATAGGTATAAACTACAAGTGTGATTCCATTTTAATCAGGATTTTTTATAGAAAATAGTCATAATAAGACAAATAAATAGCAATTTCGACAAAATATACCCCTATTCTGCAAATTGGAATAATGTGATAATTAGCATGCTGTTTGAAAATTAGTCTGAAAGGAGGCGGTTTATACTCAAACCAGGATACTTGTATTTTCTTATGGTATTTATACTGAAGACTAGGACACAACATTTTATAAGAAATTTATGAAGAAAATTCTTTAATTTGGGGGACATATTTTGAATAAAGTTAAATTTATTTCAAAAGTATCTGCTATGTTAGCAATTTTTTTGCTTATCCTGCAAATTTATCCGTGTGTGATGATTTATGCAGATGAAGTCTCGGAGACAGGAACTCCACAAGAAGAAAGTATTACTCAAAGTGTTTATTTTAAAGGATATCCAGAAGAATGGGATTCAATCACCTATAATAATGCATCAACAATTGGTAATAAATTGGAATATTTAAAGGTTACTCAGAATGATAATTATTTATACTTATATATCAGTGGGACAGATATAACTTCCAACTATGCTTTTTATTTGGACAGTGACGATGATCCATTAACAGGAACCAATATAAGCAATTGGCGAAACTCTACAGGCATTGACTTTAAAATTTTTAATGGGATGTTATATAAATTCTCTGACGGATCCTGGATCTCTGAAGGTATGGTTGTATTAGATCAAACCAATAACTTTATTGAGGTAGCCATTCCAAAACATAAGATAATTTCAATGCAAAGTAATCGAATTAATGTTTCATTCGTTATGGACAACAATTTCTATCTGCCTAATCATGGACTTGATATGGTTAACGTTGATATTGAAAAAGAACAAAAAATTATATCTGACTTTCCAATTATTATTGATGGAACTGCAAATGACTGGTCCAATATAGTGCCTATAGCTAAGTCGGATAATGATCAATCATATATGTCTGCATTTATTAACAACGATAATCTTAATGTGCTCTATAAAGGGGAGCTTAGTGTAAATAATGAGTTTTTAATTGATACTGACAACAGTCCTGAAAGCGGATTGGTCTCTGCAAAGTGGCCGTTATTCGGAGCAGATGTGTTAATAAGAGATGGGAGTATTTATCGATGGCATGCCGGTGATTGGATAGATACTTTATCGCAGTTAAGTTACATCCAAAGTGGTAGTGGTTCAAACGGAGTAATTGAGTTTTCAGTTTCTATTGGTGAATTAATGTCTTCAAGTCATTCTGCTATAAGATTAGTTTACAGTAGTGATAGTATATCATTGCCAGGTGAAAGTAAGTTTCCTGCAAGAGTATATTCCGTTTTACCTCATATCAACGTTGATGGATCATATTCGGACTGGTCCATTCTTGAACCAATCGCTTATGGGAATAGCGTAGTACAAAGTGTATATGCTTTTAGTAAAAATCAAATCTTATTCATTCACGGTGTTGGAAGTGATTTTTCACAGGAAACTAATATATACATTAACAGTGACAATAATTCGAACACAGGGTATCAGAATGGTTATTATAATGCTTCTGGTGCAGATTATTTGATACAAGATTCAAGAGTATATAGAAGCACAGGATCAGACTGGGGATGGGAGAGAATTGGAAATGCTTCAAGAATCGTTTCCAACTTCGATAACAACCAACTATTTGAGCTATCAGTAGATATAAGCGGTTGGGATGTTAATGGGGATATTAAACTCTCTATCGGAGTTGAGGAAAACTATGCTCCAGTAGATGGTATCGATTTTAAATATATTAATTATCAAAGTGAAATTCCTAATATTAGTATTGACGGTGAAGATTTAGACTGGCAGAATATTCGTCCGCTTGTAGAAGTGGATCAATATAGTACAGAATTATTTGCTGTGCAAGATCAAAACAGGCTCTACACTCTTATTAAAGGCCAGGATCTTGATACTCGTAATCTATATTATATTGATAGCGACAATAATCCAGAAACGGGTTATCAGTCTAGTTTATGGATAGATGCAGGTGCAGACTATAAGGTTGAATATAACAATTTATATCAATATGTAGAAGAGGGTTCCACTTGGATAAAAAAGAGCCCGATTATGATCGAACTGGATAAAAAATATATAATGATGCAAATTTATTTGGAAGACATTAATAGAACAATTCCTGGTGAATTAAAAATAGGCTATGTAGGTAAAGAGTCTTCTCATATTCCTTCTATTGGTTTAAATATGTTAAACGTGGATACATCTATTCATAATATAGAGCTGGAGGATACTTTTTACCCGAAAGAGTCTTTCCAATTACTTGAAAATCCTTTCATAGGTTGGAGCCCATGGGCGAATCGTACTGATTATGAGCAACCTTTTACATTAGTTTACGCTAATTTTAATTGGAGGGATATTGAACCTTCGAAAGGTGAGTATAATTGGAGTGAGTTGGAAACAAGAAATAATTTTGATTACTGGACTAATTTAGGCAAGAAAATTAATTTAAGAATTGTGTTGGATAAGCCATCGGATGATCCTCAACATATGGATATTCCTGATTGGCTGTATGACGAGCTTGTTGCAGCAGAAGGAGCATCGGGCGCAGGAATATGGTACAACACACCTGGTAGAGCGGGTTTCTCTCCGAATTACAGTAGTGAAGTCCTTATTGAAGAGCATAAACGATTAATACAGGCATTTGCTAATCGTTATAACAATGACCCTAGAGTTTCATATATTCAGATTGGAAGCTTAGGTCATTGGGGAGAGTTTCATAATTATCCGGAGGAAGCTGCGGGGAAATTTCCTAATGTAAATGTTTCTGATCAATATGTACAGCACTATGTAACTTATATTACAAATAAAAAACTAGCAATGAGAAAACCATTCCCAATAGCTGCTCAAAATGGAATC
This sequence comes from Paenibacillus arenilitoris, assembly GCF_014705655.1. Classification (GTDB taxonomy): domain Bacteria; phylum Bacillota; class Bacilli; order Paenibacillales; family Paenibacillaceae; genus Pristimantibacillus; species Pristimantibacillus arenilitoris. The sequence continues at coordinate 1,085 of NZ_JACXIY010000071.1, read as the reverse complement.
GGCTTATTTAACGATGCTTTCGGAGACAGTCAGTCATCTGAAAAGTGGCTCAATTGGGCAAATACAGGTTGGGATGGAATTACGGATTATGTAGCAGAAGAGGAAGCCGCTAATGCTATTTTACAGTCAAGAATGCCTGATTATTGGAAGACTAGTTTCTCAGCGGGAGAATTCGCCAAAGGGGAATCGATTCCATATTTCGAGAATGAAAAAGTAATGGATACTATGACTTTAATTAAAAAGAGCCATACTTCATGGCTCGGGCCAGCTTCGCCAGCTAGTTATAATAGATCAGATGATGGGGTTCAGGCAAACATTGATCTTATTCAAAAGAAAATGGGTTACAGATTATTATTGCGATCAATAAATCATGTATCAGAAGTAGAAGTTGGGGAAACAATTCAACTTAGCTCAGTCTGGGAGAATAAAGGGGTAGCACCTTTTTATTATGATTGGCCTGTTGCCGTTGCAGTAGCAGATCCAAATGGTAATCTTATTGAATCGAGTATAACGATATCCAATGGTATTGATGTAAGGGAATGGTTACCAGGTGAAATTGAAGAATCAATGGAACTTCTCGTTCCTACTGGTATCCCAAAAGGTAACTATTCCATATTAACTGCCATTCTTGACCCGAATGAAAATAAGCCAGGAGTAGAACTTGCCATAGAGGGGAAGCGTTTGGACGGGTGGTATGAGTTAGATCAAATATTTGTGAATAATGATGCAGACACGATACCAACTAAACCAAGCTTGCTGAGGGAAACAAATAGTACAACATCTACTATTGAATTATCATGGAACCCATCGTTTGATGATGGAAGTATTACTGGCTATGAGATTTACCAAGGTGATGAACTCTTGGGAACAACAAGTGAACCAATGTACAGAATAAATAATTTATTACCCGATACATCGTATACTTTTATGATTAGATCAATTGATAGTACAGGGAATTATTCAGAAGGAATCTATGGTACTTTCTCAACATCAAAAAGTAATCTATTGAAGAACAGTGGGTTTGAAACATACACGGGAAGCAACGGTGCGGCCGACGAATGGACGCCAAACGTAACCAGCGGCAT
>NZ_JACXIY010000070.1 GCF_014705655.1 Paenibacillus arenilitoris | reverse complement strand
AGGACAACTCCCGTAAAATTCTTATCTCTTATGTATTCGACAAAGCGCAGGAAAATCCTGTTAGTTAATTGTGCCGTCGTAGTTTTAAAAAAAGTTAATGACCACGGCACGATATCTGCTTTATAATTTGAACGTAAATAGCTGACGGGGAGAGAGCATAATGGACAACATCATAACGGTCTTGCTGCTGCTATACAACTTGCTCGTCGGTAGCGGGGAAGACAGCGAGACGGCCAGGCGGCTGGCCGTGTCCTATTTGAATGCGGCGGCAGGTCAGACGATTATTAAGCCGGATACTCTCCATGCCAGCGGGCAAGGAACCGGGACAACCGGCGAGGCGATCGCAAAGATTGACCCTCAGCCGGACACTCCGCCGATCAAAGGTATCTACGTTACCGCGCACAGCGCGGGCGGCGCGCGCATGGCTTCCTTATTGAAGCTGGTCGACGACACCGAACTAAATGGCATGGTCATCGATATTAAGGACGATTACGGGTATATTACATATCCTACGACGACGCCAGAGCTTCTTGAAACCGGCGTATCCAAAAAATACATCGGAGACATCGGCGAGATGATGGAGACGCTGAAGCGGCACGCGATTTATCCGATCGCCCGGATCGTCGTCTTCAAGGATACCGTGCTCGCGCGCAAGCAGCCGGAGCTGTCCTTCCTTCACCAGGACGGAACCATCTGGAAGAACGGCCGCGGCGAAAGCTTCGTCAACCCGTACCGCAAGGAAGTGTGGGAATATAACGTCGCCGTCGCGAAGGAGGCGGCGAAGCTCGGCTTCAAGGAAATCCAGTTCGACTACGTCAGGTTCCCGGAAGGCTTCGAGAACAAGGCCGATTCGCTTACCTTCAACAAAACCGATCAAAGCCGCGTCGACGCGGTCGCCGGTTTCGTCAAGTACGCCAGGGAGCAGCTCGAGCCGCTCGGCGTGCGCGTTTCGGTCGACATATTCGGCTACGCGGCGTCCGTTCCCGCGGCGGAAGGAATCGGCCAGGACTTCGTCAAAATCTCGAACGACACGCATGTCATATCGCCGATGGTGTACCCGAGCCATTACAGCACCGGCTGGTTCAAGCAGAAGTTCCCGGACAAAAGCCCTTATGAGACGATTAAGGGAGCGATGCTGGATACGCACGAGAAGCTGGAGCCGATCGGCGGCCTCAAGCCGATCATCCGTCCTTGGATTCAGGATTTCACCGCAAGCTGGCTTGGCAAGGGCCAGTACATCAAGTACGGCAAGGCCGAGGTGGAAGCCCAGATCAAAGCGCTGCACGATACGGGGATCAACGAATATTTGCTCTGGAACGCCGGCAACAAATATTCTCCGGGCGTAACGTACAAGTAACAAAATCGGAGCTGTCCCGAATGTCATGACGAGATGATATTCGGGACAGCTCTTTTTTCAGCATCATCTCCTCAAGAAGGCAGCAGCAGACCGAAAATCAGAAAAGGCGGTGCAGGATAATTGCCTGGCACCGCCGTTTTCCTGTTTTAATAATTAAGCGTACCGTCCATTAAGCAAGCTAACCTGCTACTGGGACAAACTCTCAATGACGAGGGCCTTCCACGATATAGCCGCTGCCGTTCTCCACCCTCTTCTTCTCGACGAGAGCGATCGAGCGAATATCGGGCTTCTTGATGAAATGCCTCTCCACGTGGCTTTCTACGAGGTTCAGCGCCTTCTCGTCGGAATCCGCCAGTATGACCAGATAGGCCAGCCGGTCGGCCAGCTCGATTTCGATTTTGTATAGAAACATCCGATCACTTCCCTATTGCGATAGTCGGATCGCAAGCTCGTACATGCTCATGTCGAACGGCTTCTTCGAATTGACGACCGTATCGATATCCGTCGTAACCAGTTCGCCGCGAACGACGCCGCAAGCCTTGCCCGAGTTGCCTTCCATGAGCTGCCTTACCGCGAAATCGCCAAGCCGGCTTGCCAGGATGCGGTCGGCCGCCGTCGGCGTTCCGCCGCGCTGAATATGGCCGAGCACCGTGACGCGCGGCTCGATGCCGCAATCGGACGTAATTTGTCTTGCCACGTCCTCGCCTTTGCCGGCACCCTCGGCGACGACGATAATGCTGTGGCGCTTGCCCTTGGCGAAATTCGTCTTCATCCGATCCGCCACTTCGCTGAGCTCGAACGGCACTTCCGGCACGAGAATCGTCTCCGCGCCGCTCGCCAGCCCGGCATGCAGCGCAATGTCTCCGCAGTGGCGTCCCATGACCTCGACTACCGAGGAACGCTCGTGGGACGACATCGTGTCGCGGATTTTGTTGATCGCGTCAACGACGATGCTGACCGCGGTATCGAACCCGATCGTCACGTCGGTGAACGGAATGTCGTTATCGATTGTGCCCGGCAAGCCCATCGTCTTGATCCCAAGCTTGCACAGCTTGTTCGCGCCCTGGTAAGAGCCGTCGCCGCCGATGACCACGAGGCCGTCGATGCCCCTGGAGCGGAGCACCTCGGCGCCTCGCTGTTGGCCTTCGGCCGTCATAAATTCCTTGCACCGCGCCGTTTGCAGAATCGTGCCGCCGCGCTGGATGATGTCGCCGACGCTGCGCAAATCCATCTGCCTCAAATCATCGTTGATGAGGCCCTGGTAGCCGCGCTGCACGCCGTAAACGTCCAGCCCGTGAAACAGGGCGCTTCTAACGACGGCTCGGACGGCCGCGTTCATCCCTTGCGAATCTCCTCCGCTCGTCAGTACTGCGATTGATTTGACTGCTGACATGGTTCATTCCTCCACATGATCGTAATTATAGTTAAGCCCGTTGTTTCCGAATCCAGATGCTGTTGACGAGGAAAAACAGACGCGTCAGCGGGCTGTTCTTCATAAGTTTCCTAGACACGTCTTTGACGTCCGCCTGGCGGCGGACCTTTGGGTCCGATAAATACAAGGCTAACAGTCCTTCGATAATCAAACGGTGAAACCGGGACGCCGGAAGCTTCTCAACGTCTTCTCTTGCCCGGTTCACGATCAGGTCCATGCGATGGGCAAGCTGCGTCCCGTCTTCGTAGTAGTTGCAGAAGTTGAGATCGCCGCCCGCATAGTCCTCCTCCTGGTCGATTAAATAATCGAGCAGGATATGTAACCCGCATACGTGCGGAAAGTAAATGCTCTTGATCGCGGCGGCATCCTGCTCGGACAACGTCTCTTCGCCGGCCGCCAGGAACAGCATGAACATCCCGAGCGTCGAACCCGTCGCCGCAGCGAACTCGTTCCACCTCAAATTCGGATAGTCTCCGCGATGACGCTCCCACCAAGCAAGCAGGTGCTGCTCGCGCAAATCTTTGCGAATATGCTTGTACACCTGCAAATCGGCATACAGCCCGACCAGCTCCGTTACGTGCTTCCGCACGCTGCCGTAGGAGGGCAGCTTCTCCGCCTGAGTCTGGCAGGTCGTAACGAGATGGTGCAGGTAGCCTCCGTCGTCATTCTCGGCGCGGAGCGCGTAGTAGTCGCGCAGCGGGACGCCCGGATTGACGGCGTCGAGCATCGACTGATGCAGCAGCCGGAAATCGTCCGGGTCGAGCGAAGTGCTTCGGTCGCACAGATTGTCCAAATAATCGCTGATCGTCTGCAGCGCCACGATGAGCGGGATTAGCTTATCCCGATGCTCCAGGTTCGCGGCCGCGTATACGCCGCCTCCCTGGCAATGAAATTTCTTGCTGGCCATGCTGGCGAGCGCCTGCGCGCGCAGTTCGGGATCCGGTATCCTCTCGGCGATGGCGCGGAGCTGTCCGAGCTCCTTGTCCACTCCCGGAAGCACGTACTTATACACGCGATGCATAAGCTTCAGCGCGCCTTGGGGCACTCGGCTGCCCGATAAAGTGGTCAATCTCACGACGCACCCCTCCTCAAAATCATAATCATGAATGTCGGCGCGATTCCAACTGTTGATCGATTCGGTACCAAATGTGCAAATCGTTGATCCTACTCGCATAATCGGCAATTTCATAGTTTAATATACAAGATTGCTCGAAGCTGTCTTCGTCGGACAGCCTCGCCTGCTTCGCGTCGATGAGCCGTTCGAACTCCTTGACGCGATCCGGGATCGTACCCCTGATCAGCTCCCACTGTTCCACGATCGCCAGCTGCGCGGACGGCTCGTACCGCTCCCATTCCGACTCCAACACGGGAAGCCGGATCCGAAGCCGTTCATTCCACTCAAACCGATAAGTCCCCATAGTAAACCTCCACATCCTAATGTACCATTTCAAACCGCAATAATCCAGCCGTAATTCTCATTGGTCGAGCCGTGATTCCGTGCTATACTATTTTGATATGGTTTGTTGAAAGAGATGGAGTGAATGGCAATCATGGATACGGCACCAACAGCTTCAATCAATAAATCCCGCGCGGCGCGGAAGGAAACGCTCTGGCTTCGGATATTCAGTTTCTCGGCCTATTCGACGCAGGCGATGGTCGTTTCGTTCATCCCGCTATACTTCCTGGACCGCGGCTTCTCCGAGCAGCAAATCGGCATTATTTATTCGACGGGCCCCTTTATTTCGATATTCGCCAACCTCATTCTAGGCATGGCCAGCGATCGGTTCAGAACGATCAAAAAGCTGCTCATGCTCATCCTGTTCGGCCAGCTCGTCATGATTTCGATGCTGTTCCCGATCGAGCACTTCGCGCTCGTCTGCCTCGTCATGATGGGCTTTTATTTTTTTCAAACGCCGATGAACCCGCTTAGCGACAGCCTGCTGCTGCTGTCCAGCCAGCATACGGGCACGCCGTACGCGCTCGTTCGGATCTTCGGATCGCTCGGGTTCGCGGTAACGGCCTATACGTTCGGACTCATATTGAAGCAGCTCGGCTCGCAATGGACGCTGCCGCTCGCGCTTTGTACGATCGCCGTCACCTTAACGCTGACGACGAGGATCAAGGACTATCGGGGCAGCGCCAAAAAAATCGATTTCTCTGGTTTCTTCAAGCTGCTTCGGCAGCGCAACGTCCTGCTGTTCTTCCTGATCATCTTGACAATATCGATCCCCCACCGCATGTACGAAGGCTTCCTCGCCGTCACCATGCGGCAGATGGGCGCCAGCGATTCGCTCGTCGGGCTGGCTTGGCTCGTATCGGCGATGAGCGAGATTCCGACCCTCTTCCTGCTCGGCAAATACGGCCATAAGTTCAAGGAGCTTCCGCTTCTGATGATCGCCTCGATCATGTACGCGCTCCGGTTCTGGCTGCTGAGCGAGATCGAGGATCCGCGCTGGGTCGTCGCGACCCAGGCGATGCACAGCATCTCGTTCGGGATCTATTTCTCCACCGCGCTCCGGTACTTGTCGAACCTCATCCCCGACGAATATCGCGCATCGGGCCAAGCCGTATACGCCGTCGTCTGGACCGGGCTTGCGGGCGTCATCAGCGGCACGTTCGGAGGGTTCGTCTACGACCAATTCGGCCGGTCGTCGTTCTTCCAGACGGCTTCCCTGTTCGCGATCGTCGCGGCGGCAGGCTTCCTGACCCGCCATTACTTCAGCCGATCCGACCGTTAAAAGCGGCGCCGGCCGCATAACCCAAAACGAAATGCAAACAGGCTCCCCGTCGCCGGGGAGCCTGTTTGCATTCGTTAGCTGCGCTTCATTCTTATAGTTTAATGACGTTGGCCGCTTGAGCTCCGCGGTTACCCTCAGTAATGTCGAACTCGACCGCCTGTCCTTCGTCCAACGATTTGAAGCCTTCGCCTTGAATCGCCGAGAAATGCACGAATACGTCCTCTCCGCCTTCGGTTTGGATGAAACCGTAGCCTTTCTCCGCGTTAAACCATTTAACTGTCCCTTTCAATTGAACAACCTCCTAATATAACCGCCGCATCGTTGCGGCGAATAGCATCATTATAGCGATTGTGATCGGAAAAAGCAATTTACGGCAAAATCCGTAAAAATTGATCGGATCCGGGAATAAAAGGAAGCCGCGATGGCAATAATTCCGCTCGGCCTCCGGCGGCCTCGATCGACTCGAGCAAGGCATCCAGCTCCGGGTACGGCTCCCAGTTCAGCGACAGGAGCGGGTAAATCCGGATTTGGCCGCCCGGCTTGCAGATCCGCATCAGCTCAAGCACCGACAGGCGGTGAAATTCCGCTCCGAACTGGGCGGCATACAGGAACAGGAAATGGCTGCAAAGGATGAGAGAATACCGGTTGTCCTCGAACGGCAGCTCCGGCAGGAAGCCCTGCTTATACCGATGGGTCCTCTTGACTTCCGCCACGTCCGCGGCAAATCGTCCAAGCGACGCCTCCCGGCCCTTCCTATGGTTCTCGAGCGAACCGTAATAGCTCCAGTCGAAGGAATCGGCGATCCGGCCCAGCTTGGCCGTCGAATAGTCGATTTCCCGCTCGGCTTCGGCAACCCAATCCGCATGCCGAGTCCCGTAACGCGGATCGACCGCTTCCGCCTCGAAGCCTCTCTCGTTCGCCTCGGCCGTGAACGAAGAAGCTCCCGCCGCGACGTCAAGCACCTTCCCTTGGCGCAATGCTTCATCCGTCAAATCGAACATCCGCACGTACTCTTCGTAGCCTCGGCAAGTCATCGCGACGCCGATTTGCTCATAGCCTGCTTTGTTCATCGTTGCACTCTCCTCTGCTCTTCTCGTCTCTTCTCGTCTCAACTCGTCCCAATACCGTAGCCTTTCGCCATTCCGAAGCGCGCCATGCGCATTGCCGTATTGCTTAAGGGCGCCAGAATGGCTATGATGAAAAGAATACCATATTCAACGATCAAAAGGGTGAAAAACATGTTCAAAAAACACGAAATCTATAAAACCGACAAATACAACATGCTGACGGTCGAGGTACAGGGCAAAACGCTCGTCGTCCGCGAAATATCCGATCAGTGGGGCGAGGACAGCCATACGTTCGTCAGCCGGCCCGAAATGATGAACTGGGCGGAGAAGCGCTTCCGCCCATCCGACTTCGCGGGCCGCGAGGAGGAGCTTGCGGCGATCATGGACGCCCTGCGCAAAGTATAGGCGCGGACAGCCGCTTCAGCGGCAGGAAAAATTACCCTCTGCGGCGAACATAACGTAGCATGGGCCGGCATAGACAACTATGTACGGCCGGAAGGCCGCTGCCGGGCGATGCGCCTTTTTATTACGATCAGGAGGCTTGTTTAACGAATGGACGCAACCGCAACCGTCATCTTCATCATCGCCGCATTCTCGCTGGGAGCGATCGTCATCATGAAGCGGGACTCGCTGCCGCCGGGCATGCGCCGCGGTCTTGCGCTGATCGCCATCGCGCTGATCGCGTTTGCCTTTTTTCTTATCGTCTACGCCTTTTTCACGATGGGATCGGCTTAGGCAGGTCGGCCGCAAGCATATTCGAAGCGCCTCGCGGGCAAAGTAACCACAAATTGTGCCCCGAGGTGATTAACGGATGAAATGGCTACCCTTGCTGCTGGCACTCAGCCTCGTTCCGGGCGCCGCTCCCGCCAGCGTTGGCGCAGCGAATGATCCGCATGTTTTACCAACCCTATCCATACCAAGGAGGAATTCGATGAATCACGTACCGAAACGTTCAGAAACCGCGCCGGAAAGCCGCTGGAAGCTGGAGGATCTGTTCGGCGACCAGGCGGCCTGGGACAAGGAATACGCGGAAGCGAAGGCACAGATCAAACAAATCGCCGATTATCAGGGCAAGCTGGCGGATGTCTCCCAGCTCAAGGCATGCTTCGAGCTGGAGGATGAGCTGTCGCTGCACGTGGAGCGGCTGTATGTATACGCCAATATGAAGCATCACGAGGATACGGCGGAGCCGACGTATCAAGCGCTTTCCGACAAATCGAAGAAGCTCAGCGTGGAGTCTGGAGAGGCGCTTTCCTTTATTACCCCCGAAGTGCTCGGCCTGTCCGACGAACAGCTTGACGCCATTATTAAAGACGAATCCGTCGCGAAATTCCGCCATACGCTCGAAGAGATGCGCCGCCAGAAGGCCCATGTCCTCTCCAAAAGCGAGGAAGCGCTGCTCGCCCAAGTCGGCAACGTCAGCTCCGCGCCGGGCACGATCTTCGGCATGCTGAACAACGCGGACTTGAAATTCCCGAAGGTGAAAAACGAGGACGGCGAGGAAGTCGAGCTGTCGCACGGCCGTTACATACAGTTTCTTGAAAGCAAAAACCGCGACGTGCGCCGCGAAGCGTTCCTCGCGATGTACGATACGTACGGGAAGCTGAAGAACACGCTCGCCTCCACGCTGAACGCGAACGTAACGAAAAACATTTTTTACGCCAAAGCCCGCAAATACGACTCCGTGCTCGGCATGTCGCTGTACGGCGACAATATTCCGAAGGAAGTCTACACGAACCTGATCGATACGATTCATAAGCATTTGCCGCTCATGCACCGGTACATGGAGCTTCGCAAGAAGCTGCTCGGGCTTGACGAGCTTCATATGTACGACCTGTTCGCGCCGCTCGTCGAAGAGTTCAAGATGGACATTACGTACGAGGAAGCGAAGAAGACGGTCGCCGACAGCCTGAAGCCGCTCGGCGAGGATTATTTGAAGGTGCTGCAGGAAGGCTTCGAGGACGGCTGGATCGACGTCTACGAGAACGAAGGCAAGCGCAGCGGCGCCTACAGCTGGGGCGCGTTCGGCACGCATCCTTACGTGCTGCTTAACCATAAGGACAACTTGAACAGCATGTTCACCTTGACCCACGAGATGGGCCACGCGCTCCACTCGTACTATTCGGATACGAACCAGAATTACCGCGACGCGCAGTACACGATCTTCCTCGCGGAGGTCGCCTCCACGCTGAACGAGGCGCTGCTGATGGACTATCTGCTCGGCAAGTCGACCGATCCGAAGGAAAAGATGTACCTGCTCACCTATTACGCGGACCAGTTCCGCACGACGGTGTTCCGGCAAACGATGTTCGCGGAGTTCGAGAAAATCGTGCACGAGCGCGCGGAGCAAGGCGAATCGCTTACGCCGCAGGAGCTCAGCAAAATTTATTACGACCTTAACGTCCAGTACTACGGAACGGGCATGGTCGTCGACAAAGACATCGAGATGGAATGGGCGCGCATCCCCCATTTCTACAACAGCTTCTACGTGTACAAATACGCGACCGGCTTCTCGGCGGCGACCAGCTTCTCCAAGCAGATTTTGGAGGAAGGACAGCCGGCGGTCGACCGTTACCTCGGCTTCCTGAAGAGCGGCGGCAGCGACTTCTCGATCAACATCCTGAAGAAGGCCGGCGTCGACATGTCCTCGCCGGAGCCGATCGAGCAGGCGATGAGCGTGTTCGAAGAGCTGATCGGTCAAATGGAGCAGCTGACGAACTAACAACAAAAACGGGCAGTCGGACCGGGTTCGGTCGACTGCCCGTTTTTGTTGTCGGGCCGGCCCGCCGGACATGCGGCGCCGCCGTTAAAACAGCAGCGTGCCGATCGCCCATGCGAGCACGCCGGCAAACAGCGACGACAGGAGGTTCACCCTGTCGTTGTTCAGCGCGGCAAAGCCGCGCACCCGCTCCGCCGCGCTGCCGCAATGCGCGGCGCGCTCGGTCTCGCTGCCGCATAACCGGCAGCGGTACATGGCCTGGCCGGTTGCGCCGAGCAGCGAGTCGGCGAAAGCGCCGGCCAGGCCGGCGGCGGCCGTGGCGGCGATCCATGCCGCCGCAGCTAGGCCGCCGGGCGTACCCGCAGCAGCCTCAGCGGGCTGCGGGGCCGCCAGCAGCAGCGCGGCCGCGGCGCCGATGAACGCG
>NZ_JACXIY010000007.1 GCF_014705655.1 Paenibacillus arenilitoris | reverse complement strand
CCTGCTAGCTACGAGGCGGCTTGGCCCCTACCCCGACCGGACTTTCACCGGCTAGTTGTACCCAGCTTTGCTAGGCGCGCACGGACTCAGATACCGTTATTTGGCAGGAAGATGCGCTTTGGAAAATGTAACGGACTTGAGCGACCTTATACCGCATTCTTGGGCGATAAATGAAGCCGTTTCATGACAATAGCGACTCTCCTGTCCGTTAACAGTGAAAAGGGATCCGTTTCATCGAAATAAGAGCTCCCGTGTCCGTTAGGCTGCGTCTTCGGCTAACAAAAAAAGAATCCCCGAACGAATCGGGGATTCCGCAAGCCCGGCCGTCTTACATGCCGAGCCATTTTTTGAACAAGTGCTTCGTCGTATCTTTGTTGATCGCCGCGATCGAGGTCGTCAGCGGAATGCCCTTCGGGCAAGAGCGGACGCAGTTCTGCGAGTTGCCGCAGCCTTCGATGCCGCCGTCGGTCATGAGCGCGTCCAGACGCTCTTCCTTGTTCATCTCGCCAGTCGGATGCGCGTTGAACAATCGAACCTGGGAGATGGCCGCCGGGCCGATAAAGCTGTTGCGGTCGTTCACGTTCGGGCAAGACTCGAGGCATACGCCGCAGGTCATGCATTTGGACAGCTCGTATGCCCATTGACGCTTCGTTTCCGCCATGCGCGGACCGGGACCCAGATCGTACGTACCGTCGATCGGAATCCACGCCTTCACGCGCTTGAGCGCGCCGAACATGCGCTCGCGGTTAATGACGAGGTCGCGGACAACCGGGAAGGTGCGCATCGGCTCCAATCGGATCGGCTGCTCCAGCTTGTCGATAAGCGCGCTGCACGCCTGGCGAGGCTTGCCGTTAATAACCATGGAGCAAGCGCCGCATACTTCTTCCAAACAGTTCGAATCCCAGCATACGGGAGCCGTTTTCGCTCCGTCCGCTTTAGTCGGGTTGCGCTGAATTTCCATCAGGCCGCTGATCACATTCATATTGGCGCGGTACGGAATTTCAAACTCTTCCGTATACGGCTTCGAATCGGGAGTATCTTGGCGCGTAATGATAAACTTAACCGTTTTAGTTGCGACAGTCGTGTCAGCCATCGTTATTCTCCTTTCTTCTTATCGCTCGAGTAGTCGCGTTTGCGAGGCTTGATCAAGCTAACGTCGATATCCTCGTACGAAATTTGAGGGCCTTCCGCCGTCCATTTCGCAATCGTCGACTTCATGAACTGATCGTCGTCGCGATCCGGGAATTCCGGCTTATAGTGAGCGCCGCGGCTCTCGTTGCGCATAAGGGCGCCCAACGTCATCGCTTCGGAAAGCTCAAGCATGTTCCATAATTGACGAGTAAAGGCGACACCTGCATTGTTCCAGCCCGCCGTATCGTTGATGTTGATGCTCGCGTAGCGCTGCTTCAGCTCTTTGATCTTGTTGATTGTCGCTTCCAGCTTATCGTTGAAGCGAACGACCGTCATATTGTTCGTCATCCATTCGCCAAGCTCCTTGTGAATGACGTACGCGTTCTCAGTGCCGTTCATTTTGACAATGCTGTTATACTTGTCCGTCTGACGCTTCGTTTCGCGGTCGAATACGGAGGCAGCGACGTCCTCGGCCGATTTCTTAAGACCTTTGATGTATTCGACGGCTTTCGGTCCGGCTACCATGCCGCCATAAATGGCGGACAGCAGCGAGTTTGCGCCCAGACGGTTCGCGCCATGGTATTGATACTCGCACTCGCCGGCTGCGAACAGCCCCGGAATATTCGTCATTTGGTTGTAGTCGACCCACATGCCGCCCATCGAGTAATGCACAGCAGGGAAAATCTTCATCGGAATTTTGCGCGGGTCGTCGCCCATGAACTTCTCGTAAATTTCGATGATGCCGCCGAGCTTCACGTCAAGCTCCTTCGGATCCTTGTGGGATAGGTCAAGGTATACCATGTTCTCGCCGTTAATGCCGAGCTTCTGATCGACGCACACGCTGAATATTTCGCGGGTCGCGATGTCGCGCGGAACGAGATTGCCGTAAGCCGGATATTTCTCCTCAAGGAAATACCAAGGCTTGCCGTCCTTGTAAGTCCAGATCCGTCCGCCTTCGCCGCGCGCCGATTCCGACATCAAGCGAAGCTTGTCGTCGCCCGGAATAGCCGTCGGGTGAATTTGGATGAATTCGCCGTTCGCGTAGTGGACGCCCTGCTGATAAACGGCGCTTGCAGCGGTTCCCGTATTAATGACCGAGTTAGTCGTTTTGCCGAAAATAATGCCGGGACCTCCGGAAGCCAAAATAACCGCATCCGCGCGAACCGTATGAATTTCCATCGAACGGAGATCCTGCGCCGATACGCCGCGGCAGACGCCGTCGTCATCGACTACTGCGCCGAGAAATTCCCAATGCTCGAATTTGTTGACTAATCCTGCCGCTTCCCACCGGCGAACCTGCTCATCCAATGCGTAAAGCAGCTGTTGTCCCGTCGTTGCGCCGGCGAACGCCGTACGCGAATGCTTTGTACCGCCGAACCGGCGGAAGTCGAGCAAGCCCTCGGACGTGCGGCTGAACATAACGCCCATCCGGTCCATCAGGTGGATGATGCCCGGCGCGGCGTCGCACATCGCCTTGACCGGAGGCTGGTTCGCGAGGAAGTCGCCGCCGTATACCGTGTCGTCAAAGTGCTCCCACGGAGAGTCGCCTTCCCCTTTCGTATTAACGGCGCCGTTGATGCCGCCTTGCGCGCAGACGGAATGGGAACGTTTGACCGGCACGAGGGAAAACAGATCCACGTGCACGCCCGCTTCCGCCGCTTTGATGGTCGCCATCAAGCCGGCCAGGCCGCCGCCAACGATGATGATTTTATTTTTTGCCATTACGTTTCGCTCCTTGTCTACAAACTAACCGATATTCGTAAATGCCAGCGCGGCATTCTCAGCTTCCTTGAATTCGTCGCCGCTGAACGCGACGAGCGACAGAATGAACAACGCGGAAACGATAACAAAAACGCCCATGCAAATGTACGAGGAAATGCGCTGCGCCTTAGGGCCGATCGTAATTCCCCAGCTGACGAGAAACGCCCACAGTCCGTTGCTGAAATGGAATATGGCCGCGAGCACGCCGATCACGTAAAGCACGAAGTATACGGGATTGCTGGCGATATGGTTCATCGTCGAGCCGAGCTCTTCATGCGTCAGGTTGCCGAGATAAATTTGCATCCTCGTTTGGTATACGTGCCAGAATACGAATACGAAGGTGATTACCCCCGTCACCCGCTGCGCGGTAAACGCCCAGTTCCGGCCGTATTGGAAGCGTCCCGTATTCGAGTTCGACTGGTATGCGACGTATAAGCCGTAAATGCCATGGAACAATAGCGGGAGGTAAATGCCGAAAATCTCGAGCAGCGGCAGCACGGGCAAGCTGTTGATGAAATGCACGCCCTTGGCGAAGCCTTCGGGTCCGCGTTCAAACGCCTGGTAGTTGGTCAGACCGTGCACGACGATAAAGCCGCCGAGCGGAATGATCCCGAGCAGCGAATGAAGCTTGCGCGAGAAATACGAATTTCCTTTCATGTGTCATTCCTTCTCCTTTCAAGTCTCTCTTGCGTTTTCTTTACAAATCATTCTACATTGTAACCCCAGCATGTACCTCCGTCAACAAAACTCGACACACATTAGTCACACTTCCCATCCTACTCCTTTTCGGCTTATAATGGAATTGCTTATTTTTTATAATTTCTTATAACGAAATGACATAAGGAGCACCTTCAATGAATGAAGAGATGCATGTATTTACCGTCATCGTCGAGCAATCGAGCATGAACAAAGCGTCGGCGCTGCTCAACCTGTCCCAGCCCGCCCTGTCGCGCAAAATCGCCAAGCTCGAGCAGGAGATCGGAGCTCCGCTCTTCCGGCGCATCGGCAAGCGGCTCGAATTGACGCGCATCGGCCAGCTGACCTATGAATACGCGATCGAGCTTCGCCGGCTTCACCGCAAATATTTGCAGAATGTCTCCGAGGTGACGGCGACCGGCTATACGACGCTTACGATCGGCGCCAGTTTGACGACGCTTCAGACGACGCTGCCGGATTTGATCCAGTCCTTGACGAGCGCCCATCCCGAGATCGAGATCAAGGCGGTAACCGGCAAAACGCATGAGATCGTCTCGCTCGTCCGCGACCATAAAGCCGACATCGGCATCGTCGCCTCCAGCATCGAGGATTCCACGCTGCGCTGCATTCCGTTGTTCGAGGACCATCTCTCCCTCGTCCTTCCCCGGAATCAGGTCATTACCGACAAAGGAACGCTGGGCATCCAGGACCTGACCGGCATGCCGATGATTCTGTTCTCCAAAGGAACCTGGTACCGCCTGCTCACGGACGAGCTGTTCGACAAGTATCATCTGCAGCCGGACGTACGCATGGAGATCGACTCCTTCGAGGCGATTTTGCGGCTTCTCCATACATGCCGGGCCGCAACGCTCCTTCCTCACTCCTATATGCGCCACGAGCTGCTTGAGGATAACGAACTCATCATCGTCCCGATCAGGGAGCTGGAGGACACGAAGCGGACGACCTCGCTCATCCACGCCGACTCGGCCGCCATCACCCCGTCGGTCAGGCTTTGGATCGACGAGCTGCCGGCGCGCCTGCCAACGCAGAAGGACAGCAGCTATTAATCGGCTGCTGTCCTTCATTTTTTCCAATCTATCGCTTGGCAATCCCTATGAGCCGCTTCTACTTTATAACGGTCGCCTCGAAATGCTCGATCTGGTCGTTCGTCCCGATAATGACCATCACGTCGCGCTCCGTCAGCACGTCCGCGGCCGTCGGCGCAATGATGATGCCGCCGGGCTTATTGATCGCGACGATGCTGCAGCCGAATTTCGCGCGCGGATTCAGATCGTGCAGCGACTTGCCGTTCAGGCATTTCGGCACCGCAAGCTCGGCGATCGTGTACTCCTTGGACAGCTCGATATAATCGAGCAGGTTCGGCGAAACGAGCTGATGCGCGACCCGAATGCCCATGTCGCGCTCGGGGTAGACGACGCGGTCGACGCCGATTTTCTCGAGCACCCGCCCGTGAAGCTCCGTCATCGCCTTCGCGACCACTTTCTTCACGCCCAAATCCTTCAATAAAATGGTCGTAAGGATGCTCGCCTGTATGTCGTCGCCGATCGCCACGACGCCGCAATCGAAATTGCGGACGCCGAGGGAACGCAGAGCCTCCTCGTCCGTGCAGTCGGCGGAAACCGCGAACGTCAGCTCGCCGCTCATCTCCTGCACCGCTTCCTCGTCCTTATCGATTCCGAGTACTTCGTGGCCAAGGCCGACGAGCTCGCGTCCGAGGCTCGAGCCGAATCTTCCCAATCCTACGATGACAAACTGATTTTTTTTGTTCCCCACTTGCCCTATCTCCTAACCGATCGTAATTTTTCCTTCCGGATGCCGGTACAATTCCTTCTCCGCACGCGGTCCGAGCGCGTATGCCAGCGTCAAGGGACCAAGCCTTCCGGCGAACATCGTCAATATGATGATGATTTTGCCCGCTTCGCTTAATTCGGGCGTTAAGCCGAGCGAAAGCCCGACCGTCGCGAAAGCGGACGTTGCTTCAAACAAGATGACCAGGAACGAATGATCCTCCAGCATGGACAGCAGCATCGTAACGACAATGACTAGCCCAAGACAGAGCATCGTAATGGTGAGCGCCTTGAAAATGCGATCCTTGCCCAGCCGATGCCGGAAAAGGATAATATCCTCGCGGCCCCTGATCATTGAAAACACGGCGCCGATCAGCACGGCGAACGTCGTCGTCTTGATGCCTCCCCCGGTGGACCCCGGCGAAGCTCCGATAAACATTAACAATATAATGAGGAATTGGGTCGCCTGACGGAGGACGGTCAAATCGATCGAGTTATATCCGGCCGTCCTCGGCATAACCGCCTGGAATAAGGAAGAAAATAATTTGCCTCCCCAATCAAGCGAGCCCAGCGTCAAGTGATTCGTAAATTCGAAAATAAAGAAAACGAGCGTGCCGACCGCGATCAATGACCCCGTCATCGTAAGCACGACTTTGCTGTGAAGCGACAGCTTGCGCTTCTTGCGGAATTCGAGCAGATCCGACATGACGACGAATCCGAGTCCACCGAATACGACCAGCAAAATCGCGGTAAGATTAACGATCGGATCGGATGTATATAAGGTCAAGCTTCTGAAATCGCCGAATATGTCGAAGCCGGCGTTATTGAATGCGGAGATGGAGTGAAACGCTCCGAAAAACATCGCTTTGCCAAGCGGCATATCGAACGCGAATCGGGCGGAAAATAAGGCGGCTCCGATCAGCTCGATCGACAGTGAATAAACGATGACCCGGCGGATGAGCCGCACGATGCCTTCCATGCTCGTCTGATTCATCGCCTCCTGCAAAATAAGGCGTTCGCGAAGCGAAATCTTCTTGCGCAGCACGAGCGCGATGAGCGTCGCCATCGTCATGAAGCCGAGCCCGCCAAGCTGGATGAGACACATTAAAATAATCTGCCCGGCCACAGAAAAATAAGTGCCGGAATCGACCACGACAAGCCCCGTTACGCAAGTGGCCGAAGTGGCGGTGAACAAGGCGTCGATAAACGGCAGCCGCACTCCCGTCGCCGACGCGAACGGAAGCGACAGCAAGAAGGCGCCGAGCAAAATGATTAGAGCGAAGCCGCTGACCAATATGCGGGGCGGCGACCATTTCCATACTTTCCAAGCCTCTTTCATGCGTTCAACCTTCTTTTAAGCGATTTTCTATCGAAGCTTAACGGCCGCGTCCGAGCACAAAAAAAAGCACCGGAAACTCCGTGCTTATGCGACGAGTCCTGTTCCACTGGCGCCTACGAGGTTAGCTGACGGATTCGGGCCTGGACAGGCGGCCCTATCCCGCTCTTTCGTTTGTGAGCGGAAATTCACCCCTTGCCGCCGCATATTAACGGAATTGATATCTACCGTTACATCGGTTTGCGACAGCTTTATGGTTCCCCCGTTTTCCTTCGGAAATTCGGCTGCTTGATTCAATTGGTATGACGTTACGATTATAATCCGAAAGGCTTCCCAAGATAAAGCAGGTTATGGGGACAAAAAGGGCGAAATCCACTCAAAAACGGGCAACGATGCGGTGCAGCCTGCGCCAAGCTTGTCGGACATCGTTATTTCGCATCTTTTTGAAAGAAAAGAACTCTTTTTTCAATGGATAAATCAGGGATTAATATGATAATGTAAGAAATAGGTTGTTTCAACAATAAGTCCCCGAGGTGAACAGATGATTGATTCGATTAAGCCGAAGGAATGGAGACGGTTCATATGGGCTGCCGCTATGTGCTTCGTGATTTACGTAAGCATGGACATCGTCCCGCTTATCAATTCCATCGCTTCCGGCGAGTACGATCCGCATGTCATGGAGAAATCCGCCGCGGAGGAGAGGGCGGCGGCGTTCGCCGAAGAGGAGACGGGTCTAGCGGTCAAATCGGCAAAAGCCGTGCATCAAACCGATAAGATCATGAACGGCTATTTGTCCAAGGAAGAGCTCGTCGACGACTATGCCGACCAATACGATTCCCGCTTCCCGACGGACACGTACCAGGTCGATCTCAAGTTCGAGCAGGGCGGCACCGGCTTCGTGTACGTACATATGCAGAACGAAGCGATCGCCGCTTGGCATTTCCTGATCGACGGGCAAGCGATGACCGAGTCCGAGATCGCTTCGGAGGCGGCAAGCTTCCTGAAGGAGCAAGGCTTCCGCGAGCAAGAGCTGCAGGGCGGCAGGCTGTACGAGAACGGCGTATGGAGCGTATCGCCGTCCGGCTACGTCTTGAAGGACGCCGCGCTCAACGTCGACGTCAGCGTTCTCTCGATCGACGGCCGTGCGGTCGTCACCCAATACAAACCGGCATTCGCCGCGCCTCCCGATTATGTCGCTTACGTGGCCGATCAAGATCGGATTGCCGGCTTCCTGACGGGCTTCGGCTATTTGTTCATGAGCTTCGTGCTCGGCGTGCTGGCGATCATTTATGCCGTCTTGTACCGCAAGTTCACGTCGTTTAAATACGGGATCATCTTGACGGTCATTTATTTCGTTACGTATATTATCATGAATTTGAATATTCTAGACGGCATCCGGGCATCGCTCGGAGAGAATGGAATGGCCGATCAGACCGTAACGTTCACCGCCATCTTCACCGTCGCGCTCACGATCCCGATGGCCGGGTCGATCTACGTGTCGCTCGTCGCGGGCGACGGGCTCTGGAAAGCGCAGGGACGCGACTTGTGGCCGCGTTTCGGACAGCCGGGCTACGGCGACTATGTATGGCGCAGCATGGGCTTGTCTTATTTGTTCGCGGTCATCCTGTTCGCTCTGCAATCCGTTATTTTTCTCGGATTGAAGTTCGCGATCGGCACTTGGGATACGACAGACGCCACGCAATCCCCGTACAACATGGGCGTTCTGTGGCTGATGCCCGTGCTTGCCTGGGCGGCTGCGATTTCCGAGGAAGCCGTGTTCCGTTTCTTCGGCATCGGCCTGTTCCGCAGATGGTTCAGGAACACGTTCGCGGCCGCGATTCTGCCGACGTTCTTCTGGGCGCTCGGCCACGTCATGTACCCGTTCTACCCGTCCACGACCCGGCTAATCGAGCTGATGATCATCGGCCTCGTATTCAGCTATATTTTCGTCAGATACGGGCTCGTGACGTCCATGTTCACCCATGCGATCTTCAACAGCGCGGCGGTCGGCATTTCCTTGCTCACGATCGGTTCGGCTCCGAATATCGTTTCGGCCGTGCTGTTCGCCGTATTGCCGGTGCCGATCGCCTACGCAATCAAATATTTGAGCGGCAGAAAAGAAAAGAAGCCGTCCGTCAGGACGACTCCTCCCGTAGCGCGGCAATAATTTGCGACGCCAGTTTTTCGCCGATCGAGAGAGGCCTGAAGTCTTCGACGGAGGCCTCTTTTATTTTTTTGACCGAGCCGAAATGTTTGAGCAGCAGCTTGCGCCGCTTCTCGCCGATGCCCGGAATCGAATCGAGCTTCGATTCGACCATCGACTTGCCTCGCTGCTCGCGGTGGAACGTAATCGCGAACCGGTGAACCTCGTCCTGGATGCGCTGCAGCAAATAGAACTCCTGGCTGTCGCGCGACAGCGGCACGATCTCCGCCGGATCGCCGGTCATCAGCTGCGCCGTCTTATGCTTCGCGTCCTTCACGAGGCCGCATACCGGGATGAACAGACCCAGCTCGTTCTCCAGCACGTCGAGGGCGGCCGATATTTGCCCCTTGCCTCCGTCGACCACGATCAGGTCCGGCAGCTGCAGGTTTTCCTTCAACACCCGTTCGTAACGCCGCCTGATCACTTCGCGCATCGTTTCGTAGTCGTCGGGTCCCTGGACCGTTTTGACTTTGTATTTGCGGTATTCCTTCCTGTCCGGCTTGCCGTCGGTGAAGACGACCATCGCCGATACCGGGTTCGTCCCTTGAATGTTCGAGTTGTCGAACGCCTCGATGCGGCGAACTTCCTCAAGCCCCAGCCAGCCTGCGAGCGACTCCGAAGCCTTGACGCTTCGCTCCTCGTCGCGCTCGATCAGGCGGAACTTCTCCTCCAGCATCACCTTCGCGTTGTCCGTCGCCATCGAGACGACTTCGCTCTTGCGGCCGCGCTGCGGCATATGCACCTTAACCTTGAGCCAGCTATGCAGCGACGCCGTTACTTCGTCCGCCCGCGAGCCCGCAGGCTCGTCGGCTTCGGCCGTATTCTGCTCAGGCGGCGTAGGCAGCAAAATTTGCTTCGGCAGCGCCGGGTTATCGCTGTAATACTGCGTCACGAATGTCATGAAATCGTCGTATTCTTCCCCGTAATAAGGAAACGTCGTGCCCCGGCGTTCGATCAGCTTGCCTTTGCGCATGTACAAAATTTGGACGCACATCCAGCCCTTGTCCACCGCATAACCGAAAATGTCGCGGTCCAGCGCGTCCGACATCGTAATTTTCTGCTTCTCCATCACTTCGTCGATGGCGACCAGCTGATCGCGGAGTTCCTTGGCCCGCTCGAATTCGAGCGCCTCGGCCGCCTCCTCCATCTTGCGCTGAAGCTCGGCCTTCACGACGTCCTGCCCGCCGTTCAAGAAACGGGTAATTTCCTGGACCATCCGGTCGTATTCCGCCTGCTCCACCGGATATTCGCACGGCGCGATGCACTGCCCGATATGATAATACAGACAGACCTTGTCCGGCAGCGTCTTGCACTTGCGGAGCGGATACAGCCGGTCGAGCAGCTTCTTCGTCTGCTGCGCCGCGAACGCGTTCGGGTAAGGGCCGAAGTACTTTCCTTTATCCTTCACGATGCGCCGCGTAATTTCCAGCTTCGGATGCTTCTCGTTCGTAATTTTAATATACGGAAACGATTTGTCGTCCTTCAGCAGGACGTTATAACGAGGATGATGCTGCTTGATCAGGTTGCACTCCAGAATGAGCGCCTCCATGTTGCTCGAAGTGACGATAAATTCGAAATCGCGAATTTCCGACACGAGCCGCTGCGTCTTCCCGTTATGGCTTCCGTTGAAATAAGACCGGACCCGGTTTTTGAGCACCTTCGCTTTGCCGACGTATATGATGGCGCCGTCGCCGTTCTTCATCAAGTAGCAGCCCGGCTGATCCGGGAGCAGCGCCAGCTTGTTCCTTATATTTTCCTTCGCTTCGGCAAGCCGCTTCTCGGCCTGCCGCTGATCCAACTCTTCCATGCCTCTCCCTCCGACTCCCGTTTCTACTGATCACATTTTAGCATAGATGAAGGACAGTTTGCCTTACAATTGTCACCGGTAATCGCTTTACAATTGCTCGTGTGATTGGGTATACTAATTAAAGCTGAATTAACCGATACTACATATATGCTGCCGCTTGCGGCCGCGATTTGAAGAATTCGGGCTTTCAAGGAGGACGTCTGCGATGGAACACGTAAGAGACCCGCGCGAACATATTAACGAAGAGCCGCGCCATGACTTGATGGATGTCGTTTTCGGCTTTGGCGGCATGCTTGCCTTCATGACCGTTATTTTTGCCGTAGCCGTAATCGTAAAATTCATCATCACCCCGTAAAAGAAAAAGAGCAGCCGGCTGCTCTTTTTTTTGTGCAAACATAGAGCTGTCCCGAAAGGTCGCTTCATGACCTCTTGAGACAGCTCCTTGTCTAGAATCGAAATGCCGGCTACTGGACGATGCGCAGCGTCTCCCCGTTCGATGCTTGCTCGCGGGGCTTCGATTGCTGCTCGGATGGAGACTGCTGCTTCTGAGAGGGTCCGTCATATCGCGTTCTCTCCGTTCGGTCAATCTGGACGATTCGCCCGTCATGCACCGTAATCGTGACCTGCCCGTACTGAAGCCCGTTCACTTGATTCGCGATCCGCTCCAGCCATTGTTGATCCACTTCCAACGGTTTTGCCATTCGAAATCCCTCCAGTTATCATTCTAAACATCGATTAGCCGATCGGCCGCTGCCGGCCCGTCTTCCATTCCACGATGCTCTTGACGACGAGCGTAACGACCGCGAGCATGACGAGCAGCGAGGCGACCGCGAACGAAGCGGAGAATTGATACTCGTTGTACAAAATTTCCACGTGAAGCGGCAGCGTGTTCGTCTCGCCCCTGATATGCCCGGAGACGACGGATACGGCGCCGAATTCGCCCATCGCCCTCGCGTTGCATAGGATAACGCCGTACAGCAAGCCCCACTTGATGTTCGGGACCGTCACCCGCCAAAATATTTGCCAGCCCTTCGCTCCAAGGCTCGCCGCCGCTTCCTCCTCCTGCACGCCCTGCGCCTGCATGAGCGGAATCAGCTCCCGCGCGACGAACGGAACCGTTACGAAGACGGTCGCCAGCACGATGCCCGGCACGGCGAATATGATTTGAATGCCCCTCTCGTCGAGCCACGGCCCGAGAAAACCTTGCGCTCCGAAGAGCAGCACGTAGATGAGGCCGGATATGACCGGGGAGACGGCAAACGGCAAGTCGATCAGCGTAATGAGTATGTTTTTGCCGCGAAACCGGAATTTGCTGATCGCCCAAGCGGCCGCGATCCCGAAGACCGTATTGACCGGCACGGCGATGACGGCTACCAGAAGCGTCAGCTTCAGCGCCGACAACGCATCCGGCTCCGTTATCGAATCGATGTAAACGTCCGCGCCTTTCTTGAACGCTTCGACGAACACCGACGCGAGCGGCAGCAAGACGACCAGTCCGAGAAACAGAAAAGCAATGCCGATAAGGATCCACTTGACGGGGCCCGATTCCGTAATAGGCTTCGGCCGTCTTGCGGCCTCATCCGACGCGTGTACCGTTATGGCTCCTGCCATCGTTCGCTCCTCCTTTAATCCGCAACCGCGCGGCGGTTCATTCGCCACTGCAGTACGTTAATGACGAGCAGCATGAGGAAGGAGACGACGAGCATGACCAGCGCGATGGCGGTAGCGCCCGCGTAATCGTACTGCTCCAGCTTCGTCATGATGAGCAGCGGGGCGATCTCGGTCTTCATCGGCATATTGCCGGAGATGAAGACGACCGAGCCGTACTCGCCGATGCCCCTTGCGAACGCCAGCGCGAACCCGGTTACGAGCGCCGGCGTCAGCTCGGGCAAAATAACCTTCCGGAACGTGCGCAGCCGGTACGCCCCCAGCATGACCGCCGCTTCTTCCGTTTCTTGGTCCAAATCCTGCAGCACCGGCTGCACGGTACGGACGACGAACGGCAGTCCGATAAAGATCAGGGCGATCGTAATGCCGACCGGCGAATAGGCGATCTTGACGCCGAGCGGCTCCAGCAGCGATCCGATCCAGCCGTTCGGCGCGTAGATCGCCGTCAGCGCAATCCCGGCAACCGCGGTCGGCAGCGCGAACGGCAGGTCGACGAGGCTGTCGACGAGCTTCTTGCCCGGGAACCGGTACCGTACGAGCACCCAGGCGATGATCAGGCCGAATACCGCGTTGACGAGGCCGGCGGCGAATGCCGTTACGAAGCTGACCCGATAGGACGCAAGCACCCGGGCGCTCGTAACCGTGCTCCAAAATTCCGGCCAGCTGAGCTCTGCCGTGCGGAAGAACACGGCAACCAGCGGGATCAGGACGATCAGGCTCAAATAGAACAACGTGAAGCCAAGCGATAAGCCAAAACCCGGCAGAACGTTGCGGTTACGGGGCTTGGAACCTTTCATGTGAAGTCAGCTCCAATCTCTGCGGTCATGGCCTTACGATCCAGGCGCGTATATTTGGTCAAATATGCCGCCGTCCGCAAAATGCTTCGTCTGCGCTTCCTTCCATCCGCCGAAATCCTTGTCGATCGACAGCAGCTCCAGCGCTTTGAACTGCTCCGCGTATTTCGCCGCGACCGTCTCGGAGATCGGGCGGTAGTAATTTTTGGCCGCGATTTCCTGGCCTTCCTCCGTGTACAAATATTGCAAGTAAGCTTCCGCCGCCTCGCGCGTTCCGCGCTCGTCTACCACCTTATCCACGACGGCGACCGGCGGTTCCGCCAAAATGCTGAGCGACGGATAGACGATCTCGAATTTATCCGGTCCGAGCTCGTTGATCGACAGGAACGCTTCGTTCTCCCATGCGAGCAGGACGTCGCCGATACCGCGTTCGACGAACGTCGTCGTCGAGCCGCGCGCGCCCGAATCGAGAACCGGCACATGCTTGAACAGCTCGGCAACGAATTGCTGCGCCTTCGCTTCGTCGCCGCCGTTCCGCTTCAGGGCATAGCCCCAGGCGGCTAGATAGTTCCAGCGCGCGCCGCCCGACGTTTTCGGATTCGGCGTAATGACTTCGACGCCGTCTTTGATCAGGTCGTTCCAATCCTTGATGCCCTTCGGGTTCCCTTTGCGGACGAGAAATACGATCGTCGACGTATACGGCGAGCTGTTATGCTCGAATTGCGACTGCCAATCCGCCTCGATCAAGCCCGGCTCGACGATCGCGTCGATATCGTAGCCCAGCGCCAGCGTGACGACATCCGCTTTGAGCCCGTCGATGACGGCGCGGCCTTGCTTGCCCGATCCGCCATGGGACTGCTTGACCGTGACGTCCTGCCCCGTCTCCGCTTTCCAATGCTTGGCGAACGCCTCGTTGAATTCGACGTACAGCTCGCGGGTCGGATCGTACGATACGTTCAGCAGCTCCACAGGAGGCTTCGGTTCCTGCTCCGGAGCCGCGTTCGACGGGGTCGACTCACCGGCCGGTTGATTCGTTTCACGATTATTTCCGGCATTGCCGCCGCCTTGGCCGCATGCGGCGAGCGTGAGCGCCAATGCCAGCAGGATAACGACGGAACGAACTTGAGTAAGCTTTTTCATCATGCCATAACACCCCTTATTTAATGTGACAGGCTCGTAGATCCGCGCTCCGTTCATCCTTCGATGAGCCGATCGCTTGTTCTACCGTCAGTTAGGTGTCTACTCCGGTTCGTCCGGTCGTTAATCACTATTCCTACCTGTTTAGTTGGTTATGGATGAATATTACCAGCGGACCGGCCGGACTGTCAATACATAATTTAAAAAAATGATCAATCCCATAAACAACGCTTATATCGCCCCAAAAAACGAAAAAAGCTTCAGCGGGCCCATTCCCTGCCGGGATCGGCCCATTGAAGCTTCTTCCAACGCTTATTTGCGTCCGCGTTTGTTCTCGCCCGTTACCATCACGACCTCGACGTACGGCCGGATGCGGTCCATAATTCGCTGCCCCTTGTGCAGCTCGTCGCCGTCCTTGCTCGTAAAGCTGAAATGGCGCTCCAACGCGTCAAGCTCGTAATTCGACGTATAGAAGGTCGGCTTGCGCTGCATCCGGTAATTCAGGATGGCGCCCAGCACGTGGTCGCGCACCCAAGGATTCAAATTCTCGGCGCCGATATCGTCGAAAATAAGCAAATCCGTCTCCTTCATCATCTCGACCGTTTCCTTCAGCTTGCCGGGCTCATGCATGAGCGATTTCAAATCTTCGACGAAGTCGGGCATGTAGACGATGACGCCGGAATAGCCCGCCTTCGCCAGCTCCTGCAGCATATAGCACATCAGAAACGTCTTGCCCGTTCCGAACTGCCCGGCCAGATAGAGCCCCTCTTCCTGCAGGCCGTGCTCCTTCGTCCGGTCGATGTATCGGAGCAGCTGCCCGACGGCTTTGGCCCGCTCCAAGTCATTCGTCAATATCTCATCCGAAGAGTAGCCTCTCCTCAGCGCCTTCTCGTCGATATAGAAGCTGCGGATCCGGCTCCGGATCCGCTCCTCCTTCTGGCGCGCCGTAAACTTCTTGCAGGCCACCTTGCGGTCGTGAAGCTGGGGGTAGCCGTACGAAGTGTCGCAGCCGAGCATCGTATAATGCCCCTCGAAATCGTTCGGGCACCGTTCAAGTCCCGGACAATCGGAACAGTTCCGGTATTCGGTCACGTATTGATAGACGCGGCTCATATTGATCTTGATCGTATGGTCGTCCAGCTCCGGGTATTTCGCCCGCAGCTTCGCCACGAGCGGCTCCGCAAGCAGCTCCGCGAGCTTCTGCTCGGCCTGCTCCGTTATCGTCCGGCCTGTCGGCCACGCTTTCAGCATCTCGCCCAAAGATTCCATTGCCCGCTCCCCCCGCTTCGCTTAGTTTCCGTCCAATTTGCGCGCCAGCTTGCGCAGCTCCTCCAGCTCCGCGGCCGACACGGCCGAGCCCGTACGCCCGTCCTGCACGATCGGAATTTCCGGCTTGCGCGCCGCGCCGCGCGCGCCTCCCCTGCCGCTCCCTTTGCCCGCATAGCCGCCGCGGCCGCCGTAACCGGCCGGCGCATCCTTGCGGCGTTCCTTCTCCTGCTCCATCTGCGTCTGCTCCCTGACGTACTGGACCGCCTTCTCGAACGTGTCGACCTGCTTCACCAGCATGTTGGACGCAACCGCTTCGAGGAACGTCTTCGTTACCCGCTGGGCGTCGTTCGCGCCGATGACGTAATGAATGAGCACGTTAATGACGGGAGCCGCGAGCTTATAGTTGATATCGATTCGCTCAAACGCCCGCTCGATCCAATCCGGTACCGCGCCGGGGAAAAACCGCTGCAAAAACCTCGTATGCGGCTCGTTGCGCATCAGCATGTTATATTGCTGGATGTCGCATCGGCCGCTCAGCTGATTCGGCACCTGCAGGAAATCCTGTTCCCGGACCTCGTATTCCTCGGCCAGCTCGTCCGCGCCATCCGGCTCGCCCGCGGTCTGCTTCGTCCTTGCAAGCGCACGCTGCCGGTCGCCTTCCCGTTTCTTGTCCTGCCGGTACAGCTGATTCGCTCTCAGCTGCATTTCGTCGACCTGCAGCTCGCCGCTGCCGCCGAAGATGCCGTCCTCATCGAGAAGACGGCATACGTCGGTTACGGTCAGATTGTATTTATAGGCAACGTAATTCACCTGCGCCAGCTGCTCCTCGTCGCCGCGGAGCCGCTCGACGAAACGCCGGTTCGCCGAATTGCGGGGAAAGCGCAATATGATCTCGCCGTACGGGATGCCCGCCGTTGCCGGCGCGGCCCGCTCCGATGGTTGCCGCGAAGGGGCGACCTCCGTCAGCGCCTGCTCCAATTCGTCGTCTACCGACTGCATGTTCAGCTTGAACAACTCGTAGAACGGCACCGAAATGTTCTCCTTCGCCAGCTCGGCGCCGGCCAGCTCGTCCGGCTCTCCCGCGCCGAACGATTCGCGCAGGGCGATGACCGCATACTTGCCGACCTTGTCGCGCAGCAGCATCGCAAGATGCATATTGCGGAAAAATTCCGCCGGCGAGAGCGGCTCGGCCAGCTCGTATTCGTAAATGACGTCAGCGTTGTCCGGCACGGCCAGCCTCGAGGTCTGCAGCAAGCCGACCGCTTCAAGCTTCGAGGCCTGCTCGATCAAATACCGGCGCCCCCGCTCGTTCATCTCGAGCCCGAGACCGAGGAACAGCTTCCTCTGCGGCTCCAGGGGCGAATATCCGGCATACCCTTCCGCGATGCCGTGGTACAGCTGCTGATAGAAGGCGACGGCGAAGGCACCGATCATCGGCTGATAGATGAGCGACAACATTTTATAGTCCAGGCTGCTGAGCGAAAAATCGCGGAATATGTAATAACGGTGGTGTTCCGTGTACTGCAAAAGATTATGGATGCGCATTGCACCGACTCCATCCCTAGCTTTCTCTCTATCATTTTAGCATAAATAAGGCCTATGCGGTGCGAGTCGAAAAATAGAAAAATCCCCCGAACGAGGGATTTCTCAAAGCGGCCGCTTGGCCTGCTAGAACATCTTGTAGCCGCCCCGGCGCAGCGCCCGGATCGCCCAGCCGCTAATGTAGGCGCCGGCGAGCGCGCCGATGACCGGTATGTAATCCACGATCGTATAATGGGCGAAGTTCGCGATCGTCGCCTCGGCGGAGCTGTCCCACGGCGCCCATATGCCGAGCGGAATGAGGACGAGAATGAACAAATAAATCGGAAACCATGTCGTCTTCAAAAGCATATTCAAAATAAAGCCGATGCCGAACATCATGACCATAAACAGCACCGTCGCTATAATCAGCTGAAGCATCCGGACTTCCCCTTTCAGATTCTCGTTTTTTAGTTTAAAGAATGGCGCGGGGGAAGTCAATCGGATGGGGACAAATGTCACAAGACCGCCATTTGCTCCCATCCGCCACCTTACGATACAATGATTGAAGCATCAATAAGGAGCATGAAAGGAGCAATCTATCCAATGAGTGAAGCAGCACAAACACTGGAAGGCTGGTTCTCGCTGCACGAATTCCGCAGCGTCGACTGGACCGCTTGGCGCTTGGCAGACGAGAGCGAGCGAAGCCGCGCGCTGGACGAGCTGCAAAGCTTTTTGCGGCAATGGTCGGAAACGGAACAAAACAAGCAGGGAAGCACCGCCGTCTATTCCATCGTCGGCCAGAAGGCCGATTTCGTATTTATGCATTTGCGCGAGTCGCTCGAGGAGCTGAACGCGATCGAGACGGCGTTCAACAAAACGACGTTCGCGAGCTTTACCTATCCGGTCCACTCCTACGTC
Organism: Paenibacillus arenilitoris; assembly: GCF_014705655.1. Classification (GTDB taxonomy): domain Bacteria; phylum Bacillota; class Bacilli; order Paenibacillales; family Paenibacillaceae; genus Pristimantibacillus; species Pristimantibacillus arenilitoris. The sequence continues at coordinate 166,365 of NZ_JACXIY010000007.1, read as the reverse complement.
AGCGTCGTGGAGCTGAGCAATTACATGGCGCAGCCGGGCTCGGACCCGATGCAGAATCCGGACATCGTCGCAAGGCTGAAGCCGACGCTGCCGAAGGCGAACCATATCTGCTTCTACCCGATGAACAAGCGCCGCGACGGGGCGGACAACTGGTACATGCTCGGCATGGACGAGCGCCGCTCGCTCATGCGCAGCCACGGCATGATCGGCCGCCAATATGCCGGCAAGGTCAAGCAGATCATTACGGGCTCCGTAGGCTTCGACAACTGGGAATGGGGCGTGACGCTGTTCGCGGACGACGCGCTTCAATTCAAGAAGCTGATCTACGAAATGCGCTTCGACGAAGTCAGCGCCCGCTACGCGGACTTCGGCGACTTCTACGTCGGCAACGTGCTTGACGCCGACAAATTCGAGACGATGTTAAAGGTTTAACGCGGAGTCGCATCTAAGATGCACGATGCTCGCCCTCATGCGGCGGATCGACATGCGATGACCCTGCCGTCATGATCGGGATGAACGGCGCTCATCAAAAACGGGGCATGGATACGCGAATCGCGCATCCATGCCCCATTTTTTGATCGACACGATTCACCCCTTCACCGCCCCAATCATGACCCCTTTCACGAAATACTTCTGCAAAAACGGATACACGCATAGTATCGGCACCGTCGCGATGATAATCGTCGCGTATTTGATCGTTTCCCCGATCGGCATCTGGTCGCCGGAACTGACGTCCGTCATCATGCTGTTCGTGTCGTTGACGATCAAAATTTCGCGGAGAATCAGCTGCAGCGGGAACAAGCCGCGGTCCTGCAAGTAGATCATCGCCGAGAACCATGAATTCCAGTGGGACACGCCGTAGAAGAGCAGCATGACCGCGATGACCGGCATCGACAGCGGGAAGATGACCGACCAGCAGATACGGAAGTCGTTCGCACCGTCCAGCTTGGCCGATTCCTCCAGCTCCAGCGGCACGCTTTGGAACGCCGTGCGCATAATAATTAGGTTAAACGCGCTGATCGCCGTCGGAATGATAATCGCCAAGCGGGTATCCATCATGCCGAGCTCGTTTATGAGCAAGAACGAAGGAATAAGGCCGCCTTCGAAAAACATCGTAAACGTGATCATGAACATGATCGGATTTTTCCACAGCACATCACGCCTGGACAAGCCGTAAGCCGCCATCGATGACAGGAAGATGTTCAGCGACGTTCCCACGATCACGTAAAACAACGTATTCAGATAAGCCGTCCCGATCGACGGATTTTTGAACACCATCTCGTAAGCGTCTAAAGTGAACCCTTTCGGGAAAAACAGGAAGCCCCTAGTCTGCGCCAATTGGCCGGGATCGCTGAACGAAGCGAACAGCACGAACACGAGCGGGTAAAGGGCGGCCAAGGATAACGCGAAGAGAAAGGCGACGTTAAAGACGCCGAAGACGCGTTCGCCGGTTGTAGCCTTCATCACGATCACTCCTTACCAAAGTTTGGTTTCGCTCGTTTTCCGGGATACGGTGTTCGCGATGACCAGCAGCGTGAAGCTGATGATCGCGTTGAACATGCCGACCGCGGCCGCATAGCTGTAGTTCGTCTCCAGAATCCCCTTGCGGTACGTATACGTGCCGATGACGTCGGCAGTCGAATACGTAATTGGATTGTACATAAGCAGAATCTTCTCGTTGCCGACCGACAGCATATGGCCGATATTCAGGATGAGCAGAATAATGATCGTCGGCGCGATGCCCGGCAGCGTCACGTGCAGCGTTTGCTTCCAGCGGCTCGCGCCGTCGATTCGGGCGGCTTCGTAGATGGACGGATCGATCGTGGAGATGGCTGCCAGAAATATGATGGAGCTCCAGCCGATGTTCTGCCAGATGCCGGAGCCGATATACAAGGTTCTGAACCAGTCTGCTTCTCTCATGAATGCGATAGGTTCGATGCCGAATACGGAGGTCAGCAGGTTGTTGACGAGGCCGTCCCGGGCAAGGAAGTCGAACATAATGCCGACGACGACGACCAGCGAGATGAAATGCGGCATATACGTGATCGTCTGCACGGAACGCTTGAACCAGCTCTTCCGCACTTCGTTCAGCAACAGCGCGAGCACGATGCCGGCCGGGAATGCAAAGATCAAGCTGTACAAGCTCAAGAGCAGCGTATTGACGAGAATGCGTCCGAAATAAAAGCTCGAGAAAAACTCCTTGAAGTTGTCGAAGCCCGTCCACGGACTTCCGTTGATGCCCAGGTTGATCGCAAAATCTTTGAAGGCGATTTGCATGCCGTACATGGGACCGTAATGAAACAATAGAAAATAAATAACCGCCGGACTTAACATCAAATAAATCAGCTTGTTCTTGGCAAAATCCTTCTTTACGCGCGTCCCGAAGCGAATTCGGGAGTCCCGCGCCGCCTCCGGCACTTGAGCTGCCGAAGATTTTCCCGTTCCGATGAGTGCCATAACCATGCTCCTTCCTGTTCTGCCGCCGTAGAGAGTGCTGCACGCCGAGATCGCCACGGCCGCGAAGCGTGCCGGAGCTCCCGGGACGAAGCTCGCTTCGTGCCGGCAGACTCCGCCGGCACGCGCGTTCAAGTCCTATTATCGCTTCAAGAATCGATCGAGCGCCGTTTGCTCCAGCTGGATCACTTCTTCGATGCCCATTGCTTTAAGCGTTTCGACGTATTCGTCGAATTTCTCGAGCGGCTCCGTGCCCATGATGAACTTCAGCAGCATTTCCTCGTGGTAGACGTTCAGGTCGGTCATGATGGAAGCCTTCTGCCGTCCTTCCTCGGCTGTCAGCGTCGTGAGCGGCATTCTCATGTTCGTCGTCGCTTTTTCCCAATTCACGAGCGCTTCCTTCTGGGAAGGCAGCTCCAGATATTGCTCGATGTAGCCCGGATCCTGCACGAAAGGACCGTTGTAGCTGGAACGGAAATATTGCGCCATCGCCTGGGTAATCGGAAGGTCGTCCGGATTTTTCATAATGACGTCGGTATACGTCGGTTTGCCGTCCACCATCGTGTAGCTTTCGCCTTCGATGCCGAAGTTGAACAAGTTATGCCCTTCCGGACCGTACGCATAGTCCAGCCACTTGACGATTTGCTCCGGATTTTTGGCCGCGGTCGTGATGGCGGCGCCGATGCCCGTATAAGCGAAATCGCGTTGGCCCCATACGGCGTTCTCGCCTTTCGTTAGCGTTGGATACGGGGCGGAGACTAGCTCGAAGCTCGGATCGTCCTTCATGAGACCCATGTATTTGCCGATGCCGCTGCCCGTGTAGCCCACGAATGCGGCCGTTTTGCCCGTCGTGATTTTGGAGTCCATCAGCTTGGAATCCATCGCCGCGAAGTCGGGATCCAGCAAGCCTTTCTCGTACCAGCGGTTCATGACGGTCAGAAATTCCTTGTATTCCGGCTGCATGGAGCCGTATTTGACCGTGCCGTTGTCGTTATAGAACTCCAGCGGAATGCCGAACGCGCCGATAAAGGCGTGGCCGGTCTTCATGTCGGAAATGCGCTGCATGAAGGGAGGTTCGCCGTTGTTCGCCTCTTTGATCGCTTCGAGCGTCGTCTCCCACTCGTCGATCGTTTCGGGAACCGGAAGCCCCGCCTTGTCGAGCAGATCCTTGCGGATGATCGGTCCGAAAAACACCATCAGCTTTTCGTGGCCGCGAATGAACGGGAAGGAGTAGATGTTGCCTTCATCGGTCATGATCATTTTTTTGATTTCGGGATGCTCGTTCATATATTTCGTAAGGTTTGGCGCGTGCTGCTCGATCAGCTCGTTCAGGCGTATGATCGTGCCGGATTTGATCGCGTCGTCGGGACCGCGGGAGACGGACAGCCAGTTGCGCTCGATGACGTCGGGAAGCTTCTTGGACGCCAGCATCAGGTTGAATTGCTCCTCGATTTGCGCGCCTTCGCCGGACGGATGCGTGAACGTGACCTTCGTGCCCGTTACCTTCTCCAGCTGCTGATAGATCTTGCTCTCTTGCAGTCCCGCCATCGTTGCCGCGGCATTCGGGTTCAGATGCACCCAATACGACAGCGATTCCGGCATTTTCACTTCGGCGGCGGCTCCGTCAGGAGCTTTCGTCGCGTCGGGAGCTTTCGTCGGATCGTTGCTGCCGGAACCGTTATTGCCTCCGGAGCAGGCAGCCAGCATAACGGTTAAGATCATGAGGGCCAGCAGATTCGATAACAGCCTTTTTCTTCTCTTCATGCGCGATACAATCCCCTCTCAATGAATTAGGTAGCTATTGATTCCGTTGATTCCGTCTTTGCAGCAGGCCGCTTGGACTTGCTGATTTCAGAATATCGGGGGAGGCGATCGGCGCCTATGGCGAATCCGTTAGATCGGCTATTCAAAAGCCAGTTTCGGCGTTATCTTCTTTCTAGATGAACCTGCTAACTTATAGAACGGCTTCGTTGTCCAGCCCTTCCTTATGCGAAATTTCCCTGTATTTGCCCGGTGTAATCCCTTCCGTCTTCTTGAACACGCGGATTAATCCGATATCGTTCGCGAAGCCGACCTTTTGGGCGATTTGGGCGACCGTCAGCTCGCTTCCCTCCAGCAGCGACTTCGCTTCCTTCATTCGCAGCGCTGTGATGTATTCCGTGACGTTGTGGCCGGTCTGTTTCTTGTAAAAGGTGGATAAATACGACGAATTGAGGCCGACATGATCGGCGATGGACGTCAGGCTAAGCTCGTTGCTGGCATAATGGCGTTCGATGTAGCTCCTGATTTTGACCGCGAGCAGCTCGCTATGATCGCTTCGTTCGCCGGCTACCTTGTCGCAGATGGAACGGTACAGCCTCTTCAGCGTATCCCTCATTTCCTCCGACGTACTGAAGCGGGCCAAATATTTGAACGTTTCTTTTTCCCCGCCAAAAAACGTCTCGTCATCCATGTTCAGCGCGTTAAGCAGCTTGATGACCGTGCTCATCAGCTCCGAAGACAAATATTTCGCCATCTCGGGCGAGATGGAGCGGGATTGGAAGTTGATCTCGAACAGCTGGTTCAATACCTTCTCGACGTTGATAAAGTCGCCGCTCTTCGCGTAGTTCATCAGCTGCGCTTCGGTTTCGAGCGAATAATAGAAATAATGATGCTCGATGTTTTTGACCGCTTCGTAATAAATGATGTCGTCGCCCGCTTGAAGCGGCTTGTATTCCAACGCCGTTACCGCTTCCCCGTAAGCGACCGCGATCTGCCCGACGTTCGTTTTCATGCCGCTGACGGCCACCGTGACGGACGTCCGGAATTTCGACTCCATCTGGCTGCGAATCGCCTTCAGCACGCGGTCGAGCTCGTTGCCCTCCTCCGCGCTTGGCTCAGCCACGTTGAGGAGAATGCCGACCCGATCGCGCTCCAGCTCGATCGCGTAGCCGTTGCCCGCGAGCAGCTCGTTGCTCAGGTTGATCAGGATGAACCGGACAAGCGTCCATTCCCGCTCCGTATCCTCCTGTACGAATCTGCGGCAATCATCGATCTGCATCAGGATAACCCCGTAATGGGGATGCGGAAGCGAAACGTCCATGAAAGCATAGTCGGTATCCGTCAGTCTCGCCGTATCGACGTACCCTCTCATTAACCGGGAAATAAAATCCGACTTAATGACCGGCTTCTGCCGGGAGAACATGCCCCGCATCTGCTTCTCTTCGACGATCGAGGACAGAAGCTCGTTCTTAATGAAGGCGAATTCGTTCCGGATATGGGAGCCGCTCATGTTCTTGCCCTGCAGAATCGTATGGATGAGCTCGCGGATCGGACGATGGTTCTTGTAAGCCAAATAATACGCGACCGTCATGCCGCCGGCCATGCATAGCAGCACAAGCACCATGGCAAGCGATTTCGTCTCGTTCACCTTCGCGAGCACGATCGTCTTGGGGGTGACGGAGACGTACGTCCAATTGTTCTGGTTTGACTTCGTATAGGAGACAAGCATCTCCCGTTGGCCGAATGACGCCGTAAAGTCGCCTTTCGCGCCACCTAGGCGCGGCATGATCCCGTCAATCGCATCCCGGCTCGCGGATGTCGTCGTCAAAACTTGTCCGTCATCGCCGATAATATAAAAATCGGTGTTCCGTTGATTCGATTTGCGAAGCTGCCCGATGAGCTGAGCCTCGTCGATCATGACGACGAGCGAGCCCAAGACTTCGGTGCTGTCGCCCATTGGAAGAGAGAACACGGAAGTGAGCATGTTTCGTTGCATCTGATCGTACCGGATCGGTTCCGATGGCAGGTACGTCCGCAGGTTGTAATGCGATAATATGGATTTGATCTCATCGACGCTGAGGTTGCTATACTCGTTCATGTCTCGGAAGAAGGTAACGGGATCCGTCCGGACGGTCGTCGTGACGATGCGGTCCGACGGCTTAAGATAGACGTAGTAGTCATCGACGAACGGACTTAACGTCCTGTATCGCTTCAAACTCTTGATGAGCTGGATATGCGTATACGCATTGATGCTCGCGCGGTTGTTCTCTTCGTAGAGAAACAGCTGCAACGTCGGGTCGAAGGCAATCTGCGCGGCAAGCTGATCCACCTCGTTCATCCGGCTGTCGACGCTTACCCGGGTTTGCTGCAGCAGCGCCTGATTGGAGTCGTACGCATTGTCGATCATTGCCTGCTCCATTCTGCCGTACAGTAGCGAGCCGATGACGACGGGAATGATGAGTATCGACATGAACGAGAGGAGCAGCTTGACGAAGACCGATCTTCGGAACGTTTCCCCTTCTCTTCTGGAACGCCATTTCTGTATCATGATATTCCTCCTGTCCAAACTGAATTGAATGCGCTTTCATTTCATTGGATGTCCTGTATCCTTTTTTCCTTATCCTAACATTTTACATGGATTTTCGGATTCGTCTGTTGTGATTTTTTTAGCCGGCCATTCGTTTTTTTAGATTGGACGTTTTTTCCCCGCTCATGGCGCGGCATTTCCCCCTTTCCTCGAACGTCGCTTTTCTACATTGTAACTTGGAATTCAAGCTTGTTGTCATGCTTCCATCGAAGGATTTCTCGTTGATCACCTGCGTCTGCGGTATGGGACAACCTCTATCGAGGCCTTTTCGACGAAAAAAGCCCCGGAAGGGATATTCCCATCCGGAGCTTCTGATTGCCTTAAGGCTATTCGTCGTCCTTGTCATCTTCATTCGTGGCCATTGCTTCCCGCTCCTTCGCCTCCAGGTACTCCTGAGTCGCTTTGTCGCGGGCGCGGCCTTTGTCCTTCAGCCGCTCGATGGCGGGCTGAATGAGCAGGTCCACTTCCTTCTGCACCGTATAGGCCAAGTCGTACCGGTTCTGCGATTCCAGGAAGGAACCGACTTCCATCAATGCGTTGTAACGATCGAGCTCCTCTCTCGTCAACAGGCCGCGGACTTGTACGCTGCAGTGTCGCATTACAGGAATTTCCCTTTGCGAAGCACGAGCGGAATGCCGCCGATAATGAACAGGTAACGCAGATCGATCAATTTTTTCAGCCAAGCCGCCGAACGGCCCTTGTACTTCTTGCCGAACGCGATGCCGATCGCTTCCCCTTTGCCGAGCGAAGCGACCGTTCCTTTGTTCTGGAACGTGAAGCTCTTAAGCGGCTGGTTGCGGATCGATGCGACAAGGTTATGCGCGCATACGACGCCTTGCTGCATGGCGATTTGGGCGGTCGGCGGGTAAGGACGGCCTTCCGGATTGAACATGAGCGAGTTGTCGCCCACGATGTAAATATTTTCGTTGCCCGGCGCGCGCAGAAATTCATCGACCTTCACGCGCCCGCGCATCGTTTCGAAGCCGGCTTCCTCGATCAGGCGGTTGCCGCGGATGCCGCCGGTCCAAATAACGGTGGACGACTTGATCTCCTCGCCTTCGCCGACGATGACGCCGTCCGGCGAGCACTCCTTGATCGCCGTGCCGATGCGGAACGTAACGCCCTTCTTCGTCAGGACGTCCATGCCGTATTCGACCAGCTCGGGGTCGAAGCCCGGCAGCGCGGTCGGAGCGGCCTCGATGTTGTAAATTTTAACAAGCCCCGGATCGACGTCGAACTGCTTGCACAGCTCCGGAATGCGGTCGGAAAGCTCGCCCACGAACTCGATGCCCGTGAAGCCCGCGCCGCCGACGACGAAGGTCAAATAATCGGTGCGGTGCGGCTCTCGCTTGTAGCGGGCGAATTGGTATTCGATATGCTCGCGGATCAAGCGGACCGAGTTGATGCTGCGAATATTCATCGCGTGCTCGCCAAGGCCCGGGATGCCGAACGTTTCGGGCTCGCCGCCGAGACCGATGACGAGGTAATCGTAAGACAGCGTGCCGTCTTCCAGAATCACCTTTTTGTCCTGCGGACGGATTTGGACGACGGTCGATTTCACGAAATCGATTTTGAACTCGTCGATAAGCTTGGAAATGCTGACGCGGGCGTTCTCCGGATTGTCCGTGCCGGCGGCAGGCATATGAAGATGTGTCGTAATATAGTGATAGTCATGTTTATTGACCAGCGTAACGTCGGCTTCGTTGTAATTCAGTTCTTTTTGCAGGCGCAGCGCCGTCAGCACGCCGCCGTACCCCGCTCCTAGAATAACAATTTTAGGTATGTTACTCATCGTATAATCCCATCCATTCCTCATGTCTTTTTATATTGTGAAAAATTACACAAGCTAAACCGAATATAGTTTTTTTATGAGTTCAGTGTGTCCTTTTACAGCCTGTTTTACAATGAGTCTTCTGTCGCAGATTGACAGGCCTCGCCAGCTCGTTCAGCCAGTCCCGCGCATAACATACATACGAATTATTACATAGTTTTCACGAAATTTTCAAGGGCAAAATATACGAAATTGTTTAGAACTCTATACAAATAAATGATTTCCTTCCCCGCGTCCAAACGATTATAATGAATCCGTAAAAGCTTATCATTTGGAGGTGGCAACCATGGCTAACGCCGAGGCAACCGGAACCCCCGTCGACCTCGTCATTATCGGCGGCGGACCTGCGGGCATGTTCGCGGCATTCTACGGAGGAATGCGCCAGGCATCCGTCAAGCTGATCGAGAGCATGCCGCAGCTCGGAGGGCAGCTGGCGGCGCTCTATCCCGAGAAATATATATATGACGTCGCCGGCTTCCCGAAAGTTACGGCCCAGGAGCTCGTCGACCGGCTGAAGGACCAGATCGCGCTTTTTAACCCGGAAATTTGCTTGGAGGAGAAGGTCGAGAAGGTCGTCAAGCACGACGAGCGGCATTTCGAGATCGTAACGGACAAAGCGACCCATTACGCCAAAGCCGTCATCATAACCGCCGGCGTCGGCGCCTTCGAGCCGCGCAGGCTAGAGCTGCCTGAAGCGCAGCGCTACGAGAAGCGGAACCTTCATTATTTCGTAGGCGACTTGCAGCGCTTCAAAGGACAGCATGTGCTGCTTAGCGGCGGAGGCGATTCCGCCGTCGATTGGGCGCTAATGCTCGAGCCGATCGCCGCAAGCGTCACGCTGATCCATCGGCGGGATAAGTTCCGCGCCCACGAGCACAGCGTGGAGAACTTGATGAAATCGAAGGTTAACGTGCTTACGCCGAAGGAAATAACGGCGCTTCACGGCGCCGAGCGCATTGATCGGGTCACGTTGACCGACGTCAAGACGAAAGAAACGGCCGAGCTCGAAGTCGACGCCGTCATCGTCAACTTCGGCTTCGTCTCCTCGCTCGGGCCGATCGCCGATTGGGGCATCCGGATCGAAGGCGGCTCGATCGTCGTCGATACGCGGATGGAGACGAATATCCCCGGTGTCTTCGCGGCGGGAGACATTACGACTTACCCGGGCAAGCTGAAGCTTATCGCCGTCGGCTTCGGAGAAGCCCCCACCGCGGTCAATAACGCCAAAGTTTACGTCGATCCGGGAGCGAAGCTGTCGCCCGGCCACAGCAGCAGCATGAAGCTGTAAGCCGATAAAAAAATAAACATAAGGGTATCCTAACCTTGGCCTTGCATTAGCAAGCACCTGCCGCATTTCTATGCGAGGTGCGCCGAGGAGGATACCCTTATGTTTTGTCCGGTTTGTAACGGCATTCAACCGCTGCGGGGAAGCTGCCCCGCCTGCAATGGCATGGTGACGGATTTCGGCCGATTGGCGGACCTCGCCGGCCCTTACGCTCCGTATGTTCAGATCGTGAATGAGCAACAATTAAGCGGCGCCGATTCCGAAGATGCGGCAGTCGGCTGCAAGCATGTCCTGTACTGCCCGGTTTGTCGGCAAACAACGGAGGTCTCGGTTACGGAGTGGCAATAGCGTCGTCATCTAACTTTCTTCAGCGGGTTACGCGGTAGCTTTGTGTGTTTCCGGATTGAGGTGCCTGCGCTTCAGTTCAATAGCTAGCATTCGAATAAATTCCGGCTCCAATTCGTATTGGATAGCTGCGTAATAGGTGTCGACCAGCATTTCGTCCGAGAGTAGCTCCATTCCTTCACACCCTTTCTTCCATCCTTTGGTTATTGCTTTTTCATAGTAGCATGGCACTATTCCGAAGGACAACAGACCCCATTATTCACATTCCATTGTGGATACGATGTTAATTGCTTGTGTATAGATGTCGATTCTTAAGGGATTTCGGTATGGATATTGTGGATACAGTTATCCACAATCCCAAATGCCAATTACTCCATAAAAAACTTTAATGGATATCTATGACTCTATTAATGAATTATATCGGAATAAACAGAAGCGAGCGAAAGCAGCCTATCGAATCCGTTCGACAGGCTGCTTTCTTCAATGGGCTTCCGCACTTATCGCTCGTCCGTCACTGCGGCCTCGTATTCACCTCGAAAATCCAAATCATTCCCTGCTTATCGATGCCGTAATCGAAGCCGAGCTGTCCGATGCCCGGATATTTGGCTTCCAGCACGCCCGTCGCCAACACCGTGAGTTCCCTCATTTTCGCCTTTTTCTCCGCAACGAGCGACGGAGACAACGAGCGGCTGATCCCTTGAGCCGACGTCACCAACGTTCCTCCCCGGCACAAATTCGTAACGAACAAACCCGGTTTCGCAATTCGCCCGACGATCGCCCGGTATACCCAGCCATTCTCCGTCTTCACGTACTTTACCCGGTAATCGATCGGCCTGTTGCCGACGGTTGCGAGACGGATCCCTTTCTGAATCAAGTACGCCTTGCCCCGCCGCCGTTTATTAAGCGCCCCTACCAATGCTGCGAAGCTATGAAAATGGCGAGTCTGGGCATAGTAAGTATAGGCGTAGCCTCTCGGATTCCGAACGACCCTCATGACGCCGTGGCCGCCGGCGCCGACGACCGGCTTGACGACGACCGTCTGATGCGTATCCAGCATGCTTCTTAAATTTTCCGCCGTTAATATGCTAGTCGGAGGGATATGCGGCGCAATGTCGGGATGCGATAGCAATGCCGCCGTCTTCGCCCATTTGCTCGCAAGCTGCCTTCCCTGATGTCCACCCAATACTATCAGTCTCCTTCCCTGCCTCTTCCTTCATAGCATATGTCGGGTCGCTATCTATCTCTTGGATGATTGACAGGGGGTAGCAGCCTTTCTTGACCGGAGACGCGCCGGCGCAGCTTCCCATAGCAAAGGCGCCCGGACCAAGACCGGGCGCCCTTCATGAGCTAATCCGACTTTTTCTCCAGCGCCGCCTTCAGCTTGTCGGCCAGGCTGTTCGATAAAGTCGCGTTATCGCTGTACTGCTCGATGAGCTTCTGATTTTGCTTGCGGTTCGCCTTGCCGCCTTGCTTGTCGCCGAGCATCTCGATGACGTTGCACGGCCTGCACTGGGCGAACTTGCCCGCCTTGCCGTCGCGGATTTCCATCTTCTTGCGGCATTGCGGACATCGCTTGTTGGACAATTGCGGCTCCGCCGAACGGCGGTAGCCGCAATCGCGGTCTGCGCATACGAGCGATTTGCCGCGCTTTCCTTTCACTTCGAGCAGCGGCTTCCCGCATTCCGGGCAGCGGGAGTGCGTCACGTTATGAGGCTTATATTCCTTCGTCTCGGCGATAACCTCGGACACCCACTTGGCCGCCTGCTGGCGAATGCTTCTCATGAAGGCGGATGGATCGCCTTTTCCCTTGGCGATTTTCTCCAAATCCTGCTCCCACTTCGCGGTTAATTCCGGGCTCCTAAGCTCGTCTACGACAAGCTCGATCAGCTGCTTGCCTTTGCCGGTGGGCATCAGTTTATTTTGCGTACGGGTAATCGTATCCGTGCCGAGCAGCTTCTCGATAATGTCCGCGCGGGTCGCCGGCGTGCCAAGGCCGTGCTTCTCCATGCGCGTAAGCAGCGTCGCTTCCGTGTAACGGGCGGGAGGCATCGTGCGCAGCTCGCGGACCTTGCCGCTCCTGACCGGAAGCGTCTGGCCCGCCGTTAGCGGCGGCAGAAGCTGCGCCGGCTGGCGGTCATCCCGGCTCTGCCCCGCTTCCTCGTCCTCGTCATCCTCATCCTCGTACTCGCTTCCCGCATGCCCGTCCGTCTGGTAAACTTCCTTCCAGCCTTTGTCCTTCTCGGTTTTGCCCTTCGCGTAGAAGCGGTCGTTGCCGGCAACAAGCACGACGCTCGTCTCGTCGTACCGGTAAGGCCCGTAGAACAAGGCGATAAACCTTCTGACGATCAGGTCGTACAGCCTTCGCTCATCGCCGCTCAGCGCCGCCAGGTTCACGTATTGCTCCGTCGGAATGATCGCGTGGTGATCGGTAACTTTGCTGTCGTCCACGATCCGCTTCGTGACCGCCGGCTGCCCTCTTAGCAGCCTCCGGGCCAGCGGCGCGTACGGTCCGACGGCGATGCTCTCGAGCCGTCCCTTCAAGGTCGGCACCATGTCGCTCGACAAATAGCGCGAATCGGTTCGCGGATACGTGACGAGCTTATGCTGCTCGTACAGCTTCTGCAGCACGTTCGACGTCTGCTTGGCCGAGAAGCCGAGGCGCTTGTTCGCGTCCCGCTGCAGCTCGGTCAAGTCGTAAGCTTGCGGATGCGGCTCCGCCTTCTCGACCGTTCGCAGCTTATCTACCTTTGCCGGCACGCTCCGAATGCGGGATACGATGCTCTCCGCATCCGCGCGATCCCAAATCCGTCCGTCATGCCCGTCCTGCTCCCGCCAAAGCGCGGAGAACGTCCCGAAATCCGCCGTCACGTTCCAATACGGCTGCGATTGGAACGACTGAATCTCCCGCTCCCGCTCGATCAGCATCGACAAGGTGGGCGTCTGCACGCGGCCGGCCGCAAGCTGCGCGTTATATTTCGTCGTAAGCGCCCTCGTCACGTTCAGGCCGATCAGCCAGTCCGCTTCGGCGCGGCATACGGCCGAAGCGTACAAGTGGTTATAGTCCTTGCCGGGCTTCAGATCATTGAAGCCGTCCTTGATGGCTTTGTCCGTCTGCGACGAAATCCATAGCCGCTTGAACGGTTTGCGCCAATGGACCAGCTCCATGATCCATCGCGCGACAAGCTCGCCCTCGCGCCCGGCGTCCGTGGCGATGATCAGCTCGCCGATATCCTGCCGCTTGCACAGCTGGGCGACGGCCTTGAACTGATGCGACGTTTCCTTCATCACCTTCAAGTTCATTTTTTGCGGGAGCAGGGGCAGGTCCTCGAGATTCCAGGTTTTATATTTCGGATCGTACTCCTCGGGCTCCGCCAGCGTAACCAGGTGGCCGAGCGCCCAAGTGACGACGTACCCGGATCCTTCGAGATGGCTCTTATGCTTCTGTCCGCAGCCGAGCACGCGTGCGATTTCCTTCGCCACGCTCGGTTTTTCCGCCAATACTAACGATTTCATGCAATTGTTCTCTCCATTCCGTCAGACGCGCGAAGTAGAGGCGCGCATCGTTTCCTAAGACGAAACGATACCATAGGCTTTCAGCGCGCGCAACGCATCCAGCGTCAGAACGCCTCGCCATTCCCGCTCGGCGCGCGGCCATACGTCCTCGAGAGCCGGCTGAATCCAGGCGGACGCCTGGAATCTATCGCAACCAATCCGCGCAGGAACGGCATTCTATTCCTGCAGCGCCGGCCGATTTGGCTGCCCGATTCCGATTATGCTATAGTAGGTTCAGTTTCATAGATTCGCCGATTAAGGGCCAGGGAGTGTTCATTGATGAAGCCTCGCTTTATTTTTATTTTCATAGGCATATTGCTTGCATACGGCGCCATTGCCTTCTATATCGGCTGGAACGGCTGGATGTTTCTGTCTGCACTGCTGGGCCTGGAACATGCGGGCGTCTACGCGGTATGCTTCGGAATCGTCGCCTTCTCCTATTTGATCGGCCGCGCCGCGTACGGCACGCCGCTCAGGCCGGCGGCGGTCGCGCTCAAGCTGATCGGCTCCTACTGGTTCGCCGTGCTGGAATACGCCTTGCTCATCCTGCCGATAGCCGACGTCGTCGCGCTGCTGCTAAGAGCCGCGGGAGCTTCGGAATCCGTCTATATTATCGGAGTAGGGGGCATCGCGTTTCTGCTGATGGCGGCTCTCATTCTGCGCGGAAGCTGGAATGCCTGGAGCCCCGTCGTCCGGACGTACCGCGTGCAAGTGCCGAAGCGGGCGGGAGAGCTGGACAAGCTTACGATCGCAATGGCATCCGACCTGCATCTGGGTACCGTCGTCGGAAACCGGCATTTGGGGCGACTCGTCGATATCGTCGAGCGGATGAAGCCCGATCTCATCCTGCTCCCGGGCGATATTTTGGACGATGACATCGAACCGTTCCTGCGCAAAAACATGTCCGCCGTGCTCGGCAAGCTGAAGGCGCCGCTCGGCGTCTACGCCGTGACCGGCAATCACGAATATATCGGCCGCAAAGTTCCCGAGTTCATTGCCGCCATGGACGCGATCGGCATCCGCGTCCTCATGGACGAGGCGGAGCTCGTGGGCGGCAGCTTCTACGTGATCGGCCGCAAGGACAAAGCGTCGGCCGGCTTCGGCGGCGAAGCGAGAAAGCCGATTCGGGAGCTTGTCGCCCCGCTCGACCGGTCGCTCCCGCTCATTCTGCTCGATCATCAGCCGTCGGACCTCGCCGGCGCCGCCGAGCAGGGCATCGACCTATCGGTGTCCGGCCATACGCACCGCGGTCAGATGATGCCGAACCATCTCATTACGAGAAGGCTGTTCGAGCTGGATTGGGGATATTTGAAGAAAGGCGGCCTTCACGCGGT
Source organism: Paenibacillus arenilitoris (assembly GCF_014705655.1). Taxonomy (GTDB): domain Bacteria; phylum Bacillota; class Bacilli; order Paenibacillales; family Paenibacillaceae; genus Pristimantibacillus; species Pristimantibacillus arenilitoris. The sequence continues at coordinate 151,216 of NZ_JACXIY010000007.1, read as the reverse complement.
CGTATCGTCCGGCTTCGGCACCTGGGGACCGCCCGTGCGGATCGGCAGCCGTTCCGAAGTGATCCGGATCGAGGTGGAGTTCGGTTAATCCGGCAATAACGGGATGGTCCCGCAAGGCATTCGACCTTGCGGGACCATCCCGTTTTTATTCTTAATGGAAGCTTCGTTAATCCACGTCGGCTATTCGCCATTCGTCGCCGGCCTGCTTGCCCTTGTGGAATACGTACATCGCGACGCCCGGCTCCCCGTAATCCCGCGACTCCTGCACGACAACCAGCGCTTCGAACAGCGAGCGCTGCTCCTTGATGCTGATCGGCTCTTCAACCGTAATCCCGGTGATCGTAAAGCCGTCAAAGCGGTCGGACGAAGGGCCGTTCCTCCCCGGAGAACGCAGCCGGGTCGAGACGGGCCTGCACGCTTCCTTGTTCCCCGTAGCGCTTGTCGGCTTCGGATACCAGCTGTTTCAGCTCGTCGGCCGAAGATGGCCTAACCGTATAGAGCGTCCCCGTATTGCCCGGCTTCATGAACTGCACCTTCCCGTAATCGGGCGACAGATAGAGCAGATACCGGCTGTCGCCAAGCGTGACGGCATACGGCGGCGCGCCGATATCGACCGTCCCCGGCTCCTTGCTCGCGAACCGGAACGCGTATTCGAACGCCCGCACCGCTTCCTTGTCCTTCCACTCCATCCGCGAATTCGGCTCCGCCCGTTCGAAATCGATCATGCGCTCCGCGACGACGGCGTCGTAATTGACCCGGAACACAAACAACAACAGCGCGGCGGCCGCTGCCGCACAGGCAGCGACGACGAGCAATGCGCGCTTCATCCGACCCACTCCTCGTTCCTTTGTATACCCTACCTCCCGTTTCGCGTCCGGTACAGCAAATAAATGAAAAAAGGCGCTCCGATTCCGGACGTATCTGCAAAGGTAAGGTAACCATTATGACGAACATCCTTGGCAAAAGGTTCCAGACCGCCTATGGGATCCGATAGGCTCTTTAATCCCATCGGCCGCGAGCATTTGATTCGGGAGCTTGTGCGGTTTATTATCCGGAAATGAAACGGAGCGGCGGATTAACCGCGCGCCCGGCGGCGTTCGAACGACAGCCCGGCGATCGCGCCGGCCGCACCGAAGTATATCGGTAAATATTTGATGCCGACCGGCCGGTCGAACGTCAAATAACTGACGATGCCGATCAACGACGAGAGAACGAGTCCGGCGATCGCGCCCAGCGCAAGACCGATTAAAGCCGCAAGCAGCATTCTCAATTCGTCGTCCCTCCCGCCCGCGCGACATGGAGCGATAGCCAGAACAGCAGCAGCGCGAGCACGGGATGCACCGCTCCCGCCTCAGGGATGTTGGCCGTCGCGTATTGCACGAATATAAGGGCGAGAAGCGCTCCGCTCAGCCAGCGCAGCCTGACGCGCATGCTGCCCGCAAACGAGCTGATCAGCATGAAGAACGGCAAGTATTCGAACAAATGGACGAACGTCGTGTGACTTTTCCAAGCCGCGGGATCGCCGAACAGCGCCATGCCCGCGATAAAGGTTTGCGCGACGACGCAGGCGACGAACAGCCACGCAAGGATACGAAAAGCGCCGCGGAAAAACCGTATCCGTCCCCTCGGCGCATCGGATTGCTCGATCATGAGGATTTCCCCTTTCGAATGATTTGGCTCGCGTTCATTGTAGCAAAGGAATGTTGCGATCCTTTGACGAAGTTGCTCTTATTCGTTGAAAACCGCCTGAGCCCGCGCAAGAGCGTGTATACTATGGAAAAATAGGATGAATGCCGAAGGAGAGGAACGAAATTGCCGCATACATTGCTGCTTGTGGACGACGAAGAGAAGGTGCTCGAATTTATGGAGCCCTTCCTGCGCCAGGAAGGATACCGGACCGTGACCGCCATGACGGGCACGGACGCGCTCGCGAAGGCGAAGGAGCACGGCCCGGCCGTCGTCGTGCTCGATTGGATGCTGCCGGAGATGAGCGGCATCGACGTGTGCCGGGAGCTTCGCAAATGGAGCCGCGCGGGCATTATTATGGTGACGGCGCGCGCGGAAGAGGCGGATAAGGTCATCGGGCTTGAAGTCGGCGCCGACGATTATATGACGAAGCCGTTCTCCTTGCGGGAGCTGTCCGCCCGCATCCGCTCCGTGCTGCGAAGACTGGAAGGCCATGACCGCGAGGCGTCGCCGGAGGACCCGCCGCTGCAGCGCGGCGGGCTGACCATATCGGAAGCGCAGTGCCGGGTCTGGCGCGGCGGCAAGGAGATCCCGCTTACGCCGACCGAGTACAAGCTGCTGCTAACGCTGGCCGCGAGGCCCGGCATCGTCTACAGCCGGCTGCAGCTGCTGCAATCGGCGCAGGAGGACGATTATTTGAACGACGAGCGGACCGTGGACGCCCATATTAGCCGAATCCGCCGCAAAATCGAAGACGATCCCGCAAGCCCGGCGTACATTCAGACGGTGTACGGCTTCGGCTACCGGTTCGGCGGACGGCAGTAAAGCCTATGAAGATTTTATATATTGACAAAATCTTATTTTTGTGATATAATATTAATTTTACTATTTACAATCACTTCTTCAGCTGTTACGATTGGTTGGGACTCGTCATTTTCGGTCTGAACACCAACAAAATAGCGGAGGGATTTCGATGCATGCAACCAGCGGGCTCTATATGCTGACCGTCACGGCGTCCATGATGGGAAAGGCGGAAACGATCCATCCGACGCTGATTTGGGATCGCGATACGGTTCTGCTCGCGGACACGGGCTACCCCGGACAGCTCCCCCTCATTCGAGCGGAGCTTGAGAAGTCGGGCGTTGCGCTCGGCAGACTGAACAAAATCGTCATTACGCATCAGGATCTCGATCATCTCGGCACCCTGCCGGCCTTGCTCTCGGAGCTGCCTCGGGGACAAGCCGAGGTGCTGGCGACCGCGGCCGAGAGGCCGTACATTCAGGGCGAGAAGCAGCTCATCAAAATAACGCCGGAAGCGGTCGACCTTGCCGCGGCCTCCCTGCCGCCGGAAGTTCCGGACGAATGGCGCGCCGCCTTCCGCCGAACGCTCGAGCATCCGCCATCGGCTCCCGTCGACGCCGTCATCGAACCGGGCATGGTGCTCCCCTACTGCGGGGGCATCTCGGTAATCGGCACGCCCGGGCATACGCCGGGACATATCAGCCTGTACCATAGACCGACGAAGACGCTGATCGCCGCCGACGCGCTCATCGTCGAAGACGGCCGGCTGTTCGGGCCGGACCCGCGCCACTGCGTCGATCCGCAGCTGGCGTACCGGTCGATCCAAGCATTGACGGCGTACGATATCGAAGCCGTCATCTGCTACCACGGCGGCATTTACAACCTCAACGTCAATGAACGGATCCAGGAGCTTGCCGATCTCCGCCCTTAGAAACCGTCCGCGAACGCGCGAAGGAGCAGTCCCGACAGTCATCGCTTGATGACGGAAGGACGCTCCTTCTTCCATTTGCGCAACAAAACTTAGTAAGCGGAAGCGCTCTTCAACCGCCCTCCATCCGGCTGCGCATCGGCACGGCTAGCCAAGCGCAAAGGCTGCGATTGTGCAGGCATTTCACGATCGACGAGGCCGATGGAAGGAATGCCTGCAATTGCGCAGGCTTTTCGCGACATGAGCTGTTTTAAATGCTTACCAATTGAAAAAAAGATGCACATTCATTCGCACGCATTTACTTCGCTGCACGCATGAAGCGGCCAAAAGCCTGCACGCTCGCAGGCTTCGACATATGGCGCGCTGCCCGGGGCAGATTACGCGGCGGCTTAGGCGCGGGACGCACCATTTGCTCAGCAAAGCGGCAACAGAGATGAAAATCAACGGCCTCTTAGATGCCGCCGGCAAGCGCCGCTTTCAAAAATTTCCCCGTATAGGAACGGTCTACCGCCGCGACCTGCTCGGGCGTGCCTTCCGCGACGAGCTCGCCGCCGGCTTCCCCGCCATGCGGGCCGATATCGACGACGTAATCCGACTCGCGAATCAGCTCGAGCGAATGCTCGACGACAATGACCGTGTTGCCCGCGTCGACCAGCTTGTCCAGCAGCACCTGAAGCTGCCGCACGTCGGAAGGATGAAGGCCCGTCGTCGGCTCATCCAGCAAGTAGAGCGTATGCGTCTTCGTCTTCTTGCTCAGTTCCTTCGCCAGCTTGATCCGCTGCCCTTCGCCGCCGGACAATGTTTTGACCGACTGCCCCCATTGCAAATAACCGAGACCGACCTCGCACAGCAGCTCGATCATGCCCGCGATCTTCTCTTTCCCTTTGAAAACGTCCAGGCTCTCTTGAACGGTCATGTTCAGCAGGTCGGAAATCGAATGGCCTTCGAAGGTGACGCGCAGAACCTCGTCCTTGAACCTTCTGCCCTTGCAGGCCGGGCACTTCACCTCCAAATCCGGCAGGAAGCTCATGTCAACCGAGATGACGCCGAGCCCTTGGCACGCCTCGCACCGACCGCCCGGCGTATTGAAGGAAAAATGCTTCGAGGTCAGCTTGTTCCGCTTCGCCTCCGGCAGTCCGGCAAACAAATTGCGCAGCTGCGTAAATACGTCCGTATAGGTGGCGACGTTCGAGCGCTGCATTCGCCCGAGCGGCGATTGGTCGACGGTGATCATATTGCCGACATGCTCGAAGCCTTCAATCCCGTCGCAGCCTTCGGGCGCGCGGTTCGACTCCCCCGCCTGCGCCAGCAGGTCGAACAGGAGCGTCGACTTGCCGGAACCGGATACGCCGGTCACCGAAATGAGCGTGCCGAGCGGAAAGGCTCACGTTAATGTTTTTCAAATTGCGGGCATGCGCGTTGCGGATCGCAATCCGTTCGCCGCTGCCCTTCCTTCTGTTTCTTTCCGGCGCCGGGCCGATCTCGTCTCTCAAATACGCGCCGGTCACCGAAGAAGGGCTCGCCATCAGCTCCTCGAGGCTGCCTTCGCCAACGACCGTACCGCCCAAATAACCCGCTCCCGGACCGATATCGATAATATGATCCGCGGCCCGCATCACCTCGACGTCGTGCTCGATGACGAGCACCGTATTGCCCAGGTCGCGAAGCTGCTGCAGCACATGGATCAGCCCGGCCGTATCCCGAGGGTGGAGCCCCGTCGTCGGCTCGTCGAGAACATACAGCACCCCGGTAAGGCCGGAGCCGAGCAACTGCGCGAGCCGAAGCCGCTGCGCCTCCCCGCCGGACAGCGTAACCGTCTGGCGGTCCAGGGACAAGTAGCCAAGCCCGACGTTGATGATCCGCTTGACCCGCTCCGGCATTTCGACCAAAACCGGCTCGAGCAGGTGCTGCCCCTCGGCAGGAACGGCATCCTTCAGCCCGTCCGTCCAGGCGAGCACGTCTTCGAGCTGCCATGCCGACACGTCCGAGATCGAAGCGCCCGAGACGGTTATCCGGCGAATTTCCTGTTTGAACCGGGCGCCGCCGCAGCTGCCGCATGTCTGCTGGCGGAAGTAATCGCCTTCCTTCTCCATGCCGGTCTGCTCCCCGTCCTTTTCCTTGTACCTGCGCCACATGCCGGTAACGATGCCTTCGAATTTGCCCGCCGACACCGTCTTCGGCGGTTTCTTGTCCGGATCGTGCTTCATGAACGCTTCGCTTTCGACGCCGTAGTAGAGCAGATCCTTCATCGCCGGCGAATATTGCATCAGCGGCATGTCTGGGTCGAATTCAAGCCCGTAGTGCTTGGCCGCCGCCGCCAGCGTGTACGAATAGTATTCGATGATGCTGTCGTACAGGAAAGTTACGCAGCCTTCCTTGAAGCTGAGCTCCTGTCGGAATACGGCATCGAGGTTCAAGCTGGCGACATGCCCTAGTCCTCCGCACGATTCGCATGCCCCTTCCGGCTTGTTGAACGAGAAATGCGCCATGCCCAGCTTCTCGAGCTCGGCGCTGCAATGCGGACACTGGACGTGCTCCCCCTCGAAATCCTCTTCCTCGTCCAAAGCCGCAGCGCCCGAATCCGCATGAAAGACGGGGGCGACCCGGCCGCTGCAGGAAGGGCATGTCCGCTCGCCGAGCCTCGAATAAACGAACCGCAAAAAATTATGGATATCGGTAACCGTGCCTACCGTCGAACGCGGATTGCGGTTCGTGACATGCTGGCCGACGCTGATCGAGGGGGAGAGGCCGGCGATCGAATCGACCTTCGGCTTGCTGACCGAATCGGCGACCATCCCCATCGATTCCATGTACTGGCGCTGGCATTCCCGCTGCAGCGTATCCATCGCGAGCGTCGATTTGCCCGAGCCCGAGGGGCCCGTCAGCACGACCAGCTTATACTTCGGAATCGAAAGCGAGACGTTTTTCAAATTGTTTTCCCGCGCACCTTTAATGACAATGGCTTCGTTCATGTTTCCTCCTAAAAATCGATTTGGACGTTTTTGATTTTCGAATTTTCAAATCCAGCATATCACATTGATGCAAGTGCCAAGGTTTGAAAACTTTTGTTCTTCATAGACGGGATCGAATTGACAAAACCATAACAGAGGAGTTTAATGTTTTTAGGAATACGGAGGAGGAGAAGCGAATGACGATTCGTCCGATCGATATCGCGCGCCGGCTTAAGATCAGCACGACCGCGCTGCGCCATTACGAGGAATGGGGGATCGTCCCCCCCGTGGAGAGGGCAGCCAACGGCTATCGGGTATATACCGACGTGCACGTGGGCTATTTCGAATGCATCCGGGCGATGAATGCCGGCTTCGGGATGCAGGTGACCGGAAAGGTCATGAAGAAGCTGATCGCAGGAGAGGTGGACGACGCGCTATGGCTCATGAGCGAGTCGCAAGCCTCGCTGTACCGGGACAAGCAGATCGCCGACAGGACGATTCGCGCGCTGGAGACGGAGGAACCGCTCCCGCCTCAGCCGTACCGCAAAAAACGCGGGTTTACGATCGGCGAAGTATCCGAGCAGACGCTAATTCCGACCTCGGCCATCCGCCACTGGGAGAAGGCGGGACTGCTGACGATCGAACGCGACAAGGAGAATGGGTACCGCACGTTTACCCCCGCGAACGTTCGCCAAATTTTGATTATCCGCACGCTGAAGGCCGCCGTATGGTCGCTGGATATCATTAAGAGGATCATTAAAGAAATCGACGACAACAACGTGGAAAACGCGATCAAAACCGCCCGCGAGTCGCTCCATTTCTTGAACCAGATGAACCGTAACCAGCTCCAGGGCGCTGCCAGCTTGCACAAGCTGCTGGCCGTCATTCAGGAGGCGGGCGGGCAACGCCGTTAAATATCGGAAACCTGGCACCGGAGGAGGTCCTTCCTTTGCTCTATCGTTCAATACACTTTGCCGAAATCTTTAATGATCATTTCACCCGTTACTTTAATATCCAGCTTCGGATAGACCGCATTCCAATCCGTCTTGCTCCATTCCTTGTAGCTCATGCTGTTTCTCACTCTTTTGCCGATGCCGAGGCTGTCGACGTTATGCTTCCGCAACATGGCGACCATCGCGTCCGCATCCTTCAAGAGCGAGGCGGTTACCCGCTTCTCCAATTCCCGGCGATGCCTGTCGTCGCTCATATCAAGATCCCCTAAATATTCCCTTAACGTACCCATTACCCTAAAATGAATGTTTACGATGAAATTTCCGTTTTCCCCTCGCCTGACTTTTACCTTCCTTCGGCTTACGATCGAATTAATCATGATCTGTTCGGCTTCTTCCCCTGACTTCTTTATGTCAATACTAAGCTCGCCGTTTTTTACATTTTGCCGCAGCAGGGCGAATATCGGCATTTGATCGGGCTCGATCCGGGTAATATAACGATCCTGATCGAACAGGGCGATGCCGTTTACCTCGATGTTCTTCTTCCCTTGCTTCAGAATGGGCGCTACCGCGTCAATGCCGTCGTCGTAAAAGTCTCTCGTAAAATCGTACACCGTCACGCGCGGAACGGACATTTTATCCGCTTCCTTCTCCAGAAGCCGGTCGATGTACTGCCCGGTCATCGGATGCTCGGGGTATCGCTTCGCAAGCAGCTCGCCGGCGTTCCCGTTAACGACCGCAACCTTGACGTTCTGGGATATGGACGGATCGCGGACGAGCGCCCGCACATAATTCCAGATGCCGCTCCTCGCGATGGACAAACCGAATAAGGAGCTTCGCAGCTGGCCGCTGACCAGCATCAGCTCCGTCTGCTTCGCCAATTGGAGATGGGCATCCTTCTTCGATCTCGCTACCGTGCTTAATACTTCCCGTTTCATCTTGCCTTCCGGGTCGGATTTCGGAACGTCGATGCAGATGAGCAGATTTTCCTTGGCCCCGTCCTCCTTGTCTTGCACGAGATCGTAGCTCGTGGCATTAACGAAAGCGAGGCTTTCCAATACGCGTTGATCTCCGCAGCCTGCAAGCAGGGCGATAAGCGCCGCGGCGGCCAGCGGCTTTATTTTTCCCATTAGGGTCTTGCTCCTTTGCGAACAAGTAGTATGGCCAGCAGTAACAACGGAAGGACGAACGCGACGGCAATCTCCGAGTAGGACAAAAACTGCAGCCACTGCTGCACCTTGGATAGCGTATCCGGAATCCAGGAAACCGCCAACGCCGCGCCGATAATGAGGAAAGCGAGCAGCTTCTCTCCCGCCTTCGGCAAGATTCTGTGCATCGTTTCCTTCGCCGACCACATGTATAATCCGGTCGTGATGATCGTCGTAAAGACCAAGAAGCCGAACAACAGGCTTTCGATCCGTTCGATAAAGGGCAGCTGAATGTAAGACAACAAATCCAGAACCGGATAAGCCATATGCTTCAACTGCTCGAAGCTGTAAAATCCGAAGCAAATGATACTGATCGCCACGTAGGCGAAGGTTGTCAATAAATTGCCGATCATAACCGCCTTCATCGTCTTTTTATAATTGTCCACGTACGGGATTAGCAGCAAGTAAAGCTCGTAACCGAGAAAAGCGGAAAATACGCTCAAACCGCCCTCCAGGATATGCGTTTCGCCCGCAAACAGAAAGGGCGTCATTCTCGCCCATTCGAAATCTTTAAAATAAAACAGAAGCAGCAAAATCATCCATTGGGATAACCAAAAAAACGCGGTCGTCGCTTTCGATAGGTTGTAGATCCCTTTGATGACGAACAGAAAAACAAGGACAGCGATCAACAGCATCAAATAGATCGCATTCGTCGTGTTATAGGATAAAATTTGGAAAATATAAACGTAATTTTTCGCCACCAGACAACCGGTCAGCGCCCATATGCAAGTCAGGAACGCGTACAGCGGATAAAGCAAAAATTGGGGCAGGACGTCCTCGAACAGCTTGAATATCGACCTGCCGCCTCCAAAACGGTGAACGAGCGAAATGAGAAATATATTGAGGGTAGCGACCAGGGAGAGGCCGATTAACGCAATCCAGCCGTTATAGCCGAAGTTTTGCGCCACGAGCCGGGGAAGGCTCATGATGATCACGCCATTTTGGATCATGTAAATCAGTATGGCCACGTGAAAATGATGCAGCTTCTCCTTCAATTCACTCCCCTACTCTCTCATTTTGTTTTTCACCTTGTTCGGCGATTTCGATTGCGTTGGTCTCGTTCTCAGCATCCAGAACGGCGCCCGGACGAAGATGTCCTTCCAATCCGACAGTTTATTCGGCGCGACCGGCGTCAAGTAGGACGACTTCAGGCTCGTTAAACCGGACAAATGAATGATGATGAGCGCCAAGCTCATCATTAATCCGAGAACGCCGAGCATGCCCGACATGATGATGAGCCCGAACCGGATGAGGCGGATGGAGGCGCTCATCACGTAGCTGGGAATGACGAAGGAAGCGATTGCCGAGGACGCGACCGCGATAATCAGGATGTTGCTTGTCAGTCCCGCCTGCACGGCCGCTTGTCCGATGACGATACCGCCGACGATGCCGATCGTCTGGCCGATCTTGGTGGGAAGCCTGGCCCCCGCTTCCCTCAGCAGTTCAATGGTCAGCTCCATCAGCAAAGCTTCGTAAATCGGCGGGAACGGCACCTTGCTCCTCGATTCCGTCAACGTAAGCAGCAAATCCTCCGGAATCATCTCGTAATGGAACGTCGTTACCGCGACGTACAGAGCGGTAAAGGTAATCGTAACGATCAAGGCGGCGAAACGAAGAATCCGCAATCCGGTCCCGAGCATCCATCTCTGATAGTAATCGTCCGGCGAGGAGAAAAACTCGAAAAAGGAAGCCGGCGCCGAAATAACGGAAGGACTGCCGTCCATGACAACCAAAATCCTTCCGGCCGTAAGCCTGGACACGGCGGAATCGACGCGCTCCGTCGTCGGGAATAACGGAAAAACCGAATTCGGCTGATCGTCGATGATTTGCACGAGCATATTGCCGTCGTGAACCGCGTCGACTTCGATGTTTTGGATCCGTCTCGACATTTCGTTCACATACTCCATGTTCGCGATGCCGACGATATAAAGCACGTAAACCTCGGTCTTCGTCACTTCGCCGACTTCGAGTCTCGCGATTTTCAGCTGCGCGCTTTTTACCCTCCGACGGATCAGGGACAGGTTCGTTATCGCCGATTCGTTGAACGAATCATGCGGCCCGTTAATGACCGCCTCCGTCTCGGATTGCTGGATCGAGCGCGTTTCCGGCTTGCACAGGTTGATCGCGTAAGCCCGGCCGTCATGAAAGATGGCGACCGAGCCGTCGAGAATGTCCTTGATCAGCGTCTTGGAATCGCCGATTTCCCTGTACTGCGAACGGCCGAGTACTTGAGCGATATCGTCCGGCGAAGCATTTTCGAAGGGAACCGTTATTTCCCGCGCGAACGCTTCGAGACCGATCAAATGCCCGATAAAAATAAAATGCACGCCTTTATCCGGCAGCGATTGATGGACAAGGTCTGCGCAATCTTTAAATTCGTTCAACGTATGCGAAAGTTCAGGCTTTACGTCCTGTTCCTCGGGAGCCGCGGGCCGCATCTCCGGTTCGGGCTTCTTATTCCCCGCACGATTCATTCGCCGAAATATGTTCATCGTCCACCCCGCCGCTTCCCGATATTCCCTATTAATGTGGACAGATTTGCCGATATTATGCCGGGCGTTCGGCGGCAGGGAAAGAAAAAACCGCAAAGCGGCAAGCGCATTGCGGTCAAAACCCCGTATTCGGTTAAGCGGTCGCCCCGCGAAGCATGCTGTTCAAGTAGCTTCTGCTCGCCACGAGGAAATACAGCGTCTGCATCGCGATGAAAATGCCGATCACGACGAAGGAATAGATCCAATTGGACGATTCGAGCAAGTTGTCCAGCGCCTTCATCGCAAACAGGGCGTGAGCGATGCCGACGACGACCGGGACGAAAAACACGATGCCGACCTGCGTGAAGACGATGCGGCGAATTTCGCCCTTCGTCATGCCGATCCGGGTCAGCGCCCGGAACTGCGCCTGATCCTCCTGCAGCTCCGTGAACAGCTTGAAATAGATCATGCTGCCCGAGGCGATGAAGAACAGCAGACTGATGAACATGCCGATGAACAGCGTGAGCGATACCGTCTCCATCAACTCCCCGTAATGATCCGGACGGTCGAAATGGATCTGTTCCCGCTGCGCCGGCGGCACGAGCTCGCGCAATTTCGCCGCCGTGCCGGCTGCCTTCTCCCAATCGTCCAGCTCATAGCCGTACAAGGCCAGCCGCTTCTCCTCGGGAACGGACGAAGACAGCTGCACGTAGCTGAAATCATCCGCGACGAACAACAAATAATAGCTGCCGATCCAATTCATCACCTTCGCGTTCACCGTACCCGTTAGCGGGAACTCGCGCCCTTCGCCGTTCACGTCGCCTTTCACGACGCCCGCCCCGATGCCCCTGCCGCCCGAAACCTGCTGAACGAGCGTCAGCTTGCCCGACTCGGGCTGAATCGACGGCTGGCCGGTCGCTTCGGCAAGCTTGTTGTAATCCGTCGCCGATATCACGATCGAGCTTACTTCCTTGTATTCCCGCAGACGGCCGCCGGTTTCCTGGATGGAGAACTTATCCAACTGGATGCCGGTCGCCTTCACTTCCTTGTCGATCTCGAAGCCGTCTTTCTTAACGATGCTCTTCAGCTTGTCCGGATCGATGACTTCATGCGCGTTCGCGCCCTTCTCCAAATACGCCAGCGTGAAGGGAGAATTCTGCAGGATGCCTTCCTTTCCGCTCAGCTGGAATATATAGACGGTACCGAGAGCCGTCATGATGACCGCGCTCAGAATCGAGACGGTAAACAAAATGCGGGCATTGTCTTTGATTTTGTAGCCAAGCTGAGCATAGACGATCATATTCGTCCGCTTGTAATAAAGGGCCGCCCGCTTCTGAATGAACCGGAGCAGCAGGATGCTGAGCTGCGTGAACAGGAAGTAGGTGCCGATCACGACCGTAATCAGGATCGGCAGCGCCAGCAGGACGAACGTGCCGGCGTTCATGACGAACGCCATCCCGTAAGCCGCCGCCAGGCAGGCGACCGATAACGCGACCAGCCATGGCGAGAAGGCCAGCTGCCCCTTTGGCCTCCGCGCCGCCCCCAGCAGATCGACGATTTCCGAGCGGCCGATCCTTAGCGCCGTCCAGACCGAAATAAGCATGAACAAGGCGAAGAAGCCGCCTCCCGTCATGACGATCGCTTTGAGCGGAGCCGCGAACGCGATCGTCTCCTCCATGCCGAGCAGGACGCCGAGCGCCATGAAGAACAGCTTGCTGAACAGCATGCCGAGCCCGATGCCGACGAGGATCGCGAGCAGCGCGATCGCCGCGTTTTCATATATAACGAGCTTACGGAGCTGCGCCTTCGTCATGCCGAAGAGCGAGAACAGGCCGAACTCCTGCTGCCTCGTCTTCAGAAAAGCCGAATTGGAGTAGAGCACGAACAGAAACGAGAAGATGACGATGATATATTCGCAGAACACCATGCCCTGGCGCACCTTCGATGCGGCTACGATATGGCCGCTCAGCACGTCGGGATGCTCGAGAAACGCCGCGTAAATGTAGAAAATCATGACCGAGAACACGCTGCTGAGGAAGAAGGCGCTGTAGGAACGCCAGCTTCCGCGGATATTGCTAAGCGCGAGCGAACGGAACGTCATCGAAATTACCCCCCAGCACGCTTAGCGCATCCAGTATTTGTTGGAAGAAGGCTTGCCGGTTCGAGCCGCGCCTGATTTCCGAGAAAAACTTTCCGTCCTTGATGAACACGATGCGCTGGCAGTAGCTGGCCGAGAACGGGTCATGCGTAACCATCAGCACCGTCGCCCCCCACTTCTCGTTCATCTCCTTCAGAGCATCCATGACGTCCTTCGCCGCCTTCGAATCGAGGTTGCCGGTCAGCTCGTCGGCGAGAACGAGCGAAGGCTGGTGGATAATCGCCCTCGCGATCGCGGCACGCTGTTTCTGGCCCCCGGATACCTCGTACGTCCGTTTGTTCAGAATCGCGGCAATTTGCAGAAACTCGGCGATCGGCCGCAGCTTCTCCTCGATCTTCCTAGGCGCCATCCCTTCCAGCACGAGCGGCAAAATAATATTTTCCTTGATCGACAGCGTGTCGAGCAGATTAAAGTCCTGGAATACGAAGCCAAGCTCCCTGCGCCGGAACAGCGCCAGCTTCTTGTCCGTCAGCTTGCCGGGGTTGACCCCGTTAATTTCGAGATGGCCGGATGTCGGCCGATCGATCGTCGACAGCAAATTCAGAAGCGTCGTTTTGCCGCTGCCCGAAGGCCCCATAACGCCGACGAATTCGCCTGCCTCCACCTGCAGATCGATGTCTTCCAGCGCTTTGTAGACGACGCTCCCCTTATTTCCGTATATTTTGCCTAGCCCTTGCGCTCGCAGTACGCTCATTTCGTTGTTCCTCCCCAAATCTGTACCTGATGAAAGCTTCGATAGGTATAGTATAGACGGGGAGGCGTGCCCGAACCCATCGATTTACCTTGCAATCGGGCCCGTCGAATCTTACAAAGTTGTCACCCTTTATTTTACCGTTCCCGCTTCTTTCCCTCCGCCCCATCCAGCAAATGAATGCCGCGCGGCCTGAACGCAAGCGTGAACGCCGCGCCTTCTCCGGGCGAGGACGCAACCGATATCGCGTGCCCCAGCCGGTCGCATACCTGCTTCGCCAAATAAAGCCCCATCCCCGTCGACTCGCCGGCGGTACGGCCGTTCTCGCCCGTGAAGAACGGCTCGAAGATGCGCGGCAGGTCATGCGCCGCGATGCCGATTCCTTCGTCTGCGATCGTGAGCTTGCTGCTTCCATCGCCGCTATCGCTTGCCTGGATCAGCAGCTTCTTCGTTCCGGGCTTGCCCTTGCTATATTTAATCGCGTTGCCGACAAATTGATTCAGCACGAACGTCATCCATTTCTCATCGGTCTCCGCCCAGGCTTCCCCGTCGATTCTCGGGAAGATCGAATGCCGGATGCACAGCTTTTTATGGGCGTTGATCACGCTCCGGGCAAGCTCGTGCAGCGGCGCTTTCCGGATGTGCAGATCGATTTCGAACTTGTCGAGGCGGGCGGTGTACAGCATCATTTCCAGCCCCGCCGACAGCCGCTCCGTCTCCTCCTGCACGCTCGCGAGCAGCCGGCCTCGCTCCTCATCCTGCCAGGTTTGACGGCGCTGCGCGTCCTGTGCCAGAAGATCGATGACGGAGACGGGCGTTTTCATGAAATGGACCCATTGGAGCACGAAATGGTTATGCAGCTCCTGCTGCCGCCTGTATTTGCCCAGTTCGCTCCGGTAAGCGCGGTGCAGCTCCTCGAGCAGCCTGATGACGAGCGCCTGCTCCTTCGTGACGCCGGCCTTCACGATGGCCGAAGCATTCAGCTCCTCCGAGCGGCGGATCGCATCCGCCAATTGATTGAAGTAGGCGCGCTGACGCAAGTAATCGGCCGCGAGCCATGCTCCGAGAAAGAACAAGGCAAGAACGACGAAGTAATAGACCGTCCCCAGCTCGATGAAGCCCGGGTACCGCTCCCGCTCCAGAAGCAGCAGGCTGACGCACAGCATCGTCAGAAGCAGGGCCAAGGCGACGAAGCCGAACCGGTCGCGCAAAAACAACCCGAGCGTCAGCCCCTTCATTCGGAACCGCCTCCGCCCAGGCCGTGAGGAACCAGCTTATAGCCCAGCCCCCGCACCGTCTCGATCGCCTTCTGCAGGCCGAGCTCCTCGAGCTTCTTCCGAAGCCGGGTCACATTGACCGACAGCGTATTGTCGTCGACGAATTGAACGTCATCCCACAACGCTTCCAGCAGATGCTCGCGCGAGACGACCTCGCCGGGCCGCTTCAGCAAGTATTCCGCCAGCAGCTGCTCGTTCTTCGTCAGCTCCACGCGCCGTCCCCGCCATTCCAGCTCGCCCCTGGCGAGCAGCAGCCGCAGCCCGCCGGCCGCAAGCTCGGGCGGGACCGTCCCATGCGCATCGCCCGGCGCGGCCGAGCCGGCGCCAGCGGCGGCATATTCGCCGTACGTTCGCCGCAGAACGCTCTTCACCTTCGCCATTAAGAGGTCGAGGTGAATCGGCTTCGTGACGTAATCGTCCCCGCCGTTCTCGATCGCCATCACCTGGTCCATCTCCCCGGCCCTGGCCGAGATGAAGATAATCGGCACGCTCGAGCGGGCGCGGATTTGCCTGCACCAATAATAGCCGTCGAAGTACGGCAAGTTAATATCGAGCAGGACCAGCTGCGGCCCGAATGCTTCAAACTCCGGCATAAGCTCGCGAAACCGGACGGCGGCCGCGGCCTCGAAGCCGTACTTCTCCATATTGCTTTTCAATATCGCGGCGATCTTCGCATCGTCCTCCACGATGAATATTTTGTACATGCGAATGAACCCTCCCAACAATAAAAGGCTTGCCTCGCAAGCCTTTCTCGATTCCCGTTATAAGCGGCTTGAACCATTACTTCCCATTGCTTGCGTTTCTGAGAACGGGATACGGCTCGTCCCGGCTTACCGCAAATTCGGAATCGCTTCGTTCCGTTACCCGCCTTGCCGACGTAAAGTCCGCCGACATGCGGTCCAGCGTAATATCGAGGACGACTTCGCCGTTATGAACGAATACGAGCTTATGAAGGCTGTCGTCGCTCAGCGGGTATTCGCCGAAGCTTGAGCGGTGCAGCAAATGGCCCAGATAGCTCTGATTCGGCGTCCACTTGCGGCCGACTTCCTTCTCCATCTCATCCCTGGGGTAGTACGGGGGAAACATATACATGGTATCCCACTCGAAAGAGGCGATGTCGGCCATGGAAATCGTATTTTGCCGCTCCACGGCCTCGGTGAGGCTGCGGACAAACGGCTCCGCATTGGCGTCGTCGACCCTGTCTCCCCGATATTCGATATACCCGAGCAGAAACGGAAGGCAGAGCAGGACCGGCACTAGCAGCAGCACCGAAAGGAGCAGCTTCTTCTTCTTCAAATTCGTTCGTCACCTCGCTCGCGATTCAATGGCCTTGCATAAAAAAAAACGGGCTGTCCCTTCGGCATTACGCCTGTCGGGACAGCCCTCTTGCTTGGATCAGCATTCGCCCTCGGGCGCCGGCTTGCCTGCGTCGGTCGCCGTGCGGAACGACGAGCCGCAGCCGCATGTCGCGCTGGCGTTCGGATTGTCGATCGTGAACCCGCCGCCCATGGCGGATTCCTTGTAATCGATGACGAGACCGTTCAAATATTTGATGCTGTCCTGGTCGACGACGACCTTCAGGCCGCTCATTTCCATCGCCTGGTCGCCCTCGTGCTGCTCGTCGTCGAAGCCCATGCCGTAGGAGAAGCCGCTGCAGCCGCCTTCCTTCACGCCGATCCGCAAAAACAAATCCGGCGTTTCCTCCTGCTCGAGCATTTCTTTTATTTTGTCAGATGCAAGCTCACTGATCGTGATCATGCTTCATCCCTCCGTTTATCCGTCTTATCGAAACTCACAAGTTCACTTACTTGTTTATAGTATACTCCAGTTTCATTCCATGCTCAAGAGAAGTGCGCCCAGCCCGTCCCCGATCCGCAATCGGTCCAATATATTCCATCCCCTTACTTTTCTTATTGCTCCCGCTACGCAGGAGGATTATAATAGTTACAGCTTCTTAATCGGATTCGAAAGTTATTTTTTTCACAAACTATTCATCAAGGAGGAACCGCCATGAACGTCGTTATCCCGACAGAAGACAAACAAATGCAGCACATTATCGAAAAAGTGCGTCATGGCCAGCGCCTTTCGCTGGAGGATGGCGTTTTCTTATACCAATCGGACGATTTGCTTACGATCGGCCAATTGGCGAACGAAGTCGCGCTCCGCAAAAACGGCAAGAAAGTTTATTTTATCGAGAACATGAGCCTCTACTTTACCAACGTCTGCGAGGCCCACTGCGCGTTCTGCAACTTCCGCAAGGACGAGGGCGAGGAAGGGGCGTACACGCTTAGCGGGCAGCAAATGATCGAATACGTCGAGAAGCATTTCCATCCCGGCGTCCGCGAATTCCATATCGTCGGCGGCCATAACCCGAATGTGCCGTTCCAATATTACGTCGACTCGCTTAAGGCGCTGAAGGAGCGCTTCCCGGAAGTAACGCTGAAGGCGTACACGGCGGCCGAGATCGACTTTTTTGCGCGCATAAGCGGGCTCGGCTACAAAGAAGTGCTTCAGGAGCTCATGAAAGCGGGACTTGAATCGCTAACGGGCGGCGGCGCGGAAATTTTGTCCGACCATTACCGCAAAAAAATGCGCGTCGACAAAGCGGACGTCACCCAGTACCTGCAGGTGCACCGGACGGCGCATGAGCTCGGACTGCGCACCCATACGACGATGCTGTACGGTTCGATCGAATCGAAGGAGGACCGCATCCGCCACCTGATTCAGCTCCGCGAGCTGCAGGACGAGACGAGAGGCTTCCTCGTGTTCATCCCGCTCTCGATGCAGCCGATCAACCCCAGGGCGGGCATCCGGCGCCGCAACTCGGCGTTCGAGGATTTGAAGACGATCGCCATAAGCCGCTTGATGCTCGATAATTTCCAGCATATCAAGGCGTACTTCATCAACATCGGCGTTCAGCTGACGCAGGTCGCCTTGACGATGGGCGCTTCGGACGCGCACGGCACGATCGTGAAGGAGCGAATCAGCCATGCGGCGGGCGCTTTGACGCCGGAAGGCATTACGCGCGAGGATCTCATTTGGCTGATCAAGGGGGCGGGCCGGATTCCGGTCGAGCGCGATACGTTCTACAACGAAATCAAAGTGTACGAATGAGCAAGAATAAGTAATCCGCTTGGCGGAAGCATAATAGAGAGACATCATTTTAGAGTCGTGGAGTTGGAATGTGATGAGAAAAGTTGTCATACTGGGCGGGGGCTACGGCGGGCTGGCCATCGCGAACGAATTATTGGAAAATCAAATGCCGCACGACGTATCGCTCGTCCTCGTCGACCGGATGCCGTTTCAAGGGCTCAAGACGGAATATTACGCGCTTGCGGCCGGTACGGTATCGGATCTGGAGCTGCGCGTCAAATTTCCGGTCGATCCGAGAATTACGCATGCGTACGGCGAAATTACGGACGTGGACATGGATCTTAAGCTCGTCTATTTGGAGGGACAGGATCCCATCGCTTACGACTGGCTCGTCATCGGACTCGGCTGCACCGACAAGTATCACGGCATCGAAGGAGCAGAGCAGTACTCGACGAGCATTCAGACGTTCTCTGCGGCGAGAAAGACGTACGCCCTGCTCGGGGACGTGAAGCCGTACGGTCAAGTGACGATCGTCGGCGGCGGCCTGAGCGGCGTGGAGGTCGCGGCGGAGCTGCGGGAGAGCCGTCCCGACCTCAATATCCGCATTCTGGACCGCGGGCCGAAAGTGTTGTCGGCTTTCCCGGGCAGGCTGCAGACATTCGTGGCGGATTGGTTCTACGACCATCAAGTGGAAATGCGGGGGAACTTCTCACTGACAAGGCTCGAGGGCGGCATTCTTCATGACGCCAACGCCTCGGATCCGATCTATACCGACGTCACCGTATGGACGGCAGGCATCCAGCCGGTGCCGCTCGTGCAGCGCATGGATCTTCCGAAGGATAAGACGGGCAGGCTCATCCTCAATGAGCTGCATCAGCTTCCGTCCCATAACGACGTCTACGTCGTCGGGGACTGCGCCGCGCTGCCGCTCTCGCCGAGCGGCCAGGCCGCGGGCGCGCAAGGGAAGCAAATCGCGGAGGTTCTGCACGCGATCTGGCATGACAAGACGCCCCGTCTGGGCAAAATAAGATTGAAGGGCGTGCTCGGCTCGCTCGGCAAAAAAAGCGGGTTCGGCATAATGGGCGGAACGCCGATCATGGGCCGCGTCCCGCGCCTCGTGAAGAGCGGCGTGCTCTGGCGCTCCAAGCGCCATCTCGGCTAGCCCGGCATTTATAGATCGTCAAGCAGCTTATCGAGCGCGTCGCGGTCGGCATGCTGCTTGTCTATCGCTTTCAGAATGTTATCGTACAGCTCGTCCGCCGTCTCGGCCGAGACGATCGTGCCGTCGACCAGCGCGAACGGATTGAGGTAGCATTCGCCGCAATTGCCAAGGCAGCCGTATTCGATCACTTCGTATCGGTCGTCTTCCTGGAGAAGCTTCATGATCTTATCGGTTCCGTGATGCATGTTGCTGGCGCAAAATTCGATCATCGGCTTGAACATTTTAATCTCACCTGACTTTACTTCAGTTACTATCCATTTTCAATTGCATCGCTTTGTACTATAATAGGGGAGAAAGGAGATGAATGCAATGAGTGAACAAACCCAAGATACGATGTACGACGAAGTATTGGACGTATTAGATAAGCTTCGCCCGTTCCTGCAGCGCGACGGAGGCGACGTGGAATTGGTCGACGTGGAGGACGGCATCGTCAAGCTTCGCCTGATGGGCGCCTGCGGCAGCTGCCCGAGCTCGACGATCACGCTCAAAGCGGGCATCGAACGCGCGCTTCTGGAAGAGGTTGAAGGCGTAGTCGAAGTCGTTCAAGTATTCTAAGAAAGCTAAAGAGTCTTACCGCTGCGGGATTCCGCTTCGGTAAGACTCTTTTTTGGCTGCTCGCCTACTTAAGCTTCTTGATGTTGGCGACGATCGGATCGAACCCGCCCGTCACGTCGATCACGTTGCCGGTCAGGAAATTCGACTTCTCCTCGCAGAGGAACAGCACGACGCGCGCCACGTCTTCGCCGGCTCCGGGACGTCCCATCGGCGACTCCGGATCGAATTCGCCTGCCACCTCGCCGATGGACCGCTCCTTGTTCGCTCCCCTGATGTCTCCCGGGCCGATCAGGTTCACCGTAATGCCGTGCGGCGCTTCCTCGACGGCGAGCGACTTCGTGAAGGAGACGAGCCCCGTCTTCGCCGCGGCGTATACCGCGCGGTGCGGCCACGCTCTCGCCTCGCCCGCATGTCCGAAGCCGAAATGGATGATGCGCCCCCACCCCCGGCGGCGCATCCCTTCGAGCACGCGATGGTCGAGCAGCATGACGCCAAGCAGATTGCCGTTCAGCAGCCGAATGATCGTCTCCTCGTCGTATTCGCTGAACAAGCGCCGCTGGCGGACGAACGGGCCCGCGTTATTGACAAGAATGTCCACCCCGCCCGCGAATCGCTCCGCTTCCGAAGCAAGCTTCTCCACTCCCTCGGTCGTCGCGACGTCCGCCTGTATCGTTATCGCCTTAACCCCGAGCCGCTCGATTTGCCGTTTGACCTGCTGCGCTTCGGATTCGCTTTCGTAATAATTGACGATCACGTCGCAGCCCCGCTCGGCCAGCTGGATCGCCGTCCGCTTGCCGAGCCCCTTGGCGCTTCCCGTCACTAATGCCGTTCTGCCCTTCAGCTCCACGAGACTTCCCCCCTCGCGATTATGGTTGCATCTTCCGCATCAGGCCGCATGCGTACCGAAACGTGAGCAGCAGCGATTCCATGGCCAGATGAAAGCTCTGCGTCAAATCCTCCGATTGCGCGGCGATGTTCTCGAGCTGCACCTCTTCCCCGTACATCCGGTGGCTTTGAATCAAGTCGTCCTGCATTTCCGAATTCATGTAATGGATTTCGGTGTTTCTTCGCTTGCGGAGTCGGGTCATCGGCTCCTTGTACTTCTCCTTCACCTCGTTCAGCTTCCACGTCAGCTCGGGATGCGCCTTCTTCTCGCGCATGTTGCGCAGCACGGTGAAGTAAGAGAAATGAGGCTTGATCTTCTCCGTGCGCATGTCGAGCAGCTCGTTCAGCAGCGTGCCGAGCTTGTCCAGCAAGGAGAATACGCGGATGAATGCGTTTTTATCGAAGTAGATATACCGATTATAAGCGATGCGCTCCTCTTCTGTCATTTGACTCACGGAGGAGGAGGAGATTTTATGTTGAAACCGAAGGGCGGCGTAATGGCTCTGCTCCAGCTCGTCGAGCGAAGCTTGCAGGCCGAGCGTCCATATCTCGAATTTGCGGAGCTTATGGTCGCTGTCGCCGCCTTCCTTGATCTTTTTATTCAAAATGGAAACAAACTGCTCCATCGAACGGAACGTTTCTGCAAGTTTCCCTTCCGCTTCTCTCCGAGGTTCGCCAAACAGGAAACGCAGCATGCGAACAATCCTTTCTGTATCGATTTATGGAAACGGAGCGCCGCGGTCTACAGCTTATACTCGCTCCATCTGCCGTCAACGAGCTTCACGACGTCTTCCCGCGGGAACAGCTCGTCCGGATAGCCCGGCTTCATTCTCGCGTCGATGACGATCGGCAGCTTGTAGCCGAAATGATGCCTGCGAATGTCGGAGTTCGCGTATATATCGTCCGCCGGATTGAACCGGGTGAATACCGTCCAGAGGAACGGCGTTTGCGCGGCGGCAATGTCCGCGTCGTCAGCCAGAATGACAAGCGGCCATGCGGTCTGCTTCTCCGTCATGGAAGCGAGCAGCCGCTCGGCCAGCTTCGGCTCCGCTTCGTAAGCCGCGCCCGAAACGACTAGACAGCCTTTGCAGTACGGCTTCGCTGCCGATATTTCCGGAATGGCTCCCTCGTCATAGACGCCCGGCAGCTCGCGGATGGGGTCTCCCACCCCGAGCATGACGGCCTTGCTGCCGTGATTCAGCTTGCCGCCCGTATAATCGAGCGTGTCATGCGACGTCTTGTCGAAGACGAACAGGTCCGTCTCCGGGCGGAAGCGCTCAAGCACCGTCTCCAGCAGCGAAGCGAAGTCCTCCAGCCGAACGGGCTGATTCGTGATCATGAGAAACTTCGTCAGCGTCAGCTGCCCTTCGCCCAAAATCCGGAACGCCGAAGCAAGCGCTTCCCTCGAATAGCTTTCCCTTACAACGGCCGCGGCAAGCGCATGGAAGCCGGTCTCGGCATAAGTCCACAAATCCTTCACGCCGGGCATCGCCATCGGGAACGCGGGCGACAGCAGCTTCTGAAGAAATTCGCCCATGTAATAATCTTCCTGCCTCGGCTTGCCGACGACGGTAGCGGGATAAATCGCGTCCTTGCGATGCCACATATGGCTGACGTTGAACACCGGAAAGTCATGCGTAAGCGAATAATAGCCGTAATGGTCGCCGAACGGCCCCTCCGGCCTCCTGACATGCGGCGGCACGAGGCCGCTCAGCACGAATTCCGCTTCGGACGGAATGCGGTGCGCCCCGTTCGGATCCTTGACCACCGGCAGCTTGCCGCCGATGATGAGCGAGGCGAGCAGCAGCTCCGGCAGATGCTCGGGTACGGGCGCAATGGCGGAGGCGATCAGCGCCGGCGGGCCGCCGAGAAAGACGGATACCGGCAGCGCTTCGCCCTTCTTCTCGGCTTCATGGTAGTGGAAGCCGCCGCCCTTATGGATTTGCCAGTGCATGCCGGTCGTCGAATCGTCGAAAATTTGCATCCGATACATGCCGAGATTATGCTGCTTGCGATGCTCGGGATGCTCCGTATAGACGAGCGGCAGCGTAATGAACGGGCCGCCGTCCTCCTGCCAGCTCGTAATCGCGGGCAAGCCCGCCAGCGGATTGTCCCGCTTGCAGGACCCGAGAATCGGCGCTCCGCCGGAAGGAACCTCCTTGATGCCGACCTTGAGCATGTCCCAAATTAAATTTTTCTCGCCCCATATCGCCTTAGGCGTCGGCGGCAGGACGCGGTCGACCGCCCCGACGATTTGCTTCATGAGCGCTTCCGGACGCGGTCCGAACGCGAGGTCGACGCGCCGGCTCGTACCGAACAAATTCGTGACGACCGGGAACGGGCTCCCCTTCACGTTCGTGAACAGCAGAGCCGGCCCTCCCGCGTCAATGACTCGGCGATGGATCTCCGCGATTTCCAAGTTCGGATCCACCGGCGCGTCGATGATCGCCAGATCGTTCTCCCGCTTCAGCCTGTCCAAAAATTCGCGTAAATTCGAAAAACTCATTATTATGCACGCCCTTCCCTAAGCCGCCATGAACGAATGACGAGATCAAGCAAAATGCCGAACAAACCGGTAATGATTACATTGTGAAGCAAGCTCGTAAAAATAAACGAATCTTCCTCGCCGATCGTCGCCGTAAGCAGCGCTCCGCTGAAAATCTGCAAGACGACGAGCGAAAGCGCCCATGTCGCCGATTTCGTCAGCCCCGCTTCGTCTCCGCTAACCTTGCGGACATGCACGTACAAACCGGCGATGGCGATGCCGAGAATAAGCGCCGCGACCCGGTGAATGAATACGGCGCCCGTCGCCCCGTCCAGCTCGGGAACGACTTGCCCGTTGCAAAGCGGCCACCCTTCGCATCCGCCGGCCGAATCCGTGTGCCGGATGAACGCGCCGAGGTAGACGACGACATAGCAATAGATCGCCGTAGCGAGCGCCCTCGGATAGATCGAACGCGGCACCTTGTATTCGGCTTGCGCCCCGCGCTTTGCGCGGTAGGCCCAGACGACGAGCAGCAGCGTGGCCGCGAACGCGATGAGCGAAATGCCGAAATGGATCGCCATCACCGGAGGCGATTGCGGCCACATGACGGCCGCCGCGCCCATCAGCGCCTGAACGACGGTAAAGAGCAGCGCCATTGACGCATAGAAATGCGGCTCCCTGAACGCGTCGCGGTTTTTTCTATAGTTGGAATAGACCAGGACGGAAACGGCAAGGACGAGCAGTCCTTCCACGCCGCTCACGAGACGGTGGGAATATTCGATCATGGATTCCAGCGTGTAGGCCGGGATGAACTTGCCATGGCAGAGCGGCCAATCGTCGCCGCAGCCGCGTCCCGATTCCGTATTCGTAACAAGAGCCCCGGCGAGCAGTACGAGAAGCATTCCGATGCACGCAGCGAGAGCTAGCGCGCGAAAACGGCCGGTTACCATAATAAAATCACCTAATTTCACGAATTAATAACAGTTTCAATTATAGCGATAACAACCGGCAAAAGCCATGTTGAAAATGTGAACTTCCGCGCGGCGCCGGGCACAAAACGAAAGACCGCGCCGCGGGAGACCAACCTCTCCTCCCGCAGCGCGGACCATGGCTTACGATGGGTTAAGCGCGTCGCCAACCTGAATGGCTCTCTCGATGAATTGCTCGATCTCCTCGCGCGTCTTGCGCAGCTTGCTTACGAAGCGGATCAGCTCCTTGCCGTCCCGGAAAGCGATGAAGCTTGGAATGCCGAGGATGTTCAGCTCCGAGCACAGGTCGGGCAGCTCGTCGCGGTCGATTTCCACGAACCGGACGCGCCCCTCGTAATGCCTCTCCACATCCGGCATAAACGGATCGATGAAGTGGCAGTCCTTGCACCACGCCGCTTTGAACACCGCGATCGTCAACCCGCCGCCGGCCGCCGCTTCGCGAAATTCGGCATCCGTACTTAGTTTTTTCATGCCGCGCACCTCCACATTCGCTGTATCTCGTTGAAATTTAGGTTTATCTCGGGTACCTTTAGACTTCCCTCTCAAGCGTAAATACTTTCTCGTCTCCGTAAAGCGTCGTCCATGCAAGGTTTGCATGCAGCGCCCTTGCAAGATCGCGCGCCGGCACGTACGTAACGCCGTCCACCGACGTAACCGGGAACGACCAGTTCACGCTTTTGCCGTTGACGATCGCCGCGTCGCTGCCGACCTTTACTTCGATCGTCGTGCCCGTCGCCTCGTCGAACAGGACGATCGACTTGTTCTTCGCGTTCGGGGAAAGCTTGCCGCCAAGCGCATCGGCCGTATCGCGCAGCGGAATGATCGTAATGTTCGCCGGCGTAAGAATGACCGGATTGTCATATTCGTACGGGTACCAACTGATCGATTGCTTGCCGACATGGAACGTATTTTTCAACAAGTCGTATACGGCCGACGTTTCGTCGAACCGCTTAAGCAATTGGTAGCCGTGCATTTCGGACAGCTCTTCCAAGCCGAGCGCATCATCCGAAGCGGCCGGCGCTTCCGCCGTCACGTCGCCGTTCACGTTCCAGGCTTCGCCGGCAATCGTCAGCTTCAGCCCTTTCAGCGGCGCCAGGTCGGCCGCCGCCGCCTCGCCAGGCACATATGTCAGCTCGTACGCCTGCTTGCGGATATCGAGCTTGGCGTCGACATACACGTCCGCCTTGAGCGCCAGGCTTTCGCTGAACACCGTATCGAGCGTCGCCCGCTCCGCTTCTTCCGCCTTCTTCATCTCCGCCTGCCAATCGGCCAGCAGGGCCGCGATTTCGTCCGTCGCTTCCTTCAGCATGTCCTCCGTCGTCGGCGCGTCCAGCCCGCCTTCTTCTATCAGGGCAGGGATGCCGAGGACTTCCGACAGCTCGGGGCTGCCCTCGATAATCTCGTAAATGCCCGCGATCATCCGGTCGAGTCCGGCGCGGTCCGCCGCCAGCGCGTCGACGTATTGCTTCACCCAGGCCCAGATTTCCGGTCCGTTCATGTCGAAATGAACATGCATCATAGGCACGGACGCGCCGCCTACCTGCTCGGTCGCCGGCTTCGCTTCGATCCGCTCCGGGTTCGGCAGGTTGTTAATGACGTATGCGCCGACCGTATCGAGCATGCGATGCCCGATCGCCGCAAGCGACTCGCTGTCGATGTCAACCTCTGCGGCCGCCTCCTCCGCCGGCATTCCCGCGAAGCCCGCGTCCGCCATGTCCAGCACGAAGGGCTGCTTCGCTCCTTCGAGCTCGATGACCGCAAGCGTGTCCGAAAGCTTCGCGGAGAACGCGATCGAAGCCTCCTCGCCGAAAGCCAGGCTTCCGTCGAAGGATAGATGATTCTCATCCTGCGCCTTTACGTTGTCCAGCTGCAGCTTCACGTTCGAGAGCAGCTTGATCAGCGCAAGCTCATCTTCCGGCATGTCTTCGAGAGCCGCCTCGTCCAGCTCGAGCTTCAGCTCGACCGACTGCTTGCCTTCGCTTGACGTCACCTTCAGCGCGTTCGTCAGCGCCTTGTTGAAATCCACGTTCGCGATCGATTGGCAGCCTGCGAGCAACACGAGCGCAAGCGCAAGCAAGAGCGCCGTCAGCATGCGAAGTTTTCCGAATTTTGTTACCATCAACCCGTCTCCTTTTTTGTACAATGAATATAGTAGACACATGTCTGCAAACACCTCCCCATTGTACAGGAGACTCTATTTATTGTAAATGTGTGGAAAAGAGAAGTTTTTATCGAAACGGGTAGATTAATAGAATAAGTACAAGAGGGCACTCCAACGGATTGGTGTGCCCTCTCGGCTTATCTCGATTTTTTGTAGAACGGCTTCAATAGAAGCGTCATCGCCTTGCGGAGCGGGCCCGGGAACGAGCGGATATCCTCCGGCGTTACGACGCGAAGCGCGGCCAGCAGCAGCACGTACAGCCCGCCTACGACGACGGCCGCCGCGGCGCCTGCGGTCAAGTAAGACAGCTTCGGCGCCCAGGCTTCGGTCCAGCCCAGCACGACGTATTCCGCGCCCCAGCCCGCGGCCGCGGGAATCGCGATCGCGGCCATGTACGGCGCCCACCTGCGGCCAAGCACGTTCAGCTTCACCTGCCGATTGATTCTTCTTACATTTAACCACGTAATGACGATAAAACAGATCGAAGAGCCGACGATAAGGCCGTAAACCCCCATCCATGGCGCAAGCGCCACGCTGAACAATATTTTGAGTCCAAAACCGACGAACGTATGCATCATCGGCAGCCTCGGCATGTCGAGGCCGTATAATATCGAATTGGTCGTCATCATCGTAATTTGCATGATCGTTCCCGCCGTTAGCAGCGCGACGGCGCCGCTGCCGCTAGGGCTGGTGAACAGCAAGCCGGTTACCGAATAGGCGGCGACGGTCAGCAGCAGCGCGACCGGCACGCCCGTGAAGCAGACGATGCGCATGACGAGAGACGCCTGCCGCTGAACCTCGTCCATCTTCTTCAGCGAATACGCCGAAGCGATGACCGGAATGATGGACGCCCCGAGCGCGATCGCCAGAATCGGCGGAATGCCGGCGAGCGCCATTGCCTTCGTCGAATAATTGGCCAGCACTTCCAATGCCGATTCCTCGTTATAGAACGATGCGGTCAGCCTCATGAAGAACGTTTGGTCGAAGAAATAGACGAACTGCACCGTCATCGCCGTCACGACGGCGGGAATGGACATCGTAAATATTTCCCGGTAAATGGACCGGAAGCGCAGCGGCTTCGCGGCGGCTTCGGTCTGCCGGATAGCGCCGGTCTCCTTGTCTGCCTCGGCCTTATCCTGCCTCTTCAGCTTCCTGGCGTAACGGAGCATGACGACGAAGGCGCCGATGCTGCCGAACACGCTGCCGAACGCGATCGCGGCGGCGCCCCATTCGTCTCCCCAGCCGAGGCCGAGAATAATGAGCGCGAGGCCGATGCCGCCTAGTATCCGCAATATTTGCTCGACGATTTGCGAGATCGCTCCAGCGGACATAATCTGCCTGCCCTGGAAGTAGCCTCTCGTCATCGCGATGATCGGGAACAGGAGCAGCGCGGGGGCGATCGCTTTCAAGGACAAGGTCGATTGCGGAACCTTCGACAGCTCCGCGTATTGCGGAGCCAGGACGAACATGGCGACGGCCAGCAGCACGCCGGTCACGGCCCCGAACAGCAGCGCCGCCTTATAGATCTGCCTGGCCTCTTCCGGCCTGCCGAGCGCGTAGCGCTGGGAGATCATCTTGCTGATCGTGACCGGAATGCCTCCCGTGGCGACCGTAAGCAGAAGCAAGTAAAGCTGGTTCGCCTGGTTGAAGGCGGCCTGTCCGTCCGCGCCGAGCATGTAATCGAGCGGAATACGCTGAAACAGCCCGAGAAACCGGGCTGTCAGCGCTGCGGCCGCCAGAATCAGCGTGCCTTTTATTAGCGAGTCTTTTTTTAGCATGGTCGAATCCGGAAGTCTCCCTATCCTTTATTGCCGATCGGCTCAAGCGGCTGATGGTTGCCTCTTACCGGAGCGGCCGCGCCGGACGGAGCCGCCCAGCGGACGCCGTTCTGAATGACCTGCAGCACCTGCGGATTATAGTACGTCGGATAGGTTTCGTGTCCCGGACGGAAATAAAAGATTTTGCCCTGGCCGCGGCTGAACGTGCAGCCGCTGCGGAACACCTCGCCGCCTTCGAACCAGCTGACGAAGATCAGCTCGTCCGGCGCCGGGATATCGAAATGCTCGCCGTACATTTCCTCGCTCTCGATCGTAATATATTCCGGAAGGCCGGCCGCGATCGGATGCGCCGGATTAACGACCCATAAGCGCTCCTTCTCGCCCGCTTCCCGCCATTTCAAATCGCAGCCCGTGCCCATCAGCTTTTTGAAAATTTTCGAGAAATGGCCGGAGTGGAGTACGATGAGGCCCATGCCGCCGAGCACGCGCTGCTGCACCCTTTCGACGATCGCGTCGTCGACCTTGTCATGGCCCATATGGCCCCACCAGATCAGCACGTCCGTATTCGCCAGCCGCTCTTCCGTAAGGCCGTGCTCCGGCTCTTCGAGCGTCGCCGTCGCGACCTCGATGTCGCCCGCGGCTATGCCTTTGGCCAATGCTTGGTGAATGCCGTCCGGATAAACCTTCTGCACCTCTTCATGCACCTTCTCGTGCAAAAATTCATTCCATACCGTTACTTTAATCATCCCGTCATCTTCCTTTTCCCAATTAGAATACGAGCCACAACACGAACAGCGCGATCATGATCAATTGAAGGATAACCTTAACGACCACGCTCGTAAAGAGACCTACGACCGATCCTACGCCGACCTTCAGCGATTTCTCCATATTCGAGCCCGCGATCATCTCGCCGATGACCGCCCCCGCGAACGGCCCGATAATCAGACCGAACGCGGGGATTACGAACGGGCCGATAATGATGCCGATCGTGCTCCCGACGATCGAGGCCTTGGAGCCGCCGAACCGCTTGACCCCCCAGGCGCTGACCGCGTAATCCGCGATAAACAGCACGATGACGATAATCGTCTGAATGAGCCAGAACCAAATGCCGAATTCGCCGAACGAGAAGAAGAAACCATATACGAAAAATGCCGCATAAATGGCGAGCGCGCCTGGCAAAATCGGATAGACGGCGCCGGCCATGCCAATCGCGAACAGCAGGACGATCAGCGCCCAACCTAGTATGTCCATACGCTCCTCAACCTTTCAATACGAATCGTCTAATCACTTCCGCCACGCCGTGCTCGTCGTTCGTCAGCGTGACGTAATCCGCCGCTTCCTTCACCGCCTGCTGCGCGTTGCCCATCGCTACGCCGAGACCCGCCGCGCGGATGGCCGCAATGTCGTTCAGGCTGTCGCCTACCGCAACGACCTCCGACACGCCGATGCCGAGCAAGCCGCACAGCTCTTCGATCGCCGTCGCCTTCGAGACGCCCTTCGGGTTAAGCTCCAGATTGTGGGGCGACGAATTCGTAATCTCGAGCGCGTCCCAGCTTCGAATCTCGGCAAGGATCCGCTCCCGTGAGGCGTCGTCCTCCGTGTAGTAACCGAACTTCAGCCAGTGGTGGGACTCGTAATCGCCTTGCGGATCGATCCACTTCTCTTTGTTGTAAATGTCGTCCGTCGTATACGCCCAGAACCAGGCTTCGCCGTGCCGCAGCGCAAGCTCGTGCAGCCGCTTCACATAGACGGGGCTCAGAAGCGTCCGCTTATGAAGCACATGCGGCCTGCTCCAGATTTCGCTGCCGTTCACCGTGATCATAGGCGTCTCCAGCTTTAATTGCTCGGCATAGGGCAGCGCGCTTCGGAAGCCGCGGCCGGTCGAGAAGCTGACGATGACGCCCGCATCGAGCGCCTTGCCGATCCACTCCGCGTTCTCCGCGCTGATCTCGGAACGTTCGTTCAGCAGCGTCCCGTCCATATCCAGCGCAACCAGTTTATATTGTCCCAACATGGTGCCTCCTTACTTTCGCTATCAATTGGCTTGAATGATCGGAGCATATGTAACTAGTAAATCATTTTAGCACATTTGCGCCGGATTCCAAACGGACCGGGGGTAAAAAAGAAGGAGCGGCTCCTTCGCCCGAAGACGGGAAGCGCGCTCCTTCGATAAGTTATGGCGACGATTCGCCGGAGGAGGCGGCATTCTCCGCCCCCGCATTCCCGCCGTCCCCGGCGGGCGGCTCTTCCTTGTCGAGCAATTGCTGCCCCTTCACCTGCAGCAGCTGAAGCGCCTCATCGAGCGACAGATTGCCGTCCTTCACCTTCTGCAGCTCTCCGCTCGCGGCGGTTCTGAATTCCATCCAGAAGTTCTCGGGCAGCTTGTCGAAGTCCTTGTAGCTGTCGAACGTGCTTGGCTTCAGCGCGTAGAACGCGGCGTAATTGCGCCCTTCCTCATCCTTAATATATTGCGTGCGCACCGGAAGTCCGTTGTAATTGTTCGACTTGGACTTCACCCTCGCGTATTCGTCGCCGGTCACGTATTGCAGAAACTGCCATGCCGCTTCCTTGTTCGGCGAATCCGCGCTGATCGCGAGCAGGTTATGGAACTGCATCATATTGCTCTGATCCGGATTTTGCATACCGACGGGAGCGGTGACGAGATCCCAGTCCTGGACGACCTTGTCCTTCACGCGGTCGTTCCCCGCGGCCTGCTCGATCTGATTAACGTAATTGCTGTCGCCGATCGCCATCGCGAGACGGCCGGATACGAACGGATCCCTCAATAAATAATCCTCGTAAGTGGTTGCCTGTCCTTCCGCCATCGCCCCGTGGCTCATGCTCTCGAAATAAAGAACGTTCGACTCGATCGCGTCGAGCGCCGTCTGGAACGCGTTCTTCCACGCATCGGAGTCGATCGTCATCAGCTTCTGCGACGCGTTCACGTAATTGACGCCGTCGGCCGAGGCCAGCATGCCGGCCATATCGAACAGTTCTTCGTTGTAGCCCATCTTGAGGCCGTAAACCCGCTCGTTCGGCTCGCCTTCGGTCGGGAAGCGCCGCGCAAGCGAAATAACCTCGTTCCAGCTCATCTTATCCGTCGGGTAGTCGATTTGATACTTATCGAACAGCGCTTTATTGTAGAACAGCACCTGGCTGTAGAAGCTCGGCGCAAGTCCGTACACCTTCCCGCCTCCCAGCTCCCGCATATAATCGAGAAGGCCGGGAATGAGCCCTTCCGTGTCGTATTTTTCCTTCTCCATTACCGAATCGAGCTCGTACAGCTTGCCGTCCGCCGCCATCGTCTTGTACTGCTCCTGGCTCAGCATGACGATGTCCGGCTTTTTCTCCTCGATGAACGTCATGGTCGCCTCGTTGTAATCGGTCACTTCGTCCGTATACATATTCTGGGTAGAGACGACCTCGATGTCGACGTCCGGATAAAGCGCGGAGAACAGCATCCCGTATTGCTCGAAGAACGAGCCTTCGTCGTAAAACATGACCCTTAGCGTCGATTGTTCGTTCTGCCCGTCCCCGGTTCCAGCCCCGAAGCTGCAGCCGGACAGCGCGACCGCCATCACCGTCGCAGCGGCAATCTGTTTCGTCCATAATTTCCTGAACATATGTAGTCCCCCGTTCCCATTGTAAGTCTTCTCTGCGTCTGTACGGCTTCTCTCCCTTCACCGCCTTTCCCGCTTATGTAAGCTTGTACATCGCGTTCATCCAAATAGACCCAAATATAGAACGTGTTTGCCTTGGGAAAAGTTTCAAAAAATTGAAATAGGCATCCAAGCCGTTCGGCTTGAATGCCTTGTTGTGCCATGCCGGCAATTACGATGCCAGTCTTCTGAGCCGCAGCTTCTTCATTACGATGCCCTGCGAAGGGGAGAACAGCAGCGCAAGCGCGAACAGCGCGCCGGCGGCGCAAACCATGCAGCCCGCGATCGAAGCGTCCAGCAGCGCGGCCGCGTAGTAACCGATGACGGTGCTCGCGATGCCCGCCCCGACGCTTAAGCCGATCATGACGCCGAGCCTATCCGTCAGCAAATAGGCGGTGGATGCCGGTATGATCAGCAGGCCGACGACGAGAATGGCGCCGACGCTTTCGAACGAGCTGACCGTCGCCATCGACACGAGCCCCATCAGCAAATAATGGAACAGGGCGACCGGTATGCCGATCGCGGCCGCTAATGCGGGATCGAACGCGCACAGCTTGAATTGCTTGTAGAACAGCCCGATCGCCGCAGCGATCACCAGCAGCGTAAAGCCGAGCAGCCAGACCGCCTTCGGCCCCATATTGATGCCGCCAAGCTCCCATATGTTCCAGTGAACGTAAGCAATCTCGCCGTACAGAATCGCGTCCTGGTCCAGATGGACCTGCCTGGCGTACAAGCTCACGAGCACGACGCCGACCGCGAACAGGGCGGTGAAGACGACGCCGATCGAGGCGTCGGATTGAATGCCGCTCTGCTGGAACATTTGGATGAGAAAGGTCGTCACCAGGCCGAAGATCAGCGCCGCGAACATCATGAGCAGCGAATCCCTCGAGCCGCTGAGCAGGAAGGCGATGACGATGCCGGGCATGACGGAATGGCTGATCGCATCGCCGATCATGGCCATTTTGCGCAGGACAAGGAACACGCCAAGTATGCCGCAGCAGCTGGCGACGAGCGCTCCCGTCAGCAATATCCAAAATTCGCTCATAACGCCGCCTCCTTCTTCTTCACATGGCTCTGGGCGAGCGGATCGGACTCGCGGTTAAACCGCTGCTTGACTTTTCTTCTCATGAGCCGCTTCGCGACCAAGCCCCGCTTCGGACCGAACAGGACGGAGACGCCGAACAGCAGCGTCGCCGCCAGCACCGTTACCGGTCCGGTCGGCAAATTCGATACGGACGCGCTGATCCATGTGCCGACGGCGCCGCTTGCCGCGCCGAACAGTCCGGATAGGACGACCATCAGGCCAAGCCGGTCGGTCCAGTATCTTGCCGATACGGCCGGCGTGATGAGCAGCGCGGCGACGAGCACGACGCCTACCGCTTGAATGCCCGCGACGACGGCGACGACGATCAGCAGCATGAGCAGCTGCTCCAGGAACGCGACCGGATAGCCGATCCCGCGCGCGAATCCGGGATCGAACGAAATGATTTTGAACTGCTTGAACAATAACGTGCATGCCGTAATGAGCAGCGCGCATACGATCGACATCGTCAGAACGTCCGAGCCGATCATGGATGCGGCCTGCCCGAACAGAAATTTATCCAGACCCGACTGATTTCCATAATCGCCGTGCTGAATCAGCGTCAGCAGCACGATGCCGAGCCCGAAGAAGCCGGACAGCACGATGCCCATCGCCGCATCCTGCTTCAGCCTGGAATGCCTCGTAATGTAGCCGATCCCGAACGTCGCGATCAGCCCCGCGGCGCCCGCTCCGATCAGGAACAGCCCGATGGACTTCACGCCCGTCAGCATGAAGGCGATGCAGATGCCCGGCAGCGCGGCATGGGCGAGCGTATCGCCCATCAAGCTCTGCTTGCGCAAATAAGAGAAACAGCCGATTACCCCGCTGCTCAGGCCGAGCAGCGTACAGCCGAGAAAAATCCATTGCATGTTCGGATCGGAGAGCATCGACCAGATTTGATCCATCGTCTACTCGCCTCCTCCGCCGCCAGGCGGCTGCGATGGCAGGCTGCGGTCGAGGAAGGCCAGCCTGCCTCCGTACGTGCGCTGCAAATTTTGCTGCGTGAAGGTTTGCTCCGTCGGCCCGTAAGCCTGCAGCTCCACGTTCAGGAGCAGCACGGAGTCGAAATAATCCTGCACCGTCGCAAGGTCGTGATGGACGACGATGACGGTCTTCCCTTGCAGCTTCAGCTCCTGCAGCAGCGTAATGATCGCCTTCTCGGTCGCCGCGTCGACGCCCGCGAACGGTTCGTCCATGAAATAAAGCCGCGCGTCCTGCGCGAGCGCCCGCGCCAGGAACACCCGCTGCTGTTGGCCGCCGGAGAGCTGGCTGATCTGCCTGCCGGCAAAGTCGGCCATGCCGACCTTGCCGAGCGCTTCCATCGCAATCGCCTTCTCCTTCGCGCCCGGACGCCGGAACCAGCCGAGATGCCCGTACCTGCCCATCAGCACGACGTCCAGCGCATTCGTCGGAAAATCCCAATCGACCGATTCGCGCTGCGGCACGTAGCCGATCAGCTTCCGCTGCTGTTTATACGGCTTGCCGTAAACCTTGACTTCTCCGCCGAGGGAGGGAATGAGACCGAGCGCCGCCTTCATCAGCGTCGACTTGCCCGCGCCGTTCGGCCCGATTACGCCGATCAGCTCGCCTTCCCGCGCTTCGAACGAGACGTTGCGGAGCACCGGCTTCTTCTGGTATGCGACGCTTAAGCCCTGAACGGTAAGCGGAGCCGGCGATGCCGCCGGCCGCTCGGCTTCCGTTTGCGTTTGAATGCTGTTCATGCTGCAACACTTCCTTTCCGTATTGCGTCTGCGACTATTTCAGAGCGGCTACGATCGTATCCACGTTATGCTTCACCATGCCGATGTACGTGCCCTCTTCCGTTCCTTCGTCCCCCATCGCATCGGAGAACAGCTCGCCGCCGATAACGACCTCGTGACCGAGCTGACGCGCGCCTTCGATGACGGATTCGATCGATTTTTTCGGAACGCTGGATTCGATGAAGACCGCTTTGATTTTGTTCTCGACCAAATAATCGCGCAGCTTGCTGACGTCCTTCGACCCGTATTCCGACATCGTGTTCATGCCCTGCAGCCCCGTTACCGTCAGTCCGTAGGCTTCGCCGAAGTATCCGAACGCGTCATGGGCCGTGACCAGAATCCGGCTCTCTTCGGGGATTAGGGCGATTTGCTCCTTCGCGTAACGGTCCAGCTCCTCCAGCTCCTTGATATAAGCGGCGGCTTGCTCCTTGTAGTAGTCGGCGTGCGCCGCATCCTTCTCGGCAAGCGTATCGCGAATGACCTCGGCGGCCGATATCCATAGCTTCACGTTGAACCAGATATGCGGATCATGCGCGCCCGACCCCTGGTCCGGCGCGGCATGCAGCTGCTCCTCCTTCAAGTAGGAGGATACCGCAACCGTCGGCTTGCGCTTCTCGAGCGCTTCGAACATCTCTCCCATTTTCCCTTCCAGATGCAGGCCGTTGTAAAAAATAATGTCCGCGTCGTCCAGCTTCTTCACGTCCCCTTGGGACGCCTTGTACAGATGGGGATCGATGCCCGCTCCCATCAGGCCGCTTACCTCGACGTAATCGCCGCCGATATTGCGTACGACGTCCGTAATCATTCCGGTCGTCGCCGTAATGGTCAGCTTCCCGCCGTCGCTTCCGGCCGACTCGCCGCCGCAAGCCGAAGTGACGAGCGCCGCGGCCGCCAAAAACACGATCGTCATGATGAACCGGCGGATCGCCGAATTCGTTTTGAACTTTTTCCTCATCGATTATTCCTCCTGATGCCCGGTAATGGTTTATATGCCCGTTTGATTGCCCTTATGAATCTTATTTTGCCGGACGAATCTTATTTTGCCTGAAGCCTTTTTTTTAATAATACACAAAAATGTTTCTCTAGTGCAACATTTATTTTTTGTAAAGCGCAGCGCAATTTCACGAGGCGGGCGGAAATTGCGGCCACTGCGCGCAAATACGAAAAAAACTGCCGGGGATCAGTCCCCCGCAGTCTGAGGTTGCTACGAGAGGTAAATGTCCAGCAGAGTCGTTTTGCCCAGCGTATTCAGCTGCTTGATGGAGAGCTCGTTAATATAATTCCGGCTGTCCTTCCTGAATAAGGGGTTATCGTTTAGATCATAAGTAAACTGTACGTTCGGCGACGCATAGTCCATGTAAGAAATCGCCACTTCAATTCGCTTCCTTTCGCCCGATAGGCTTTTGTCTTTATGCCCATCTTATGTTTCAGACAAATGGCAAATGCGGCGAACCGCCCAAAAAAGCAATGAAGCATAAGGAGTTCTGCGAATGGAAGAAGAAATCGTGGCCGCAATTACGAAAGCCGAGAGCAGGAAGCGGCTGTGGCATTTTACGAGAGCGAGCAATTTGCCGGCCATCGCCCATTTCGACGCGTTATGGCCCAGCGTGAAAATCAATCCGACCCTCGCAGCGGGACGGCGCAGGCCGGGGGCCGCGCAATCGAAGCATGACGGTTATACGATGACCGTTAACGCCCATTTGCGGATCGCGGACGGCATGTTCGACGCTTCCGTTAAGCAGGAGCAGTTCCGAGCCTTTTTGGACCGGCACGTATTTTTGTGGCCAACGCTTCGCGACTGCCGTCAGATGATCGACTCCTATGCCCGCAGGGAGCCTGGGGAGAGGTTCGCCGTGCTGGCGTTCGACGCGCCTTCCTTGCTGCTCGAGCATTATTCGGCCGTCAAGCTGTCGAAATACGACTCGGGCAGCTCGCCGCGCTACCCCTCCCGCTGCTCGTACCGGAAAAGCCTGGCCATGTTTTTGCCGCTTAGCCGCTTCAAGCTTGACGCTCATAACCCGGTGCCGACGAAGGCGTCCGAAATCAAGGAAATTTTAGTGGAACATAAGGTTCGCGGCGTGTTCGGGCATTTGCTGGCCGTTTACGTCGACCGCAGCGACGAGCTGCCCGTACGATGGCGGCGCCTGGTGAGGCCGCTGGCGGATTTGCAAAAGAACGGCGGCGGTTAGATGCTGGCGGAGCTGCGTGCGCATGGCGGCGGCGTTACCCCAAGCTTTCGCCAGACTAAAAAAAGAGGGACTCTCCCTCCCCACCAACATGGTATCGGAGAAAGTCCCTCT
This sequence comes from Paenibacillus arenilitoris, assembly GCF_014705655.1. Classification (GTDB taxonomy): domain Bacteria; phylum Bacillota; class Bacilli; order Paenibacillales; family Paenibacillaceae; genus Pristimantibacillus; species Pristimantibacillus arenilitoris. Next base: position 114,127 of record NZ_JACXIY010000007.1, on the reverse strand, counting down.
TTTATGTGCTCGTATGAATCAAAATGCGCGGATGCGTAGTAATCAGGTCTAATTTCTAGACCTGATTCGCCCATTCCGGCGCGCACAGGGGCAAATTGCCCCCTTTCGCAGCAATCAGGTCTAATTTCTAGACCTGATTGGGCTTTTTGCCCGCTCGAGAGCCGATCAGGTCTAATTTTTAGACCTGATTCGCTCATTTCGGCGCGCACAGGGGCAAATTGGCCCCTTTCGCAGCAATCAGGTCTAATTTTTAGCCCTGATTGGGCTTTTTGCCCGCTCGAGAGCCGATCAGGTCTACTTTTTAGACCTGATCGCCCATGTAGGGGCACCGGCGGCGGTAGAACCGCCTTGCACCGCTTACTCGCCGTCATTCGTCCCGGCGGCGTTATTCGCCCGTCTGGCCGGCCGCATCCGAATCGCCGGCCGTCTTCTTCTTCGGAACGCCGGTCAGGCCGATCTCCTCGTCGTACGCGTCGAAAATTTGGCGGGCGATCGGCGAAGCGCCATAGCTGCCGAAGCCGCCGTCCGGCACGACGACCGCGACCGCAAGCTTCGGCTTGTCGGCCGGCGCGTACGCGATGAACACCGCGTTCTCCGCGCGGCGGGACGCGACGTCCTGCTCGGACGTCCCCGTTTTCCGGTTATAGCTGTACTCGAAGCCTTCGAAGCCTTGCGAGTTAACCTTCGACATTCCCGCTTCGACCTCTTCCCAGTACGCCTCCGGAATATCGACCGTGTTCAAAATCTCCGGCTTGAAGCTCTGAATCACGTTGCCGTCCGAATCCTTGATCTCGTTCACGAATTGCGGCTTGATCCGCTTGCCGCGCGACGCGAGCATGGCGGTGTATTGCGCCAGCTGGAGCGTCGTATAGCGGCCCTGCTGCCCGAAGGAAGCGAAGATGAGGGCGGACTGCGAGCTGCCCCGCTCGGCTTCGCCGAAGTATTCGATGATGCCCTTGGATTCGCCCGGCAATCCGCTCTCGGTCGATACCCCGAGGCCGAACTGCTTCATGTAGTCGTCCCAAATCTCGACGCTGCTCTTGCCGTTCACGTCGCCTCGCATGTAGAGCTTGTTGCCGATCATGGCCGCCATGAACGGGTTGGAGGAATGCTCGATCGCCCTCGAGCCGTCCAGGCTTCCGTACACGTGGTTGAGCGAGTTTCGAATGTAACGCTCGTAGCCCTTCTTGCCGAAGGAGAATACTCCCGTATCCGTGTAGCGGGTGGAAGGCGTGAACAACCCTTCGTTCAGGCCGATGAGGACGGACAGCGGCTTCATCGTGGAACCCGGAGGTACAATGGAGGACGGATGCTTCCGCATTTCTTCCTCGGTCTCGTATCTTCCGTATACCGAGCTGATCGTCCCGTTCGACAAGACGAATTTGAAGTTTTCGTAATCCTCGCTGCTGATCTTGCCGCCCGCCCAAATGTTCGGGTCGTAATCCGGCATGCTGGCCATCGCCACGACTTTGCCCGTATCGACCTCCATCGCCACGGCAAAGCCGGTCTTCGCGTACTCCGCCCGTTCATACTGATTGGAGGACGTGCTTATTTTTTGGATATGATCCATGATCGCTTGTTCGGTCTTCAGCTGCACGTTCTTGTTGATCGTCAAATACAGGTCCGCGCCCTTCTCCGGATTCGTGATCTGCATCGGGCCGATAATCATCTCCGCGTTGTTCACCGGATACGTCTTCAGCCCGTTCTTGCCGCGCAGCACGTCCTGGTACATCCGCTCGAGGCCGTCCAGGCCGACGTCCTCTTCGTCCAAATATTGAAGCGTCGGATCGGTCTCTTCGCTCTTTTCCTTGTAGAAATCGACCGTTTCCCGTACGCCCTTGTATTTCTTCAAATAGCCGACGAGCTGCACGGCGATGGAGTTCTCGTCGTAGTTGCGGACGCTCTCCTCCATAATTTCCACGCCTTTGAAGTCCGAACGGTTCTCCATGAAATACGCGATCTCTTCCTTCGTCAGCCCCGATTTGATGCGGCGTGGCGTGGAGATCGTATTCCTTTTAAATTCCAAGTCCATCTGGCGGACGATATCGTCCACCGTCATCGCCTTCTCCGGATCGCCGTACCTCGAGAATACTTTCTCCAGCTGGACAGCCATTTGCTTCGCGTTCTCCTTCGCGTCGGCCAGCTTCAACTCCGGCTGAATGCTGAAGTACAGCGACTGCGTCGAAGTGGAATAGGCGATCGGATAACCGGTCGAATCGTAAATATTGCCCCGGATCGGCGGCAGCTTCACGCTGCGCGTGCTTTTGTCGATGCCCTCCGCGCTGAGCGTCGGCCCTTCGACGAACTGCAGGATGGCCAGCCGCACGATCAAGATGCTGAACAAAGCGAACGTAATAAAGAAGAAAAAGTTCAGGCGGAACGAAAAGTGCCGCCGGTTAATGATTTCCCGCTTCTGCGGATCGTCCTGCATGGATGTTCACCTCATTGCCTCTAAGTAAAAGGTATAAATCAAGCTTCCCGAATATGCGTCTTATCGAACTCCGGCGGGTTGAACCAATCGCCGGAGGACGCCCACGTCGCGTCCAGCGGAATCCAATTCTCCGCGCCTTCCCCGATCTGAACCTCGTTCCAGGCATGCGGACCGTATCCGCCCCGCCCGTCGGCGCCCATGCCGGTCACGACCCGGACCTCAAGCCCGGCTGACCGCGCCATCACCGCGTATAACCGGGCGACGTCGATGCAGACGCCCGTGCGGGTTTCGAACGTCTCCGCGGGCGTCTGCTCCTTCCAGACGCCCCGCTCGACGTAGTTGTTCGCTTTGTCCCAGTCATAGGCGATCCGCGAGCCAAGCCAGTCGTACAGGCTTCTTGCCTTCTCTTCCTTCGTCCTCGCGTCCTTCGTCACGTACAAGGCCGCTTCTTCGATTTCCGCCGGAACGGCGTAATCGATAATCTCGTATTTGCGCTGTAAAATTTGCTTGAACTGCGCCTGTACCGTCTTCGCAAGCACCGGTCCTTGTCCTTCGAGCACGTCGCCGGCAACCGGCTCCAGCCATGAAGCGGCCTCCGAATAGAGGGGCGACTCCGCGATTTTGTCCGCGTACCAGCCTCCGGGCATCAGCGTCACGTAGACGAACAGCAAGGCGACGAACACGAAGGAGCGGCCCGCGCCGTGCACGGCGCCGATCAAAGCGCCCGCGAACCGGCTCGCGCTTCTTCGTCCCGGCGCGTCCTCCCGTCCTTCCCGCCTCCCGCCTGTCAGCATCCCTTCGACCAGCCGCTCGAGAAGCGGTTCGGCCAAAGCCGCCAACGCTCGCAGCAGCAAGTAGCCCAGCAGAAACAGAACGCCGTAACGCAGCGGCGCGAAATCGCGCAGGCTCGTCAGCAGCGTGAACCACGCCTGCTCGGCCCCGTTCAGCTCGCGCAGCGGCACGCTGACGCGGCGGACGAGCAAGTCCGCGAATGCCGGCGACAATCTGCTAGCGAGCTGACTCGCCAGCAGCAGGCACAGGACGACGGCAACGCCTTCCCATACAAAAAAGAAAAGGCGCCTCGCAGACCCCGATGCGCCTCTCCTCAATCCTTGCATGAGCGAAACAAGCAGCAGCAGCATGACGATTATCGCGACAGGCTCCGGCTGTTTGAACAATTGAACCCAATCGTTCATGGCCGTCACCCGTTCTGCTTCGCTTGGTCGATGAAGGCTTGTATCGTGCCGTCAAGCTCCCACTTGCCGAGCGGAGCGCCCCGGAACTTGATGGAAACTTCGTTCGCGCCCGGTTCGCCGGTCAGCTCGACGTTATTGGTTTTGACCGTAAAGGTGCCGTCATCGTTCGCCGAGAAGGTCGCATCCTTCGCTTCGCCTACCATCGCGTTCACGGCCTCTTGCCTGACCGTGTCCGCGACCTTGGAGCCGATCTCCTTCAAGTCGTCCATGCTGTAGCCGCTGTATATGACGATGCCGAGCACGATCGCGGCGACGAGCGCCCATTTCACGACCGTCTTCACGATTCGGATAATGAGCAGCAGCGCGACGAGCGCGACGACCAGCACGAACCAATGCTCCTTGAAAAAAGCCGTCCACGTATCCAGATCATAAGTCGAAAAATCCAAAAAATCCAAAACGTAGTCCCCCTCTATTATACCTCTTGCCATACGCTATTACAAAACATTATAACCTACCGCCCATAGGGCGTAAACGCATCCTTCCTTTTTCGCCAGACATATCCTGTCCATCCGAAACGTACAAGTAGATTAGAACGATTATCCGCAAGGAGGCCTGGCTTTGTGAAAACCGCGGTTTGGCTTTATTTGTTTTTGTTCGTCGCTTTCTTCGACCTTCACGCGCAATATCCGATATTGACTCCGTTCGCGATTTCGCTCGGCGCGGCGCCTTCCTTCATCGGCCTTATGATGGGCATGTATTCCATTACGCATCTGCCCGGCAATCTCATCGCCGGCTTCGGCGTCGACCGCTACGGGAGCAGGCTGTTCATCGTATTCAGCCTGCTCGCGGCGGGCGTCGTCCTCCTGTTTCAATCGCAGGTAACGGACCCTTGGCAATTGCTCGTACTCCGCTCGATCAGCGGCTTCGTGCTCGCGTTCCTGTCCCCGGCCTGCCTGGCGCTGCTCGCCCGAATTACGAGCGATCTCACGGAGCAGGGCAAGCTTATGGCCGGCAACGGGCTCGTCCATACGATCGCGTCCGTCGTGTCCCCCGCTGCCGGCGCTTATTTGGTCGCCCGAATCGGCTTCACGACCGCCTTCACGCTGCTCGGATGGATTCTGATCGTAACGGCCGTCCTCGCGCTCTTCTTCATCCGCGACATTCCGCCGGCCGCCGCGAAGCAGGCGGACGCGTCGGACGAGCCGGACGAGCCGGCCCCCAAGCCGCAGTCGAAAGGAAAGCTCCCGCTGGAGGCGGCTGCGCCGATTCCGTGGCTTATATATTTGCTGCCGGTCGCTCTCAGCTGCGCGCAGGGCATTTTATCCTTCGAGCTGCCGCTCCTGGGCAATTCGCAGGAGGCGATGATGACGACCGGCCTGCTGTTCTCCGTCGTCAGCATCGGCGCGCTCGTCACGCTGAGCATGCTGTTCCTGAACAAAGTGTCCGCCTTCCAGCGCACGTTATGGGGATCGCTCGGTCTTGCGATCGTCTACTTCTGCATCGCCTCCTCGATTCCCGTACCGCTTACGGCGCTGCTGCTTCTCGTCGGGATGGGCAAAGGCATCGTGCTGCCCGCGCTGTCGACGCTGCTCATCGAGCTGAGCGGCGGCCGGCGATACGGGCGAACCTTCTCCATCCTGTCCGTCGCCTTCTCGGTCGGCGCCTTCATCGGCCCGCTCGCGGCGGGGCATATCCGGGATCACGTATCTCCCTACTACATCGCGTTCCTCGGCTTGATGATCGCCGTGTCCGTGCTGCCCTTTCACGGGTCGCGGCTCGTGACCTCGCGCACCTTTTACTCTTGAAACGGTACGCGGCTCGTTCTCGCGGCTTATTTTTTTCGTTCCGTAAAATCCGCAATCGGTGGTAAACTATTCAGTAACCCGAAGCGTTGCGAGGTGACCTGATATGGATATTGCCATTATTGTCGAAGGAAAAAACGATAAATCGAAGCTGAAGCGCGTACTTCACGACGACGTGCCGATCTACTGCACCTACGGAACGCCCGGCACCGAGCAGCTGGAGAAGCTGCGGAAGCAAGCGGACTGCGATCAGGTGTACATCTTCACCGACAACGATTCGTCGGGCAAGCGGATCCGCTCGCTGCTGCGGGACGTCTTCCCGGACGCCGAGCATATCTATACGCGCAAAGGCTATTCGGGCGTCGAGCATACGCCGGAGGAATATTTGATCGAGCAGTTGGAAAAAGCGGGCCTAGACGCGCATATCGCTTACCCTGCGCCGAGTCCCGCTTCCATGTGGAGCAAAGATGAGTTCTAATGTGCTGCTTGGCGTGTCGGCTACAGCAGCTTGTTCAGCTCGCCGACGATCTGATCGGCCGTCAAGCCTTCGTCGCTGCCGTTGATCCACTTGCGGATCTGTCCGTCCTGATCGACTAGCGTAATGACATTCATATGCGTGAACGAGCCGTCCTTCTCCTTCACGACGCCGACGCCGAAATCCCGCGCCAGCTGGAGCGTCTCTTCTTCGTCGCCGCGCAGGAAGCGCCAGCCTTCGAAGCTCGCGTCCAGGCGCCCGGCGAAGTCGCGGATAACCTCCGGCGTATCCCGCACCGGATCGAATGTAATCGAGATGAGCTCCGCCTCGCTGCCGAGCCTGTCGTCCGCCTCGAGTAGATCCTGCACCTGCGACAGCAGGAACGTCGTCGGCGGGCATACGTCGGGACAATTGGCGAAATAAAAGTAGACGATCCTCGCCTTCCCGTTCGTCGATGCCAGAGATACCGGATTTCCGTCGATGTCCTGCATTTCGAAGGCCGGCGCGGCCTTCTCGACCGGCAGCTCCTCCTTCGGTTTGACCGCGTACGTCATAATCAAATAAATGCCCATCGCCGCGCAAAGCGCAAGCACCGCGATTTTGAAGCTGTGCTTCTTCACAAATTCCACTCTTCAGTCCACTCCCCCGAAGCTTAAGATCCGACCGTGTCCAATATCATGACGATGAAAATAACCATTAAATAATTGACCGAAATAAGAAAATTCGTTTTGGCCCATTTCTCCGTATCGTGCGCCTTCGTTCCCTTAAGCGTATGCACGAACCAGACGAGTCCGAATACGACGGAAATGATCAAGAAATAAATGCCTACGTAACCGAACGTGTAAAATAAAATGCCAGCCGGCAAAAGCAGCACCACGTAAGGTATCATCTGCAGCTTCGTCCGTTTGATGCCCTTCACGACCGGAAGCAGCGGAAATCCGGCCTCGCGGTACTCCTCGACCCTGCGGATCGCGAGCGACCAGAAGTGCGCGGGCTGCCACAGGAACAGGATCGCGAACAGGATCCACGCCCCCGCGTCGACCTCCTGCGTCACGGCGCAGTACCCGATAACCGGCGGCATGGCGCCGGAGATGCCGCCGACCGAGGTGCTCCAGGTCGACGTTCTCTTCAGCCACATCGTGTAAATGACGATGTATACGAACCACCCGAGCAGACCGAGCAAGCCCGTGATCGGATCGACGACGAGGAACAGGATGGCAAGTCCCGCGACGCCCAGCGCGATGCCGTACGCGAGAACCGTTCCCGGCTTCATCCGGCCCATCGGAAGCGTGCGGTCCTTCGTCCTCTCCATCTTCAGGTCGAGCTCCCGGTCCCAATAGTTGTTAATGACGGTAGCCGATGCGATCGTCAGCGTCGAGCCGACGACCGTCCACAGCAGCAGCAGGAAGTCGACGTCCCATTTGGAAGCAACCAGGAAACCGGCGATGGCGGCGAATACGTTAAGGCGGAGCAGCCGGGGTTTGGTTAATGCGATTAAGTCTTTCAGCACGAAGAAAGCCTCCCGAGTTATGCGACAAGACGCTTGCCCGCGTCTATCTTTCATTGATGAATCGTTCTTAATGATACCGAAAAAAGGTATTGATGACAATGTTCGCGGATTTTGTTCATCATTTCGCCACGTAAATTGTGACAATTCTTTTGTAACCAATTCGCCCAGAGGTCAATACACTATCTATGTAGTTTGGTGCCCAGCCCTGAAGCATCGAACCGCCTTAATGAAATGCGAAGGGAAGTGAACCGTCAAGTCTATGGCCGTCATTAAAACAAACTCCGAGCACACCAGTATGCTTGCCCGCCTCATGCGGGCGGAAGCGGAGGGCGAGGGCGAGCTCGGCATGCTCATGGTCGGCAACGTCGGCGTCAACCGCGTGCGCGGCAACTGCCTCGATTTCAAGAACATCAGGTCGATCCCGCAGATGGTATACCAACGTCCTGGCGGCTTTGAAGCGACGCAGAAAGGCTACTTCTATCAAAGAGCGCGCGAGAGCGAAATCCGGCTGGCGCAGCGCGTCATTAACGGGGAGCGCCAACACCCGGCTTCCAATGCGTTATGGTTTTTCCGCCCGGCAGGCGGCTGTCCGGCAACCTGGTACGACCAGGCGAACAGCGGGCGATTCAAGAAGCACTGCTTCTTCGTCCCTTCGTCGGCGGATTGCCCGTCGGTTTATTAAAATATTTCTAAAGCGTGAAAGCGAGGAGCAACAACATGTCTAACGGTTACGGCTACAAAACGCAAGTCAGCCCGGCGGGTACGTCGCCTTACCATGGTTACGGCGGCTACGGCCATTCCCATCTCCCGAGCGTCATGCCGGCATCGACGTTTCCGTCCTCTCCGAATTTGCCGGTCATGGGCGCCCAGTCGGCGAATCCGAACTTCCCGGTGATGGGCGCGCAAGCGGCCAATCCGAATTTCCCGGTCATGGGCGCGCAGGCCGCATCGCCGAACATGCCGGTCATGGGCGCTCAGGCGCAAGCCATGCCGATGCCGGCAGGCGTGCCCAGCGGATCGTTCGTAACGCCTAGCGGCGGAAACATCGTAACGGTGCCGGGCGTCGAGGAATCGTACGTCGAGAACATTTTGCGCCTCAACCGCGGCAAGATGGCAACCTTCTACATGACGTACGAGAACAACCGCGAATGGAACGCCAAAATTTTCAAAGGAATTATCGAAGCAGCCGGTCGCGATCATATTATTATTAGCGATCCGACGACGGGTATGCGCTACTTACTGTTGACGCTTAACCTTGACTATGTGACGTTCGACGAGCCGATCGCGTACGAATATCCGTTCCAGGGCGGGGTCGTGACGTCCACGACGCCGATGAATTCGAGAACGCCTGAATTCGCCGAAGTTAATTATTAACGGATTCCGTCCCCCGCGAATCTACGGGCTTAAACGTCCACACATGCAGCTTCGCCGCTCCTCCGGCAATAAAGTCCGAAATGCGGCGCCAAGAAGAACGCTCATCGCAGCGTTCTTTTTTGATGCGCTCGGCTTCCTCGGCCGACTTCGCGTGCCATACTTCCACGAAAAGGTTGGGCTGATCCGTTCCTTCATATAAATAAACGTTTTCTTCGACGGAAACGAGCTGCCGCGCGAACGCAAGATACGGCTCCCGATCCCCGGGATTGATCCGGTATTCGGCAAAACATATGTACATTGTGCCTGATCCTCCTTTCGCTTACTTTGATAAAGTTCCCCCGCCGCGCCGATACTACACTTATTCATCCGAAGTGGGAGGACTCGATATGGACACTGGCACACATCTTGTCATGGGCATCGGACTGGCCGGTCTCGCGATGGTCGATCCCGTCGTGGCCGCCGATCAATCGGTTCAAACCGCCGTTCTGCTCGGCACGGTCGCCGGCTCGCAAGCGCCCGATCTCGATAATTTGCTTCGCATCAAAGGGAATGCCTGCTACATCCGCAACCACCGGGGCATCTCCCATTCCTTGCCCGCCATCGTCATATGGACGGCGCTCATTACGGTCATGCTCCAGCTCTTTTACCAAGGCTCCCTGCCATGGGCGAATATCGGCGGCTGGGTGCTGCTCGCGGTCTGCGTCCATGTCTTCACCGATTTGTTCAATACGTACGGAACGCAAGCGATGCGGCCCTTCACGGAGAAATGGATATCTTGGAACATCATCCACATTTTCGACCCCGTCCTGTTCACGGTGCATGTCATAGCCATTTTACTGTGGGCCGGCGGATTCGTAAATCCCGCCTTTCTATTCCCGATCATGTACGGCTTCGTTGCCGTCTATTTCGTATGGCGGACGCTTGCGGCGCGCAGGACGGTGCAGCGGCTTCCGGACATCGATCCCGAATACGGCAAGGACGACTCGTATATCGCCATTCCGACGATCTCGCTGACCATCTGGAACATCGTCAAGCAAACGAAGGACGGCAGCTTCGTCATCGGCAACTTGCGGAACGGCGAGCTGAGCTGGCTCGACCGCGCGAGATGCTCGGAGCATCCCGCCGTCGCCAAATCGAAGAGCGATCCGGGGATTCGTTCCTTCCTTTATTTCACCAGCTTCGCCTGCGCGGATGTCCGCGAGCATCATTGGGGCTACGAGGTCAGGTGGTCCGACGTCAGGTACCGGCACCGGAAGCAGTATCCGTTCGTCGGCGTGCTGGTCATGAACAAGCAGTACGAGACGATCGGCTCTTACGTCGGCTGGCTGAGCGACGACCGGCTCTCGAAGCGGCTGCGAATGGATACGTATTGACCACGTATTTGACCCCCATCGTGGGAAGCTTTCCGCCGAACCCGGAGGGAAGCTTTCTTTTTTTTCCCGCCGATTTCGTTTATAGTACATAAAAGAAGCCCGAGGCATGCCTCGGGCTCCGACAGACGCTGTGTATGGGAAGGTATTAGCGGTGACCGCCAGACAATTGTTGTTCCGCGATTTGAACCAGTTTTTTCGTAATGTAGCCGCCAAGCGAGCCTGCATCACGAGTCGAAACGTTACCATAGTAGCCGTCTTGAGGAATTTGTACGCCGAGTTCTTGAGCAGCTTCAAGTTTCATTTGTTGAAGGGCTTGAGTCGCTTGTGGAACAACGAGTTGATTGCTTCTGCTTGATGCCATAGGTATTTCTCCTTTCGTCCTCTGCACTTTGATGTGTGTTGCAAGCTTGCAAGCTTATTATGTGCACGCGGGGAGAAACTATTCCGGCATTCCTAAAAAGATAATGCGGTTTTATAAGGAGAGATCTAGCCGTGTCCAAAACGTTGTCGTTGGTTTTTTCCGTGCTTGCGGTGCTGTTCATGAGCGCCACGGCCATATCGATCAGCCATAGCGGCTGGCTCGTGCTGCTGTTCGGCCTGCTCAGCTTCTTCACGATCGGGGCGGGCTTCATCGTGCGCGCCCGCATGCGGCGCAAGCAAGAACAAGGGCAAGAGGGACGCTAGTCCCGCGCCGCTCTTGCCCTCTTGTTATCCGCGCGGAGGCAGGAAGCCCATCTTCTCCTTCGCGCCCGCAAGGATTCGGTCCGCGATCGCGGAAGCCCGATCGGCTCCCTGCTTCAGGATTTGGTGGATTTCGCCGGATCCGCGGATCTCGTTATATCTCGCCTGCAGCGGCTCGATGACGGATACGACTTGCTCCGCCAAGTCTTTCTTGAACGGGCCGTACCCTTGCCCCTCGTAGCGGGCTTCGACTTCCTCGACCGTCAAGCCCGCGCAGTGCGCGTATATGCCGATCAAATTGCTGATTTCCGGCTTGCTTGCCGGATCGTATTTGACCTCGCGCCCGGAATCGGTCGTCGCCCGGCTGATTTTTTTGCGGATGACATCCGGCGGATCCAGCAGCGCGATGTAACTGCCCGCGTTCGGATTGCTCTTGCTCATCTTCTTGCTCGCGTCGTCGAGCGACATGACGCGCGCGCCGACTTTAGGGATATACGGCTCCGGAATCGTAAAATAATCCCCGAACCGCGTATTGTAGCGGTGCGCCAAATCGCGCGTCAGCTCCAGATGCTGCTTCTGGTCGTCGCCGACCGGCACGAGATCGGCGTTATAGAGAAGAATGTCCGCCGCCATAAGCGTAGGGTAGACGAACAAGCCCGCGCCTACCGAATCCTTCCCGGCCGACTTATCCTTGAACTGCGTCATGCGCTCCAGCTCGCCCATGTTGGCCAGCGTCGTAAACAGCCAGCCGAGCTCGGCATGCGCGCGCACGTGGGACTGGACGAACACATTCGCCTTCTCCGGGTCAATGCCCGCGGCGATGAACAAAGCCGCGACCGCCTCCGTCTGCTCCCGCAGCGACGCGGGGTCCTGCGGAACGGTAATCGCGTGCATGTCGACGACCATGAAGAAGCATTCCTCGCTATGCTGCAGCTTTACGAAATTTTGCATCGCGCCGATATAGTTGCCGAGCGTCAGCTGGCCGCTTGGCTGAATGCCGGAAAGTACCCTTTTCACTTAAACCTACCCCTTCTCCATAATGATATTCGCGTTCAAGAACGCAAAAAATCCCCCGCCGCAAGGGACGAGGGACCGTGGTGCCACCCTAATTCGCTTATGGTCCGCGCATGCAAGCCGCGCATTGGGCTTCGCGCCCGCCATAAGCCTAACGCTCCGTAACGGAGAGCGTCCGTACGAACGTATTCGGCTGTCTTAAGCCGGGGTCCGTTCATAAGCTCCGGGGCCCATTCGGCATCGACGCTTGCACCGGTTCGCAGCATCCACCGGCTCTCTGCGCGCAAGTCTTGTCGTGCTTACTTGTTCCCATCATCGCGTTTAACAACGATTATACCTCTCTCTCCGCCATTGTCAAGCCGCCGATAAAGTTGTCCTATTGTACGATCCTACGGCATAAGCTATACTAATAAGCGGTATTAATCGTAATCTTTACACAAAGAAAGGATACGCGTCATGCTAAAGCTGCTGTTTCGGTTCGGAACGCCTTCGCTCGCGGTCGGCTGCCTGATCATGCTGGGGCTCATCGTGAAAAACCGCGACTGGCCGTCCCATTTGTTCACGCCGGCGAATTTGCAGTCGTTCAAAATTTTGTTCATCAGCATTATACTCGAGGCGTTCCCTTTCATCCTGCTCGGCGTGCTGTTCTCCGCGCTGCTGCAAGTATTCGTGACGGACGAGCTCATCCGGAAATTCACGCCGAAAAATCCGGTTGCGGGCGTCTTGTTCGGCGCGCTGCTCGGCATCGCGTTCCCTCTCTGCGAATGCGGCATGATTCCCGTCGTCAGGCGTCTGATTCGGAAAGGGATGCCGGCCTATATCGGAATCGTCTATTTGCTTGCCGGACCGATCGTGAACCCGATCGTCTATACGTCGACGTTCACCGCCTTCCGGACGACGCCCGAAATGGCATATTCCCGGATGGGGCTAGCCTTCGCCGTATCGGTCGTCATCGGGCTCCTGCTCTATGCATTCATGAAGAAGAGCCCGCTGAAGGCCGCCCCGGCTTTCCATGTGCTCCCGCACCGCGGCCATGGCCACAATCACGATCACGATCACGATCACGGCTCGCTCGGCAAAGGGTTCCGCGGCAGAGTCGCTTCCGTGCTGTCCCATGCTTCGGACGAATTTTTCGATATGGGCAAATATTTAATATTCGGCGCCCTGCTTACCGCCATTATCCAAACCGTCATCGAGCGAAGCGCGCTCGAGTCGTTCGCCGATCAGCCGTTACTGGCCTATTTATTCATGATGGCGTTCGCCTTTATTTTATCGATCTGCTCGACTTCGGACGCGTTCATCGCGTCTTCGTTAAGCGGCATGTTCGACTTTGGCCCGCTGCTCGCGTTCCTCGTCTTCGGACCGATGATCGACCTGAAAAACACATTAATGCTGCTGTCCACGTTCCGGGTCAAATTCGTGCTCGCGCTCATCGCGCTTACGGCCGTGCTGACCTTCATCGGAGCTTGGCTGACGGAGGTGCTCCTATGATTCATCATCTGATAAGGGCGGCCATCTTGACCGGCTTCGCCATGTTCATTCTGTACTTGGACCGGACAGGCGAAATGTCGCTGTATATCGCGCCCCGGATGGAGCTTTACGTGAAGCTGTCCGCCCTCGGTCTGTACGCGGCGGCCGTCTATCAAATCTACGCCGCGCTGCAGAAACGGATGGGCCGTCAGACGCCCGACTGCGACTGCGGGCATGAGCCTTCGCGGTCAATTCTCAAAAATACGCTTATCTATGGGCTATTCATCTTCCCGCTGCTGCTAGGCTTCCTCGTGCCGACCGGCACGCTCGGCAGCGCGCTTGCCGCGAAGAAGGGCGTCAGCCTCACGGGTAGCGCGGCGATCGAGAGGCCCGCGCTTCCGGAGGAAACCGGCGCGAATCCCGATCCGGCCGCGCCGCCCGCCGACGCCCCGCCGCCCGAAGATTCGCTGGACTCGCTCTTCCCGTCCGACGAATATACGGAAGACCATGCGGCCTACGGTAAACAGTTGGTGCGCGAGCCGGTCATTTCCGTTCCGGAGAAGCAGTTCATCGAAACGCTCACGACGCTTGACCTGTTCCGGGAAGCATTCATCGGCAAGGAGGTCGAATTGACGGGCTTCGTCTACCGCGAGGACGATATGGGCGAGGGCCGGTTCGCGGTAAGCCGCTTCGCCATGAACTGCTGCTCGGCCGACGCGATGCCGTACGGGCTTATGATCGAATGGCCGAAAGCGATCGATTACGCGAACGACGAATGGGTTACCGTGAAGGGCAAGCTGGTTGCTTCGACTTATTTGGAGAACGAAATCATCATGTTGGAAGCGACCAAATTGGAAAGAGTCGAAGCTCCCGAGTCGCCTTATGTGTATCCCGATCTTGAATTTGGGATGTAACGCGCAGGAAACGAAGAAGATGAAGAAGGGCTGACGCGAATCGTCAGCCCTTCTTCTTCATTCCCGTTACCCGCTTATTGCGATTCCCTAAGTCCGCCCTGCCTGCCGTAATAGCGCGAATTCCAGTTCGCCATATTGTAATTCGACTCGTACAAAATACTGGCCGACCAGGAATTGGAGCTCGGACGAACCGAGAAGTCGTACAGAATTTCGCCGTGGGTCCAATCCCGTCTCAGCTTCAGCGCGTCGATTGCCATCTGCCTGAACGCTTGTACCTGCAAAGTCGACATGCCCTCGCCGGAGCTTTCGATTTTGCCGTTCTTGCTTTCGATCGGGTGATGCCGAAGTCCGAACTTCCCGACCGCGTTGTTCCGGACATGAATCAAGACGGTGCCTGCCGTCGCGTTCATCAACTCCCCTTCGAGCTGGCGGAACACAAAATCAACTTGCCGAGCGAGTGATACCGAATCCAATTCCATACTGAATTCCTCCTTTGATCACAATATATCCGCATAGGTCTCGATGATTATTATATAGGCCATTTATCTCATTTACAACATATTATTTTACAAATTTTAATATTTTTACTAAAAAATCGACTTATTATTCCATGAACATTTGTTTTTCCGCATGAAAAAATATGCTTTTCCAAACTGAAATAAAACGAATTCAGCAATCAAAAAGCATGTCTTCATTTGAATTTGTCTACAAAATCCGCTTACTCTATTACCGATAATGGTATCATTCCCTAAATATTGTTACACCGAAAAAATAATTGGTATTTTCCGAAAAGCCGCTTGCGGGCATCATTTTATGTCAAGTCGCGAATCGACAATTAT
This sequence comes from Paenibacillus arenilitoris, assembly GCF_014705655.1. Lineage (GTDB taxonomy): Bacteria > Bacillota > Bacilli > Paenibacillales > Paenibacillaceae > Pristimantibacillus > Pristimantibacillus arenilitoris. Next base: position 99,048 of record NZ_JACXIY010000007.1, on the reverse strand, counting down.
AGACCATTTTCGCAGACGGTGCTATAATATGGATAATCTATGAAAAGGAGCGCTTACATAATGATGCAATGGTACTATTCGTTAACCGTGCGAAATAAGCTATTGGTCACGTCTTACCTGCATTTGCTCATCTTCTCCGTTATTATGCTGATCGTCTTGCAGGCTACCGGGGGCTCCGTGATCGCGGGCATCGTCATCGCCGCCGTCATGGCGGTCGTCACCTTCCCGCTCATCTCGTTCGTCGAGCGGTCGATCAAGCATTCGTTCGACGATTTGTCCGGAACGGCGCTGCGCATCGCCAAAGGGGACTTCACGCAGCGGATCGATACCGATTCGTCCTCTTCGCTCGGTGAGCTCGGCCATTCCTTTAACAGCATGATCGACAAGCTGAGGGACATTCTGACGGAGACGACGAACATTATCCGGCACGTGTCCGATACGAGCCATAGCATTTTTGACAAAAATCATAACATTCAAGTCGCCATGCAGCAGGTTGCCGCCTCGGCGAACGAGCTGGCGACGGGCGCGAACGAAATTTCCGAGGACGTCTCCGACATGAGCGAGTCGATCAACGAAATCGAAGCGAAAGTATCCGATTACGCAACCTCCACGAAGGAAATGAACGAGCGCTCCGAGCAGACGCTTGAACTGGTGAACAAAGGCCGTCAGACGCTCGACGTTCAAGCCGAGGGCATGCGCCGCAACGTGGAAGCGACCGCCAAAGTATCGGCGACCATCGAAGAGCTTGCCCGCAAGGCGCAAGGCATCAGCGCCATAACGACCACGATCTCGGATCTGGCCGAGCAGACGAATCTGCTGTCGCTTAACGCATCGATCGAAGCGGCCCGGGCGGGCGAACACGGCAGAGGCTTCGCCGTCGTCGCGCAGGAGGTTCGGAAGCTGGCCGAGGAATCGTCCTCCTCCACGAAGCAGGTATTCCATCTGGTCAAGAGCATCGACGAAGGCATCAAGCAGACGATCAGCAACATGAAGATCAACGAAGAGGTCGTCAAGCTGCAAACCGAGCACATCAAAGAATCCGAAGTCGTGTTCGCGGACATCGTGCAGAGCGTGCAATTCATAACGGACAAAATTTACGCCTTCTCCCAAGAAAGCGACGCCATGCTGGAGAGCGCTCGCAAAATTTCCGGCGCCATCCAGAACATTTCGGCCATCACGCAGCAATCCGCCGCGGGCACCGAGCAAGTATCGGCTTCGATGAACGAGCAGATCGCTTCCGTGCAGGCTGTCGTCGAAGAAACGGAGCGCATGCGGACGATGGCGGCGCAGCTGCTCCGGACGATCAGCGTCTTCAAAATGAAATGACAAGCGGCGTAAACGGCATACACCGTCCTTAGCGGCATAAGCGGTTTCCGCGATGCTACGTAAGCGATAGACAAAGACCTATATCCCGGCAATCGGGATATAGGTCTTTGTTGCTGCCGCATGCTACTGCGCTTGCTTCTCGGCTTGCTTGGCCGCGCGGAATTCCGCGCGCCGCCGGTCGCGCTCGCTTTCCTTCAAACGGGGACAAGTAAAGCAATAATAGCCGTCTTCCACGAGATAATACAAGCAGCAGCCGAATTTCATCCTCACTTGCTTGCCCTCTTCCGTCATCGATTCCGTCATACGGAACTTCACGTCGAGCGGGTTTTTGCTTCGTCCGAAGCGCTCGCCTTCGAGCGCCTTCGCGAGCCCGTAATTGCGCCGGGCAAGCTCCTTCACCGATTCGCTCTCTTCCGAATTCATCATCAGATCGAAGCCGTATTCGAGCGAGGTTGGCAGCTGGCTCCAGAGCATCGCGGTTTTTTGCGTGCCGACGGATGCGATCGTTTCGAATACCGGCCGAACCGTATGCTCGAAGAATCGGCTAATTTCTTCCTTCGCCCATTCCGCGTTCGCGTCCTGCTCCGCCGGTCCTTCGCGCCATTCGGAGCGGTCCATAAGGAAACCGCACCGGTAATAGGATTTGCCGTTATATACGCTTGAATAGATTTGGACCGTTAAATTGTCCAGCGATAAGTCCAGGCTCCGGTTCCACGCGGACAGCATGTAAAGCAAGCCGAGCATCGGCCCTCTGAACCAGCTCGTCATATACACTTCTCCGACGGCCTGCTCCGTCCCTTTGACCATCGGCGTATAGAGCTCGAGCAGCTTCTTCAGCTTGCCGGCGTCCAGCAGCTCCGACGCGGGGCAGCTGAATGCGATATTGTCCCGGTCGCTTACGAATATTTCATATCTGCTCTCCAGTATATCCAACATCTTATCCGACATAATAGGCCCCGATCCTCTCATTCCTCATTCCAAACGATGTTTACGCTAATTTACGACTGCCTAAATTATACATGAGTTGAAAATGATTATCAATCACAAATGAATTTGTCCGAGAATGAAAGGCGTCCTGATGGGCACACTAGCGGCACGTCCCATTTTCTACAACTGAACGTAAGGACTGAAGCCGCATGCCGATTTCCATTCGCATTATTGTTTCCTTCCTGGCGGCAACCGTCGTCCTCGCCGCTGCCGATCCGGCACGCGCCGCCTTGTCGCCGGTCTCGGCCGAAGCCGAATCCAGAGAAGCCGCCGCAAGCCGACCATCGTCGCAAGACGCCAACAAAAAGCGCGTGGACAGCATGTCCTGGGTCAAGCTCCACCGTCAATTCCCGAATGCGTTCCTTACGAACGGTCCGCGGGATGCGAGACGGATCGCCTTGACGTTCGACGACGCGCCCGATCCGCGGTTTACACCGGCCATTCTGGACATATTGGCCCAATACGACGTGTGCGCGACCTTCTTTGTCGTGGGAGCGAGAGCGGCGAAGCATCCCGCCATCGTGAAGCGAATTCATCGGGAAGGCCATACCGTCGGCAACCACTCCTATGATCATGCGGTCTTGTCGACGCTTAGCCTAACGAATTTCGGCAGGCAAATATGGCGGACGGACGCCGTAATCCGCCCAATGATCGGCTACTCGCCCCATTACATTCGTCCGCCGTACGGAGAGCTCCTTCCGCAGCAGGTCATATGGAGCAAACAAGCCGGCTTTGCCATCGTCAATTGGGATGTCGATTCGGTCGATTGGAAGAACAACCCGAGCAGCGAAAGGATTATCCGCAACATCAAAAAAACGCTTCAGCCCGGTTCGATCGTTCTTCAGCACGCGGGGGGAGGCTACGGCCAGGATTTGTCCGGCACGATCGAGGCGCTGCCGAAGCTGATCGAGCTGCTCCGGGACAAAGGCTACGAGCCGGTCACGCTGCCCGAGCTGCTCGGTCAGCCCGCATCCCGCTGAAAGCGGCAAAAAAGACCGGCTCCAGCGCTTTCCCGCGCGCTTAGGATAACCGGTCTTTCGTTCTATTTCAAAATATAAATTTTGACGTTTTGGATGCCGAACGACATGGCCTTGCTCGCGCTGTCCGGCACGTATATATCGATGCGGTTCCCTTTGATGGAGCCGCCTACGTCCGTCGCGGTCGCGATCATGCCGCCTTGCGGCAAGCCGCTGTAATCGTAGCCGGTCACGTAAAGCTTCGTGCCTAGCGGAATCATCTTCGGATCGACGGCGACCGTTCCGACCTTCAGCTTGTTGCCGAAGTAGTCCAAGCCGGCCCATCCGCCGTTCTCGCTCGCGGCAGCCGTATACGCGGTCGCCTTAACGGTGAGCGCCTTTTTGTAAGCGTGCTCCTTGCCGTTCGCAGCCATCACGGTAGGCTCCGATTTTGCGGCAACCGTTTTTGCGGCTTCTGTTTGTCCAATCGCTGTTTGGTTTGCGGCGGAAGGAATCGCGATCTTTAGCCCACCGTACACGTTAAGCGGATCGATCTTGGGATTCGCCTCAAGCAGCGCGTCCAGGGACACGCCGTACTGCCTGGAAAGCTTCCACAATGTATCGTTGTCTGTCGCGGTATGTGTTTTCGTAGCCGCCTCGATCGTGCCGGCCGCCATCATGACGGATAATCCGACCAACGCCGCGGCAAGCGTGCTTTTTTTGACCATCGGGTTAAATCCTCCTGTGCGCTTCCGAAGTTTCACAACTTCAGCCGCGTCGATTAAAATAAAAGAGGACGTTAAGGACGGCTTGCGCCCCTAACGTCCGGTCTGTCATTTAGCGCTTCATTCATTAGCCGATAAACATTTGAACCCATTCGCCGTTCACGTAGCCGACGCCGATTTTGGTGAAGTTGCCGTTCAGGATGTTCGCGCGGTGGCCGGAGCTGTTCATCCAGGCGTTCATCACTTCTTGAGGCGTTCTTTGACCGGATGCGATATTCTCGCCCGCATACGAGTAAGTGACGCCGAATTGACGCATCATATCAAATGGCGAGCCGTAAGTCGGCGAAGTGTGGCTGAAGTAATTGTTAACGTCCATGTCTCTCGCTTTCTCCGTCGCTACCTTCGTCAGAAGCGAATCGCTCTTAAGAGCGGACAAGCCCGCTTTGGCGCGCTCTTGGTTAACGAGATCGATGACTTGCGACTGGAATGCGCTTTGGTTCGACGTGCCCGTGCTTGGGTTCGTTGTACCCGTGCTTGGTTTGCTTGGCGTTGTCGTACCCGTGCTTGGCTTGCTCGGTGTCGTAGTACCCGTGTCTGGCTTGCTTGGTGTCGTAGTACCCGTGTCCGGCTTCGTTGTACCCGTGCCCGGGTTCGTTGTGCCCGCGCCCGGATTCGTGATCATGCCCGGAATCGGGCAATTGATCGTACCGCCGCCGAAATTGATCTTGCTCAGGTCGATGCCGTATTTCCCGGCGATCTGGTTAATGGCATCTTGATTCAGCGTATAATATTGTACCGTGGAGTTCGCGTTCACGGCAGGTGCCGCACTTGCCGTTGGAGCCGTAAAGCTTGCGCCTGCGCCGATCACCGTTGCTGCGATAATGCTAGCGACACCTACACGAATGGGTTGCATCTTCATGAATTCATCCTCCTGGAAAATAAGTTTTTTATTAAAACGTTCGCGCCGTTCGGTTCTGAAAAAGAGCGTCGCATTCGTTTTATTTGTTGCGTCAACCTCTCAACGCCACTTATCTTATCATGGGGATATCGTCGTTTCATGACACAAAAAATGCCAATTCATCGAGAATTGGCCGTAAAACGGCATGGCCGCTGCATTGTGAGAATTTGCTCATCATGCAGCGGCCATGACGTTCGTCAGTCTAATCCGAGCCGTAAATTGCCCGAATCCGTTTCGACATCGATCTTCGTCTCTCCGGAGCCTATCGTGCCTTCAAGCGAATATTCGTTGTCGACACTCGCCCGGAGCGACTCCCACTCGACCTTTCGGTTGCCCGATTCCGTCCGTAATCGTATCGCCGCCGATCGGGGCTCTTTCTCCAAGTCGATTCTTACGGTGCCGCTATCCGACTTGAGGCCGACATCCTGCAGCAGTTCATCGGCCGTCAGCCGTATATTGCCGCTGTCCGTCCTCCCTTGGACAGCGCCTTGTCCGTTCTCCAGCGTAATATTGCCGCTTTCGGACGTCGCTTTTATTTGATCGGCCGTGTAGTTTTCCATCTCCAGGCCACCGCTGCCGGTTTGCAGCGTCACGTTTTTAGCCGTTAACCCGTCGACTTCGATATTGCCGCTGCCCGACTTCAAGGACATATCGTCCGCCTGCATGTTTTCCAGCTCCAAATTCCCGCTGCCCGATTCCGCCGAAGCCGAAGCGGCGCGAACGTTCTCCAGATCGATATTGCCGCTGTTCGAGTTTACTTCCAGCGATTGCCATAGCCTGTCGGGAATTTCCACGATCAAGTCGACGTTGACGAAGTTAAATCCGACGAAAAACATATCTTTGTACGTACCTTCGATTAACAGTCCGTTGTCATCTTGCTCCGCTATTAGCTCGAAGCGGTCCAAATATTTCTCGCTTGCCCTTCCGTCCAACCGGATTTGCACCGCGTCCGACTTGCCCCGGACGACTTCCACGTCGATGCTCGACGTCCGTACGTTAATCGTGTCGATTCCGGCCGCCTCAACCGTACGTTCCTCAAGATAGGGCCGGGTTCCGAAATTTCGAATGTCGTTCCAATCGAAGGAGACCATGGCGCCGATAACGCCAACCCCGAGCATAATTAGCGCGATGGCCGCTAGTTTCTTCATTGCGATTTCCCCCTGACGATACGCGTGTTAAACTTCAAATATTTCAAGGTCGCCGTAAAAAATAACTTCGTCAACACGCGCAGCCCGAGCACGGACAAAATGGACAAAGAGCAGCAAATAAGTCCGAGCGATAAAGCTTGCATATACGAGAACGTGCCGATCCAGACGCTTTCGATCACCGTTGCGATCCCGGCGATCGCGAGCGCGCCGGCCGAAACCCAGAGCGCCAGCAACACCGCCGCAAGTCCCAAATACGGGCCGATGACGAAAATGACGTTGAACAAGCCCATGCCGACGGTAGCGAATACGGCGCGCGACAGCCCCCCGAAATCGTTTCTCGTCTCGGCTTGCCCGACGCGGTAGCTTAGCAATAATTCCGCTGCGACCGTCCGGGGATCGCCAAGCTCAAGCGCTGCCTCGGCCTCGCTCTGCCCGTTCTGAGCCGCTAGCTGAAAGTGCATGTCGTAATCGTACAGCCATTCCTTTCGGATCGGCTCCGGCACGTTCTTCAGCAAATGCGTAAGCTCGCTCATATACTGATATTTTGTCATCATGGCTTTAATCCTTCCTCTATGATTTCGTTGACGGCTCTCGTGAAATCGGTCCATTGCGCGAGAAGCGCCCGCATATGTCGCCAGCCTTCCGGCGTCAGCTGATAATATTTTCGAGGCGGCCCTTCGGGCGATTCCTTCAAATAAGTGGAGAAATACCCCTCTTGCGTAAGCCTGTTCAGCAAAGGATACACGCTGCCGACCGCGACCTCGAACTTCTCCGATATTTTGACCGCCAGCTCGTAGCCGTACCGGTCTCCGCTCGTGGCCAGCACGAGCACGCATATTTCCAGCACGCCCTTCTTAAATTGGATGTTCATTCGGCGCCTCCCCGTTCGTTCCGTTCCTTCCCCATTCCATCGCCCGCCACTATTCGACAATGTTGAATACCGAATTGCAGCATAGCGCTCTGTGGAGTAATTTACCATACGCTATTCTACAATGCAAGATACTGAGTAAAAAATAATACCTCCGACCGTTCGGCCTCAGCCTGCGGTCGGAGGTATTTGGTAAAAATTAGTTGACGTTTACGAATTTGCCGCTCTCTTGCGATTCGAAGGCGCAGAGGATGACTTTCAAGGAAGCTCGTCCGTCTTCGCCGCTAACGGCAGGCGTCGTGTTCGTCAGGATGCTTTCGAGGAACGCGTTGATAACGCCGCTCGTTTCCTGCTTCTCGTTCGTCGAGATCGCGCCGACTTTGTACTTCTCGACCGTGCCGTTGCGAAGCTCAACGATCACTTGGTCGTCCGGATGCGTGCCGATTTTCATGACGCCCTTCTCGCACCACAAAATCGTGCTGTTGTCCTCGCCTTTGTAATACGTCCAGCTCGCAACGAGCGTGCCGATCGCGCCGCTTCTCATGCGAAGCAGGCAGGAAGCGTTGTCGTCCACGTCGGTTTCCTTGTCCAGCGTGCCGACGAAGCCGGCTACTTCGGCTACTTCGTCGTCGAGCATCCAGCGGATAAGGTCGGATTTGTGCACGCCAAGGTCGCCCATCGCGCCCATGATCGCTTCCTTCTTGCGGAAGAACCAGCTGCCTGCGCCGTCCACGCTCCAGCCGTCCGGACCGGGATGGCCGAACGAAGTGCGGAACGTCAGCACGCGGCCGAGCACGCCCGTCTTCAAAATTTGCTTCGCCTTCACATGCGGAGGCATGAAGCGTTGATTATGGCCAACCATCAAATGAACGCCGTTCTTCTTGGCCGCTTCGATCATCGCTTCGGCCTCGGCGTCGGTCACCGCCATCGGCTTCTCGACCAGCACGTGAGCGCCGGCATTGGCAGCGGCGATCGACATCGGCGCATGAAGCGCGTTAGGCGTGCATACGCTGACCGCGTCGGGCTTTACTTCCGCCAGCATCGTCTCGAAATCGGAGTAAGCTTCTCCGCCGTGCAAATTCGCGAAGTGCTCGGCGCGCTCGATAACGGGATCGACGAACGCGACAAGCTCTACGTTCTCGTGAGCGGCATATTCCGGGATATGACGGTATTTGGAGATGGATCCGCAGCCAATGACTGCAACGCGTACTTTAGACATCATGTAGAGTTCCCCTGCCTTTTCGTTATTGAATGATTAAATGATTGAATTATTGGTTCAAAAAGTTCTTTTTCATCCATTCCATGCTCTCGGCGACGGCTTCGAGCGGCGGATTCGCGCATACGTCCTGCTCGACGATCAGCCATTCGACGGACGCCTTGGAAGCCGCGTCGATAATCGGAAGCAGCGGCAGGTCGCCGCGGCCAAGCTCGACCGTATCGATTTGCTTGCCCTTCTCGCCCGCGCGGAAGTCCTTCAAGTGAAGAAGCGGCAGACGGCCGGCGTATTTGGCAATATAAGCGAGCGGATCTACGCCGGAATACTGCACCCAGCCGATATCCATCTCGACTTGCAAATATTGAGGATCAATGCGCTCGTACAACGCGTCGAACACAATCTTCCCGTCGATCTCGACTTCGAATTCGAAATCGTGGTTGTGGTACGCGAACGTAATGCCTTCTTCGCGGAAACGCTTACCGTACTCCTCGAATTTCACCATGTGGCCGCGCCATGCTTCCGCGTCGCGCGCGTCGACCGGCAGCCAAGGGCAGATCGCGTATTTCGCTCCGATCGTCTTCAAGTAAGCGATTTCTTCTTCCAGCCGCGTCTCCAGCAATTGAAGGCCGATGTGGCTTCCGATCGCTTTCAGGTTAAGCTCCTGAAGCAAATCACGCATGTCTTCGGCTTTGATGTCGCCGTAGCCGGCAAACTCGACGCCTTCGTATCCCATTGCCGCAACCTTGCGAAGCGTGCCTTCGAAGTCTGCCGCGGTGGCGTCCCGAAGCGTGTACAATTGCAAACCAACTGCCATTCGTGTCATGTGCGCCGCACTCCTTTATATTTGATTGTGTGGTGTATTTGATTTTGCTTTCCGCCTTCCATTATATCGACAGCGGCAAATGAAAAACAGTTGTCTTATTAGCATTTTTTTATGCGATTTTGGCTAATGCTTGTATCATTTGTAAATGCGCATAAAACGGCAGCTCCGCCGCGGCCAAGGTTGGCCGAGGGCGGAGCTGCACGGATTTAGGATAGACGAATCGTAAATTCAACCTGCTTGCTGCCGCCGGCTACGTTCACGAAGCCGTTCGTAACCTCGAGTCCGCCTTCGACGGCAGCGATGTTGCCCATGCCTTTCACCGCGAACGAGAACGGCTTGCCGCTGCCCTCCACTTTCACGCTGATCGCATCGCCCTGACGGGAAGCGGCAACCTTCATCTCGGTTACGCCCGCAATATCGCGTACTTTCGTCTCCGCGGCGCGGCCGTCCTCGAGATTATGCAGCTCGAGCGACACGCCGTCCGCGTAATCGTAGTCCGGGCGCAGGTCGTTCGCGCCGAGCGCGATAATCGAGTTCGGCCGGACGAACAGCGGCAGGCTGAAGAAATCGTAGTTTTCCTTGCGCCACGAGCCGCCTTCCACGACTTCGCCGGTAAGCAGATGCGTCCATTTGCCGGCCGGCAAATAGTACGTCACGCTGCCCTGCTCGTTGAAGATCGGCGCCACCAGAATGGAATCGCCCAGCATGTACTGGCGGTCGAGCATTTCGCTCGTCGGATCTTCCGGGAATTCGAGCACCATCGCCCGCATGGACGGCAATCCCAGCTCCGTCGCTTGTACGGCCGTATTGAACAAATAAGGCATGATCCGGCATTTCAGCTTCGTGAAGAAGCGCGTAACGTCAACCGCCTCCGTATCGTATGCCCAAGGCACCCGGTACGATTTGCTGCCGTGCAGGCGGCTGTGGCTGGAGAGCAGGCCGAAGGCAAGCCAGCGCTTGAACACGTGCACCGGCGCCGTATTCTCGAAGCCGCCGATGTCGTGGCTCCAGAATCCGAAGCCGGAGATGCCGAGCGACAGGCCGCCGCGGAGGCTTTCCGCCATCGATTCGTAATCCGCGTAGCAGTCGCCGCCCCAGTGAACGGGGAACTTCTGGCCGCCGGCCGTCGCCGAGCGCGCGAACAAGGCCGCTTCGTTCTTGCCAAGCTTCTCTTCCAGCACCTCGAATACCACTTTATTGTAGAGATACGTGTAGTAGTTGTGCATTTTGACCGGATCGGAGCCGTCGTAATAAGCGACGTCGGTCGGAATACGCTCGCCGAAGTCGGTTTTGAAGCTGTCCACGCCCATATCGACCAGCTCGCGCAGATAACCGGCATACCACTCGCAAGCCGCCGGGTTCGTGAAATCGACGAGCGCCATGCCCGGCTGCCAAAGATCCCATTGCCAGACGTCGCCGCTTGGCTTCTTCACCAAATAGCCGTGCTGCTTGCCCTCCTCGAACAGGCGGGAGCGCTGGGCGATATACGGGTTGATCCATACGCAAATTTTGAGCCCCTTCTCCTTCAGGCGCGTCAGCATGCCGACCGGGTCCGGGAATACGCGCTCGTCCCATTTGAAATCCGTCCAGTGGAATTCGCGCATCCAGAAGCAGTCGAAGTGGAATACGTGAAGCGGCAGGTCGCGTTCGGCCATGCCGTCGACGAACGAATTGACGGTCGCCTCGTCGTAATTGGTCGTGAACGAAGTCGTCAGCCATAAGCCGAACGACCAAGCCGGCGGCAGCGCAGGCTTGCCGGTCAGATCGGTGTAGCGGCCCAGCACGTCCTTCATGCTCGGTCCGTCGATAACGAAGTATTCAAGCGATTCTCCGGCGACGCTGAACTGCACCTTCTTCACTTTCTCCGAAGCGATCTCGAACGAGACGAGCTCCGGATGATTGACGAACACGCCGTAGCCTTTGTTCGTAATGTAAAAAGGAATGTTTTTGTACGATTGCTCGGAGCTCGTGCCGCCGTCCTTGTTCCACAGATCCACGACTTGCCCGTTTCGGATGAACGGCGTAAAGCGCTCGCCAAGTCCGTATACCCATTCGCCCACGCCTACGTCCAGCTCCTCGCGCATGAACGCGTTGCCGTTGTTCTCTTTAATGTAAGCCATCGACTTCTGCGTACTGCCCGTAATCCGCTCGCCGCCGCGGTAGAAATCGACCGCCCACTCGGGGCCTTTGCGGATATGAACGCTCAAGTTGCCGCTCGTGAGCACCGCCTCGTTCTCATTTTCTTCAATAATAACGTGATCGCCGGTTTGCGAAGAGAGCTCGAATGCCGGACCGCGGTCTACGACGCCCGCGTGATGGACGAGCTTCACGCCGATAACGCCCGGCAGCGGGGAATGGAAGTGAACCGTGAGCAGCATCGTATCGAGCATGTTCGATCTCGTTACGATCGGGCGAGGCGCCGCGTACGCGGTCAGCCTGCCGTCTCTTTGCTCGAAATCATGCGCCTGCACGGCGCCGAGCACGTTGTATTGTTCGCGAATAAGCCAGTTGCCGTCGGTAAATTTCATGGACTGAACCAACCTTTCTGTTTCAATGGATTTTCAAATGTTTATATTTGCATTATACTGATTGTGTATCGTACAAATCTAACAAAATCATGCTCATCTATAGTACTATTTTGACGTCATGGGACCGAAAAGAAGCATTACCGACGAATTGCTTTCAAGGAGGCTTATCGCACCATGGATCAGACAACCCGTCATTCCTTGAAGGAGGACCGGCTGCACGGCGACAATGCGTTTCCCCTCGCCGCCTACTGGATGGAGCCCGGCGAGCTGGGCGCTCCGGTGCTGGACTGCCACTGGCATGCGGAGGCCGAGTTTTTCTACGTGCTCGAAGGCGAAGTGCTCTTCCAGATCGATACCGACTACTTTCCCGTCAAGGCGGGAGAGGCGGTGTACATCGACGGCGGCGACATCCATGCGGGACATGCGCTGGGCGAATCGGCCTGCTCGTTCTGCGCGGTCGTATTCGATACCCATCTGCTTGCAAGCGCAAGCTACGACGCCGTTCAGGAGCGAATGATCTCTCCGCTGCAGGACAAGAAGCGAACCTTCCCCCGGCATATCAAGCCGTCATCCGAGTGGGAGCGGAGCCTGCTGGAGCATCTTCGCGCCATAATGAACGCATGCGGCAAGCAGGGCACCGGCTACGAAGCGGCCGTCAAAGGCCGGTTTTACTTGATGCTGCACGAGGTCGCGGCCGCGGGCGGCTGGTGCAACCGCAGCGAGACGAGCTCGGCCGACACGACGAAGATCGACAGGCTGAAGAAGGCCATCGCCTATATGCAGCAGCATTATCACCGTCCCCTCCGCATAGCGGAGATCGCCGAGCAAATTCCGATGAGCGAAGGCCAGTTTTGCCGTTTCTTCAAAGCGATGACGAGGCAGACGCCGATCGAATATTTGAACGCGTACCGGATCCGCCAAGCGGCCGAGCTGCTGTTGCACGCCGACCGGACGATCTCGGCCGTGGCGCTGGACGTCGGCTTCGACCACATGAGCTACTTCGTTAAAGTATTTCGCAAAACGATGAAATGTACACCCTCGCAATTCCGCAAGAAGCTGTCCGATTCCGCGGAACGCCGATGAGAACGGTTTTAAAATTTACAGCTTTGTAACCAATTTCTCATCAACTTTTAAGAATTATTTAATAATTGTACGCTACAATAAAAAAAAATCCTTCGCAGGATGGAGGTCTTTTCCAATATGAAAACTACAATGATGTTCCAAAATAAATTGATTCCCGTATACTTAACCGATACGAACAAGCAGGCGATCGAGAAGCTGACCGCCGTGCTGAACCGCAAGCTGGAGACCGGCAAAAACGCGCTGAAAACATGCATCAAATCGCTCATCAGCGTCGAGATCGTCGGCAGCGAGGCTACGCTCCATTCGTTCTTCGAACGGGATACGCTGACGATTTCGCTATATTGATTGCATCGCGCGTTAGCAAAAAAGGACAAGCGGCCTTCGCCGCTTGTCCTTTTTGCTTATTTTTTCCCTTCATTAATAGCGCGGATCAGCTCGAGCGGAACCTTCGGCTTCCGGTCGTAGGTGAGCAGTCCGTTAATTTCCTGCTCGACGTCGGTAAGCTGCGTATAGCAGTAGCCCTGCACCGCTTTGGAGGTGCGGATCGGCCTCACGACCGCCTCCAGCTTCGCGATGAATTCTTCGTCGCTGTTTGCGCCGGAGTAGCCCCAGCCTTCCCACTCGCTCTTCTTGTAGGCGATTCCGCCGAATTCCGTCACGAGAATCGGCTGTCCGCCATAGGCGAAGCCGCCTACGGACAGCTCGCGATTCGCCGGCCTTGCCGCGATCGAAGACTCGATGCTCGCGTAACGCTCGGCCAGCACTTCCTCGCGCCATTCGTAATCGTGGATGTTGTACAGATCCGTGTCGGTCATTTCCCAGCCGTCGTTGGATATGACCGGCCTTGTCGGATCGAGCGACTTCGTCAAGTAATACATCGTCAGCGCATGAAGCTGCTGCTGCTTATCGATCAGAATGTTCGGCACGCCCCAGCTCTCGTTGATCGGCACCCATACCACGATGCTCGGATGGTTGTAATCGCGTTCGATCGCTTCCTGCCATTCCTTCGTGAACTTGCGGACGTACTCGTTCGAATACTGGTACGCGTTCGCCGCTTCGCCCCATACGAGCAGACCCAGCTTGTCGCACCAGTACAAATAGCGCGGATCCTCGATTTTCTGATGCTTGCGGGCGCCGTTGAAGCCCATTTCCTTCGTCAGCTCCACGTCCCTGCGGATGGCGTCGTCGCTCGGCGGCGTCAGATTGCCGTCCGGGAAATAGCCCTGGTCGAGCACGAGCTTCATTTGATACGGCCGGTTGTTCAAGCTGAGCTTGCCGTCTTCGATCGAAATTTTGCGCATGCCGAAGTAGCTCACGACTTCGTCCACCTTCTCGCCGCCTTGCTTCACCGTGAACGTCGCGTCGTACAAATTCGGTTTCTCGGGCGACCACCAGCGGCCCAGCCCGTGATCGTTGAAATCATGCAGTCCGATCGTCCGCTTCTCCCGATTGGAGCGAATCGTATACGTGTCGCTTGCCACCGGCTTCCCCTCGAACGAAATGTCCGCCTGCAGCTCGATGCCTTCGCTTACGTCTCCTTGCACGAAATATTCGATCTCGATCTCGTTCGTATCGATGCGCGGGGTGAACTTCACCTTCTCCAGGTGGACGGGAGCGACCGCCTCCATCCATACCGTCTGCCAAATTCCCGTCGTGCGCGTATAGAAAATGCTCGCGGAATCATGCAGCCAATACTGCTTGCCGCGGGGCAGCGTCACGTCCTTGCTGTAGTCGACCGCTTGCACGACAAGCGTGTTCCCGCCGTCCGTCAGCGCATCGGTAATGTCGGCATGGAACGGCGTATGGCCGCCTTCATGATATGCGACCTGCTGCCCGTTCACCCATACGGTCGCCTCGTAATCGACGGCCCCGAAGTGGAGCAGAATCCTTTTGCCCGCGAAAGATTCCGGTAGGTCCAAATTCCTGGCGTACCATACGACATCGTGGAAATCCGGATCGTGAATGCCGCTCAGCTCGCTTTGGAACGCGAACGGAACCTGAATGCGCTTCGAGAACGCCTTCTGTCCGAGCTGCCACTTCTCCCTGCGGCCCGCATGCTCGTCGTCAAACTCGAATGCCCATTCGCCGTTCAAATTGATCCACTGCTGCCTTGCATGCTGGGGGCGCGGATAATCGGCCCGCAATTGTGTCGTCATCGTCATCGTCCTTTTTGTTAATTTGAAAATTAATGTATAACTAGTGTAAACCGCTGACGCCGTCCTTTGGCGGCATAAGCTCGTTTCGCGATGAAATATAAGCCAATTATAAGTGCAAAACTTATAAATTCTTATATTTTCATGAAATATACCATTCAGTTACATGCTAATGGAAACCTTCCCATTAGTCAACTTTAAAGTTGTATAATTAACTTTAAAGCTATATAATAGACGAGAGTAAACGGCAGAATCTAGAGCGGAATGAGGATAACGGCATGAACATCGAGGTAAATAGCAGTAATTTGAAATTTCTGGAATGCTTTGCTTCGGATACGAGGGTGAAGATTATCGAGCTGCTGAATGTCCGCCCCATGAATATTAAAGACTTGGCGGAGGCGCTCGGCATCTCGTCGGCCATCGTGACGAAGCATGTCCAGAAGCTGGAGGAAGCGCTCATCGTCACGACCGAGAGCGTCCCGAGCACGAGGGGCCGCCAGAAAATATGCCATCTGACGCTGGAGTCGGCGACGCTGCAGTTCAAAGCGAAGGCGAAGGCCGACCAGAACCGCTACGCGGTATCGATTCCGATCGGGCAATATTCCGCCTACGAGGTCAAGCCGACCTGCGGCCTATCCTCCGACACGCGCATTATCGGCATGGTGGACGATCCCCGCTACTTCTCCGACCCCGAGCACGTGAAGGCTTGCCATCTCTGGTTCGGCAGCGGCTACATCGAATACCGGGTCCCGAACTATCTCGTCGGCCGGCAGCGCGCGCGCAGCATCGCCATCTCGCTGGAGATCTGCTCGGAAGCTCCGAAGTACAACGAGAATTGGCCCTCCGACCTGTCGTTCTACATGAACGACATATGCCTCGGCGTATGGACATGCCCCGGCGATTTCGGCGCCGTGAAGGGCGTCTACACGCCCGCATGGTGGGGGCTCGGGACGCAGCACGGCCTCCTGAAGCAAATAACCGTCGATGCGGACGGCTCCTACATCGACGGCATCCGGATGTCGGACGTGACGGTCCAGGACCTGGCGATCGGCTACGGCGAGGATATCCGGTTCCGCATCAGCGCCCCCGAGACCGCTACCCACAGCGGCGGGCTGAGCATGTTCGGCAGGCAGTTCGGCAACTACGACCAGGACATCCTCGTCTACGTCGGCTATTGAAGCCGGTCTTCGCCCGTCCTCTCCTGCCGGCCGTGCATCCGGTCGCGGTATTCCTTCGGCGACATCCCGGTTTCGTTCTTGAATACCCGGTTGAAATGCCGGATGTTCGCGAAGCCGGTATGCTCCGCGATGACTGCGATCTTATGGTCGGAATGCGCCATCTTCCGCTTCGCCTCCACAATCCGGAGCTCGGTAAGCCGCTCCACGAACGATTTGCCCGTGCGCTGTTTGAATAACGTGCTGAAGTAAGCGGCGTTCAAGTAGACGTAATCCGCAACCTCCTTCAGCGTCAGCGACTTGTTGTAGTTCTGCTCGATGTAGCGGAGCGACCGCTCGATCGGGTCGTCCGCCTGCTGCGCGGCGCCGCTCCCCATGCATGCGGACAGGTCGGCGAGCAGCTTCCCGCACGCTTCCATCAGCTCCTCGCGCGAGGAAATCGAGCAAATATGGAACAGGACCGCCTTCATATCCTTCGTCCCGAGCCACCGCTTCGTCACGCCAAGCTTGCCGGCCCATTCATAATAACGGATCAACAGCTTGCACAGCTGCTGATGGACGGCCTCCGGCGTCCCCGCCTTGGCGCAAAGCTCGCTTACGTATGCTTCGGCGGCTCTCGCAACCTGCTCGCGCGTCCCTTCGCTGATCGCCTGCTCAAGCCGCTCCATCATCATTGTCCCCGTCTCGCCGAACACCTGTTCCCCCTGCTTCGTCTCGCCGTATACGAGCACCTTGTCGCCGCCGGCGATCAGCCGGTGAAGCAGCGCAATCTCCGCCTCGTTGAACGAATTCGCGACGGCTCGGACGCCTTCCGCCGGCCGGCCGACGCCGATTGTCACCGTCATGCTCGACAAGGACGTAATCTGCCGGCGGATCGTCTCGCCGATCTCGAGCACGCCCTGCATCGCCCGTTCCCGATCCGCCACGTTGAGCAGCGCAACGACCTCCGTGTCCGACAGCACGAAGCAGAAGCCGTTCGCCCTGCGGCCGATCACCTCCTGCACCAATTGCTGAATATACAATTGAAACAAGGACGGATCGGCTTTATTGTAGCGTTCGCTGCCGACCGAGCTTTTGTCGAGCTTAACGACCATGCAGACGAAGTAAGGCAGCCTGAAGTCGACGCCGATTCGCCGAAGCAGGTCCAAGTCGTCTTCGCTCACGCTGCCGCGCAGCAAGCCCGTTACGAGATGCTCGCTCACATGCTGCCTGATCTGATGCGCCTCTCGGTGCGATTTGGGAACAGCGGCCGCCTGCTGCGACCGCAGCTTCTCTTTCAGCAGCTTCAGCACTTTCGCCAGCTCTTCCCGCTCGATCGGCTTCATCATATAGTCCTTGGCGCCTTGTCGCATCGACTGCTGGACGTACGCAAAATCGTCGAAGCCGCTTACGACGACGCACAGCGTAGCGGGGAAGCGCTCGCGAATGATCTGCTGAAGCTGGATGCCGTCCATTCTCGGCATGCGAATGTCGGTAAGCAGGGCGTCAGGCCTAAGCTCCTCGATCAATTGCAGCGCTTCGCAGCCGTCCCTTGCTTCCCCGGCGACCTCCCAATCCGGATCGAGCTCGCCGATCATCTTGCGCAGCCCTTTGCGAAAAATCGACTCGTCGTCCACGATGACAATGCTAGGCATGCTGGCTTCCCCCTTCCAAGTAATGCTTATCCGTTAACGCCGGCAGAGCCATCGTCACTTTGAGCCCGCGATAAGGCATGCTCGCAAGCGTCAAGCCGTACGACTCGCCGAAATGCAGCACGATGCGCCTGTGCACGTTGAGCAAGCCGTTGCCGCTCCGGCCTCCGACATCCTTCGCATGCCTCAGGCGGGTTCGGATTTCGTTCAGCTGCTCCTCCGTCATGCCGATCCCGTCGTCCTCGACGACGATCAGCAGCGCGCCTTGATCTATCCTGCACGCAAGCCGGATCATGCCGTTCCCGGTCCCCTTGTCGATGCCGTGATTGATGGCGTTCTCCACGATGGGCTGAATGATGAGCGGGATAACCGCGCAGGCAAGCGACGCCTCGTCATGCTCCAGACTGAAGTCTATCCTATCCTCGTACCTCATCTGCTGAATCGCCATGTACCCCTTGACGTGTTCCAGCTCGCTCGCGAGGCTGACCCGCTCCTTGCGGCCGCTTAAGCTGTACCTTAGCAGCCTGCTCAGATGATTGGTCATCTTCACGACCTCCCGGTTGCCCTCGACCTCGGCATACATGCTGATCGAACCAAGCGTATTGTATAGAAAATGCGGATTGATCTTGCTCTGCAGGGCGGCGATCTGGGCGTCCTTCTCGCGGATTTCGGTCTCGTAGAGCAAATAGCCGAGCTCGCTCAGCTTCGACACCATCGTATTGAACGCCTTGCCCAAATGACCGATCTCGTCCCACTGCTTAACCGGGAAGGAGACCATCAAGTCGCCCCGCTCCACCTTGCGCATCAGCTTGATCAGCCCGCGCAGCGGCTGCGTGATCCGAAACGCGAGAAACACGCACATCATCATGGCGAGGCCGACGCATAAAATGCCCAACAGCATGATCGAATTCCGAATCAGAATCGTATCCTTCATTAGCTCCGATACGGGGACGACGCCCACCGTCATCCAGTTCGTGACCGGAGACGTCACATGGGCGACGAGCAGCCGCTCGCCGTCTGCCATCGCGTGCGTCACTCCTTCGGGCTCTTCCTCTCCAGGCAAGGAAGCCGCGTCCCGCAGCGGCGCGCTGCCGTCCTTGCCGACGACCGTGCCGCCGGTCCGATCGGCGAGGTAGAGCGATTCCCTGCTGCCGAGCGTCACCTGCGACAAAATCCGGTGGATCACCTTCGGATCGACGTCGATGACGATATAGCCGAGCTTCTTGCCGCTGTCGAAGCTCCGCAGCTCGCGGGCGACCGAGAAGACGGGATAGACCGTGCCGCTCGTCGACGCAATGTCGTGCGTCGGGATGAAGATCGACTGGCCGTAACGAATCTGCTCGTTCTTCAGCCACCCCGCGTTCTCGTCGAGGCGGTAGGTCGTGACGTACTGGCTCTCGGGCAGCACCACGTAGGACGCGCCTCTCTCCCCGAACAGCGATACGCCCATAATATCGATCCGCCCGTTGAGGAACACCTGCGACACGAAGGCGTTCAGCTGCTTGATTTCCTCCAGCGTGAGCGGCTGCCCCTGCTCGCGATTGCTCTCCAGGAAGGCGATGATCGGCTCGTATTGATACGGCATCAGCGTCAGCCGGTCCAATTCGGACATGTAGGTGTCCAAATGCAAGGTCAGCTGCTTCATCGTCTGAAGCTGATAGTCGCCGACCTTCTTCTCGAGCGTCGCCGCGAAACGGGAGAACGCGAAATAGCCCATGACGCACAGCGGCAGCACGATGAGGATGAAATTAATGATGATGAGCTTGCGCGCAAGCTCCTGATTCCGAAACCACCAAATCAATGCCCGTATCCGCTTCATGATGCTCCCCTTACTTCCTTAGCTCGTTGCCTACCCGCTTCACGGCATTCGCAAGCGCCTGCTCCGGCGTCTGCTGGCCATAATTGAGTTTCTCGAATTCTTGAATAAGCACTTCGACGATCGACCACTGCCTCACATGGCGCGGCCAATACGCGACGTAGTTGGCCGAAGCCGCGTATTCGCTCCTGTAGTTAAGGCTGGTGAACGGCTCGCTCTTCACGACGCTCGTCATGCTCGGCACATGACCCGCTTCCGCCCACATGGCGCCGTGCTCGGCGCACCACTTCATGAACGTGAGCGCCGCCCGCTTCTGTTCCTCCGTCAGCGTATGCTTCGTCGGAATGGCGAGCGTATGGGAATCTCCCCATACCGCGGGATGATCGTACAGCACCGGCATCGAGACGACGCCGAAATCAAGATTCTCCGCCTTCTCGAACGCGCCCGTCCCCCATACGCCTGTTATGAGCACGGCGGCTTTGCCGTCGTAGAACAGCTTGAACGCGTCGTTGATGTCCGGCGGAATAAGCCGGCTCTTATACAGACCGTGCACGAACCGAAGCGCCTGAAGCGCCTGCGGATTGTCGAATACCGCCTCGCTGGCGTCTTCGTTATAGAACGCGCCTCCGCCCTTCATTTGATTGTAAAGGCTCCACCACAGCCATACCGCGTCGATCCGGGTGCTTGGCTGCGCCATTGGCGCGACGTCCGCGGGCACCGCGGCTTTGAGCTTTCCGAGGAACGCTTCGAAATCCGCCGCCCCTTGCCCGACGATTGGCCTCTCCGCCCCGTCAAGCACGCCGGCCGCCCGCAAATACGATTTGTTGTAATACATGACGAGCGTATGCGTATCGAGCGGAACGGCGTAATGCTCCCCGTCGTAGACGGTCGAATCGAGAATGTTCGCGTTGAAGCCCGACCAGTCCAAGCCGACTTGCCGCGCGGGCTCTTCGAGCTTTTCGATATATCCGTTCTGCACGAACTGCGGCAGGCTGGTCTGATGCAAGATCGCAAGCTCGGGCGCATTGCCGGATAGAATGGCCGTCCGCAGCCGCGAGTAATAATCGTCCAGCCGGGCATTCACCTGCACGACCTCGATGTCGGGATTCTCCCGGTTGAACCGATTCACCATCTCCGTCATGAATTGATTGTCGCCGCCGCTGAACGGCGTCCAGTACTCCAGCCGCACGGCGGCGCTTCGCTCCCGGCCGCCGGGCGGCTTGTCGTCCGCCGCCGTCTCCTCGCCGGAGGAGCAGCCAGTCGTCGCCGCGGTCAGGAGGCCAATGAGCGCGCAAATGACGATCCGTTTGCTCCAACATCCGTTTTTCATCTTCCGCAGCCTCCGTCGTTGTCAATTCCGAATCCTTATTTCGATTCGGCGCCAATATCCAAGTAATCGATGTCGAACCGCGCCTCCGCTTGTCCGATCGCGATCGAATTGGCTCCCGCCTTCAGCTTGACCGCTACCGTCGTCTCGGCGAACGAGCTTCGTTCTCCGGCAGGGATCTTCACCTTCTTGACGCTTCCGCCGTTAACCGTCAAGGACAGCTCCGCCTCTTGCCCGGACGCGTTCGCGACCGCCAAATGGACGGCATAGTCGCCGCCGCGGGGAACCTGTATATGATCGAACCGGAGCGCCTCTTCCGGTCCCTGTCCGATCGCTGCCGTTCTCCCGCCGGACGCAAACGGATTTTCCTGCATTTCGCTATCACCGCCGATATGCGCGTATTCCGCCTCGTAGCGGACCAGCTCGATCGCCGATACGCGCTGAGCGCCGTCGCCCGACAGGCTGATCGTATTTTGCCCCGCTTGCAGCGGAACCCTGACGTAGACGTAGCCCGTCTCGCCGTCCTTCATGGGAGGAAGCGAGATCGCGGAGGCTTCCGCGTCGCCGACCCGAAGCTCCCCATTAACGGCCGCATCGCCGTCGTTATTATAATGAAGCAGCACGGATATCGTCGTATCGACCGCGGAAGGAAGCCCGACGAATCGGACCTCGCCGTCCGACCGAACGGCGTGCTCGGCCTTGAATACCCCGGAGCCCGACGGCACTTCGATGGCCGCGCTTACCGATAACGGACTGCCGAACGCCGGCATTCCGTTCTCGTCCCATTCGATCCGCTGCGCGCGCGCCTTCCGGTTGTTCCAGCCGTCGAATTCGCCGCTCGTCGCATGGTAGACGATCCAATCCTCCGTGCCGTCCGGCGAGGAGACGAACGTGTTGTGGCCGGGACCGTATACGCCGGCCTCCGCGTCCATCCGCATAAGCGGCTGCTCGGTCTTCCTCCACTTGGAAGCGTCCAGCGGATCGGCGCCCGCCTCGAGCGCGAGCAGGCCGATGCTGTAGAACGGCGTCCAGCTTCCGGCGCCGGAGTACGCGAGGAAGACGCGCCCGTCCTTCTTCAGAATCGCTTGCCCTTCATTAATATACGGCGGGCCGCCCGCCCGCTCCCAATCGAGGTCCGGCTCGTTCAGCAGCACGCGCGGCCCGCTGATCGTATACGGGTTGCTCATCGGGGCGATGTACGTGTTCTGCTGCACGTTCACGTCTCCTTCCCAGCCGGACCAGACGAAATAGAGCTTTTCCTCGTGCTCAAGCACAAGTCCGTCGATCGCCCATTTGTTCGTCTCGTCCGTCACTTGCCCTTTAAAAACGTACTCGCCCATCGGATCGTCCGTCGCGGCTTCCAAGGCGTACATCCTGTGATTCTCGTTCACGCCGTCGTCGGCGGCGAAATAAATATACCACTTGCCCTGCACGTACTGGATTTCCGGCGCCCACAAGCTTGCGGAATACATCGTGCCGACAGGCGGATACCAGACGACCTTGCGCTCGGCTTGGCGAAAGTCCAGCGTCCGCGATTTCATAACCATGACGTCGGCGCCGTGATGCGTAAAGGTCATATAATAGAAGCCGTCTTTGTAGACAATGCTCGGATCCGGCGTATCGATTTCCGCGAGCGTATTTTTAAACGTGCCGCCATGGCCGTTGTAAGCCGCCGCAGGCTGCCCCTGTTTCTCATCGTTCCATTGATACAATGCCCATCCCCCCATCATTATAATAATAGCGGCTGCAAGCAGCGTTGCAAATCGGACCGTTCCTTTGCGTGCTTTCGTCATTCCAATGCCTCCAAGCGCGAATGCGTATGATGTGCGCAAAAGAGACCTCCTGCGGCGCGGTCTCTTCGCCTTCTTACTATTTGACGGCGGATTGCGTAATCGCCTTGACGAACGAGCGCTGGCCGATAATGAACACGAGCACGACCGGCAGCGCGGCGATCGTCGTCATCGCCATCAGCTTCCCGTAGCTTTGCGTATAGCTTCCCGTCGCCATCATCGCGATGCCGGCCGTAATGGTGCGCATCTCCGGCGAGGTCGTCGCGTACAGCGGCCACACGAAATCGTTGTAAATGCCCATGAACGTAAAGATGGCTAGCGTCACCATGATCGACACGGCGGACGGAAGCAGGATGCGAGCATAGATCTGCCATTTGTTCGCGCCGTCGATGCGGGCGGCCTCCTCGATCTCTTTCGGAAACGAGGCGAAAAATTGGTAGAGCAGGAACACCCCGAACGCCCCGGCCGTCGCCGGCAAAATTAACGCGGCATACGTATTGATAAGGCCGAGCGCGTTGAATTCCATGTACATCGGCAGGAAGGTGAGCACGCCCGGAATCATGAGCGACGCGATGAACACGGACAGCATCGTCCGGCGGAGCGGCAGATCGTGAAGCCTTGCGAGCGCGTAAGCGGCCATTGAGTCGATGATCAAAACGACGGCCGTGCCGATAACGCCGACGGAAAGCGAATTCGCAATCCACCGGACGATCGGCACGTTCATCAGGTCGCCGTTTATGCCCTGCACGAAATTATCAAGCGTCGGCTTCAGCGGGAAGAAATTCATTTTGCCCGACAACGCTTCAAAATCGTTTTTGAACGCGGTCGAGAGCATCCATACGAGCGGCAGCACGAAAAAAATCGCGACGGCAATGGCCAATAATACGAGCAGAAGCTTTTTCTGTTTTGCCATTTACGCGTTCCCCTTTCTTCCGCTTGTCAGCTTGAACTGCACGATCGAAATGACGATGATGAGCAGCGCCATCACGATCGCCATGGCGGAGGCCGAGCCTATTTCCTTGCGGATGAACGCTTGGTCCAGCACGTTGATGAGCAGCACCTTCGTCGCGTCTCCCGGGCCGCCGCGCGTCAGCAGGAACGGCTGGGCGAAAATATTAAAGGAAGCGATCGTCGACGTAATCATGATGAACAGCATGACCGGACGGATCGACGGCAGCGTAATGTTCGTAAACTTATGCCAGGCGTTCGCTCCGTCTATCGAAGCGGCTTCGTAGTAGTCCTCGGGCACTTCGTTCAAGGCGTTGATGAATATTATCATGTTGAAGCCGATCGTCCACCACAGCGTCGT
The DNA here is from genome assembly GCF_014705655.1 of Paenibacillus arenilitoris. Taxonomy (GTDB): domain Bacteria; phylum Bacillota; class Bacilli; order Paenibacillales; family Paenibacillaceae; genus Pristimantibacillus; species Pristimantibacillus arenilitoris. The sequence continues at coordinate 75,229 of NZ_JACXIY010000007.1, read as the reverse complement.
GATGATCAAGGAGATCCACGCCCACGGCGTATCGGTCAGCCATGGAACGTTCGCGATGCCCAGCTTCATGAGCAGGCTGTTCAAAAAACCGGCGTTCGTGTCGAACATCATGAGCCAGATGACCGACATGACCGATGCCGATAAGGCATACGGCAAAAAGTAAAACGTACGGAACAGGCCGCGGAGCTTGCCCGGCAGCGCATTGACGAGCATCGCGAGCGCGAGGCCGACGACGATGAGCAGCGGCACGGAATAGAGAACGAACTGCACCGTTACCCACAGCCCGCGGAAGAAGATGTCGCTCAAATAGGTGCCCGGCGTAAAAATTTCGATATAGTTGGCGAGCCCGACGAATTCATGCTCGGTCGACAGCAGCTCGAAATTATGCAGACTGATAAACACCCCGTACAAAATCGGGAATAACAGAAAAACGCAAAAGGCCGCCAAATACGGCAGTATGAACAAAAACGAAGTGAAACGCGATACGGCTGTGCTTTTCATGCGGCTTCCCCCCTGGCTGATGCAAAAATAAGATGCGCCGGCGTGCGATTCATAAAGAAAGAAGACGGGAGAGAACCAAGGCGCGCTCCCGTCTTCCTCCTTCCTTCCGCCGCTTGCGCGGCGTTATTTCTTAAGCGCCTGCTGCGATTTGGCCGCTGCGTCGTCGAGCGCCTTCTGCGCGTCCTTCTTGCCGAGCAGCGCGCTGTTCAGCTCGCCCCAGATCGGCTCGGAGATCGTTCCCCAGTTCAGCACGTTCGGCGCGAATTGCACGTACGAGAAAGCGGACGCCACGCTGCTTTGGAACTCGAGCGCTTTGAATTCCGCGCTTTCGATCATCGGCTTCGAGGCAAGCGCCTGGCCGGACTCCGCCCAGTCCATCGAATTGGTCGAGACGTATTTCAGGAAGTCGCCGATGCCGGCCGTTACGGCCTCGTCGGTTACGCTTTTTGGCACGACGAAGCCGTGCGAGCCCGCGAACACCGCTTGCTTCGCTTTGCCGATTTGCGGCACCGGCGCCACGCCGTAGTTGAGGCCCGCTTCGTCGAACTGCGATTTCATCCACGGACCGTTGAATTGGATCGCGTTCTTGCCCTGCAGGAACAACGTGTTCTCGCCGTCCTGCTGCACGTTCGCCGGAGAAACGCCGCTGTCGATCATGCCGCGCAGCCACTGCACCATCTCTACCGCCTCCTGCGAGTTGTACGCGACGTCCGTGCCGTTCCACAGCTCGCCGCCGTTCTGCCACACCAGCGTCGGGAAGATGAACTGCTGCGGCCACAGCGTCGGCACGACGTAGCCGTATACTCCTTTGCTCTTGTCGGTGAGCTTCAGCACGGCATCGTCGAATTCCGCGCGGTTCGTCGGAGCGGCCGCAATGCCGGCTTGCTCGAACAGATCCTTGTTGTAGTACATGACGAGCGGATGAATATCGAGCGGGATCGTGTACCACTTGCCGTCAAGCGTCGAATAGTCGACAGGCGCCTCCGCGAAGTCGGCCTTGTCGATGCCCGCCGCCGACGCCATGTCGTCGACCGGCTGGAGCTGATCCTTGCTGGCGTAGGTAGGCACTTGGTCGACGTGCATGATCATGAGGTCCGGACTTTCCTTGCCGGAGCTGAGCGCCACGTCGAGCTGCTTATAGTATTCGCCGTTCGGTTGGATGACGAAATTGACCTTATATTGGTCCTGCGAGCTGTTGTACTTGTCGACGATCTTCTTCATGAACGGCCCGTCGGAGCCGGAGAACGGCGACCAGAACAAAATTTCCGTCTTTTTGCCGCCGCCGCTTGCGCCGGTGTCGCCGCCAGCGGGCTGCCCGCCTGCGTCGTTGCCGCCGTTGCCGCCGCCGCAGCCGGCCAAGACCACCGCGGCGCCCGTGACGGCGAGCAGCAGCGTTGATAGTTTCGTGCGCGCTTTATTCATTGTGTAATCCCCCTAAAAATGATGTCGGACAGACGCTTCGTCTTCCTCGCTCCCATCATAAACGGACGACGCGGCCGGTCATATGCCGCATTTATAGATGATGTGGACATATTTTTGGGTGGGGGGATATCTCTTAATGGATGGGCAGGCTGCCGAATCTTCTTCAAGGGCATTTCACCTCGCGAATGCAAGGTTTATATCAAAATTTGAAACTATATTGTAAGTAAGCCAATTCTCTCCCGAGCTTAATTCAGAATTTGAAATTAAACGGATCCATTCGAGCTTTTCCTACTGCTGGTAACCGATATAGTTTCAAAATTTGAAACTAAAACCCTTGATTGATCCCTTCCTTCGCGCTTAGTTTCAATATTTGAATTAAAATCATGTGCAGAGCAGTTTGGGATTCCAGACGGGCCGCCATCGGCCAGAAACAGGAAATGGCGCTGCCAGGGGACCGTCCCCTGGCAGCGCCATTTCCTGTTTGATTCGGCAGACTACTCAGCGGCGTCCGCATTCCGCTCGCCAACAGGCCTTCCGCCTCTCCCGAATCCGCCCGTGCGAACCGTGATGGTCTCCGCGTCCTGCGTTTCGTCCTTCAGCGCGATCGACAATATGTCGTCCGCCTTCAGATCGGCAAGCGTCAGCTCCTTCTCGACCATCTGCTCGTTCTCGAACGTCACCGATACGATGTTCGTCGCCTCCGTCACCGTCACTTCGACCGTCTCCTCGGTGAACATCTCTTCCATGCTCATGCGGCCTCCGCCTCCGGGCGGCGCGGCTTCGCCGTCCGCGGACGGCCCTCCGCCTTCCGCCGCCGCGCCGTCCTCGGCCGGCGGATCGGGCCGCTCGCCGACTTCCGGCATCTGCCCGCCTTCGGGCCGATTGCCCTGCCCCATCGGCATGGCCGATTGGTACAGCGTGATCGTCTGGCCGTCGACCGATTTCACCTTGCCCATCAGATCGGCCGGCGCGCCCATCTGCAGCGCGCCTCCGCCGCTTGGCTGCCCGCCCCCGTTACCTTGTTGCTGCGCGCCGCTTGTTTCTCCGCCCTGCTGCCCTTGCAGCGCTTCCGCCCCGGACTGCTCGCCTTGCGCGCCGCATCCGGCGAGCAGCGCCGTCATAACGGCCGCGCCCAGCGCCATTTTCCATTTGTTCATAGCCTTCAACTCCTATGCCTTCTATCTGTCTCGCAATCGGCGATAAGGCATTCTAGCACAGCATGATGAACGATAGATGAACGGCCGCTAGCCCTGCGCCCTCCGCTTCCAGTTGCCGGAGACGAACAGAAGCGTACCGATCCAGCCGCATATCGAAGCGAAAATGAGCAATACGGATAACGATACGCTTGACGACAGCGACGAGCTGAGGAGCGGCCCGACCGTTCCGCGGACGCCGAAGAGCATCAGGTGAAGCCCGAACACCATCGCCTCCCGTCCCGGCGCGAGCCGGAACACGAAGGCCAGGATGCCGATATCCCAAATCGCTTCCCCGATCCCTTGAATCGCGTTGCCCATAATGACCGCCGCGTAGCTTCCCCACAGTCCGTACAGCATCGGGACGACGGCATAGGCCGCGATGCCGACCACGAGCGTATAGTTGATGTCGATCCGGTCGATCATCCAGCCCGCGATCAGGAAGGTGAGCAGCAGCGCCGTAAAGTAAGCGACGCGGGCGAAGCCGATCTGGATGTTGGACAGCTCCAGCACGTCGACCTGAATAATTTGATAGAGCGGGACCGCCAGCATATTGCCGAAGCCCGAGAACGTCGTCGCGGCGAGAAACACGGCCAGCGTCCGGTTCTCCTTGACCAGCTTCCACTGCTCCTGCAGCGGGAACCGGCTCCCCTTCCTGATCGGGCTCGGCTTCGCCGGGACGGCTTGGTCCGGCAGCTTGAGCGTGCCGAACAAGCCGATCGACAGGAGGCCCGTAATCGCGGCGGCGATCAGCGGCCCCGACGGGCCGAGAGCTTCCGCCCAGCTGCCGACGACATAGGCGAGCGGAATCATGATGACGCCCATTGCCATCCGGACGTAGCCCATGAGCCTGCCCCTCAGGTCGGCCGGGTACATGCGCGACACGAGCGCGGCATAAGCCGGAGCCTGAATGCCCATCAGGAGCTGGAAGAGCAGCGCGGCGGCGACGTAAACGGACGGATTGGCGAACAAGGCCGGCAGCAGCAGGAGCAGCCTGCCGGCAGCGTTCGGCACAATGACGAACGGCCGCGGGCTGGCCGCCTTCTCGATCCAGGCCGCCCAGAACGGCGAGAACAACAGACCGACCGCGGGAGCCGCCGCCAGTATGCCGACCTGGAAGTTGCTCGCCCCCTGCTGAATCGCGAACGCGATGTAGAACTGGTTCATAACGACATTGAATAAGCTGAACAAACAGGAGGCGCCCAGATCGATGCGGGCGTTTCTCCATACGTCCGCGGTCATCGGCATGCCGAGCTTGACGCTTCGCGGGCTGGCCTTTCCATCGGGCTCTATCATCGGTTTCTACCTTCTTCTCCTAAGCGTTCGAACACGAGGAGAGGATCCTCTGCAAGGCAGGGGATCCTCTTTCGATCGATACATTCGATAGGATATTACTACATCCCCGGTTATTTGTACAGTATGAGATTCGAGACAATTGCCGGCTGTGCAAGGGCGCCGCGCGCTTCCTTATCCGGCGCGATTGTGATAGACTTTTTTTCGAACGAAACTGGCGTTTGCAGCTATAAAATGGAGGGTATTGCGTGAGCATAGCGGTAGGAATTGACATCGGCGGCACGAAGGTCGCCTACGGATTCGTAAACGAACAAGGAGAGGTGCTGGCCAAAGGCTCGCTCCAGACCGATCTGGCGGTAACCCCGGACGTCATGACGGAGCGGATCGCCGGCGCGGTGAAGCAGCTTGCGGAGCAGAACGGGCTTGCGCTCGAGGCGATGAAAGGGATCGGGATCGGCGCGCCGGGCCCGCTCGACACGCGGGGCGGCAAGCTGACCTGCCCGCCCAACCTGAAGAGCTGGTGGGGCTTTCCGGTCGTGGAGTCGCTCGGGAAGCATCTGCCTCTTCCGATCCGGATGGAGAACGACGCGACCGCGGCGGCGCTCGCCGAGAAGTGGATCGGGGCCGCGCGGGAAGACGAGCACTTCATATTCATTACGATAAGCACCGGCATCGGCGCCGGCATTTATTCGCATGGAAGGCTCATTACCGGCTCGACCGGCAACGCCGGGGATGCGGGCTTCTTGATCGTCGATCCGTCCGGCACCCCTTGGGAGACGGTGGCGTCCGGCACGGCCGTTACCCGTCAGGCGTCCGAGCTGCTCGGCCGCGACGTTTCCTCCAAGGAAGCGTTCGAGCTGGCGGCGCAGGGCGACCCGCAAATGTCCGAGCTGGTTGCCCGGGTGTTCCGTTATATCGGGATGGGCTGCGTCTCGCTCATCAACGTGCTCGATCCGTCCAAAATCGTCATCGGCGGCGGCGTGTCGCAAGTCGGGGAGCCTCTCTTCTCCGCCGTCCGGCAATACGTATCCGAGAACGCGCTGAACCCGTCGGGCCGCGAGACGGCTATCGTGCCGGCAAGACTGCAGCAGGATGCCGGGCTGATCGGCGCGGCCGCGCTGATTCAGGTCGACTATACGTAAAATCGACTATACGTAAAAGCAAGAAGAGCAGCCTCCCCCGCCGGAGACGCTGCTCTTCTCTTTTTTTCTACTGTGCCCGTCCTTATAATTGGCGAAGTCCGGCTAAATACGTTTGCAGCACCAGCTTGATGCTCTCGTCGACCGACTGCGGCAAGCCGAAGCCGCCCTGCCGCTCGATCGACGCGAAGCCGTGCAAGTAGCTGCGAAAGCCTCTGACGATATGGATCGACTTCTCGCGGTCCAGCTCGTAGAAGGCCAGCGCCTGCACGAGCAGCTCGAGAAGCTCGGCCGCGGCGGCCGAATGTTCGGCGTCGTCCTCGCCCGGCGCGCGCAAGGTCAGCTCGTACAGCCCGGGATGCGTCCTGGCGAACGTCATATAGGCCGCCGCGAGCGCGTGCATCCGCTCGTCGCCCTCCCTGCCTTCGACCGCCACGGTTAACGCTTCCGTCAGCTTCTTCAAGCCGTGCAGGGCGAGCTGCGCCCGCAGGCCGCCCAGCCCGTTCACGTGATTGTATAACGACGGCGAGCGAATGCCGAGCTTCTGGGCGAGCGAGGCGAGCGTAACCTCTTCAATGCCGGATTCGTCGGCGATTTGAGCGGCGGCCTCCACGATGGTCGGCATATCCAGTCCTTTTCTCGGCGACATGACGATGGCCCCCTTATTCGCCCAACGCGCGTTCGGCCGCCGCGATAGCCCCGTCGACGGCCCGGCCCGGCTGCTTCACCATGCTGCCGTGTCCCGCGGCCAGCAGCGACGGGTTCAAGTCTCTGAGCCGGCGTGCGGATTGCAGACCTGTCCTCTTATCCCAAGTCGCCATCGCCGGAAACGGGAACAGCAGCTTCATCTGTCCGGTGACGGCTACGCCGGGGCGGGTCTGAAACGCGTCTCCGGCTATAAGGGCGTCGGTTCTCGTATCGAGGAACGCCATCGAGCCCGGCGTATGGCCCGGAGCGGCAACCGCCAGCAGAGAGCCGATCCGGTCGCCGTCCTGCAGCAGCACATCCGGCTTCGTCCGGATCGCGCCCGCCTTCGGCACGCCGCCGCGGATCGGCGTATCCGGTTCGCCTTCGACAAGCGACAGGTCGCCCGACAGCAGGCGCGCGTCCCTGGCCGAGATGAACACCTGCGCCGAGGGGTTCATCCTCTTCAAGCCGTCCAAAGCGCCGATATGGTCGCCGTGGGCATGCGTCAGCACGATGCGCGCGATCGGCTTGCCGATTCGCCCGGCGGCCTCCATGATCGCCTTCGCGTTGTTCGGCAGCGCGGCGTCCACCAGCGTCAATCCGTCCTCTTCCTCGACCAAATAACAATTCACCGGAAACAAATTCGGCAAATACGTAAGCTGCACAATCGTTTTCTCCCGTACGAATCTCATTAGGGCGGCCTCCTCAAATAAACTAATATCATTAGTTTTATAATAAACTAATGATATTAGTTTTTGCAAGCCCTTTTTTCAATTTTGTTGCCGCTCGCGGAGAAAATCGTTAATTTCCTCCAGGGATGGGATCGAAGCCTGCGCACCCGGCTTCGTAACGGCAAGCGCGGCGGCGGACGCGGCGAAGCGAAGCGCCTGTTCGGTTTCGAGCCCGTTCGCGGAGGCCGCGGCGTACGCGCCGATGAACGTGTCGCCCGCCGCGGTCGTATCGACCGGCTTCACGCGAAAGGCGGGCATGACGATCCCATCGCCCTGCGCGCTCGCGTAGACGCTGCCTTGGTCGCCCAACGTCACGATGACGCTCTCCGTTCCCCGGCCGATCGCCCAGGCGGCGGCCGCCCGGGCCGACTCTACGCCGGTTACCGCCAGGCCGGTCACGGCCGCCGCTTCGGTTTCGTTCATAATGAGCGTGTCGATCAGCGGGAACATCGCATCCGGCAAGCGCTTGGCCGGCGCCGGATTGACGAATACGCGCACGCCGCTCTTGCTTGCGTGCTCGATTGCCGCGCCCGTCGTCTCCCAGGGGATTTCGTTCTGCAGCAGCACGGCATAGACATCGGACACGGATCCCGCCGCCCCGGCGGTATTGCCCGCCGTCAGCCTGCCGTTCGCGCCCTCCGATAAAATAATGTTGTTCTCTCCTTCGTCGTTTACCGTAATAACCGCGAAACCCGAGGTCCCTTCCTTACGAATGACATGTTTTGTATCGATGCCGTCAGCTTGCAGGGAGGCGACGAGCGTATCGGCAAAAGGATCATCGCCTACGGCGCCGATCATGACGACGTCGCCGCCCGATCTGGCGGCGGCCACCGCCTGGTTCGCGCCCTTCCCTCCCGGGAAGAAGGCCGTGCCGGAGCTGTGAATCGTCTCTCCGGGCAGCGGAAACCGCTTGACGTTATTGACGATATCCATATTGATGCTTCCGATGACGAGCAGTTTTGGCATAAGGCTTCATTCCTTTCGGTTCGTTAGAGGGTAACTATCGCTTCCATTTTATCAGAAGGAGGACAGGCTTACATGATTACCGCTTTTATTATCGGCTGCGAAGCCGCGTTCAAGGTGTTCGCGCGTGCCGGGCGTCAGCGCATGATCAGCTGCTCCCGCCGCGGCCCCACGGACACGCTCGCCACTTTAACCCCCGCCGCCTCCTCGATAAAATCGACGTACCTCTTCGCCGCGGCAGGCAGATCCTCGAACCGGCGGACCCCCGACAGGTCGCGGCCCCAGCCCGGCAGCCGGCGCAGCACCGGCTTCGCCCCGACCAGCTTCGCCGTTGCCGGGAACGTCCGCAGCGTCTCCCCGTCCCGCTCGTAGGCGGCGCATACCGGAATCTCGTCCAAATAGCCGAGCACGTCCAAATTCGTCAGCGCGATCTCCGTCGCGCCCTGCAGCATGCAGCCGTAACGGGTGGCCGGCGCGTCGAACCAGCCTACGCGCCGCGGCCGTCCCGTCGTCGCGCCGAACTCGCCGGCGTCGCCGCCGCGGCGTCTCAGCTCCTCCCCTTCCGCGCCATGCAGCTCGGTTACGAACGGACCCGCTCCGACGCAGCTGGAATACGCCTTGACGACGGCGATAATCCGCGTGATCGCGTAAGGCGGCACGCCTGCTCCGACGGGGGCGAAACCGGCCAGCGTCGACGAAGAAGTCGAATACGGATAAATGCCGTGATCCGGGTCTCGCAGCGCGCCGAGCTGCCCCTCCAGCAGGATGCTCTCGCCCGCGCGGTGCGCGTCGTGCAGCAGCCGGCTCGTGTCGCATACGTAAGGGCGCAGCCTCTCGGCCTGTTCCAGCAGCGGCGGAAGCAGCGTCCGCGCCTCGATCGGCGGATGCCCGTACAGATGCTCGAGCAGCATGTTTTTGGCCGCCAGCGATTGCTCCAGCTTCTGCCGCAGCAGCTCCGGCTCGTACAGGTCCGCCGCCTGAATGCCAAGCTTCGCGTGCTTATCGGCGTAGAAGGGGGCGATTCCCCGCCTCGTCGACCCGAAGCCGCGCTCTCCGAGCCGGTCTTCCTCCAGCCCGTCGAGCAGCCAGTGGAACGGGAGCACGACCTGCGCCCGTTCGGAGACAAGCAGCTTCGGCTTCGGCACGCCGCTTGCGGCCAATTGCTCCAGTTCCCGCAGCAAGACGTCGATATCGAGCGCCGCCCCCGGCCCGATCACGTTCGTGACGTCCGGATGAAACACCCCGGACGGCAGCATATGCAGCGCGAATTTCCCGTAATCGTTCACGATCGTATGGCCCGCGTTGCTCCCGCCCTGAAATCTCGCGACATAGGCGGACTTCGCCGCCAGCGCATCTGTCATTTTGCCTTTTCCTTCGTCTCCCCAATTCGCTCCTACGATTGCCGTTACCGTCATCCCTGCCGCCTCCCAAGCGTTGTGTTAGCTTTGCAAGGTTTATTATAATAACGGCAGTGGCATAAAAAAAATTGATATTCATAATACGTCATATAAACAGGAGTAATAGGATGCTGGCAAATATGGAATGGTACCGCGTCTTTTATTGGACGGCCAAGACAGGCAGCCTGTCGCGGGCCGCGGAGCACTTATTCATTACCCAGCCTGCCGTCACGCACACCGTCAAGCAGCTGGAGGCGAAGCTTGGCGGGCAGCTGTTCTTCCGGACGGCGAAGGGCGTGAAGCTGACGGCGGAGGGAGAGGTGCTGTACCGCTATATCGAGCAGGCATACGGCCTTATCGAGTCGGGGGAGCGGATGCTTGCGGAGATGCATCAGCTGCAGAGCGGCGAAATCGGGATAGGGGCCAGCGATACGCTGTGCAGCCATTATTTGATGCCGTATTTGGAGCGGTTCCGCGCGGACTTCCCGGGCGTCCGCGTTCGCGTGACGAACCGGACGACGCCGGAGACGATCGCCCTGCTGAAGGAAGGCAAGCTCGATCTTGGCATCGTGCATCTGCCGGCTGCCGGCCCGGGGATCGAATTTCGCGAGAGCGCGCCGCTCGAGGACTGCCTCGTCGCGGGAGGCGGCTATGCCCGGCTGGCCGATAGACCGCTTCCGCTGTCCGAGCTCGGCGATTATCCGCTGCTCCTGCTGGAGCAGGGCGTGAGCACGCGGCGCTTCCTCGACGATTACGCCGCCTCGCACGGCGTCAAGCTGTCGCCGGAGCTTGAGCTCGGCAGCGTCGACCTGCTTGCGCGGTTCGCCCGCGGCGGCTTCGGGCTGGCGTTCGTCGTCCGCGCCGCCGTAGAGGATGCGCTCGCCTCCGGCGAGCTTGTCGAAATTCCGCTGCTGCCCCCGCCGCCGCCGCGAAGCATCGGCATCGCCACGCTGCGCGGCGTGCCGCTGCCCGCAGCCGCGAAACGTTTTATCGGGCTGCTGCCTTAAGGCCCCTCGCGCCGGGACGATCCCGCAGGCGGAAATCGCTGCGGCTGCGCGGGAATCGTGAGGCTGACCGACGTGCCGATGCCCGGCCTGCTCGCGATGCTCACACCGTACTCGGCGCCGAAGTGCAGCCGGATCCGGCTGTCCACGTTGCGGATGCCGTAGCCGACGTTCAAGCTCTCCGCCGGGTCGAACAGCTGGCGGAGCGTGTCCGGACGGATGCCGACGCCGTCGTCGATGACCTGGAAGACGATCCTCCCTTCCTCGAGCCGGCCGACGATGCGGATATGAATGCCCTCGCCGTACCACGCATGCTCGAGCGCGTTCTCGACGAACGGCTGCAGGATCAGCTTCAGCGTCTCGTAGCGGAGAATGGCGGGATCGATATCGAACAGCACCTGAAGACCGTCGCCGAATTTCGTTTTCTGAATGTTGATGTAGGCGCCGACCTGCTCCAGCTCGTTCTTGACCGGTATGACCGTTCGCCCTTCGTTCAGAGACAGCCGGTAGAACTTGGCGAGATCCAGCACCATGCGCTGCAGCTTGTCCACCTCCCCGAACTTCGCCAGCCGGCTGATCGACGAGAGCGTATTGTACAGAAAATGCGGATTGATCTGCGCCTGCAGCGACTCCAGCTCCGCTTCCTTCTTCTGAATTTTCGTCATGTACACTTCCTGGATCAGCCCGTCGATGCTTCTTCCCATCTCGTTCAGTGCGACGGATATGCGCGTAAATTCGTCCTTGCCCTTGAACCGGATGTTTTTCTGAAATTCGCCTTCCTGGAACGAGTCCAGCACGCGCACGATTTTGGAAACTTTGCGCGAGTAGAAGCGGGAGATGAACAAGCCGGCGAGCGAGAACGCGACGCAGCAGGCGAGGCTGATGAAGATCGTCCACATCCTTACTTCCCCGGTCGCCTTCTCCATCATGTCCGACGGCAGGAGCGCGACCAAATGCCAGCCGAGCTGGGGGATCTCCTCGTCGATGACCCAGTAGCCGGACAGCCGCTCCTCGCTCAGCTTCTCGCCCGCGTTATAGGCCGCATCCCCGGATGCGAACATAATGTTGCGGTGCTCGTCCGTCGCGTAAATGGTCGTGCCGTCGCCGATCTTTGCGGAATCGACGCTCTCGAGCAAATCCGTCAGGCGAATGCTGATGCGCACGAAGCCGATCTCCTCGAGCAGAATCGGATCGTTCGTATCCACCAGCCGCCTGAGGAGCGAGATGTGGCCGAACTTCGCGTCCCCCTCCACCTGCTTCCATTGCAGCGTCGCGCCGTATTGCTCCTCCGGGTATTCCGTGTACCAGGGCTTGTCCTTAATCCGGTCGATATGGTACAAGTCGAATCGCGGCCCCTCCGCGCTCAACGGATCGCTGTCCATGTAGTTATGGTAAATTTCCGGCAGCGTGTCGTTATGAAGGTAGACGGCCAGCCGCATCTTGTTGTTGGCCGCCTCGATCGTCGTTTGGATTTTCGGCAGCAGCTGCTTCGTCGTCGCTTCGTAGCTGACCCAGCCCTCCTCGTAATGGCGAAGATAGGAGGCGAGGTTGTTGTCGAAATAGAGCATGCCGGATATGCGCGACATGTCCTTCAGCCGGTAGCCGATATTGTCCTTCATCTGCTCCAGCGTGCCCTGATTGATTTCGCGGGTGCGCTCCCGGATCGATTCCGTGAAGATCAGATTGGCGGCGTAGCCGACCAGAAGCACCGGGATAAAAATGAACAGGCTGTACGTGATCATCAGCTTGATGCCGAACGGAACGTAGCGGTGCTCGTTCCTCTCGGCCGCGGCGCCGCCCCTCATGCCCGCCTGTACTCCAGCGGCGTCATGCCGTACGTTTCCTTGAACTGCCGGCTGAAATACGGCAAATACCGGTAGCCGACCCGGTCGGCGATCTCGTATATTTTCATGTTCGTCGTCTTGAGCAGCTCACACGACCGCTCCATCCGCAGCTGGATGAAAAATTCGCTGAAATTTTTGCCGGTCTCCTCTTTGAAAATATGGCCCAGGTAGTTCGGCGACAACGAGAATTGCACGGCCAAATCGCGCAGCGTCAAGCTCTCCTGCGTCCTCTCCTTCATATATTCGATCAGCTGCTTGACCAGCTTCCAATTTTTTTTCTGCTTGCCCTCTTGAATCGTCTCCGATATTTCGTAGACCCGCCTTCTCAGCCATTGCCGGATGTCGCCGATCGTTTCGAACTGCGCGATCATGTCGTATTTGTCCAGCTCCATGCCGAGCAGCCGGTAAGCGTTCTCGTTCGTCCGCTGCAAATAGTCGTCGAGCTTCATCAGAATGTACAGCGAATAGTGCCGCAGCGTGAATGGGGACTTCAAGCTTTTGGCCATTTGGAACAAATCGTCGATCTTGTCGTGAATGAGGACCAGCTCGTAATTCGCCATAGCCGCGAACAGCGCTTCCAGCTTCGCGTCCAAATGCCGGATTTCCTCCTTCTCCGCCGGCCGCGCTTCCCCGTAGGCGATAATTTCGCCTTTGCCGTAAAAAATTTTCAATTCGAGCGCCTCCGCCGCCTGCCGGTATGACCCCGACATTTCGGCCAGCGAGCCCCGGCTCTCCCCGACGCCCGCGGTTACGGTAAAGCCGCACTCGTCGCGGACGGCGCGGACAAGCTTCTCCAGCATCGCCCTGCCGCCCTCCGCTCCCGCGATTACCGCCAGCCGCGTCCGGTTTATTTTGCACATATGCTCCGCCCCGAGCCGCCGTCCCACGGACATGACCCGCTCGAGCTCTTCCTTCTCATCCCCGGGGCCCTCGCTTCGCTGGCCGGCTCTGCCGTCGATTTCGAGAACGGCGACGAAGCCCGGATACTCGAACCGGTCCATCGCGTACTCCCGGTTCAGCGCTTCGATCGTCTTGCTGCCGCCGCCGCCTTCGAGCAGCTGGAGCAAATATTCGTTCTTGACGATCGGGATCATCTGCCCGTACGCCGCCTCCCGAACCCGCTCCCGGTCCAAATCGTCGCGCACCTTGGCAAGCGTGTCGATCAGCTCCTGATCGTCCATCGGCTTCAGGACGTAATTGACCGCGTTGAGCGAGAGCGCCTGCTTCGCATAGCTGAAGTCCTGATAGCCGCTGATGAAAATGATCTTGATGCCGGGCCGCCGCTCGAGCGCCCGCTTCGCAAGCTCCAGTCCCGACATATGGGGCATGCGCACATCGGTGACGAGAATATCGATCGGCTCCGTCTCCAGCGCCTTGCACGCATCGAACCCGTTCGTGGCGCATGCCGCAACCCGCATGCCGAGCTCTTCCCAAGGAATAAAGGTGCGCATGCCGTCCAAATCCAGCCTTTCGTCATCCGCGAGCAGTACGTTGTACATGCTTATCTCAGCTCCATTTCCGAAAATCCGAATCGTCGTGCACGAGCAAGACAAACAGCAAAAATTCGGGTATGCCAAAAAGCTTAGCATACCCGACCGTTTTGAAGAAGCGTCTCTTATTACGAACCTATTTTGGCCAGGTTCTCCTGCCATTTTTGCGTCTTGAACGCAAGCAGCTTGTCGTAGCCGGCCGCCTCCGCGTCCTTCTGCGCCTGATCGAGAATCGCCAGCACCTCCGCGTCGTCCTTGGCGAACAGCGCTTTCGCTCTCGCCTCCAAATAAATATCCTCGACCTGCTGGCGGATGATGCCCTCCTCGGAGTCCGGCTGCGGATCGATATTGATGAACTCCGTCGCGTTGGACTGCGTTTTCCACGTAATTTCGCGCTGGTAGCGGGTCGACCAGTTCTGCTGCTCGACCGGCAGCGTCTCCTCGAATTTCGCTTTCGTCGTATCGATGAACACGGTATTGCCGACCCAGTTCAGGTTCGTCGTAATGGCCTGAAGCTTCGCGAGCTCGCTTGCCTCCGACGTATACTTCTCCGTGAATACCGGCGTCTCGCCGTCCACCTCCACGCCGTCCCAATAGATGCCGGGAGGTCCCCACATGAGCGCGCTTTGCCCCTCGGGACCGGTCAGCCAGTCGTAGAAGGCGAAGATCGCTTCCGGATTTTCGGCGGACTTCGTGATGACCGTTACGTTCCATCCGAGCATGCCGTACGTGCCCGGGAATATTTTGTTCTTGTCGAGCCCTTCCTTATGGATCGGCCAAATCATGAAATAGCCGGCGTTCGGATCGTTCTTCGTAAGCTCCGCGTGCGCCTGCATGGCGATTTCGGTCGGGGAAGCCGACGCGAATACCGCGACGCGTCCCGTCATCACCTTCTCCGTAATTTGATCGATCGTCTGCGTCAGCGCGTCCTGCGTAATGAGCTTCTCGCGGAACAGCTTGGAAATATATTGCATCGCTTCGCGGTACTCGGGATCAAGGAAGATCGAGGTCAGCTTATCGCCGCTTGGCACGGCGCGCATGCCCGGGTACTTCTGGTCGTTCTCCTTGAACGCGGAATACAGCACGTCGATCCCTTGCCCGTCCTTCGCGATATGCGGCTCGTAAGGCACGACGTTCGGATAATTCTCCTTCACGAGCTTCAAATAGTTGTACAGATCGTCGGTCGTCTCCAGCTTCGGCGAGCCGAGCTCCTCGTAAATTTTCTTGTTGATGACGTAGCCGGCGTTGCCGTTCGGCTGCTTCGTGTACCAGTTGGGGAACTGGTACAGCTTGCCGTCCTCGGAACGGAGCATGTTGATCCCTTCGTCGCCGAGCCATTTTTTCAAATTCGGGTATTTGTCGAGATAGTCGTCGAACGGCACGAGCAGATCGGCGCTGCGGAGCTTCTCGACGTCGACGCGCTCGAGCCATATGGCGTCGGGCAGGTCGCCCGTCGCGATCATCGTGTTCAGCTTCTGCTGCGCCGCGCCGCCGGAATGGATCGGCTTGACGTTGACCTTCTTCGTGTCCTTGATCCACGTGCTCGTAATGTCGCCGCCCCATGCCGGCATCGTATACCAATCGTAATGGCCGTAGAGGGTGAATTCGAGCTGCTCCTTGCCGAGCTCGTAGACGGATGCGGGTTTATTGCCGCTGCCTTCTTCCGCGTTGCCGCTTGCGGCCGCGTTGCCTCCCGCATTGCCGGCATTCCCTCCGTCGCCGCTGCAGCCCGCCATTAACGCGACGGCCATGAAGGCGGACAGGACGGGGGCAAACCGTTTTCCATTTCGCTTCATCTGTACAAACCCCTTTCAAGCTTCTAGTTATATGTTCAAAGCTTTCGCTCCAAAACCGGCGTTAGGCTACTCCTTCAAGGACCCGATCAGCACGCCCTTCACGAAATATTTCTGCACGAAAGGATAGACGAGGACGATCGGAATCGTCGCGACCATCATCGTCGCCATCGACAGCGACTTGCTCGTCACCGTCCTCATCTTGGCGAGCTGCCCTTGGGCGGCCGAATCGAGCTGCGCCAATTGGTCGGATACGATGTTCGAATTCAAAATTTGCTTCAGCATCGTCTGTATCGGAAGGAGCCCTTCGCTCGATATGTAGATGCTTGGCCCGAACCAGTCGTTCCAATGATACACGGCCGTGAACAGCGACAGCGTGGCGATGACGGGGCCCGACAGCGGAATGACGATGCGGAAGAAGACGCCCCAATTGCCGCTGCCGTCGATTTTGGCCGATTCCTCGAGTCCGGCGGGCAAGCCTTGAAAAAACGTGCGGAAGATGATCATGTTCCAGACGCTGACGAGCGAAGGGACGATGAACACCCAGAAGCTGTTCATTAAGCCGAGCTCGCGGATCAGCAGAAACGATGGGATTAACCCGCCGCTGAAATACATCGTAATGATGCAGAGCACCATATAAAACTTTCGGCCCATCAGCTCTTTTTTGGATAGCCCGTAGGCGAACACGGCCGTGAGCAGAATCGACGTCGCCGTCCCTACGGCCGTGCGCGCGATGGAGATGAAAAAGGCGTTCAGCAGCCTCGCGTCGTTGAAGACGATCCCGTAGTTTTCGAGCGTCCATGCCCGCGGCCAGAACGTCACGCCGCCGAGCGCCGTATCCATCCCGCTGTTGAAGGAGATGACGAGCGCGTTCCAGAACGGGTAGAACGTCATGAACGCAAGCAGCGTTAGCAGCATATAGATGATGACCGTCATGACGCGGTCCCCAAAGCTCAATCGTATCACGGAACCATCCGCCTTTCCCGACAAATGTGTAGCCTTACCATAAGCTGCTGCCGGCTCTGCGGGCGATGTAATTGGCCATCGTCAGCAGTCCTACGCTGATGACCGCTTTGAACAGCCCGACCGCCGTGGCGTAGGAGTATCTGGAATTTTGGATGCCGACCCGGTAAACGTACGTATCGATGACATCCGACACGTCCCTGAGAACCGGATTGACGGCCAGCAGAAGAATGTCCTCGAAGCCGGCGTTCAGCAGGTTGCCGATGGCGAGAATCATGAAGATGATGACGACGGGCATGATCGACGGCAGCGTAATCAGGAAGATTTGCTTGAACCGGCTCGCGCCGTCCATCGCCGCCGCCTCGTACATGCTCGGATCGATCCCGGCGATCGCCGCCAGATAGACGATGGAGCCGAATCCGATTTCCTTCCATACCCCGGTGGAGACGAGGATCGACCAGAACAGCTCCGGCAGCGACAGGAAGTTGATCGGCTCTTCGATGAAATTCATCTGCTCCAGCAAAATGTTGACGCTCCCGTTGTCCGTCGACAGCATCGACATGACCAGCCCGGCCACGATGACCCACGACATGAAGTGGGGCAAGTAGCTGACCGTCTGCACGACGCGCTTGAACATCATGTTCTTCACTTCGTTAAGCATAAGCGCAAGCAGAATGGGCGCGGGAAACCCGATAAAAAATTTCAGCAGGCTGATGACGATCGTATTTCGCATAACCCCGTAAAAGTCCGGGGATTCGAAAAACATTTCGAAATGCTTGAAGCCCGTCCAGGGACTCGCCAGGAATCCTTTGAATATGCTGTAGTCCTGAAAGGCCATGAGCACGCCGTACATCGGAATGTAGCTGAATACGATGACTAGCAGCAGCGCGGGGAGCACCATGAGCTGGATATCGATTTGCTTCATAAACCGGACGAAGGCGCTCTTTGATTGCGGTTTCATTTTCAGCGGTTTGCCTGTGGTAAGCTGCGGCATCGCGTCCTCCTCCTTGCTCTCGTCGTTCTTCTTGTATTCTATCTCGGCGCTTCATGCCCGTGCTAGCTGACTGATCAACGAAATATGATACTTTTCAATCATCGCCCAAAAAAAAGAAGATCAAGGATGACTCCCTGATCTTCCCTCCCGCTATTTCGCCGACCGCCGGCCGTAGCTGGCCGCGAAGCGCATCATCCGGTTGTAAGCCCTCCGGTCGAGCGTCTTCATCGGGTGAAACTGCGGATGATTCGAATTAACCTCGAGCACCCACAGCCTCTGCTGCTCATCGAAGGCGAAGTCGATGCCCATCTCGCGCATGCCCGGCTGCCTTCTGCTCAGCGTCCGGGCTACCTGAAGCGCCTTGCCGGCCAGTCCCCGGACCCGGCTTGCGAGCTCCTGCCGCGTCATTCCCTTACCCCTGCCGAGCATCGCCATCGTGTAGAGCGCGCCGCCCTGGTAATAGTTCGTCACGATCTTGTCGCCGGCGCCCACCTTGACCATGAAGCCCGTGCATACCCAGGCCCCCCGCGGCATCCGCTGCACCATCACCCGAATGTCGTAGGGGCGGTCATGCACGCGGTCCAGCGTAATGCCTTGCTGGATAATAAGCGGGATCGTCCTCGGCGCGGCCAACCGGTCGTAGACGCCCTGCAGCGACTCGAACCGTTCGTGCAATTGCCCCTTGCCGACGATTTTGAAAAGCTCGTAGCCTTCTTCCGTCCGCTTCAGCATCGATATGCCGATTCCCATCGAACCGACATCCGGCTTTATATAGAGCATGTCGTAGCGTCCCGCCATAAGCTCAAGATTGGGCAAACTGAACGCAATGGTATCCGGCACGTGGCTCTTCAGCCAACCGTTCGCGGACAAGTATCGGCATACTTTCAGCTTGCCTCTTATCTTTCGGCTCGCATATCGTTTCTTGAGCACGGAATCTCACCTCTCTCGCATTGTATGTTGCAAGATTCCGTTCAACTTGTACGAATGCGTAGTAGACTCAAAAATATCATTTGGCCGCCAGGCTTAAGGCACCATCCGCTCCTTCTCGGCCAGCGTCTGCAAATACGACAGCATGACGCGGGCCAATTGGTCCGATACTTCCACCAGACTCATATGGGCGACCCCTTCGAAAGCCGTTTCCAAAATATGCGGAAGCTTGTACGTCGTGCAGGGGGCGTTCATGACCGACACGGTAAACGTCATATCCGGCTCGACGACCGTATCCTCCTCTCCGGCCACGAGCAGCACGGGAACGGCGGCCTCGGCGAGCACGCGGCTGCGGTCCGGCCGCTGCAGCATCCCCTCGAGCGTCCGGATCGCCGCCTCGGGAGCCATCCGGCAGCCGATTTCGATCATCTGCTTAAGATCCTCGCGCAATTCGTCGCGCCGCTTCTCCGGGAGAAGCCGGGGCATGATGCCCCGAACGTAAGGGGCGATGCCCTTCGCGCGAATTTCGACGATATCCCGAATGCGCTTGCGCTTCATCTCCGCCGTATCGGGAAGCGCCGTGGAATGGATAAGCCCGAACCCGGCAAGCTTGTCCGAATGCGCATCCGCGAAGGCGGCGGTTACGTATCCGCCTAACGAATGCCCGAACACGACCGCCTTGTCGATGCGAAGGACGTCCAGCAGCCGCGCCACGTCGTCGGCCATCTTCTCCATCGTATAGGCGCCCTCCGGAGCCGAAGATTCGCCGTGACCGCGGAGATCCGGCATAATGACGCGGTAGTTCGAGCTGAGCAGCGGACAAAGCTTATGCCAGTAGTTGGACGAACCGCAAAAACCGTGAAGCAATACGACCGCTGCGCCTTCCGGATTTCCGCATTCCTTATAAACCATATCAAAGCCGTTTAAATGAATACGATGCGTTCTCATCGATCCTCACCAGCCTTTTCGATTGGATGATTGCTTAGTGTCGTTTCTTAACCGCTCCAGCCGCGCTTGAAACCTTTTCGAAAAAAATGTTTCGCCCTCGCAAGTTCGGGTTAACAACATGGCAGACCGGTCATTCTCGACGGAAGGAAGGTGATTCACGATGCTGGGTTGGTCTCTCTTATTTTTCATCTTTGCGATCGCGGCGGCGATATTCGGATTTTTCGGGATTGCGTCGGCGCTGGCCGGGATTGCAAAAATACTGTTCGTCGTCTTCGTCATTTTGTTTATCGCATCCCTTATTTTCGGGAGAAGACGGGTTTAGCAAGGCTTAGCAAAAACAAATCTATCATTAGGAGGCGTTTCTTATGATCGATCCTACAATTACGAAAGTGCATACGGTGGACAATATTACGGAGGTGCAGCAGCAGGTCGCCCGGTTCCGGACGGAAGGCTACGACAAGGACAACATCTTCGTCCTGGCGCATGACAAGGACCGGACGAAGCGGATCGCGGACAACACCGACGCGGAGAAAATCGGGGTGACGGTGGAAGGGCTGGGCAATGCCGTCGCCAACCTGTTCCGCTCGAGCGGCGACGAGCTGCGCGCCAAGATGCGCTCGCTCGGCATCTCCGAGCGGGACGCGGAGCGGCTGGAGGTCGAAATGGACCGCGATAAAATATTGGTCATCGCTTGGGGAGGAAAGCCGTACGAGGGCGAAGAATTTGATCCGTACGTGCATTTTTACCCTTACCACATGGTATAATCGGGCCGCGGCGCCGCCCGCGGCATTCACGTAAAGGAGCTATCGAATGAGCATTATAATAGTAGACGACAACGCGACCAATCAGCTCATCATCAAGGCGATTCTGAACAAAGCGGGCTACGGCTCCGTCGCGGCGGTCTCCTCCGCGCCGGAGCTGTACGGCCGGCTCGGCATCGGCTCGCCGGGCGCGGCGCAGCCCGTCGACTTGATTCTGATGGACATGATGATGCCGGATATCGACGGTCTGCAGGCATGCCGGCGGATCCGGGAGGATGACAGGTACAAGGACGTTCCGATCATATTCGTGACGGCGGTCGGCGATTCCGGCAAAATGGCGGAAGCGCTCGACGCCGGCGCGATCGATTACGTCATGAAGCCCATCAACAAGATGGAGCTGCTTGCCCGTATCCGTTCGGCCATGCGGTTAAAGAAGGAAATCGACTGGCATAAGGAAAGAGATAGACGGATGAAATATAAGCTGGAGCTGGCCAAGCAGGTGCAGCGCAGCGTGCTAAGCCTGCCCATTCGGGACGAGAATGTGGACATCGGCGCGGTCTATCAGCCTTCCTCCGAGCTGGCGGGCGACTTCTATGCGTGGTACCGGATCGACGGCGACCGCTACGGGGTTATTTTGCTGGACATTATGGGGCACGGCATTTCCTCCTCCCTGGTGTGCATGTACATCTGCTCCGTCCTGCAGGACAACATTACCCGAATCACCGATCCGGAGAACGTTATGCAGGAGCTTAACCGGCATATGAAGAAGCTGTACAGGAAGGAAGAACTGCTGAACTACTATTTCACGGCTATCTATTTCGTTATCGATACGAAGCGGCGAACGATCGAGTACGTGAATGCCGGGCATCCGCCCGGCATTGCGCTGCTCGGCGGCAAGACCGCGTTGCTTACGGAGGGCTGCTGCGCGATCGGATTGTTCGAATCGATCGAAGTCGCCAAAGGAACGATCGAGTACGAGGAAGAGGCGACGATCATTCTGTACACGGACGGCTTGACCGAGGCTATGGCGGACGGCGGGGACGGCGGGACAACGGCGGACATGCTTGCCGGACGCCTTGCCGCGTGCGGGGATTTGGAGCTGCCCGAGCTTGCCGCCAGGCTGATTCCCGAGAGCAAGTGCGGCCATGAACGGGATGATATTTGCCTGGTCATGCTCC
Organism: Paenibacillus arenilitoris; assembly: GCF_014705655.1. Taxonomy (GTDB): domain Bacteria; phylum Bacillota; class Bacilli; order Paenibacillales; family Paenibacillaceae; genus Pristimantibacillus; species Pristimantibacillus arenilitoris. The sequence goes on along the minus strand of NZ_JACXIY010000007.1, from coordinate 54,001 downwards.
GGGCGAAATAGGCTTGATCGGAAGCCTGTTTCAAACTAGCCCGTAACGGGTATCCGACATTATAGAAACTTGCGGCAAGTGTTCTATAATGGGAGGGATGAAAAATGGTCATGTTCAAACCGATTCTGATCGGAATTATGCTGAGCGGCGTCATCGGGACGCATCCGGCTCCTGAGGTCGACCTTCGTAACGTGAACGGCATTACGCTCTACGACGATGCCGGCGATATCGTCCGCAAGCAGGGAAAGCCCGCTAATGTCGCGAAGGATCCTTATCTCGCGGAAAGCGAAATATACGATTACCCGGACATGCGGATCGGGTTGCGCGGCGGGATCGTCGATTTCGTCGAAATTCCCGGCGGCGCGGCCTCGCTGACAATCGACGGCGAGACGGTGCCCCCTTCGGCGCAAGCGTTGCGCGAGCTGCTCGGCGAGCCCGATTATAAGGCCGAGGACGGCATCGTGTTCCAACGTAAGGAAGCGCTGCTGAAGCTGTTCATCGATAACGAGACGCAGACGCTGGAACGCATCCGGTATTATCACCTGGCCAGCGTCTGACTGCGCCTTTTCCGGCTTGTCCCGGAAGGAAGATCCTGCTACTATTTATTCATCAAATCGCGAGCGGAGTGAAGCCTATGAGAGCAGAGCCTTTTCAAATCGTGGCGGAAGAAACGACGGAAGCCGTCATTCTGGACGTAAGCGGGGATTTCGACCTCGCGGTCGTGCCCCAAATGCGCTCCGCGCTTGAGCCGGTCATGCACCGGACGGACAAAGCGCTCATCCTTCAATTGGGCGGATTAACCTATATCGACAGCACCGGCATCGGCGTCATCGTCTCGGTTCTGAAGCTGCGCGACGAGCTGAAGGCGCCGTTCTACGTGCGCGACATCCCGCCGGCGATCATGCGCTTATTCGAGCTGACGGGCATATCGGGTTACTTGTCGTCCGGGAACGGAGACCAGCCATGAGCGGCGCCGTCAACCTGCAAATCCCGGCCCATGCGGAATATTTGGATTTGGTCCGGATCTGTCTGTACGGCATCGCGTCGAAAATGAGCTTTGCCTACGAGGATATCGAAGACATGAAGGTCGCGGTCTCGGAGGCGTGCAACAACGCCATCCTGCACGGCACGCAGGCTTCGGGCCTTGAGGCGATCGACATCCGCTACGAGGCGGACGCGACCGGGCTTACGATTGAGGTAGCCAGCCGCGGGACGGGCGCGGCGCTTGCCGGCGCTTTAAGCAGCGCCGCGCCGGCCGCGGAAGGAGACATCGGCGGCTTAAAGGCGGGCGGCCTCGGCCTCTATCTGATGCAGGCGCTGATGGACGAAGTCGACGTCCGGTCGACGTCCGTTGGGACGGCGGTCGTCATGAAGAAGTATGCGGCCATGGAGCCGTAAAGCCGCGAAGGGCTGTCCTTGTCAGGTCGTTAATCGACCTGGAGGACAGCCCTGTTTCAATTTACATCCTATTCACGCCGCTTGCTCCCAATCCTTCATCGGGAGATCGATCGGCATCTCATTCGCCCTTGCTTTTACCGCGGAGCGGTAGAACAAGGCAATGACGGCTAGCGTCACGATGACAGCCCCGATATAGGAAACATTCAAGGATAATCCGAAGCCGATGCCGGCATTCAGGATATACGTCATCGTCGCCATCGTCATAAAGATGCCCGGAATCATGGCGATCCAATAATTTTTCTTCGCGACGAACAGATACATCGCGCCGACCCACAGGGCAATGACGGCCGTGGATTGGTTGGCCCAGGAGAAGTAACGCCATAAAATCGTGAAATCGATTTTTGTCAACGCAAAGGATACGACGAACAGAGGCAGGGCGATCCAAATCCGGTTCAACAGCTTTTTCTGCGGCACTTTCAAGTAGTCGGCAATAATCATGCGCGCGCTCCGGAACGCCGTATCGCCGGAAGTAATCGGAAGAACGATGACGCCAAGCACGGCAAGCGTGCCGCCGATTGCGCCAAGCAGAAGACCTGATGCTTCGCTAACGACAGCCGCGGGGCCGCCGCTCGCCAGCAGCTCGTTAAGGCCGACCGGACCTTGGAACAGGCTCATTGCCGCAGCCGCCCAGATCATGGCGATAACGCCTTCGGCAATCATCATGCCATAAAATATTTTACGGCCGTGACGCTCATTCTGCGTCGTTCTCGAAATAATCGGCGTCTGTGTCGCATGAAAGCCTGATAACGCGCCGCAAGAAATCGTCAGGAACAGCAATGGGAAGATTGGCGCCGAAGCCGGATGCATGTTCGTCAAGGTCAGCTCCGGAATCGGGGCGCCCGTTACAAGCAGCATTACGCCTACGCCGACGGCGCTAATCAGCAGCAAGGCGCCGAATGCCGGGTATAATTTTCCGATGATTTTGTCGATCGGCAAGAAGGTCGCCAGCAAATAATAGATGAAGATCGCGCCAAGTATGACGCCCAGGCCAACCGCTCCGTCCATCAGATTATGAAGCAGCGCTGCCGGGGAGGTTACGAATACCGTACCTACCAGGAGCAGGAGCAGGATCGCGAAAGCGTTAACGACATGTTTCATCCCGTTGCCCAGAAACTTGCCCGCAAGCTCCGGCAGATGGGCGCCGCGGTTTCGGATCGATATCATGCCCGTCAAATAATCGTGCACCGCGCCGGCAAAGATACAGCCGACAACAATCCAGATAAAAGCAACGGGGCCGTACAAGGCCCCCATAATCGGACCAAAGATCGGGCCGACTCCAGCTATGTTGAGTAATTGAATGAGCATATTCTTTTTCTTGTTCATCGGCAAGTAATCGACGCCGTCGCTATGCGAATAAGCGGGCGTTTGCCGTTGTTCGTTTACGCCGAAGATGCGCTCTACGATTTTCCCGTACGTGAAGTAACCGACAACCAATAAAGCGATGCCTGCCATAAAGGTATACATCTTGTCATTCCTCCTCAAATGAATCCGCTTACATCGATTGTACTATTTTGCGGACCGCTATCGGAAAGTTACGGACAAGATGCCGTTATGCGATGATAAGATACCGTATAAGCCGATTATCTTGCATCAAAGCTATCGAACCATTCGAAGTCTACAGCTCCAATCGAGCCCTTAAACCCTTTACGTAGTTACGGCTCACGAAAAGTTTGTCGCCGACGCCCTCCAGCTCAAGCTGATACGCGCCGTTAAACCAAGGGGTCAACCGCTTAATATAGCTTGTATTAACCAAATAGCTCTTATGCACGCGATAGAAATGATAGGCGTTCAGTCTACGTTCCAGCTCCTTCAACGGCAGCTTCGTGCTGTATTCTCCAGCCATGGTTACAATCTTGGAAGCCTTGTCTTCAAAGACGACGTACAAAATTCCCTTTGGTTCGAGATATACGATTTCATCCGCGCTTTCGACCGCCAGCTTCCCGGACCGCTTCCGCTCCTCGCCGACGTCCCTTCCCTCGCCGCGCAGCCGCAGCGTCTTGCGAATGCGCTGCATCGTATCCGACAATTGCTCTTCATCGTAAGGCTTAAGCAAATAATCGACCGCTTCATAGCGGAACGCCTCCGTCGCATAATCGGAATATGCCGTGGCGAATACGATAATTGGCGGCTTCTTTAGTTCACGGAGCGACTTCGCCGCGCTCATGCCGCTCATGCCCGGCATTTCGATATCCAGGAAGACAACGTCCGGCTGCAGGCTGATCGCCTTCATGACTGCGCTCTCGCCATTGTCGGCCTCGCCTGCAATCCGAACGTCGGCGTGCTGCACGAGCAGATGCTTCAGTTCGTCCCGGCTATAAAGCTCGTCGTCGGCTATTAATGCCCGAATCTCTTGATCCATTATTTCATCTCCTTATCCGGCAGCAAAAAAGTAACGGTCGTTCCGCGGCCGGCCGCGCTCTCGACTTGCAGCGCCGATTCCTCGCCGAACATCAGCTTCAGCCTCCGATTCACGTTATAGAGACCGACACCGGTCCCTTCCTCCGAAGCCAGTCTGCGGCCGCCAATTTCATGCAGCCGTTCTCTTGTCATTCCCCCGCCGTTGTCGGAAACGGAAACTTCGACCCATCCCCCGCGATGGCGTATGACGATAAGAATAACGCCGTTGTCGTGCACATCCTTCATGCCGTGCTTCACCGCATTCTCCACGATCGGTTGCAGCGTCAGCGGCGGCACGACGTAACCCAGCAGCGTCTCGTCGATGTCGTAATTCACCTTCAGCTTATTGACGAACCGTGCCTCCTCAATCGACAGATAAGCGCGCACATGCTTCAGCTCCGTCTCCAAGGAGGCGCTATGCTCCGTCGTGCCTTTTAAATTTTGCCTGAGAAAATGCGATAAGTGCACCAGCAGCATGCGTGCCTGACCAGGATTCGTACGAATGAGGGAAATAATCGTGTTCAAGGAATTAAACAGGAAGTGGGGACTGATTTGCGCCTGCAATACTTTTATCTCCGCTTCCTTCCTCAACTGATTCGCCTTGTCGGCATCGGCCAGCTCGATCTGATTGCTCAGCAGCACGCTAAGTCCGTGCACCAGCTCCAGTACGACATGATCCACTTTCTTCTCGGAATGAAAATAGAACTTGATCGTGCCGATCGTGTCTTCCCTTCGCTTCAACGGCGCGATAATGGCTGCTTTTAATATACAATCCTTATTGTCGCAAAGCAGCTCGTCATGTCCGGCAACGACCAGCCTGCCTTCTTTCAGCACGCGCCTGGTTATGGCGGTCTGAATAGGAGACCCCGGCCGATGATGATCGTCTCCTTCTCCGATATGGGCCAAAATCTGTTTTCCGTTCGTCATGGAGACCGCGCTTGCATTCATTTCACGATACAGAATGCCGCACACGGCAGCCGCCGACTCCTCGGTCATGCCCTGCCGCATATAACCCAAGGTCTGATCCGCGATCCGAAGCGACTTCTGGGCTTGCAGAGCGCCCGCTTTTTGCTCCTCGTTCACGACGCTTTTGATGATGAGCAAGAAAAGCGCAGCGCCGAGTCCGTTAGCCGAAATCATGGGCACCCCGATGACGGATACCAGATCAAGAGCTTTATCGAATGGCTTTGCCAACAGCAATATAATAAGCATTTGCAACGCTTCCGCCACCGAACCGATCATGAGCGACACGCCAGGATTGACCACAGCGGATTTACGATGCAGCGCGCCGGACAAAACACCTGCAATTATGCTTGCCAGACTGCAAGGAACTGCCGTAAACCCGCCCAGAGTAAACCGATGCAGACCTGCGATCAGTCCGGCTCCGAGTCCGATCCGATAGCCTCCCAGCATGCCGGCGAGGACGATACCGATGACGCGAAAATTAGCAATGGCCTCGTCCGGAGACAGTTTGTTTGCCCAGGGGTGAAGCGTATACGTATTGGCGTTAAAAGCTACGCCTGTATAGGTTCCGATGATGCCGAAAGCTGCAAAAAACAGAATCGCCGTAAAACGATGTTTCCAGTTCAGCCCCTCCTTGGAAATCATGTCCCGAAAGAACCGGAAACGGGTCAAAATAAACGCGATCGTCACAATGATGCCCAAACGCTCAAGCATCGTAATAAGCAGCTCGAACATACCGCATTCCCCCTTCCCGCTGCATTCCTTAGTTCTCCATTCATTCCGGCAATGGTGATAGTATCGGGCAAGAAGGCTCCTTTATGCAAAACCTGATTTGGAGTGAATTAAACCGGCTATTTTTTGCGATACAGGTGCCCGGGGGGAATCCACTCTTCGTATTTGGCTTTGTACGCAGCGGCCATCGTCTCCATATGGCCTAACCCGATAAAGCCTTCCGGCGCCAGGCTGTCGTAGAACAAGCCGTGAGACCGCCTCTGGAGAACGGCGTCGAAATAGATGAGCACGTTCCGGCACAGAATGACGTGGAACTCGTTGAAGGAACGGTCCGTCGCCAGATTATGCTGCGCAAACGTAATATTCGCCTTGATCGACGGGTCGAAGAGCGCGTACTCGTGATTCGTCGAATAATACGAGGAGAACTCCCCCGCGCCGCCCGCCTGCAAGTAATTTTTCGTGTAGGCCTGCATCCGCTTCAGCGGGAACCTGCCTTCCCTGGCCGATCGGACGACCTGCTCGTTCATGTCCGTTCCGTACAGCTTCGTCCGCTCGAGCAGACCTTCCTCCTGCAGCAGAATCGCCATGGAGTACGCCTCCTCTCCCGTCGCGCAGCCCGCATGCCAAATCCGGATTTCCGGATAGCGGCGAAGCTCGGGAACGACCCGTTGCCGGAACAGGCGGAAGAAGGACGGATCGCGGAACATTTCGGTCACCTTGATCGAGAAATCGTTGACGAGCAGGTCCAAGTAGCCGGGCTCGTGCAGCGCCTTTTCCAACAAGGAGGTGACGGTCAGCAGACCGTCGAGCTGCATGCGGTGATAGATCCGCCTGCGCAGCGACGAGCGCGCGTAATTGCGGAAATCAAAGCCGCTTGCGCTATAGATTCCCTCCAGCAGCAGGTGAATTTCGAGCTTCTCCCGTTCGCTCTGCGCGGCGTTCGTTCCGGATCCGGCATGCTTGTCTTCCCGTTCGACGCTCAATGTCCCACCTGCTTCGTCAGCCATACCCGCATGAGCGAGAACAGCTGCTCCATGTTCAGCGGCTTGCTGATATAATCCGATGCCCCCGCCTCCAGACATTTCTCCCGGTCGCTCTTCATCGCTTTGGCCGTCAGCGCGATAATCGGCGTGTCTTTAAGGGCCGGGTCCCGGCGGATGACGCCCATCGTCTCCAGACCGTCCATGACCGGCATCATAACGTCCATCAGCACCAGGTCGAAGCCCGGTTCTTCCTTCATGATCCGCAGGCATTCCTTGCCGTTGCCGGCCACCTTCACTTCAATCGCCTTCTGCTCGAGCGCCCGGACAAGCGCGTATACGTTGCGGTCGTCGTCCTCGACGAGCAGCACCCTTTTTCCCTTGAACAGCCTGTCGTCCTTGTCGGCCCCTTCCGTCTGCGGCCGGTCCGCCGCGACATGCGGCGTTTCGGGCATCATAACGGCGGCGGCCGCTTCTTCGTACGCCGAGGCGAGCCTCTCCGCCTGTTCGCCGCTTATGCTCGGCACGTATAGCGTGAACGTGCTGCCTTCGCCGACCCTGCTCGTCAACTCGATCGTCCCGCCCAGCAGCTTCGCGAATTCCCGGCAAATCGACAAGCCGAGCCCCGTGCCGCCGTATTGGCGGTTCGTGTTGCCGTCAACCTGCCGGAACGCTTCGAAAATCAATTCCTGCTTTTGTTCCGGAATGCCGATCCCCGTATCCGTGACGGCGATTTCCAGCACGTCGCCGGAAGCATGCAGCGGGAGCGCCTCTTGGACTTTATGCGGATCGGCGCTCCGGACCGTAAGCGCGACCGATCCCCGCTCCGTGAACTTGAACGCGTTGGACAGCAGATTCGTCAATATTTGCTGCAGCCTTTGCCCGTCCGTATGCAGCAGCGGCGGGACGCCGTCGATGACCCGGCAGTCGAAGGCAAGGCCCTTGCTGTTCGCGACGGAATCGAAGCGCAGCTTCATCTGCTCCGGAATTTCGGATACGTTCACTTCGTCGATCGTGAGCGTGATTTTGCCGGCCTCGACCTTGGACAGATCAAGAATGTCGTCGATGAGCGCGAGCAAATCGTTGCCCGACGTATGAATGATGGCGGCATACCCGGCCTCCTCCTCGCTCAGCGTCCCGTTCTCGTTCTCGGACAGAAGCTGGGACAAAATAAGGATGCTGTTGAGCGGCGTACGCAGCTCATGCGACATGTTGGCGAGAAAATTCGATTTGTACTGCGAGCTTTTGCGCAGCTCCTCCGAATAGGCTTCGAGCTCTTTTTGCGCCGATTCCAATTCCCGCGTCTTCCGTTCGGCGAATTTTTTCTGCTCCGCCAAATGCTCGGACGTGATCCGCATCTCCTCCTGCTGCAGCTGCAGCTCCTCCGACTGGGTTTGCAGCTCCTCCGTCTGCGCTTGCAGCTCCTCCGTCAACTGCCGGGATTCGCTCAGCAGCCTCTCCACCTCCATTCGGCCGGCGACATTGTTCAGCGCTACGCCGAAATGGTCTTCAATCTGCTCGAGCAGCTTCAAATGCTGCGTCGAGAAGGACGTTACGGATGCGAATTCCACGACCGCCTCGACCTTGCCCTCGAATTCGATCGGGAAGACGAGCAGGCTTTGCGGCGTTACCCGGGCAAGCCCCGATACGATCTTCACGTCATGCTCCGGCAGCTTGTTCAGCAGAAAAGGCCGCTTGTCCTGCGCGCATTGCCCGATCAAGCCTTCGCCCATGCGGAAGCCGGACCGCCCCGAAGCGTCGCTGTCGGACGCATAGGACGCGATTCTGACGAGCCTCTGGCCGCTTCCGCTTCCTTCGCGGATATAGAACAAACCGTGCGCGGCATCGACGATCGGCGCGACCTTCGCAAGAAAGGCTTCGGCAAGCGCATTCAATTCGGTAATGCCTTGATTCATCGTCGCGACTTCCGCCACCTTGGTCTTGATCCAGTTCTCCGTCTCCAGACTTGCCAGCAGCTGGTTGGTCGCGTCGGCCAAATCCTTGATTTCGTCCTTTGTCCGCACCTCGATTCTGGCCGTCAAATCCCCGCCCGCCGAAGCGATCTCGGCAATCGTCTTCACGACCCTCTTGATCGTGTTCACGATCGAGCCGGAGACGAAGGAGACGATCAGGAACGCGACGGCGGCGACGACGGCCAGCATGACGTACAAGCTCACGGTCAGCAGCCTGTTCCGGTTATCCAGCCCGAGAATATGCAGCCTCGTCGATTCGATCTGCCTGTTCGTCAAGGAACCGAACCGCTCTTTTAACGCGTCGAGGCTTGTCCTGCCGCTCTCCTCGGTGAAAAATCGGATCATCCCGGCGCTGTCGTTCCGCTTTCTTAATTCGATTGCCGGATCGCCGACCTCGTCTATCCATTTCTCTATTGTCAGCTTGATCTCCTCAAGCTCGTTCTTCATGCCCGGCTGTTGCGAGATTAGTTGCGACAAGCTGTTGTAGCCCGCCTCCCACTTCGCCTTGCCGTCCGTGTACGGCACCAGATCCGCGTCGCTGCCCGTAATGAGGTAGCCTCGCTGGCTCGACTCCATGCTGATCGCATGATAGCGGATCGAAGCGATGAGATTGTGAATCTCGATATCCCGGCTTGTAAGGGTTCCGATTTCTTCCTGCAAGGACGCGATTCTTTCGGTTACGACCACGATGGATACGCCAAGGCAGCAAATAATGAGAAGGTAACCGATCGCGATTTTCGAACGAATGTTGATTCTCATTTCCCGTAACATCATGAAACTCCTTTCAGCGTTTATTCCATTGGAAGAGGTTTCTTCATTATAACATCTTCGCCCTGCCTGGCAATTTCGCTGTTTCAAAAGCCGAATGGCCGGGTAACTAGACAAAAAGAAGGAGTGATGCATGAAATGGATACGCTCGTTCAAATTAGTGTAGCGATCATAGCGGTCGCCTTCGTCGTTCTTCTCGTCTCGCTCTTGCAGACGCTCAAAACGTTAAGGGCGGGCCTCGACGAAATGCGGCTGGCGCTGAGCCAGCTCCGGACGGACGTGTCCGAGCTCGCCGTCGACGCGAAGGAAACGATCCGCCATACGAACGCGCTGACGCTTGATATCCGCGCGAAGCTGAATACGTTCAATTCGGCCTTTCAATCCGTGCAGCAGATCGGCCAAGCCGTTCAAGCCGTGACCGGCGCGGCCAAGGAAGCGGCGGCCGGGCTCGTTACGACGGTCAAAAAAGCCGGTCCGAAGCCGGCGGGACCGTACGGCATCGCCGACGCGATCGGCGACGGCTTCGTGTTCGCGATGCGAACATGGAGCAAAATGAAAAAACGATAAGCTATAATAGGATCATACGAGAAAGGAAAGAAGAGCCGATATGAACCCTTGCATCCGCGTCACGATTCCCGCAAAAGCGGAGTATGTCGATGTTGTCAGACTGGCGCTGTTCGGCGTTGCCCATAAAGCGGGCTTCGCCTACGAAGAGATTGAAGACATGAAGGTCGCCGTTTCGGAAGCTTGCACGAACGCGATTTTGCACGCATACGCAGGCGGTCGGCCGGGAGAAGTGGACATCCGGTTCGAGCTGCTCGAAGCCGGCCTCAGCATTTGCGTCAAGGACGAAGGCGCGAGCTTCGAATACGCGCATGCCGGCGGCGGCAAGCCCTCCTCGCCGAGGAGCGGCGAGCTCAGCGAACTCGCGCCGGGAGGGCTCGGCCTGTTTATGATGCACGCCCTGATGGATCACGTCGAGGTGCGCACCGGCAGCGGTACGGAAGTGATTCTCACGAAGCGAATTGCCAGGAAAGAGGAGATGACATGAATTCGAATTCATCCTTCCCGGACCAGGAGCAAATCAATGAACTGATCCAGGCGTATCAGCAATCGGGCTGCAACGAAACGGCCACGAAGCTGCTTCGGCATTTCGAGCCGGTCGTCAAAATCGCGGCCGGCAAAATGGCGCGGAGCCGTCCGGACTTATATGAAGACCTGTATCAAGTCGGCCAAATGGCCATGCTTCAGCTGCTTCAGAAATACGACTGTTCAAGGGAAATTCCATTCGAAGGCTATGCGATGAAAAGCGTGATCGGCCACCTGAAAAACTATTTGCGGGACAAGTCCTGGTACATACAAGTGCCGAGGCGGCTCAAGGAAAAAAGCCTGCTGATCCAGCAGGCGGTCGATCATTTGACGACGGCCTCCGGCCGCTCTCCGAAGATGGACGAAATCGCGGAATATCTCGGCTTGTCCGTGGAAGAAACGATCGAAGTGATGTCATGCCGCGAGGCGTACCATTACGTTTCCTTGGATGCGCCGCTTCCCGGCGAAGGGGAAAGCGCGGCGACCATCGGCGATTTCATCGGCGACGACGCGAGCGATTATACGTCCGCGGATGCCCGGCTGGACCTGGAAGACGCCATGAAGCATTTGAAGCGGGAGGAGCAGGAAGTATTCGTGCTGGCCTGCCATTACGGCATTTCGCAGCGCGACATCGCAAAGCGGCTGAACGTCTCCCAGATGAGCGTGTCCCGCATTCAGAGACGGGCGATCGACAAGCTGAAGAAGCGGCTTGCCGATGACGGCGAAGACGGAACAGCCCGCAACCCGTGAATATAACAATGGCGGTGCCAACCCTGCACCGCCATTTCCCGTATTTGGTCTGCTGCCGCTTATCGGCAGGTCAAAGCCTCTACAGAGGTTTAATTTCAAAAACTTAAATTAAGAGCGATAGATGGAGGAAATATAAGACATTAGTTGCAAATTTTTAAACTTGTACGGTTACGATCAGAATGAAACGCTCGAAAGGTAGCGTTTAAATTCAAATGCTGAAATTAAATCCGAATAAATGAGGAAATGAAAGATTTAATTACATATTTTGAATTTACGAACAGACCGCCTACTCCCAGAGTAACCTTGTCGAAGAAGGCGAACGCGTTCGGAAATCGCTTGGGAAAGAGGGCAAAGCGAGAGGCGTGAGCAAGCGAGCGCGAAGGTTATTTTATGCGATACCTTCCGCAGTCCTTTGTCGGGAGAGGTTGGTCCGTGCGGAAAAGGGAGCTGTCTCTTCGGTTGCTTCAGAACCTTCCGAGACAGCTCCCTTGCAGGCGAAGGAAGAAGCGCCTAGCGCGACGCTTGCGCTTCTTCCTTCACCTCGTCCTTCGCCGCGGTCAGGGCGTCCATGACGTTCTCGTTCGATTTTTTGGCCTGTCCGGCCAAATCCGAAGCCTCGTCGCCGATTTTGCTTGCCAGCGTCTTCGTCTGCCGGCCGACCGCCGACGCCATTTCCTTCGTCTTTTGACTGACGGATTGCCATTTGCCCGAGATATCCTCCCGCAGCTCCGCGCCCGATTTCGGCGCCAGCAGCAGCGCCGATACCGCGCCCACGGCTCCTCCTATGATCGCGCCCAGCACCACTCCGCTGCCCGTTTGTTCTTTAGCCATCCTCTATCTCTCCTTTTCGAACGGCGATTGCCGTTCCTTCGTATTTTGAAGCGACTTCTACCTTTTATATAAACGGGAAAGTACCATTTGAATCAGCGGACTGCCTGCAAACTTCTTTTTTGGAATTTAAAACCTTTTACCCGGAATTAACGTCTCAATAATAATCGGTCCTTAAAATACAAAGTAATTCCACTAACGAACAGGAAAGGTGTCGCTGCAATTGTTTAAGCTAATGGACGTATCCAAACCGGTCAAATTTGCACTCCTTGCAATCGTTATTCTCGTATTTGCGGCGAGCGCGGCGTCTGCGCTGATGTACGGTGATCATTACTTGCTGGGCTCCTACGAGAAGCTGGACAACGACGACGTCAAGTACGTGAACAGCGCCAAAATCCTATTAAACAAGCATACGCTTGCCTACAACAGCGGCGAAGCGTCCTCCGCCTTCATCATGCCGGGCATGCCGCTCGTCCTGTCCGGTCTCATGCTTCTGTTCGGCCAGGACGGCGACGCGGTGACGGCGTTCCGTATCGTACAGTCCGCTTTGCAGGCTTGCTCGGTCTATCTGATTTTCGCGATCGCGAATCGTTTGTTCGGCAGCCGTGCGGCTCTGATCGCCGCCGCCGCTTCCGCGCTCTACTTGCCCGATTATTTTTCGGCGGGCGTCATTTTGTCGGAGACGATATTCCGAACGATCGTTATGCTGCTCATCCTCGCCAGCCTCGCCGCCTTGAAGAGCGGCCGAACGAAGCATTACGCCATGGCGGCCGCGCTTGTCGGGCTGGCCTGTTATTTTAAGCCGCAGGCGGCGTTGTTCCCGGGCGTGCTGTTTCTGCTGTGGCTGGCACAGCGGACGGACTGGCGCTTGATCCTGAAGCGGACGGCGGTAGTCGCCGCCGTCCTTATCGTCATGCTGTCGCCTTGGTGGGTTCGCAACTACATGGCGTTCGATGCGTTCATCCCGTTCACGAAATCGGCGGGCAGCCCGCTGCTGCTCGGCGCGCTGATCCATGACGAAGCGCCGCCGCGGCCTTTCTTCGACGCGCATCCGGAATACGAGGGCGGCAAGGACAGCCTGTTCGCCGGGTCGGACGACGATATGGCGGAGACCGCCAAGAAAATTATGAGCTTCGGCTTCCGGGAGCAGCCGCTGACGTACTTGAAATGGTATACCGTCGACAAGGTGGCGGGGTTGTATGCGGGGCCGTTCTATTGGAAGACGGTGTTCGGCGTAAGCGGAACGGGCGTCGCTATTTATCATATTATTATGATGGCGCTCGGCGCCGCGGGCATTGCGCTTATGCTCATGAAGCCGGCGATGAGGAGGAGCGCTCCGCATAGGCTCATGCTGCTTGTCCTCGCCTATTTCACCGTCATCTATCTTCCGTTCATAACGTTTAACCGGTACGGCTACCCGAACGTCTTCCTGCTGTTCCTGACCGCCGCTTACGCGCTCGATCGGATGGCTAGCCTCGTAACGTCGAAAGGCGTCTCCAACGCGCAAAGGCCCTCCTTGTCGAAGGAGAGCCTCGTATAAATGCGCTTATCGAATGAAGAAAACGATGAAGCGCCTCAGCCGCTGTCGTTCGCCTTCCCTATTTCAATGCCGTCAAAGCCGGGAGCTTGCGCCCGTCGTAATCGAACAGCGTCAAATTGGACCAATTGTTTCTATGTCCGACCGACCATTCCTCCCTCGACGGAATCCAGGCCGGCTCCCACCAATAGAAACCGACGCCCCGGGGGCCCGCCGCCTTCTTGATGATCGTCATCAGATCGAGCAAATAATCCGCCTGCCCTTGCACGGTCGCCGGGTAGCCCGGATGCAGCTGCTCCTCCCGCTCCACGATGAAGCTTCTGCCCTCCGCCGCGTCCAGCGTCCACGGGTAGGCGGTCTCCACGACGTTAATGTCCTTATCGAATTGCCCGGCAAGCTCCGACAAGTTGCGGCTCAAATCGTCCAGGCTGCCGTGCCACCACGGATAGAAGGACAGGCCGATCGTATCGTATTCCACGCCGTGCTCGGCGAATTTCTCGAAAAACCGCCGGCTTGCCTCCAGATCGCCGCCGCGGTCGATGTGGATCATAATATGGATCGTCGGATCGACGGCCTTCGCCGCCACGATGCCCGACTTCACCAAGGTCGCGAACTTCGCCCACTGCTCCTCGGTATCGAATTCGCCGTCCACCTTGCCGTCGTCCCACAGCATGCCCGGCGTAATCTCGTTGCCGATCTGGACCATGTCCGGCACCGTTCCCTGTCCCTTTAACTCGGACAAGACGAAGTAGGTGTAATTGAACACCTGGTCGTTCAGCACCTCGAAGCTCGAATCCGCCCAAGCCTTCGGCTTCCACTGGTTCGCGGGATCGGCCCACTTGTCGGAGTAATGGAAGTCGAGCAGAAAATGCATGTCCAGCTCCTTGATCCGCTTCGCCATCAGCAGCGTGCGCTCCAGGTTGCAGAAGCCGCCCTCCGGCTCGTTCCAAATGCGCAGGCGAATGGCGTTAACCCCGTTGTTTTTCATAATTCGCAGCGCGTCGCCCTCCTGCCCGTCCTCCTCGTACTTGCCGCCGAACGTCTCGATTTCATCCAAAAACGACATATCCATCCCTATAATGAACGTATTCCCCATCAACGCCGCTCCCTTTTTTGAAAAAAAAAGGAGGAGACCTTGGACCTTCGTCTCCTCCTCTTCTCCGATCATTTACTTGCCCCCGAGAAATTCGTCGATCTGCTTTTGAAGCTCCTGCTGCAGCTTGTCGATGCCGGCCGCTTGCAGCTGCTTGATCAGATCGGCATGGCCCTTCTCGATGTCCGGGATCAAGCCGTATTCGAGCGGAATCGCGTAACGGAGCATGACGTTGCCCACGTTGGCGACTTCGTTCTTCACGTTCGCATCGTTGAAGACGAACGTCTCCAGATCGAAGTGGTACACCTTCTCTTCCCAAGCGGCGGCGATCGCGTCCGCTTCCGCAGGGTAAGAAGCGTCCTTGCGGTTCAGCGGCGAGTTGGCGCCCCAGTTCGAGAAGCCGGTATAGTTAGGCGTGCCGGCCGTCGCGTTGAACTTGTCGTCGCCGACCGGCTCGTAATGCGTGCCCGCTACGCCGTACATGAACAGGTCATGGATTTCTTTATCGTTCTGCAGCAGGTCGATGACCATCAGCGATCGTTCCGCTTTCTTCGATGGCGCGTGGATCGCGAAGCCGTTCTGCGTCGAGATGGCGGCGATTTTCTTCTTGTCCGGCGTAAGGTCCGCAATCGCAAGCTCGACTTCCGGCTGCTCGCGGCGCAGCTCCGCCAGGTTCATCGCGAGGGTGCCGAGGTTATGCGCATAGGAAGCCGTTTTGCCGGCTTTCATGTCCTGCCAAACGTCGTTTTTGTTGCTGACTACGTTTTTGGACCAGGCGTTGTTGTCGGCCAAATCTTTGTAGTAGGCAAGAAGCTGTTTGAATTCGGGCGTATCGTACACGTTGAACACTTTGCCCGCCGCGTCGTCGAGCTTGTAAGCGAGCGGCATGCTATAGTCGACGAGGTTCCATTCGTTCTGCTGCTCGAGCAAAATTTGGTCCAGCTCATGCCATTTCCAGCCGTCGGCCGCTTTGGCGTTGTAGGCGTTGATGCCTTTCTCGTTCGCCGCGACCGTCTTCGCGTAATTCGCGAACGTTTCCGGGCTGATAACCGGATCGAGGTTGTATTTCTTGCGCAGATCGTCGCGGATCAGCACCGCTTTGTCCGTCACTTCCGGGTTGTTGTTCGGCACCATGTACTGCTTGCCGTTCACTTTGGATTGCTCCCAAGCCACCTTCGGCATCGCTTTCCAAGTCAGCGGCATATATTCCGACAGCATGTCGTCCGTCAGCTCCAGGAAGCCGCCCTTCAGCGCCTGGTCGTTATAGAACGCCCAGTTCGCCGTGTAGGCGATGTCGAAGTCTTCGCCCGCCGCGAACTTCAACGGATATTTTTGCGTCCAGTCGGCCCAGTCGAGAAATTCCGCTTCGACCGTGGCGTTCACTTTTTCCTTCAGCGTCTTGTTCAGCTCGGCGAAGACCGCGTCGTAATCGATCGGTTTCCCGCCGACGAGCAGCATCTTGATGACGAGCTCTTCGGCCGTGCCGGCGTTGCCGCCGTCCGCCGGAGTCTCGGCGGCGCCGTTCGAAGGCGAGTCGCTCGCTTCGGTATTGCCTCCATTGCTGCTGCTTCCGCATGCGCCGAGCACCGTTGCCAATACAAGCACGAGGGCAAATAAGAGCATGAATGATTTTTTGTTCCGCATGACCGGTAATTCCCCCTATAAATTCATTAATTTATGATAACCAGGTTGCCCTGAGGTCATCCTTTCACGGCGCCGATCGTCAAGCCTTGCACGAAATACCGCTGGATGAACGGATAAGCGAGCAGAATCGGGCCCGTGGCGACGATCGTCATCGCCATCTTGAGGCTCTCGGTCGGGATGTTCATCGTGACGACGGCTCCCGAGCTGATCATCGCTCTGCGCATGCCGTCCATGTTGCCCAGCATTTTGTACAAATAGTACTGCAGCGGCATCAAGTTCTCGTTGCTGACGAACAGCAGCGCGTTGTACCAGTCGTTCCAATAGCCGAGGGCGATGAACAAGCCGATCGTCGCGAGCGCCGGCTTGGACAGCGGGATAATGAGCTGCATGAAAATTCGGAAGTCGCCTGCCCCGTCGATTTTGGCCGATTCGGTAATCGCCTCGGGGATGCTGCTCATGAACGATTTCATGACGATAATATAGAACACGTTCAGCAGCATCGGCAGAATCAGCACGAGCATGCGGTCCTTCAGATCCAGGTAGTTGATGATCATCAAGTACCAAGGCACGAGTCCGCCGCTGAACAGCGTCGTGAAGAAGAAGAAGAACGAGAACGAATTGCGCCATTTGAAATCTTTGCGCGCCAGCACGTAGGACGTCATGGCCGTCAGGAACAAGCCGGTCGCCGTCCCGATAACCGTGACCGCGATCGTCACGCCGTAAGCCTTCAAAATTTGGCCCGGGTATTTGAACAACAGCTCGTAAGCGTCAAGCGAAAAGGCGGCCGGTATAAGCTGGAAGCCGTTTTCGACGATTGTGGACTCCTCCGTCAGCGAGGAGGAGACGATCATCAGAAACGGGATGATGCACAGTATCGCCAGCAGCGTAATAAAGACGTAGCCGATCGCCGAGAGCAGCACGCGGTCGTATTGCTTCTTTCCCGCTCCCCGCTGCGCGATGATGGGTTTATCGTTCGTTGTCGTCGTAGCGCTCATGTTATCCCTCCGTTTTAGAACAAAGCGTGATCCTTGTCGTATTTACGCACCGCATAGTTTGCCAGCAAGATCGTCGCAAAACCGAGAACGGATTGATAAAAGCCCGCCGCGGCCGATAAGCCGATTTCGTTCGACGTCGTGAGCGACCGGAACACGAAGGTATCAATGACGTCCGTGGCCGAGAAGAGCAGGCCGTTGTTGCCGACCATGTTGTAGAACATCCCGAAGTCGCCTCGGAAAATGTTGCCGATCGCAAGCAGCGCCAGGATGATCAGCGTCGGATACAGGTTCGGAATCGTAATGCGGAAGATCCGCTGGAACACGTTCGCGCCGTCGATTTCCGCGGCTTCGTACATTTCGGTGTCGATGCCGGTAATCGCGGCCAAATACATGACCGAGCCGTAGCCGAGCGTCTTCCATGCCGATACGAGCACGAGGATGAACGGCCAGTAGGACGGCGTGTTGTAAATGTCGACCGGCTCGAGCCCGATAGCCGTCAACATAACGTTAAGCGTGCCGACGTCGTAGTTGAACAGGTTGTAGGCGATCGCGCCGACGACGACCCATGAAATGAAGTAGGGCAGGAACATGAATGTCTGCGATATTTTGCGGAACCACTTGCCTACCGCCTCGAACAGCAATATCGCCGCGGCGATTTGAAGCACGTTGTTGACGATAATGAACGCGATATTATAAAGCGCGGTATTCCGCGTCACCATCCAGGCGTTGCCCGATTCGAAGAAAAACCGGAAATTGTCGAGTCCGTTCCAAGGGCTTCCGAATATGCCGCCTCCGTAGTTGTACTGCTTGAACGCAAGCACGATACCGGCCATCGGCACGTAAGCGAACACTAGAAAAAACAATACCGCCGGCGCAAGCATGAGAAGCAGCGTCCTATACTTCCTCACATCGCCCCAAAATCCGCGTCGGTTCATCTGAACACTCCTCCCGTAACTCTCTCTCGTATGTAAATCCATTATATAAAGAGGCCGGGAATCACATAAGGAAGGCAATCAACTAAAAGTAATACTTATTCTACGATTTGTGTGCGTTAGGTTTATTCCCGCGCGCGCATAACAAATAAGCCCGCATCCCGGCAGAGAAGCGGACTTATTATACAGACAAGCGGCTATATGTTGTGCTTCTTCCGGTATTCGCCCGGCGTCATGCCCGTCGATTGCTTGAACTGCCGGTTGAAGTAAATGATGTTTTTGTAGCCTACCCGCTCGGCGATCTCGTAGATTTTGAGCGTAGGGTCGGCAAGCAGCTCGCAGACGCGGTTCATCCGCCGCTCGTTCAGAAAATCGCTGAACAGCGTGCCCGTCTCTTCCTTGAACAGATGACCGAGATAGTTCGGGGTGAAAGCGAAGCGGGCCGCCACCTCCTTCAGCGTAACCCGATGCTCGAGCTTCTCGTCGACGTAATTCACGATCTCGCCGACCAGCTTCCGGCTCTGCTTCCGCTTCTTCGCGTACAGCAGCTCCGACAATTCGAAGAACCTTCTCCGGAGCCAGGAGAGCACGTCGCCCATCGTTTCGAAATGATACAGCACCGCCGGCTGATGCGATTCCCACTTCAGCAGCTCGTACAAGTTCTCGCTTTGCTGCAGCAGATCCGCATGGAGCTTCGACGTTACGCGGACGATCAGGTCGTACACGTCCTGCTTCCGCGACATGGCCACGCTTCGGTTGAACAACTCGATCAGGCAATCGTCGATCGTGACCAGGTCGTAGTCGAGTATGGCCTCCAGCATTTTCTCGACGGTTTCTTCGATTCTCGGCGCGAAGGCCGCTTTCGGCGACGATTTCGATCCGTCGTTGATCAAGCGGTTCTTGCCGAGCAGCCACTTCGCGCTGAGCGCGGCCTGCGCCTGCCGGTACGATTCATGCAGCCGGCCGAGCTCCTTCGCGTACATGCCGATGCCGACGGTAATCGTCACCGGGAACGACCGCCGCACCGCGCCGATAAGCTCCTCGAGCAAGGAGGCGAAGCGCTCCTCCTCCACGTTCGCAAGCAGGACGAAGCGCGAATCGTAGCCGGCGATGAAGGTGCCGGCGCCGCGTTCGCTAGCAAACGCCTCGATAAATCGCGAGATTCGGCTCAAGCACGCCCGCCTCTCCTCCTCCTTCGGCAGCTTCCACTCGAGATCGTCCGCTTCGATGATGGCTGCGGCGGTGCCAAACGCAAGCAGCGGCGCCAAAAAGTCGTGTATATGCTGCAGCTTGGCCTGATCCTGAGCCGGTTCGTTAAACCAGCGGAGAAGCAGCTCCCGGTTTACGAGCGACAGCGCTTCCGCCACGCTGCGGTGCTGTTCTCTCTCCTTGCCCACCTTCTCGCACAACGAGCGCAGCATGTCGTACAGCTCGCGGTCGTCCACCGGCTTGAGCAAATAGCCCGCCGCGTTGATCTGCAGCGCTTCCTTGGCATAGCCGAAATCCTCGTGGCCGCTGATGAAGACGATCTGCACCTGCGGCTGAAGCTCCTTCGCCTTCCGGGCAAACTCCATCCCCGTCATGATCGGCATCCGGATATCGGACAAAATAATATCGACCTGCTCCGTCTCCAGCAGCTTCAACGCGCTGAAGCCGCTGCCCGCCGTCCCGACCACGTTCAAGGCGAGATCGCTGCCCGCGACTCTGCGGCGCAGCCATTCCAGGTCGATCGCCTCGTCGTCCACCAACAATATGTTCATCGCTGCATAAGCCTCCCCTGCTGCCTGTTCGTTTATGGCGTCTCTTCTTCGGAGCCCCGGCCTTCCTCTGCGCTTGCCGGCAGCGAGATCGCAACCGCCGTTCCTCCCCCGTAAACGCTCCCGATATGAATGCCGTATTCGTCGCCGTACCTGAGCTTGATCCGCTCGTCCACGTTTTTCAGGCCGTAGCCGCCGGCCTGGCTCGGGCCGACCAACAGCCGCTTGACGGCGTCCGGCCGCATGCCGATCCCGGTGTCGATCACCTTCAGCTCGATGCGGCTGCCGGCCCTTCTGCCCGTAATGCGAATCGCGATATGCTCGCCGAACCACGCATGCTTGAAAATATTTTCGACGAACGGCTGCAAAATGAGCTTGATGATCTTCGTTTGCTCGATATCCGGATCGACGTCGACATGAACGGCGAACTTGTCCGCGTATTTGATCCGCTGAATATCGAGATAGGTCCCGATCTGCTCCAGCTCCTGCTTAAGCGGAATGTAGACGTTTCCTTCGTTCAAGGACAGCCTGTAAAACCTCGCAAGGCCGCTGACCATGCCCGTCACCTTCCGCGTTTCGCCGAGATTGGCCAGGCTGCTGATCGTGGATAGCGTGTTGTACAGAAAATGCGGGTTGATTTGCGCCTGAAGCGCCTCGAGCTCGGCCTGCTTCTTCTGAATGCCCTGCACGTACACGCTTTTGATCAAATCCTGGATATTCGCCGCCATAATGTTGTAAGCTTCGGCGATTTGCACGAACTCGTCGTTGCCGCCGAAGCGTAGCCGCTTCTGAAAGCTGCTTTCCTGGAAGGAGCGCAGGAAGGCGACGATCCGCTTCATCTTGCGTCCCGACAGCCTGGCCACGATCAATCCGATGAACGCCATAACGAGAAAGCTGATCAGGCATACCGTGAATATGACGGATCCGAGCCGGCTGGCGTCCTTCGAGAGATACGAATACGGGACAAGCGTCTCGATGACGAAGCCCGTCTCGGGAATGCTCTCCCTGAGCGTCAAGTATGACTTTGCCGTAACCTCCCCGGCCGTCTCGCCGCGCTGGTACAAAGGAATGCCCGACTTCTCGTCCTTCAGGCGAAGGACAACGCCTTCCTCGACGGGGAACGTATTGAAATCGCCGAGCAGATCGCTTAGCTTCGTCGTGATTCGCACGTACCCGATGACGGTTTTGTAATCGCTGTACGTGACAAGCTTCCGGATATGCGAGATGTTCTCCAAATCGCGGTCGGTATCGACCTGCAGCCAGACGTTGTCGAGGCCCGTGTCTTGCAGCGAGCGGTACCATCCGGTAGTCGCGATTTCGGCGAAGGGCAGCACGTAATAGTCGCTGTCCTCGATCTCCTCCGCCATGCTGTCGCCGAGAATATAGTTGATATCCGAATTGGTCGTATAGACGATCAGGCGGATATGGTTGCCGTACAGCTGCAGCGGCGCCTGCATTTGGGGAACGATCTCGTCGAGCATCGTCAAATAATTTTCGAGCGAATCCCCTTTTTTCTGAATCGCCCGTTGGAACGACTGGCTGCCGAAGAACGAATCGGACATGCGCCGGATTTCGTCGAGCTGGTATTTCAGGTTGTTCCTCGTCTGCTCCATTGCCGTCCGGATGTTCGTCTCGGCCATCTCCGTCCGCGACTGGATGAGCATCGTATACGAAATATACCCGATGATCGCGTCGGTCAGCAACACCAGCAGAAGATAAGGAATCATCATTTTGTAGGTGAACGGCATGAACGGTTTGTTGCGGATCTGCTTATTCATTGGCTCCCCCGAGTCGCGTTTCACGTAATAGGACAAATCATAAACGATCTTGGCGGAGAAATAAATAGCGACTTGCAGGCAACAAAAAAACGGCGGCCCGAACATCGCGGTGATGTTCGGGGCCGCCGTTATCGCATTTGTCGCTTCGCGTTCGCGGTAACTACAGCACTCTGCGAGCGCTTACGTAAGCCCGCTTCCAGAAGCCGGAAGTCAAGCTGCTGATGGCAATGCCGTCTACGGAAGGCGTGTTGTGGATGAATTTGCCGCCGCCCATGTAGATGCCGACATGGTTAATCTTCTTGTTGTTTTTGCCGATCGTGTCGAAGAATACGAGGTCGCCCTTTTTCAGGCTGCTCTTGCTTACCCCTTTGCCTTGGTACTTCTGCGAGGCGGTTCCCCATTTCAGATCGACGCCGACTTTGGCGAAAATAAATTCCGTAAACGACGAGCAGTCGAAGATCAGCTTTTTCGTGTTTCTTGTACCCCAGTCATAGCTGACGCGTCCTTTGTATTTCTTCGCGTAACTGATCACTTTATCTGCTTTCGAGCTTGCCGCTTCGACCGTCGCCGAAGGAGGGGCTTGTACAACGGCATAAGTCGTAAAGCCGGTTGTTGCGCACATCGTTAGAAGAATCGCTTTCGTGATGATCGGTTTAACGTTTTTCATGTAGTCTGTACCTCCACATAAGATGACTTGGTGTGTTGTCCCGATGCATCAAATATAGCAGATCCAAAGTTACCTAAATTATGCCTCTGAGAGAAAAAAACGAGTATTATCAGGCTTGTCTTCGCAAAAATTAAAAAAAAATGAGAAAACCTTAATTTTTAAGAGCTGGAAAAAAAAGAGACTTTCCGGAAGGTCGCGACCTTCGGAAAGTCTCTTGAACCGGCACGAATCCGGCTTATTGGCCCAGCAAAATCTTGGCGTACGGCGATTCGATCGGAATCATGATGACCGGTTCGTTCCGCAGCGTCGTCACGTAGCTCTCAAGCGTCCGGTAGAAGCTGTAGAACTGAGGGTCGGCGCCGTAGGCGCGGTTGTAAATCCTCGCCGCCTCTCCCTCGCCTTCCGCGATGATCTTCTTCGCGTCGGCTTCGGCCTGCGCGATCAGCTCGGTCGCGGTCCGGTCGGCCTTCGACGTAATTTTGCGCGACTCCTCGTCGCCTTCGGACAGATAGCGCGCCGCGATCGACTGCCGGTCGGATATCATCCGGTTGTATACGCTTTGCTTGTTCTGCTCCGGCAGGTCGGTCCGCTTGATTCTTACGTCGATAATTTCGATGCCGTAGTTGTCTCTGGTCAGCGCGGCGGTAACATCCTTCGTGATTTCGTCGTTAATGTTGCCGCGGGCCGTATTCTCGCTGATGATGTCGTCGTAGCTGACCTCCGACAGCTTGCGGCGGACGGAGTTGTACACCGCCTCGTCGATCCGCTGTATGCCGCCGTTCACCGATTGCACCGTCCGGAGAAACTGCGACGCGTTTGTGATCCGCCATACGGTGTAGTTATCGACGTCGATCGGCTTCTGATCCTTCGTCAGAATCGTCGTCGGCGCGCTTTCGTAAGTCATTTGGTATTTCGGGAGCGTCGAGACGTTCTCGATGAACGGAAGCTTGAATTTGAGTCCCGGTTCGCCGACCGCGCGCACCGCTTCGCCGAATTTGAGCACGACCTTGTATTCGCCTTCCTTCACGATGTACGTCGAGCCGGAGCCCAGAATGATGACAAGCACGGCGGCGATGATGCCTATCCAGTAGCTTCTTTTCATTGCGCGTTGCCCCCTTCCGGCGTCGTCGGCGTCGCTGAAGGCGGCTGCGCCGTGTCCGAACTACCCGAACCGCTGCTGCGCAGCAATTCGTTAAGCGGCAAGTAGTTCACCGTATCGCCGTTCGAATTCGTGATGAAGATTTGGGCGTTCGGCAATATTTTCTCGAGCGTCTCCAGGACGAGACGGCTCTGTGTCACATTCGGATTGTTCTTGTATTCGGCATAGATCGCGTTGAACTTCGCCACGTCGCCCTGCGCGTTCAGAATGCGCGATTTCTTCTCGCCCTCCGCGTTCTCGATCAGCGCCTGGGCTTCGCCGCGCGCCTTCGGAATTCGGTCGTTCTCGTATTTCTGCGCGTTGTTGATCTTCGTGTTCTTCTCCTCGCGCGCATTCGTCACCTCGCGGAACGCATCGGCGACCTGGCCGCTCGGCGGTTCGATGTCCTGGAACTTGATGTCGATAATTTGAATGCCGGTATTGTATTTGGTCTGCAGCTCGATCAGCTTCTCCCGGACCTGATCCTGAATGACCGTCTTCCCGTCCGTAATCGCGTAGTCCAGCTTCACCGAGCCGATGACCGAGCGGATGGACGAGCTTGCGGCGTTGCGAAGGAACTGCTCGTCGTCGTCGATATTGAATAAATAATCGCGGATGTTGCTGATCTTCCATTGCACGACGGCATCCGCGGATACGATGTTCTCGTCTCCCGTAATCATCATCGCTTCCGCCTCGACCGGAATCGCTTCATTGCCTTCCTGGCGGTAACCGATATGAATGCGCTGCGTCAGCTCGGCCGGAACGGTAATCACTTGCTGAATGGGGTACGGCCATTTGAAATGGAGCCCCGCGGAGCTTTCCCCCGTATATTTCCCGAAGGTTAGAATAGCCGCCCTCTCCTGCTCCTGCACCGTGTAGAACGATGACGATCCGATCATAATAACAAGAATGGCGGCCGCGATGCCGATGACCAGCTTCTTCACCGTGCCCGGCTTCAATTCGGGCGGCTTCCTCCCCGTGCCGGCTGCCGGACCTGCCGGCCCTTGATCTTGACCCGTGAAACTCATGACATCCTCCCTTTCTGTATCTGGTAGGATGTAATACGCACAGGGGGGTCAATGGTCACGTTTTTTTGCGGGACCTGTTCGTTTATTGGCGCCTGAACAGCAGCAGCTTGGACTCGGAGGCTTCAAGCGCGATAGAATGCTCGCCCGCTCCGGCCGGAATGGCATTCTCCGAACCGCTCCACAGGTCCCGAACGACGAGAGCGGAGGACGTATCGATGCCCAGCCTGTCGAAGGACAGGGTCATCGCCTTCCCGTTATCCCCGTCGAAGTTGAAGGCCGCGATCCATGTGCCGTCCTCGCCGGTTAAGACGAACAAATCCTCACCCTTGGCGCCGCTTCGTCCTTCGGCTGGACGGAACGTCCGGCCGCGCCTTGCCAGCGCGATGACTTCCTTGTTCGTCATCCAAGCCTTCGCGCGCTTCGCCGCTTCCTCCATCCGGTAATCGTCGCCGAGCAGCAGCGACGTGCCCGCGATAACCCCGCTGTTCAGGCGGCTTCTTCCTTCCTGCTCGGTCGTCGCGCGCTGATTGTCGCTTTTGTACAGCACGATGTGATCGGGATCGTTGAACCGGTACAGGTTATCGTTGATCCACCAGCCGTAGGTAAGCGCGTTAAGCATATATTCGGTATCGCCGATCAGTCCGAAGGCGTCGCAGGAAACGCGGCGGCTGTGCGCGTACCCGTGCGGGAACAGCGGCGCGATGGACAGGTTGATCAGGAACGGGCGGCCGATGCGCGCCGGATCGAGCAAATCACGGATGAACGCCATGCCGGCGTTGTAGGCCTGAATGCCGGTCCGCGCGTTCGGATCGTAACGAACGCCTTCCATGGCGCCGTGCGTCAGGAAGTCCATTTTCAGATAATCGTAGCCCGCCTCGACGACCGCGTCCACCTTGCGCTTGATGCGCGCGAGCGCCTCCGGATGCGTCGGGTCGATCGGCAGCGCGCCGTCCAGCCGCGGCAGCGGATTGCCCGAGCGGTCCTTCAGCAGAATGTCCCGGTACCGCACCGTCCCGTCCGTGCCTTCGACCGGCGTGTCCGGATCGCTGCCCCAGAACGCGAACGGGGTGTAATAGGTGCCCGGCTTCTGGCCGTTCGCCTTGACCCTCCTTACCGCCTCCTGCAGCTCTTCCTTCGTCAGATTGTCGGAGAACGCGTCGAAGTTGACGTACAAGCTGCCTTCGTCGTCGGCGAAGCCGCTGTGCTGCAGCTCCTTCGCGAAGAAGTCCGACGTATGCGCGTACACGTCGAAATCGAGCTTCGACATGACGGCCGACCAGCTGTTCCAGCCCATCGGCACGCCGCCTTCCCACTTCAGCGCCGGCGTCAGCGCCGCATTCGCTTGCCCGTACGCCTCGAGGCCGTCGCGGTAGTCGGCGAACGCCCCGACGAAGAGCGTCGGCGAGAGCAGAGTCTTGCCGCGAACGGCGCCGTGCGGCACCGTGTCCCTCGTCTGCAGATCGGCCGCCCCGCCGTATACGCGCAGCCTGCCGACCGTCTCGGCGAACGTGCCTTCGACGACGAGGCCGGTTTTCCATACGTCGTGCGTCACCGAGCCCAGCACGAAGCCGTTCCGGCTGCCCGCGCGGTAGACGGCGGTCGCTTCGTAGCTGTGCACGCTGCACGGGATGGCATGGGAGGCGTAGCGGACCCACTTGTCGTTGTCGAACGGAACGAACAGCGCCCGCACATCCTCACCCGCGCCCGCGCCGAATTCAAGGACGCCGCCGTCGTTCAGGTACGACGCGATCGGCGTCAGCTCGTTCGTCTCCCATTCGGCGTCCTGCGCCGCTTCCAGCTCGACAAGCACGTACGGCTGGCTCTCGTACATGCGGAAGCGCTGCCGGAGCGCGGGCTTGCCCGGCTCCTCATGCTCGAAGGACCAGCTCACGCCGCGGCCGAAGCCGTCCTCGAGCTGCCGGAAGGACGCTTCGCGAACGGCATGCTCGCGGTAATAGGTCGTTCGCAGCTGCTCCGTACCGTATCTGGCTTCGGCATAAAGCTCCTTCATCGCTTCGCCGCCGCTCCAGCGGATCGTGACGAGGCCGCTCTCCAAATTCGCCGTCACCCGCACCAAGCCGTTATCGACGCTATAGTCTCCCGCCGTTTGCTCCTGCTTAATCACGTTCACTGTCATGTTCATCAGCTCCTGTTATCGGTTTGTTGGGATGGCAGGAAAAAAGCCAGCAAAAAGCCGGCTTCTCCCGCTCGCGCCTGCCGCCTTTTATTGCCACAGCTCCGAGCGCGTTTTGTAGTTTTCCGTATAAATCGCTTCGACCTTCTCGTCGCCGGCCGCCTTCATGTCGCTCAGCATTTTATCAAAAATGCCGTTCGCTTCGTCGGCCGATTTCGCCATGACCGCTTTCGTCAGCGCCTGCTTCACGATGTCGTTCACCTTCTGCTCGTTCAGCGCTTCGGGCGTGCCGCCCTGCGGTCCGAGCCCTTCGTAAATCGCCGAGTCGTAGACGGTATCGGACAAGTTCTTAAGCGCCATCTTGTCGACTGCCTGACGCTCATAGCGGCCCGGCAGGTCGTACGGCGTGCCGTCCTTGCCCGCGCCGTTCTTGATGAACCAGGTCCACTTGCGGATGCCCGTTTCCTTCGTGTACGCGTTCCAATCGTCCTTGAAGCCTTGCAGCGTCTCCGGACGTGGCACGTGCTTGCCGTCCTTCAAGTCCCAATGCTGCCCCTCGATGCCCCACATGAGCAGGTATTGGCCTTCTTCGCTTGCCAGGAAGTCGATCAGCTGCATCGTGCGCTCCGGATCCTTGTTCTTCTTCGTAATCGTGATCGCGTCCCAGCCGAGCGAGCTGCGCCCGCCGTAAGTCGTCTTCGCCGGATCGACGCCGTCGGCGACGACTTTGTAAGGGAACAGCTGCGATTCCTCGCCGCGGTCTTTTTTCAAAATCGTATTGGCTGCGCCCGCGTCCCAGTAAGCGCCCGTCGTGGAGAACACGGTGCCGGTCGCGAGCTTCTGCTCCCATACCTGGCGCTTGTTGATCGCCCATTCCTTGTCCATCAGGCCGGCGCGGAACAGATCGTTCATATAAAGGATCATTTCGCGGTATTTCGGATTTTTGACGTCGAACTGCAGCTTGTCTTCGTTCTCGTAGAACGGCATTAAGCCGAACATGCCCTTGAACGTGCCGAACGTGCCGCCGAAGTTCTCGCCGTCCATCGTCAGGGCGATCGTTTCCTTGCCGTCGATCTGCGGGTACTTCGCCTTGAAATCGGCCAGCAGCTGCTTGAACTCGCCCGCCGTGAACGGCTCGCCGCCCTCCGCCTTGGACGGAGCCAGCTCCTTCACGATATCCTTGCGCATGTTGAAGCCGAATACGGGCTCGTTCTCCAGGCCGTACCAGTTCGACAGATAATAGTTTTTGCCGTCCTTGTAGCGCGTTTTATTTAGTACGTCGCCGTACATTTCCGTCACGTTCGGCCCGTATTTCTCGATGAGCTCGTTCAGCGGAACGATCGCGCCCGATTCGATGTATTTCGTCACCAGATCGCTGCTGCGCTCAAACATGATCAGGTCGGGCAAGTCGTCGCTCGCCAGCATCAGGTTCAGCTTCTCCGTCGGGTTGCCGGTCGGCTGCTGAATTTCGATCGTGACGCCGGTCCGCTTCGTAATCTCGGCGGCAACGGCGTTGTCGAATTTATCGCCCGTGTTTTTATCGAAGAACGTCAGCGTGATCGGTTCGGTCGACGGCTCGCCCGAAGCTTCCCCGCCGCCCGCGCCGGCATTCGCGTTGCCGTTGCCGGCATTCGAATTCGCGGAGCCGCATGCCGATAGGACGGATAAGACGACGATGACCGTAAGAAGCGTTAACAACCATTTTTTAGCCCGCATGTTGATAATTCCCCCTTGTGTGATCCTCATTATAATACAAATGCAAACGCCTCTTGCAAGTGTAAACGGCTGACGCATCACCTCCCGAAATAGTTCCGACCTTGGCTTAGCTTTTGACCGCGCCGAGCGTCATGCCCTTCACAAAATACTTCTGCAGGAACGGATACACCATAATGATCGGAAGCGTCGCCACCATCGTCGCCGCCATCCTGATCGTGTCCGGCGACACGGCCATCCGCTTCGACGAATTCGCCAGCTGCTGCGCTTCGCTGACCATGGAGCCGGTCTGGTATTGGTTCAAAATTTTGACCAGCACGGCCTGCAGCGTCTTCAGATCCGCGTTATACGTGAACACGTAGGAGTCGAACCACGAATTCCAGTGCATGATCGCCGTGAACAGCCCGATCGTGGCCAGTACCGGCGTCGTCAGCGGCAGAATGATCCGGAAGAAGATTTGCAGGTAGTTGGCGCCGTCGATCTTCGCCGACTCGTCCAGCTCCTGAGGCAGCCCCTGCATGAACGTGCGGACGATGATCATATAGAACACGTTCATCATCGTCGGCAGGATGAACACCATGAAGGTGTCGATCAGGTGAAGGCTTTTGAGCACCATATAGTAAGGAATCAAGCCGCCGCCGAAATACATCGTGAATACGAAGTACAGCGTGAA
Source organism: Paenibacillus arenilitoris (assembly GCF_014705655.1). Classification (GTDB taxonomy): domain Bacteria; phylum Bacillota; class Bacilli; order Paenibacillales; family Paenibacillaceae; genus Pristimantibacillus; species Pristimantibacillus arenilitoris. The sequence goes on along the minus strand of NZ_JACXIY010000007.1, from coordinate 24,974 downwards.
CGCGCGGCCCCCGACAAGCTCCTTCTTGCTGAGCGAGTACGCCAGCATGCTGATGACCATGACGGCGAGCGGCGTGCCGATCAGCGTGCGCAGCACCGTTACCTTGATCGCGGACCAGATTTCGCCGTCGGACAAAATCTGCCGGTAGCTCGCCAGGCTGAATTCTCTCGGCCACAGGTACAAATTGCCCCGCAGCGTATCCTCCGCGCTGTTCAGCGAAATAATAAAGATGTTCCAGAACGGATAGAACGTTGCGATAAAGACGGCGATGATGAATAAATAGACGACGGACATGAACAGAAAGTCGTTTTTGGATTTGATCATGTTGCGCGCTCCTCCTTCCCGGTTGCTAGAACAACGATTGTTCGTTCATTTTTTTGGCCATCGTATTGACGCTTATGACGAGAATGAAGGCGACGAGCGATTTGAACAGCCCGACGGCCGCCCCGTAGGAGAACATCCCGTTCTGCAAGCCGTACTTGTACGTGTACGTGTCGATGACCTCGGAATATTGGAGCACCGTATTGTTTTGCAGCAGGTACTGCTGATCGAAGCCCGCGTTCAAAATGCCGCCGACCGCCAGGATGGCGAGAATGATGATCGTCGGCTTGATCGACGGAAGCGTAATATGAAGCATTTGCTTCAGCCGGCTCGCGCCGTCCACCTTCGCCACCTCGTACAGTTCCGGATTGATCGCCGAAATGGCGGCCAAATACATAATGGCGTTAAAGCCCATATCCTTCCACGTATTCGAGAAGGCGATGATCCACCAGAACAGAGGCCCCTTCTGCATGAACTGGATCGGCTCATCGATGAAGCCGAGCCCCGTCAGAATATTGTTGATCACGCCGCCCGACGACAGCACCGTAATGATGATGTTGGCCGCGATAACCCAAGAGATGAAATGCGGCATATAGGATACAGTCTGGAACGTCCGCTTGAACCAGCCGCCCCGCAGCTCATTGATCATGAGAGCGAGAATGATCGGCATCGGGAAGCCGAACAAGAGCGACAAGAAGCTTTGCGCGATCGTGTTGCGCATGATCATGTAGAAGTCTCCGTTGTTGAAAAAATACGAGAACCATTCGAAGCCGACGAACTTCGCCGTGAAAAACTGCGAGAAGAACGGGCCGCCGCCCGGCGAGTAATTAACGAACGCCATGTACAGGCCGAACATCGGCACGTAGGAGAATAGAAGCGTCACGATGAGCGCCGGAAGCATGAGCAGGTACAGCAGGCGCTGCTCCTTCACTCTGCCCCATAGATTCGATTTTGCCTTAACCGGCCTGCCCTTCGGCAGCTCGGGTGTCCCCGCCTCCGCTTTCCATGCTGTTTCCATATTGCAGCCTCCTGCCAGTCTGTCGTTGCTTTGTGCCTTCATTATAGGCTCCGCTTCCGCCTTGGTTCTATATAAGCATTCACCGATTCGTGCCTCAAACCGACACACTTCCCGCCGCCGCATTGTTGAAATTCGTTATTGCAGATAAACTAAATAGAGGCAAGGAAAGTTACATCGCCGCAAAAGGTGGGAGCTTAACATGTACAGTATATTGCTGGTGGACGACGAGGCGATTGAGCTGGAGACGATCGAGCATTACGTGCCATGGGACCGGATTGGAATAGCGGTTGCCGGCACGGCGCGCAACGGCAAGGAAGCGCTTGCCCTGCTGGCCGAGCTGAAGCCGGACATCGTCCTGACGGACGTCCGCATGCCGATTATGGACGGCCTGGAGTTCGGCAGGCGTGCGAAGCAGATCGACCGAAGCGTGAAAATCATTTATTTGAGCGGGCATAACGAATTTCAATATATAAAAGCGGCTCTAAATATTGAAGCGGCAGGCTATCTATTGAAGCCGATCGACATGGAGGAGCTGACCGCGCTGATCGAGAAGGTGAAGAAGAAATGCGAGGAGGATCAGCTGGCCGACCGGAGCGGGGACTGGCTGCGGGAGAAGCTGATGATGCGCGTCATCCGCGAGACGAACGCGGAGAAGCGGCTGGAATGGATCCGCAAGCTGGAGCTTAGCGCGCCCGATTTTGCGCCGAACTGGGCGTTTGCCGCCGCGTGCGTCACGTTCGACGCGCCGCCGGCGGCCGGCGGCGGAAGCGGACAGCCGGCCTTGGATGACGAGGCCGATCGGATCGAGACCGTTCGCCGGCTGGCGGAACGGCTCCCTGGGCCCAGCATCGTCGTCGAAACCGCGCCGGACGCGGCGCTGATCGTGTATCAATGGAACGACGACCGGGAATCGCTCGTCTGGACGGCCGATTATTGGGAGCTGCTCCTTCAGGAAGCCGGCGATGCGGCGGCGGCGCACATGACGGTCGGCTTGTCCGCCCCGCGCCGCGGCTTTCGCCAATTGTGGGACGCCTACGCTGAGGCCGCGGCGTGCAACGAAGAGAAGCTGTACCGGGTAGGCGGCTCCGTGATCGCGCCCGATCAGGTGCTGCCCGCGGTGCAGCGGGACGTCGATGCGGAGCAGCCGGCCGCCCGGCTTGCCGCGGCCATTCAATCGGGCGACGCCGACGAGGCGCGGCGGCTGCTCGGCGAATGGTTCTCGGCGATAAGGGAGGAGCGGATCGAGCGGAATTTCGCCGTCCGCGCCGTTATCCGGCTATTAACCGCGCTGGAGCAGCAGTTCCCCGCCTTCCTGGCCGGCTCGCTGAAGGAAATGCTGCATGTCGACCACTGGAAGGAAGTATCGTCCATGAAGACGCTTGCCCATATGCACGCGTACGTCGCCCATTTCTGCGGGGAGCTGCTCAGGGCAGCCGGCGAGCGGGACGTCGACCGCAACCAGGCGGTTGCCGAGCAGATCGTGAGGCTGATTCAGGAAAGGCATCATCTTCCGCTTACGGTCGAGGATATCGCGAAGGAGGTTTATCTATCCCCGAACTACATTCGGACGATCTTCAAGGAGAAGACGGGCGAGACGATCCTCGATTATTTAACGAAATTCCGGATGAACCGCGCGGCCGAGCTGCTGAAGGACAAGAGCCTCAAAGTGCGCGAGATCGCCCATAACGTCGGGTACGAGAACGTCTCCTATTTTTGCTCGGTCTTCCACAAGCACAGGGGAAGCACCCCGAACGAATATCGGAAAATGTATTTATAGGCTGGAGTGAGCAAGCATGAGAAGGCTGGCCGGCCTGCTGACGAGGCCGATTAACAATTTGCGGCTCCGGGAGAAGCTGTTCCTTATGTTTCTGCTCGGCGCCATCATCCCGCTGCTGTTCTTCGTGACGTATTCCTACGACACGATCAAGGGCGAGCTGTCCGACCAGATGTATTCGAACACCGTCTCGTCGGTCGCGCAGATCAACTCCAACCTGGAGAACAAGCTCGATACGTATACGAAGCTGTCGGCGACGCTTTATTTGGACAACAACCTGCGGGCCTACTTGACGAACAATTACGCGGAAGAGCCCACCTTGTTCGTCGATGCCTACAAATATATCAACAACACGTTCGTGAACATGCTGACGACGAATCCGGACATCCACAGCATGTCGGTGTACGTGAGCAACGACACGCTCCCCGCCGACGACTTGTTCGTGAAGCGGATGGACGACAAGTTCAAGCAATCGCTTCCTTACCGGGCGCTGAAGAATACGTACGGCAACGTCCGGTTCGTCACGACGCCGCCGGTGCCCGACCAACCGCCGATGTTCACGCTCGCGCGCATGCTGAATATTAGCAATCTGAACAATACGTACGGCGTTTTAACGATTAATATATTGGAATCGGACATTTTCCGCCTGATGGAGAAGGAATCGCAGGACAAAACGGTGCTTATCGTGAACGAGAAGGGCATCATCATGTCCGCAAAGGACAAAACGATGCTGAGCCGCCCGCTTGCGGCCTACTTGCCGGACAGCCTGCCGGACGCCGGTCAAGGGCGGTTCGACAGCACCTATATCGGCGAGGATATGCTGGTCGTCTACAACACGACCAAATTCGGCTGGAAGAGCGTCTCGCTCGTCCCGTACAACAGCTTCCTGTCCAAGGCGAACGAAACGGCCAAGCGGATCATCCTCATCGCCTTAATTAGCTTCGGCGTCATGGCGCTGCTTATCTATATTACGGCGAGACTGTTCACGAAGCGCGTCGAATATTTGGTCGGCATGATCCGCCGGATCGAGCGCGAGGAGTTCGATCTTATCGATATCCGGCCGCTCGGACGCGACGAGATCGGCCAGCTCGGCAACGTGCTGCGGAAGATGACCGGCAGGCTGAGCAGCTTGATTTCCGACGTGTACAAGAAGGAAATCGACAAGAAGGAAGCGGAGATGAACGCGCTGCAGGCGCAGATCAACCCTCATTTTCTATATAACACGCTGGCGTCCATCTCATCGCTCGCGATCCGCAACTCGGACCCGCGCATGAACAAAATGGTGACCGACCTCGCCAAGTTTTACCGGATCTCGCTGAACAAAGGGAAAAGCCAAATTTCCGTCAACGAGGAGCTTCAGCTGACGAAATATTACGTGGCGATTCAGCAGGTGAGATTCGCCGATCTGCTGCGCGTCCATTACCGGATCGACGAATCGGTGCTGCCGTGCCCGATCGTGAAGCTGACGCTGCAGCCGTTCGTGGAGAATTGCATCAATCATGCGATATGGGACGATAAATGCGGCATCAACATCATCATTAAAGCGTACCGCGAAGGGCCGGACATCGTGCTCAAGGTCATCGACGACGGCATGGGCATGCGGGGTTGCGACAAGCGCGAGCTTCCGGAGAGCGGCAGCGCCTTATCCGGCTACGGAATCCGCAACGTGGACAACCGCATCAAGCTGCTGTTCGGCGATTCCTACGGCGTATCGGTCTACAGCAGGCTCGGCATCGGCACGACGGTCACGATCCGGATTCCGGGACGATGAGCTGCCAATCTACCAATATTTTAGCAATGATTTGCAGATGAATCCTTGGTATAATTCCAAAATTGGAATCATCCAAGGAGGATTTGTAAATCAAGTGAATCGTAAGCTAGGCAAAATCGCAATGGCGACCGCCGCAGCCGTCTTCGCAGCAGGCCTGCTCGCTCAGGGTACTTCTGCAGATAATAGGCTGCCTTTTCATGATATCAGCAATAGCTATGCACGTAATGAAATCATAGACTTATATAATAAGAAGATTATAGCCGGCACTTCGGCTTCAAGCTTCTCGCCTACCCGCTCGATGACGAGGGCCGAATTTATTACGGCGATGGACCGTCTGCTGAAGCTTGAGCCCGTCGCAAGTCCGGTATCTCCCTACGCCGACGTTGCGAAGAACGCTTGGTATTACGGCTGGATACAGGCGGCCGTTCAGCTTGAGCTGGCGAGCGGCACTTCGGCAACGACGTTTGCCCCGGCTAAGCCGGTTACCCGGCAGGAAGCGGCCGTCATGTTGGCCAAAGCGTTAAAGCAAACGGGAAATGCGGCCGCCAACGTCATAACCTACAAGGATAAGGGTCAGATTGCCGATTGGGCAATTCCTTCCGTTGCCGCTGTTCATGCGCTTGGGCTTATGAAAGGCGATCGTTCCGGCACATTCCGGCCAACCGATCCGATGACGAGGCAGGAGGCGGCGAGTCTGCTCGCGCGCGTGCTGAAGCAGGACGGCTGGGAGGCGGAACTGAAGGCTAAGCCGAATGAGCGAATTGCAATGGGGTGGCAATACGGTCAGACGACGGCGCAATATAAGAGTACGATCGTGAAGTCGAATGTGAACACCTTGTCCCCTCGTTGGTACTTTGTGGGAAGTACGGGCGCCGTATCGGATTCGACGGATGCCGCGCTCGTTGCATGGGCGAACAATAACGGTAAAAAAATATGGGCTATGGTCGGGAACCGCTCCGATCAAGAAGCAACCCATCAGCTGTTGTCCAGTTCGTTGGCAAGAACGACGGCGGTTACCCAACTGGCCGCGCGGGTGAGTCAATATGGGATCGACGGACTCAATATCGATTTTGAAAATGTCGCGCCCGCCGATCGTTCGGCATTCACGAAATTCATCACGCAATTGGCTGCGAAGCTTCATGCCATGGGCAAGGTGCTGTCGGTCGACGTTTCTCCCGATCTTGGTACCGACTGGACGGAAGCGTTCGACTACGCCGAGCTTGGCAAGCAAGCGGATTATATGGTGTTAATGGGTTATGACGAGCATTATGGCGGCAGCCTGTATCCCGGGCCGAACGCTTCGCTTCCTTACGTTCAGAAAGCCGTCAAGACGATATTGAAGTCCGTATCCGGCAAGAAGGTCATTTTGGCTCTGCCCTTCTATAATCGCGACTGGTCGTTGAAGGCGAACGGGACCGCTGCTTCCTCTGCGTTCGTGACGTTAACGGAGCAAAATCGGCTACTCGGCAGCTATTCGCTTAAGCCTAAATGGGATGCGTCCCTAGGCCAGTATGTGGTCAGTTATTCGAAACAATCCATCAAACATATGATTTGGATTGAGGACGGCCGTTCATTGATCGCGAAATACAACTTGGCGGTTAAGCACGGCTTAGCCGGCGTGGCCTATTGGTACATAGGCGGGGAAAGTCCGGATATATGGACGAGCATGAGGAACGCGGCGAAATATTACGATTATTCGTTTAAAAAATAAAATGGCCTGAGATTAGATATAGGCCTGCTCCTATCGATAAAATTAAAAGAACCACCATTATTATTAATGGCGGTTCAATTTACATTCAGTATATAACTACTTCGTTGCGGCAACCTCACGACGAGCATTCAACACCTGTTTCCGAGCGGCTTTGCGAAGCTCTAAATTATGCTGTTTACGTTCGTTCGCCATGTGCGCCTTCATCCCGGCTTTTACTTCCTTATGAGCTTGAACAAATAACATGGCTGATTCCTCCTTCTATTACCAGAACAATGCCTACTTTTGACTAGTAATCTATCTACTACAACATTACCATATTTTCACTTGATTGAATAGAGGTCGACGTTTATTGCTTATTCCGCTTCTTTTTTGCTTTCAGCAGCATAGTCTCGTGCTCATGTCGTTCCTGCTCCATGTGATACTTCAAACCTTTCTTAGCTTCAAGATGCAATTTGCGAAACAACAATGACCTAGGCTGTGATGACTTGTCCATCTCCTGCACCTCCAATAGCAGAATCTTTCTACTATTTTAATTGCAGGATTGCCTCGTTATTCCTTGTAGGAGTAGAAATCAGCAAATTTAACCCAATCATGAACAGTACTCTCCGCCATACCCGGGAAGAACACCTCGATCTCGGTTGGAATGCCGAAATTAGGCTTGGAATTATCCCAAAGCACGTAAGCATCGAACAAATCCTTCAGTTTGATGAAAGATTCTCGCACCATACGATGGGATCGAACAATCTCTTCTCTTGGGACGACACGCTCCGTTTTCTCTGCCCTGAGAGCTTCACGTTCAAGAGCGATATGTAACGGAGCGTGTACGACAACGGCGATTGTCGCATATCCTTTCTCCTTTACATTACCTATAAGTTCTTCATACCAATCAGCATCCTTCATCGTTGCGTCAAAAACAATGTGCATCCGCTCATTTAAAGCTAACTGAAGTGCAAGCATCGCGATATCTCCGCTTTCTTCATGCACAAGACTCGCGGCCGTATTAACATTGACTTTTTTCAACTCTGCAAATTCAGGAATAAGCTCTTTGATGTCGTCACAATCAATTACGGCTATTCCTCCATTATTTGCGTAGCTCTTGATGTACAACTTCCGAACCGTAGACTTTCCTACTGCGGTTCCTCCACCCATGAAAATGACCTCTGGAGAATCTTGACTCTCTGTTCCTCTGAGAATTCTTTCTGCAATGTTTCTATGTAACATCTGTCGCTCATCTCTGTACCGCCCCTGGTTATCCGCATTCAATTGTTTTGTTGACCTTTGCGTCACACAACCACTCCTGGTGTATACGTTAGTGTAGATTATTGTATTTTGAGTTCATATTGGATTATGTTTCTATTATACCATCTTCTTATTTTCAGGCTACTAAACCTATCTATTCTTGGAGAGTTCTTTAAATAAGTGCAATGTGAAGGTAAACGGCGAATCTAATGTATAAAGTGCAATGTAGAAAAAACGGGACAGCCCCTCAAGTAGAATCAACTACTTGGGGACTGCCCCGTTTTGCGCTGCCGACGTCTTACTTCGCCGTAATTTTGTACAGCATCGATTGCGCGCCTTCCAAACTAACCGTCAATTGCTCTTTGGCTTTGACCGGCTTATTCGTCCACAAATTGGTGACCGTCACTTCGGAAGCGCCCAAAATGCCAGCCCGCGCGAGGTCGACGGTTTTCGTCGCGGCATCGAACGTATAGTTGAAGACGGCCAAGTAATAGTCTTTCTTGTCCTTCAGTACGAATACGTCCGCGGCGGCCGTTCCCGTGTTGCCTTCGACCGGCCGGAACGCCTCGCCCTTCAGCGCGACCGCGTTCACCTGCTTGTTCGTAAGCAGCTTCTTCATATAATCCTGAGCTACAGGATCGCTTACGTTATCGGAATTCAGAAACACGGTGCCGGAAATGACGGCGGAGTTGACCCGCGTTTGCGCCGCGGCCAGGGAACCGCCCTTCGCCAGCGTCATATAATCCGGATCGGTGTACGGATAGATCGTTCCGTTCTGCCACCAGCCGTACGTCAAATTGTTCAACTGGTACTCCGTTCGTCCGAGCGTGCCGTCGATGTCGCAGGAGATGCGTCTCGCATGCGCGTACTGGCTCGGGAACAACGGCGCGATCGACGCGCTGATGAACATTTTGCCGCCAAGCACCTTGTTGATATGAGCCATCCCTTGGTTGTAGGCTTCGATGCCCGTCTCCGCGTTCGGATCGTAATGCTTGCCCTCGAACGAGCCGTGGCTCAGGAAGTCGATCTTGATGTACTCGAAGCCGTAGTCGAGGAACCGCTTGAAGTAATATTCGACGCGCTGCTTCGAGCCGGGATGCGTCGGATCGACCGCGTAGGCGCCGTCCACCTTCGGCAGCGGATTGCCGTCGTTGTCCCGTAAAATAATGTCTCCGTACGTATACACGCCGTTCGTTCCCTCAACCGGCTGCTCCATATTGTCTCCCCAATAAACGAACGGCCCGTAGTAAATGCCCGCTTTTTGCCCGTTCTTGCGAATGACGGACACCGCGTCCTTCAGCTGCCGCTCGGTAAGGTTGTCCCAATACGAGTCCATGTTGATGTACACGTTGCCTTTGTTATTGAAGGACGCTTTCTGCAAATTCGTCTTGAAGAAGTTCGACACGTCCACGACCTTGTCGTAGCTGAGCCCGCTGTCGTAAGCGCCCCAGCTGTTCCAGCCGACCGGCACCCCTTTCGGAACGCCCTTCCCGAACGCAAGCGGCGGCGCGACTGCCGCATTCGCCATGCCGAAGCCTTCCAGGCCGTCGCGGTAATCGTCGTAGTAGCCGACCATAATTTGAGGGGACGAGAGCGTCTTGCCCGTCACGATGCCGTGCGGAATCGTATCGTGCGTCGACGTCGCCGACGAGAAGCCGCCGTATACTTTCAGCTTGTTCAGGCGGTCGTCCGAGCCGCTCCAATAAATGCCCGTTTTCCACGTATCATGCGTCACGGAGCCGATGACGAGTCCCTTCCGGCTGCCGTTGTCGTAGATGGCCGTCAGCTCCGAGCTGACGTAATTGTTGTTGTTCAGGCTCGTATTGATCGTGCGCGCCTGATACCTCGACCACATGTCGTTGTCGAACGGCGCGATGAGCACGCGGTTATCCGAATGGCTGCCGATATCGATGCCGCCCTTCGCGTTCAAGACGAGCGGCGCCATATCGTTCGAGCCGATGACCGAATCGCTCTCGACCTGCTGGCTCACGAGGAAATAAGGCAAGCCGTCGTAAATATGGTAAATTTGCTTCATGATCGGCAGGCCGGACTGCTTGTTCGCGATCGTCACCTTCACGCCTTTGCCATGCCCGTCCTTCACCCGCTCCACGCTGCCGAGCGTGAAGACGCGCTCCTCGTATTTGCGGCTGTCGAGCTGCTTGCCGTCCAGCTGGACGCTGGCGTAAATGCCCTTAACGACCGTCTTGCCGTTCCAATCGTAGGCGGCAAGCCCGATTTCCGTATTATAGGTAATTTTGTATTTGCCGTTCGAAACGGTAAGCCCCTTCTCGTGCTCGGCTACCGTAATCGAGCCGAACTTGGCGGAATCGAGCTTATCGCCGATCTTGCCGATCTGATCGACGTTGCCCGAATCGTCTTCCGGCGGCTTGGCGGCGATAATTTCGATTTTATCGATATCCGGCGACCAGCCCCCGTTATCGTCGAATGAAATCGCGTTGCTGCCCTGCCGCAGCTCCAGCTCGATGCCGTACTCGCCAAGCGTGTCCCAGTTCGCCGTCTGAGGCGGCGTATACGTCTCCGCTTCCCCGTCGTTTACCCGGATCGCGACCGGGCGGGGGTCGCCGGAAATGTACGACAGCTTCATCGTGTAGATGCCTGCGGCAGGCACGGTGACGTCATGGAATCGGAGCGTGGAGCCGCCCCACAGGTCGCCTACCTTCTTGCCGCCGGAGCAGCCCGTAGCCGGCTGGCACGCCTTGACCGCTGCGTTGCCCGTCATGGAATTCGCCGCTGCCTCCGCTTCGTACGCTTGTCCTTCGCCCGGCTCGCCCGGATCCGTACCGCCGTCCGAGAGGCGCAGCTCGATCTTATCGATATCCGGCGAATACCCGCCCTCGTCGTCGAGCTTGATCGTATTGTCGCCTTGCCCCAGCTCCAGCTCGATCTCGTACGTGCCGAGCGTATTCCAATTCGCCGTCTTCGGCAGATCGTAATGGTCGCCCGCTCCGCCATTCACGCTGACCGCCATCGGTCTCGGGTCGCCCGAAATATAGTGCACCTTCATGACGTACACGCCGGCGGCGGGCACGTTCACCGCATTGAACTGAAGCGAAGAGCCGCCCCACAGGTCGCCGACGAGCTGATTGCCCGAGCAGCCGGCGGCGGGATCGCAGCTTTTGACCGCGGCTTTGCCGCTCAGTGTGTTAACGGAAGCCTCCGCTTCAAACGAATAGACGTCGCTTTGCGACTCCGCTTGTCCTTCGGCGAACGCCGCGGATCCGTATGCCGCCGTCTGCAGCAGAAGCAGCATCGCCAGCATGATAAACAGGCCTTTGCCGTACTTCCATGAACTAGCCATCATGTTCCTCCTTCATGAGCTTATGAAATGTAAAGCGCTTACTTCCATAAGTGTAAAGGGGGATACGACCGGCAAACCAGCCAAAAATGTTACGATTCGTACTCCAAAACAACGAACTTTAATGCTATTTCCTTTCCGGTCGTTACTATGCTCAAAAGAGGGTTCGATAAAGAAATTTGACATTGCAGAAAATATAGAGCTGAAAGTCAGATCGGACCGGCACCTAATACGACGATTTTATGTGCAGGCTGAGGGTTTACGCGGAAAGCGCCTTGCCTCCCGACACTAATTACACCCAGTATCGCATTCGCCTGAAAAGATACTTCAAACTCGCTTCTATTTGATTGCAGAAGGCGTTACGAATGTATGTGTCGTTGATATCGATGTACCGTAAACGTTTATGGTAAGATCGTGCCGGATGCTGATGTTTTTGTCGATCCTAATACTTTATTCCAACGATGCCGAATCCGACGAAGGATTCGGCTTATTTTTGCTCTTACCCTGACGCGAATAATTTCCGGATTTCCAAGGAAATCTAGTAGAACCAATAAAAGTTGATTGTTGGAGGACTTCTGCAATGACGACGCGGCTGCGAAAAGGGCTGACCGGCAATACTACCGCTTTTGACGATCCAGTTAGCGAATACGCGGAGAAAGCGCTCTCGGATGACATCAATCAAAATAAAACCATCATCGAGCAGGCTTTTCAAAGGTGCTCGGACTTGGTATGCCGCATTATTCGTAATCAAGACCAAGTCGATAAGCCCAAGCTTCTCATTGCTTATTTAGGAACTTTGGCAGACGAACCGAAGGTGAGAGAGCAGATCGTTATACCGCTTTCGACAGATCAACGGGAAAGGTTTGCCGTAGAAACGGAAGCCTATGAAGACGAATCGATGCCGGCCGCCAAAAAGGTCGTAACGTCGAAATGGGCGGAAATTATCCGACTTATTCTTCGCGGTTATGCTGCCGTATTCACCGACGGCGAGGATCGCGCCGTTTGTTTTGCGGTGGGCGGCATGCTCAAAAGATCCATCGACGAACCCGCATCGGAACCTGTGATCCGGGGGTCCAGGGAAGGCTTCATCGAAAGACTGCCCGTCAATGTCGGGCTACTCCGCCATTATATTCGTACCCCGCGTCTGAAGATGGAAGCATTCGCCATAGGCGATTTGACGGAAACAAAGGTGCTCGTTGCCTATATCGACGGACTTGCCGACGATTCCGTCGTTGATCAGCTGCGAAAGAAAATCGCTTCCATCCAAATCGACGGCATATTGGAAACCGGTGCTCTCGAGGAATTGATCGTTGACGATCCATTCCCTATTTTTCCTCTTGTGCTGGCAACGGAGAGGCCGGACGCCGTTGCGGGGAGCTTGCTTGAAGGCAGAGTCGCCGTTCTGGTCGATAATACTCCCTTCGTTCTGGTCGTGCCCGTTACGTTCTGGACCGGTTTGCAGGCAAGCGAAGACTACAATCTTCGCTACCCTGTTGCCACGTTCACAAGGTGGATAAGGTTTATCTTTTTGTTCATCGCCATTTTCGCTCCTTCCTTCTTCGTTGCGGTAACGTCTTTCCATCAGGAAATGATACCGACCAGCTTGCTGCTGAGCATCGCTTCCGCCCGGGAGCCCGTGCCGTTCCCGGTCATGATTGAAGCTTTGTTAATGGAAATTATGTTCGAAGCGTTGCGGGAGGCGGGCGTCCGATTGCCGAAGACGATCGGACAGACGGTAAGCATCGTCGGCGGACTTGTCATCGGGCAGGCGGCGGTGCAGGCGGGCCTTATTTCGACGCCCATCGTTATCGTCGTATCGACTACCGGCATTGCGGCCCTTCTCATTCCGCGATTTACTTATGCCAACGGCGTCCGATTGCTGCGGTTTCCGATCATTCTCTTGGCGGGATCGCTTGGCTTATACGGAATCGCGCTCGGTTTTATGGGCATTTTGCTCTATGTCGTTCATTTGAAATCGTTCGGGGTTCCTTACTTTACGCCGATAGCCCCCTTTTCGCTCAGAGCCGTGAAGGATGTTTGGACTCGCGCACCCAGAAAGAATGGCCGCGGCTTATCCGCCCCCTCTCGCGAAAGCGGGGTAAAGGCGCAGCTGCAGGACGGAGGAGGAGAGTAGTTGAAGTGGGGGATAACGATCGGGATGCTGCTTGTTCTGCTGATCAATACCGGCTGCTGGGATCGCGAGGAAATCAATGACATAGGCTTGGTCATGGGGACCGGGCTGGATCTGGCGGACAACGGCCAAATAAAGGCAACGATTCAAATCGCCGTACCCGCCCCTTCCTCTCAAACGTCAGGGGGAGCCTCGAAAGAAACGGAGAAGTTCTTTCTCATTTCAGCGGTTGGAAAAAACGGGATTGATCTTGATCAAAAGCTTCAGCAGAAAATGTCCAGAACGTTATTTTTTTCGCACCGCAGTGTTATCCTGATCGGAGAAGATATGGCCAGGAAAGGCCTCAATGATATTTTGGATACATTCAGCCGCAATCCGCGAAACCGATTGAAAACGTATGTGCTGGTCGTCAAAGGGATGAAAGCGGAGGATCTGCTTCGCGTCGAATATCCCTATGAGCTTGCTCCCTCCGAAGGGTTGAAGGAAATGGAATTGCTTCTCGGAGAAGGAACGGTCGTCACGCTGCGCGATTTTTTCATTGCGTCGGCAAGCGAGGGATTGTACCCGACGACCGGAGTGTTGGAGCCGGCGCTCATTCGCAAGTCGGGCAAAAAAGGCAATGAAAAGCTGTTTCGCATAAACGGAACGGCCATATTCAAATCGAGTAAATTGGTCGGTTTTTTGAATAATACGGAGACGCACCAATATCTTTGGTTCAAGAAAAACAAGAGGACGGATAAAATCGTTGCCGACCTGCCGGGCGGCAAAGGAAATGTCGGTTTTATCCTCACCTCCGGCAAATTTAAAATCAAAACCGTTGCCGCAAGTGATCCGCTGAAATTTCATGTCGGCCTGAAAGCAAACGGGAATATGTTTGAGAACAATTCCTCTCTTGACGTAACCGACTCGAACAATCTCGAGATTATTAAAAAGGCGCTCGAAAATCGGATCAAGCAGGATATGGATGCGTTTTTGCGCAAAATTCAAACCCAGTACAAAACGGATATCGTCGGCTTCGGCCAGCAATTGCAAAGGGATAACCCCAAGAAGTGGCGCACGGTTGCGAAACAGTGGGACAGGCACTTTGCGGACGCTGAAATTTCCGTAACGGTGAATCTCTCCATTCAAAATACCGGGGCGATCGGGCCCTCGCTTCAATTGAAGGATAAGGAGATCGTGAAGTGATGATCATCGTCCCGGCTGTATATATCCTCTGTCTCGGCGCTCTCGCTTTCATTCAAACCCGTCGCTTATGGAACGGGAACGAGAAACGGGAGGCATGCATCTATGCGTTATCCATGACCGTCTCCGCCATCGTAGGAGCGCTGCTGATCGCGGACGTGAAAGTGCCGACCTTTGTCCTCCCGTACAAAATCGTATTCGAATCGATTGGAAAATCGGTTTTGTCCCGTTAATGCTTCACGATTTTTGCTTTGATCACAGCTACGGCAAGCAGCAGCAGCGGCAGCAGGCTTTGCGTAAAGAGAGCCAGAATCGGAAATGTGAATGTAATCCAGGCTTCGAATTCCGCGGCATTTTTGAAAATCCAAACAGAACCGACAGCGGACAGCACTGTGATCGGCAGGACGGATTTCCGGTAGTTTTTCGCCCCGAAAAGCTGGGTTGCGCTTATGCAGAACATATAGAGCAGCATTGAAATTTTAACGAAAATGCCCAGTATCCAGATTGTAACGGCGATCGCTTCCAGTCTTTCCAAAGGTCCGATGATACTGGTATATTTAATGACGTCCAAAAAAGCGAACTTCATCCTTGGGGTAATCGGACCGAAAACCATAATCCCCAGCAAGTCGACCACCATGATCAGGGCGACGATGCCGCCGAGCGCAGCCAGCAATTTTTTGCGGACCTTCTCCGGCTTCTCTTTCAAGTGCGGCAGAAACCATCCCAAAAAATAAAACTGGCTCATCCAGGCGGATGGAACGACCGATCCCCGTATGACCGGAACGAGTCCCTCCCCGAGCATTGGGGTCAATCTGGCGGGATCCGCATCCCGGAGCGAAAAGATGAAAATCGGAATAAGAAGCACCAGGACGATGAGCACGATGACCTCATTGCATCTGCCGATCGTTTCAACGCCGGCGAGTACGGCAAAGCCGCAAAGCAACAGCATGGTTGCCATCAATACGAGCGGAGGCGTATACAGCAGGAGATTGGTGTTCAGAAATCCGGCATGTTCGTTTACGGTGCTTGAAATAAAGAAAAACAAATAGTAAGTGCAATAAAACCCGACAAGCTTGCCCGCCCATTTCCCGCAAATCGCGGTCGCGTACTGCATGATCGACTGACCGGGGTAACGCCTCGCCAGAGCGGTCATCACATAGATATTGACAATTCCCGTAAGCGAAGCGGGAATAATGGACATCCATGCATTTTGTTTGGCGAAGGACACCATGATTCCAGGAACGGACAAGATGAGGGTTGAAACGATGAAGGTAAAAAACAGCAAGCTGATTTGAGCGCCAGATATTTTTTCATTGGAAAGCAAGCTTTGTTTCTCCTCCCCGCACAGCTGGTTATACTATATTCTCCCAACCGAGGGCGCTTTAAACGCTTTAATCACCAATAAGGCCGAGCCGAAGACCGAACCGCTCGCGCCGATGCTGCCCGGCGTATCGACCGCGCGTAACCCGAAGTTCCAATGCGGACACTACCTTTCATCCCTAATCGATTCGTCCATGGTCCGCACTTTTGCTTCTTCTTCCTGCAAGAAAATGCTTGCAAACCGGGCGTTTAGTCGTTAGAATCGACAAGGGCTTACATAGACAACCTACATCATCGAAGGAGCGCGTCATCAATGAAAAAAGCAATCGGGGTTCTCGACAGACCTCCAATCGGAGCAAGCATCATGCTCAGCCTGCAGCATCTGTTCGCCATGTTCGGCTCAACGGTGCTCGTGCCCAACATCCTCGGCGTCGATCCGGCGATCTGCCTGCTCATGAACGGAATCGGCACGCTGCTTTATTTATGGATCTGCAAAGGAAAAATCCCCGCTTACCTGGGTTCCAGCTTCGCCTTCCTCGCTCCCGCGGGCGCCGTTATCGGCGATCAGGCCGCGGGAGGCGGAAGCTATGCCGCGGCGCTCGGCGGATTCATCGCGGCCGGCGTCATCTTCACGATCGTCGCCATCATCATTCAGGCAGCCGGCACGGGCTGGATCAACGTCGTATTCCCGCCCGCGGCCATGGGCGCCATCGTCGCCATCATCGGCCTCGAGCTCATTCCGGTAGCCGCCAGAATGTCGGGGTGGATCGCGCCGCAGGACGCGGATCCCGCGACATGGTCGATGGATCCGAAGATCGTCACGCTGTCGACGGCCACCCTTGCCATAACCGTGCTCGGCTCCGTCCTCTTCCGCGGCTTCATGCGCATTATCCCGATCCTGTTCGGGATCGTGTCCGGGTATGTGCTCGCTTATGTCATGGGCTTGACCGACTTCAGCGGCGTAGGCAAGGTTGGCTTCGTACAGCTGCCGACCTTCACCTTTCCTTGGTTCGAGCTGACCGCGATCATCGCCATCGCGCCGGCCGCCCTCGTCGTCATCGCCGAGCATATCGGGCATCTGGTCGTAACGGGCAATATCGTCGAGAAGGATTTGTCCAAGGATCCCGGCCTCCACCGCTCCATGCTCGGCAACGGCATCTCGACGATCCTGTCCGGCTTCGTCGGCTCGACGCCGAACACGACCTACGGCGAGAACATCGGCGTTCTGGCCATCACGAAGGTATACTCCACCTTCGTCATCGGAGGCGCGGCGGTCATTGCGATCGTGCTTTCCTTCTCGGGCAAATTTTCCGCGCTCATCTCCGGCATACCGGGGCCGGTCATGGGCGGCGTATCGCTGCTGCTGTTCGGCGTCATCGCCGCTTCCGGCCTGCGGATGCTCGTAGAATCCAAAGTCGACTACGGCAAGCCGACGAACCTGTTCCTGACGACCGTCGTTCTCGTCACCGGCCTCAGCGGCGTGAAGCTGACGATCGGCGACTTCTCTCTTACCGGCATGGCGCTCGCGACCGTGGTCGCCATTGTGCTCAGCCTGCTGTTCAAGCTGTTTGAAGTGACGCGTCTCTCGAACGACGTCGAAGCTTCGGGTCATTAACAAATCGAAGGGCTGCTCCGCAGGTCGTGAACCTGACGAAGCAGCCCTTTTCGATTAATGATCCGATAACCGCGCTTTATTCCTCCGTTTCAGACCTTTCCTTACGATCAGCCCGCCAAGCAAGCCTCCCAGCCCGATGAACAACCATTTCAGGTAGCGCTCGACGAGCGCGAACACGTGCTGCCACTGCTCCCCGAACAAATAGCCGATTCCGAAGAAGACGATCACCCACAATACGGTGCCCGCATAGGCGTATATCGCCACGCTGCCGTAAGGGACGCGGATGATGCCGATAAAGTAGCCGATAAATTGCCGGATCCCGGGAATGAAGAAAGCGATCAACAGCAGCTTGTTGCCGTATTTGTCGTAGTACCGCCGCGTCTTCTCGATGACCGCCGGCTTTAGAAACAGCCATTTGCCGTACCGCTCGATGAGCGGCATGCCCAGCCTGTATCCGATCAAATAAGTAATCGTCACGCCGGCAAGCGCCCCCGCAATGGCCGCGGCAACGGCTAAGGCCGGCTCCAGCACGCCTTTGTAAGACAAAAAGCCGGTAAAGGTCAACGTGCTGTTGCCCGGCGGTATCGGCAAAGCGATAAAATCCAGAGGCAATCCGACGAATAGTACCAGATAGCCGAATTGCTCAAACAACCGTTCCACCATTTCGATCACATTCATGCGCAAACTCCTCGCTTTGCTCTTGGTCGCCGAATAAACTAGCTTCCTCCATCATAAAGGGAGGAGCGCTCCTTCGAAATTGACTAGAGTCTGTCATTCGTGCTCGCCATTGGTCCAAGCCGCAGCCAGGACCCGAGTCGGGGAGGATGGCTGGTTATATGCGGATACCGGGCGCAAACCCGTTCCCTGGAACATAGCATAAATCAGAAAGGAGGGATGCGGGCATGCCATCATACCGCATCATCGTCGATCTGTCCGACCGCAAGCTGCATCTGCTCGACGGCAATACGGTCGTCCATTCCTATCCCGTGGGGATCGGCAAAATGGTTACGCAAACGCCAAGAGGCGAATTCACGATCGTCAACAAGCAGAACAATCCCGGCGGCCCGTTCGGCGCTTTCTGGATGGGATTGTCCAAGCCGCATTACGGCATTCACGGCACGAACGACCCTTCCTCGATCGGGAGGATGGTATCGGCCGGCTGCATTCGCATGTACAACGACGATGTTCTCGCCCTGTCCAAGCTCGTTCCGGTTCGTACGCGGGTGACGATTCGGGAATGATTCTTCAGGGACCGGGGCCGCCGGACGATTGGGCTTGTCCTGCGCGCGGGCTCCTAAGCCTTCACAAATAAATGTCCATAACAAATAAAAATCCGTCCTGTTCCTTATGCCGAGGAAATGCTTCACTAGTTGCGAGCGCCTCTTTATAAACGGCGCCAATACGAAGTGAGGGGAGTTTTAACGTTCATGAGAATGAAATTCCGCAAACTGACCGTACGAGGCTTTATCCTGCTGCTGCTCGCCATGCTGGCGATCCCGCCGGGCATGGCGGGCGCGGCTACGCACCAAAGCAACTTTTACAACGTGATCTACCAGGACGGCGCGGATCCATGGGTTTACAAACATACGGACGGCTATTATTACTTCACCAAAACGACTGGCGGCAACGTGACGATCTGGAAGTCAGCCTCCCTCACCGGCCTCGACGCCGGCGTCTCCCGCGTGATCGAGACCGGCTGCTGCGGCATATGGGCGCCGGAAATCCATTACGTGAACGGCGCTTGGTACATTTACTACGCCAAGGACGACGGGGATAACGTCAACCACCGTATGTACGTCATGGAGAATACTTCCCCGGATCCGATGCAGGGAACATGGACGTACAAGGGCCAAATTACCGACCCGACGAACAAATGGGCGATCGACGGCACCGTCCTGCAGGTCAATAACGAGCTCTATTTCATCTGGTCGGGCTGGGAAGGGAACACGAACGTCAGGCAAAATTTATACATCGCCCGTATGAGCAACCCCTGGACGATCGACTCGAACCGGACCGAGATCGCCAGGCCCGTGCACGGCTGGGAGACGAACCATTCTCCGCATGTCAACGAAGGGCCGCAGGTCATCGTGCGGAACGGCGTCATCAGCCTCGTCTACTCCGCGAGCGGCAGCTGGACGAACGATTACTGCCTCGGTCTCATTACCGCAAGCACCGGCAGCAATTTGCTTCAGGCTTCGTCCTGGAGCAAGCGCAGCCAGCCGATCTTCAAATCCGCGAACGGGCTCTACGGTCCGGGCCACCACTCGTTCACGAAATCGCCCGACGGCAAGGAGGACTGGATCCTCTATCACGTTGCCAAATACAATAACGCCGGCTGGAATCGGGAAATCCGCGCCCAGAAGTTTACCTGGAACGCCGACAACACGCCTAATCTCGGCGCTCCCGCCAATCCGAACGCCCCGATTGCGGTTCCGTCCGGCGAATCGCAGCGCGTCCGGTACGAGGGCGAGGAAGGGACGTTCGGCGGCATCGCCTATGCCTCTTCGAGCGCGACCGGCTCAGGCGGCAGCAAGGCGGGACATATCGATACCGCGAGCAGCTACGTGCAATTCTCGGTGTACGCGGCGGCGGCGGGCGAATACATTTTGTCGGCGCGGACGGCCAACGGCACGGCCGGCGGCGGATGGTCCACGCTGACGCTGACCGTTAACGGCTCGTCGTCGCCTTTCTACGTGACGAACAAAGGCTGGGAAAATTGGGGATTGTCCACGAAGCGAATGACGCTGAACGCCGGCTGGAACACGATTCGGTTCGGCAAGGGCGACGGCTACGCCGAGCTCGACTTCTTCGACCTTACGCCGGCAGCGCCGGCCGCTTTGACCGGCGGCGTCTATAAGCTGATTAACCCGAATAGCGGCAAGGCGATCGACGTCGCGGGCGGCGGCACGGCGAACGGCACGAACGTGCACATCTGGGACGATTTGAATAATACCGCGCAGGAGTGGCGGATTACGAGTCTCGGCGACGGCGCCTATACGCTCGTCAACACGAACAGCGGCCGGGCGCTCGACGTCGCGGGTACCGGTACGGCGAACGGCACGAACGTGATCATCTGGCAAAACTTCGGCGGCACCCCCGCCCAGCGCTGGGCGTTCATATGGACCGGCAGCAGCTATAAGCTCATCAACCCGAACAGCGGCAAAGCGCTCGACGTCGCGGGCGGCGGCACGGCAAGCGGCACGAACGTGCAGATTTGGGACGATCTGAACAATGCGGCGCAAGCTTGGACGCTCGTTTATAAGTATTAAATGAAGAAGGGCAATCCCGCCGGTATGTCGGCGGGATTGCCCTTCTTTTTGCTGGAGGTCCGTCCTCGTTCAATTATTGATCGATTTCGGTTTCATTACCATGTTGATTCGGAACAGGATTTACATTCGTAAATTCGTTGACATCGTTAAATGAGACAGATCCGTCTGCATTAACGGTCATTTCGAACACGATCCAGTATATTTCGCTTCCGGTACCGGACGGTACCGCGTATACTTTCGTCGGCGTCGTAACCGGGCCTCTGTATACTTCTATTTTTGCCTCGGATGCTTTGATCGTGCTTGTCCCATAGTAATGATGCACATAAAATTTATAAGTTCCCGCAACATCCTGGCGGATTGTCGTTGTTTCGGGACCGTAGGAAGTCGTATCGTCCAAATCCAAATCGACGACAAGCCCGTCTTCAAACCAGTATTGCTGATCCGCATACCAAGTATGGAACTGTCCGCCATCCAATGACGGGCCGATGAGATGGGAGTCCAAGTCCTGAGGATCCTTGCCCCACGTCAGCACGATTCTTGTCTCGGATGCGTTCGGAATGCCAATCGCCGTTTGGTGCTGGTCCATGTTTTTTACGTTAACCGCCGAGACCCCGATTAAATATGTCGTGATGTACGGCGTGCTCCCTCCGCCCAGTTCACCGGTATAAATACCCGGCTCCAGGTAGATGAAGTAATTTCCGTCCGCATCGGTTGTCGCAGCGCCTACCACCGTGCCCGTCTTCGCATTCAGACCTTTGCGGAATTGGATCGTCAATCCCTGAACGGCTTCGCCCGCCACGTTTTTAATATGGCCGCCGAACCCGGTCAATTTGATCTGTCCGCTTTGACTGCCCGCGAATTTGGTTTTATCCGCATCGGAATCTACGGTAATATACAGTGTAGAACCGTAAGTATTCACCGGATCGAAGGTAATGCGACCGTTGCTATATTGAAGATTTTGCAGTTCATATGCCGCTCCGTTAAGCGTAGCGCTAACGATAAAATGCTCGGCGCCCAACTCTTCCGGCGAACCGTCGAAAGTGATGTCGATCGTGCCGTTCGACACCTGTACCGACGAAATCGTTGGATAGGCTTCACCTGGCTTATAGACGTTCACCGTTACCGGAACTTTTATATTGTAAGCGCCATAGCTTGCATTAATATAAGTAGTGCCATCGGTTTTGGCCTTTACTTTGCCGTACACGACTTCCGCAACGGTATCATCTTCACTGCTCCAAGCCGCCGCAAGCGTAATATCCTTCACACTGCCGCTGTCCTTAATGCCCGTAAACACGATCTGCTTCGTCGCGTCAACCGCCGTTAATTCGAATTCCTCCGGCGTGTATACAGTGCTTGTAACCGTAGGATCCGCTTCAATTACCGGCTTGTTTGCCAAGTCATCGAAGTTTACGCCGTCCACGTTGACCTGTGAGGATTGGATCGTTCCGGATCCCGTAAAGGATACCACAGCATCGACAATCGCTCTTGTCACGACAGCGCCGGCGTCCAGATTGAACGTAGCATTCAGTGCTTGCTCGAAAACAGAAATCTCGCCGATTGTTGCGTTAGCAGCCAGATTGATTGCCACCTGCTCCGCATGAACACGAATCGAATCAAACGATCCGTTGAACGTAACCTCGGCATTGTGAGGAACGGCGCTCGTCACCTCAACCGGTCCGATCTCTCCGACTGCTGCGGATGTTTCAATAAGCGCTCCCGATTCAAGCTGGATTTGCTGGACGTTCGTACCGTCCTCAAGCACAAGGCGAATGCTGCCATCGCTCTTGTTCACGATAACCGTCGCGAGAATCGAATTGACGACATGAATACTGTTCGCTCCACCGCCCAGTACGCTCGTTTCACCTGCTACCGTTACATTGTCGAGAGTTACGTCGCCCTCCCCTATCCCTTCATTGAGCAGAAGATTTCCGGCAATCGTTGTATTTCTTAACGTTACGCCCGGGACGTTAATGTTCACATTTCCGCTTACGCTTCCAAACGCATATTCACCTGGCGCGTTGACCGTTTTCGAATCCGAGCCCGAGCCGGGATCGCTGCCTCCACCGCCCGGCTGGGAAGGCGAAGTCTCTTTGACGGGCTTCTCTTCTTCTTTCGTCAACAGCTTCACTTGATCTTCGTATACGGCCCTGTTAACAACGAACTCATAAGCCAGTCTTGCCAATGCTTGACGATCTGCGCTACCGGACGGATTAAATTTTACGGTGCCGTCCGCATTCGCGACTCCTTTAATGAATCCGATTTTGTAAGCGAAGGAGACCGAGGCTTTCGCCCAATTCGACACTTCAGTCAAATCAGTGAGACGCTCGTCAAGATCCGTCTCCTCTGCCGTTTTCGCCCATCCGAATGCCCGAACGAAGAACACGGCCAGTTCCTCTCTGGATACGGTTTTGTTAGGAGAAAATGCATCGGATGAAGTTCCTTGCGTAATGCCGGACTTCACCAACGCTCCTACATATCCCGCAAACCAATTGCCGCTTTCAATGTCCTTAAACCCTGCAGCGCCTTCGGCATCCTGCGCGAGTCCTAACGACAACACGAGTACTTTGGCAAGCTGAGCGCGCGTCATCGAATCGTTCGGCTTAAACGTGCCGTCTTCGAATCCGTCAATAATGTTCTTATCGACCAATGCGGCAATCTCGGCTTTCGCGTAAGACTGTTCGATATCCGATAAGGACGCTTCAGCCGATTCGGCTGACTCAGCCGCCAGAGCGATATAATTCGTGGAAATAACGGATAAAATCATCGCAAAAACAAGCAACACGGATATACGTTTCCTAAAGGAACTGCTTACCAATCTGACTCTCTCCCTTTATTCGATTTTTTTAAGGTGAAGCTTCGCCATCGAGTGATGGCCGAACTTTGGCGATAGCAATCCCTCCTTTTTCTGTATAAAACTGTACACTACACTTACAACAGGATAATAGTAACATGAAATATAAAATTTACAATACAAAAAAATGGGTATTTCGTCATATTCAGAGTCTTTAGTCCTTAGAAATCGACAGAAATCTCGACTCTTCATTTGCAAATTAAAGGGTTAAGTATTCGTTAACTGGAAATTCGAGGGAGGATGCGAACCTGAAACTTTTGGAGAACGCAAAAAAACCTTTGCTTCCGCAAAGGTTCGTTCATCGTCGTTATGGTGCGGTAGAGAGGACTCGAACCTCCACGGGCGTACGCCCACTACCCCCTCAAGATAGCGTGTCTGCCATTCCACCACTACCGCACATATTGTAAAATTCGGATCGGTCATCCCGTTCGCTTCGAGGGTGAAGCAAATGGTGAGCCATGTAGGACTCGAACCTACGACACCCTGATTAAAAGTCAGGTGCTCTACCAACTGAGCTAATGGCTCTTAATGCGGCTGAACATAGCCCAGAAAGCTTGTTCGATCCTGAATAAAAATGGTGACCCGTAGGGGATTCGAACCCCTGTTACCTCCGTGAAAGGGAGGTGTCTTAACCCCTTGACCAACGGGCCTTATCGATCATCGTTGTCACGATTTCCTTGAGACAACAAAAATGATTATATCAGCTATTTCGCTATTGCACAAGTCCTTTTCCAAAAAAAATTACCCGCTTTCGACGTTACTCCGCAGCTGCCGCTTTGAACACGTTGTCCAGCTTTTCATCATCGTTCAGCCTTTTCTTCAGCGGCACTTTAACGTCCCTTCCCAGCTCCTTGAAGAACGTATCGACGTCGCATTCCACTTGATCGATCAGAACGGTCAGAACGCCGCGTTCCACGACTTCTTCATTTCCTTCAGCCGGTACCGTGACTTCGATCGCATACTTCTTCATCAGCGTGTTGCTGTAACGCCCGAAAATTTCGAGCAATTCCTCATTGCTGAACTTCCCGATCGCAGCCCGTCCTTTGTTCGTAAAATGCAAGTTCATCTTCATGGTTGCAGCTCCTCGCTTGTAATGAAGTCTGTCTGGTCGATACGAGCAACGAATAATGAAAAAGCCACTCTCTAATCAGACGATGATCTGAATATAAAGTGGCATTAATTATAAACGAATGATCAAAAAACAAGTTATGGTGCGGTAGAGAGGACTCGAACCTCCACGGGCGTACGCCCACTACCCCCTCAAGATAGCGTGTCTGCCATTCCACCACTACCGCACGTTTTGTAAAATTCGGATCGGCCATTCCAATTCGCTTCGAGGGTGAAGCAAATGGTGAGCCATGTAGGACTCGAACCTACGACACCCTGATTAAAAGTCAGGTGCTCTACCAACTGAGCTAATGGCTCTCGATGTGACTGAACGCAAGCTCAGAAAGCC
>NZ_JACXIY010000069.1 GCF_014705655.1 Paenibacillus arenilitoris | reverse complement strand
AGGCGGCAGCCAGCGGCCATGACGCCCGCCCGCATAGCGCGGCGGCAAGCGCGAGCAGCTCGACGACGCCCGCAACGAGCGCCGCGCCGCGGACGCCAAGCCCTGCCGCCGCGGCGCTTCCGCATACCCAGCAGCCGACGAACCATAACAGCGGTCTTCTATTCATTCCCATTCCCGTTCCTCCTTCGCGGATACGACAAAAAAAGGAACCTCCGATCCGCATCGTCGCGATGCGGCCGGAGGTTCCTCTCCCCGTTTCCTGAATCGTATTCGAATGGCTTGCTAAGTCGTAACTTCCATATGCGCTCCGGCCGGCGGCTCGTAGGGATCCAGCCGGCGGAATACGATGCCCTTCTGCTCCATGAGGCGGACGACTTTGTCGCTATCCTTCGGATAGGCGCGGTGATACACGATTTCTACGATGCCGCTGTTGGCGAGCATATTCGCGCAAGTCCAGCACGGCTGATCGGTGACGTAGACGGTCGAGCCTTCGCGGTCGGCGCGGTCGGTGAACAGCAGCAAATTTTGCTCGGCGTGGATCGTCCGGATGCAGCGCTGCTTCTTGACCAGCTCTTCCTTCCCGTCGACCAGCTTCACCTCGAGCTCCTCCGAAATCATGCAGCCGGCCTCCAGGCAGTCCTGCACGCCCATCGGAGCGCCGTTATAGGCGGTGCCGAGCAGCTTCTTGCCCTGCACGAGCACGGCGCCGACATGACGGCGCGGGCAGCGCGAACGGGTCGATACCATATAAGCGATATCCATGAAATAAGTATCCCAATCCTTGCGGACGGCATCCTGCGTCTTGGTGTTCAATGCAATGCTTCCTTTCTGCCGAACCTTCTTCTGTCGTACCGGTTGTCTTATTACTGCTGGCTGACCGCCAAGGCTTGCTCCAAGTCCGCCAAAATATCTTCGATGCCCTCCGTGCCGATCGATAACCGGATCATGCCCGGGGTTACGCCCGCGGCGGCCTGCTGCTCGGTCGTCAGCTGCAAATGCGTCGTGCTGGCCGGGTGGATGATGAGCGACTTCGAGTCGCCGACGTTCGCGAGATGCGAGAACAGCTTCACCGCGTTGATGACCTTCTTGCCCGCTTCGACGCCGCCCTTGATGCCGAACGTCAAAATCGCGCCCTGGCCCTTCGGCAAATATTTACGGGCGAGGCCGTAGGAAGGATGGCTCGGCAGTCCCGCGTAGCTGACCCATTCCACCGCTTCGTGCGATTCCAGATACTCCGCCGTCTTCCTCGCGTTCGAGCTGTGGCGCTCCATCCGCAGATGCAGCGTCTCGAGCCCCTGCAGCAGCAGGAAGGAATTGAACGGCGACAGCGCGGCGCCCATATCGCGCAGCAGCTGAACCCTCGCTTTGATGATATAGGCAATCGGGCCGACCGCATCCGTATAGACGACTCCGTTATAGCTCGGGTCGGGCTCGGTGAGGCCCGGGAACCTGCCGCTCGCCTTCCAGTCGAACTTCCCGCCGTCGACGATGATCCCGCCGATGGACGTGCCGTGCCCGCCGATGAACTTGGTCGCGGAATGGACGACGATATCGGCGCCGTGCTCGATCGGACGGCACAGGTACGGGCTCGGGAACGTATTGTCGACGATGAACGGCAAGCCGTTGTCGTGCGCGATCGCGGCGACCGCCTCGAGATCGATGACGTCTCCTTTAGGATTGCCGATCGTCTCCGCATATATCGCTTTCGTCCGGTCGGTAATCGCGGCGCGGAAGTTTTCCGGATTCGACGGATCGACGAACTTCACCGCAATGCCGAGCTTCTTGAGCGTAATGGCGAACAGATTGTAGGTGCCGCCGTACAGGCTGGACGCGGAGACGATCTCGTCGCCCGCTCCCGCGATGTTCAGAATCGAATATGTAATCGCCGATTGTCCCGATGCGACGGCCAGCGCGGCCGGCGCGCCCTCCAGCTCCGCCACCCGCTTCTCGAACACGTCCGATGTCGGGTTCATGATTCGGGAGTAAATATTGCCGAACTCCTGCAAGGAAAATAAATTCGCCGCATGGTCCGTATCTTTGAATCCGTAAGACGTCGTCTGGTAGATGGGCACCGCGCGCGACATCGTCGCCGGATCGATTTGTTGGCCTCCGTGGACGGATAGCGTGTCAAGAGAGAGCTTGCGTTGATCGGTCATGTCCTCGTCTCCTTCGCAATTGGCAAAATAAGCGAATCTAGCATCCGCTTCTACCATTCTCTCACAATTATGGGCGTGCGACAATGGCGTCCCGAATGCCGGAGAGCAATTTTTCACCAATTCCCTTCACCCGCAGCAGGTCTCTCTCGCTCTTGAAAAAGCCGTTTTGTTCGCGGTCGGCGACGATCGCCTGCGCTTTGGACGGGCCGATGCCCTTCAGCGCGTCCAGCTCCTCCGCGGTTGCGCGGTTAATGTCGAGCCTGCCGTCGCCCGCCGGCTCGAGGCTTGCCGCCGGAACGTCCGCTCCGGCAGTCTCGGCATTCGCGGGCGGCACGACCGCCTCTCCCGTCCCATTCGCATGATCCGGCGCTTCGGCATCGGTTGAAAGGGCCGGTGCGGAACCGGCAGGCTCTGCCGCTCCCTCCCGCGCTTCTGACGGTTCGGTCGCCGAGCCGGCACCTGCCGCCGACGGCTCCGGCTCCCTGTCTCCGCCTTCCAATCGCCCAAGCGCCGAATCCACCGCTTGATTGAGCGGCACCCAATCGGGTTCGCTCGATTTTTCGGGCGCCAACAAGGCGGCGCCAATTAGCGCGACCGCGCATACGATACAAATGGCTGCAAGAGCCAGCCGTTTGCCGTCAAGCCCGTAAGCAGGTTGCTTCATCGAAAGATTCCTCCGCTTCAAACGACATTTTTTTGGGAAAAAGTGACATAAGGAACAAGACCTGCAGAATAAGTTAAGAGAGGCTGAAAACGCGGGAGCGCATGCCGCCGCGGCGCAGCCGATTTTTATGACGCTGGTTTTGCCTCGCGCAAAGCTATGGGAGGGTTCAGCATGAATGTCGGATTCATCGGGACGGGCACAATGGGAAGCCTGCTCATTGAAGCTTTAATTGCATCGGGAGCACTCACTCCTGCACAAATCGCAGTCAGCAACCGCACCTTTGCAAAAGCGCAAGCTTTGGCCGACCGCTATTCCGGCATGAAGGCCGAATGTACGAACGTTGGCGTCGCCCGCGGCTGCGACATCGTTTTTTTGTGCGTCAAGCCGCATGAATTCAAGAAAGTCGTCGACGACATCAAGCCGGCCGTTCGGCCGGATCAGCTCATCGTCTCGATTACGAGTCCCGTCCTCATCTCGCATCTGGAGGGAGAACTCGCATGCAAGGTCGCGAAGGTGATCCCCAGCATTACGAATTTCGTATGGAGCGGGGCTTCGCTCTGCATCTATGGAAAAACCGTCCGGGAGGACGATAAATCGCGACTCGAGGATCTGCTTGCCCATATCAGCGAGCCGCTTCGCATCGATGAAAGCTTTACGCGGATCGTCTCCGACCTGTCGAGCTGCGGGCCGGCCTTCATCTCGTTCCTGCTTGAGCAATTCGTGGACGCGGCGGTAAAAGAAACGGGAATCGGCCGCGAGGATGCGATGAAGGTGGCGAGCGCGATGCTGCTCGGCACCGGACTGCTGCTGACCGAAGGCGGTTTGACGATGAGCCAGGTGCAGGAAAGAGTAGCCGTCCCGGGAGGCATCACGGCCAAGGCGCTTCAGCTGCTGCGGAACGAAACGGACGGCGTGTTCAATCTGCTCATCCGCACGACGCATGACAAATTCCGCGAGGATTTGAATAAAGTGACGCACGCCTTTACAAGCGAAGAGGTGAACGGACAATAGCTGTTCTTCAGCTAGTGCCCGCCCACCTCTTCGGTTTGCGTCAATTGGCTACGATATTGACAAGCTTCCCTTTGACGGCGATCACTTTGCGGATCGTCTTGCCGGCGATAAGCTCCTTCACCTTCTCGAGCTCCTTCGCGAGGCTCTCCATCTCGGCGGCGTCCATATCCGCCGCGATCGAAACGCGGTCCGCGATTTTTCCGTTCACCTGCACGACGATCTCCACTTCCTGATCGACCGTCCAAGCCTCGTCGTACGACGGGAACGCCGCGTACGTCAAGGAATCCGAACGGCCCAACCTCTCCCACAGCTCCTCCGCAATATGCGGCGCGATCGGCGACAGCAGCTGCACGAATTGCGCCATGGCCTCGGCCGGCAGCGCGTCGGTCTTGTAAGCTTCGTTGACGAAGATCATCAGCTGGCTGATGACGGTGTTGAAGCGCAGCGCCTCGTAATCCTCCGTAATCTTCTTGATCGAGCGGTGCCATGTCCGCTTGAAGGCGTCGGACGCTACGCTGCCGCCGATTTTGGCGTTCAAGCTGCCGTCCTCGCTGACGAACAGACGCCATACGCGGCTCAGGAAGCGGTACGTTCCTTCGACGCCGTTCGTATTCCAAGGCTTGGTCGCCTCAAGCGGACCCATGAACATTTCGTACATCCGAAGCGTGTCAGCCCCGAATTCGTTCACGATATCGTCCGGGTTGATGACGTTGCCGCGCGATTTGGACATCTTCTCGTTGTTGTTTCCGAGGATCATGCCCTGGTTAACGAGCTTGTGGAACGGCTCCTTCGTCTGCACGACGCCGATATCGTACAGCACCTTATGCCAGAAGCGGGCGTACAGCAGATGAAGCACCGCATGCTCGGCGCCGCCGATGTACAAGTCGACCGGCAGCCATTCCTTCTGTTTCTCCGGCGAGCAAATTTCGTTGTCGTTCTTCGGATCGATGAAGCGCAAGTAATACCAGCAGCTGCCGGCCCACTGCGGCATCGTGTTCGTCTCGCGGCGCGCCTTCATGCCCGTCTCCGGATCGACCGTGTTCACCCATTCCGACACGTTCGCCAGCGGCGATTCGCCCGTGCCCGAAGGCGTAATGGCATCGACATCGGGCAGCAGCAGCGGCAGCTGGTCTTCGGGTACGGTCTTCATCGTCCCGTCCTCCAGATGCAGAACCGGAATCGGCTCGCCCCAGTAACGCTGGCGGCTGAACAGCCAGTCGCGCAGACGGTAAGTGACTTTGCCCCTGCCTTTGCCCGCCGCCTCCAAATGCTCGATCATCGCGGCGATCGCCGCTTCGTTGTTCAAGCCGTCAAGGAAACCCGAATTGACGTGCTCGCCGTCGCCCGTATAGGCTTCCTTCCCGATATCCCCGCCTTGGACGACCTCGATAATCGGAAGGTCGAACTGCTTCGCGAACTCCCAGTCGCGGGAATCGTGTCCCGGTACCGCCATGATCGCGCCCGTGCCGTATCCGGCAAGGACGTAGTCCGCGATCCAGATCGGCGTTCTGGCGCCGTTCGCCGGATTGATCGCGTATGCGCCGGTGAACACGCCCGTTTTGTCCTTGGCCAGGTCGGTGCGCTCCAGATCGCTCTTGCGGGCAGCCGCATCGCGGTAAGCTTCCACCGCCTCCTTCTGCTCCTCAGAGACGATGCTTGCTACGAGGTCGTGCTCTGGCGCCAATACGCAGTAGGTCGCGCCGAACAGCGTATCCGGACGCGTCGTGAACACGACGAGCGACTCGGACGCGCCTTCGATCGCGAAGGAGACCTCGGCTCCCTTCGATTTGCCGATCCAGTTGCGCTGCATGTCCTTGATGCTCTCCGACCAGTCCAGCTCCTCCAGATCGTCCAGCAAGCGGTCGGCGTATTCGGTAATTTTCAATATCCATTGCCGCATCGGCTTGCGAATGACCGGATGGCCGCCGCGCTCGCTCTTGCCGTCGATGACCTCCTCGTTGGCAAGCACGGTGCCGAGAGCCGGACACCAGTTGACCGGCACCTCGGCTACGTAGGCAAGGCCTCTCTTGTACAGCTGAATGAAAATCCACTGCGTCCACTTGTAGTAATCCGGATCCGTCGTGCTGAACTCGCGGTCCCAGTCGTACGAGAAGCCGAGCGATTTGATTTGCCTGCGGAAGTTATCGATGTTCTTGAACGTAATGTCCCGCGGATGCTGGCCCGTATCCAGGGCGTGCTGCTCCGCCGGCAAGCCGAAGGCGTCCCAGCCCATCGGATGAAGCACGTTGTAGCCTTGCATCCGCTTGTAGCGGGATACGATGTCCGTTGCCGTATAGCCTTCGGGATGGCCGACGTGCAGGCCCGCGCCCGAAGGATAAGGGAACATGTCGAGCGCGTAAAATTTCGGCTTGCCCGGCTCCTCTTTCGTTTGGAACGTTTTGTTCTTCTCCCAGAATTGCTGCCACTTCGGCTCGACGGCTTGCGGATTGTAGCCGTGGAATTGCTGTTCCTGACTCATTTGCGTTCGTCCTCCTAGACAAATTGTGCCGATCGTCCCATCGGCGAAAACCAAAAAACCTCTCGCCCCTAGCGAATGACGCTAGGGACGAGAGGTCGATCTCCCGTGGTACCACCCTAGTTAGCGGCAGGCATGCTTTGCCCGTCGCTCACTTGACGCCCTTAACGCGGGCCGGACGGGGCGTTTGCCGTATCCGTACGTCCATCGATACGATAAGCGCCCGGCTCCAAGGCGAGCTTCATTCCGCGGCAGGTCCGGCTTGCACCATGAATCGCCGGCTCTCTGGGCCGTGCCTTCGAAATTACTGTTCCTCTTCAACGCCGATTATGCATAAAATGGTTAGTTCCGATTATAAAGATCGCAAGGTTCGCTGTCAAGATGCCGGCCGCCCGCCTAGTGCGCCGCATCCTTCCCTCTTCCCATCGTTACGATTCTGACGATCGCCGCCAGCAGCAAGCCGTGCGTAACGATGCCCGCGGCGGCGGCGCTCCAGTTGCCGGCGATCGCGCCGAGCAGCCAAAGCGAAACGGGCGGCAGCTGGATGAGAAACAGAAGCCCGAGCAGCATAATGAGCATGCCGTCGTTCACCTTCGCCTTCATCCTGGGCCTCAGGACGAGCGTAACGAGCAGAATGATGCCGAGCCCGATCGATATTCTGGACCAGAAGAGCACCGTATCCCGTTCCGAGCCGATCTCGGGGCCCAGGAACTGAAAGCCGAACACATGCCCGTTTATGTAAAATGCGCCCGCTATCATGGAGAGCAAGCTTACCGCTCCGATCAGCCATTTTTTGAGCTTCGCCATTGTCATCCCTTCCTCCTCGCTTTCGCTTCCGCGGCCGTAACGACGACAAACAAAACGACAACGGCCAGCGTCGCTACAATAGACTGATCGAACAGAAGCTCGAATCGATCAAGCGACCATCCGTCCTCGCCGATAATCGAGTAAGCGATCGGATTCGGGACGGTCAACCCGTCGTTCCGGATGGGATCGGCATTGGAAGCCATATTCGCGGCCAGCGCGATATTGGCGATTAAACACAACGCGCCGCCGATCAGCACTCCTTTGGACCACGCCAAGGCGACTCCCGCCCGCTTGAACGCCAGAACCGCAACGGCGATGAACAAGCCCCCTCCGATGATATACAGCATACAGACACCTCCGCAGCAGAGTTGAACGCATCCTTATAAACGCTGCTGCGACCAAAATTGTTTCAGCCGTCAGTCCTTTTTGACCCGATACCAATAATCGTATTGCCCCTTAAAACCGATTTTGTCGTAAAGCCGGTTGGCCGGCGCATTGCTCTTCACGACGAGCAAATAGCTGTGCTTCGCGCCTTGCCGCTTGCCCCACGAGAGCAAGTGCAGGACGAGCTGCTCGCCGTAGCCGCGTCCGCGGTGCTCCGCTCCCGTAACGACGTCGTACAGGCCGACCCAGCCGTTCTCCAGGACGGCTATGCCGCAGGCGACCGGCACGCCTTGCGCTTGCAGCACCGCAAAGCATTTCGGCAGCGGCGATTGTTCCATCATTTTGCGGGTTACGGCCTGCTGGCGCTCCGAGAGCCCGTACATGCCCGCGACGGCTCGAAGCCAATCGCCTGTCGGCTCGCTCTCCAGCTGCGCCTCGTCATGCGAAGGCGCGCTTACGTCTTCCAGATGGACCGTCTTGACTAGCGTATGATCGATCCGTTCGTAGCCGCGGACCTCAAGCTCGCCGTCCAGGGCGTTTGGGCGGACGAACGGCGTAACTTTGAAGGCCGTCCGGATGCCGCGTTCCCCATAGAGCCGTTCGCACGCATCCAGCTTGCCGGCAAGCTCCAAGGTATGTCCGTAAATGGCGCTGACGGAATTGGAACGCTTCGTGTAGCCGTCCGCGAACCGGAGCAGCCAGCCGTCGTAGACGACCGTCTGCAGCGCCGGCCAGCCGTTCAGGCTCATTTCCTCGATCCGCAGCGACAGCCTGTCCTTCAACTGGCCCATATGATGGCGGTCATGCTCCTTAAAATCCTTCAAATAGCCCGCCGCGTCGAAAGGATGGCCGTCCGCGTCCCGGTAAGCTGCCGCGTACTGCTCATCCGATAAGCCGGAAATCGTCTCGATGATGCCGGTCCGAATCCGGACGGCCTCGCCCGTCAGCTCCCCGACCGAAGTTTTCCTTCCATAGTCGGCAGCTTCCCGGTTAAATTCGTCGTAATCGAGATGCCTCACCGTAAGCGGCAGGCCTGCGGCAACCTTCGCGACCGCTCCTTCGAAGAAGTATTCGTCCCATTTCAACATATGCGCCACCGCCTCGCGGACCGTCCATTTGCCTGGCGCGACGCTTTGATTCCATAGCCATTCGCCGTAGCGGCCTAGGTCGGATACGAACGCCGTCCATTCGCCGAAAGCCCGCAGCAGCGCCTCTCTCTCCTCCGGCATCTCCTTCTCCCCCTTTACGTTAACAACCCGAACCTCTCCAGCTGCTCGATCTGGTTCGCTTCGAGCAGCACCTCCCGCTGTTTGTCCCCCAGAAGATCGAAATGCGGGTAATCGCTCCTGATATGGATGTAGCGCGGATTCAAGCCGTGCGCGACGCACCAGGCCGACAGCTTGTCCAAATCCGCGCAGCCCGCCTTCGTTACCGTGCGCATGCCGGGGAAACGGGGATCCGCCCAATAATGCGTCAGAAACGCCATTTCGCCCCGCGCGACGGCTTGCTTCCAGCGCTCCATCTCCGCCCTTTTTATGCCGAATGCCATGGCCTTCTCCTTTACTCGCCTGCGATAATCTGCTTCACGCGCCCGACC
This sequence comes from Paenibacillus arenilitoris, assembly GCF_014705655.1. Classification (GTDB taxonomy): domain Bacteria; phylum Bacillota; class Bacilli; order Paenibacillales; family Paenibacillaceae; genus Pristimantibacillus; species Pristimantibacillus arenilitoris. The sequence goes on along the minus strand of NZ_JACXIY010000069.1, from coordinate 1,761 downwards.
TGGCCGTCCGTCAGCCTGACCTTGATGCCGTGCGGGTGGTTCGGCGAGTTCGTTAAAATATCTTTGACGACGCCCCTGATCAGCTTGCCTGTCCGCTGATCCTGCTTTAATACGATATCCACTTGAAGTCCCGCCCTGATGGCGGAGCGTTCCGTTCCGTTCATTCGCGCATCTTCCTCCGCTTCTCATAATATTGGACTTTAGCATAGCATAGGTCATGCGAAGATGCACATTGTAGGGACAACTGGTATACTAAACTTCAAACGATGCTTAGGAAATGAGGAAACGATCGAATGTCCAACGCTTTCAATGCTTTGGGGATCTCTCCCCGATTAAGCGATTTGCTACAACAAGACGGCATAAACGAACCGACGCCGGTTCAGCGACAAGCCATCCCGCTGCTGCTGGAAGGGCAGGACGTCATTGCGCAGGCGCAGACCGGCACAGGCAAGACGCTGGCGTTCTCGCTGCCGATTTTGCAACAAATCCAAGCGGACAAGGAGCAGGTTCAGGCGCTCATCCTTACGCCGACGAGAGAGCTTGCCATTCAGATTACGGCCGAGCTGAAGAAGCTGGCGCCGCCGCTCGGCATTCGCGTGCTCGCCGCGTATGGCGGCCAGGACGTCGAAGCGCAAATCCGCAAGCTGCAAAACGCGCCCCATATCGTCGTCGCAACTCCCGGCCGGCTGATCGATCATATGAAGCGCGAGACCGTGAGCCTCGGCAAGCTGCAGATGCTGGTGCTCGACGAGGCGGACCAAATGCTCCACATGGGCTTCCTCGGCGAAGTGGAGAGCATCATTACCCAAACGCCGAGAGCCCGTCAGACGATGCTGTTCTCCGCGACGATGCCCGACGCGATCCGGCGGCTGGCGGCGGAATACATGAAAGCTCCCGCGGATATCCGCGTCCGCAGCGCGAACGTCACCCTTGACAGCATCAAGCAGGTTGTCTACGAGACGACCGACCGCGGCAAGCAGCAGGCGCTCGTCCATTTGCTCGAGCGGCACCGGCCTTATCTGGCCGTCGTCTTCTGCCGGACGAAGGTCCGCGCCAAGAAATTGAACGAGGCGCTGCAAAGCTTCGGCATCGAATCCGACGAGCTGCACGGCGATTTGACGCAGGCGAAGCGCGAGCAGGTCATGAAGCGGTTCAGGGACGCGCGCCTTCAGGTGCTCGTCGCGACGGACGTCGCCGCGCGCGGCCTCGACGTCGAAGGCGTGACGCATGTGTACAACTACGACGTGCCGCAGGACGGGGAGCTGTACATCCACCGCATCGGGAGGACGGGAAGAGCCGGTCAGCAAGGCGTTGCCGTAACGCTGGCCACCCCTTATGACAAAAACACGCTGCTCGGCATCGAGAAGAGCATTAATGCGAGGCTCGACCGCCGCGCCATCGACCGGAACGGCGAGGAATCGACTGCGGGAAGCGAGCCGGTGCGGCGCCGCGGCGTTACCTCGCGCGGCGCGGGCGCCGGAAGCGGACGGCCGGGCTCGGAAGGACGGCGCGGCCGTTCGGGAAGGCAGGAGCGCGACGGGAAACCGGCCGGCCGCAGATCCGATCGCGGCGGCGCCGTGCGTTCCCCCATAGCCGGAAGAACCGGAGGCTCCGGCAATGCTTCAGGCCGGGCAAGCGTATCGGCCGACAATCCTTGGACGGCGGACCGGCCGGACGGCAAGTCCGGCAGCCGGGGCGCGGGGCGCAGGGGCGCCCAAGCGGGCGGGCGCGGCGGGCAGCGCGGCAGCGCTCCGGCCGGCG
>NZ_JACXIY010000068.1 GCF_014705655.1 Paenibacillus arenilitoris | reverse complement strand
GCCACTACATCTACTCGCTTCCCGGTCTGATGATCTTCATACCAATAATGCACCTTATGGTAGTCGTACTTGATAATCCGATACTCTGCAATTGCAGGGCGCGCCAAATAACGACCAATGTATTTGGCTGCTCCGCGGGCATCCTTCATACGCTGTTCTGCATTGACATAAAACCCATGCTTGTATCGTTGGTAAAGTTGATTTACCAACGCTTGGACCTTCTCGTCGCTCGGGAACCATTTCAACATGAGATTCATCAATAGTTTCTGCCACGACTTTCTCAAATACGTAAAGGATATATATTCGACGCTTTTCCATTGCCGATGACAGTCAAGTGCACCTTCCGTCACTAAAGCATGTATATGCGGATTAAATTTCAAGTCCCGGCCAAATGTATGAATAACCGTGATTACACCAACCTCGTACTGCTTGCTTTTATTTTTACGGCGATAATAGTACTGAATGACCTTCGCCACTTCTTTGCTAAGTTCGTTCAGCCGACCTCTATCCTCGAAAAAGTACTTTCGAAGCTCTTTCGGCACCGTAAAAACAGTATGACGATGCGGCACATTCAAGATTCGCTCCTGCTGCTTCTCAGCCCAATCGTCTGTATACTTTTTCCCACATCCATGGCAGAAACGGCTCTTACACGTAAAGCAGATGAGAACCGGTTCTGGGGTCCCTTCCGTACACCCCATACATTCGTACCTTGCAAACCCCATATCCTTCGTTCCACATCGAGTTGCCTTCTTCACAGCTTCCGGTATAGCCGTCTGCAATTCTTTAGGGAAATGATTCGCATGGAGTTCCCAAAATCCATGAAAATGATCTTTCAAGATCTTTTTTACAATTCCGCATTTCTTCCACGTCTCCTGTTTCTCCACGCCCATCTCCCCCCTATTTATTTCGACGTAATTATCCACAGTTTTTAGATTCGCATAATTTCCTAAACAATGAAAAAACCGCGATTTTCGCGGGTTCTAATGCATTGACCGGTAGCATTTGTCTCACTAACCTCTTCAATCCTGATCGTATTGCCCGCATGCAAGACGACGGTGTCCTTCATGGCTCCGTCGTCTTGTACGCCGTTATTCCGTTATCCCCCAAGCGGCCAGCTCCATCTCGAAATCGGTCGTGAAATCCGGGCTGATCGGCGTGACCCTCACGTTCACGTTAGACTTCCAAATGTTGATCGAGACGTCGGGCGATGCGCCCTCGTAAACGTACAGTCCCTTGGCCAGCTGCTGTACCGGCTCCAGCTTCGCCTTCCAGATGCCGCGACGGCCGTCGGAGCCGACCGCCTCCACGCGGACGTCCTTGTGCCAGATGGCGCCGAGCCCGATTTCGGCACGAAAGGCCGTCTTGTTCAGCCCGATTCTGCTGCTGCGGTCGGCCAAAATGTCCGCTTTCCTGACGCTGACGCCGGACCAGTTGTCTCGGATGAATTTCTTGTAGGCGGCAACCCTTGATGCGACCTCGAAGTTGTCAGCGGCGAACCGGTTCCCTCTTATAGACGTGGGGACATACAACTTGTGCCAGTAGTCGCTTACCATTCTGTGGGTGTTGAAGACGGGCGCGATTGAGCAGATCGACTCTTTCATCAGGTTGACCCATTCCGTTGGGACCGCGCGATCATCACGCATGTAGAACAGCGGAATAATCTCTTCCTCGAGCAGCCGGTAAAGCGCTTCGCTGTCCTGCTGCGACTGGTACTCGAGGTCGCCGTCTGTCGCGCCTTCGATGGCCCAGCCGTTCCGCCCGTTATAGCCTTCCGCCCACCAGCCATCCAATACGCTGCAGTTGAGTACGCCGTTTATGGCCGCCTTTTGCCCGCTTGTACCGCTTGCTTCCATCGGCTTCACGGGAGTGTTGAGCCAAACGTCGACGCCTTGGACCAGCTTCTTCGCCTTATCCATCGCATAGTTCTCTATGATGTGAACGCTGCCCTTGAACCTATCCTCCCTGGATAGTTCCACTAATCTGCGGATTAATTCCTGTCCAGGATCGTCCGCGGGATGCGCCTTGCCGGCGAAAACCAGGCACACGGGGCGCTGCGGATCGCCCAGAATGTGCGCGAGCCTCTCCAGGTCGCGGAAGATGAGAAGTGCCCGCTTATACGTCGCAAATCGCCTGGCGAAGCCGACGATCAACGGTCCTCCGCCGGACGAGGCAATCGGCAAGCCCAATTCCCGGACCATCTCGGATTTCGCCCGCTGATGCGCCTCCCACAGCTCGAAGTGCGGGATATCCCGCACGGCAGCCCATACGTTCGGTTCCGCCGTGCGGACGGCCCAGTCGGACGGGAGGTGCCGGTCGAACAGCTCCTTCATGCCGGCGGACAGCCACGTCCCGATATGGATGCCGTTCGTGACCGATTCGACAGGAATGTCCTGTCTCGGAATATGCGGCATCCACCGATGGAACAGCTCTCGGGTCACTTCGCCATGCAGCTTGCTCACCCCGTTCACCTTCGACGACATGCTGACGGCAAGCCGTGTCATGTTGAACGCGTCGCCCGCTCGGCCGAGCGACAGCACCTGCTCCCTGTCCGTGCCGAGCTGCCAGTAATAGTCGCCGAAATAACGGTCCACCATGTCTATGGAGAAGACATCATGCCCGGCCGGAACCGGTGTGTGCGTCGTGAATACAGTGCTCGCCTTAACCGCTTCGCGTGCCGTCTCGAACGGAACGCCTTCGGCGGACAGCATGCGGATGCGCTCGAGCGTCAGGAACGCCGGGTGCCCTTCATTCATATGCCAGACGTCCGGCCGGATGCCCAGCGCAGCAAGCAGTCTGGCACCGCCGATGCCGAGGATCATTTCCTGACTTATGCGAACGTCTTGCTCGCTCGGATAGAGCGTGTCGGTCAAGCGGCGGTCCGCGTCGCTATTCGATTCAACGTCGGCATTGAGCAGGTACAGCGTGACCGAACCCACTTGCACAGACCACGCTTTCGCATACACCTGTCTGCCGCCTATCATCACGTCGACGACGAGAGGCCGTCCTTCGGCATCCCGCACGAGACGAACCGGGTAGGAGCTCACCTCTGGGTTGATAGTGGGATACAGATGCTGCTGCGAGCCGCCCTCGTCGATGCGCTGCTGGAAGTAACCGTTACCGTAAAATATGCCTACGCCCGTAAGCGGAACATTCATGTCTGCGGCCGCCTTGATATGGTCGCCTGCCAATATGCCAAGGCCCCCCGAGTAAATCGGCAAAGATTCGTCAAGCCCGAACTCTGCCGAGAAATACGCTACACCACCGTTTGACATCATCCCACCTCATTTTCGCGAAAAGTTGCGCTTCGCCTTGTAAGCGCCTGACTTGATGCCTCTATACTATATGCCGGCTTGCGGTACAGGTGCCTATGGCAAGGGTGTCGCGGTGCGGTAACCACCACTTTCTATTTCAACACAAATAAATGGACTTCCCATACTCTTTGCAATGGGTGTCCATTTATGTTATGTAAAACTATAAAAAATTCAGAAAACGAAGGGCTTCCACGCGGTAGCCCTCTCGGTGTTCGCAAGAAAAACCTTCCACTCATCCACAGAGAAGGTTCAATTGCTATTCACTTTAATGCTAATCTAGCTGCCATTTCTGCATGTAGCTTTGTCGTATCAAAGACGGGTAATGAGCTGTCCTCTTGCTGAATAAGTAATCCTATCTCTGTACAGCCCAAAATTACGCCTTGGGCTCCATGAGCGGCTAGTCGATCCATAATTTCAAGATACTTTTTCTTGGACAGTTCAGAAACAGTCCCCAGACACAGTTCATCATAAATAATGTCGTTGACCACTTCAATATCCTGTTCATTTGGAATCAGAACTTTAATCCCCGCATCAATCAGTTTCTTTTTATAGAAGTCTTGCGTCATGGTGTATTTAGTACCTAGCAGCGCAACCTTTTGAATTTTGTGCAGCAGCAATTCATTTGCAGTCGCTTCAGCTATATGGATGATGGGAATATGAATATTCGCCTGAATTTGCGGAGCGACTTTGTGCATGGTATTCGTGCAAATGATGATGAAGTCGGCTCCGCCCTTTTGTAAATTCTGCGCTGCTTCAGACAAAATGGACGCGCTCTTATCCCAGTCGCCGTTCGCCTGACATTCTTCAATTTCAGCAAAATCAACACTGTACATTAAGATTTTTGCCGAGTGTAAACCACCTAGTTCATTCTTAACGACTTCATTCACTATCTGATAATAAAGAACGGTACTTTCCCAGCTCATACCACCAAGCATTCCGATTATTTTCATTTTTTATTCCCCTTTAAGAATTCAACAATTTAAACTGTCTGGTATGATAAATGAGTTCACTAATCCGGGTATAACATCTGTAGGCTGCAGTTCTTTTATTCGTCCAGTAGACATTAAGCCATTCGCCTCCAAGTTATTATACTATAAATTTTACTCCTCTTTCGTAATGGTTCAACATTGAAAAAAGTATAAAAAAAGCTGTTCGTACTTACCTTTCAAAGGACGATGCAGCCTCTTCCATTTCAACGACGACATCCTGGAACCATTGGCTCCGTCGCAATATATCTGAACCCGCAAACGAACATTTCGAAGCCTTCACGATCGTTCTCAAACATGATGAGCTTCCCAAACTCGACTTCGCGGTAGTCTTGAGCTCGAGCTACGGGTTTGAATTTAGTGGGACAAGGGTGAATCGCTCGCTCCGTCAGCGCCCATTCATGCGCAGCACGGCGACTGCGCCGACTGTGACGTATCCGCGCCATTCCAGGGAGGCTGCGTCTGAGTAGCTGGTGAAGTCCACCCCCCACCCCTCATCCTGGAGTTGCCCCTGCTCCAGTCGGCCGAGGTCTTCCGACACGGCTTTGGATCGAGCAGGCCTCTGATCGGGCGCCCAGGTTCAGGCGCGTAGTTGAGATTGTAAAAAAAGGACAAGGTGCCAATATTCCCTAGTCTTGCCGCGCGCTCATGGATAAGATTCACGAAGGCCGATTGATCCTCTGCGGTCCTTTTAAATCCGACTTAATTGCATTACCGCCCCCTCTCAATCGTCAGTCAATAGTGTTTCCTGGCTTGTCCAATTATACGAGGCGTCTGCTCAAGCTTGACGGCTGCCGCGGCCATAACGATCGACAGCAGGCAGACAGCGGCGAAATGCAGCATACTTTTTTGAATAAACAAATGGTCCAGATGTACAGCCTCCGATGCTCCGCGAACAAGAACGATGGCGTAGGGATGCAAAATATAAATCCATACCCGCCATTCTCTGAAGCCTTTGCCCGATCTGCCCCTCCAGTGGAGCGCCCATCGGAACAAATAATAGGATGCCGGCAGGGCAAACATATACATCCCTTCATGCCTTGGGATATCCGCCGCATGCAAGAGGATCCCTTCCGCGAACATCATGCCGAGCGATGCGGCGAACAAGCCGGCTTGCACGGCCCCGCTTCCCTCCTTGTTGGGCTGCTTCGCTGCCCATGCGCCTAAAGCAATATAAACGGGTGCATAAAACAGTCCGTTGCGCGTGTAATCGAACAAGGTAAACATTCCGTCATAAATTTGCACGAATCCCTGATGACCTTCAATGATACCGTAGTAGCTGCCGCCCAGCATGCCTATGGCATACAGGATTCCGGCTGCCGCCAGCATCCCCTTCATCGACATCCTCTTGTATAAGAAGAAAGTCAGGTATATTCCGATCAACAGCGCAGGCAAATACCACAGATGATAGAGGGTGCCGTCAAACACAAGATCCTTAATCATGGAATAAACGGAGAAATCCGTTATAAAGTAACCCGTATACAGGTTGAGCGGAATGTACAATGCAATCGCAATGACGTATAGCTTGCCCGCTTTTGCGGCATAGCGATGCAGGGCGGCCAAATCGGCTGCGGAATCGCCGGTCAGCTTACGGAACAAAAAGAACCCGGAGGACATGAAAAACACGGGAACCGCAACACGCGTAAGCACGCCGCTTAGCAGAAAATCGGCATAAGGACTGAAGCTTTGCAGCGGTCCCGTATGGTTGGCAACAACCAGAATGGCCGCTGCAAATTTGAGCCAATCGAGTCCGCTGTAATTCGGTTTCATAACAACAAAAAGCCTCCTTCCATTCACGTATCATCTTCTTAATAAAGATAACCGCAAACGATAAAGAGGCTTTTAATCAAAGCAAAAGAATTACTTATTTTTTTACGACAGTCTCTATTCGTCCGGTCTGAATCGGTTTATGCTTATTTATTCTGAACTATCGGTAACTGCGCCTTTAGACGCAGACGAAACGAGTCTTGCATACTTGGCTAGTACGCCGGAATTTACTTTAAGCGGAGGCTGTGCCCATTTTGGCTTGAACGGCCAATTTATTGATATGCATATTGCACGGGGTTACTTCGCTTATAAATAAGAGGAAGGCGCTTAACGCACCTTCCTCTTTGATTCTATGTTTATTCAATTGTTTAAAGCGCCAAATCTTATTCGTCCGCCAGCACCTCGAACTGCTCCAGCGTATGGTAGAACCTTGCCCCGTGCCCTTCCGCGGCTTCGAGGAAGTAGCGTCCCGACAGGACGAAGCTGCCTTGCTTCTTGTTGCTGACCACGTAGACGTTCGTCACTTCGCTGAGCCGGTCGCTGCCGTCGATGGCGTGGACGAGATAGCCGTCGACCGGCGCCGTGACGCGTTCGATCGCGTCGACGCGAGCGTATTCGCCTTGGAGCTGCCCGGCGATCTGCTTTGCCAGCTCCTCGGGCAATACATCCGCCTTTTGCTCAATCGTCAGCGACACTTCCGGGTACGGCTCCGGCAGCGGATCGATCGTCGTGATGACGTCCTTGCCGTCTCCTTCGACCAGCTTATATCGATCCTTGTCATAATAGATGGCGTAGTCGCTCGTATCGTCGACATGAACTTGGCCGTTCGTCTCTTCCTTATGTCCTTCCACTTCAATCTCGATCTTCTTCTCCGGCACGAACCAGTTCTTCACGCTGTTCATCATCGCCGTGCCTGCCGGCAGCGACAAGAATACCGTTGCGGCAACGGCCGCGGTTGCTACGCCTATCCATATTTTCAAGGTTCTCATCCCCTTATGCTTGTTCTTGTTATTGTTGCTGCGTTGCGGCAGCGGCTCTTCTTGCGGCTCCGGCCGTTCTGCAGGAATGCTCTGCGTGTTGTCCGAGGTCGCGTCCACCTCTACCCGATCCAGTTGGGCTTCCAGCCGACCCCAGATCTCTTCCTTCCAATCGTCGGGATAATTCGATTTCTTCATTAGTTCGTCCTTAAGCTTCCGATCCATGCGGCTCCCCTCCCAAGCGATCTCTCATCTTCTCGCGCGCCTTGAAGAGACGCGACTTCAGCGTATTGACGTTCAGCTCCAGCATGTCCGCGATCTCTTTCTCCGAATAATCGTGCACGTATTTCAGCAGGAGCGGTATTCGGTATATGTCGTTCAGCGATTGCATCGCTTCGTAGACATCTACCCTGTCATCCGGCAAATCCGGCTCCACGGCGATCCGCTCCAGCTGCTCCCCGAACGGCACCACCTTCTTCTCCCGTTCCATGACCCTATAGCACTCTCTTAACAAAATGCAATAAAACCACGGTTTAAACGGCTTCGAAGCATCGTATTGCCAGCAATTGCGGTATACGCGAAGGAACGTCTCCTGCACCGCGTCCTTCGCCCACTCGCCGTTCTTCGTTACGAGCATCGCCGTTCGCATCGCATAGTCGAAGTACTCGTCGTACAGCGTCCGGAACGCGCCCCGGTCGCCTTGCACGATCCGGCTGATGATTTCCTTCTCCACCTCGTTCACCTCTTTCAAGCTGTTCTATAAGTATTACCCGGCAGGTCGGCGGAAAGTTTGCTGCGGGTTAAAAAAAACGGCCAAAAGCGGAATCGTTCAAATGGCAAAGACGAAAAATAGCCCGGCACGCAGCCGGGCTAAGGGTTGTGGTACGATTCATTTCGCCATTCCAAGGGCGTTTTGCCTACATGTTTGACGAACAGTTCATAGAAGCGGCTGGAGGACGTAAATCCGACTTCGGAGGCGATGAACTCGACAGGCTTGTCGGTATGACGCAGCAGCCGTTTGGCTTCGTTCAACCGGACGGAGATAATATACTGCTTTGGCGATAAGCCTACGCGCTTCGAAAATTTTTTGCGGAAGACGCTCTCGGAATGGAAGCGGCGCGCCGCCAAATCGGCAATCTTCAACGAAGTAAAATAGGTCAGATGAATTTCTTTCAACGCGTCTTGTATCATCCGTTCATCGCAGTCTTCGCCGTCAATAGCCGGCTCCGAAGGTCCGGGAGCGTTCGTCAGGTAGGAAAGCAGTATCGCTTCCAGCGCATTACGTATCAGGTCCTGCGAATACGAATTTTCATTCAACCGCACCCATACGCATTCTTCTTCCAGCTGCTGTATTGCCGCCTTCACTCTTTCTAAGCGAGTCCGGTTCAGCCGCGATATTAATATTTGATTCGGATACTGCCTGTAGGCATGTTGAAGCAAATATTGGCAGTAAGACGGGATGCTCTGGGAATCGTAATGGATCGAGATCCCGTTCCACGCTTTCAAGCACACGAAGCCGTGTACGATGCCGGGCGGAATGAGGATCAGATCACCCGCCGCAACCTGTACGTTTTGGTCATTTGAGGAATAATGGCCCTCTCCTTCAAGAATAAGCGTAATCTCGTCGGTGACGTGGGAGTGAGAGCGGAACAAGCCCGTACCCTGCTCTCCCGCAAACGCATGAGGGGCAAAATGCTCGATATTTTCCACAAATTCGTATCTCATCGGGATCCCATGCCTTTATAGAGAATGGTTTCCCTCATTGTAATGGAAAACGAATGCGCTTACAACTTCAGTCCAACCGATAGAACAGCCACAGCTGCGCGACTCCGCCCGGAAGGTCCTTCCAAGTGCCAACACCCGCTCCGCTGTTGATGCTGGCTCCGCTTACATCGAGCGCTTTTCCCGTCTGTACGTTGATTAATTTGCAGTAGCCGTTGCCGGTATCGATGAGTTTCCATTTCTGCGTATCCAGACCCTGATTCTCTGTGATGCCCACTCTTCCCCAGGCTTCCGCAGGATCCAGTACGGTCAACGCTTTGCCGGAGTTCGGATTGATTATGGTGTAGGTTCCGTCCTCGTTCAAGGCAATTTTCCAGCGCTGCGCAGCTGTTCCGTTGGAGTCGTCCGACATCTGGGTCCACGTTCCGTCCGCCATGCCTGCATCCGCTACATCCAGCGCCTTGCCGCCGTACGGGTTAATCAGCTTGTATTCGGCTCCAGGCTTGACCGAGAACGTATGGCTGCCGGCAAGCTCAATAGAATCGATTTCGACGGCATGCTTGCCTTTCGTAAATTCGATTAGGTTGTTGTAGCCTTTCTTCAACTCGACTTGTATCGCAGCGGTCGCGTATTGATTGCTTCCAATGCGAGGTAACGCCATCAACAAGGCGGGTTTGCCGTTCACCGATACGTTCACCGAGGCCTTGGGGCCGGCGGCGCCCGAATATCGAACGTTTAATGTGTAGCTGCCTTCCTCCGGCACAATGACATCCTTGATCGTTAAGGAACTATTGCTATTATTGAGTCGTACGATTTTGCCGCCGGACGCGCCTTTCTTCTCTTTTATTTGCGCTTTGACTGGTACTCCGTGCTCCGCTTCAATCCGATAATCGCCGGATGGAACGGCAAGAGGACCGTTCGTCGGAATGCCAAAGTTCGGTGAACCGTCGTTCATCCAAGTAAAAGGCTGCACTCTTGTCGGTCTTGGGCCGCATCCTTGACCGGGTCCGCTGTTGCCATGGTACACGATCAAATCCTGCGTACCGTCCTTGGATTGGACGAAGGAGTTATGTCCCGGTCCGTAAACGCCATTTTCCGGCGACTTGGCGAATACCGGCTGCTCACTCTTCGTCCATGATGCGGGATTCAGTAAGTCGCTTGTATCGTCAGCTGTCAGAATGCCAAGCGAGTAATCATCTTCCCAGCAGGCGCTCGCGGAATAGACGAGAAATATTTTGCCGTTCCTTTTCAATATGACGGCGCCTTCGTTTACAGGCATGCCTTTCTTTTCCCAGCTGTATTCCGGCTTCGTCAGAATGACATTATCTCCGTCCAGCGTCCACGGATTCGACATCATCGCGATGGCAATCGCGCTGCCGTGGCTGCCTGACCAATCCCCATATGCCGCGTACAGGAAGTATAACTGGCCGTTATGGTCGAATACCGTGCCGTCCAATCCCGAATACGGCAAGTTCATTTTGCCTTTGTCGGTCCAATCTCCCTGCAAAGGATCCGCGGAATCGTTCTCCAGGACGTATATCCCCCGGCAGTCATCGCCGCATCCGGTGTTCGCCGTGTAGTAGATATACCATTTGCCGCCGATATTGTGGATTTCAGGGGCCCAAATGTCCTTTAAACCGGAAGGCGGCGTCCAAATCGTTTTTCGTTCACCCAAATCGATGGCTATCAGCGATCTAGATTTCCAAATATCCAGTCTGTTGCCTAATGTGCGCGTAAAATAATAATATCCGTCCGAATGCAGCATAATGTATGGATCCGCCCCAGCCGTGTTGATCGGATTCGAGTAGTTTAATGTGGATGCGGCTGAAGATCCGTAAGCCCCAATAGATGTCAGAGTCAGCATGATCAGAAGAACAAGCGCCGTTAATTTAAAGCCGATAGCAATGCGCATTTGTTCCGTCACCTCCGGTATGTAAGAATAGGGTTGTTCCGATCGCGATCAGACTAACCCCATTATAGACCGTTAACGGCTTCGAAAGTTCCCGAAAGCGGCTGCTTCTCCTTATCAAACACGTTGTAAAAAAACCGGATTCGACGGTCGAATTCGGATACCATTAATCCATTTTTTCAATCGTTAACGTAAAATCAGCACTCATACCTTCAAGTTTTTCCGCGAGCTCGTCCACGCCGGATTCGATCATACATGTAAATTCTTGGATAAATCGCTGCGATACTTAAAAGCAGGAACAAGATTCCCCCAATTACGACATATTTTGTACTCATTCCTGAAATGATCAGTCCGCATACGCTTGCACCGATCGTTGTTCCCAAGTTGGCGGATGTCAGAAAGATCCCATTTGCGAATTCGGGAGCCTCCGGCGCTGCGGACACAACCCAATACTGCGCAAGGTTGCCGCCTATGCCGCCCAATATTCCCCATATCAATATAAGGAAGGCCACTGGCATACTGAACGGTCCCATGATGAAAAGCATGATGTAAACGGCAGCCAATGCAATTGGATAAGACATTACCGTTCTTGATGGATGCTTGGCAAGCAGCTTCCCAGCAATCATGTTTCCGATAATATTGGCCGCACCGTATACAAATAACATCAAACTGATGGTGTTCCAGTCATAATTCGTTACTGTCTTCAAATACTCGGCCAGATAACTGTACACCCCGAATACGGCTCCGTTCATGAAGATGACACCGGCAATGGAAAGCCAGGTCACGGATCTTCTTAATACGCGCAATTGCGTGCCGTAAGAGAGCCTTTGCGCAACAGGCATCGACGGTACGAACAGGAGCGTCGCGACGAATGCGACGATCGTTACGGCAGCAAAGAACAACATCGCATAGGTAAGCGAAGCGGCGTTGGCGATCAGACTCGAGACCGGTACGCCAAGCACCATCCCCGCAGAGACGCCAACGAATACTTTGGCCACTGCCTTCGAAGATTGTTCCTTGCTGACGGACGCCGCTGCGACGGAAAATGCCAAGGAACAATAAACAGGATGGAAAAAAGCCGGAACGACACGCGCAATCAATAACACGGCAAAGTTTGACGTGAAGGCGGAGACAAGGTTGCCCGCAATAAAAATGCCAAGCACAAGCAACATGACTTTCTTGCGGTTCATGCCCGAAAACAATAAAGGCAGAACGGGACCGGAGACGGCAACCGCAAGCGCAAAGAGACTCACGATCAACCCTGCAGTGGAGACGCTGACCTGGTACTGGTCCGCAATCAGAGGCAAGATTCCGATCACGCCCATCTCGGTATTCAAGATACCGAATACACCCAAGGTTAATATATAGACAAGTAATGGATTTCGATTATTCTTCATAGGCCATGGACGTCGACAGATCGCGGTAGGCAGCGATCTGCCGATCTTTTGCTCTGCGATGCCAACGGCGTCAGCGCCGGTTTTTTTATAGACATTTTCTTCCTCCCGAAAGTAAATTTCATGCATTCTTAAGGGCTCCCCTACTATTGCCAAGGCTACTCGTTATTCTTCCTCCATCGCGCTGATGTCCATCACTCCTCTGTTATTTATTTTAGCGAGCTTTTTTCGTATAACAAATACTCATATCTCATATCAAGATATGCTTGATAAGCATTTCTTGAACATGTATTGTAAACCATGAAGGAGGAGTATGGATGGAAGTTAGAGTTTTGCGTTATTTTCTTACGGTTGCGCGAGAAGGAAGCATTACGGCGGCGGCTGATTTTTTGCATCTTACACAGCCAACCTTGTCTAGACAATTAAAAGATCTTGAACAACAGTTAGGAAAAAAGCTATTTAATCGCAGCAGCCACAGTATCATTCTCACGGAGGAAGGAATGCTCTTAAGAAAGAGAGCGGAAGAAATCGTCGATATGGTCGATAAATTAGAGGCTGAATTTAGATCCATGGAAGAGACTATAAGCGGTGACATTTACATTGGCGGCGGGGAAACGGAAGTCATGAAACAGATCGCACGGGTAGTAAGGGACTTACAGTTAAGCTATCCCAATATACGGTATCACCTCTACAGCGGCAACGAAGATGACGTGACGGAACGGCTCGACAAGGGACTGCTTGACTTTGGCATTTTGATTCAACCCGCCGATTTATCGAAATACAATTCTATCAATATCCCGGCCAAGGATGTTTGGGGCGTTGTTATGCGGAAAGACAGCCCGCTTGCATGCAAAGATACCATTCAAGCAGCGGATTTATTAACTGTTCCGCTAATCTGTTCCCGACAGGCTATGAAGCAGACCTTTTCTAAAAATGAATTTGCGGATTGGTTTGGTGATGATTTTGATAAATTAAACGTCGTGACCACATACAATCTTGCCTATAATGCTGCCATTATGGTTGAAGAAGGCATCGGTTATGCATTAACTCTTGATAAAATCGTGAATACGTCCAGCGATAGTAACCTTTGTTTCAAACCGCTGGAGCCAAGACTTGAATCCGGCTTAAATATCGTTTGGAAAAAGCATCGGGTCTTTTCGGCTGCCGCCGATCTATTTTTAAAAAGAATCCAGGCGAAATTTTGATTAACGTTATGCTCGCGTGGAACTAAAACCCTCACAACAAGCAGCAATTATTGATTATAAAGAGGAGCAGCAAGATGCTCAGTAGTTCCCGCGAAACGCAAGAAGCTGCCGGTTCATCCGGCAGCTTCTTGCATTATTTTGAAGTCAACAAGTACAAGGTGAAAGCTCCGATAATAGGCCGCTTACTTATCTTCGAACAACTTCTCGCCGCGATGGAGGCGCCATGCAATTTTCGCCGTATGCGGCGTCTCGCGGGAAGTCGGAGCATGCGCCGCCAAGTAACGGGTAACCGCAACAATCAGCGTTTCGCGGGCTTTCTCGGCGAAAGGCCCCGATTCGGAAGACCAGCGGTCATATTCCGCCACGGCTGCCTCGTACATCTGGAAGGAGTGGAATTCCGCATCCTCTCGAAGCAGCGCATGCCCCAATATATTGAATAGAGACTCCGGCTTTCCGCCGCTGCGCATATAGCGAATCACCCATGCCGCCGCCGGCGCCACCTGCTGCTGCTTGTCGAGAATCTCAAGAAGTTCCGTTGGCTGCGGCACTTCTTCGGCCGCTTCAATTGCAGCCGGTCTCGGGGCAGCCGGGATGTTCAAAAACCGGTCGAGGTAAATCGTAGCCGCCGTATGGAAAATGCCGCGAACCAGCCATGGATCGGCGGAACGGATCAAACCTTCGTGAACGGCGTGAGCATGCGTAAACGTGTGCAGCACCGAAATCCAGTCCCCGAAATCGTTCTGCGTATGGAAGCGGACGACCCGTTCCGCCGCAGCGAGTGCGGCGATTTGCGAGATGCGCACCGGAGAGGCGCCGCCGAGCAAAGCTTCCTTCAGCACGCGAACCGTACTTAGCGGATCGTCGCCGAGCAGCGCTTGGAGCAGCTCCTCGTCGTCGATACCGGAGCCCCCGCCTCCAGACGAAACTTCCTTATCGGACAGCTCGTCGAACGCTTCCTTCAACGGCTGAACCAAATTGACCGGAGACTGCCAACTGTGAAGCTCTTCGCTTCGCGAGGCGTCTCCGAACATCGGAACGAGCGAAGCGAGCACATCATTGCGCTGCTCTTCCCCGACATATTTCAAGCTCTCGAATGCTTTATTATGGAAGTCCAGCGTATGGCCGCCATTCATATAGAAATGGTCCGTCGCGGCCATGCTCATCATTGAGAATAACCGCTTCTCCTCCGCCTCCGTCTGCAAAGCGGTAAGAAGCACCCGTTCGGCGCCGCGCGTATCCCGAACCTCGATGCAATCGCGGTACCATTCCGTCAACCGTTGTTCGGAGACGCCCGTATTCGGGAGCGGACCGAGCAAGAAGCGCGTTCCGCTTCCGGCCGAGTCGCGCGTCGTACGCAGCAACCCTTGAAACAAAGCAAGGATACGGCCTTGTTTATCAAGCTTTGGCAGGACGTTAGTCATCGCAGTAAGAATCGTTAAGCCGGAGCCCCACCCTTGCCTGCGCTGTTTGACACCGAATTCGATCCCAATCGCTGCGATTTCCGTTTCGGGAACGCCTGCCTCCATTAATCCTACAATAGCCTTGGCTATGACAAGACCGATATTTTGCTCTAGGCCGCCCAGAAGCCGGTCTTTATACAGCTGGACTTGTTTGCCGTTCCGGGAATTCGGGTTGACCCAAATCGCTCCGTCTTGAACGGTTATATCGTGTACCGGCACATCGTCCGCCCAAGGGTCGAGCGTTCCGCCGCTGCATACGTCAAACCGCGCATGATGCCAATGGCATGTCAAAATTCCGTTGCACAAACTTCCCATGTGGAGCGGAAATCCGAGGTGAGGGCAACGGTTGTCAAGCGCATGCACTTCATCCTCGTGATAAAAAACCACGATGCCCCCCTTAATCAGCTTCGGTCCTTGCACTCGAAGCTCTTCTACCGTACCTGCCTGGATCCAACCGTTCATGTAAACGCCTCCAATTCCCGATATGATGTGCTTTCCTTGATTATAATAGATATGATTTCGAACAAGTAAAGAGGCACACTGTGTAAGCATGCCTCTTATCGTTTACCGGTTTACTCGCGACTCCGTTTCCATCGTGCCGATGTCGATTACAAAACGATACCGGACATCTGAAGCTAATACCCGCTCCCAGGCTTCATCGATTTGGTTTGCGGAAATTACCTCGATCTCGGGAGTAATGTTGTGTTCCGCGCAAAAGTCAAGCATTTCCTGCGTTTCGCGAATTCCACCGATCATGGATCCAGCAAACGACCGACGATGGGGGATCAACGAAAAAACCTGAACGGGCAGCGGTTCCGCTGGCGCACCGACGTTGACCAATGTTCCGTCCAGCGCCAGCAATGACAGGTAAGCATTAATATCGATTTTCGCGCTTACTGTATTCACGATGAGGTCGAACGTACCAGCCAGCTTCTTAAACGTCTCCGGATCGCTCGTGGCATAATAATGATCCGCGCCAAGCTGCAAACCGTCTTCTTTCTTCTTCCATGTTTGCGACAAGACCGTAACTTCCGCGCCCATCGCATGAGCGATCTTAACCGCCATATGACCAAGCCCGCCAAGTCCGACCGCGGCTACCTTCTTGCCGGGAGCGGCTCCCCAATGGCGCAGCGGCGAGTACGTTGTGATGCCTGCACATAAGAGCGGTGCGGCCGCGTCAAGCTCCATACCGTCGGGAATTCTGACCACAAAGTCTTCGGTTACGACGATGTGCGTAGAATAGCCCCCCTGCGTATATTGCCCGTATCGGTCGATGGCTCCATAAGTGCCCGTATTACCGCTAAGGCAATACTGCTCCTCTCCCTTATGGCAGTTGACGCACTCCCCGCAGGAGTCAACCATGCAGCCTACCCCGGTTAAACACCCGAATTCTTGAGTCTATGTTACTTAACGTATCTCATGCTTAGCTTATCTTCAATTTCCTCACACTTTCACCATCTTGGCTTGTACATCCCCAGACGCTACGGCTTT
>NZ_JACXIY010000067.1 GCF_014705655.1 Paenibacillus arenilitoris | reverse complement strand
GGGTGCTGGCAAGTGTCTCTTTTTCTTTGCCGTTACTTGAGCATTTTTACGCTGCAACACTCGGCACTTTTAGTATGCAATAAACACCTATCTTATCCTTGATCCCTACTGCCCTTGCTGCTGCATTGATAATGGTATATGCCTGCCACCTCTGTAATGGCGCGAGACCATTCGTTGCCTTCCTTGAAAGAAACAATGGTTCATTATGCATGTAGCTTCTTCGTTCGGTCAAATATTCCTTGATAGCCTTTGCCGCGATCTCACTGATTGGAAAGTCTTTCGTCTTACCCGTTTTTTGTTCGCGAATGGCAATTCGATCCAAAACCCTCCCTTTTTCATCCATCACATCACTTATGCGTAATCCCAGCAGATCACTGATCCGAAGTCCACAATTGATTCCCAACGTGAACAAACAAAAGTCCCGAACACTTGTCGCTTTCAAAATTTTTTTCATGGCATCAATCTGTTTTTTGTCACGTATGGGCTGTACAAATTCCATAAAATATCACCCTTTATCTAAAATACTTAAAGCTATTATACCTAATATTAGAGAGGTATCATTCGCTCAAAAAATAAATATGCCTAAAAGCCCAGTCATGGCGCGGGTTTTCGCCGTTTCACCAATCACACACAATAGCATTGTGTGTGATTGGTGTCCCTAATAATTGGGTTGTGATAAAATTCAATCAGATTAGACGAATTAAATTTTTGTATGATATAATCTATCTAAATAAGAAAAAACAAGGAGATGGTATGTGTGGATCATGTTGTTAAATCGGAAAGCGAAATTCGTACAAGATATCAGATAACAATACCCGAGGAAATAAGGACGAGAGCAAAACTTAATATTGGCGATTCATTGCTTTGGCAGTACGATGAAATTCGTCAGGAAATCATTGTTATGCCAAAACCAAAATCTTTCTCCGACAAACTATGGGGACTTGGCAAAGACATCTGGGAACGGGAATCAGCAGATGATTACATTCGCAAGGAGCGTGCTGAATGGTAATGTCGGACTTTTTCCAAGGAAGTAAGAAAATTGCATTAGACACGAACCTATTCATTTATGTTTTTGAGCAACATCCCGAATTTGGTGAGAAAGCTAAAACGATTTTGGAGCAGATAGAAGATGGAATTGTTATCGCGGTGGCTTCTTCCGTCTCTTTGACTGAAATCTTGGTTAAACCAATACGTGAAGGAAACCTGAGTCTGGAGAAGCAATACAAATTGCTTTTCTCCCACTTCCCCAACCTTACCATCTTACCGATCGATAACATGGTCGCCGAACGAGCTGCCTATCTCCGAGGAAAGTACAATATTAAAACACCAGATGCATTGATCATCGCCACGGCGCTTGTAGCCAATGCGGATTTGTTTATAACGAACGATCCACGACTCGAAATTGTCAAAGAAATAAAATGCGTATCATTGGACCAACATTACGATAGGTCGATCCTCTAACTGCACAAATCCGGACTGAGAGTTTGGTAACGTATAACTGGATGAACAAACGACCAATACGAGATTGGCGTTCAAATAATAAAACGGCCTAAACAGGCCGTTTTTCCATTTATCTGTATTTTACATTCGGTTGGCGGCGATCATTCCTTTTGCTGAAGAGTAGCCTATTCATCCTCTATAAAGCAAGGTTCCCATCCATCGGGACTCCCCTTTTTTGCATCTGGAGCACAGGTTTACAATAATAGCGAACTCCTAGCTTTTTTACCCCATCAGGTGACATACGCGGAACAAGAAAACCGATTTCAGTTTCAGGACAGGTAAAGTCTTTTAAACAGCCAGAGCATACCAAATCATCCGTTGGGTCGTCCGGTTCATAATCTACGTCAAGTCCATCATAAAACTCATCGTAACCGTTATCCGACATGGCTTCGTTTACCTCCTTTTCTAGTGAATCATCTTCGGTGTTCATATATCCGCTTTTGCCAATTCATTTAACCTGGTCACCAATTCCCCTTTGTTTCCGAAGGTAGTCCTCACTCTTTTCGGTAATAATCTTCCGCCAATCTCGCAGTACGCAGCCTCCTACGCTGGTCGCGGTCAACCGGGTTCCACCTCTCAGATCACGCATGATTATGTATGTTACACCTGATTTTGGGGATAATATTTGGGATATATATTCAGAACCGGGGGTATTTCTGGATGAAAATCTCTCCTGATTTACATATGAACAGGAATCAAATAGAAACTCTTTTTGAGAATTGCCAAGATTTGTCGATTGTTCCTTGGCAATACGGACCGGAAATGAAATATATGTCGTTTTCCGTTTATTTCGAATCGCTTATTGAAGAACTGAAGTTGAATTACATGAAAGCGACGCTGCAAGACCTCGTCACACATGAAGTCGGAAAAGCAACAATGATTACCCCGGAAGAAGTGATCGAGTTTTTTAGCAAAAATGGAATCTCGGCCCAATCAGCGAAAATGGTGGAAAACCTTGAAGATGCCGTTGACGCTATTGTTAGCGGAAATATCGTCATTTTTTTCGACGAATGGGATCGTGCGCTTAATTATTCGGCCAACCTGATCGAGACAAGACAAGTTAACGAACCTTTGGCGGAATCGGTCGTACACGGGCCGCGGGAGAGCACGGTTGAAAACTTGAACAAAAACATTGGCATGATCAGGCTGCGTTTAAAAACACCCCGCTTTAAAATCGAAAGAATCGCAGCAGGAATTGAAGCGAAAACGGAAATTGCCTTCGGGTATTTGGACAGAGCTGTCAATCCGGAAACGCTTGCCGAATTCAAAAAAAGAATATCGACCATTCATCAAGCAGAGGTACTGGAAACGTCATATATAGAAGATTGGATCGAAGATTCAAATTTCTCCCCCTTTCCCCAGTATCGCTATACCGAACGGCCGGATGTGGCTGCTGCTGCTTTGCTTGACGGAAAAATTATTGTAATGGTTCAGGGGACGGGATCTGTAATGCTGTGTCCTGGTCTTTTTGTCGAGATGATGCAATCCGCTGAAGATTACTATCAGAGGACGATGATTGCGTCATTAATTCGTATCACAAGAATATTCGCGTTTTTCATCGCACTCACGTTGCCGAGCATTTATATCGCCTTATCGACTTTTCATCCTGAACTGATCCCAACGGTGCTTCTACTGGCCATTCTGGATTCGCGTGAGGGTATCCCCTTCCCGGCTTTCGTTGAAGCTCTCATTATGGAGTTTTTCTTTGAAATGCTGCGTGAAGCCGGAGTACGTCTGCCTAAACCGATCGGCTCCGCGGTAAGCATTGTCGGAACGCTTGTGATCGGCGAAGCGGCGATCACTGCCGGTATCGCTTCCCCGATCATGGTTGTTGTCGTGGCGCTCACGGGGATCGCCTCTTTTTCCATTCCTCAATACAATATGGCGAGTGCTTTGCGGCTCTTACGGTTTCCGTTGATGATCATGGCTGCATCTTTGGGGGGATTTGGATTGATGGTCGGTTGCATTTGGATTTTGCTGCACCTTGCATGCTTACGCTCGCTTGGCCAGCCTTATCTAGGTTCTTTGGCGCCCGTAAATATGAAGTACTTGCGGGATGTCTTTGTTCGCGCCCCGCTGAGAACATTCCTGCGATCGCCGCGAAATCGCCACAAACAAAATTAAATCTATCCGAGAACTGAAAGAATGGTGAAACATGAAGCTTCGGAACATAGCGCTAATTGTTGTTTCGTTTCTCTTGCTGACCGGATGCTGGAATAAAGTTGAATTGCCGCAGAAAGCTTTTATCATGGGCGTTGCGATCGACCAATCGGAGAATGGCAAGATTCAGCTTACCCTGCAAATTTACAAACCGAAAGGTAGAAAAGGCGGGGAAGGCGGGACTTCCAGCTTCAATGTGGTAACGACGGGCAACACACTTTTCGAAGCGGTCCGAGATATTACGATGAATGTGGGGAGAACAGCGCAGTGGAGTCATTTGAGAACAGTCATCGTCGGTGAAGCTTTGGCGAAGTCCCGCAATGTCGGGGAGGTGCTTGAGTTCTTTTCCAGGGATCACGAACCGCGGCTTACCGCGCACTTTATCATCGCCAAAGGAAAGGCGGCCGACTATATGCAATTGAAACCGTTTATCGAGAATACCGAGAGTCAACAATTTTTGCAAATGGAGAGGACTTCGTACGAGAACAGCTCCAAGACCTTGGAAGTAACCTTGCTCCAGCTGATCCTGCAGTTTCGCAATCAGTCCGGGACAGTTATGGCTCCATATCTTTATATGTACAAACATGATAAAACGACGACTCCGGTCGTTGCCGGCGTGGCGCTCCTGCAAAAGGGCAAAATGGTTGACCTGGTTTCGCCCAAAGATCTTAAAGCCGTACTGATGCTTCGCAATCATTACAAAGCTGGAATCATACAAATCCCCTGCTCGCTACAGGATGAAAAGCCGAATCAAAAGATGGATTCCATAGAGGTCTTAACTTTGGAAACGAAGATCTCCCCCCGGATCGTCGGAGATTCGCTTACCGTTTATGTGCACACGAAAATTACCGGCATGATCGGAGAACTCAATTGTACCGATTTGAAAACTGCGAAGGATGATCAAAAATTTATTAACAAGGTGGAACACATTGTTAAGCAATCGTTGCTTGACAACATTGAGTTGCTGCAGAAGAAAAAAGCGGATGTGCTGGAAATTGGGGACAAAATATACACGCAAAACCCCCGTAAATGGATGAAATGGAGGGCCGATTGGAATGACCGTTTTGCGGAAAGTAAATTTGTGGTCGATGTCGAACTCAAGCTGATCAGTTCCGGTACATCGATAAGCAAGCCATTTTATTCAAATAATTGATGCATGAGCGGGAGTGGATGGATTCGGAATGATGGAAAGAATGGTTGTCGTGTTTGTTTTGTTTGTGATCTTCCTAGCTCGGGATATTGTCACCATAAAGCGAATGCGCAAATGCGAAAAAATGGTCTACGTCGTGTCAATCATTGTCGCCGTATATCTCGGTACAGCTTACATAACTGACCTGGATTGGCCCTTTCTTCAGGATATCGCTTACTGGCTCTTCCGCGAGCCGGCCCGCGTAATCGTTGATTTATTAAAGGTTTCAAAATAATCACGCAGGATGTGAAAAGGTTGAGAGAACAAGAAACAGTGAGTTCGGGGCAAATGGCGGTACTATTTTACGTTTTTATGATTGGTTCTTCCGTCATTGCTCTTCCGGGACCTGTCATAGGCTTTGCCAAAAACGGAGCATGGCTATCCCTTATTTTAACCGCTGGCTTCGGAACAGTACTGTTATACTGCACACTATATTTATATAATAAGCATCCGGATCTCACGTTCGTTGAGTATAGCCAAAAAACAGTGGGGACATGGGTGACGGCGATCCTTGTGGTTCCCTTTCTTACAGTAGCAACAGAATCATCAATGGGAATTATTCAGCACATGGGGATTTTTCTTAAAACTTCCATGATGAGAGAGACCCCGTTATATGTATTTCATGCGTTTATTTATATAACCATCGCCATGACTCTACGTGCCGGAATCGAAGTCATGGCAAGGCTGTTTTTTTTATTAACGGTGTTTATGGTGCTGTTTATTCTTACGGTTTTATTGTTAGCGACACCGGAATATCATCCCGCGTATATGCTGCCCTTCCTTCCGCAAGGATTCAAACCGGTGTTACATGGCGTTTACGCCACGGTTGGTTTTCCTTACGCGGAGCTTATTTTTTTTACCATGCTTCTGCCCTTCGTTCGTCAAGCAGAAATAGGTAACCTTCCGAAGAAGATGTATGTCGCGTTGTGGGCCAGCACAATGAGTATGGTCTTCGTAACGGTGTCCACCATCATGACATTCGGACCTATTGCAGGAGAAAGAAAGTATTCCGTGTTTGAAATAGCCCGCATTATCGAAGTGCAGGAGATTATTCAAAGAATCGAATCCCTTATCGGAATTTCGCTCATTCTAGGTTCTTATATGAAAGCAACGCTTTCGATGTACGTTTTAAATATAGGCTTGTCACGGCTATTACGTCTCTCGGACGACCGTTTATTAATTTTCCCTCTGGCTTTGATCCATATGCTTGCCAGCATAATCAGCGTCGAAAGTGATAACAAGTGGGTGGAGATTGTTCACTCCGTCGTTCCGTTATGGTTTTTTGTAGGGGCAGTCATCCCATTGCTTATTCTGACTGCGGTTACTGTTGTTAAAACTTCCAGGCGAAGAAACAATTCTTGATACGAATACTCCTCTCTGCCGCAACGCATCCGAATTCTCATACCCGGAGAATGAAATTTTGCTCCAAGTCGAAAGCTGGTCGTTTTCTTTTCCACGCAAAACCCTCCTCATATATTTCCGTATTCATTCAGGTACACAATTCATGGGTACAACAAATCTTCCGGGTAACTTGGAATGGCATATACCGAAGTGCCTTCGGCAACTACGGATCCGCGATCGACTTCTCCAATCTCCACGATTCCCGTTACGTCCAACATGGCCACAAAAGGCACAAGTAATAAACTTTCATCAGATCACCTCAACTATTTGACGCTTAATCTATTGCAACTGTTGCAGCGAGGTAACTGATGTGAACCCGGATAGGGGCTCATTCTCCGGCGCTCCTCCCGTTCCTGCATCGCCAGCGCCTGCTGCACGACCTGCCTTAATTCCTCGACGTTCACCGGCTTCAGCAGAAAATCGACGACGCCGTAGTTCATCGCCTGACGGGCGTATTGGAAATCGTCGTACCCGCTCAGAATGACGACTTTGCCCGAGAAGCCAACCTCTACCTGCAGCTTCCGGGATCAGCCGATGCCAGAAAGAGAGGGGCGATCGCCGCCTCTCCTTCAAGCGTTCCTTATGATTTATGACAGGCCGAAGCGGAACCGCTCCTCGTCCAACCGCTTCGTATGCGATGACTTGTCCTCCTCTAGCTTCCCAAGGGGCAAATGCGGTACGTCCGGCCTGATTCGGTAGCGAACCGGATTCCCCCATGCTCCAAGCGCCGAACGGCGATTTCCTCTCCGTCAAGCGTGACCGACAGTCCGTCCGCCTCGGCGATCTCGCAGTCCCGGCCGTGCAATGAACGTACGGCCGCTTCCACTAGACGGCCATCCCGCCATCGGAGACCGACTTCGAAGCCGTCGCGGGCCCGCAAGCCTTCCGCGCTGCCGTTCGGCCAGGCGTCCGGCAGCGCCGGCAGCAGCTCCAAGGCGTTCTGGTGAGACTGCAGCAGCATCTCGACGATTCCGGAAGTCGCGGCAAAGTTGCCGTCGATCTGAAACGGCGGATGCGCGTCGAACAGGTTCGGATACAGGCCGCCCCGGGCGTAATACGTCCCAGCCTCGGAGAGCCTCATCAGATTCGTCAGCAGCTTGTAGCTCTCGTTGCCTTCGCGGAACCGCGCCCATAGTCCGACTTTCCAGCCCAGGCTCCAGCCGGTGCCTTCGTTGCCGCGCAGCTCCAGGGAGCGGCGGGCGGCGGCGAACAGCTCCGGCGTCCCGCGGACCGTCAGCTGCCTGCCCGGATAGACGCCGAACAGATGCGAGACATGGCGATGCTGCGGGTCCTCATCCCCGAAATCCTCAAACCATTCCTGCAGTCGACCGTCTTGGCCGATCTGAATCGGGTACAGCTTGGCTTTGGAGGCGCGAAGCTCCTCGGCGAATCGTTCGTCCGTTCCCAGAGCCTCTGACGCTTCGATGCAATTCGTGAACAGATCCCAGATGAGCGACATGTCCATTGTCGACGCCCGGCTAATGCCCGCCAGCTTGCCGTCGTAGCGGAATCGATGCTCCGGAGAGGTCGACGGACAGGTGGACAAGCGCCCGTTCTCGTCCTCCTCGAGGAAATCGAGGCAGAACAGCGCCGCTTCCTTCATCGCCGGATACGCGGTCTCCCGCAAATAATCGGCGTCGCGCCCGAAGGCGTAATGCTCCCACAGGTGCTGAGCCAGCCAGACGCCGCCCATCGGCCACATCGCCCAACTGGCGTCGCCCGCGCCGCGTCCTCCCGCCGGAGCCGAATGCCCCCACAGGTCGACGTTATGGTGCGCGACCCATCCGCGGCAGCCGTAGTGCACCTCCGCCGTTTTCCGCCCGGTTCGCGCCACTCTGCCGATCAGCGAAATCAGCGGTTCGTGGCATTCGGACAAATTGGCCGTCTCCACAGGCCAATAGTTCATCTGCGTGTTGATATTGATCGTATAATTGCTACTCCAAGGCGGACGGGTCAGGTCGTTCCATATGCCCTGCAAATTCGTCGCCTGCGTTCCGGGACGGGAGCCGGCGATCGTCAAATAGCGGCCGTAATGAAACAGCAGCCCGACGAGATCCGGATCGGAAGACCCGTAAGCGGAAATCCGCTCATCGGTCGGCATCCCCTCCGGAGAGAGGCGTTCGCCGAGCTTCAGCTTGACCCTGCCGAACAAGGCGCGATAATCGGCGAAATGGTCGCCGCGTAGCGCGGCGTAAGCTTTGCCCAGCGCTGCGTTCAGATGTTCTCCCGCCTCCGCCGCCGCGTCTTGCGCGCCGTTAAAGGTCGTCGCCGCGGCGAAGACGAACGTGGCGCTTCGTGCGCCCAGCACATGCAGGCCGTCGCCGTCCGCTCGGACGGTTCCGCCTTCCGCCGAGACGTGCAGAACGCCTGCGAAACGGATCGCTTCCGACGTCGACTCGTCTCCGTAAACGATCGGATCCGGCGAATCGTAGTAGCTCGGAGAGACGTGCTCCGGAGCGATTCCCCGCAGGACGAACCGACCGTCTTCGGCCGAAGTCGCGTGGCGCAGCGGGCTGTCCAGCCGGGCATGAACCTCGAGGGCTCCGGACGCGCCTGCCTCCAGCCGAAGCGCGAGCACCCGGTCGGGATGCGAAACGAACAGCTCCCGCGAATAGCTCACTCCTCCGATCTCGTATTCGACCCGCGATACCGCGTCGTCCAGATCGAGGGACCGCCGGTACGACCGGCATACGTCCCCGTGGCCGAAAGTCAGCACGAGGTCGCCGAAAGGTAAGTAGGACTGCGAATAGTCGCCCATCATCTCCTTGCTTTTCAGATCGGCCTCTTCATAGCGGCCCTCCCGCACGAGTCTGCGAACTTCGGGCAGCACTTCCAGCGCCCGCTCGTTGGTGCCGTCTCTAGACGGAGTTCCCGACCACAGCGTGTCTTCGTTTAAGCCGATGCGATCCCGCTCGACGCCTCCGAAGTGCATCGCTCCGATCCGGCCGTTGCCCAGCGGCACAGCTTCCGTCCACTTCGTAGCCGGTTTGTTATATTGCAGCTTCATGTTCATTCCCCTTTCGTCGTTGTTGCGTTAATAAGCGTTTTACTCCGTTGACGGAAGATCGCTCTCGAACCGGTTGTTCCGAATGTCCACTTCGCTGCAGGCGATCAACCGGAAAGCTTGCTCCGGCTCTGCGGCGACGCCTGCCGGAACGCGGATCGTATTGCCCGTAAACGCCAGCGACCGCGTGGTCTTCGCGTTAAGCACCAGCGCCTCCCTCGTTTCGAAGACGTTGTCCGCGATGCGGATATGGCGGTGCACCGGCGCCGTCTCGTCGATCTCCTCGTTCTCGGGAAGAATCGCGATGACGGCTTGGTCCGTTCCGCCGCATTCGATAAAACGATTGCCGCGAACCGTCAAATCCGCCGCTCGTCCCGATTCGTACCAGGAAGCCGCGTCGTCTGCGACGAGCACGGCGCTCATCCGCATCCGCTCGAATACGTTGTCCGCGATGACGACCGGCCGCCTTGTCGTCGCCAGCACGCCCCTTGTCGGGATACGGGCGAAATAGTTGCCCCGGATCTCCGCTTCGGGCGTCCACGTCACGTTCTCGATGACGTCCGCGTCGCCGATCCCGTCCGGCGGCCTGTCCTCCAGCGTCAGCAGCATTTCCCGCGGACCGGTCAGTTCGGCCGCCTCCACTCTCCCTCGCCCGTACGGCAGCAGCGACTCGGCGCGGACGAATTCGATCTCGTCTCCCGCCGCGAACGCCGCGAAGCCGTATGTCTGAGGATGCATGAAGCGGACGGCAAGCTGGCGCTCAGATGGCCGCCCGACGATGCGCAGATGCGTACCGTGCACGTTGATCACATCGTCGTGCGCCCCGACGAATCGGCTATCCGCGATTTCGATATTCCCTCTGCAGCCCGACAAGTGAACGAAATCCGCGAACGCGGCCACCGTGCGCCCCGTTTCCGGACGCGGCGACATATCCAGCCTGCGGAAGCTCAGATCGGCGCTGAACTGTCCGACGATGCCGAGGCCGTGCGTGAAATGAATGCCGACGTCTTGCCATCTCACGTCCCGGCTCCTGTGAATGAAAACGCCGACCTGATCGCGATTGCCGTCCCGGACTTGAAGCGTCCAGCCGACTTCGAGAGCTTCGCCGGGATTCCGGTCGAAGCGAAACCTTACCTTGCCGGGGCTCGTCTCCTCGGCGCTCGCCGCGCGGGCCACGACGTTGTCGATGCGCCAGGTCGCGTTCCGCTTTGGATCGTACGCCTGCATCGGACCTTCATGGAAGCTCCAGCCCGGCCCGATCCAGGAAAGTTTGTCCCGAGCGATCGAATAACGGGTATCTCGATGAACGGCTACGTCCATGTAACCTTCCCCCAATCGCTCGATCGTCATCTCGGCCACCGTCGGCTGGGCGAAATCGGAATGCAAATTCCGGACGGCGATACTCTCGCATTCGTCGATTATAAACATCGTCATTTTACCATGGAATAGAAATAACGCTCCTCCCCCGTCCAGCGTAAAGTTCTTCAGCCCCTTCATGCGGATGCCGATCGTCTTTACGGGATTCGGGTTATCTTGTTCGCTTGCCGTATTCGTTATGAAATAGATCGTCTTCTCGGCCGATTCCGCGTAGAAATCGTAACGGCCCGGCTCGATCGCGAGCCGGACAGGACGCGCGGCCGCTGCGACCGCGGCCAATGCGCGCCGCATCGCCGGACCGGCATCCTCGGCCGTATCCGGACGGCCTCCGAAATCGGCGAATGCAAGCAGAAGCTCATGCTCCGTCTCGTGCGTCATCCGTTATCCCCACTCCGTTCGTTATTCGTCTTCGATGGCTTGCTCTGTTCCATTATAGATTATGCTATACTGAGTCAGACAACTTTCGGAAAGGACAAAACCTCGTACAAAATGGACATTCTTGAATGGAGGGAGCGAGGGTGAAGCTGGAGCTGCGTTCTAATTTATCGTCGGGAGAGCACGGCGTTCCGTTTACCGTTTACACGGTCGGAATGGAGCAACAGAACGCGATCAGCCGCCTGGAGGGATTTTCCGCGCACCAGCTGCTGATCACGGCCTCGGGCAAGGGGCGGGTGCATCTGATGGATCAGAACAAATGGGACAGCATCGCAGAGAATACGGTGCTGTATATTCCGGCCGGATTTCCGAACGAATACGTTCCGGTTGCGGAGGGCGATTGGCTGGTGGCTTTCGTCTCGTTTCACGGCTCGGCGATCGCCCGGGCTTCGTGGGGGCTTGAAGACGCTCCCGCCGCCATTCCCGTCCGTTCCGTGACCCGTTTGCTCCAACTAGTAGAGCGTATTTGGCGTCATTCGGGCGCCGATTACGATTCCTGGGCAGCCTCCGAGCTGCTCTTCGCACTCTTGACAGAGCTTCGCAAGCAGTCTGCCGAAGAACCGAACCCGACCGCCCTGCTGCGGCCGGTCCCCGAAACGTCACGTTCGTTGACCGTGCTCAAAGCGGCGAAATTCATGCAGGACTACATGCACCGGGACATCAGCATCGCCCATCTGGCCGAGCAGGTCGGCTATTCGCAGAAGCAACTGACGCGATTGTTCCTGCGGACGTTCCAGACGACGCCGCTGCAGTATTTGCGCCACGTCCGGCTGACGGCGGGACAGCTTCTCCTGGAGACGAACGAAAGTATGACCATCAGCCAGATCGCCCGTCACGTCGGCATGGATCCGACCTACTTCACTCGCGAGTTTCGCCGTTCGTACGGAGTCGTCCCGGGCGAGTACAGGCTGATCAAGGCCCGCGAGGCGCAGGAAGCGGCGCGTTCCGGCAACGCTCCCCGCCGGCCGTAGCGGCGCGTCTTGCCCCTTACGCGACGTCTCTAAAGCTCGCGTACGTTCCAAACCACCTCTCCGCGCTCGTCCCATGTGCTGTGGTGTCGCTCGAATCGGAGCTTTTCCAGCACGCGGAAGGACGCGTTATTCCAAATTCGTACAGTCGACCATAGCCTGCGGCGCCCGGTAGCTATTGCGGCGTCTAAGACTACGGATGCGGCCTCAGTCGCATAGCCTTTGCCGTGAGAGCTGCGGAAAAGCTCGTATGCGATCTCAGGCTCCTCAAGTGTGGAACGACCTATAATCAAGCCGCAATATCCAATGAGATCGCCCTCTTTCTGGCGGCGGATAGTGAGTAAAGAAATACCGTTTTCGGCTGCGCGCTTGCGCATATTGATGATCTGGCTTCTGGCTTCGTCGAGAGAAGGCATCTCCACACCACGCTCGCCGACTAGCTGCCTCATCCAGACTGCGTCGGATTCCTCCCACATATTCAGGTCAAGCCGCTCGGTTTTCAACTGGAACTCCATCGGCACAAAGTTAGATGTCATAGCGGAAACCTCCTTAATTTGCAGCTGCTATGTATTACCAGACTATTTCCAGGCCATGTAATCCCTTTCATTATTATTTTAATTGAAAAGCACAGGTAATCATTCAAATAACTATGTTGGATTTGTGACGATATGCTGCCCGGTAGCTTAATGTAGCATCGTCAGGAAAGTTACCTTTCTTGCAACTCAAACGTATACGGCCAATCAATCCGAGTCCATCGTTTCCGTTACATGGTCGGAGCGAACCACCATGAACGACCAGAAGCCGCCATCCCGCAATATGAGACCGTCAAAATTAAAATTAGAGGTTGCGATCGGGACCAGCAGATTATTCAGAAACCCTTCGTTCTTATTCGGCACCGGTATCTTGCGCTCACACATCGCGATGCCTTTGCCGTCTATGGTTCCCCGTCCCCGTATCGTAATGTTGCTGGAGTCTACGGCAGTGCGGATAAAATACGTGCCATCCGCATTTCGCGTTGACCGTACCCTCAATGTTTTTGGCCATGGGACTGATGGAAAAAGAGGTAATCGGCTCATCGGAAGCCACTTCGAGATTGACCTTCTGGATGCGGTATAGATGGAAGGCATTGGGTAATTTTGAATCGTGGCCGGAGCAGCGGCGATCTGTGCCGAAGCTGACGGGTCGGCTTCTTCGGTCGAAGAATTTTGCACCTCTGAAGCGAACCCGTTATTAAAGGAATGAGGGCTGTTGTATGCTATTTCTTGAATACCCTGCTTGATTTGACGCTTACTCAGTTGCCTCTTGTTCACACACGCTTTTTATACACCCTTAT
The DNA here is from genome assembly GCF_014705655.1 of Paenibacillus arenilitoris. Classification (GTDB taxonomy): domain Bacteria; phylum Bacillota; class Bacilli; order Paenibacillales; family Paenibacillaceae; genus Pristimantibacillus; species Pristimantibacillus arenilitoris. Next base: position 2,960 of record NZ_JACXIY010000067.1, on the reverse strand, counting down.
TGCAAAGAAATAGGCTACGAGCAAAATCCCGACGCACCACGCAAGAGCAACCCAGATATCGTTGCCCACAGGCTGAGCTGACAACAGGTCGCGGATGGCTTCCACAATTGAAGTCACCGGCTGGTTATCGGCAAAAGCGCGAACGACCTTCGGCATCGAATCGGTCGGCACAAAGGCCGAGCTGATAAACGGCAGGAAAATAAGAGGATAGGAAAATGCGCTTGCACCTTCCACCGATTTCGCGGACAATCCGGCAATCGCCGCGACCCAAGTCAAAGCCAGCGTAAACAGCACGAGTATGCCGGCTACGGCGAGCCATGGCAGAACCCCTGCCGACGAGCGAAAGCCCATAATGAGCGCTACGAGAATGATGACGACAACCGAAATGGCGTTGGATGCGAGCGAGGTCAGCACATGCCCCCACAGCAAGGCGGAACGCGCAATCGGCATGGAGTGGAACCGCTCGATGATGCCCCGTTGCTTATCCAAAAACAGGCGGTATGCCGTATAAGATATACCGCTTGCAATCGCAATCAGCAGGATGCCGGGCAATAGGTAGTTCACATAGTTATCAGTCCCGCTTTGGATTGCGCCGCCAAACACATAGACGAACAGCAGCATCATCGCAATCGGAGTGATACAGACCGTGATGATGGTGTCCATGCTTCGGAAAATATGACGCATGGAACGCCCTAGCATCACGCTCATGTCGCTGAAAAAGTATTTATTCATGGTTTACTTCCCCTCCTTTTTACCGATGATCGCGAGGAATATCTCCTCCAATGAAGGTTGTTTTTCCACATACTCCACCTTTGCGGGCGGGAACAGCTTTTTCAGTTCCGAGAGGCTGCCGCCCGCAATGATTTTACCTTCATGCAAAATGGCAATTCGATCGGCAAGCTGTTCAGCCTCATCCAAATACTGAGTCGTCAGGAATACCGTCGTCCCACCGTCCGACAGCTCTTTGACAATCTTCCAAGCCTCGATGCGTGCCTCGGGGTCAAGGCCTGTGGTCGGTTCGTCGAGGAAAATGAGCTGCGGTTTGCCGATCAGGCTCATGGCAATGTCGAGCCTGCGGCGCATGCCGCCCGAATAGGTGGACGCCTTGCGGTCGGCGGCATCGTTCAAGCCGAAGCGATCCAGCAAATCATCCGCGACATGACGCGGTTTTTTAAGATGTCGGAGTTTGGCAATCATGATCAAATTTTCCCGCCCGGTCAAAATCTCGTCCACGGCGGCAAATTGCCCGGTCAGACTGATCGCATGCCGCACGTTCTCTGGTTTTGACGCGACGTCGAATCCATATACCGTGGCAGTGCCTCCGTCCTGATTGAGCAGCGTGGTGAGAATTCTGACAATCGTCGTCTTGCCTGCGCCGTTGGAGCCGAGCAGGGCGAATATCTCACCTCGCTTCACTTCGAAATCGACGCCCTTCAGCACTTCCGTGTTCTTGAAAGACTTTCGCAGACCTTTCACTTCAATGGCTTTTTCCATCCCGACATCCCCTTTACTTTGGTTTCTCCGCAGCCTTTTTCATGGCTTGTTACCATTTTGGTCAACCGATTTTTGAAAGATGTCGGCGTACGTTTCTGAATCTTTGATCAGATCGTCGCAGAAAGCCGCTACGTCGCGGCCCGTCACTTCAAGCACGCCTTTCCCCAAAGCCGCGCCCTCTTCAAAAAGATCGACGATTCCCGAGAGAAGCCCCGTCCCGTCGGTTAGCTCGACAGGGCCGACCTTGAAGAGATATTTTTGAAGTTCTTTGTACACGATCTGATAATCCTTCGGGAGCGCTTTGACGCGAGCCACATGCGCTCGCCATTCTCTTTTGCCTTCGATGAGATCTCGGATACTCATTTTGTCCCCTCCTATTTACCTAATTTTTTGGCGATGTTTTTGTTGAGTTGCTCGCGCCACTTGTCTCGAAACGACTTTGCCCCTTCTTCGCCGGCCAGCGCCGAACAAAAGCCTTTGATATCGTCGCCCAAAACCTCGCGGACGCTCTGACCGTCCGCCGCCGTTTCTTCCAGCAGGCTAAGCACGCCGTCAAGAATGGGCATGAGGTTGCGGCCGGAGAAATTGGAGTGCGGCCATAGATGGCCATCGATTTCCTCCCATGCCGCTTGGTAATCGGTCGGCAGCATTTTGACTCGCGCTTCGAAAGCCTTCATTTCTCTCGTCATGTCGTTGCCGGTAATCTTTTCCCAAAAATTCATTGTTTTCGCTCCTTTAACTCATTCATTTTCGATGATACGAACTCCCACTTTTCCCAGAACCTCCGCAGCTCCTCGCGACCCGCGTCGTTGATCGCGAAAAACTTTCGCGGCGGTCCCATATCGGAGGGCTTTTTGGTGATCTCCACCAACTTGTTTTTTTCAAGCCGGATCAGGATGGTGTACACCGTTCCCTCCACAACATCCGTGAAGCCGAGGCTGTTCAGCCGCCGCGTGATTTCGTAGCCGTAGGTTTCTTTGCGGCTTATAATCTCGAGGACACTGCCCTCAAGGACCCCTTTGAGCATTTCCGTTAGGTTTTCCAGCATAATCACTCCTTGCTATTCCGTCTCACTGGTATGCAGTATTACTTACTACAGCTATAAAGTAACACTCAGTAGTTGGATTGTCAAGGGCGTTTCTCTGATAAAAGAACAAAATCACCTAACGGTGACTTAACGTGCTAGCCGACGGTTACTCTTCCGCCGGTTCTTTCTTTCTCACCAAGTCTCCGTTACATTCCGGACAGACAAACACGGGGCTCTCCCCGGGTTCCAATTCATAAGAACACTCTCCTACAATGAAATCGGGGACAGGATCCACACACCCACAATCTACGCAAACATAATCAATGAAAACTTCTTCCTCATCATCAAAGGAAAACATCTCAGCCACTTCTTCCTTCTCGTCATCCCGTTCCTTGTCTTTTCTTTCGTTCATTGGCTCGAACTCCCCATTTCTTCTTAT
>NZ_JACXIY010000066.1 GCF_014705655.1 Paenibacillus arenilitoris | reverse complement strand
TGGAAAAATATTCAAAATTTTAGGGGATAAGTGTAGCGCCCACGATTTTTTATCCACAGTGTCAGGTTTGATGCATGGCTAGTGCATTTTTTGAAATTTGCATCGCTATCTCTTTTTGAAATAGGCCGCCCATACTCAAAAATGGAGCTGTCTCTAAGGCGAACGTCATGGCCTTTTGAGACAGCTCCATTTTCAATTATCGGATGATCATTTCTGCCTGCCCAGCGCTCCGAGCCGGTCGCCCATCCGTACCTTCACGCCGGGCATGAGGTCCCCGCGGGGCGTGAAGATGCCGTCCTCCATGAGGAGCACGACGGTGGAGCCGAATTCGAAGTAGGCCAGCTCTTCGCCCTTCGCCATGTCGTTCCTGAGCGGCTGCACGTACCGGATGCTGCTCACGTTCATCGCGCCGACCTTGACGACGGCCGTCTCCCCGAATTCGTTCTTCATATATGTAATGAGCCGCTCGTTCCGGCTGAGCACCCTTCTCATGTGGCGAAGGCCGAAGTCGTTCACGGGATACACCTTGCCCGCGATATGCTCCCGCTCGACGACCCGCCCGGTTACCGGCGCATGGATCCGGTGGTAATCGGTCGGGCTTAAATAAAGAACCATATAAAAGCCGTGCATGTAATTCGCCGTGCGGGGTGAGCGGTTCAGCAGCTCGTCGATCGTATAATCCTGCCCCTTCACGTTCAGAATCGTGCCGGCGTTAATCCATCCGGCGCCCGTAACGAGCGCATCGACGGGGCTGACGAGCGAATCGGCGCCGTCGTCCACGATCCGCAGGCCGGGCTTCAGCCTTCTCGTGAAAAATTCGTTCAGCGTTCCGTATTCGTTCAGCGGCTTCTCCGCTTCCTCCGTCTTGATGCCGTAGGCAGCGGCGAAGCGGGAAATAAAGCGACGGCTGGCCGCCGACTGCGCGAATTTTCCGGTCATTCTGGAAATCCATTTGCGCGAGCTTAATTCAGTCATGGAGCGTAGCAGCCATTTCGACATTCGTAACCCGTCACGTCCTTTCCTCCATGGGCGTTGTTGTATCCGTTTCCGCTTGTCGCCCACCACCCACCAATCAGTGTGACATATCCGCCCTCATTTAGCAATACGCAGCAAATGGCCAAAGGCTTGCCGCACGGCGTAAATAGCGCTCGAATAGGGTGAAGCCTTCAAGGCCGGACCGTCATTCCGCCTCCGAGCTTTCGAGGGCGGCATTAACGCAGGCGATAATTGCCCGATTCGGCGCTTGCGGTTCATTCCTGGCTTCCGGTATGATTAGAGCAGACTCGGAAGGGGGACTTGAACATGGGCCAGCATACGCTTCCGAAGCCGGAAGCTGTTATATTCGATATGGACGGCACCTTGCTCGAAACGGAGAAGCTGCTTATTCCGGTGCACCGGAGGGTATTCGAGACGCTGCGGGAGGAGCGGCTGTACGAAGGCGAAACGCCGCCGGTCGAGAAGCTGCTTGGCTGTCTCGGCATGCTGCTCGAGGACATATGGAAGCAGGTCATGCCGGACGGCACGGCGGAGGCCAGGAAGCGCGCCGACGTCCTGCTCCTGCAGTACGAGCTCGAAGGCTTAGCCGAAGGCGAAGGGGAGCTGTACCCGCATGTCGCGGAGACGCTGCGGCGGCTGAAGGAGAAGGGCGTCAAGCTGTTCGTGGCCAGCAACGGCCTTGAGGACTACGTGAAGGGAGTCGCGATCCACAAAGGGATAGCGGATCTGTTCGACGGCTTGTACAGCGCGGGGGAGTACGGCACGGCAAGCAAGGTGGAGCTCGTGTCCCGCCTGCTGAAGGATCATGGCATCCGACGGGCGTGGATGGTCGGCGACCGTTCCTCGGACGTTGAAGCGGGGAGAGGGAACGGGCTTGCGACGGTGGGCTGCGCCTACGCGGCTTACGGACGGCCCGAGGAGCTCGACGGCGCGGACGCGACGATCCGCGATTTCCGCCAGCTGCTCGATTTATTGGAATAGCGTACGGCAGACCGAGAGATTGAAGCGGCGGCAACGCGCGACGAAGAGACTGTCCGTCAAGGCTCGGGGGCCTTGCGAGACAGTCTCTTCGTCATTTCGTCAGAACCATTCCTGTTGCGGCGGCCAATCGGCATGCGACGGCCAATCGTCATTCGACGCCTGCTCCTCGCGGGAGAACGGCTCCGCCTCGGGCTCCTGGTCGGGCGGCGCGGCTTCGAAATCGTCGTCCGACCGGACTTCTGCGATCACCGCCTGCTTTCCTTTTCTCCGCCGCTTCTGGTTTTGGAGCCATAGGGCGTACTCCAGCGGCCTTACGATCGCCTTGCGGTACACATCCTTCTCGCCGGCCTGCGAGAACACTTCCCTGGCGGGCTTCGGATTCACCTCGAGCAGCCAGACGCCTCCCTTGCGGTCGATCGCCAAGTCGAGCGCCAGCTCGCACAGCCTGCCGAAGCTCTGCTCCAGGAAGGCGGCGACCTCGATGCCGAACATCTCCGCTTTTTCCTTGACCTGCTTGATCAGCGCTTCATCCTTGATCCAGTCCTTGAGCAGCTGGCTCATCGAGGCGGCATGGCCGCCGCCGTGCAGGTTGGACGTAATGCTGCCCGCCGCGCCGATCCGGCCCGCGCAGCCGGTAACTTCCCACTCGCCGCAGCCGTTCTTCTGCACAAGCATCCGGTAATCGTGGACGCGCCCGTTCCCCAGCTTGATCCGAATGCCTTGCTGGGCGATATAGCGGTTGCCCTTCAAGTTCCAGGGCGCGAGAAAGCTCCCGAGGGAGGAGAGCGCAATCTGTCTCGGCGCGATGATCTTCCTCGAGCTGTCGCGTCCTTGGATATGGAGCATGCCGCCGCCCTGCTTCTCGATCTGCAGAATGCCCCTTCCGCCCGTGCCGTTAATCGGCTTCAAGTAGATGAGCGAATGGCTGCGCAGCATGCCGAGGACGTCCTGCGTGCTCTCCACGTAGCGGGTGGCGGGCAGAAAGCTTCTGAAGCGCGCGTCCTTCGACAGCGTGCGGTGGACCGTCCATTTGTTGCGGAGAGGGCGGTTCAGGAAGGTAAGGTGGCCGTAACGCGCGCGGAATCGCTTAAGCTGTTCGAACCGGTAGGTGCGCTGGATGCGGCAGCGGTCATAGATCAAATTCGGGAACGAGGTCCATCGCCGCGACCAGGTTTTGGATTCGATGTTGTAGAAATGCCCGTAGATTTGATTTTTCTTATCGTTAACGTCCATAGGCGTAAACACAAAAACGGACAGCCCCAGCTTCCGGCCGGCGGCGGTCATCTTCTGATAAACGGATCGTTCCTCCAGCATGCCGGCTTCATTGAGGTACAAAGTCAGAATGCCTAGGACGGGCATTGTCATGAGAGGTTCCCCTTTCAAAACGGAGCGTTGGCTTGCCGGTAGGTCCTCTATGCATGGAAACGGCGGTCATCCCGAGCCGGAAGCAAAGCGCCATGCTGGCAACGTTGTCCGCGGCGACGCTGCAGGTCAGCCGGCCCAGGCGGCTTATCATCGCTTGTACGATCGAGCTCCCGACCCCGGCTCCCCTCGCTTCGGGATGGACGACGACCATACAGCCGCCCTCGCCGCCGTCTGCGGCGAAGCCGAAGCCGCTAAGCCGGCCGCCTTGCCTCGCCACCGCGACGACGGACCCGTACGCGCCGTCCTGGTCCGCCTCGAGCCGCGCGCCATCCAGCTTGCGAAGCGCATGAATCGTAGAGACCGCGAGCCGTTTATCTCCGAACCGCATCGCAAAACCGAGCAGCCTTTTTTGTTCCGCCGACCAGCCTTCCGGAGTAAGCAGCTCCAGCATCACGTTACGCGCCTCCCGCTTTTTCTTTTTTTGATCGGGCCAAGTAAGCCCCGTAATGAAAAATGCGCTCCAGCGATTTTTGCCGAATGTGGGGCTCGTCGAATTTCATCGGCTTGGAATTCGCTTCGAAGAACCACAAGTTGCCGTCGCTGTCGATGCCAAGATCCATGGACATTTCGCCCAGCGTCTGGCCGGAAGCCCGTTCGATCTGCTTGGCGATGAGAACGGCGGCTTTTTTCGCCTTCACTAGAAGCTTACGCGCTTGTTCCTCGTTAAATGAATGGGAGAGCAGCTTCTCCGGATCCTCGATCATGCCGCCGCGGGGGACGTGGGTCGTGATGCTCGACGTTCCGGCGATGCGCGCCCCGATTCCGGTTATATCCCACAAGCCCCGATGATTTTTTTGCACGAGCGCCCGCAGGTCGAATCTTCGCTCCTGGAAGGAGGCAAGCTGGATCCCTTGCTGGGCGATGTAAGCTTCGCCGCCGCTTTGCTTCTGTATACGGCTCCACAGCTTCGTGATCGAGGAGCAACTGTAGGTGGCGCTTTTTTTGTTCTCCTGGATGCTGAGGCGGTACGGCAAAGGCTTCTCGGCCTGCACCTTGATCGTCATGATGCCTTTGCCGGCTTTGCCGCTCTCCGGCTTCAGGTAGAGGTAGGGATGCTTGCGCATCATGCGGCCCAGCCCGACGAGCGTCACCAGCCTGCGGGTCGCCGGGATGAACGGCTTCGTCGTTTTCGACAGCCGCAGCCACTCGAACAAATCCCATTTATTGAAGAAGGCCGGGTTAAAAAGCTGGACGTGAGGATGCTTCAGGCAAGCGGAAATTTTTTGCTTGACGGGCGGCAGCATTTCATCCTCGCGCAGCGGAATCCGGTTGTAGATGATGTCGGGAAAAGGGAGAAGACGCTCCCGCCAGACGTCCGTCTCCTCGTTGTAGACGAATCCTCGCAAGCTGTTTTTCGCAAGCTGCAGGTTTCTGACCGTTAATACATAAACAATGAACCCCATCGATTGGCCGGTGCGGATCAAATCGACGAAGTTGTTGCGGTTGCCCCGGAAGAGCTGACTATCGTCCTCGATGGTCAATATCGCCATGACCGTCTTTCCCGAGCGCATCTCCCTAAAGTCGGTCTCTCCGGGAAGAAAGCTGTCCATCAGCCGTTCCCTCCCTGACTCTGGCTCTGGCTCTGGCTCTGGCTCTGGCTCTGGAACCGGCTAAGGTATAGGCAATGCTCCAAAATATAGGAGAGCGACGCGCGACCCTCCGAGCGGAGCGCCGGATGCTTGAAGATGGAGCGTCCGGGCTTGGCGTTGGCTTCGAACATCCACACCTCGCCGTCCTTGTCGATGCCGATATCGAGGCCGAGCTCGCCGAGCCGGTGCGGGTAATTGCGTTCAATCGCTTCGGACAGCTTGACGGCCACTTTCTTCGCTTTGTCCAGAACCGCGCCGGCTTCGTCGCCGAACGTCTTGTCGAGCGCCTGCTCGGGCGTCATGAGCGAACCGCCGTTCTTCACGTGGGTCGTCACGCTGCCCCTTCCGGCCTTCTTCGCGCCGATTCCCGCGGGAACCCATTCGTTCTTGCCGTTCTTATGCATGTGAAAGCGGAAGTCGATCGGACAGCTGTCGATCTCGATCAGGCGAATGCCCTGCTGCACGACGTAGCGGCTAAGATTCGAGCCGTGCCGGGCATGGAGCATCCGTATCAGGCTTTGAAAGTTGGCGAATCGGAGCAGGACGTTCTCGCTGCCCTTGCGGTAACGGGCGAAATACCCGCGCTTCGGATGGTAGGTCAGGCGGTAGATGCCCGCGCCAAGGCTGCCGGCCGTCGGCTTGAAGTAGAGGAATTGGTGCTTCTCGAGCATCTCCTTGATTTTGTCCGACGCAGGCCCGGAGACCGACTCCGGCAAGTGCTCCAGCGCTTCCGGGTCGTTGTCCAGCAGCTTGTAGACGTCGGCTTTGTTGAAGAAGCTCCAGTTGAAAAAAGGGATTTTGCGCCGCACGAATCGTTCCCGAAGCGAATTGATCGACGCGCTCGTCTCCGTCTTTCGGCTGGGCAGCCGGTTATAGACGACGTCGGGCAGAGGCACGATTTTGCGGTACCAGCTCCCTTGCGGCGTGAGAAAGTAGCCGTTGATCGTCTCCTGCTGCCAGTTAATGTCGCTCGGCGTGAAGCCGAACAGGTAAGCCTTATGCTCGCCGGTCCGGATAATTTGCTTAATGAAGCCGGTCCTGCCGCCGAACGGATTGCTCTCCGAACGGCCGGTGCTCTCGCTTAGAATGCCGACCAGCGGGCCGAGCTGAACCTCGTTGTCGCCGTTGTTCAGCACGCTGATGTTGCCGGACTTCGGAACCCGGATGGATTGGCGCACGGCCGTGGATAAATACAGATGGTTGCCCGGTCGCTTCAGCTGTTTGATCTCCGCGGTAATGACCTCGTTCCCCAGCTTGAGGTGGACCGATTTCTTGCCGGACAGCTTGAGCTGCTTCGCGAGCGGGCTGGACAAATATACGATCTTATTCGATTGCTGTGAGAAATGGACGTTACAAGTTGTCAAACTCATCGATGAACCTCCTGAACGTTGAAAGGCCGCAATGGGTTGGCGAATTTCGCATTTACGCGACGGCCATTTACGGATTCATTGGCTGCAAAGGACGTGTACTGACGGCTGGAGAGGTAGCGCGCATAGAGGAGCGGCCGCTCGATCGACAGCCGCTCGGCCCGCTCGTCGCCGATCATCCGGAAGGAAGAACGGCCGGGCTTCGTGTTCGCCTCGAGCAGCCATAGCTTGCCGTCCGGCTCAATGCCGAAATCGAGCCCCAGCTCGGCGAATCGGCCGAAGCGGCCTTCCAGCCGAATCGCTGTTTGCTTGCTTATTGTATGGATTTGCTCCAGCAAACGTTCGGATTCTTCGCCGCCGAATTTGGCGGCAAGCGCGGCGGCGGCTGGCTCGGCGGCGCCGCCGCCGTGCAAGTTCGAGGTTAGCGAGCCCGCTTGCCCGCTTCGGACGGCGATGCCGGACAGCGTCCAATCGCCCAGGCCGCCCTTCTGCAGAAGCGCCCTCACGTCGAAGGGCTTGCCGTCCGCCCCGCTCAGTTCGAGATAAGGCTGAACGAAGTAGGTTCGGCGGCCGATGAAACGGGCGGCCCACCGCGCGAACGGGCGGCCTGCTTCGAATTCCGCGGCGAAGGGACGGTTCTGCCTCGTTCGGCCATTGACGCGAACCTTCTCCCCCTCCTGACCGCGCTTGATATGCACGATCCCTCTTCCCTGCATGCCGGAGGAGGGCTTCAGCACGATGCCGCCTTCATGCGCCCCGGCCAGCCTCAGCAGCTGCTCCGCCGAACGGAAGCCGAGCGAAGAGGGAAGGTGGCCGCTCAGCGCGGGATCGTCCTTAAGCGAGTCGTATACCGCAAGCTTCCCTGGCAGGCGCCCGTTCAGCGGGATATGCGGCTTGCGCTCCGCCATTGCCGCAAGCGCGCTCCGGCAGCGGATGCCTTGGCCCGGTTCCGAGCTGAAGCACCGGTCGTAGACGACGTCGGGCAGCGGAACCGCCCGCTTCGCCCAGCGGCCGCCCTCGAGCCGGAAGGCGTGCAGCACCCCGGTCTCCGGTTCGTAGCCGTCCGGCGCGAATACGTATACGCCGATGCCGAGCGGCGCGCCGGCCCGGCTGAGCGCGCGGCAAAAGGCGGGCTCCGGCATGGCCGGCTCCGCGCCGGCCGCTTCCTTGACCGCGGCGACGGCGATGCCGAGGACGATCGTTCGATTGCTCATAAGCGCCTCCGTTAGAAGCCCGATAAATATCGGGAATATTGAATCATCATGCGGACGGACGGCCTGATTTTGTTCTCGTTCAGCGGCGTGTTGTCGTTCTTCGAAGGCTTCGAGTTGACCTCGAGCAGCCATACCCGGCCGCTTGTGTCGAGGGCCAAATCGATGCCGAGCTCTCCGAAGTGTGCGGGGATCTGTTCATCCACGCCTCGCGCGATTTGCAGCGCGGCCTGCTGCAGCCGCTGGCTCGCGTCCCGCCTGCCGATCCCGGATTGAAGGTTGGACCTGGCGACGGCTTCGGCAACCGTACTGAGCGTGCCGCCGCGCGCAAGGTTCGACACGAAATGGTGCGTGCCGGCCGTTCTGGCTACAATGGACGTGATCGTCCACTTGCCCGCCGCGTTTTTCTGGACGAGCGCGCGGAAGTCGACGGGGCGCTTCTGGATCTCGATCAGCTGCAGGCCTTGCTGGATTTGGTAGCGCACCGTTTTCATTTTGGCCGAGATGGTCGAGAAGAGCTTAGCCAGGCTGGCGTAATGCTGCTTGCGGGTGCCTGCCGCCGTCGCGTACATCGCCTGGTAGCCGCTTGGATCGGCCCGCACGACGCGGATGATGCCTTTTCCCAAGCTTCCCCGGACCGGTTTGAGGAACACGCTGTTATAGCGGCCGCACATCGACTTCAGCATGGCGAGGTTGCGCAGCAGGTGCGACTCGGGCAAGTAGCGGACGAGCGATTCGTCCTTTTTGAGCGCCTCGAACACCTCGGTTTTATCCAGAAACTTTTCGTTGAATACCGTCGTCTGGTGCTTGCTCTTGATTTCTGTCAAAAAGTGCTGGACGTTCGGTCTGTTCTCGAGCTTCCTCGTAGTCAGCCGGTTATTGACGACGTCGGGCACGGGCATGGCGGCCTGCTTCCAGCCGTCGGAGTAGATCCAGCCGTCCACGGTATTCAAACTTGCGCCGATCTGGTTCGGCGTAAAAAAGTAAACGTAAGCGCCTTGCGCCGTACAGGCATCGACAAGCTCCCGGCAAAACATGGTGATGGAGCCGAACGGCTTATCCGGCGTTAGCGGATAATCGCGGCTGACCAGCACGCCGATCAGCGGTCCGAGCACGAGCATGGCGGGGCCGGCCTTGTATTGCAGCCTGATCGACGAACCGTGGGACAGTCCCAAATGCCTGGCGAGGCTATGGCTCATTCTCAGCCCGTCGAACCTTGCGACGGGGATGATCTTAACGTGATGCCGGAACGCGCCGAATTTTAATAGAATGTGCTGGCCTTGAGGAATCTTCCACTGCTTCACGTGCGTCTCGCCGAGCATGAGCGTATCTTCTGGAAGCATGCCGGAGCTGATCACCTGTACGGCTACTTTCGATTTGAGCATCATAAATCTCCTTCCAAGCAGGAGGATGACGATAATTGGCATGCGGCCTGTAGGTGTTTTGAACGAATTAATTCATCATATGAGGACATCTATCCCTTGGTGAATCGGAAGCGGGCAACGGGCTTGTGCCGTTTTCATCGGCTTTTCCATCCGGCGCGGCCGGTTCGGGGGCGGCAACGCTCGCATCCGGTCATAACTCTCTTACGGGTTTCATAGAATGGTAGTGCGGACGAGTCTCGCGCCGCCGCTTAGGACGATGAGGAGGAGTTGAAGGAAATGTTAGCCGGTAAAGGCCGTCATGTCATCTATTTGCTGATCGCCGCCGCGATGCTCGTCTATGCGGCGCCCCGACTTGCGCTCGGCGCGCCGTGGGATTGGACGAGCGCTTTCGGGATCGTTTGGGTGTTGTTCGCCCTGGTCGTCATTGCGGCGCATGCGAACGCGCTTCTGATGAGCGACGAGAAGCGGAAGGAGCTGGCCAGAATCAAGCGGGCGAGGGCGCAGCTCCTGCAGCGCAAGCTGGAGCGGAAGGCTCCGGCGAGAAGAGCGCGCGGATAAGGCCCGCGACTCGCGGGCAAAGACAGGCTTGCAACGGAGAATGAAAAAAAAAGCAAGGAATGACGGTGCCGGGATAGTCCCCCCGGCACCGTCATTCCTTGCTTTATTGACGATCATTCGTCAAGCCGGCCGTTCATCGAGCGGGCAGGCGCTGCTTTCGGGACGGTTTCTTTGCCCGGTTATTGGATCTCTTTGAATTGGACGAGCTGCTTGACGAATTTATAGACGGCTTCCTTTTCTTTAAGGCTGAGGCCGTTCAGCTGGTGGGCGATTTTGTCGGCGTAGTCCTCGCCGTCCCCGTCCGGCGGGGCGTCCTTGGCGGATGCGACGTTGACGAGCTGCTCGATCGGGATTTGAAGGGCGTGCGCGATTTTGCTGAGCACGTCGATCGTCGGATTTTTTTCGCCGCGTTCGACCTGGCCCATATAAGAGGCGTTAATCTCGGCGCGAAGCGCGAGCTGCTCTTGGCTTAAGCCTTTCTTTTTGCGAAGCTGGCGGATGTTTTCTCCAATAAGACCGGCAATCTCATTCATATTGTCACCTCAAATTAACGATAGGGCTTTCGCTTGTCCGCAACAACGTTCTATAGCGCACATTCTTTTAAATGACTATAGTCATTGACTTCGGGAAGGGCTCTTTACTATAATTGTGTAAAAAAGTATCATTCTATTATCATGATTACCTTTAAAGGATAAATTTGTTAGTTCATGGCGAAGCGGCACGCTTTTTGGCGCAGCATGGCCGCAGGGAGGAAGACACAGTGATCGACGAATTCGAATTTTTCAGAAAAGTCCGCGCATCTTACGGCAACGTTCCTTTCCTTGTCCAATTCACCTATCGTTTGTCCCACCGCGTCGACAAGGCGGCCACGGCGCGAGGCTCATTCAGCTGCCGCGTCAACCCGCACACGCAAATCGTGGAATACGTGATCGGCCTGAAGTCCGATCCGATCGCAAGGCCCCGCAGCGAGCAGGGCGCCTTCCTCTTCTCCAGCGTGTATGATGAAATTCCGCCGCAAACGATCGAATACGACAATTATCTCATTCAATCCCTTCGGTATCCGATACCGATTACGTACGATTGGCAGCCGTTCATCCGGTCGGGAGCGGAGGACGCGATAAACGCGCAATCGATTCAGCAGCTCTTCAAGAAGCGGAAGCTGAAGGGAGCCGGCGGGCAGGAAGTGGACGCCAAGCTGAAGACGACCAAGGTGCTCCTGGAGTGGCAGCTGTAGCGCGGCCCGCTTCCCGTCGGCATGACTTGTCATCCGCTTTCTTCTATAATGGAGGAATGACTTTAGCGCAATTGGACGGAGGAGAAGCTTGTGGCACCCATCGGACCGGGGAACGAAACGAGCACGAAGCACGAGCAGATTTTGCAATATATACAGGGCCTGAAGATCGGCGCCAAAATATCGGTAAGGGCGATCGCGAGGGAGCTTGGCGTCAGCGAGGGGACGGCGTACAAGGCGTTTAAGGAGGCGGAGAGCTCCGGTCTCGTCAGCACGAGGGAGCGGATCGGGACGGTGCGGATCGACCGGAAGCGCCGCGAGGCGATCGACCAGCTGACGTTCGGCGAGGTGGCCGAAATCGTCGAGGGGAAGCTGTTCGGCGGAGCGTCGGGCCTCGACAAGACGCTGCACAAGTTCGTCATCGGCGCGATGGAGCTGGACGCGATGCTCCGTTACATCGACGAGGGCAGCCTGCTTATCGTGGGCAACCGCGTCGGCGCGCACCGCTGCGCGCTTGAGGAAGGGGCGGGCGTACTCATTACCGGCGGCTTCGAGACGAGCGGCGAGGTGATCCGGCTTGCCGACGAGCGCTCGCTCCCGATCATCTCTTCGCGCCACGACACGTTCACGGTGGCGTCCATGATCAACCGCGCGATGTACGACCGGCTGATCAAGAGGAAGATCATGCTGATCGAAGACATCGTAACGTTCAGCCGCCCCGCGGACGTGCTGACGGCGGGCAACACGGTCGCCGACTTTCACCGGCTGTCGCGCGAATCCGGATATTCCCGGTTCCCGGTCGTGGACGAGAGGCGGCGGGTCATCGGCATGATGACGGCCAAGGACGCGGTCGGCTCGCCGGAGGGTACCGTCCTCGACAAGCTGATGACGAGGCAGCCGATTACGGCGGCGCCCAACATTACCGTTACGTCGGCGGCCCACACGATGGCTGCGGAAGGCATCGACCTGCTGCCCATCGTCGACAGGCACCGCAAGCTGCTCGGCGTCGTGACCCGGCAGGAGGTGCTTGACGCGATGCGTTTTGCCGGCAAGCAGCCGGAGTCGGGGCAGACGTTCGAGGATTTGATGTGGACGGGCTTTATGGCGGCGGCGAGCGTCAGCGGACCGGACGAGCTCGGCATCGCCTATAAAGGGACGGTTACTCCCCAGATGTCGGGGTCGCTCGGCATGATGTCGGAGGGGCTGCTCGCCACGCTGATGACGCAGGCGGCCAGGCGGATGATCCGGGAGACGGCGAAGCGCGATTATTTGCTCGAGAGTATGACGACCTATTACGTCAGGCCGGTACAGATCGATAGCGAAATTACGATTATTCCGAAGGCGCTGGAGATGAGCAGGAAGTTTACGAAGCTGGAAATCGAGGTCATTGACGCGAAGGGACTGGCCGCCAAGGCGATGCTGACGGCCCAGATGATCGATCCCTATTGACGCTTACCGGTCCCTTGCGGCGCGGTACAGGCTGAGATTGCGGAGACCGGCGAACAGATTGAAGATGCCGATGACCATGAATATGGCGCCGATCACGATGCGCAGCGTCGATTCGCCAGACCAGAACAGCTGCACCCCGGCAATGAACAGCAGCATGACGCCCATGCTGATATTCATGCGGGCGGCCATCATGCCGCGCGTCTTGACATCCTTGGAGCGCCGCGCCTTGAAGCTGAATACGGCCGAGAACGCGAGCGAGACGAGGATGGCCGGCGCGAACAGCCACTGCATAAGCTGATCCATGTTATTAATAGCAGCTCCTTTGATGATGAGTTTGCAGCTTGATCGCAAAGCAAGCTTGACAAGCCCCATTATAGCACAACAAAGCCTCCTTCCGCTTCAGGAAGGAGGCTTTGCGTAATAGCGGACCTGCACCCATACTTGCATGACGTTACCCGCCAGCAGAATCGTCTTCACCTCGATGCGGTAATCTTTGCCGTAGACGTCGGAATAGACCTTTCGCTCCAGCAGCCGGCGGGCCAGTCTGGCGTCGGAATCGATCTCGTAGATGCTCAGTCCGAGAAAGCTGCCAAGATCATCCCGGATCCGCTTGATCAGCTCCGCCTCGGTCACGCTGTCGAGCTTCGGCCTGCCCGTGTTTTGCCCGGCCTCTTCTTCGATGCGCGGCTTCACGCTCTTGATGACCGTATGCTGGTTTTTGAATTCATTCAGAGACTTGATATCCTTCTCGTACTGCTCCAGCTTGACCTCGAGGTCGCTCTTCAGGGTAATTAACGCTTCGGTCTTCGCCAAGTAGAACGAGTTGTATACGGCTGCCCCGATAATCATGCCGAGCACGAGAATCCCTGTCATCCGCATGACCCTCACGTAACGGTCGAACGGCGGCACCCGCATGCTAAGAGGCTCCTTTGCATATGAGGCGGACGAGCTCCGTTCCCAGATGCGCTCCGAGAAATGCGATCAGGATAAAACAAATTTGCTGGGCGGCCGGCGACAACTGCCCGTCGACGATGTTGCTTTCGATGACGCGCACGGGATCGATCGATCCGCCAATGGCCGCGACGATCGCCCAAATTTTCAGCCTCACCGCCGTGTCGACCATCGTCGCGGCGGGCGGAAGCAGCATGAATACCGAACCGATGCCCGCGAGCATCGAGCCGCCGATGACGACGCCGAACGCGATGAAGAAATCAAGTCCAGCCTTGGACAAAAAATAGGTCATGAAAAAGCCCCCTCGCACGAATCTGACGCTTGCGCGTTTCAACCGGGCTTGTACGCCCTGCTACCATTCTATGGGCGTGTCCGCCCCTATTATGATAAAATGGGACTATCGAATTCGGTCGGCAAGAAAGGGACGGTAGCTTATGAGCGGTACCAACGGACAATCTTTCGTGCATCTGCACGCGCACAGCGAATACAGCCTTCTCGACGGCGCCGCGAGAATCGTGGACTTGGCGGCAAGAGCCGCGGAGCTCGGCATGAAGGCGCTCGCCTTGACCGACCACGGCGTCATGTACGGGGCGATTCCGTTCTATCGCGCGTGCCGGGCGCACGGCATCAAGCCGATCATCGGCTGCGAGCTGTACATGACGGCCGGCTCACGGTTCGAGAAGGGGAACCGCAAAGATAACCCGATCTATCATCTAATCGCCCTCGCGAAGAACGAGGCGGGGTACCGCAATCTTATGAAATTGTGCTCGATCGGCCATTTGGAAGGCTTCCATTACAAGCCGCGCGTCGATCTCGAGGCGCTCCGGGAGCATTCGGAGGGCATCGTGTGCCTGAGCTCCTGCTTGAAGGGGGAGGTGTCGCAGCATCTGCTCTACGACCGCCCCGAGGAAGCGAAGAAAGCCGCCCTGCGTTACAGAGATATTTTCGGGGACGATTTTTATTTGGAGCTTCAGGATCACGGCATGCTGGAGCAGAAGAAGGTAGCCGCGGCGATGATCGGGCTGTCGAAGGAGCTTGGCATCCCGCTCGCGGCCACCAACGACGTGCATTACCTGCGCGCCGAGGACGCGGAAGTCCAGGACGCGCTGCTGTGCATCGGCACGGGCAAGACGCTCGAGGACGCGGACCGCATGCGCATGATGACGAATCAGCTCTACTTGAAAAGCGCGGACGAAATGGCGGACCTGTTCCGGCACGTGCCGGAAGCGCTGGCGAATACGGCCCGGATCGCCGAGCGATGCGACCTTGAGCTGTCGCTCGGCCGGGCGGCGCTGCCGGCATTCCGGCCCGTTCCCGCCGGGATGAGCTCCTCGGACTATTTGGCCGCGCTCTGCCGCGACGGCCTCGTGGCGAGGTACGCCGGCCTGCCGGAATGGCGGGACGACGGCGAATTTCGGGACAAGGCGGAGAAGCGGCTTTCGTACGAGCTGTCGGTGATCGAAACGATGGGCTTCAGCGATTATTTTCTCATCGTATGGGACTTCATCCGGTTCGCCCACGAGCAGGGCATCCGGACCGGCCCGGGACGGGGCTCGTCCGCGGGCAGCCTGGTGGCGTATACGCTGAAGATAACGGACGTGGATCCGATCAAATACAAGCTGCTCTTCGAGCGTTTTCTCAATCCGGAACGGATTACGATGCCGGATATCGACATCGACTTCGACGACGAGCGCCGCGACGAGGTGATCGCTTACGTCTCCGCAAAGTACGGCGAGGAGCATGTCGCGCAGATCATCACGTTCGGCACGATGGCGGCGAAGGCCGCCGTGCGGGACGTCGGCCGCGCCATGAACGTCCCGCTGCAGGAGGTCGACCGGGCGGCGAAGCTCATTCCGAATCACCTCGGCATTACGCTTGAGGAAGCGCTCCGGATCAGCCCGGAGCTGCGCGAGGCGGCCGAGCGCCAGCCGAAGACGGGCGCGCTGCTGAGGATGGCGATGAAGGTGGAGGGCATGCCGCGGCATGCGTCGACGCATGCCGCGGGCGTCGTCATTTCGCAGGAGCCGCTAACGCATTACGTGCCGCTTCAGACCGGAAGCGAGCGCATTCCGCTGACGCAATACTCGATGGAGCATCTGGAGGCGGTAGGCCTTCTGAAAATGGACTTTCTCGGCCTGCGCACCTTGTCCATCCTGGAGAGGACGCTGAGTTGGGTGAAGGAGCTGTATGGCAAGGAAATCGATTTCCGGACGATCAGCGACTCGGATCCGGACACGTACGCGATGCTGAGACGCGGCGATACGGCCGGCATATTCCAAATGGAGTCCTCCGGAATGAGGCGTGTGCTGAAGGAGCTTAAGCCGACCGAGTTCGAGGATATCGTCTCGGTAGGCGCCTTGTACCGTCCGGGCCCGATGGAATTCATTCCGAAATATATTCAAGGAAAGCATGGCCTAATCACCGTTGACTACCCTCATCCGTCGCTTGAGCCGATCTTGGCCGATACGTACGGCATTATCGTCTACCAGGAGCAAATTATGCAGATCGCCTCGCTGATGGCGGGCTTCTCGCTCGGCGAAGCGGACCTGCTGCGCCGGGCCGTCTCGAAGAAGAAGCGCGAAGTGCTGGACGAGGAGCGGAGCCACTTCGTGAAGGGAAGCTTAAGACAAGGCTATGCGGAGGACGAGGCCAACAAGGTGTACGACATGATCGTCCGGTTCGCGGATTACGGCTTCCCGCGCGCGCACGCGGCGGCCTACGGCGTGCTCGCCTTTCAGACGGCATGGCTGAAGGCCCATTACCCGGTGCCGTTCATGGCGTCCCTGCTCGCGTCGGTAACCGGCAATCAGCGCAAGACGGCCGAATACGTCGACGAATGCCGCCGCATGGGCATCGAGGTGCTGCCGCCCGACGTGAACGAAAGCGGCGTTTCCTTCACGCCCGTCGGCGGAGCGATCCGCTTCGGCCTCGCCGCGATCAAGAACGTCGGCACGCAAGCGATCGAAGCGATCAAGAAGGAAAGGGAAGAGAAGCCGTACGAGAGCCTGCTTGACCTGTGCCGGCGCGTCGACCTGCGCGTCGTGAACAAGCGCGTGCTCGAATCGCTTATCCAGGCGGGAGCGTGCGACTCGCTGCCGGGCCACCGGGCGCAGCTGCTCGCCGCCCTCGAGGAGACGGTGGAAGCGGCGCTCAAATGGCGGAAGGAGCGGGAGGAGCTGCAGATCGAGCTGTTCGGCTTCGACGAGGTGCAGAACTGGGACGTCGAGCTGCCCGATATCCGGCCGTACACGACGAGCCAGCAGCTGGATTTCGAACGGGAGCTGCTCGGCCTCTACCTGTCCGGGCATCCGCTGGACGACGCGGAGCAGGAGCTTGGCTTGCTCGGCCTCGACCGGCTGGTCGAGCTGGGCGAGGCGAAGGACGGCGCCGCGGCGATTCTCGGCGTCATGATCGTGTCGCTCAAGCCGTTCACGAACAAGAAAGGGCTAGCGATGGGCTTCCTCGAGCTGGAGGATCGAATCATGCGCGCGGAGGCCGTCGTCTTCCCTTCGGTATGGAAGCGGGTCGGCGGCAAGCTCGAGAAGGGCGGCATCGCGATCGTCCAGGCAACGGTCCAGCAGCAGGACGACGACTTCAAGCTGATCGTCGAGGACGTCGTACCGGTAGGAGGGGAGCAGCGGCTCGCCGATCAGGTGAGACGGCTGCAACGGCAGGCGCAGGCCCGAGCCGCACGGGCGGCGTCCGGCGGCGGCGCGCCACCCGGCGCAGGGG
>NZ_JACXIY010000065.1 GCF_014705655.1 Paenibacillus arenilitoris | reverse complement strand
AGAGCATCGGAAAGCCGTATGCGGGAAAACCGCACGTACGGTTTGATGAGGAGGGGCTGGTCACCCCAGCCCTTTACTCTACTAGGTGAAACGGACCTTACAGCCCGGCGTTCTTCTGCAGCCTGCGGGCAATCTCCATAAAATCCTCCTGCGAAATGCCGGGGGCGAATTCCTCGGGCACCTCGGCGAGGTCGGGCATGGGCGCCCCTTGCGGCGCGCCTTGAATGACCTCCAGCTGCGCGCCCGTGAGCGGATTTTGCCCGTTCCAGATGAGCACGAGATCTTTGTAATCGTTCGGACTGAACGTGTACATCTTATTGCCGATGCCCATCGCTTCGTACTTCCGGGCCGTCTCGAACCGGTTGTTGCTGAGGTCGGGAATCGGGATGAGCCGCTTCACGTCGACGCCCGTCGCGATTTCCAGCGCCTTCGCGTACGCGAGCACATGCACGCCTCCGCGAACGAGCAAGTACCCGATCATTGCCCGGGCGGTCGGGTGGTCGGTCATCTCGTATACGCGCATCTTGTGCGTGCGCGCACCGCATTCCAGGAAGAAGTTATGAAGCAGATCGAGCACGAGATTGCCGCTGCTGAACACGTTGTCCCCCGTCCAGGCGCGGCCCATGGAGTCGCCCGGAAGCGAGGTCTGGGCCGTTCCGATAAAGAAATAGCTGTTGCGTTTGTCCAGACCGTTCTTAAGCGGCGCCGAATTCGGGTCGCCGGGAGACGTCGTGCCGGTAAGCACCATGTTGATCGTCGTCGCGACAAGCTCGACATGGCCGAGCTCCTCGGCCGTAATGCTCGCTACCAGATCATAGAAAGGCTTAAGCCTCTGTTTCTCCCGGAAATTAAACGATTGGTACAAGTAATTGTTCAGCGTCGACATTTCGCCGAATTTACCGCCAAGCAGCTCCTGCACGGCCGCCGCGGCGTTCGCGTCCGCGTAGGGGGACGGCGGCAGCTCCACCTGAAGCCGGTTTAGTCGCTCGAACACGGCTTGCTCACCTCATCTCATCGACAATACCTACCGTTATATCTCTATGATGTCCGCGTGGAACATAGACCTTTTTTGTCTAAACGGACAACCTTCTGTCGAATGCAATTTCCCGGGAATTGTCCGATTTCAACATTTGCCTCGGATTAATCGTCCATACCAATCTTCTGAAGATTCATAGAATAGAGTAGTCTCAGGAGGGAGGGGGGATAGTAATGTCCGCCAAAATGAAAATTCGTAATGTGAGAACCGCTAGCAAATCGACTCGTCGCGCAGGCGTATCTAATTCTAGCTGCGATTGCCGCAAAAAGCAGGATCCGGCCGTAGAAGGCGTGCAGGAGGCAGGCAAGGAATTAAGCGAGATTTTCAGACAGCTGAAAAACGAAGAAGTTGCGGAGAAGCTCGTAAGAGCGATTCGCAGCCGTGACGCCAAAACCATTAATTGCTTGCTGGATTGCGACTGCCGCGTAGTCAATTTCTTCAGCACGCGCGAATTCGACTGCGTCCGTATCAGCTGCCGATTCGGCAGGTACAACGACGTCGTCATCACTTTCGACATTTGCGTTAGAAGAGTACGGGATGAAGTCGGTGGCGTGCAGAACCGCAATAGTTGTTGCTGGTTCTAAGAGATTTTAAGTGAAGGAGGAGCTGCGCCGGAAGGTCGAACGCGACCTGTCGGCTAGCTCTTTTTTCGCATGCGCAAATAGACACGAAGGCGCCCGCCCCCGCATAGGATAGTAGAAGCGATTGGGCATAGAAATGAACAAGCATGGAGGGAAAAGGGATGCCGCTAATACCGAATTTTCCGCGCGCGCTGCTCGACGAGCACCGCATCTGGCACCATTCGAATCACATGACGCCGGGGACGATTCCTCCTCCTGGCTTCGGGGAAAAATTTCTGCGGTTTCACCGCGATTTCATTAACCGGGTATACCGGTGGTACGAGGGGATGGGCTATGACACGCGATTGATCGCCGGCTGGCCTGAGGTGCCGGAGGCGTTTCGCCGCACTCCTTGCTACGATGCCGCGGCGGAACAACGAGTCACCTATAATCCGCAATCGTTCCGAACGCTCGACGAGCTGGGCGGCTTTATCGAGTTCAGCCTGCACGGCTGCTTCCACGAGATGGCGGAGCGGCTGTACAATCAGCCGGAGCTGAACGATTTCGACCTTGCGCCGCGGCACACGGAGTTCTATAACATCCATGGGTTGATCGATAGATGGTATGCCAATTGGGAAAGGGCTTGGGGGCTGCGCATCGGGAGGGACGAGGGCGAAGCCCGCGTTACGTACAATCCCGAAGCGCCCGAAGCACGTCCACGTAATAGGCCGGATCGCGCGGCACGAATTGATCGGCCTTCACGGACCGCGACTCCCGGGTCAGATTGCCTGTATTGCCGTCAAGCCGGACGCCAATCGCAGGCGCCTCGTCAAGCGAGCCCTCGAACAGCGCAATCAGCTGGTCGAGATCAGCCTCGTAAACCCCGGCCACTTCTTCGGGCTGAAGCTTCAATCCGGCAAGCGGAAGGTCGTACACTAGGGCAAAAACGTCGCTGATCTCCCGGTCGATGAATCTGGCGCCGTTCACTTCCCCGCTCGCTTCCTCCCGTACCCGGCACAGCGGGATAAGCTGCTCGAACGCGGCCGACACGCCGAGCTCCTCCTCGAGCTCGCGCACCGCCTCGCGAACCGATTCGCCGGCGGCCAGGTGGCCGGCGGCAGTGATGTCGAAGCAGCCGGGATTCGTATCCTTGCCTTCCTGGCGAAGCTGGAACCACGCGAACCGGCGGTCCCCCTCGCGCCGGGTCAGCCAGCAATGGAAGGTGCGATGCCAATACCCTCTCGCGTGGGTTTCGGCGCGCGTCGCGGTTCCGATCGGCCGCAGCTGCTCGTCGTATATGTCGAACAGCTCCTCAGCCATGCTGGGCGGCCTCCAGGTGGGACGTGCAATGCTTGCAGCGCGTCGCCTTGATCGGCACCTGGGACAAGCAGTACGGGCATTCCTTCTCGGTCGGCTCCGCCGGCTTCTCCTCTTCCTTCTTCTCTTTGCGGCGGAGCACGTTGATTACTTTAACCAACATAAATATACAGAAAGCAACGATTAGAAAGTCTAGCATGACGTTAATAAATTGGCCGTAGGATATGTAAGGAATTGTGGAAGGATCCTTATCCTTCAAAATGGCAATTTCCTCAGCGCTGTAGAGCGGGATTTTTAAATCCTTGAAGTCAACTCCTCCCAAAATACGGCCGATCGGCGGCATAATAAGGTCGTTTACGAGGGAGGTTACGATTTTCCCGAACGCTCCGCCGATAATAACGCCGACCGCGAGGTCGATCACGTTCCCTTTTACGGCGAACTCTTTGAATTCCTTCATGATTTTCATACTTTCAACTCCCGTCCCGTCTATCAAGTATGGCCGGATTATTCCGGACCTATGCTAACATTTTAGCCGAAACGGAGCGCAAGAGAAACTTTCGCTTAATTTCTGACAAAAATATGCAATTTCTTACGAATACTAGAGAGGATTTTACTAGATATTGTCGAAACTTCTAATGGAGAGTAAATATTCGGAAGTTGAAGGAGTACCATGAACGACCCTATCATACAGGGAGATCCCTATTACTTATCGTTATCATTGATCATTATGAGCTTTGCCTCCTACACCATGTTGAACATGATCGAGCAGCAGCCGAAAGAGAGGGCGGACCGCTTCAATTGGAACGTCGGCGGAGCGGCCGTATTCGGGCTCGGCATTTGGACGATGCACGTCGTCTCGCTGCTGGCTTCGGATTACCGGATCATCATCGATTGGACCATGCTGCTTATTTTGCTCGTATGCGTCATCATTATCTATTCGGCGCTGCTCGTACTGCGAAGGACGGGGCTTCTGAGGGCGAGGCTGCCGTTCAGCGCCATATTGATGGCGGTCGGCTCGACCTTGCTCCACTATACGTCGATGCTGTCCGATTCCGTGAGCCGACTGCACATGAACTGGATGCTGTACGCGCTCTCCTTCCTGGCCAGCTTCGCGGGCGCTTATTTGGCTTTTTACTGGCTGGAGCGCAGGAGGTCCGGCTATATGCTGAGAAGCAGCCTCGCGCTCGGCTTCGCGAATATGCTGATGCACCAGCTCGGCCTGCACGCCTTGACGATCGAGTACGACACGATCCTGTCGACGGATCTGTTCAACGACTATTTGTTCATGCTGGCGTTCATGCTGGGCATTTTCACTTTAATCATCCTCAGCTTCAGCCTTACGACCTGGTTCTCGGCCAACCGGTACAGCCAAATCAACGAACGCTACAGGCTGCTGGTCGAGAACTCGATGGACACGATCGCCTTAATCAGCGACGGCAAGTGGGAGTATATGAATCGCGCGGGATTGCTCCTGTTCGAGACGAACGACGAGAGCGACATGATCGGCAAGGGCATCTACCGGCAGCTGGTCGAGAGCTGTCACGGCGAAATGGAGGACTGGCTGAAGGCCGGAAGCCAGGGCGAAGGAACGCCCGCCAGACCGATCGAGCTGCAGTGGAAATCGATGAAGGGCAAGCCGCTCCATACCGAAATCGTCCGGGCGAGCACGACGTTCTCGGGCAGGCAGATCGAGCAGGTCATCATTCGCGACATTTCGGAGCGGAAGAAGAACGAGGAGCTGCTGATCAATTCGGAGAAGCTGTACGTCGCCGGGCAGCTGGCGGCGGGCATCGCCCATGAAATCCGAAATCCGCTCACTTCGCTCAAGGGCTTCCTGCAGCTGATCGCGACGGGAAGGGCGAGCAACGGCCAATTCTATGCTATTATGAAATCGGAGCTGGTCCGGATCGAATCGATCGTAAGCGAGCTGCTTATGCTCTCGAAGCCGCAGATGTACGATTTCACGCATAGGGACGTGAGGCAGATCATGGCCGAGACGGTCACGCTGCTGGAGACGCAGGCGATTCTGCACGACGTCGTGATCGAGCTTCGCGCCGAAGAGCGGCCGCTATGGGTGCTTGGCGTAGAGAATCAATTGAAGCAGGTTTTTATTAACGTGATCAAAAACGCGATCGAAGCGATGCCGGACGGCGGCGTCGTCTCGATCGACATGTCGCTTGACGACGCCGGGGCCGTCGGCATCCGGATACGGGACGAAGGCTGCGGCATTTCGAAGGAGCAGCTGTCCACGCTCGGTCAGCCGTTCTACACGACGAAGGACAAGGGCACGGGCTTAGGCCTTATGGTGACCTACAAAATCGTGGACAATCACCAGGGGCAAATTGCGGCCGAAAGCGAAATGGGCGTCGGCACCACCTTCAGCATCCGGCTGCCGTTCAAGGAGCGCCCCGTGGCGAGCGAAGCGCTCATGCGAATTTGAAACCTATTTTTCAAGAAGTCGTAGTATGCTTATGCAGTAAGGATTAATTACCATTCGAGTGGAGGTCGTGTTCATGTTTAATCGTTTTTTGGCCAGTATCGGGATCGGATCCGCAAAGATCGATACGCTTCTGGAGAAGGCTCGCTACTCGCCGGGAGAAGAAGTCCGCGGCGTGGTCAAGATTCAGGGCGGCAGCGTGGAACAGCAGATCGAAACGATTCAGCTATCGGTTATGACGGAATATATTCGCGAGAGCAACGATACGAAATATACGCAGCGCGGCGAAGTGGGCCGCTTCCATGTGAGCGCGCCGTTCAAGCTGCAGGCCGGGGAACGGCGCGACGTGCCGTTCTCGTTCCGTCTGCCGCATCAGACGCCGCTTACGATCGGACGCGCGCCGGTATGGGTGAAGACGGAGCTGGACGTGCGCGGCGGCGTCGATCCGGGCGATAACGACCGGATCGAGGTCGTGCCGTCGGCGCCGATGAATACGGTGCTTGAAGCGGTTAATCTGCTCGGCTTCCGCTTGCGCAAAGCGGAGTGCGAATATTCCTCCCGTCTCGGCCGCGGAATGCCGTTCGTGCAGGAGCTGGAGTTCGTGCCGACGACCCAGTTCCGCGGCCGGCTCGACGAGCTTGAGGTCATGTTCTACCCTTCTGACCGTGAGCTAGAGCTGGTGCTTCAAATCGACCGACGCGCGAGAGGTCTCGCGAGCTTCTTCGCCGAAGCGATGGATATGGACGAATCGTTCGTCCGCGTACGCTTCTCGAACGATCAGCTGGCGGCCGGCCCGAATGCGATCGCCCAGCAGCTTTCGGACATCATCGCCCGCTACGCGTAAGAGCGGCTTAGGAAGGAAGAAGGCTCAGTAACGCGCCGATTGGCTCGTTCCTGGGCCTTTTTGATCTTTCGGGACGAAGTCGCGCGGATGGCGCCGGTTCGGATTTCGTTAGTCGTTTGCACATGTGATACATTATAAGAACGGCAGTATAAAGGAGGAATGAGCGATGGCGGAACCGCTCAAGGCGATCTATGACGGCTTGTTTATCGAACGATTCGCCGAGCTGGCGAAATCGGCGTGGACGCCTTTCGACGAGGCGGCTTTTGCGCGGAGGGTCAAGGACGGAGACTGGGAGAGGCTGGAGCTGAAGGCACGCATGCGCAAAATAACGGTCGCGCTCGGTGAAGCCCTGCCGCGGCCGTATGAAGAGGCGCTCGATGTATTATACCGGATCGACGAGCGGTGCACGGGGTTTCCTTATTTGTTTTTTCCCGACTTCGTGGAGGTATACGGCATGGCTCCCGAGCATTGGGAACGGTCGCTCGAGGCGCTGGCGAGATTCACGACGCGCTCGACTTCGGAATTTGCGGTGCGGCCTTTCCTATTGACAGACCCTGAGCGGATGGCCGGACGGATGCTCGCCTGGGCGGAGCATCCGAACGAGCACGTGCGGCGGCTGTCCAGCGAAGGCATCCGACCCCGCTTGCCGTGGGGACAAGCTTTGCCGATGTTCAAACGCGATCCGTCGCCGATCATCCCGATTCTGGAGAAGCTGAAGCGCGACCCGTCCCTTTACGTGCGCAAAAGCGTGGCAAATAACCTGAACGATATTGCGAAGGATCATCCGGGGCTCGTCGCCGAACTGGCCGCGTCCTGGATCGGCGAGGACGGGCGGACGGACTGGATCGTCCGTCACGGCTGCCGGACGCTGATCAAGAAGGCCGATTCGAGAGTGATGGGCTTGTTCGGTTATACGGAGCACGGGGAGGAAGCGGGCGGGGGGCCGCTTGTCGCGTCCGCATCGCTTGAGGTTGCGCCGGCCGGCGTTCCGATCGGAGGCGAGGCGACGATCCGTTACCGCGTGCGGCTGCGCGACGGAGAGCGGGCGAAGCTGCGCATCGAGTACGGCATCGATTTTGTCAAATCGGGCGGCAAGACGTCGCTCAAAAAGTTTCTGCTGTCCGACCGCGAATATGCCGGAGGCGCCGAGGCGGAGAGCGTCCGCGTACACCGCTTCGCGGATTTGACGACGCGCAGGCATTATCCCGGCGCGCACCGGGTGACGCTGTGGGTCAACGGGCGCGAGGTCGCGGCGGCCGAGCTGAACGTGGCGGAGGCGGCGGATTCATGACGATCGGGGCGAGGGTATTAAAGACGGGGATGGCCGTCGCGCTCGCGATCTACCTTAGCGGGCTGTTCGGCTTCGTCTCGCCGCTTATCGCGGCGGTTGCGGCCATCTTCACGATTCAGCCGTCCATTTACCGGTCCTGGCAGCGCGTGGCGGATCAAGTCCAGACGAACCTGCTGGGCGCGCTTATCGCGCTGGCGGCCGTCCGGCTGTTCGGTCATACGCCGATCGCGGTCGGACTCGTCTGCATCGCGGTCATTCTGATCGGCATGAAGCTGAAGATGGAAAGCACGATCAGCCTGACGCTCGTCACGGTCGTCGCGATCATGGAGGCGCATGGGCAAGGCTGGAACTCGGCGATCGAGCGGTTCTTGATGGTGCTGACCGGCATCGGCGCATCGTTCGCCGTTAACGTGCTCGTCTTCCCGCCCCGGCCGCGCAGGCAATTCACGGCGATGGTCCATCAGGCCTTCGGTCAGCTCTCGCTGCTGCTTCGGACGGCGATCTCGAACGAGATGAAGGAGCAGGTGTACCGCGCGGAGAAGGACAAGCTGCACGGCACGCTGCGCAAGCTGGAGGAGAGCCATTCCGTATTCGAGGAGGAGCGCAAGGTGCTGGCCCGCGCGAAGACGAGCCACGCCCGTCAGGTGCTGCTGTCGAAGCAGATGATCAAGACGCTGCAGAAGGGAGCGGATCTGCTCGATGTCGTGGAGGAGCACTACTTCGCTTCCCCGAGCGCAAGCGAATGGGCGCAGCGGTTCGACAGGCAGATCGAGGATTTGACGAAGTACCACGAGCATATATTGCTGAAGGCCGAGGACAAAATGAAGCCGCATGCGCAGATCGAACCGGAGGAGGAGCGGGAGGACCGGCTGGTGAAGGAGCTGACGGCGTCGATCCTTGAAGATCCGGACGAGCATAAGCGGCTCGTCTTCGTCGCGTCGGGCATATTCGAATATGCCTATCACCTGCGGCGTCTGGACAAGGTGCTCGATCAGGTGCGGCAGCGGGGCGATCAGGCGAAGGTCGGCAAGCTCGAGCCCGCCGAGGAAGAGGAGCAGTAGCTCGATTGCGACCGACGGGCGGAGAGCAGGCGTGTCAGGCTGGACAAGGGCACGTCAGCGGGCAAGCGCAAAATGACCACGGGAGAGGGCGTCACGGATGCGGGATCGCGGCGGCTGGTTATGCGGCATTCTGCCTGAGCGGGTGGGGAATCCGTGCCGCTCCGGCCGCGGAATCGCGACGGCTGAGGGTATGGCATCCCGGCCGTGGGACTCCGCATAGCGTCTGAGTGGATGGGAGCCTGATAAACGAAGAGTATGGAATCGATGCGGAATCCCGGACGCGGGACTCTGCATAGCGCCTGAGTAGTTGAAAGCCTGATATACGACGAGTGCAAAATGCTGCGTCTATGAAAAACAGCGGGACGGAGTCGCCAATTGGCACTCCATCCCGCTGTTTCGGCTCGGTCCGCATTACCTGGCGGACGAGCATCGGCACTGATTTGACGAGCATCGGCTCGCACCCGAGGCGTACCTTCGGCTGCCGCCGCGGCTGCGCTTCAAGGAGCGCTGCAAGCCGCTCTACTGCTTGTCCTGCGTCTTGCTGCTGCTCTCATGACGGCGAGGATGCTGCATGTGCGCTTCCGGATCGTCGTCGTCGTCATGCGGCACCAAGCGCGGATCGGTATGTCCTTTGTGGTGATTGTTGAATTCGATCTCTACGAGCTCCCATTCCGTCGTTCCCTGCGTCGGATCGGCCGGGAATACGTCGCCCCTGTCCAGCTTTTCTTCGCGGCCCCATTCGTTCCGGTATACGCCTTCCACCTCGACCGGTTCGCCGGAAATCGGATTCATCTCATGATGATTTCGACTGCTCATCGTGTCAACCAACCTTCCTGTCCTTATAATCCGTGCTTCGGCACCGCGGCGCGGTCGGCTTCCGATTGCTGCTCGCTGGCCGCTTGTTTGTCGGTTAAGCCGCGATCTGCCTTCGACTGCGCTTTGCTTGCGGCCTTCTGCTGATTCGACGCATGCTCGTTGGACACAGGGTCACCCCTCCTGTTCGTCTTGTTCGTATGCGCATCTTCACGAGAAGATCCTCAACAGTTTGCCACAAAAGGAAGAAATATATGAGTGCGGACGGAAGGGCGTAAGGACGGATGGCGTCGCTACAATAAGCGCAGCCCGCAGGATGGGCATTCGGGATGCCGTTCGGTCACCGTCTCGCCGCAAGCGGGGCACGGCTCGGAGAAGGGGGCGACGCCGGAGGAGGCCGCGGCTTCGCTCCGGGCGGTGGCGGAATCCGGACGGTCGTCGGGGTTCCGCCTAAGATGGGCGGGAGTGCCGAACAGCGTCTCGACGACCTCCTTCAGCTCCTTGTACCGGTCGGAATCGTCGGACGCGATCCGCACGAACAGGAACATGACGCCGAGCAGCGTTCCCGCCGCAAGAAGGACGACCGCCGTCGCGGCGACGTCGAACCAGGCGACAAGGGGCGCTGCCGCGCGCACGGTTCCGTACAGGTGCAATGCGGCCATCTGCGTTCACCTCACCCGTTGATCTGATAGCGGGATTCCAGTCTTTTGCCGCCGAACCACATGACGAGCACGGCCGTAACGGTGACGATTATCCGCCAAGGCTCGTCGACCAGATTGCCGATATCGAAGCTGATCAACGAAATGCTGAAGATCATGACGGCTTTGCCGAGCAGCGTCGCAAGCAGGAACGTATGAAACGGCACCTTGCTGAGTCCGGATACGACCGTAATGACCACGGACGGGGTGAAGGGGAAGCAGGCGAGCAGGAACAGCGGCGTGAACCCTCTGCGCTCGACCCAGTTGAAGAACCGCTCCGATTTCGGAAAACGCTTCTCCAGCCGCCCCTTGACGTTGCGCCCCAGCTTGCGGCTGATCCAGAACACGCAGCAGGCCCCGGCCGTCACGCCGATCCAGGAAAATAAAAAGCCGAAGCCGAGGCCGTAAATATTGGCGTTGGCCGCTATGATGACGATCAGGGGCAAAAAGGGAAGAAACGATTCGAGCATCGGAAGCAGAATGCCCGGGAGCGGCCCCAACTGAGAGTAGCTCTCGAGCGTCCCTTGGATCGCATCAAGATCCATGTGCCTTATATTTTCCAGCCAGTTCCGCCATTCGTTCATATATTTGACTCCGTTCTACTTGTTTGTAGCGTCCCCGCCCGCCGCGAAGGCTTGAAAAGGAAACCATAAATAAAAGGCGCCGATGAGCCCGAAGAGGACGGCGCTGACCCAGAAAACGGCCGTTTCCCCGTTCCAGGCCGCGATGAAGCCGCCCGCGACCGGACCGATCATGACGCCGATTCCTTCGAAGGTGGACAGGATGCCCCAGCCCAGCCCTTCCTGCTTCGGCGGGACGTAAGTGGCGAGCAGCGCGTTCCAGGCCGGCAATACGGCGGCGTAAGATAATCCCAGTGCAATCGCTATAAGTAAACAATACCAAAACGAGAGCCCCCACGCCAGCATGTACAGCCCGAACGCGAAGGCGCCGAAGCCCGCGACGAGAAACCACTTTCGGCCCCCCAATTTGTCCGACAGCCTCCCCATCGGCATGAGTCCCCCGGCTGCGCATATGCCGCCGACGGTGAGCAGGATGGAGTATTGGGTGCCCGAGAGGCCAAGCTCCGATTCGGCGAAGCTCGGCAGGATCGGCACGAGCATGCTGGCGCCCGTCGTCTGCAATATCATCCCCGGAAGCAGCAGCTTCATATGGCCGAGCCTTGCCCGGAGGACGGCGAACTGCTCGCGGAGCGGAAGCTGTTGGAGCGTTACGGCTTTGCCCTTGCGCATGAAGAAGGTCAGCAGGCAGGCGAGCACGGACAGCCAGACAAGCAGCTGGTACGTAAACGATACGCTGTAATCGAGCAAAATATTACAGACGATCGGGCCGCTCCCGAGGCCGACCATCCATATCGTGTAGAGCAGCCCCATCTGCGTTCCGCGCTGCTGCTCGGATACTTTCGTCAGGCAGACGATCCAGATCGGGGACATGCCGATGCCGTACAGCGCGGCGGAGCCGATGAACATCCACGGAAGATCCGAGAACTGGAGCAAATAGACGCCGGCCAGCGAAATGATCAAGCCGGTCTGCACGACGAGGCGGACGGAGAAGCGGTCCAGCAAGTAGCCGATGGCCATTTTGAGCAGCGTATCGGTTATGTAGTGGGCGGATATGGCAACGCCGATGACGTCGGGCGCGAGGCCCAGCGACTTGGCGCCGTAAATCGGAAGCAGGCTGACAAGAACGGCTCCCCTGACGAATTCCACGATAAACAAAATGACGGAGATAAGCCTCATCTCCGCCCCAAACCATTTTTTTTGATGGGTATGCACGGACAAGCTCCTTATCCAGGTTATAGAATTGATGCTTTATCCATTATACGCAAGTTGGATAAAATATCCAAAGCTATGCTGTCCGCCGCGGCATTCGACGCTTGCAGACGCCGCGTGCACAGCCTGCTGGCCGTAAGCCGCAGCGGGTCGCCGATCAGGCTAAGGATTTGCATCGAAAGCTCATCCGGGTCGTTGGCAATGATAGCGGCTCCTTTGGATTCCAGGTAAAGGGCGTTCTGCCGCTCCTGGCCGGGAACCGGCCGATAGACGAAGATGGGCAGCCCGGCGGCGATCGCCTCGGACAGCGTAACGCCTCCCGGCTTCGTAATCAGGCAGCCGGATAGCGCCATCAGCTCGTGAATCTGCTCGACGAAGCCGAAGACATGGAGCCTCGAGCCGCCGTAGAGCTGACGGAATCGATGTTCAACCTGCTGCTTCATCTGATCGTTATGGCCGCATACGAGCGCGATTTGCACGTTCGGATTTTGCAGCAAGCCTTCGCAAATCCGGTTCACGTCTGGCATGACCCCTTGCGCGCCGGCCATGATCAGGACGACCGGCCGATCCGCGCGCAGCCCGTAACGGTTGTAAAGCTCGGGCGTAGCCTTGGTCTGGCGGAACCCGCGCTTCAGCGGAATGCCGCTTACCTTGACGGAGCCGCCTGGAATGCCGAGCTGGGTAAGCTCCTTCTTCAAGTCCTTCGTCGCGACGTAATACCGGTCGATGCTCGGATGCACCCACCGCCGGTGCAGGTCGAAGTCGGTGATGACCGCGTAGGACGGCGGCATGAGGCGGGTCCGGCGCTTCAGCCCCGGCAGGGCGAAGAACGGAAACGTATGGACGACGGCATCCGGCCGCTCGGCCTCGAGAATGCGCCTGATTTTGTCGCGGCCGAACGAATGCAGCAAGCCGCCGAACAGCGAGTTATGCTTCATCGGCCTCGTGAAATCGTACATCCAGCCGTACAGCGACGGCATGTGCGTATAGCTTTTCAAGTAGAAGCGGCGCGTCATCTCGTTCAGCCACGGGTGCGACTCGGCCATCAGGTCGATCATCACCGTGCGGTCGTTGCCGCGTTCCTCCAAGGCGCTCTTGATCGCGCGGGCGACCTGCAGATGCCCTTCTCCGTAAGAGGCGTACAGCAGCAGTACTTTGGGCTGCCGGTTATTTTCGAATCGATTCATGGCGCACCTCCTGCCGATAGTGTAGCGGATGATTGTAAAGCCGGCGTTTACGCCGTTTGGTTACTTTGTGTAATTTTTGTATAATAAATGAGTAAATCATTCCATTTCTTTTTAAACAAAGGAGCGATGAAGAGTATGCAGTACGCGAAATTGGGAAGGTCGGGGCTTCGGGTCAGCCGGTTATGCCTCGGTACGATGAATTTTGGCGTGGACACCGACGAGAAGGAATCCTTCCGCATCATGGATGCCGCGATGGACGCGGGCATTAATTTCTTCGACACGGCGAACATATACGGCTGGGGCGAGAACGCGGGACGCACGGAAGAAATTATCGGCAAATGGTTCCGGCAGGGCGACGGTCGGCGCGAGCATACCATTCTCGCTACTAAAGTATATGGCGATATGCATGATCCGCATGACGGTCCGAACCGCGAGGCGGGCTTGTCCGCCTACAAAATCCGCAGGCATCTGGAAGGCTCCTTGAAACGGCTGCAAACCGACCATATCGAGCTGTACCAAATGCACCACGTCGACCGCAGCGTGAATTGGAACGAGCTGTGGGGCGCGTTCGAAACCGCGTCGGCGCAAGGCAAAATCGGATACGTAGGCTCCAGCAACTTCGCCGGCTGGGATATCGCTCTCGCGCAGGGCGAAGCGAAGGCGAGAGGCCATCTCGGACTCGTATCCGAGCAGCACAAATACAATCTGCTCTGCCGCTTGCCGGAGCTTGAGGTGCTGCCGGCTTCGCAGGCGCTCGGCCTCGGCGTCATTCCGTGGAGCCCGCTCGACGGCGGCTTGCTCGCGGGCAATCATCGCCGCAAGGACGGCGGACGCCGCAGCGGCGACGCGAAGCGGCTCGAGCGGCACCGCGAGCAGCTTGACGCGTACGCGGCGTTCTGCGACGAGCTCGGCGAGCCGGAGGATCTCGTGTCGCTCGCCTGGCTGCTGGCGAACCCGGCAGTAACGGCGCCGATCATCGGCGTGCGTACGCTGGACCAGTTCAAGCGCTCGCTGCGCGCGGTCGAAATCTCGCTCGACGAGTCGGCGCTGAAGCGCATCGACGAGATTTTCCCCGGTCCCGGCGGCGAGGCGCCACGCGCGTACGCCTGGTAACGCAAGCAAAGCGCCCGGCCCTCGTTAAGGGACTGGGCGCTTTGCGCTTAAGGCTTGAAGCGGCGGAACCGGTCTCGGGTCAGCCGCGATGAGGCAGGATCGCTTCGAGGCGTCGGCTCAAGACGGGGGAAGGTCCGCTGGCATTTGCCGCGCGCAGCGGACGATGCCGCCGCTCAAATAAGCAGGTTGAACAGGACCGGATCCTTGTTCAGCTCGAGAAACTGGAAGCCCTTCTTCGTCATGCGCCCGACGAGCGGCTCGTAATCGGAGCGGTGCTTCAGCTCGATGCCGACGAGGGCGGGACCGTTGTCTTTATTCGATTTTTTCGTATATTCGAATCTTGTAATATCGTCGGTCGGGCCGAGCACCTGATCGAGGAACTCCCGAAGCGCCCCGGCGCGCTGAGGAAAGCTGACCATGAAATAGTGCTTGAGCCCTTCGTAGATGAGCGAGCGCTCCTTGATTTCCTGCATCCGGTCGACGTCGTTGTTGCCGCCGCTTACGATGCACACGACGGATTTGCCCTGAATCCGGTCGCGGTACGCATCGAGCGCGGCGATCGGCAGCGCGCCGGCCGGCTCGGCGACGATAGCGTTCTCGTTATATAGGTCAAGCATCGCGGTGCATACTTTGCCTTCGGGCACGACGATCACGTCGTCGAGCAGGTCCCGGCAGAGGGCGAACGTCAAATCGCCGACCCGCTTGACCGCGGCGCCGTCCACGAACTTGTCGATTTGGTCCAGCGGGGTAACGGCGCCGGCTTCGAGAGAAGCCTTAAGCGACGGTGCGCCTTCCGGCTCGACGCCGATCACCTTCGTGGTAGGGGAGACGGATTTCACGTAGGAGGCGACGCCGGCGGCTAGGCCGCCTCCGCCGACGGTAACGAATACGTAATCGGGCGAGCTCTCGGCCGATTCCATCAGCTCTTGGCCGATCGTGCCGTTGCCGGCCACGATTTTGCGGTCGTCGAACGGATGGATGAACGCCATGCCGCTGCGGCTGCTTTCGGCTACCGCTTCCGCATAGGCATCGTCGAATGTGTCGCCGGTCAAGATGACCTCGACGCGCGAGCCGCCGAAGAAGGACACCTGCGTCACTTTCTGTCGCGGCGTCGTGCTCGGCATGTAGATTTTGCCCGGGATGCCGAGCGTCTGGCAGGAATAGGCGACGCCCTGCGCATGGTTGCCGGCGCTCGCGCAGACGACGCCCTTCGCCAGCATATCGGGATCGAGGGAGCGCATCAGGTGATAGGCGCCTCGTATTTTGAACGAACGGACGACTTGCAGATCCTCCCGCTTCAGCAGAACGGAACAGCCGTATCGTTCGGAGAGCACGCGGTTATGCTGGAGCGGCGTACGCGTAATGACGTCTTTCAAATGCATCTGCGCCTGCACGATCTCCTCCAGGCCAATGCGTTCGGTCGTGGATTGGTTCAGCTTCATAACGGGATCTTCCTCTCGGCTTAAACATGAATCGGCATCATGATTTTTTTGATCCATTATAGCACGATCCGGGAGCGTTGACGTAAGGCGCTTGCCGTTATTTCGGGAATAAGGAGGGATGCTTGGTGCGCAGGGCGATAAGAAGATTGCTGACGACGCTCGTCGTTCTCGTCCTTCTGCTGGGCGGGGCGGCCTGGTGGCTGCTGTCGTACATCGCGCCGGACGAGCGGCTCGATATGCGCTACGAGCCGATCGACGTCAAGGCGAAGGTACTGGATACGGCGCAGCAGCTGAAGCCGGAGCTCGTGCTGACCGAATCGGACATTACCCATCTGATCAAAAAGCATCTTCAAGACAAGTACGGCGGCGGAGAAGGCGGCGCTCCCATGGAGCTCGCGAAGGACGTCCGCCTTGACGGCGCCGACTTCCAGCTGGAAGAGGGGCGGCTCAAGGCGCGTTTGAACGTGACGTACAAGGAGCGTATCCCCGCCGCGCTGGATGCGGTATACGCCTTGGAGTGGCAGCCGCCGAACATCGCGCTCCGCCCGCAATCCTTGACGCTGAAGGAGATCGGCCTTCCGCTCGGCTTGCTCGAGCCGGTCGTCGTCCCGCTGGATTTGCCCCTGCAGGATGTCGTGACGGTAAGCGACGTGCAGTTCCAGCAGGATCGGGTGAAGATTCTGTTCAAGCTGCAGCTAGGATTGTAGGCGGGGCGGTTGATGCATAAGAGGAGCACGGTCCTGCAGAGGGCGGTGCTCCTTTGCCGTTATTGGGGGTCTATGGGAAGAACAATGAGACAGACTCACTAATTAGTGAGGTAGGCCTCATGTTTTTTGACGGCTCGCGTAAAATTCGGAGGAAGAGTGAGGCAAATCTCACTCTCCGTGAGGCTGCCTTCATGGGGAGTGAGGTTTCCCTCACGAAATGGGGAGAAGTGCTCGAATCCTTCCGCAATAGTGAAGCAAAGCTCATAACTAGTGAGAGCGCCTCACTAATTTTTTTCACAGATTAGACAGCACTAAGCGTAACTCAAATAAAGATGCCGCCACATGCACGTTCGCTTTCGTTGGGAGGAGACGACCTGCCGCCTCGCTGCGATCGGCTTGGAACGCGCAGCCGTTTCCATTGACAACGACGTTGAGAATGGTTATCATGTATACGAAAGTGATAATCATTATCAACGACGGGCCGGGCGCTTCGGGCGACGCCGGATTACATAACCTGAGGAAGAAGGAGTGAACAGGATGCAGATCGAAGCGAGCAAGCCGTGGAACTGGCTGCTCTTTCCATTCTCGTCGATCAAGGCCGGCGCGGACGGCTTGTACGCGGCCTCCGTCGGACACGGCGTTTACCATATCGATGCCGAAGGCAATTGGGATAAGCTTCACGCGGGGCTGCCGGAATGGACGCATGTGAACCGGCTGCAGCTGCAGCATGATTTGCTGCACGCGTGCACGGATAGCGGGCTGTACGAATGGAACGGGGACGGCTGGAAGAACGACGGACTGAACGCGCCTTGCTACCAGTTCCGCAAAATCGGCGGAACCTGCTACGCGGCGACGGATTGCGGGCTGTGGACGAAGGCCGGTTCCCGGTGGGAGAAGGCCGCGTGCGAGGGTAAGCGGGTGTTCGATTTCCTCAATCTTCCCCAATATTTGATCGTCGCCCATGAGGGCGGCATCTCGCTTTACGACCGGTTCATGGACGACTGGGCCCATTTCGACCTTCAGACGAGCGTGACGAGCCTGGTGACGTTCAAAGGCCATCTCATCGGATCGAGCGATACAGGAGAGCTGATCATCGGGGACAAGAAGGGCCGGTTCGACCGGGTGCGGTTCGGACGACCGTTTCTATTCTCCGTGCTGTCGAAGGGAAGGGACGTCTATGCCTGCACCGACCGGGGGCTGTTCCAGCTTGCGATGATCCGGGAGCAGGTGACGCTGCTGCCGGTGAAGCTCGGTTGTCCGGTGACGGACGTCGACATGCAAGGCGACAGCATGTACATGGCGACGCTGTTCCAAGGGATTCAATCGATAAGCATGTAGAAGAAGGCGTGCGGAGGGCATGCCGGGAATAAAAGGAGCGGAGGAATGCCGGTGTCGAAAATATTGGTGGTTTACGCGAGCATGACCGGAAACACGGAAGAGATGGCCGAGGCGATCGCGGAGGGCGCGAGGGAAGCGGGCGCGGAGGTCGTCGCCAAGGACGCGTTCGACGCGAGTCCGGATGAGCTTGCCGAATACGAGGGGATCATCATCGGCGCTTATACGTGGGGGGACGGCGAGCTTCCGGACGAATTTCTCGACTTCTACGAAGGAATGGAATCGCTGGAGCTGGGCGGCAAGCGGGCCGCGGCGTTCGGCTCGGGCGACACGTCCTACCCGATCTATTGCGGGGCGGTCGACCTCATCGAGGAGCGGCTCAGGAAGCTCGGGGCGAGCATCGTGAGCGAGAGCATCAAGTTCGAATACAACCCGTCGGAGGAGGAGAAGGAGCAGGGAAGAAGCCTCGGCCGCCAAATGGCGGGTTTGCTTGCGGCAGGTTGATTGTATATAGGGAAATGGAATGGAAGCTTCGGCATGGGCCGGGGCTTTATTTTTTTTTGCCGGGTTAAATCGGGTTGCAACGCTTCGAAAGACGGCTTGCCGCGGAGGCCGGATCCTTTATTCTTAATTGTTTTTTACCGTTAAGTTGTTTCCGCTATAGAGTAATAGGAATGGCGTGAGACTGCTGCGCTTGGTATAGACAAATGAAACGGTTTTCAAGTAACATGGTCTATAGTCATTTTTGCATATTTGCACATGAGAAGTTTCACGGATTACATCCGGAATCAACCAATCGGCAAGCGCATCGCGGCCGGCCGGTCTCCGTCGCGGCATGCAAGGGCGGCGAACCGGCCGGCGGAAAATGGCGACGCGAAGGCTCGGCCGAAGCGCGGGCCTATTACAAATTGGGAGAGATTAAGTTGTCAGAGGATTTATTGCTCACGTTCCGTTCGCCGCCTTTGCCGTTTTTCATCGAATCCAACCGCCTGACGTACCGCGCCGGGGAAGAGCATCCGAACCGGACGAATCTCGGCGTGTTCGATTTGCTGTTCGTCAACGAGGGATCGCTGCACGTCGCGGAGGACAACCGCAAATGGACGCTCGAGCCCGGCGACGTCCTCATCCTGCGGCCGGACCGGTGGCACTATTCCACGAAGCCGTGCGAGGAGGATACGGTGTTCGACTGGATTCATTTCCAGACGGTCGGCGCCTGGGAAGAGACCGAGGGCAGTCAGAACGGTTCGCTCCGAGGCGACTATTACACGTATGCGATCAGGCTGCCGAAGCAGATGAAGCTGACCTACCCGGACGAGGCGAAGGCGATCTTCTCGCAGCTGCACGAAGCGGCCAAAAGCTCGTCGCCCGGCGCGTTCTGGGACCGCCAGCAGCGGTTTCTGCATTTGCTGCAGATGCTCGACGAGGGATGGCGCTCGGATGCCGCGAAAGCGGCCGTGTCGGTTGCGGAGCGGGCGGCCGCCTATTTGAAGCTGAACTACCGGAGCTCGATCAGCAACACGATGCTGAGCGAGGTGCTCCAGCTGCATACGAACTACATTACGCGCTGCATGACCGAGGTATTCGACTGCACGCCGCAGCAATATTTGCTCTACTACAGGCTCGACCAGGCGAAGCTGCTGCTCATTAAGACCGACTGGACGATCGCGCGCGTAGCCGAGGAGACGGGCTTTCGGCAGACGCCGCATTTCTCGCGGCTGTTCGCATCGCATACGGGGATGCCGCCCCTGAAGTTCCGCAAGCGGTTCACGACCTGAGGGGCGGCCGCGGACCGGGTCCGGGCGGGTAACCGAAGAAGATTTGGAAGGCGATGCATACATTTCTCGCTTTTAACAAAAACTGGTTCAAACAACGTGAAAAGGGTGGTCGCGATGATTGAACGGTTTTCGTTAACGGCGGAAATTGGCGATATGGTGGAAAGGTTTCAGGTCAAAAAGGTAATACGGGGGTATACGAACCGGTTTAACGTAACGCCGACGCAGACGGTGTCGATCGTCATGAACGACCGCTTCGACCAGCGGACGATGCAGGAGTCGAGATGGGGGCTGTTTCCGTTCTGGGCGAAGGATTCCGTCAACGCGGATCATCTGACCCTGTCCGAGAAGCCGTACATGGAGCGGATGCTGCGCCGGCAGCGCTGCGTGCTTCCTTGCAGCGGCTTCTTCGGGCAGAAGCATTTCGGCAAGGAGCGCGATCCCCGCGCCATGCACATCGTCGTCCCCGGTCAGCCGCTGCTGGGCATCGCGGGCGTCTACGACTGCTGGAAAAACGTGAACGGCCAGGAGGTGCGCGCCTTCACGATGATCACGGCCGCCTCCTCCGGCGCGATGTCGGTCTGGCAGCCTCGGGTTCCGGTCATCCTGGACGAGGATGGCATCGAGGATTGGCTGAATCCGCGCATCACCGAATTCGGCGGCCTGCGCAAGCATTTGGAGGCGTTGGACGCCTACCTCATGCGCGCTTATCCCGTCACGAACGCGGTCCGGGACGATCACTACGAGTCGCCGGACTGCATCCGGGAGATCCGCATACCGGATTACGCCTGAGCGACGGCGGAGCGGGGAGCGGGATGGCGGATACAGGCGGCGCTTCCGCCCTATGGCCAGCGAGGACAGGGCCGGCTGGCCGTTGCTGTCCCGCTCCGGGAGAGCGGCGGTGACTGACTGTTCGCGGCGGAACGGAAGGGCGAGCGGCTCCCGGCATTGACAGGCTCGCGTTTCCGCCTAAGAAGGGCAGGGGAGCGAGCGCGTTCCGGCCTCCGTAGAACGAGACGGTATAAATAGCGGTAAAAAGCGGCGTTATTCGGCGCTTGATGGAGCGATAACGGAATATAGCGGTAAAAAAGGGCGTTAATCCGGCCGTTTGCCCCCCTGAGGGGCGGACGGACGAAGATTAACGCCCTTTTTTACCGCTATTTTTGGATTTTTGCGGTCGATAGGGGGAATAGCGGTAGTTATTACCGCTATTTCCGCGATCGGATCGCAGCCAACGGCTGCGTGCAGCCGGTTGTATCGCTCTCGTCGGAGGCGGCATCGCCACGGCGAAGGCAGCATCACCACGGCGGAGGCGGCATCACCACGGCGAAGGCGGCACTCGCCATAACTCGCATGGCGAGTCCGGCCCGTTGTTTCTCGTTTACGGGCAGGGCGCAGAGCATTGCCGCGATAATGGTAGGAACGGCATCCCGCATGGCGCTCGATGAGCCGTCATAGCTGGGCGAGGATGCAGCACATTCCGAGCGCGGGAGAATCGGCGAGCTGCTTGCGCCGATAGACGCCCCAGGCTAGGCCCGGGCGCGCCGCACCTCCGCGGTCAGCAGCGGGACGACCTCGAACAGGTCGCCGACGATGCCGTAATCGGCGACGCCGAAGATCGGCGCGTCGGGGTCCTTGTTGATGGCGACGATGACGCGCGACTGGCTCATGCCGGCAAGGTGCTGAATCGCGCCGCTGATGCCGCAGGCGATATAGAGCTGCGGCGTCACGACCTTGCCGGTCTGCCCGATCTGCAGGGCATAGTCGCAGTAGCCGGCGTCGCAGGCGCCGCGGGAGGCTCCGACTGCGCCGCCGAGCGCGTCCGCCAGCGCCTGCAGCGGCTCGAAGCCCGCCGCGCCGCGCACGCCGCGACCGCCGGAGACGACGACGTCGGCCTCGGCGAGGTCAAGCTTGCCGCCGGTGCGGCGCACGAGGCTGCGCACGGCGGTGTACAGCGGCGGCACCGTGAACGGCAAAGCCTGCACGGTGCCCTTGCGCTCGGCGGCGTCCACAGGCTCCGCCGCCGGCAGGTTGTTCGGGCGCACGGAGACGACCCACCTCGCGCCCGGGGCAAAGCTGCGCCGCTCGAACGCCTTGCCGGCGTAGAGCGGGCGGACGAAGCCGACGTCGCCGCCATCGCCGGATACCTCGATGGCGGTGACGTCGGCGATGTGGCCGGCGCCATGGGCCGCGGCCACGCGGGGCGCGAGCTCGCGCCCGATCGCGGTGTGGCCGAGCA
>NZ_JACXIY010000064.1 GCF_014705655.1 Paenibacillus arenilitoris | reverse complement strand
TATGTGTCAGCTATGCACTTCCGCCACCTCGCGGTGTACTGGAGACTTTCACTCCTTAGTCGATGCGCTGCCAAGCGCACCAAAAACAGCGCCGTCCCGGAACGGGACGACGCTGCGACATGCTCCCTATGCGTTTTCGCCGTTCGGCCGCAAACCGGCCGGACGGCTATAAGCTCTTCGTATCTTCCATCTGCGCTTCCTTGGAACGGGATTCCGCTTCTTCCAGCTCCACGGCCGCATCCTCCGCTTCTTCCTCGCTAAGCTCCTTCTGCGGCGCCAGAATCGTAAATACGACCTGTTCCGGCTCGGCATGCGCCGTTACGCCCTGCGGCATGATCAGATCGCTGACGAGCAGGCTTTCGCCGATGCCAAGTCCCGAGATGTCCGCCTGGATCGCATCCGGGATATTGCCCGGCAGGCACTCGACCTCGATTTCGTGCAGAATCGCCTGCAGGATGCCGCCCTCTCTCACGCCGGCCGAATCGCCTTCCGCATGAATCCGGACGTTCGCCCGCACGTTCTCGTTCATATTAATTTGGCGAAAATCGACGTGAATAACCTGGCGGCTCATCGCGTCGCGCTGCACTTCGGATACCATAACCGATTGCTTG
Organism: Paenibacillus arenilitoris; assembly: GCF_014705655.1. Classification (GTDB taxonomy): domain Bacteria; phylum Bacillota; class Bacilli; order Paenibacillales; family Paenibacillaceae; genus Pristimantibacillus; species Pristimantibacillus arenilitoris. The sequence goes on along the minus strand of NZ_JACXIY010000064.1, from coordinate 12,403 downwards.
CCCTGCGCCGGTATCGTAATTTCAATGACCGCGTTCGGATGCGAGCGAAGCAGCGCCTGCAGCTCTTTGCCGTCCACCGTCACCATCGCCGGATCGCTGATTTGCTTGCCATAGATAATGCCGGGGATTTTGCCTTGAAGCCTCAATTGGCGCAAATCGCCTTTCGTCGTGCTCGTTCGCTGGTCAGCCTGCATTGCTATTCCCATAGCGGTAACCTCCTCAAAGTTTGGACTACCTTATAAGTTACCCATTCTCGCCGCGTCTTAAACTTTCGATAGAGAAGAGTATATTTAAAAAAAAGACGCCGCGGCGCGCCCGACTCTTGGCCGAGCATGCCGCGGCGCCTCCCATTGACGCCGTCCTATCGACTATTGTTCTTTTCCTTCTTCGCCTTGGCGCGTCCGCGGATCTTATCCGCGTAGCCCGGCTTGTTCGTCTGACGCTCGCGCGCGATGGCCAGATCGCCGGCCGGCACGTCGTGCGTTACCGTCGAACCCGCTACCACATAGGCGCCGTCGCCGATTTTCACCGGGGCGATCAGGTTGACGTTGCTTCCGACGAAGGCGTTGTCGCCGATTTCCGTCACGAACTTGTTGTAACCGTCATAATTGACGGTTATTGCGCCACAGCCGATATTCACGTCCTTGCCGACCTTGGCGTCGCCGACGTAGCTCAGATGGGACACTTTGCTGCCGTCATCGAGCGACGCGTTCTTCAGCTCCACGAAATCGCCGATCTTGCAGCCGATGCCAAGCTTCGACCCGGGACGCAAATTCGCGTACGGACCGATCGAGCTCGTGTCGCCAACGACCGATTGCGCGACCACCGAATATTTGACCGCCACTCCGTTGCCGATCGTACTGTCCGTAATATCCGCTTGCGGCCCGATTGCGCAGTCTTCGCCGATGACCGTGGAGCCGCGCAGAACCGTTCCCGGATGAACGACCGTATCCGAGCCGATACGTACGCCGGCTTCGATATACGTCGTAGCCGGGTCGATCAGCGTTACGCCGTTCAGAAGATGTCCGCGGTTGATCCGCTCGCGCATGAACCGTTCGGCTTCCGCCAGCGCGACGCGGTCGTTCACGCCGATCGCCTCAGCCAAATCGCCCGTGCAATAGGCTTGAACGGACTCGCCGGCCGCGCGGAAGATGCCGATCACGTCGGTCAAGTAGTATTCGCCCTGCGCGTTATTGCTCGTCACATTCGCCAGCGCGGCGAACAGCTTCTTGTTGTCGAAGCAATACGTGCCGGTATTGATCTCCTTCACGGCCGCTTCCGCAGGGGAACAGTCCTTCTGCTCCACGATGCGCTGCACCGAGCCGTCCTCGCCGCGAATAACGCGACCGTAGCCGGTCGGGTTATCGAACGACGCCGTCAGCACCGTTGCCGCCGCGCCGCTCGCGGCGTGCAGCTCCAGCATCGCGCGGACGGTGGACGCCTGCACGAGCGGGGTATCCCCGCAAATGACGATCGTCGTGCCTTCTTCGCCGCCGAGCAGCGATTCCGCCTGCCTGACCGCATGGCCCGTGCCCAGCTGCTGCTCCTGCAGCACGAATTCCGCGCCGTCTCCCAAATACGATTTGACCGCCTCGGCCCCATGGCCGACGATGACGACCGCGCGCTCCGCCTCCGCTTCCTTCACGACGTCCAGCACATGGCCGACCATCGGCTTTCCGCATACCGGATGAAGAACTTTATATAATTTCGATTTCATTCGCTTGCCCTGTCCCGCGGCAAGCACAATCGCCATAACCTTCAAATAAACAACCTCCCAGGCTTGCTATGATGCAAAGAATTATGATAAGAATATAGCTCAATCTACAAAAAAAGAAAAGAGAGCCTCGGCTCTCTTCTCCAATCATTCCCTTAAAACGTGAAATGCTCTGGTTAAGCTCCTTCTTCAATCGCAACTTCTTCCGCTGCACGCTCGTATTCGGCGAGTACAGCTGCTTGGATTTTCTCCCGGGTGGTCGAAGAGATCGGATGAGCGATATCCCGAAATTCTCCATCCGGAGTGCGCTTGCTGGGCATGGCCACGAACATGCCGTTGTTCCCATCGATAACACGAATATCGTGAACAACGAATTCATTGTCAATCGTGATGGAAGCGATTGCCTTCATGCGCCCTTCCGAATTTACACGGCGGAGTCTGACATCAGTAATTTGCATTTGTGTTCACCACCTTTGTCAATCAGAGACTTGGTGTATACTTCCACGTTTTTAGGCAAATTCCTTCTGTATTTTTGGTAAAATCATGCATGATTTAAAATATTTTTTTGTGCTTGAAACTTTTTCGTTATCATTCGACAGGAGTCGATGCGATGACCTCGATTTCGACAAGAACATCCTTCGGCAGCCTGGCGACTTCTACGGTCGAACGGGCGGGCTTGTGGTCTCCGAAGTAGGAGGCGTAGATGGCGTTAAGCGCTCCGAACTGGTTCATGTCTTTAATGAATACGGTCGCCTTCACGACGTCCGAGAAGGTCGCGCCCGCTTCGGCCAGCACGGCCTCCAAATTGCGGAACACTTGATGGGTTTGCTCCTCAATGCCGCCTTCCGCCAGTTGTCCCGATGCGTCCAGCGGGATTTGCCCGGACGTGAATAACAAGCCTCCGAGCTTGATCGCTTGCGAATAAGGCCCGATCGCCGCCGGCGCTTTGTCCGTTGCGATCACTTGAAGTTGCTGCTTGGTCGTCATTTCGGTCTCAGCTCCCTATTGGTTTTTCGTATCCGTCAGCTTTTGAAATAATTGCCCGGCACGACCGTCGTCTGCTTCGTCTTCATATCGACCGCCGTCAGCTTGGCGAGCGACACGTAATCCTCCAGCAGCCGCTCCTCGTGCTCGATCTCGCCGGACTCCACGAATACGCCGACGCCCGCCACCGTCGCTTTGAATTCGAACAACAGATCCATCATGCCTTGAATCGTTCCGCCGGCTTTCATGAAATCGTCGATAATGAGAACGCGGGACTGCTCCTTAAGCGCCCTGCGCGCAAGCGACATCGTCTGAATCCGCTTCGTCGAGCCGGATACGTAATTGATGCTCACCGCCGACCCTTCCGTCACCTTGTTGTCGCGGCGCACGATGACGACGGGAATGTTCATGCAAGCCGCGGTCGCGTAAGCGAGCGGGATGCCCTTCGTCTCCACCGTCATAATGACGTCGATCTTCCGGTCCGCGAAGGCGGTAGCGAACATGCGGCCGACGTCCGCGAGCATATCCGGCTGACCGAGCATATCCGTGATATACAAATAACCGCCCGGCAGAACCCTCTCCGGCTGCTCGAGCTGGCGGCATATACCCGTCATGATCGCGAGCGCGGACGCTTCCTGCATCTTCGGCGTATACTTCACGCCTCCCGCCGCGCCGGCAAGCGTATGAAGCTCCCCGATTCCTTCTTCTTCGAACACTTCTTTAATAATCGCCAAATCTTCGCTTATCGAAGACTTTGCGGATTGATATCGATCGGCGAATGCTGTCAGCGAAATTAACGTGTGGGGTCGACTTAGCAGGTATTGCGTCATTTCTACCAACCGCGAGCTCCGTTTCAATTTTTTCATACCCTTCTCCCCCCACTAAATCCGAATAATATAATGTCAATATAACATTTTTATACGGATTTAATCAAGAAGTACGTAAGTACTATGTAAGCATTCTTACCACATATACTTCTTTGCAAAATCCGCGCAGCCCGTTATAGATGCGCGGAAGCTTGGCCTCCTTCGATACGAGGCCGAATACGGTCGGCCCGCTTCCCGACATGAGCACGCCGTCCGCGCCAAGCCGGATCATGCTTTCCTTCAGCTGCATCACTTCCGGATACAGGTCCAGCGTAACCTTCTCCAGCACGTTGCCCAGCCCGTCGCAAATGTCGTTGAAGGACCCCCGCTCGATGGCGCCCACCATGTTCGCCAGCGAAGGGTGCTCCTTCAGCTCGCTTGCCCGGAACCGGCCGTAGACGTCGGCCGTAGACACGTTGATCGGCGGCTTCGCCAGCACGACCCAGCACTGCGGCGGATTGGCGATATGCTCGAGCACCTCGCCCCGCCCCCTAGCGATGGCCGTGCCGCCCGTGACGCAGAATGGCACGTCCGAGCCAAGCTCGGCGCCGAGCTTGCACAGCTCTTCCTCCGGGATTTGCAGCTTCCACAGCCGGTTCAGGCCGCGCAGCGTCGCGGCGGCATCGCTGCTTCCGCCGGCAAGCCCGGCGGCGACCGGTATCTTTTTATCCAGATGTATGTATACGCCCTGCTTCACGTCGTAGCGTTCTTTAATCAGTCTGGCCGCTTGGAAAGCCAGGTTCTTCTCGTCGAGCGGTATATAGCCCACTTGGCTTGAGATGATGATCGTGTCGCGCGGGAGCTCTTCCATCTCCAGCCGGTCCGCAAGATCGACCATCGTCATGATCATTTCGACTTCGTGATAGCCGTCCTCGCGCTTCCGCAGCACGTCCAGCAGCAAATTGATTTTTGCAGGAGCTTTTTCATATATTTTCATCCGATAAGTTCACCCGTTCGTCCGTTCGTTCGTAAGCTTTAAGCATCATTATATCAAACGAAAGCAATAAAAGCTAAGCGCTGGAAATCGGCCGTAATCCGGCCGCCAGCTGCTTAGCTTCCAAGGGGGTACAAATATAAGACAAGGCTTAAGGCTGATTCGATTTGGACGCGGCCTGCTCGGCAAGCTCGATCGCGCGCTTCACCATATTTCCGGCATCCTTGGCGCGAATGCCTCCCCAGCCCTCTTGCTGCACCGTGTTGTAGAAACCAAGGTCCTTGGCAAGCTCGTACTTCAATTGCTCCGACATGACGCTTCGTCTTCTGCGGCCCATCTGGCATAACCTCCATAACCGTTTTGCTGCTTCGCTGCGCACGATTAGTATGCTTCAAAGCGGAAGGGGCGATACGCCGCTTCCCGGCGGCCGGAACAAGCCGAAAAAAAAAAGCGCAGAGTCATCTGCGCTAACTTTCGCCTCGCAAGGAGAACGATCATCTATTGCTGCATATGGGCGATACGGACTTGACCCTCGTCGTTGCATACGGTCACTTCCACCGATTCTGTCAGTATATCCGCATAACTGTAAGAGACCCGCTTAAACGCATGCTGCTCTTCATCCAGTTTGACAATGAAAACAGAAGGGTAGATTTCTTCCAACGTGCCGGTTCGTTCGATGGTCTTTCGTCGGCCACCGTTAGCTCGTAGACGAATTTTGGAGCCAACGTGAGCTTCCAAACTGCGCTTTATATCCAATAGCGAATTTTTTGCCATTGTCCACTACCACCTCTTTCCTTGTCCATTATAACTAAAAAAAGAGGAGTTGTCAAACAAAGCAAAATATTATATCAGCAGGTTTATTTACTTGTCAACGGTGAATTCACCCATTTTCGAAAAACATCGTATAAAATTTCAAAAAACATCCATATTAAGAAGTTACTGTCGAGGACGACGTAATTTTGGGCTTCGGCAAGCCGACGCGGAACCGCCCCAGCGTCTCGATTCCGCCGACGCCGTCAATGCCGCTGATTGTTCCGTGAATGACATCGGCCAGGTTGATCGTGTCCTTTATCGAGGTATAGCTTGCTTTGATGGCAATGTAGACGGGGTCTAGCGCGTGAATCAAAATCCGGCCCGGGGAGCTTGCGAAGTTGGAGCCCGCCTGCAGCAGCGCTTCGAAATGGGATTGACAGGCGCCCGCGATCACGATCAGCCCGTCGCGGTTCTTCTCGTATTCGCGGGCGACGCGCACCGCGTTGACGAAATGCTGCGAATTTTTGTAGCTGCTCAGGCTGTACAAATCCGATTGCGCCCTGTTCTTGAGCACGCCGTCATGTCCGGTAATGACGACGATATCCGGCTGAAGCTGCGGGAGCAGCCGGTATAATACGTCAGCCATTTGCGACTCGTGCACATGAAGGCCGTGCGACGGGACATTCATCGTGTTGTACAGCTGCATGCTTTTTCGCAAATAATTGCCGTCCCCGTCCAGATGAAGCACTTTTCCGGGCACTTCGAAGAAAGGCTGGCTCTCCTGCATCGCAAGCCGGACTTGATCCTCCGTCTCTACCGTATGGCGTTCTCGTTCGCTATGCATTCGTTTTAAGGAATTGTTCACTTTGATTCGGACTTGCTGGACCGCTCTCGTCGATTCCGGATCGCTTACGACCGTTAGATCGGGAATCGGAGCATCCGCAAGCAATCGGTAATCCGTGCCTTTCAGTATGGCATTATGTGTACGAACAGCTTCAACCCGGAACAGCACGTCACCGCCGTACGATTTGCGGACGACCAGGTCCCCTTGCTTCATGGGTCAATCACCTCTTCGTCTATCCTATGGGCAGAACGGGCGAATGGTGAGTATTTTATATCCGAATGGCCTACGCGTTCCAACCGGCGTCAAGCATAGCGCGGCTGATTCGCGCGAATTCCTCGAGCGAGAGCGTCTCGCCCCGCCGCACGGGATCGATGTCGCAGCGCTTCAGCAGCTCCGCGAGCGCTTCCCGGCGGTCCTTGCCGACGAACGCGGTCAGGTTGTTCGCGAGCGTCTTGCGGCGCTGGGCGAAGCTGGCCTGCACGACCCGGAAAAAATGCTCCTCGTCCGGCACGTCGACCGCGGGCTTGTCCCGCAGCGTCAGCTTAATAACGGCGGAATCGACGTTCGGCTGCGGAATGAATACGGTATGCGGCACCGTGCACACGAGCTGCGGCACGCAATAATATTGAACGGCCACGCTGAGCGATCCGTAGTCCTTTCCTCCCGGTTTCGCGGCCATCCGCTCCGCCACTTCCTTCTGGATCATGACGACGATATGCTCGAGCGGGAGCCTCTCCTCCAGCAGCTTCATTAATATCGGCGTCGTCACGTAATAAGGCAGATTCGCCACGACGCTGACGCCGGACACATCCGCGAACCGCTCGGCGAACAGCTGCTTCAAATCCAGCTTCAGCACGTCGCCGTGTACGACTTCCGCGTTCGTCTCACCCTCGAGAATGTCGCGCAAAATCGGAATGAGCCGATTGTCGATCTCAACGGCCGTTACTTTGCCCGCTTCTTCCGCCAGGCGCTGCGTCAGCGCGCCGATGCCCGGTCCGATCTCGAGCGCGCCCTTCGTTTTGTCGAGCTCCGCGGCTCCGACGATTTTGTTCAATATATTTTGGTCGATCAAAAAATTTTGTCCGAGGCTCTTCTTGAACGAAAAGCCGTATTTCGCAATGATTTCCTTCGTGCGCCTAGGCGTTCCGATCTCCATCCTCTATGCCTCCAATTCCTCTTCCATTTGACGGAGGGCCGCCATGAATTCCGCCTTCGAGATCCGAAAGCTCGTGCAGCGCTTGTAGAACTGCTTGCCGTTCGCGTACCCGATGCCGAGCAGCTTGCCGATGCGCAGACGCCGGTTCGACGCGTCCGGATGGACGATCAGGCCCGCTTCCATGAGATCCTCCCAGGTGATCTCCCCCGCATCGTCCGCCGTCTCCGTGCGCAGCTCGGAGAGCGCTTGACGGATCGCTTCGGGGCTGGCGTTCTCGATGCCGATATCCCCTTTGTAGAGCGCCTTCTCCTGGGGCAGGAACGCGTGCTTGCAGCCCGGCGCGTGGCGTGCGACGATTTTGCGAATCCGCTCGCCCGCATGGTCGGGATCGGTGAATATAATGACGCCGCGCCTCTCGCTTGCCAGCGCGATGCGCCTTAGCACCTCGTCCCCGATCGCCGAGCCGTTCGTCTCGATCGTATCCGCGTCCACCGCACGCTTGATCGCCGCGGTATCGTCCTTCCCCTCTACGACAATGATCTCCTTAATCAATCGGAACATTCCCTTCTGATGCGACATCCGCGCACAAACATGCAAAAAGAAGAGGCGGTGCCTCTCCTTATAATGGCGTATTCGATTATAATAAATGATGGCTTCTTACTGCCGCTTGCTTCGTTAGCTCGCGCTAGGCTTCTTCGGACCTAACACGTATACGGTAATGCCTTTCTTTCTTCCGAATCGTTCGGCGTAATTCTTGCTGTCGAAGTAAACGTCGATCTTGTTGCCCTTGATCGCGCTTCCCTTGTCCTCCGCCCGGCGGAAGCCGATGCCTTCGATATAGACCCACCAGCCGATCGGAATCACCTTCGGATCGACCGCAATCGTGCGGCCTTCCTGCACGCGGGTTCCCGACGCGGTAATGCCGTACTGCGGATGCTCCTCGTCCTTGCCCGTCGATTCAACGCCCGCGGTATATGCGGTCAACGTGACGTTCTTCATCACTTTCCTCGCTTTGAACGTTACGCCGCCCTTCGTCAGGGTCGCGATGCTCGGGGTGCTGCTCGAGAGCACCGTCACTTTAGGCGCTTCCTTCTTCGTTCCGACGGCAACGACCTGATCGACGGCCTTCGCCGCGACCACCTTGCTGACCATTTTCTTGGAGATGAGAACGCCGTCCTCGTATTGCTTCTCGATCTGCTCGACGATGCGTCCTTCCTTGCCGGTTTGCACGAGCTTTTCCTTGCCCGCCGCAAGCGACGGATCCTCCTTCTTCACGATCGAGTACGGCATGGTCCGCTCCGTCTCCGATACCCTCGTCTCGACTCGCACGACCGTTACGTTCAATTCCGCATTGACCTGCGTATGAAGCGGAGGGATTATTTTATCTTTTTCGCGAACCGGAATATTTAATTCTTCAATCGCCGACTTTACGGTTTTTCCCGTCGTGTATACCGTCGTTGTCTTGCCGTCAGCCTTCACGTTAACCGGTATCGCATGAGTGACCTCGATGCGGTCGCCGTCCTTAATCGCCGCGTTAAGCGGCACGGACACTTTGTCATGCGGTCCGATTGTGATAGCTTGTTCATCCAGTAGGCGCTGCAGGACCCATTGCTTCGTTTCCACAACGGTCTCTTGTCCGTTAACTACTACGGAGACGCTTTTGACGGCCGTTCCGTACAACAACACCAAAAACATGAAAGTCATAGCGATTGAAATAGCAGCACTCAAAAGAATCAAACGCAAGTTTTCACGCTTCCATCGCATTGCGAAAGACATGCTGGATGATCGTTTCCCATGGGTGTCCTTAACCTGGAGTAGTCCCACTTCTTCGGTCCTCCTTCATAGCCCCGCCGCCAAGTGTTACGCATGATACAACTGACGCGACTATAGTATATTGGCGTGCAGGCACGCAATCCAGATCCTTATCTAACCTCCCACCTCCATTTTCCAACCCTATGTCGACCCTATTCCGATTATTCGAAAATAAAAAGAAGCCGCCGACAGAGGATCTGTTTCGTGGCTTCCCGGGTAGCTGTAGCTCTGGGACACAAATAAAAATGGATGCACGAGGTTGATCGCTCTCTATGAACGCTTGCGAGGTTAGCTGACGGATTCGGGAAAGAGAGTTTCCCTATTCGCGAGCGCCATGCTCATGGCAAAGGCCGCGAAATTCACCCCTGAAGAATTCAAAATGCGGTACTTGCCTACCGCAGGTTGGTTCCCCCGCTCTCCCTTAAGGAGATTAAGCGTATGCTGGAAATCCAATACAAAACGTTTTGCTCTGAAATGAATCATACCTTCATCGGCGGCCAATTGTAAAGATACGATAAAAGACGATTTTAGCGAAATAGGTGGATAAAGTCGGAAAATTTAAGCGATTGTCGCTACAAAATTTAGTTTTTCCTTGCTAAAGGTCGCTCGTTCTCCCGATATCTATCGTTTTTAAACAATACCAAAACATTTTTTTCCGTTTTCGGTCGTTATTCGGCCGATTTCCTCCACCGTTTTGCCTAATAGCTCGGCTGCCGTCTCTGCGACTTTCGCCACATAAGCGGACTCGTTTCGCTTCCCCCGGAACGGGTGCGGGGCCAGATAAGGCGCGTCGGTTTCGATCAAAATCCGGTCGAGCGGAACCTGCTTCAACACCTCTTTCGGCACCCTTGCGTTCTGGAACGTAACCGGCCCTCCGAACGAAATATAGAAATTCATATCGAGGCATTGCTTCGCCGTCTCCCAGCTGCCCGAGAAGCAGTGCATAACCCCTCCGACATCCTTCGCGTTCTCCTCGCGCAATAGACGGACAACATCCTCGTGCGCGTCGCGGTTATGGATGACGATCGGCTTGTTCAGCTTCCGGGCCAGCCGGATCTGCTCGCGGAACACCCGGTGCTGCACGTCCTTCGGCGACGTGTCCCAATGATAATCCAGCCCGATCTCGCCGATGGCGACGACCTTCTTATGGGCGCAAAGCCGCTCGATCCAGTCGAGGTCCTCCGGCCGCATATCGATGCTGTCGACCGGATGCCAGCCGACGGCGGCATAAATAAATTCATAACGCTCCGCAAGCTCCATCGTCGTCGGAATCGTCTCGCGGTTGAAGCCGATATTGACGAGCATATGAACGCCGGCCTCCCGCGCCCGCCTGATGACGTCCTCGCGGTCCTCGTCGAATTTATGGGAATCCAGGTGGGTATGGGTATCGAACAGCAATGTCATTTGGATGTCAAACTCCTTTAATGTAAAATAATTGCTTTACTCTCTCCGGCAGGTCGCTCGCGGCGCGCAGCAGCGGCTCTTCCGGATAATACAAGTGATACTGTCCCTGGTGCAGGCCGGTTATCGAACGAACGATGTCGGATTTCGCGGAAATTTCGCTGACCTCGTCTTCGCCGGATAACAACAAAATCGGCGCTTTTTCTTTTTTTTCGCCTTCTTTTTTGTCCGGGCGATAGACGTCGTAAGGCAGGTCGAACGGGAAGTCGATTTCCATGTGATAATCCGGATCGAGCCCGATGGAGACGAAGGCGTCGCTAATTTCATTCAAAAGCGATTCATCGGGGTTGTCGATGGTTATGTACTTATATAAGCGCCGGTTCATGAACCGGTCGCATAGATCGCTCAGCAGCGGGTCCCGCTCCTCGGCCCATTGCGCAAAGGTCGTCTGGACGAGCGCCTCGTCCAATTTCAAATAATCGTGGACGTCCATCGTGCCGGCGAGCAGCCCTTTGATAGAATCTGGCAGCCAGTCGAATGCGCAGCCACCCCCATAAAGCTGCTGCGCCCTGCGAAATATTTGCCGTAAGATAATTTCAGAGCTTCTAGTTACTGGGTGGAAGTAAATCTGCCAGTACATCTGATAACGCGACATCAAGTAATGCTCGACCGCGTGCATGCCGCTTTCCTTTACGACGATTTGGCCTTTAAACGGACGAAGGACGCGGAGAATCCGCTCCAAATCGAACGTGCCGTAATTGACGCCCGTAAAGAAAGCGTCACGCAGCAAATAATCCATGCGGTCGGCATCCATCTGACTGGAAATGAGGCTGACCACGATCGGCTTCGGATAGGTCTTTTGGATGACGGCGGCGACTTTCCCGGGAAAATCGTCCGAAACGTTGCGCAGCACGCGGTTGATTTCCGTATTTTCAAGCAATATTTTGCAAGTCCACTCTTCGTGGTCCGTATCGAACACTTCCTCCAGGGAATGCGAGAACGGACCGTGCCCGACATCGTGAAGGAGCGCCGCGCATAGCGAGACAAGCCTCTCTTCCTTGGGCCAATCGGGATAGCCGTGGCGTTCGAATTGGGAAATGATCTTGCGGGTGATTTCGTATACGCCGAGAGAATGCGAGAAGCGGCTGTGCTCCGCGCCGTGGAAGGTTAAATACGAAGTGCCCAGCTGGCGAATTTTTCTTAGCCGCTGAAATTCTTTCGTATTGATTAAGTCCCAGACCGTCTGGTCTTGTACATATATATAATGGTGGACAGGGTCCTTGAATACCTTCTCTTCCGTCAGCTTTTCCTTCAAAAGTCATTCACTCCTTTTGTTCATATTTTCGACACATTTCATGCGGCTTATGTCGAATGGTGTCGTTTAATGGTTTCCAAATTGTCGAATATATTATATTCTATTACAAGGTAATATGGTCCATCGGACTAGTCAAATGCCTGTATCATCGGGTTTTTCGAGCAATTTTCCCAGTTGACTATTTTGGTAATGGTTGGTATTATAGTAATCAACAAAAGGTTGAACTATGTCGAACGATGACGAACTACGATTTTGAGAGGGGCACTGATAGAATATGATGAAATCCACGGGTATTGTCCGCAAAGTTGACGAGCTGGGACGTGTCGTTATTCCGATCGAATTGCGCCGCACGCTTGGCATCGGCGAGAAGGACGCGCTTGAAATTTACGTAGACGGCGAACGCATCATGCTGAAGAAATATGAGCCCGCTTGCATCTTCTGCGGCAACGCGGAGAACGTCTCCTATTTCAAAGGAAAAATTGTTTGCCATATTTGTTTGTCGGAGATGCCGACACCTGTGACAAAATAAAAAAAATAGGTTATACTGTACTTATCAACTTGTTAATTCTAACCTTTTTTATACTCCTTATTGCCTTCCTGCGCTAGAACCCGGCCAGGAAGGTC
>NZ_JACXIY010000063.1 GCF_014705655.1 Paenibacillus arenilitoris | reverse complement strand
CTTATCAACTTGTTAATTCTAACCTTTTTTATACTCCTTATTGCCTTCCTGCGCTAGAACCCGGCCAGGAAGGTCTTTTTTTTTTTATTAGAACCCGCCCGTCCGCCTAATCGTTCTAACGGTTTACTTCATTATATACGTCCCGCTTCGGCAGCCCCCGATCCGCGGCCGTCCGCTTGATCGCCTCCTTCCGGTCGTATTGCTCCTCGTAATGCGCGACGTGGGCCGCAAGATCGAGCTTCGACCACCATGCGCCGTCCTCGTCCCCCGCGCCGGCCGTCTCGCCGTCCGTCCCTTCGGCGACGATGCAGAACTCTCCCAGCGGCGGATGCTCCACGAACCACGCCAAGCATTCCGATATCGTACCGCGCACGGCTTCCTCGTGCCGCTTCGTAAGCTCTCTTACGCAAGCGATCGTACGGTCGCCGAAGCATTCCAGCATCGCGGCGAGCGTTTTCTCAAGGCGGTGTGGAGACTCGTAGAAGAGCAGCGTCTCCTTGCGGTCCTTCAGCTCCTCCAGCCACTTCATGATCGCTTTGCGCTCGCGCGGCGGGAAGCCGGCGAACAGGAACCGCTCCGTCGGCAGTCCCGACATGATTAGCGCGGATAACGCCGCGTTGGCGCCGGGTACCGGTATGACCGGAATATGCCGATCGACCGCATCCTTCACCAAATCGGCGCCCGGATCCGATATGGCCGGCAGACCGGCGTCGCTTACGAGGGCGATCGATGTTCCTTCGAGCAGCATGCGGATAAGCTCGGGACCGCTCGCCCGCTTATTATGCTCATGATAGCTTACTGTTCGGGTGTTGATCTCGAAGTGAGTGAGCAGCTTGCGCGTCTGCCGCGTGTCCTCCGCCGCGATAAGCTGCACTTCCTTCAATATACGGATCGCACGGTACGTCATATCCTCCAGATTGCCGATCGGCGTGGCGACCAGATACAAGCTGCCCGTGCTTTGCTCGGCTCGCGCCAAGAAGCTTTTTTGGATATTCAAACGATTTGCACCCCATTCTCGTATACCATGATCGGCGGCAGAAGCTTAATATCAGGTTTTCCATCCCGTATCGCTTCTATTAATATCATATTCGCTTCGGCGCTCGCGTTCGGATGAACGAACTGGATCCGCTTCGGTTCAAGCCGCCACCTGCGCATCGTCTCCACGATATCGAGCAGCCTCGACGGCCGATGCACCATCGCTACTTTGCCGCCCGGCCTCACGAGCCTGGAGGAAGCCGCCGCCACGTCCTCGAGCGTGCAATGGATCTCATGCCTTGCGATCGCGTAATGCTCGTTCTCGTTCTGATCGCCCGACGTCACCGGCATATAAGGCGGGTTGACGGTCACCGCGTCGTAGACGCCGTTGCCGGCGAGCTTCGGATACATGCGCAGGTCCTGTTCAATGATCGTAATGCGTTCGGACAAACCGTTCAGCTCTATGCTCCTTCTTGCCATATCGGCCAGCCGCGGCTGAATTTCCACTCCGTCGATCCTGGCTTTCGTTCGCTCGGAGAGCAGCATCGGAATGACGCCGTTCCCCGTGCACAAATCAACGATCCGCCCGTATTTCGGCACACTCGCGAACCGGGACAGCAGCACCGCGTCGAGCGAGAAGCTGAACACGTCGCGGCTCTGTATAATTTTCAAGCCCGTTTCCGTCATTAAATCGTCCAGTCGTTCATTTTCGGCCAAAGGTATCGTATCCGACAAGTTGCAAGTCTCTCCTTCTCACAAGTGTGCTAAACTTATCCATTTTTATCGTTTTAAAAAAAATACCGTCCTCTGCGGCAAGGACGGCGTGTCTTTACGGATTCCTTATTTATTTAGGAAGGATAGACAGAACAAACAGTCGCCTTCCGTCCGCAAATGCCCGTAATATACGTTGCAAATGTGGAATCCTTCGTGATACAAGCGGGTCAAATTATCATGCCCTTCGCCGATCGCGACGCTCGCTTCCGTCATAGCCTCGCTCGCGACGACCGGCGAGCCATGGCCCGCCGCGGCTTGTTTCCTCTTCGCGGGAGCGCTTGCGACATGATGTTCCAGCTCCGCTTCTCTCTTGAACAGCCGACGCAGCTGATCGTTCTCTTCGGTCAGGCGCTTATTCTCCTCGAGCAGCTCCTTCACCTTCTGCTTCAGCGCGCCAAGCTCGGTATGGATAGCGCCTACTCGAACGTCCAGCTCGTCCATTTGCACGAAAATATCTTTCTTCTCCAAGTTCCCCACCCCAGAGCTTCAAGCGTGAGGGTTACCTCACCCGTGAGAATCGCACTTCGCCTCTACTTGACGACGACGTCGTCCAGCGGCAGTTCTTTCGGTTTGCCCGGTATATCGAATAATTGCACATACACGCTTTTGGTGGATGTGTTAATGCCTGTCACTTTGCCTTCGCCGTAAGAGGTCACGACGATCTTGCCGACGGCCGGCAGCTCTTCGCGGATGCTCTCGTAGTTGTCATGCTCGTATTTGAGACAGCACATGAGACGGCCGCATAGTCCGGAAATTTTGGTCGGATTCAGCGATAGATTCTGATCCTTCGCCATCTTGATCGAGACGGGCTCGAAATCGCCAAGCCAGGAAGAGCAGCATAAGACTCGTCCGCAAGGTCCGATGCCTCCGAGCATCTTCGCTTCGTCGCGAACCCCGATCTGGCGAAGCTCGATCCGGGTCCGGAATACGCTGGCTAAATCCTTCACCAGCTCGCGAAAGTCGACTCTGCCTTCCGCCGTAAAGTAAAAGATGATTTTGTTGCGGTCGAACGTAAATTCGACGTCCACCAGCTTCATCCGGAGCTGATGGCTCTTAATCTTCTCAAGACAGGTAACGAACGCGTTCTTGGCGGCCGTGCGATTCTCGTCGACGATCTTCGCGTCGGCATCGCTTGCGATCCGTATCACTTTCTTGAGAGGGAGGACGACATCCGATTCACCGACTTGCTTCTGTCCCACCACCACTTTACCGTATTCGATACCGCGCGCGGTTTCAACAATAACATGTTGCTCCTTGTCCACGGGATGCTCGACCGGATCAAAGTAATAGATCTTGCCCGCTTTCTTGAAGCGGACACCGACGACATTATACAAGGATTAGCCCTCCTGTAAGTTTACCAATAGTTGCTCGAAAGCAAGCTGAGGCGCAACGTTCGCACGCATACGCTTGCCCGCTTCGAGCGTATGCTCCATGCAGCACACCCACTGCGCGACCGAGCGGTTAAAGGCGTGCTTGCTTATCCAATCCAGCTGATCTATAAAAACGATGCTGTCCTGCCTTCCGGCCTGGAACTGTATCAAATCTTTAAACCAAATAACCAATAACGACAACAGCAATTGAATGTGTTCAACCAATTCCGTCTTGAATAGCTGTTGCTGGGCAGTGATCATCGCCGCGGTGAATCGGGTCAAACTCTCCTTGCCTAATTGTATCACTAGGTTTCTGATTTCTGCAAATTGATTCTGCTGGAGAAATTGTCTAGCTCCGGCAAGCCCGGACGTCAGCTGCACGGCCGCTCTGGCCAGCGCCTGTGGCGCTCCTTCTTCGACAAGCTTTTGCAGCATGCTCTCCGGCGACATCGGCAGGAAGGGCACCCACTGCGTGCGGGAGCGGATCGTCGGCAGCACGGCTTGTCCGTTGTCGGTAATGAGGATCGCAACGACCGGCGACAGCGGCTCCTCCAAAAATTTAAGCAGGCTGTTGGCCGCCTGCACCGTCATCTTATCGGCTTGCTCGATCATATACACTTTGCGCTTCGTGCCGGTATTGCGGTATGAAAAATCGCGCTGCAGCTCGCGGATCTGGTCGATTTTGATCGATTGCCCTTCCGGCGCGACCATCGTTAAATCCGTCTGGTTCCCGTGCTCGAACTTTCGACATTCCAAGCACTCGCCGCAAGCGTCCGCCCCGCCCGCCGTACAGAACAGCGCCTTGGCGAATTCCCGCGCCATCGCCATTCTGCCCGTCCCCGAAGGGCCGTTGAATAAATAAGCATGAGAGATTTTGCCGCTTTGCAGGGCGTGCTTCAATATGCGCTGCGCCTTCCACTGCCCGGCAACTTGTTCAAGGCTCATGAATTGTTCCTAACCTTTCCCTGATCTCCCTTTATCAGAATAATAAATTGATCAGCATGCCCCGGATCTCGCCGATTTTGTTCAGCAAGTCGATTCTTCCCTGCTCGCTGTCCAGCAAATCCTCGGCCATCGACACGAGCGTCGCGTCAATTTCGTCAAGCAGCTTATAACGTTTCATCCGCCCTCTGCGGTCGAAGCCCTTCACTTCCTTCAGCACGACGCCCCGCCTGATCGTATCCTCCAAAAACTGCTTGATCATTTGGCGGTACAGCTTCAGCTCGCGAACGGTCATCGTCTTCGCCAAGCGATCGCCCTGCCTCTGGATGTCCTGCAGCTTCTGCTGAAGCTGCTCCTGCGTGCGGTTCGCATCCTGCTGCACCATGACGTCTGCGAAGCTTCTCGGCTGAACCTGCTTGGCTCCCGCGTCGTTGCCGGCGCGATTTTGCCCCAGCGGGCGGAAGCCATGATCGATCTTCATCCTAAGTCACGCCCAATCAAAAATGTTCAAACCGCTCGACAGGAACGACGAAGACGGCGGCCCCGCCTACCTGCACCTCGACCGGGAACGGAATGTAGGAATCCGTCGAACCGCCCATCGGCGATACCGGCGTCACCAGCTGATCGCGCACTTTGCAGTTCGCGTTTATAACCTGAAGCACCTCGTGCACCCGCTCGTCCTCGATCCCGATCATGAACGTCGTATTCCCCGCGCGCAAAAACCCGCCCGTACTGGCCAGCTTCGTCGCCCTAAATCCTTCGCGCACCAATGCATTCGACAGCCGATTGCTGTCCTTATCTTGAATAACCGCGATTACTAATTTCATCCTCATTCCCCCTCGACTACTATTAGAATTGGTTATTGAGTTCAATCGTATAACAGAATGCTTAACAGGTCCATCTATTAAGATTTGACATCGGTTGCAAAAAATCCTGCAAATCGGCGTTCAATTGCGGTTAAAACCTCACGAAATACCATTTCGGAGCTTTGTTCGGCATTTATCCGCACCATTCGATCCGCATGATTTTGCAGCAGCTGCATATACCCTTCGCGCACCTTCTCGTGGAAGGAACGCTTCTCCAGATCAAGCCGGTTCACTTCCCGGTCCGCCGCCCCGGCTATGCGGGACAAACCGACTTCCGGGCTGACATCCATATAAATCGTCATGTCGGGCATAAGCTCCTGAATGGCGAAGCTGTTAATATTCCACACCTCATCCATCCCTAGCCCCCGCGCATAGCCTTGATAAGCCAGGCTGCTGTCCACGAAACGGTCGCATATGACATGTCGGCCTTCCGCGAGCGCAGGCACTACTTTCTCGACCAGATGCTGTCTGCGGGCAGCCGCGTAGAGCAGCGCCTCCGTGCGGGCATCCATCGATACGTTGCCGCGATCCAAAATAACGGATCGGATCTGCTCGGCGATCGGAATGCCGCCGGGCTCCCTCGTCGTCAAGAACGGAACGCCCTTCTGAACCATTGTATTCGAAAGCTGTTCGATCAGTGTCGATTTGCCGGCGCCTTCGCCGCCTTCTATGGTGATGAATATTCCTTTTTTCAAGCTCAAGCTTCCCCTAACCTATAAGTTAATCAATCTTCTTCCTATCTTAACAAAAAAGAATCATTCCTTGTACATAAAAACGTTGCTGCCGGCGCGAAGAACTTCGATCGCTCGTCGATCACTGGCCCTTATAAACCTCGATCGTTGCCATCGACGGGTCCGACGCCCCTTGAAATTTCGCGCCCATCGATGCCAGCCTTGTAATCTGGCCGGCGATGGCCGCCGTAATTCGCTCGCCGGGATACAAAATCACGATGCCGGGCGGGTACGGGGTGACCATCTCCGCCGATAGGCAATCCACGGCATGCTCGAGCTTCATTCGTTTGCTGTCCGCTTGCGCATAACGATCCCTGGTGAACGAGACCGGCTCGGACATGGACTGTGGCTGATACGTGACGCCAGACGCATCCAATACCGCCGCCGATCCGGCGGGCGGGTTAGTTTCCTGTTCTTTCATCGCGATCGAAATCGCCTCTACTCCATGCTGTAGCTTGCGAATGTCCTCTTGCGACGTCTGCACGCCGAAAACAAGCACGACATACCGGGGATCCGCCATCTCCGCATAACAACCGTACCGCTCCAGCCGAAGCTGCAGCTCATATCCGCTTATCCGCTCGCTGCTGTCGTATAGAACGAGCCTGAGCGGGTCGGCATAGCGCGCTGCGGCTTCTTCCTTGACCGCTGTTCTCTCCGCCTCTCGGATCGGGAATTCGCTATGCCTAAGCCATGCTCGGAACATTGCGGCGGCGCCTAAGCCTTGTTCGAACAATTGGCCGCCCAATGCGTCGATCATTGCTCGGGAAATATCAAGCGACGCGAGTATCGGAAAGGACGGACTCGAGCTTTGAATCATGGCGAGCGATTGGCGAAGCTTGTCTCTGCGGATCCGATCCCCTCGTACATGAAGCATGGCGCCCATCGTAAGTGCCGGCAACGTTTTGTGCGCGGATTGGACGACGGCGTCCGCTCCTTCGCTAAGGGCTGATGGAGGCAGCTCCGGGTGAAAGCCGTAGTGGGCGCCGTGCGCCTCATCGACGACGAGCGGCTTTTGGAATCGATGGATAAGTTCGGCGTAAGCTTGCAGATGAATGCCCATCCCGTAATAATTCGGGTTCGACAATACGACGCCCTTAGCCTCGGGATATCGCCGAAGCGCCTCTTCAACATCCTGCAGCGACGGAATCGTGGCCAGTCCCGTGCATGGATCGATTTGAGGCGACAGGAATACCGCCGATGCCCCCGCAAGCTTCAAGCCGTTTATAATCGACTTATGAACGTTTCGCTGCACGATGACGAGATCGCCCGGCTGCTCGCAGAGCGCTAGCAGTAAGGCAAGGTTCCCTGCCGTGCTTCCCCCAACGAGAAAAAAAGATTCGTCCGCCCCGAACGTGCGTGCCGCGAGCCGCTGCGCTTCCAGGATAGACGCCTCCGGATGATGCAGATCGTCCGTCGTCGACAGCTCCGTAACGTCGAGCCGCATAACGGCCGAAAACCATTCGGCGGGATGATGGCCGGCATCGTTCAAAATCAGTTTTTGCTTCAGTGCCTCTCCGTATCGGTGGCCGGGAACGTGGAAGCCGGCCGGCTCGCTCTCGGCATGAGAGATAAGCGCTTCAAGCAAAGGAGCATAAAATAGCTTCATTATGTATAAACATCCCTTTCGCGTAACAATCAAGTCCGATGAACCATCCTTCTTATTTTACCCGAAATGAATGTCAAAAAAAGAGCGGCTTCTGTCGCTAGAAGCCGCTCAAGCGTTTTTTTCCAAAAAGATTTGCTTCATTTGATGAATGAAAAAAGGATATTTCGCATCCCTGACATCGGTTCGAACCATTTCTTCTTCGCAGGTCTCGCATATAAAGCCGGATACGATCCGGATCCCTTGCCCTTCGACCTTCAGCTGACCGCAAATGATGCAGTGGTGCTCGCCGTTTTCGATTATGCTTTCGGTTTCGTTTTCGTTCATTAGAATCCCCGCTTTCCTTCACTTACCTATATAGCTACTATTATGACACATAGTCTATCGTTTTATACTTGTTTCATAGCCCATTTCAAATATTTATATATCGTATGCGGCAGCCGGGCGAATGGTTACTCCATCCGTAAAATGTTTTTGCGGAGCTATGGATAGTTGTCGGACAAATACCGATATAGTTGAAGAAAGCTTATTCATTTCCGAAACGGAAGGACGTGCCTTGTCATGCGCCAGCCATTAGCCAGTCAACCCAACGCAACCATTTATCAGTACCAACTCGTAAAACGAATCTCCATTCGCATGGAGCTTATATACAGTTACTTTCTGATCGCCGGCATCCTGCTTGCTTTTCAAATGCTAGCTTACCATATGGACGGCTTATTCTCCTGGTTAATTGGATTTGCTATCGTACAGGTCGTTCATCTTTCCATTTTGCTGCTGACCTTCATCCGAGTCGATGAGGCTGCCGACCGCAAATGGGTTTGGCGCGTAACGCCGCCCTGGATCGGCTTCAAGCCCGCTAACGACATCAAGCTTCTCTTGTTTCGCCGCGTGCACCGCCATTTGTTTTGGATCGGACTATGCGCCATTGCGCTCCTCTACCCCTGGATCAAAGAATCGTTGATGATCAGCGTCGTCAGCTGGCATTTGTGGCTCTTGATCCCGAAGCTGCTCCTTTCCTTTACGTTCCGCAAGCAAAAGGAAGGCCTCCTGCGACTGCAAGCGTGGGAAGCATCGTTCTATAAGCCATAATCGATTGCCTTCGTGCTTTCCGTTCCGTACGTCTAAGGCTTTTATTTATTTCCATAGCCCATCTTGGCTATGGCTAATTCTTCTTCGCATGAACAACAAAAAACCTACCGCAAACCTGCGGTAGGTCTCTCGTGCTTGGCGACGTCCTACTCTCCCAAGACCCTGCGGTCTAAGTACCATCGGCGCTGGAGGGCTTAACGGTCGTGTTCGGTATGGGAACGCGTGGTTCCCCTCCGCCATCGCCACCAAACTGGATTTTTCGCTGAATCGCTTCCCGAGTCGCCTCAGAAAAGATCCAACCCTTATCCTTCAAGGCATTGCGCCCTGAAAACTGGATACGAAAGTGTGTGCTGAAATGCTTAGTTTCTGGTATTTCTTTAGGATAAGCCCTCGACCGATTAGTATTCGTC
>NZ_JACXIY010000062.1 GCF_014705655.1 Paenibacillus arenilitoris | reverse complement strand
GATAATCATGGAGGAGCCGGATGCGACGACCCGCACGTCCGGATCTGTGAGAGGCCTATGCGCTTGCGCATAGGCCTACTCGATCTGCATCGAGGCGGGACGTTTACGCCCGGGGAAGATTATGATACATTTGTCCGTAAAGGAGTGGAACGAAGCAATGAGATGGATTGCAGGACTGGGCAACCCCGGAACCGCCTATCAGGGAACGCGGCATAACGTCGGGTTCATGGTAATCGACGAGCTTGCGCGGCGGTGGGGCATCAACGTGACGCAAAGCAAATGCAAGGCGCTGATCGGAGAGGGCAACGTGCAGGGCACGAAGGTCGTCCTGATCAAGCCGATGACTTATATGAATTTGTCGGGGGAGTCGGTCAGAGCTTTTCTCGATTATTTCAAGGCGAACCTTGAGGATGGCGTCGTCGTCTACGACGACCTTGACACCGAGATCGGCAAGCTGCGGCTCCGCTACCAAGGCAGCGCCGGCGGCCATAACGGCATCAAGTCGCTTATTTCGCATCTCGGCACGCAGACGTTCGACCGGGTCCGGATGGGGATCTCGCGGCCTCAACCGGGGATGAACATCGCGGATTACGTGCTGTCCGCGTTCCCGAAGAGCCAGCACGAGCAATTGGCGTCCATGATCGACGCGGCTTGCGACGCGATCGAATACCGGCTGAAGGCGCCGTTCGAGGAGACGATGGCAAAGTTCAACCGATAATCTGTTAGATTGCGATATTACGGGCATACTGAAGGGTATAACGACTCTTCGGGAGGCATACATATGGCTGTAAATTACATTTGTCGGCATTGCAAAACGTCAATCGGGTCCCTCAGCGGGTCGAACCTGTCCGAGCAGCAGCTCGGCTTCCATTTCTTGACCCCTGAAGAACGCAGCGATATAATAGCGTATGACCAAAACGGCGACGTAACGGTGAAGGTGGTTTGCGATTATTGCCGCGAGGCGATGGACGCGAATCCCGAGCTGCACCTGGTGGCTAATCCGCTACAATGACGGAAAGTTCATATTGCGAGCCTTAGCGGACGGCTGAGGCTTCTTTTCAATGTACCGGGAGCTTCCCAAGCGAAAGCTCCCACTTGCGTATAGAAACGGGGTGCACTTTACGTTGAAAGCGTTAATTAAAGCGTTTGCCGCGGACGCGGACGTCCAGTCCGTCTTGTCCGGCATTCACAAGGGCATGCGCGAGCAGATGATATCCGGGCTGGCCGGATCCTCCAGGCAGGTGCTGATCGCCGCGCTTCGGGAGAACGCCGAGCGTCCGATGCTCGTCGTGACGCATAACATGTTCTCCGCGCAGAAGATCGCGGAGGACTTGCAGGAATGTCTCTCTACGGAGGACGTATTATTATATCCCGCGAACGAGCTGGTAGCTGCGGAAGCGGCGATCTCGAGCCCCGAGACGCTGGCGCAGCGAATGGACGTGCTGATCAAGCTGTCCAAAGGCTATCGCGGGATTGTTGTCGTTCCGTTCTCGGGCGTGCGTCGCTTCCTGCCGATCGGCAGCGTCATGGCGGAAGCGCAAATCGCCGTTAACGTGGGCGATTCGCTGCCGATCGACGCTTTTCTGCGCCAAATGACGGCGCTCGGTTATACGCGGGCGGACCGCGTGGAGCTGCGGGGGGAAATGAGCGTGCGGGGCGGCATCGTCGACTTCTATCCGCTGACGGCGTCGCAGGCGTACCGGATCGAATGGTTCGGCGACGACGTCGACTCGATTCGCGCCTTCGACCCGGCCGATCAGCGCTCGTCCGACCGCTTCGACTCCTTCATCGTGCCTCCGTGCCAGGAGATGCTGGCGGACGGGGAGCGGATGGAGAGGGCGGCGAACCATGGGCAGCAGCTGCTGGAGAAGCAGCTGGACAAGATGACGGACCGCACCGCGAAGGAGAGGCTGCGCGGCGAGATCGGCGGGGAGCTGGAGAAGCTCCGCGAGCATGTTTATTTTCCGGAAATCTATAAATATATTTCGCTATTATACCCGGAGCGGCAGACGATTATCGATTACATGCCGTCCGATACTCTGTTGATACTAGACGAGCCGACGCGTTTGATAGAAACGGCCAGGCAGTTGGAACGGGACGAAGCGGAATGGGCGCTGCACCTGCTGCAGAACGGCAAGTCGCTGCCGGGCCTCGCGCTCGCGCGCGATACGGATGAAATTTTGCACCACCGTCCGTTCCCGACGCTGTTCCTGTCTCTGTTCCTACGGCAAATTCCGCATTCGCAGCCGCAGAATATCCTGAACATGACGAGCCGCTCGATGCAAAACTTCCATGGCCAGATGAACGTGCTGAAGGCCGAGATGGAGCGTTGGCGCAAGATGGGCGCCACGGTCATGATGCTGGCCGGCAACGCGGAGCGGATGGATCGGATGCGCCGCGTGCTGGACGACTACAGCATCGAAGTGCCGATGCTGATCGAAGGCAACCTGCAATCCGGCTTCGAGCTGCCTTCCTCGCATCTCGTCGTCATTACGGAAGGCGAGATGTTCACGCAGAAGCAGCGGAAGGCGCGAAACGTCGGCAAAAAGATCGAAAACGCCGAGCGCATCAAGAGCTATACGGAGCTGAAGGTCGGCGACTACGTCGTGCACCAAAACCACGGCATCGGCAAGTACGTAGGCATCGGCACGCTGGAGATCGGCGGCATTCATAAGGATTATTTGCATATCCTGTACGCCGGCGGCGACAAGCTGTCCGTTCCGATCGAGCAGGTCGACATGATCCAGAAGTACGTCGGGTCGGAGGAGCGGGAGCCGAAGATCAACAAGCTCGGCGGCAGCGAATGGACAAGGGCGAAGAGCAAGGCGAGAGCATCCGTCCAGGATATCGCCGACGACCTGATCAAGCTGTACGCCGAGCGTCAGGCGGCGCCGGGCTATGCGTTCGGCAAGGACACGTCCTATCAGAACGAATTCGAGGCGATGTTCCCGTACGACGAGACGCGCGACCAGCTGAGGGCGATCGAAGAGATCAAGAAGGACATGGAGCAGAATCGCCCGATGGACCGGCTCCTGTGCGGCGACGTCGGCTATGGCAAAACCGAAGTGGCCGTCCGCGCGGCCTTCAAGGCGGCGATGGACAGCAAGCAGGTGGCGGTGCTCGTGCCGACGACGATATTGGCGCAGCAGCACTACGAGACGTTCCGCGAACGGTTCGCGGGTTATCCGATCAACGTGCAGGTGCTGAGCCGCTTCCGTTCGCGCAAGGAACAGAACGAGACGATGAAAGGCCTGAAGAACGGTACGGTCGACGTCGTGATCGGGACGCACCGCCTGCTGTCGCAGGACATTATTTTCAAGTCGCTTGGCCTGCTCATTGTGGACGAGGAGCAGCGGTTCGGCGTGTCGCACAAGGAGAAGCTGAAGAAGCTGAAGACGAACGTGGACGTGCTCACGCTGACAGCGACGCCGATTCCGCGCACGCTGCATATGTCGATGCTCGGCGTTCGCGACCTGTCGGTCATCGAGACGCCGCCGGAGAACCGGTTCCCGGTGCAAACCTACGTCGTCGAATACAGCCCGTCGCTCGTGCGCGAGGCGATCGAGAGAGAGCTTGCCCGCGGCGGTCAAGTCTATTACTTATATAATCGCGTGCAGGGCATCTATCAAATGGCGGAGCAAATCAACGCGCTGGTGCCCGATGCTAGAGTGGCCGTCGGCCACGGGCAAATGACCGAGCAGGAGCTCGAGAAGACCATTCTCGACTTCCTCGACGGCGAATCCGACGTGCTGGTCAGCACAAGCATCATCGAGACGGGCGTCGATATTCCGAACGTCAATACGCTGATCGTGCACGACGCCGACAAAATGGGCCTCTCCCAGCTCTATCAGCTTCGCGGGCGCGTAGGCCGCTCCAACCGGATCGCTTACGCTTACTTCACGTATCAGCGCGACAAAGTATTGACGGAGGTGGCCGAGAAGCGGCTGCAGTCGATCAAGGAGTTCACGGAGCTGGGCTCCGGCTTCAAAATCGCGATGCGCGACTTGTCCATCCGCGGAGCGGGCAACCTGCTTGGCGCGGAGCAGCACGGCTTTATCGCTTCGGTCGGCTTCGACATGTATTCGCAGATGCTGGCCGACGAGATCGCGAAGAGGAAGGCGGAGATGAGCGGCGAAGAGGTGAAGGAGGAGAAGGCGGTCAGCACCGTCATCGACCTGAGCATCGACGCGTACTTGCCTTCCGATTACATTTACGACAGCATTCAGAAGATCGAAATTTACAAAAAAGTGGCCGCCATTCGCGCGTTCGAAGAAAACGACGACGTGATCGACGAGCTCGTGGACCGGTTCGGCGATTTGCCGCAGGCGGTCAGCAACCTGCTTGCCGTCGCGAGGCTGAAAGTATACGGCGCCATGTACGGCATCGAGCAGATTAGCGGCAAGGGCGACGACGTCACCCTGCGGTTCGCGGCAGGGGAGAAGCGCCGGATCAACCGGAAGAAGGTCGACCAGCTGTGCCTGAAGCTGGAGAACCGGTTCAAGCAGGGCAGCGACCAGGAGCCGAACCCGAGCGTGCTGCTGCGCGGCAAGGGGCTGAATATGGAACAGAAGGTTCATATGCTGGAGCAGTTTCTGCAGGCGTACAAGGATGCGCTTCCGGTCCAGAACGAGCTGCAGAACGCGACCTCCTAGGGCTTATTCGCTTTGGGCGTCCCTTTTCTGCTACAATACAATCAAGTTCATCATTTGAAAGGGGATTCAACATGTTACACGGAACACGCAAATCGGCATGGCGCAAGGGCGCGCTGCTTATCGTGGCAGTGCTGGTCGTCATGACGATGGCGGCATGCGGCGCGAAAGCGACGGAAATCGCCACCTATAAGGGCGGCAACGTGACGGACAAGGAGTTTGACAAGTACTTGGCCGTGTTCAATATTTTGCAGCCGGGCTACGAACAAATTCTCGAAATTCCGCAGTTCAAGGAGCAGGTGCTTCAGCAGTATATTTCCTACAAAATCATTGGCAGCCAGGCTTCCGAGGAAACGAAGAAGAAAGCCGAAGAGGCCGTTAAGGAGCAGATGAAGCAGTACAAGGATACGCTGAAGACCAATTCGGAACTGAAAGCGGCCGTCGACGCCAAAAAGGTGAAGGACAAGGACATGGAGTCGTACATGCTGATGACGTCGACGGTTGTCGAGCATATGAATGCCAAGGTGACCGAAGAAGACATGAAGAAAGAATTCGACGAGAATCGGGCGGACTATGCGACGGTTACGCTGCGTCATATTCTGGTGGCGACGACGGAGACGGATCCGACGACCCAGGAGCAGAAGGAGCTTCGCAAGCCGGAAGAAGCTCTTGCGCGCGCGAAGGAAGCGAAGGCGAAGCTTGAGGCCGGCGGCGACTGGAACGAGCTGGCCAAGGAATATTCCGACGATCCGGGCTCCAAGGAGAAGGGCGGCCAGTATGCCGACCAGAAAGCCGGTTCCTGGGTAGAGGCGTTCAAGGAAGCGGCCTACAAGCAAGAAATCGGCGCGATCGGCGATCCGGTCGAGACCGAATACGGCTACCATGTCATTCAAGTCGAGAAACGCGATTCCCCTGAATTCGACAAATTGTCCGAAGACGACAAGGAAGCGGTGAAGAGCGCGGCCGCCTATGTGTACATGGACAAGTTCATGACGGACGAGCTGCCGAAGCAGGAAATCGAGATCAAGCTTCCGAAGACGGAAGAGGAGACGCCGGCAAGCGACGCTCCGGCATCAAGCGATGCGCCGGCGACGAGCGACGCTCCTGCGGGCGAAGAATCGACCGCAACGGATACGCCTGCGACCGAAGAGCCGGCGGCGGAATAAGCGGATAAACAAGACCCTTTAACCACAACAAGTGGCTGAAGGGTCTTTTTTTATACTTTTGCGTCATATTAACGTAATATTATATTACACAAAAACGGAAATATGATCGGTTTATAGGAAGTTCTGATCATTTTTTGGGACATTCGATATTTTGGTGTTAACTATATTGACATAAAAGAAACCGTCGCTCTATAATATAGTCGCGAACGATGGGAGATGATTCCATGAGATCGTTCGGATACTAGAGAAAAAACAAAGGGACTGGGGAGTGGAGAGATGAGAAAACGGTTGTTTTATCAATTTTCCTTGTTATTGGTTGCGGTAGGTCTGGTGCTCGCGGGATGCGGAAACGACGAGCCGGCGTCGACGAACGAAGCGACGAACGCACCGGCCGATTCGGCAAATACGGGGGCACCTGCGGAGGAGGGAATTAAAGTAGGGATCCTTCATTCGCAGAGCGGAACGATGGCGATCAGCGAAGTATCGGTTATCGACGCGGAGCTTATGGCGATCGAAGAAATCAACGCGGCGGGAGGCGTGCTTGGCAAACCGATCGTCCCCGTGCTGGAGGACGGCGCATCCGACTGGCCGACGTTCGCGGAGAAGGCGCGCAAGCTTATTTCCGAGGATAAGGTCGCGACCGTGTTCGGCGGCTGGACGTCCGCGAGCCGGAAGGCGATGAAGCCGGTATTCGAGGAGCTGAACGGGCTGCTCTGGTATCCGGTCCAGTACGAAGGGCTGGAAGCATCCCCGAATATTTTCTACACCGGGGCGACGACGAACCAGCAAATCGTGCCGTCCGTGACGTGGCTGCTTGAGAACCGGGGCAAGAAGTTCTATTTGCTCGGCTCGGATTACGTATTCCCGCGCACGGCGAACCTGATCATCAAAGAGCAGCTGAAGGCCGAGGGCGGCGAGCTGGTCGGCGAAGAGTACACGCCGCTCGGCCACACGGACTACAGCACGATCATCAGCAAGATCAAGGAAGCGAAGCCGGATATCGTCTACAACACGCTGAACGGCGACAGCAACGTCGCGTTCTTCAAGCAGCTGAAGGATGCGGGCATTACGGCCGCGGACATGACGACGCTGTCGGTATCGGTGGCCGAGGAAGAGATCCGCGGCATCGGCGTCGACGTGCTGGAAGGCCATCTGGCGGCTTGGAACTACTACCAAACGACGGATACGCCGACGAATAAGACGTTCGTTGACAACTACAAAAAGAAATACGGCGACGACCGCGTGACGGCCGATCCGATCGAAGCGGGCTATACGGCCGTCTATCTGTGGGCCGCGGCGGTCGAGAAAGCGGGTTCTACGGACGTGGAGAAGGTAAAGGAAGCGGCGAAGGAGCTGGAGTGGGAAGCTCCGGAGGGCAAAGTGAAGATCGACGGCGAGACGCAGCATCTGTACAAAACGGTGCGGATCGGCGAAGTGCAGGCCGACGGCCAATTCAAGGAGCTGTGGAATTCGGGCGAAGCGGTAAAGCCCGATCCGTACTTGAAGGGCTACGATTGGGCGGCAAGCATTCAGCCGACCGAATAAATCGGGCATTGGCGGGCCGCGAATTCCGGCAGTATCGAAAGGTCGAAAGGGAGTATTCGGCAGCGCCAGATGCTCCCTCCGCGTTCATAACGGCTTGCGAGGGGAGCGACTCACATGGATGTCTATTTACTGCAGCTGTTCAACGGGCTCAGCATCAGCTCGATCCTGCTGCTCGTCGCTTTGGGGCTGGCGATCACGTTCGGCCTGATGAAGGTTATCAATATGGCCCATGGCGAGCTGATCATGATCGGTGCGTATTCCACCTACTTGACGCAAAATTTGTTTAACGATTATTTGCCGGCGCAGCTGTTCGATTGGTACTTCGCCCTTGCGATTCCGGTCAGCTTCGGGATCGCCTTCGTCTTCGGACTCGTCATGGAAATGTCGCTCATTCGTTTCTTATACGGACGGCCGCTCGACAGCCTGCTCGCGACGTGGGGCGTCGGCCTTGTGCTGCAGCAGGCGGCGCGGTCGATCTTCGGGGCGCCGAACGTGGCCGTCAAAAGTCCGGCCTGGCTGGACGGAGGGCTGCGCATCATGGACGGCACCCTTCTGCCCTACAAGAGGCTGTTCATCATCGCGCTCGTCGTCGTCTGCTTGCTGGCCATGTATCTATATATTTACCGCAGTCACGAAGGCAGGCGGATGCGTGCGGTCATGCAAAACCGCGACATGGCCGCTTGCCTCGGCGTATCGACGCGCCGCGTGGACGCGATGACGTTCGCCATCGGCTCGGGCATCGCCGGCATCGCGGGCTGCGCGCTTACGCTGATGGGGCCGATCGGTCCTTCGCTCGGCACCTATTATATCGTGGACGCGTTCATGGTCGTCGTGCTCGGCGGCGTCGGCAAGCTCGCAGGCACCGTGCTTGGCGCGACGGGGATCGGCATGTTCAATACGCTGTTTGAATATTGGACCAACGCGTCGCTCGGCAAGGTGCTCGTGTTCGTCTGCATCGTCGCCTTCCTGCAATGGAAGCCGATGGGGCTCGTCGCGATGCGGACGCGATCTTTGGACTAGGCCGATCAAGGCTCATCACCTAACGGAAGAGGTGGCATACGCATGCAGCTTAAGAAGTTGGCGCCTCGGCGGCTATGGATTCTTGCCGGCTACGCGGCGGCCGCGGCGGCGTTGTTCTCCGCGCCGCTCTTCGTCGGCGATTTTCGCCTGAATTTGCTGGCGAAGTTTCTCGCATTCGCGATCGTCGCGCTGGGGCTTGATCTGATCTGGGGCTACACGGGCATTCTCAGTCTCGGGCACGGCATTTTCTTCGGACTCGGCGCCTATGCGATGGCGATGTACCTGAAGCTTGAGGCAAGCGGCGGCAAGCCGCCGGATTTCATGGGCTGGAGCGGACTGAAGGAGCTTCCGCTCTTCTGGCGGCCATTCGAAAGCTTCGGGTTCGCGGTTGCGGCCGGGATCGCGATTCCGGCCGTTCTGGCGCTCGTTCTGGGCTATTTTACGTTCCGCAACCGGATCCGCGGCGTATATTTTACGATTTTGACGCAGGCTCTCGTCATTATTACGACGACGCTGCTGATCGGCCAACAGGCGTACACGGGCGGCACGAACGGCATTACCGGGTATTCCGCGCTGCTAGGCTTCTCCCTCGGCTCTCCGGACACGAAGCGGGCGCTGTACTGGATTACGGCTGCGGCGCTTATTAGCATCTTCGTCTTGTGCCGCTTTCTGACCGGAAGCCGCTTCGGCAAAGTGCTGCGGGCGATTCGGGACGGCGAGAACCGCGTCCGGTTCATCGGCTACGACCCGGCGATCTATCAGATGGTCGCCTTCACGATTTCGGCGGCCATAGCCGGAATTGCCGGTATGTTGTTCGTCCTGCATGTCGGCATTATTTCCCCGTCGATGCTCGGCATCGTGCCGTCGATCGAGATGGTGCTGTGGGTCGCGATCGGCGGACGCGGCACGTTAATCGGCGCGGCGCTTGGCGCCATTCTGATGAACTGGGCGAAGAGCGAATTCAGCACCGCCTACCCCGAAGGCTGGACGCTGTTCATGGGGCTGCTGTTCGTGCTCGTCGTCGTGTTTATGCCAAAGGGCGTCGCCGGTCTGGCCGGGCAGTTGAATTGGCGCAAAAAAAGGAGGGAACCGCGGCATGAAGGAGTCCGCAATCCTGCAGTGTGACGACGTTACGGTCGAATTCGACGGGTTCAAGGCGGTGCGGGGGATGAGTCTGCAGCTGCTGAAGGGGGAGCTCCGATTTCTGATCGGCCCGAACGGGGCGGGAAAAACGACGATGCTCGACGTCATCTGCGGCAAAGTACGACCTTCGTCCGGCAAGGTCACATTCGGCGGCAAGGTCGACATTACGCGCAAGAAGGAGCATCAGATCGCCGAGCTCGGCATCGGGCGCAAGTTTCAGGCGCCCTCGATTTTCCCGTCCATGACGGTGGAGGAAAATCTCGAAATCGCGATGCGCCAGAAGCGCGGCGTGTTCGCGACCCTATTCGCGAAGACGCGAGGCGAGGACCGCGACCGGATCGGCGGCCAGCTGCAAATGATCGGCTTGCCGGACAAGGCGAGCTGGCGCGCCGGGGGCTTGTCGCACGGCGAGAAGCAGTGGCTCGAGATCGGCATGCTGCTGCTGCAGGAGCCGGAGGTGCTGCTGCTCGACGAGCCCGTGGCGGGCATGACGGACAAGGAGACGGATAAGACGGGCGAGCTGCTGCGCGAAATCGCGCGCCAGCGTTCGGTCGTTGTCGTCGAGCACGACATGGCGTTCGTCCGCAGCTTCGCGAGCAAAGTGACCGTGATGCATGAAGGCAGGCTGCTGAAGGAAGGGTCGATGGACGAGGTGCAGGCGGACGACCGGGTGGCCGAAGTGTATTTGGGGAAAAGGCGGGATGCCGATGTTAGCCGTTCAACAGCTTGAATCGGGCTATGGGGAAAGCGTTATATTGCGGAACGTGACGCTAAAGGTGAAGCCCGGGCAGGCGGTATGCCTGCTCGGCCGCAACGGCGTCGGCAAGACGACGCTCATGAAGAGCGTCATGGGCCTGCTGAAGGCGCGCGGCGGAACGGTGTCCTACAAAGGGGCCGACTTGACGAAGAAGGCTCCCGGCGAGCGGGCGAAGAATGGCATCGGCTACGTGCCGCAGGGAAGGGAAATATTCGCCCAGCTGTCCGTATACGAAAATTTGCTGCTCGGGCTCGAAGCGGCCAAGGGGAAGGCGCGTGCCGTGCCGGAGGAGGCGATCGCGAAATTTCCCGCGCTTCGGTCGATGTACGGAAGGCGCGGCGGCGACCTGAGCGGCGGCCAGCAGCAGCAACTCGCGTTCGTGAGGGCGCTTGCCGCGAAGCCGGACCTGCTGCTGCTCGACGAGCCGTGCGAAGGGATTCAGCCTTCGATCGTGGACGACATCCGGGGCGTCATCCGTTCGATCAAGTCGGAGAGCGAGACGGCGATTCTGCTCGTGGAGCAGAGCCTCGACTTCGCGAAGAGCGTCGGCGACTATTTCTACGTGCTGGAGAAGGGCGCCGTCGCGTGGGAAGGCGATTTGGAATCGCTGGATGACGAGGTCATCCGCAAGTATTTGACGGTATAGGGGTCCCGCTCATCATTGATGGGAGAAGCTAGCGGCCAATCAAGCACCGCGCGCAGAGGCGCAGGCGTTTGGTTGGCCGCTTGGTTTAGCTTTGGGCGCTCTCAACGTGACTTATTCTTTGATCGAGCCGATCAGGAAGGAGAAGTCTCTTCCTGGATAGAAAGCGAAGAATTCAAACGGGATGCGGCGTTCTTCCGCGAGGCCTATCAGAAGGGGCTGATCAACGCGGACGTGTTGACAGCCCCGACGGAAGTGGTAAATAATGAAGAGCAACTGGGACGGTTTCTGTTCCGCGAGGGCGATGGCGTCAACGACCAATTGCCCAAAAAAGTTCCCGGCGCAATGCTGGAAGGCTACTTCTTGAACGAATCGATTAAATTCAGATCGTACGGCGTCCGCAACTCCAACGGCGTAAGCGCGACGTAGCCTCATCCCGAAGCGGCCATTCAGTTTTTGAACTGGGTATACAGCAGCCAGGAGAATTTCGATTTGATGCTGTACGGGGTTGAAGGCGTTCATTGGAAGGACGTCGGCGAAGGGCTGAGAGAGGATCTGATGCTGGACGATAACGGCGCCCCGGCTTATCAGGTGAGGTCATGGATGCTCGGTCATGTGGAAATGAATCGCTGGCCGGCCGACACGCATCCGACGATATTGAAATATCGCGCAAACCAAAGCCAGGACGCGGTTAACAGCATTACGCTCGGCTTTAACTTCGACGCGTCGAAAGTAAGCGTGGAATATACGAATACGCTGGCTGAATTCAATACGAGCATTTTGCCCATCAAGCTGGGGCTGCTGGGTTATGAGACGTCCTTCCCCGCCGCGCTGGAGAAGATGAAAGCCGCTGGACTAGACAAAGTCGTGGCCGAATTCGATCGTCAATTCAAGGAGTGGCTCGGAACGAAATAAATAAGGATGGCAAAGGTGGAGAGGAATGATGCTTTACAAAGATCGAACGGCGCCCGTCGAGCAGCGCGTGGAAGACCTGCTCGGCAGAATGACGTTGAAGGAAAAGGTTGGCCAGCTTAATCAGCGCATGTACGGGTGGGACGCGCACCGCAAGACGACGGGCGGCTTCGAGCTGACGGACGCCTTCCGCGAGGAAGTGGCGTTCGGCGACGGAATGGGCGCGCTTTACGGCCTGTTCCGGGCCGATCCGTGGTCGAAGATGACGTTCGAGAACGGTATAACGGCTGCGGACAGCGCACGGGTCGCCAATCAGGTT
Organism: Paenibacillus arenilitoris; assembly: GCF_014705655.1. Taxonomy (GTDB): domain Bacteria; phylum Bacillota; class Bacilli; order Paenibacillales; family Paenibacillaceae; genus Pristimantibacillus; species Pristimantibacillus arenilitoris. The sequence continues at coordinate 11,486 of NZ_JACXIY010000062.1, read as the reverse complement.
CAGAAATACGTCATCGAGAATACGCGGCTTGGCATTCCGGTCTTGTTGTCCGAGGAATGTCCGCACGGCCATCAGGCGCTGGACGGAACGTTAACGCCGACGAATATCGGGATCGGCTCCACCTGGAACCCCGAGCTTGCGGAAGAAGTATATGCGCAGGTTGCGGCGGAGCTCCGGTCGAGAGGCGCGCATCTTGGACTCGTCTCGACGCTGGATCTGGCGCGGGATCCCCGCTGGGGAAGAACCGAGGAATGCTTCGGCGAAGATCCTTACCTTGCGGAACGGTTCACGACGGCGGCGGTCCGCGGCTTGCAGGGCGAGGCGGGTCCGGGAACGCTTGGGACGGATAAGGTCGGGGCCGTTCTTAAGCACCTATGCGGACAAGGAGCGGGCGAGGGCGGCCTTAACGCTTATCCTGCCTTGATCGGCGAGAGGGAGATGCGGGAAATCCATCTCCCCGCCATGAAAGCCGGGACGGAGGCCGGGGCGCTTGGCTGCATGGCCGCGTACAACGAGATCGACGGCATTCCTTGCCATGCCAATGACAAGCTTCTGACCGGCATTCTGCGGGAGGAGTGGGGCTTCGAAGGCATCGTGATGGCCGACGGAACGGCGGTTGACCGGCTGCTTACGCTGACGGGGGACCATGAATCGGCGGCTTCGCTCGCGTTGACTGCCGGCGTGGATCTCAGCCTGTGGGATAAGGCGTTCGGAACGCTCGAACAAGCCGTCCTGCAAGGGAAGGTCGATGAGGCTTACGTTGATCGCGCCGTCAGACGGATTCTGCATCTGAAGTTCAAGCTGGGCTTGTTCGAGAATCCCTATACGGATACGGAAGCGGCCGGCAAGGCGATCGGCAGCGACAAGACGAAGGATCTTATCCTGCAGCAGGCGAGAGAGTGCGTCGTGCTGCTCAAAAACGAACAAGGAATATTGCCTCTTCGCGGCGATGCGGGGAAGCGGATTGCCGTTATCGGTCCGAACGCGGACGCGATCTACAACCAGCTGGGCGACTATACGTCGAATCAGCGCGAAGGAGCGGGCACCACGGTTCTGCAAGGCATCCGCGAGGCGGCGGGCCTCTCCGAGGTCGCTTATGCCAAAGGCTGCAGCGTCCGCGGCGATTCCAGGGAGGGCTTCGCGGAAGCGGTTGAAATCGCCAAGCAGTCGGATGTGGCGGTTCTCGTCATGGGCGGCAGCAGCGCGCGGCATTTCGATATTCAATTCGACATCAACGGAGCGGCGATCGTTGCCGACGGCAAGCCCGACGAGATGGATTGCGGCGAGGGCGTCGATCTCTCGGATTTGAGACTCGGCGGCGTTCAGCCGGAGCTGATCCGCGAAATAGCCGCAACCGGAACGCCGATCGTCCTCGTGCTGATTCAAGGGCGGCCGCATACGATATCGGATACGATCGATCTTTGTCAGGCTGCGCTTACGGCCTGGTACCCGGGACCCGAGGGCGGACGGGCGATCGGGGAAATTTTGTTCGGCACGGTCAATCCGAGCGGCAAGCTTGCCGTCACCATTCCGACTTCGTCGATGACTCTTCCGGTTTATTACAACAAGAAGGAGCTCGGCTACGTGCGGAAATACGCGGACAGCGGGGCGATCAGCTTGTATCCGTTCGGCTATGGGCTAAGCTATACGACATTCGAATATTCGAACCTTCGCGTTTCTTCGCCTGAGGTCGCGATCGAAGAGCTGGAAGCGGGCGGGCACTTCGAGGTTGCGGTGGATTTGAAGAATACCGGAGAAGCGGTAGGCGCGGAAGTCGCGCAATTGTATATTAAAGACATGGAGGCAAGCGTTACGCCCCGCGTCAAGGAGCTGAAAGGCTTCCGCAAGGTATGGCTTGAACCCGGCGAGCGGCGCGAAATCGTATTTCGGCTGACCTGGGAAGAGCTATCCCTATGGAATAGGGACATGAAGCGAGTCGTGGAGCCCGGTCGGGTGAAGCTGATGGCGGGCGGCGACTCCAATGCCGATTGCGAAGCGATGGTTCGGTTGCTGGAGCGCGGCTAGCCGCCTAATGGTTAATCAGCCTGGCAGCGGGCCGCATCAGCCGATTACGGCCCCCCTCCCTATGGAGGGGGGTTATTTTCGTAGATATGGGTTGGCGGGACTTCTTTTTTCCGCTTCTAGTCGTCGTATTTTGCGATTATTCCCCTAAACCCTTCGATCAAGGCATTCAGGCCGAACCGAAATTCCGTATCCATGTCGGGGATCGCAATGTCGAACGGAAGCTCCGCTTCCTTCACCGACAGAGGCTCGCGGTCGTCCCCGGCAAGCTGCCGGAACCGATATTCCTCCAGCACAAAGGCGATGACGTAATTGTTGAACATCCATGACGCCGAGAATACGTCTTTGTCCCGGAACCCTGCCGATTTGAAAATTCCGCTTATATTTTTCATCAATTCGAGGCGATGAGGGGTAACCGGAGGCGTTTCCGCCAAAATGACGGCCGAATCGCGGTACTTGAGCAGCGTTTGCCGCAATTGGTCGGATAGCAGGACGAATGCCTCTTCCCAGGCGGCCCGATCGTTCGCCGGCTTGATCTCCTTGCATATGCGATCCGCAATCAGGCTCAGCAGTTCATTTTTGTTCTTGATATGCCAATAGAGGGATGCCCCCTTAATGTCCAGCCGTGCCGCGAGCTTCCGCATCGTCAGCTGCGCGAGCCCCTCTTCTTGGAGAAGCGTTAAAGCGGCCTGCACAATAACGGAAAGGTCGATCGGTTTCTTTTGGGATTCGTGCGATGTCTTCATCAAAAAAATGCCCTCCTTTCCTTGACAAGTATAGCACGCCCGGTGTAATCTAACAACGTTAGTTTCCTAACATCGTTAGATTGAGAGCGATATCTAACGGCGTTAGTTTGAATATGCCGCTATATCAATTCATAAATGGAGGAGTGCAAGATGATGGATGATCAACAAGAAGCGAAGGCGATTAAGGAATTGTTTCAACGGATGGATGCCGCTTGGGGGAAGCATGAGGAGATGAGCGTCTACCGCTCATGCTTTACGGAGGACGCGGATTACGTCACGTTCCAAGGGCAGCGATTAAAGGGACGGCAAGAAATTGCGGACGTCCACGAGAAGCTGTTTAAAGGCATATTGAAGGATTCGCGAATGACGACGGCCGAACAGGAGTTGAAGCTTTTGACGCCGGAGGTGGCCATTGTGCACCGAGTCGGCGCCATCCGGATGCGCTGGCAGAAGAAAACGCCGAAGAGCCGGTTGTCGATCAATACGAACGTCGTCGTGAAGCGGGACGGGGAATGGAAGGTCGCCGCATTTCAGAATGGGCGAATCACGGGGCCGGGCATTATGGAGAAATTATTCGGCAACTAACTTCATCGCGGTTCGGGCGGATTGCCGGTACGGAAGAAGCATAGATGAATAGGGGAGCGTCGCATGCCGCTCCCCTATTTGACCATTCCGGCCTATAAATATCGCTCCAGCACCGTCCGGTACTGCGCTTTCGGTCGCAATCCGACCAGCTTATCCATCGGAACGCCGTCCTTGTACACGACGACAGTGGGCGTGCCGAGCACGCCGGCCTCCGCGGCCGCATCCGGCAAATCGTCGCAATTGACCTTCACGAAGCGGGCTTTGCCGTTCATCTCCCCGTCCAGCTCCTCCAATACACCGAGCAGCGTCTTGCAGGGCGGGCACCACGGCGTGCCGTATTCGACGAGGACGACGCCTTCGTTCGTGAACGATTGCAGCATGGTGCCGCTCTCCGCCGTCATCAATGCCATTTCACTCACCTCCCGATCGTTCGAAAGTTTCCTTCTCCCTTAACAGGGCGTTCATGCGGTCGGTCAAGTTCGCCTTGATCTGGTTCAGCTCCAAAATCCGTCTGTCGATTCGGCGAGCTTTTGCCGGTAGACCGGCATGACCTCCGCGCAGAACGCCTCCTTGTTTTGCAGCACGCACGTAAGGAAGCCGGCAATCTGCTCCGTCGTTAGACCAAGCTGCAAGTACAGCTTGATCGTCTCGACCGTCTCGACCGCGAGCGGCGTAAATTCGCGGTAGCCGTTCGGCTGCCGCTGCGGCGTTATTAAGCCCTGTTTCTCGTAATGGCGCAGCGAGCGGATGCTGACGCCCGTCAAGCGCGATAGCTCACCGATTTTCATAAGAAGCCCCCGAGGTATGAGAATGGTTCGTATTCAGTATAAACCGTGACATCAGTGTCAGGGTCAAGCGATTTTTTATAGGGTTCATGGACGATTGCTGCGAGTAGAGGTATGATTGAAGCAATACGGTTTGGGAGGCGTTCATGATGTCGAACAAAGTTTATATGGGCCATAATCGCGAGGGGATTAGCGCATAATTGCCCTTAACCTGCGTATTCCCCCGAACGAAATGAGGGGAAGCCGATTGAAGGCGTATTTGGAGCAGCAGTACGATTACCATGTTTGGGCGAACGAGAAAGTGTTTGATCGTTTGAAGGAGCTTCCTGAGGAGGTCTATACCCGGGAAGTGCAGAGCGTGTTCTCCACGATCCATAAGGCGATGGAGCATATTTACGTCATCGACAGCGGCTGGCTCGATCTTATGGCGAGCGGCGGGGTTTCCGAGATGACGCCTGCATACATCGAGCGGCTTCAGGCTTCGGTCAAGCGGCTGACGGACGCGACGGCGGGCAAGAACGCCGCGCAAATGCAAGAGCTGTTCCGGGAACTGGCGGAGCGGTTCAGGCCATGCTTGGACGGACTGCATAACCTTGAAGGGTTGTGCGCTTACGGCGCGTTCGAAGCTCGCTACGCGGACCTGATTCAGCATGTCGTGAATCACGGCACGTATCATCGCGGCAACATTGCGGCCATGCTGCGGCAGATGGGCCATAGCGGCACGCAAACCGATTATTCTTTGTATTTATATACGATGAAGCGATAAAGCATAAGCAGCCCGGCGCGATCGATTCGCGCCGGGCTGCTTTTTTCTTCGGCCGCCTATTGCTTATATTTGTAAAAAGTGATATCATTTTTATATCAAAACAATATTAACTTAACAGAAGGGGCGTGATTGCATGAATGAGAAGAAAGCATGGTACGTCAGCGGTTATCTGGCGCTGCTCGTTGCGATTGCGGCGACGGTCGGAGGGATTTACCTGATCATTGCGGAGGCCTCCCGTGAAGCGTCGTCTTCGCTGCTCATTGTCCTCGGCGTCGCATTGGTGTTGTTTGCGATGATCTGTATGTCCTCCCTCATGATCGTGCAGCCGAACGAAGCGAAGGTGGTCACCTTCTTCGGCACCTATATGGGGACGGTGGTCGAGAGCGGGCTATGGATGGTGCTGCCGCTGACGAGCAAATCGAAGATTTCGCTCAAGGTTCGCAACTTCAACAGCCAGACGTTGAAGGTGAACGACGCGGAGGGCAATCCGGTCGAGATCGGAGCCGTCGTCGTCTTCAAAGTGACGGACACGGCCAAAGCCTCCTTCGATGTCGACCATTACGAGCGGTTCGTGGAAATCCAAAGCGAGACGGCCATCCGTCATATCGCGGCGCAATACCCGTACGATTCGTTCTCGGATAACGATGCGCTGTCGCTTCGCGGCAATGCCGACGAGGTGGCCTCCGAGCTTATGAAGGAGCTTCAGAGCAGGCTCGGCGTAGCCGGCGTGAAGGTGCTGGAGACGCGGCTTACCCATCTGGCGTACGCGCCGGAGATCGCCAGCGCGATGCTTCAGCGGCAGCAGGCGATCGCGATCGTATCGGCGCGCACGAAGGTCGTCGAAGGCGCGGTCGGCATGGTGGAGATGGCGCTGCGGCAGCTGGCGGAGAACGGGATTACGCTGGACGACGAGAGACGCGCGGCGATGGTGAACAATTTGATGGTGGCGATCGTATCCGACCGGGCGGCGACGCCGGTCATTAATGCGGGAACGCTGTACGGATAAGGCTGAATGATATGGCGAAGGAGAAAAAGGCGTTTCCGCTTCGTTTGGATCCCGATATCCATCGCGCGCTCGAACTGTGGGCCGCGGACGAATTCCGCAGCGTCAACGGGCATATTGAATTTTTGCTCCGGGAAGCTTTAGGCAAGGCCGGCAGGCTGAAGCCGCCATCAACCGAAGAGAGATAATCGCATAACGGATATGGCTGACGGCTCCGGAAGGTGAATCGAACCTTCCCGGGCCGTCATTTTTTTGGCTCGTGAAAGCAGCATCATCAGAATCGGATTTACGACTTTATCGCCAATATTTCCAGTTAATTCTAGCATCTTCCTCCTTATTCGACAGCACTCATGGCAGCTTATCTTCCCTCTATCCTCTTCCTCATTCTTTTCTTGACGGAATTCATGCGGTATCTCATAATGTAGGAAAATAGAGGAAGTTAAATAACATAACATAAAATGTTAGGAGTTGGTCCGTCATGCATATCCCCGATGGTTTTTTGGATGCGAAAGCATGGATCGCGACGTCCGCCGCCGGAGCCGCTGCCGTGGCTTACAGCCTGAGGAAGACGAAGCTTGCGCTCGATTCGAAGCAGGTGCCGATGGTGGCGCTGATCGGATCGTTCGTCTTTGCCGCGCAGATGCTTAATTTCCCGATTGCGGGAGCGACATCCGGCCATTTTCTCGGCGGAACGCTGACGTCGATCTTGTTCGGCCCGTGGATCGGGTCGATCGTAATGGCCGCGGTCCTCATTATTCAAGCGCTCGTCTTCCAGGACGGGGGCATTACGGTGCTGGGCGCCAATATATTGTGCACGGGATTTATCGGCTGCTTTGTCGGCTACGGCATCTATAAAGCAGGCGTCAAGCTGCTCGCCGGACGGGGACGCGCCGCCGTAACCTTCGTCGCGGCCTGGCTCTCGATCGTCGCCGCGTCCGCCGGCGTCGCGCTGCTGCTTGCCTGGTCCGGCACGTTCGAGCTGGGCACCGCGCTGAAGGCGATGACGGGCTGGCATATGCTGATCGGGCTCGGCGAGGGCCTCATTACCGCTTTGGTGACGGGTTATTTGCTCGAGAGAAACGTGCCGCTGGCGAAGGAGGCGACGGCGCGATGAACGAGGTTCGCCTAACCGCCCGCAAGGGAAGATGGATTGTGCTGTGCGTCATTACGCTTATCGCGGCCGGCTTGCTGTCGCCATGGGCGTCCTCGCATCCGGACGGACTCGAACGGGTGGCGGAGGATTACGAGTTTCTGCACCGGGCGGAGGCTGTGCACGAATGGGCGCCGATTCCGGATTACGAAGTGGGCGGCATCCCGTGGACCGCGCTTCGAATCGGTCTTGCGGGCGTGATCGGAGCGGCCGTCATGCTAGCCGTGCTATGGGGCGTCCTGCGGGCTTTAACCGGAAAGGGGAGGGAGCGCGCGGGTGGGACCGATCATGGACATGGAGCGGGCGCGTCGTCCGGAGCGGCGGATTGAGCACGCGACCGGGCAGGCGGCGAAGCGGCGCCTGTACATCGTGCTGGGCCTGCTTATCGCGGCCGTATCGATGAAGCATCTTGCCGTTCTTGGGGGAGCGGCGGGGTGCTTGCTGTTTTTTCTGTTATGGAGAGGCGTCGCGCTGCGCGCGGTGATCCGGAGGATGCTGCTCATCGTACCCTTTGGCCTCGGCGCGATCGTGTTCATTCCGTTTCAAACGGAAGGGGAGCCATTGATACGCGCGTTTGGCTTCGCGGCAACGACGGAGGGCGTACGGCATGCCGGGGAAATTTTGCTGAAGATCGTGAACGCCAACTTGCTTATTACATATTTAATCGCCTCGACGCCCATGTTCATGCTGATCAGGAGCTTGCGCGCGGTAGGCATGCCGCCGATCCTGATCGAAATCGTCAGCCTCATGCTAAGATACGTTTATTTGCTCGCGGACGAGGCCCAAAGCATGATGAAGGCGCAGCGTTCGAGAGGACTGAGGCTGAACGGAATTCATGGCAGGAAAGCTTACAAGAGATTGGGGGAGCTGCTCGGCGTGCTCTTCCTGCGGGCGTACGGTCGAAGCGAGCGCATCTACCGTTCCGTTACGGCCAGAGGCGGGTTTGACGGAGTGCCGGCGAACGGGGGATCCGGCGGGCATGCAAGCAAGAAGGGAGTTCGGGGAATGCTGGATAAGGATGAGCGGGGCGCGTCCGTCGAAGTGCGGCATGCGGCCTACCGGTACGGCAGCACCGTCGCCTTGCGCGACGTCAGCTTCCGTATCGGGCATGGCGAGAAGGTCGTATTAATGGGACCGAACGGAGCGGGAAAGTCGACGCTCATCGCGCTGCTTAACGGAATAGAGAAGCCTGAACGGGGCGAGGTGTACGTCTGCGGGGAGCCCATGAACGATAGGGACGCCAAGCGGCTGAGAAGCCGGATCGGCGTCGTCTATCAGGATCCGGACGATCAAATCTTCTCCGCGACGGTGGCCGAGGACGTCGCTTTCGGTCCGCGGAACCTTGGCCTTACGGAAGAGGAAGCGTCTCTGCGCGTCGATCGGGCGCTGGGCGCCGTCCATATGCTGGAGCATCGCGGCCGTTCGCCGTTCGAGCTCAGCTACGGGCAGAAACGAAGAGTGGCGATCGCAGGCGTGCTTGCCATGGAGCCGGACATCCTGATCTTGGACGAACCGATGGCCTTTCTGGATCCGAAGAGCCGCGACGAGCTGCAGGCTTTGCTCGAATCGCTGCATCAGACCGGTCTGACGATCATCGTCGCGACGCATGACGTCGATTTTGCCGCGGAATGGGCGGATCGGGTGCTGCTGCTCAAGGACGGGGAGCTGCTGGCGTCGGGTACCGCGGACTTGCTGTTCGACGACCGGCTGCTGGAGCAGGCGGACCTTCATCTGCCTAGGCTTGCCCGGCCGTTCCGTCTGCTGGACGGGGCCGCCGGCCTTACGCCGAGAACGGTGCGCGAGGCGGCGCAGCAGATCTGGAAGCTCATGAGGAAGGCTTCCGCCCCCCGGCAGCCGGGCGAGCCGCCGGAGCAGACGGGCATGCGCGAGCGGAGGTAGTTTTGCCCAATAGATCGCAATGCTGGGCGGTTTGGCGGTTGTCAAGGTCCGTGCATAAGAAATTGGGAGCGGATGAATACTATGGTCAGATTCAAAATCTCTTGAAGGATCTTTCCTCTTCGTTATAAAACAAGCTGCAAGTATCCAGTCGATTCAAAATCCTCTAGGAAAGCGGGGCAACAAGAAAATGAAAGCAACTGGAATTGTACGTCGCATCGATGATCTCGGGCGTGTGGTGATTCCGAAGGAGATCCGCCGTACTCTGCGTATTCGCGAGGGGGACCCTCTAGAAATATTTGTGGATCGCGATGGCGAAGTCATTTTGAAGAAGTATTCTCCTATCGGCGAGCTTGGCGATTTCGCGAAGGAATATGCCGAATCGTTGTTCGAAAGCACGAATCACATTACGTTGATTACGGATCGGGATACCATTATCGCGGTGGCCGGCGCCTCCAAGAAGGAGCTGCTCGACAAGGCGGTGGGCTCCGTTCTGGAAAACTGCATGGAGAACCGTAAGACGATGTCCGAGATGAACGGCGGCTCATTCGAGCTTGTGAAAGATTCAAGCGAAACATACAGCTCGTTCGTGGCGGCTCCGATCATTGCCGGCGGCGATCCGATCGGCACGGTGGTCATGGTGAGCAAGGACGAGTCGGTCAAAATGTCGCAAATGGAAACGAAGATGGCCGAAACGGCCGCCGGCTTCCTGGCGAAGCAAATGGAGCAGTAACACATAGAAGACGCGATCCTCGCCGGGCGAGACGGTCGTTCGAAGACAAGGCTTCCTTAACCAAGGGCACACTTTGGGGAGGAAGCCTTTTTTCAGGTTTTTAACCCGCTCGATCCATGTTTTTGGCCGTTCACGTGAAGGTCGAGAAGTGACAGCCAATCCTTATCGAAGTTATAATGGAAGCCAACGAATCGATGGACTGGCGGGAGCGACGGTGAACATGAAGGACAAGCGAAATGCCGTACGGTATGGGGAAGCGGCGCAGCAAAAGGAGAAGGATGAGGCGGGCGCGGCCGAAGAAACGACGCTTGCGGAAGCAAGGATCGCCGATGCGCGTCCCCGTCTCCGGCGGGGGACGCGCCGGCTTTGGACAAGCGGCGTCGCGGTCATGGCCGGGGCGGCGCTGCTCTCCAAGTTCATCGGGGTGTTTCAAAAAATTCCGCTGCAAAATTTGGCAGGGGACCGCGTATTCGGCATTTATAACGCCGTCTACCCGTTCTACCAACTGGCCGCGGTGCTGGCGACGGCCGGCTTGCCGACGGCGGTATCGCTGCTTATCGCCGAACGGCTTCGGAACGGAAACGATCCCGAGGCCGTCCGGCGCACGCTGTATGCGGCAATGCTGCTGCTCGGGCTTACCGGGATTACGGCCTTCGGCTTGATGTGGGCCGGCGCGGGGCATGTCGCTCGCTGGATCGGGGATGCGGAGACGGCGCGCGCCGTTCGCGCCGTATCGGTCGCGCTGCTGCTAGCGCCGCTGGTCGCGGCGCTGCGCGGGTATGCGCAGGGGCTCGGCAGAATGCCGCTCTCCGCGGGCTCGCAAGTGGCCGAGCAGACGATCCGCGTGGCGGTCATGCTGCTTGCCCTCGCCGCCGGCTGGTCGGCCGGCTGGTCGGATGCGGAAATCGCCGCCGGCGTCATGAGCGGCTCGGCGGCCGGCGCATGCGCGTCGCTGCTCGTGCTTGCGGGCTATTCCTGGTGCGGGCGCAGCCGGAAACGGCTTGCCCGCGAGCCGGGAGCGATTCGGGCGGAGATGAAGCGGCTTGCGGCCATCGCGCTTCCCGTCGCGCTGGGCGCGGTCGTCGTGCCGGCGCTCGGCGTGGTGGATGCTTTTACGGTGCCGCGGCTGCTGAAGAGCGGGGGACTGGCCGAGGCGGAAGCGATGGCGATGTTCGGCATCTACAGCCGGGCGCAGCCGCTCGTTCAGCTGGTCGTCATGGTCGCGGGAGCCGCCGCCGCAGCGCTCGTCCCCGGCCTTGCGCTTGCGCGCCTGCGCGGGGCATACGGCCAGCTTCGGCTGCAGCTGTCGATATCGGAGCGGGCCGCATGGGGAATCGGCGCGGCGGCGGCGGTCGGCCTCGCGCTGCTCGCGGAGCCGCTGAACGTGATGCTGTATGCCGACGCGGCCGGCACGGCCGCCTTCGCCTTGGTCGGCTGCACCGCCTTGGCCGGCAGCGTCAACGCGGTTACCGCGCCTGCGCTCCAGGCGATGGGCGCCGTTCGCGCGCCCGCCGTGCTGCTGCTCGTCGCCGCGCTTCTGAAGGGAGCGCTTAACGTCGCGCTCGTGCCCTCGTACGGCGTCGACGGCGCCGCTCTGGCGGGCGTCGCTGCGCTAAGCGCCGTGGCGTTGTTCGGCGCGGGCATGCTGCGCCGCGCCGTCAGGAAGGCGAGCGGCGGCGCAGGGAGCGAGCGGGCCGTGCGTCCGCGGCCCGTCCGGGCGGCCGCGGGCATCGTCTTCGCGCTCGCGGTCATGGCCGCGGCGCTCCTTGTCGCCGAGCGAGCGCTTGACGCCGCGCTCGG
>NZ_JACXIY010000061.1 GCF_014705655.1 Paenibacillus arenilitoris | reverse complement strand
AGAGCATCGGAAAGCCGTATGCGGGAAAACCGCACGTACGGTTTGATGAGGAGGGGCTGGTCACCCCAGCCCTTTACTCTACTAGGCATCAGGCGACTCGTCCTTCCGCAAAAAAAATGACCCGCAACGAGGCGGGTCCAAGTCTTGCTCTATATTAGGAAAGGGAGTCGTTGGATTTCAGTATAGGCCCCTTACCTTAAAGCAAGCTGAAATCCCGCTTATCGCCGTATTAAAATCGCGTTACAATTGCTTAACAATTCGGTTTCATTGTTTCATAGCGCAGCCGAGAAGGACATTGCGCCTTTCCGGTGAACCTGTTACTTTAACGGTACAAGATTACGAAGCAAGGAGGCGGGCAGGTTGGAGCGCGAACAAATCGCCAAAAGGCTGAGGGCGCAGCTGCACAAATCGGGGCGCATCATCGGCGTGGCCGCCGGGAACGGGGCGGTCGCGAAGTATGCGATTCAAGGGGGAGCCGATCTGCTGCTCGCGCTAACTTCCGGAAGGTTCAGGCAGATGGGCCGCAGCTCGCTCGCGGGCCTTCTGCCGTTCACGAACGGCAACGAGCTGGTCATGCAATTCGGCACGCAGGAAATCATATCGCTTCGGGACGCCGCCGTACCGGTCATCTTCGGCCTATGCGCCAGCGATCCGACGATCGAGCTGGACCGTTATACGGACCGGATCCGCGACAGCGGCTTCTCCGGCATTGCCAATTATCCGTCGATCGGCGTCGTCGACGGCAAGTTCCGCGAGGCGCTCGAGGAGAGGGGGCTCGGCTACGGGAAGGAAGTCGAAGCGATCCGGGCGGCTCATCGCAAAAACCTGTTCACGATCGCCTTCGTCTTCGACGAGCTCCAGGCGGAACGGATGGCGGCTGCGGGCGCGGACGTCATCTGCGCCAATCTCGGCCTCACCAAGGGCGGCGAGCTCGGGGCGAAGAAGGTGCTGTCGCTGGAAGCGGGCGTGCGGCTGGCGAACCGGATTTTCGAACATAGCGACCGGGTCAATCCGTCCGCGATCAAGATGCTGACCGGAGGCCCGATCAGCACGCCGATCGATTTGCACTATATGTACGACAACACGCCGGCCGTCGGTTACGTGGGCGGGTCGTCGCTGGAGCGCATCCCGTCCGAGCAGTTCATAACCGACCGGATCATTGCGTTCAAGGCGACCGGCGTCTCGAGCAAGGACAAGCTGCTGCAGAAGATGCTCGACGGCGTGCAGAAGCATTACGACTACGTGGAATTCATTAAAGAATACGTCGCGGAAAATTTCATGAACGAAATTTCGTTTCACGAGCTGGCCATGGTGGCGCATGTGTCCCGGTCCTATCTCAGCACGCTGTTCAAGAAGGACGTCGGGTGCAATTTTCCCGAATACTTGGCGAAGTACCGGATCGGCAAGGCGATCGAAATCATGAAGCGGGAAGAGCTTTCGCTGCTCGAAATATCAAGCCTGGTCGGCTTCAAGGATTACGCGCCCTTCAGCCGAACGTTCAAGAAGGTGACGGGCGTCCCGCCCAAGGCGTATGCGCGCGAGCTTCGCGGCCTCGCCGCGTCCGAGGCATAGCCAAGGTGCGTCAGGAACGCCGCATCAGGTTCCGCAGCAAAATGTATACGATTACAATACCGCACAAACGATCATGAACACCGAACGAATCGTCATCTTTTTCGGCAGAGGCTTGCCGTATAATTACCTCAACCAAACAAGTTGGGGGGTCATTTATCCGGGGGGATCGAAGTGGCATATGGACGCAAGGATGTAATGGAGAGGCTGAGGCGGCGGGTCGCGCAGGGAGGCATGATCAATGGAACCCCGGCGGGCTCGGGGGCCGCGGCGGGAAGCGCTGAGGCGGGCGGCGCCGATCTGATCGCCGTCTACCATTCGGCCAAGTATGAGACGGAAGTCGGCGATATGCTGGCCGGGCTTCTGCCGTACGGCGACGCGAACCGGATCGTCGCCGAGCTCGGCGGGGAGGTGCTGCCGGCCGTGAAGGAAACGCCCGTGCTCGCGGGCGTATGCGGCACCGATCCGTTCCGGGTCATGGATATCTACTTGAAGCAGCTGAAGGGGCAAGGCTTCTCGGGCGTGCAAAATGTTCCGACGGTCGGCTTGATCGACGGCGTATTCCGTTCGAATCTGGAGGAGGCGGGACTCGGGTACGGCCTCGAGGTCGAGATGATCCGAAGGGCGCACAAGCTGGAGCTGTTCACCTGCCCGTTCGTATTCGGGCCGGACGATGCCAGAAGCATGGCGGCCGCCGGCGCGGATTGCCTGGTCGCGCACTTGGGCTATGCGACCCGCGGCCCGATCGGCTCGCAGGAGCGGATGACGCTTGGTGATTGCGCATCGCGGATACGGGAGATCGCCGAGGCCGGGAGAAGCGTCAATCCCGGCATCCTCGTCCTTTGTCACGGCGATCCCGTGCACGGGCATGACGGGGCTCGCGGATTAATGGAACGGGCGGAAGACTTGAGCGGATTTTTTGCCAAGGAATCGAAACGATAAGGGAGGCTGAATCGGCATGCCGGTCATTCGCGTGAAGGAACAGGAGAATTCATTTCCAAGCTGGAGCGAGATTCATCATTACGGCATCAATCATTTGAAGGTCGGGCAGGAGGTGCCGCTGCATTACCACGACAGCAACGAATATTGGATTATCGTGAGCGGCAGGGGGATTTGCACAACGGAAGGCGATACGTACGAGATCGGGCCCGGCGACATGGTGCTGACGAAGAAGGGCGACGAGCATTCGCTCGTCGTGACCGAGGAAATGACGGCGATCTACATGTACGGCGTGCTGCCGCCAGGCGGCAAAATCGGCTATTTGTACCGCAACAAACAATCCGAATAATTCGCGCAGGAGGTCAAGTTCATGAGCTTAAAGCTGATTCAGGTAGGGCTGGGCGGACACGGCAGGGGCGTCGCGCGCCACTTTGTTCTCCCGTCTCCCGATTTCATCTACGCGGGACTGGTCGATATCGACTCGCGGTCCCTGGAGACGTTCGCCGAGGAACACGGCTTGTCGAAATCGCTGCTCTACACCAATTACCGGCAGGCGTTCCGGGAAGCGGGAGCGGACGCGGTGCTGATCGAGGCGGCTTCGCCGGTCCATTACGAGATTTGCCGGGCGGCGCTCGAGAACGGCCTGCACGTGCTGGTCGAGAAGCCGTTCGTGACGAGCATGGAGGAGGCCGAGGAGCTGGTGCGGCTGGCGGCGGAGAAGGAGAGAACGATTATGGTCAACCAGAACTATCGTTTTTTCTCCACTGTTGTAACGTTAAAGCAAGTATTGCGGGAGCAGCCGCTCGGCAAGCCGCTGTTCGCGAACGCCGAATTTTACTGCGACCACGACGGCAAGCCTTACCAGCGGGAGATGGACAATTATATTTTGCTGGAGATGAGCGTCCATCACGTCGACATGATCCGTTTCCTGCTGGATACCGACATTACCGCGGTGCGGGGCCGTACGTGGAACCATCCCGGCAGCGGGTACAAAGGCGACCCGAACGTGAATGCGCTGTACGAGACGGAAGCGGGTGTTCCCGTCGCTTACGGCAGCAGCCTGATCGCCAAGGGAGCGCGAATGCCGTGGGAAGGCCTCTGGCGCATTCAATGCGAAGAAGGCGTCGTCTGGCTGAACGATCTGGGGGAGGGCTACGGCGTCTATACGGTCGACGCTCGCCACGAGAAAACGAAGCTGCCCTTGATCGTGCCGGAGCATGAAGGCATACACGGGACGCTCGCGGAATTCGCGCGGTCCATCCGGGAGAACCGGGAGCCGGCCGCGTCGGGACGCGACAACAAGAGAACGCTTGCCGCGCTGCTCGCGACGAGCGAGTCTTCGAGGGAAGGCGCCGTCGTCCGGCTTTCGCAAGATCAATAGCCGATTCATAAGGAGGATTATAGGGATGAAAAAATTTTCAACTCTTATCCTGACTGCATGCCTCGCCTTAACGGCTATGGCGGGATGCAGCAGCGACAACGGCAGCGGCGGGAACGAAGCGAATGCCCCGGCGGAGAACGGTAGCGGAGGCGGCGGCGGGAAGGCGCAGCTGACGGCCCTTATCGTGAAGAACGGTCTAACCAAGCCGCTGAAGGAAATGGAATGGCTGCAGAAGGTCGAGGAATCGGCCGGCGTGGAAATCAAATGGCAGGAAATATCGTCGGACTGGGGCCAGAAGAAGGGCGCCCTGCTCGCGAGCGGCGACATCCCGGATCTGATCGTCGGCCAAGGCGCCGTCGGGGACGCCGACTATGCGCAGTTTACCGGCTTGTTCCAGGATATGACGGAATTGATTCCGCAGTACGCGCCGAACGTGGAGAAGATGTTCGAGGAGATGCCGGTGACGAAGACGATATCGACGCAGCCGGACGGGCAAATCTACGGGCTGCCGAAATATCAGCGGTTCTGGCCAGGCTCCGGCACGAGGCAGTACATCAATAAGCAATGGCTCGACGAGCTAGGCCTTGATGCGCCGACGACCTGGGACGAATTGTATGCGGTGCTCGAAGCGTTCAAGTCGAAGGACGCGAACGGCAACGGCGATCCGAACGACGAGATCCCGATGGATTTCGCGCCGGTCGGCACGGGCGGCTTCGGCTTCTTCCAGCCGACGGTGCTGCTCGGCAGCACGGGCATAACGCTGTCGGACGCCAGCTTCCAGGGCTATTTTGTCGAGGACGGCACCGTGAAAAACTTCGTGACCGACGAGCGGTATAAGCAGATGGTCGCGTTCCTGCACAAATGCTATGCGGCCGGGCTCATTAATCCCGAAGTGTTCACGCAGGACTACGCGAAGTTTCAATCCAACTCGCGCGGCGACGGGACGACGGCCAAGGTCGGCTTCACGTTCGGCTGGGGCGCGTCGGACCGGTTCGGCAACGAGCTTCCCGCGCAGTACGCGTCGCTGCCGCCGCTCAAAGTATCCGCGAGCTCGGATGTCGAGCTGTCCTGGAGCTACGATTACAACCATATGAACTACGCGGGCAACATGATCGCGATGTCGGCGAAGACGAAGGACAAGGCGGCGGCCATGCGCTTCATCAACGAGCTGTACAATCCGGTCGTCGGCATGCAGGTGCTGTTCGGCTCGCTCGGCCCGAATATTAAGGACAACGGCGACGGCAGCTACAGCGTCCTGCCGCCGCAGGATCCGAAGATGGATCCGGGGACGTGGAAGTGGACGTCGACGTGGGGCGATACCGGGCCGATGTATTTGGCCGATTCGCTCGAGCTCGATCTGCCGGTCGACATGGCGGAGGTGCTCGCGGAGGAGGAGCCGCTGCGGGAAGTGCTGGACAAGGTAGATGAGAAGACGGATTATTATCCGGGGCCGTTCATCAAATATTCGAAGGACGATCTGAGTGCGCTGTCCTTGAACAACAAAAACCTGATGAGCGTCGCCATGGCCAAGTTCGCGCAGTGGGTAACCAAAGGCGGCATCGAAGCCGAGTGGGACGCCTACCTGGCAAGCTGCGAGAAGACCGGCCTGCCGCAAAATCTTGAAATCATGCAAAAGTACTACGACGACTATCAGAGCAAAAATAACTAATTATCTCATGCGGGAGAATGCCGGAACTTACCGCCCGGCCGCCTAAGCGCTTCCGGCGCGATGCGGCATTCTCCGCGCAAAGGGGAGAAATCCTTATGGGCTCGTTCAAACGGGATTATCAGCTGTGGATCATGGTTTTCCCCGCGATTCTCGTCGTCTTCGTCTTCAATTACGTGCCGATGTACGGCATCCAGCTCGCTTTCCGCGACTACGACTTCAGCAAGGGCATTACCGGGGGCGAGTGGCGCGGCCTGCATTATTTCGAGCAGTTTATTAACAGCTTCTCGTTCGCCGACCTGATGCAGAACACGGTCGCGATCAGCCTGGCGACGATCGTATTAAGCTTCCCGGTTCCGATCGTGCTGGCGCTCATCCTGAACCAGCTCATGGGCAAGCGGATCAAGCGAACGCTGCAGACGACGGTTTATTTGCCGCATTTCATCTCGACGGTCGTCCTGGTCGGGATGCTGAACGTGCTGCTGTCGCCGAGCACGGGCGTCATCGGGCAGCTCATGAAGTGGGCGGGGATGGGCGATATCAATCTGCTCGCCTCGACGAACGCGTTCGTTCCCGTCTACGTCCTCTCCGACATCTGGCAGCATTGCGGCTGGAACAGCATCATTTATTTGGCCGCCTTGTCGACGATCGACCCGCAGCTGTACGACGCGGCCAAGATCGACGGGGCGAGCCGGTGGCAGACGATCCGGCATATCGAATTTCCGGCGCTCGTGCCGACGATCATCATTCTGTTCATTCTGAGCATGGGCCACGTGCTGGGGACGGGCTTCGAGAAAGTATTCCTCATGCAAAATACGCTGAACCTGCCCGTATCGGAGGTCATTTCGACCTACGTGTACAAAATCGGCATCGTCTCGAATCAGTTCAGCTATTCCGCGGCGATCGGCCTGTTCAATACCGTCATCAACTTTATTTTCCTGTACGCGATGAACCTGATCTCCAGGAGGACCTCGAGCATCAGTCTGTGGTAGAAGGAGGGAGAGCCGTGGGGCTTGCAGGCAAAAGCAACGAACTCGTTTTCAAAATCGGCTTATTCGTCATCTGCTCGCTTATTTTCTTGGTCATCGCCTATCCGTTGTACTTTATCGTAATCGCATCGGTCAGCGACTCGACGCTTGTCTCGACCGGCAAGGTGCTGCTCTTCCCGAAGGGAGTCAGCCTGTTCGGCTACAAGGAGATTTTTAAGGACGAGCGGATTTGGCAGGGCTACGGCAATACGATTTTGTACACGGCGCTCGGCACCTTCGTCAATTTGCTGTTCACGATTCCGGCCGCCTACGCGCTGGCCCGGCAGGAATTCAAGGCGCGGCGCGTCATTATGCTCGCCTTCGTGCTTACGATGTTTTTCAACGGAGGGCTCATACCGACTTTCCTGCTGATGCGGGATTTGCATCTGACGGACTCGATGTGGGTGTTCATTCTTCCGTTCTCCGTCAACGTGTACAATCTGATCATCGCCCGCACGTTTTTCGAAAATTCGCTGCCGAAGGAATTGTACGAGGCTGCGGCCATCGACGGCTGCTCGCATCTGCGCTACTTCGCCTCCGTGGCGCTGCCGCTGTCGAGAGCGATGCTGTCCGTCATCGGGCTCTATTACCTGGTCGCGCATTGGAACGATTTCTTCACCGCGCTGATCTATATTCGAAGCAACCATCTGCAGCCGCTGCAAGTCGTTTTGCGGGACATCCTGCTGTCGAACCAGGTATTCGCGAACGGCATCGGCCTTGGCGGCGATCTGGGCGGCTACGCGCAGCGGTACGCGGATCAAATCAAGTACGGCGTCATCATCGTGTCGACGCTGCCGATTCTGGTCGTATACCCGTTCATTCAGAAGTATTTCGAAAAAGGGGTCATGATCGGCTCGATCAAAGGATAGGGAGCGTGGCACGGCCATGACAGCCAAAGCGGTAATCATTTGCGCCCTGGATACGAAGGGGGCCGAAGGCAAATATATCAAGGAATTAATCGAAGCGGCTGGCGTGCGGACGATTACGCTGAACACCGCCGTGCTGGGCGAGCCGCATTTCGAGCCCGACGTTACCGCCGGGGAGCTGGCCGGGCTGGCCGGCGTACCGCTGGCGGAGCTGATCGCGAGGGGCGACCGGGGCTTCGCCGTCGAGACGATGATGAACGGCGCCGTCAAGAAGGTCACGGAGCTGCATGCGCGCGGGGAAGTCGGCGGCGTCATCGGCCTCGGGGGAAGCGCGGGGACGACGATCGGCACCGCCGTCATGCGGGCGCTGCCGGTCGGCGTGCCGAAGGTTATGGTGTCGACGATCGCCTCCGGCAACGTGCGTCCCTACGTCGGCATGTCGGACATTCATATGGTCAATACGATCGTCGACATCGCCGGGCTGAACAGCCTCTCCCGCAGAACACTCGGCAACGCGGCGCACGCCCTTGCCGGCATGGTGAAGGGCGGTTTGCAAGCGGGCGAGGCGGAGAAGCCGATCGTCGCCATGTCGATGTTCGGCGTCACGACGCCGTGCGCGAACGTATGCCGGGAGGAACTGGAACGGAGAGGCTATGAGGTGCTGTGCTTCCATGCGACCGGCATCGGCGGGCAGGCGATGGAGAGCTTGATCGAATCCGGCCTTGCGGTCGGCGTGCTGGACATGACGACGACCGAGCTCGCGGACGACGCGGCGGGCGGGCTGCTCAGCGCCGGTCCGCACCGGCTGGAAGCGGCCGGGAAGCGGGGCATTCCCCAGGTCGTCTCGGTCGGGGCAGCCGATATGGCCAACTTCGGCGCGCTCGACACGGTGCCGGAGCCATTCCGCTCGAGGCGGCTCTACAAGCACAACCCGAACGTGACGCTGATGCGCACCTCTGCCTCGGAGAACGGCGCCGTCGGCGGGATGATCGCGGACAAATTGAACCGGGGCCGCGGGCAGACAGCCGTATTCCTGCCGCTGCGGGGCGTATCGGAGCTGGACGCGCCCGGGAAGCCGTTCCACGGGCCCGAGGAGGACGAGGCGCTGTTCGAGGCGCTTCGGCGCGGATTGGACCCGAAGATCCGGCTCGTCGAGCTGGACTGTCATATTAACGAGGAACGCTTCGCGCTTGCCATGGCGGAGAAGCTCGCGAACATGATCGAAACCGAAACAAAGGATAACCGGGAGGAATAGGGATGCAGTTTACGAGAGAACAAGTACTGGAACGTTTGAAAAATCGGGTTGCGGCGGGTCTGCCGATTATCGGCGCGGGGGCGGGAGCCGGCATTTCGGCCAAAAGCGCGGAGGCGGGGGGCATCGACCTGATCATTATTTACAATTCCGGCCGCTTCCGCATGGCGGGCCGCGGATCGGTGGCCGGCATGCTGCCTTACGGCGACGCCAACCAGATCGTCGTCGAGATGGGCGCGGAGGTGCTGCCGGTCGTCAAGGAGACGCCGGTGCTGGCCGGGGTATGCGGGACGGACCCGTTCCGCGACATGCCGCGCTTCCTGAAGCAGATCAAGGAGCAGGGCTTCTCGGGCGTGCAGAACTACCCGACGGTCGCTTACTTCGAAGGCGCGGCCCGGCAGGACATGGAGGATACGGGCTTCAGCTACGATCTGGAGGTCGAGATGATCGGGCTCGCGAGAGAAATGGACTTGTTCACCGCCCCGTACGTGTACAACGAAGAGGAAGCGACCAAGATGGCGAAGGCGGGGGCGGATATGCTCGTCGCCCATATGGGCCTGACGGCGAAGGGCTCGATCGGCGCCAAGAACGCGCAGCCGCTCGACGCCTGCGTCGCCAAGATCGAAGCGATCCGCGACGCCGCGCGGGCGGTCAACCCGGAAGCGCTCGTCATCTGCCACGGCGGTCCGATCTCCGAGCCGGCCGATCTGGCATACATCCTGTCGCGAGTGTCCGGCCTCGACGGCTTCTTCGGCGCATCGAGCATCGAGCGTCTGGCGACCGAACGGGCGATTCGCGACCTGGTCATCGACTTCAAGCAGGTGAGCAAGCCGCTTGCGTAGCGGGCTGCTGCTCGGCAACGGAAAGGGACTGTTCCTTAAGTCATCGCCAGGTGACATATGGAACAGTCCCTTTTTTCTGCGCATCAGAGCGGCCAGCCAAGCGCAAAGCCTGCGATTGTGCAGCTTTTCGCCGTTGAAGAGGCGGCCTGATGAAAGGCCTGCGAATGTGCAGGCATTTCGAGGACATGAAGCCCCTATCGAGCTAATTAGCTGAAAAAAGATGTGCTTTCGCAGGCATTTGCTTGGCAGCACGCATGGAGCGGCCAAAAACCTGCACATTCGCATCCTTCGGCGTGAGACGCGCTTAAGATGCGTTGACCCGCGCGTCTGAATCCGCGAGTAGGATGATTCGCCTCACGCATAGGCCTACTCGTTTTCGATTTCATCGCGCCCGACGAAGTGGAAGCAAATCCGGCCGGAAGTCGGGCAGGTGGCTCAAAGTGTCGAGCGAATTTGCGCGAGATGATGACGGCCGTGCCAATCGTAGCGTTGAACGGCCGCGTCCAGGGTCATGGCGCCGTGGGTCGGACTTGTAAACGTCCGTTCGAAATCGGCCGGCTTCAGCGTGCGGAGCAACGCGGCGAACCGGCTGCGCACCTCGCCCAGCAGGACGAGGGAGCCTTCGACCGGCAAGTCGTAGTCGCCAAGCTCCGCCCACAAATCTTCCCGGTAGGTGCCTGCAACGGAGTTATCCTCCGTGAGCGCCCGCTTGAAGCGGATATAGGCGTTCATATCGTTGTCGGCGAGATGGTGGACGACCTGCCGCACGGTCCAGCCTCCCGGACGATAAGGGGTCTGCAGCTGCTCCGGCGTCAGATTTTGCACGGCGAGCCGGAGGCTTTGCGGAAATTCCGCAATAGCATCGATGAATCGGCCGCGCTGCTCCGGCGACGGGTTATGCGCGGGTTCGAACTTGCCGATCGGATAACGTATCGAATCCATAAAAGCACCTCTCTATCGTCGAATGAACTAATCAAAAAATTCTAGAAACGCTGCCGCACTTCCTCTTCCGTCCGGAAGGTTACTCTCGATTGCTTCTATGCGAACCTGGTTTAAGCTTGCTCGACCGATCTTGTTGTCGGCCTCCCAGCTCTTCTCCGCTCTCGGTTGCTATACTGGATTCCCGCAGTAACTTTGGCTATTCCCGCGGCGGATCGCGGTCTATACTGGATTTCATCCAGTCAAACGGCCGGTAAATCCGGAATGAGTCGGATAATCGGCGAAAAAATGGGATCAAATCCAGTATACAAAAGCATTCGAGTCTCTTACGCATGCTATACTGGATGAAATCCAGTGTAGCAATGCGCTGCCGAGCAGGGACGGCGGGATGCGCGGGGCGTTCGCACGGGCCCCCGTCCACGGCCGGCCGCTTGGCCGGCTTGTTTGAGCCCCTTGCCGGCATAGCTGGATAAAATCGCGGAAAGAAGGGCGATGCATGAGCGAATCCGTAAACCAAAGCGAACGTTACCTAAACTCGATTCCATTGCTGGGAGAAGACGCCAAGCTTGAACGAATCCGCAAGGGCTACTCCAGCGACGGGAAATACATCGTATTTGACCGTCAAGGAGCGCCTAAATACATCCTTAGAACGTACGGCATCGAGCAAGACCGAGACAAGCGGCTGGAATTTAACCGGCTCGCCATGATGGAGGAGCAGGACGTGGAATGCTCCAGACCGATTGAAATCGGCGTCCTGCATGAACTCGGGCTCGGGTACATGATCGTCTCTTATATAGAAGGGAACGAAGCGACGGATGAGCTCCCGCTGCTTACCGAGGAAGACCAGTTCCGGGTTGGCATTCAAGCGGGCTTGGAATTACAGAAGATTCACCGGGTCAGTTGTCCGGAGCCGATCGGGCCATGGGCGGATCGGATGGCCGCCAAGCATCGCCGGTACCGGATAGCGTACGCGAATTGCGGAGCGGCGATCCCGAACGATGCCAAGCTGTTATCCTATATCGACAACAATCTTCGCCTCATGAACGGGAGATCGAATATTTTCCAGCATGACGATTACCACGTCGGCAATTTGATCGTGAAGGACGGGAATCTGTCGGGGATTATCGATTTCAATCGGTCGGACTGGGGCGATCCCCTCCATGAATTCGTCAAAGTCGGTATTTTTAGTTCGGAGGTAAGCGTTCCTTTTTCTGTCGGTCAAATTGCAGGCTACCATAACCGCAAGGAACCCGGCGAAGCGTTCTGGCCGTTGTACTCGCTTTATCTGGCGATGACGCTTGTCTCTTCGGTCGTCTGGGTGCTCAAAGTCAAGCCGGAAGAGCTGGACGTGATGATGGCGAAAATAGACAAAGTGATGGAGGACCATGACGGCTTCGAATTAACGGTGCCGAAGTGGTATGGCCGGTTTCAGCCCGGATGGGGCTGAAACCTTGACGCTTAACCTGCCTGCGCAAGTTCCCGATACAGGCGCTCTACGTCGTTCAGCAGATCGGGTACCCAGCTTTCCGAGCCCGGTATCCAGTCGGTGCCGCCGTATACGAGCGAGCGCAATGTTTTGATCAGCCAGCATAACCCGCCGATCCGCACCTGCCCGTTCAGGTCGTCCAACGGAATATCGTGCTCGCCGGCGTACGCGGCAAGCAGCTCTTCCCGAGATAAGCCGCACCGTGAGAGAGCTTCGTTCATCAAACAATAGAGGTCCCCGAGATGAGGGCTTATATAAGCCGTCGGCCAATCGATCGGCATGATGCCGCCGTCCCGGACGAGCAGGTTCTTCGCGTGATAATCGTGATGAACGATCGTGGCGGGCAGGCTTCGATACAGCTTCTCCAAGCGGTGGGGGAGCATGGCTTTGACCTCGGATAAGACGCCGAATGCCGCGAGCTTCGGCGATTGCAGCAAATCGTCCAGCAGCGACAGGATATCGTCCTTCGATACCGAGTAGGCCGCAATTGCCTGTTCGGGAAGCAGCTTCTCCAAGTTGCCCGCTGCGCGCATGCGGAGTCTTGCCAGCTCCCTTGCCGCTTCCAGAAAATAAGCGGGCCGCGGCTGCTCCTCCAAGTTCGCCGTGCCCGCGTCCTCCATGACGATGACTCCGCTGTCCTGCAGCCGAGCGGAAGCATATATTCGCGGCGCGTTCATACGCAGCGGGTGGACCAAGTCCCGGTAAACATCGGCTTCCCGCGCCATCTCGTTCCGGCCCCATTTGACGATGCGCGATTCGCCCGTCGCAAGCTTCGCCCGGTAAACCTCCGACAGCGCCCATTTCCGTATGAGCGACCATTCCGCGACCTCTTCCAGCAAAGGGATCGTCGAGACGTAATTTGAAAAACAACGGGGTATCATCGTTGCGTTCCTCCCATTTCTTTGGTTTAGGAACCCATTTTTACATAGATGGCGAAAAAGATATAGACTTATGTTTTCCCGCCTGCTATGATGTTGAATAAGGTCTTGAAAAAATTCGGGACTCTTTTTTATGCCTGCTACGAACCGCCGAGGCCGTCCCGCAAGGGAGGGCCTCTTCTATTTGCCGCCGCGGCTCGCCCGGTATCGGGTGTATGTTATAATTAACGCCTACAACATCCATTCGCATAAGGAGGAGTACATGGAATTTATTAACAAGCTGCTGACCGACTTTGGAGTCCAAGAAGATTTAGCCTTTTATCTAACTAATGTAATCATGATTATCGGAATTTCCGCGCTCAGCATAGCGGCCAATTTTATAACGAAGAAGGTCGTATTGAACGTCATTTCCCATTACATTCACAACAACCGGTTCAAATGGGACAATTATTTGTTGGAGCGAAAGGTCATCCACAAGCTCTCGCATGTCGTTCCCGCCATCATTATCTATTATTGCTCCTACCTTTTTCCTTCCTATCAGCATCTGATCGTGATGGGCGTCACCCTCTACATGATCGTGGTGGCGCTGCTCGTCATAGATGCATTCCTGGATGCGGTCAACGATTTTTATTCGACGTTCGAGATTTCGAAGGCCAGGCCGATCCGGGGCTATATCCAGGTTGTGAAAATATTCATTTATATCATCGGCGGCATTTTGCTGATCTCCAATATGATCGGGGAAAGCCCCCTTATTTTGCTAAGCGGGATCGGGGCGTTATCGGCCGTTATTATGTTGATTTTCAAAGATTCGATACTCGGTTTGGTAGCGGGCGTCCAATTGACCTCCAACGACATGGTGCGGGTCGGCGATTGGATCGAGATGCCGAAGTACGGCGCGGACGGCGACATCGTCGATATTTCCTTGAACACGGTAAAGGTCCAAAATTTCGATAAAACGATCACGACCATTCCGACGTATGCGCTGATCTCGGATTCGTTCAAAAACTGGCGGGGCATGCAAAATGCCGGAGGGCGGCGGATCATGCGCTCCGTTAGCGTGGATACGGGCAGCATCGTCCTGTGCAGCCCCGAAATGATCGAGGCGTTCAAAAAAATTCATTACTTGAAGGACTATATCGTCCTGAAAGAGAAAGAAATCGAGCTGTACAACATCGACAACGACATCGATCGATCGAGCAAGGTGAACGGCAGGGCGCTGACGAACATCGGGATGTTCAGGGTGTACATCCAGCGCTATCTCGAGCATCATCCGAAAATCCATCAAGGCATGACCTGCCTGGTCAGGCAGCTGCAGCCCGGGGAAACCGGATTGCCGCTCGAAATTTACGCGTTCACCAATGACGTGAACTGGGCGGCCTATGAAGAAGTGCAGTCCGATATTTTTGACCATATTTTCGCCGCCGCACCGGAGTTCGGGCTAAGAGTGTTCCAAAGTCCGACGGGACATGACTTGAAGAGCGCGCTTAAGACGGAGCGGTCGGAGAAGGAGTACGCTTAAGGCTGCCGTCCGCAGGAGCTGTCCCAAAAGCAGGTGTGCTCGCTTGATGAAAATCGGCGGAACTACTCGCTCCTGAGTCTGGACAGCCTTTTTTAAATTTCAAAAACTGAAACTAAATGCGAAAGAAAGGTGGTTCGTGAGCGTTTAGTTTCAAATTTTGAAGCTAAGTCGGTTAATATCGGAAAGTGCAGCGCAAATGGGACCTTTTAAATTCAATAGTTGAAACTAAATTGGGTGTGAGTGGAGCTTAGAGCAATTTAGTTTCATTTTTTGAAATTAGCACCGTCGTCTCATGGTCGTCGAAGCTAAACAGGGCTGTCTCTCGGGTCGTTTCACTTCTATATCGTCATCCCGGCTATCCTGTTCTTGATCGCTTCCATCCGAAGGCGAACTCGGCAGTAGATTTTATTTGGCCGATAGCTGTCACAATACGCCCCCTTATCTCGTCGTATGAGCAATCGAGAAGAGGGGGCGTTGTCATGAAACCAAAAACATTCGTTGTCGTCGGCGGCGGCTATGCCGGCATTCATGCCGTGCGGAGCTTGCAGAAAGGATTTCGCGAGGAGCTGCGCAGAGGGCTGCTGAAGCTCGTACTGATCGACAAGCAGGCTTACCATCTGCGTAAGGTGCTGCTGTTCAAGCCGGCGGCGGCCCGGGAGGAGATTAAAATCCCTTTCCGGCAGCTGTTCCCGGAAGGCGTCGAGCTGGTCCGGGGGGCCGTGACGCGAATCGAATCGGCGGACAAAAGCTTGCTATGCCAGGATGAAAACGGAGCCGAACGGCGCATCGGCTACGACGTGCTCGTGCTCGCCGCCGGCAGCGTCGTGCGGCAGCCGGAGCCGGAAGCGGGCGGGATCGCGCTGACGGGCGTCGATGCCGCGATTGAAATCCGGGAAGCTTGGCTCGCGAACCTGAAGCAAGCCGCCGGAACGCAGGATGAGCGGGAGCGCCGGCGCTTGCTGACGATCGCCGTCGCGGGGGCCGGCATCAGCGGCATCGAGACGGCGGCCGAGCTGGCGCACTACGTTCGGGTCGGAGCAAGCGTACTGGGGCTCGACCCGGCCGAAGTGAAGATCCGCCTGCTTAACGCGCACGACCGTCTCTTCGGGCAAGGCCCGGCCAAGGTGGGGCAACGGCTAGAGGCCGAGCTGGCCGAACGTGGCGTTGCGGTCATCCACGGCTGCAGGGCGGTTCGCGAGAAGGAAGGCGTGCTCGCCTTGTCAAGCGGCGAATCGATGCCCGTCGGTCTATGCATCTGGTCGCTCGGCCTGCAGCCGAATCCGATGCTGCGCAGCATCGGCGTTCCGCTTACGCCGGACGGCTACGTAGCCGTCGATGCCAGCTACCGGGTGCAAGGCGCGCATGGGGTGTACAGCATCGGCGATTGCGCGCATATAAGGGACGCAAGCGGCAAGACGGACGGGAAGACGTGCAAGGAAGCGTCCGCGCAAGCCGTCAGGCTCGCGAAGGTGATCGAGGCGGATATCGAGGGCCGATCGGCGCCGGCCCACAAGCCGTATGCCGATGTGTTCTGCTTCGGACTCGGGCCGGAGCAGGGCCTCGTATGGACCCGTCAGTGGGGGCTCGATTTCATCATCGCCCGGAGGCTGGGCTGGCGAATCCGCAAACTGACCTGGGACGTCGCAAGTCTGCTAAAATAATGCTGAGAACCGCCGCAGGAACGGGAGTGATGGCATGCAGAAACTATACGAGCAATACAGGAGGCTGCTTTTTACGCTGGCCTATCAGCTGACGGGCTCCGCCGCCGATGCGGAGGATGCGGTGCAGGACGTCTTCGTGAAGGTTCACGGCATCGATCCCGGGCATCTGAACGACCCCAAAGCCTACTTGTGCAAAATGGTGACGAACCGCTGTCTCGACATGCTGAGCTCGGCGAGGAAGCGGCGCGAGCGGTATTTCGGGGAGTGGCTGCCCGAGCCCGTGCCGACGGTGCGCAACGAGCCGCTCGAAGCGGCGCTCCTCGGCGAAAGGCTGTCCTACGCGATGCTCGTGCTGCTGGAGCGGCTGTCCCCCGCGGAGCGCGCGGCGTTCGTGCTCCGCGAGGCGCTCGGCTTCGATTATCCCGCGATCGCCGAGCTGACCGGCAAGAACGAGGCGAACTGCCGCAAGCTGCTTAGCCGGGCGAAGGGCAAGCTGGGCATGGCGCCCGAGGAGTCGCCGCGCGCCGAAGCGGCGGACGAGGCGTGGGTCCGCCGGCTGCTCGCCGCGCTCGGGCAGGGCGACGCGGAGGCGGTCGTGTCGATGCTGGCCGAGGACGTCGTGCTGCTCTCGGACGGAGGAGGCAAGGCGGTCGCCGCCGTCCATCCGATCGAGACGCCCGATCGCGTCGCGAAGTTCCTTCTCGGCCTTATGCGGAAGCTGCCCGATTATATCGGAGGCGTCCGGTTCGAAACGCGGCCCGTTAACGGTCAGACGGGACTGCTCGTCCGCTCGAAGGAGGGCATCGACACGGCGGTGCTCCTTCACGTGGATGGGGGCAAAATCCGCAACCTTTATTTCATAAGGAATCCGGATAAGCTTGAGCGATTATCGGGGGAAGAACAAGATTTTCTCAAAAGGCCGTGAAGCGGCGGGAGAGACGCCCTGCTGCCCCTTCATGCGTTAAGGTCTGGCCTACGCTGCCCTCAATGTGACGAAAATCCGACAAGGAGTCCCCGCACCGCCGCTTACCAAGACAAGCTTCTCCCGTTCAGGCGGCTCGGGAGATGCGACGGGCGATGTGCCGAGCAACATCGAGAAACTGCTGGGCTCGGAAGGCGCGCTGCGAGCTAGCCGTGCAGCCAGGCGCCGGCTTTGTCGCCGCCCGTAATGAGCCGATGATGCAGCGCGGTTCCGATGAGGACGGCCGTCTCGAAGGCGGCGGCGCAATCGACCGTCTCGAGCTCCGTATGTTCGTTCCGGTAGCCGACGGACAGGTTGACGGAAGGGATGCCGAATTGCTGGGCGTAAACGCCGGCGTCGCTCGATCCGCCCGCCGTCGTCTTCCAATCCGGCATCCCGGCCAAGGCGCCGGCCCGCTCGAACAGCTGCCCGTAGGATGCGGGGCAGAACGGGATCCGGCCCGCGTAAGAAGTGACGATGTCGCGGGTGCCTCTGCGGTCGGCGACGACGGCCGCATCGATATCCGTCATAAACCGCGGATCCAATTGCCGCGAGCCGACGAGGCCGATCTCCTCCCGGACGGTGAAGGCGAGCTTAAGGGTGCCGGCGAAGCGGGTACGGCGTATCGTGCGCGCGACCTCGAGAATGACGGCGATGCCTGCCCGGTCGTCGGCGCCAAGAATGCCGGCCGTGGACCGCAGGAGATGCCCCTCCTGCACGATTTGCCGGCCCTCCGCAAGCTCCTCGTATAGATCCATATGCGCCGACAGCAGCACGGTCGGCCCTTCCCCGCAAGGAACAGCCGCGCACAGATTGCCGGCATGGTCGACGAACAGTTCGTCGGCTATGTGTATCAGCCGGTTCCATAACGCCAGCCGAATGAGCTCCTCTCGTCCGCTTACCCCCGGTATGTTCAGCAGCCCAAGCAGCGAGTGCTTGAACGCCTGCAGCGTGTTCACGGCAAGGTCAACCCCTTTAACAAGTATGCGTCCTCCCCTAGGGGACGGGCGCGCGGCCGGATGCCCGCGGCTTGCGGAATGATTAGCCGGCTTATTACCTGTATATGAGGGGGACCGCCGCCG
This sequence comes from Paenibacillus arenilitoris, assembly GCF_014705655.1. GTDB lineage: Bacteria > Bacillota > Bacilli > Paenibacillales > Paenibacillaceae > Pristimantibacillus > Pristimantibacillus arenilitoris. The sequence continues at coordinate 6,072 of NZ_JACXIY010000061.1, read as the reverse complement.
TGACAGCGCCATTAACGAGAGGCACGGTTCGATTCAGCATGCCCGGTGAAGTCGCCGACGAATAAGTGCCTTCATTCGATCTCGGCGGGCCCGGGCAAGTCGCCGACGAATAAGCGCCTTCATTCGGTTTCGGCGAGCCTGGCTAGCTGCTATGCATAAGCGCCTGCGATTGCGCATCTTTTTCTCATCCTGTACATCCGCAAGTTGGAATACGTGCAAAAGCGCATCTTTTTCGTCAGCCTAATACCGTCTGATTCGCAACCGGCGAGCAATTGATGCACGTTTGCAGGCATTCGCGCCCAACATACGCTTTAGTCGATAAATGCCTGCACTTTCGCATGTTCTCACCGCCATCATCATGCTAAAAAGAAAACGAGCCCCGAATCGCGTCATGCGCGATGCGAAGGCTCGTTTCACTATGCCGCTCCGGCTATCGCCGGGCGTCGCCTTACTTCATGGGCTTCAGCCCATTGGCTTCCCGGATTAGCGAGAAGTAATGGTCGGCGCGAACGACCTCGTACTCGGCGCCGAGCTGCTCCGTAAGCGCGACGACGTCGGTCGGCGTCATGTTCCAGGCAAGCAGGCCGAGGGAGACGAAGAGCGGCGATTTGCCGTCCCAGTTCGCTTTCGCCTCGTCGAGGATGCGCTTGCCGTCCTGCACGGTGCTGATGCCCTGGATCGTCGATACCGGCAGCTTGCCGTCCACGATCTCGACGCCGTGTCGGTCTTCCCAGCTGAGGAACAGGCCCGGCACTTCGTATTCTTCCAGATAGGAGGCGACCGTCGCCGGGCTAAGCGGAACGTTCTGCCCGTCGATCCGGTTCAGTACGTAAGGAATCGTCATGTCGGTTTTCTTCAGGTAAGAGTAGGACTGCTTCAGGAAATCCCGCAGCGCCTTCTCCGGCCATGCGTTCGGATAGAAGTAGCCGGCGCCCGACGGACCGGCGATGAGCAGGTCGTTCTTCGTGGCGGTCGACTGGAAGTAATGCAGCATCGCCGGCGCCGCGTCGTACAGCAGCGGACTCGACGTCCAGTTAATCGGCACCTTGCCGCGGTTCGGGTCGTCCCACAGATTGCGCATTTTGTGCTGATTGTACTGGAGGTTGTCGCCTTCGCTGAACGTGTACGAAACGTAAATTTTGTTCGCCAGCTTCGGCGCGGCGACCTTCTGCGGCTTCACGGGATTCGCCTTCGTGCCCGAGAATACGGTCAGGTTGCTGAACCAGTCCGCGGCAAGGACGTAAACGCCGTAGTTGGACGTAATCTCGACGCCGCTGAACTCGCCTTCGACGTCGTTGCTGAACCAGCCGAGATATGGCGTGCCGGGACCTGCGTCCTTCAGGATTTTCTCGAAGAGCGCCTTCTGCTCCGGCACGTTCGAGTCGAGCCAGAATACCGCCGCCTTGTTCGCTACGGCATAATCGCGCAGGTAGCCGTAAGGCTCCTTCTTCTCGGAGGAAACCGGCTGCACGCTGCTGGCGGACACCTTGAACTGGTTCCACATGTCGACCGAGGCGGTCAGCTGCTGCGTACCTTCGGGCGCCTGGAACTCATAGACGAAGTAACGGCCGTTGTCGGCAAAACGATGTCCGCCGTTGCCTTCGGATACTTGCGAGCTCTGACGGTCGTAGAGGAATTCCTCTTCTTCCGGCGTGCCCGGGATGAACTGGGCGATCACCTCGCCGTCGGCCTTCACCGTCACCTCATGAACCGCCGGTCCCCAGCCGTCCTGCGTGAAGGCGTCGGTGAAGCGAAGATAGACGGACTCCCCGGCCAGATAATCGGTCAGGTCGAGGTCGTACACCTTCCGGTTGTTGCCGTCGCGCTCCTGCGTCGCCTCCTCGGCGATCGTCGCGAACGAATTGAAGTTGCCCTCAGGCAGGCGGATGGACGTGTCGGGGCTAAGGCCGATCAGCATCCGTTGCGTCGTCTGGCTCCACAGGTTCTCGTACTGCCACGTGTAAGCGTCGACGCGGTCCTCGAACTTGCCGCGCAGATCGTCGAGCACGGCCAGGTTATACGGGGCGGCCGTCAGCTTCTCCGCCAGCTCGGGGCTGGCCACGACGGCGCTCTTCAAGCCGGCGAGCGTCGTCGCCACGTTGATCGAGTCCGGCACGGCCGGATCGTAGACGATGACGCCCTTCAGCTCGTTCTTGAAGGTGTTGACGATATCCCAGTAATTGTCCCGCACCTTGTACGGCACGTCGATGTCGTTCAGCCACTTGAACTTGCCTTCTTCCTTGCTTTCGATCAAATAGACGCGCGGCTCCTTGCGGTTCACGATGCCTTGCAGCGTCGCCAGCAATATTTTGATGTCTCCGGGAGCGTCGTAAACATCCGCCACCTCGAGCTTTTTCACTTTCGCGAAGGTCGGCAGCTCCTGCTGCGCCGGCCAAGAAATCGTTCCGTTATTCGCGGGCGGCTTGGCCGCGGGCTCGGCGGCCACTCCGATCGAGAGCGACATCGTGCACAGCACGGCTACGGCCGCCGTGCTCAGTTTTCGAAACATCATCGAACACCTCGTTCATTGGAATAGTTAGGATCGCGTATGAAGCAGGTCTTGCTTAATTGGCGGGTCTAACCGTGATGGCTGTCTGAATGCTCGAATCGCCGGCCTCCTTTCCCGTAGTTTGGGGGAGATTATGAAGAACATCTCTAAATATATAAAATATATATAACCATAACGATTGCAATAGCTTCGACAAAGGTTATCAAAATCAAACAGAAAAAGCTAAGAAATAGAAGCTGTTTCGCGTCGGACAGTTCTTTTTTCGTGAGGCTTCGAGCCTATGGCGATCCGGCGAATTTCCGTTGTCAAACGAGGTGCAAGGTTATATTATATATAACAAATAAAGGTGGATTATTTGCTCTGCCGCCGCATAGAGGTGGAAGGGACGGTCCGCGACGCAAAGGAGCTGAAGGACTATGGCGCTGCGTTTCCGCAAAAGAAAGCTGGACGACACCAGGTGCGAGGCCTGCTCGGTATTCGACGTGAACAACGACGGCATCCCCGACATCGTGAGCGGGTCTTATTGGTACGAGGGGCCCGACTTCACGCAAAAGCATGACATAGGCGAGGTGGAGGCGATCGGCGAATATTTGGACGACTTCGCCGACTATCCGCTCGACGTCGACGGGGACGGGTGGACGGACATCGTCACTGCGTCCTTCTTCGGCGACTCGCTAAGGTGGCGGCGCAACCCCGGCCCGGCGGGCGGGGAGTGGGAGACCGTAGCCGCAGGTCCCTTGCGGGCAACCGAGACGCTGCGCTTCCATGATATCGACGGCTGCGGCATTCCGGAGGCGTTCGCGAACGAGATCGACAGCCCGCAGGCGTTCTTCAAGCTGGACCGCCAAGCGGGCGGCAAGGGCGTGCCGGGCTTTCGCAAGGTCGTCATCGGCAAGGAGCCGGCCGGCCATGGCATGGGCTTCGCGGACGTGAACGGCGACGGACGGATGGACATCGTGCTGAGCCGAGGCTGGCTGGAGCAGCCGGAGGATCCTTACGGGGAGTGGACGTTCCACCCGGAATTCGACCTCGGCGCGGCAAGCATACCGATTCTCGGCATCGACGTGAACGGGGACGGGCGCTGCGATCTCATCTACGGCATGGGGCATGACTACGGCCTGTATTGGCTGGAGCAGGGCGTCGACGCCTCGGGCGGGCGGACATGGACCCGGCACGAGATCGACGGGAGCGGCTCGCAGTTCCACGACATGCAGCTGGTCGATCTGGACGGCGACGGCAAGCTCGAGCTCGTCACGGGGAAGCGGTACCGCGCGCATAACGACGGCGATCCCGGCGCGGACGATCCGGTCGGCCTTTATTATTACAAAATACATGAAGCCGCTTTCGAGAAGCATGTGATCGACTACGGCCCGGCCGGCGAAGCGTCCGGCTGCGGCATTTATTTCTGGACGCATGATTTGACCGGCAACGGCTATCCCGACATCGTCGCGCCGGGCAAGGACGGCTTGTACTTATTCGAGAATATGGGCGAATTCGGGGAGGAACCGGCATGAGCAAGCTGCGGATCGGGTTCGTCGGAACGGGCGGCATGGGGCAGATGGCGCATCTGTCCAATTACGCGCAGCTTGCGAAGGAGTGCGAGGTGGTCGCGATCGCCGAGCCCAGGGCCGAGCAGGCGAAGCTCGTCGCGGGCAGGTACGGCATCGCGGAAATTTATGCGGACCATCGCGAGCTGATCGCGAAGGCGCGGGTGGACGCGATCGTCGCCGCGCAGCCGTACCGGCGGCACAGCATCATCGTGCCGGATATTTTGCAGTCGGGCATACCGGTGTTCACGGAGAAGCCGCTGTCGCTCACGGTCGAGGCGGGGGAGCGGCTCGTGCGGCTCGGCGAGGAGCGCGGCACGCTCCATATGGTCGGCTATCACAAACGGTCCGATCCGGCGATCGAATACGCGAAGGCCGTCGTGGACCGGTGGAAGGAGAGCGGCGAACTCGGCCGGATGACGTACGTGAGGGTCAGCATGCCGCCGGGCGACTGGGTCGCGGGCGCGGACGCGCCGCTCGAATCGGGCGAGCCGCGGCCAAGCGACGAGCTCGAGCCGTTCGGGGAGGCGTTTGACGCGGAGACGAACCGCAAATACGACGAGTTCGTCAACTATTACATTCATCAGGTGAACCTGATCCGCCACATGCTCGGCGAGCCGTACCGGCTCGCTTACGCCGATCCTTCCGGCATCCTGCTGACCGGCACGAGCGACAGCGGCGTCTGCGCCGTGCTCGAGATGGGCGCTTACCGGACGACGGTCGAATGGCACGAATCCGTATTCGTCGCCTTCGAACAGGGCTTCGTCAAGGCGGAGCTCCCGCCGCCGCTCGCGCGGCAGCAGGCCGGCCGGGTAACCGTCATGAAGGACGCGGCCGGCGGCAGCCCGGAATACGTCGTGCCCGTACTGCCGAACGTCCATGCGATGCGGAAGCAGGCGCAGAACTTCCTCGCGGCCGTCCGGGGCGAGCGTCCGGCGCCGTGCGAAGCGAGGGAGGCGCTGGAGGATCACCGGCTCGCGGAGGCTTATATCCGCGCAATGTATCCGCGGCAATCGGAAAACTTTTGATCCAATTGGAAGAGCAGGAAAGGTTTAACTCCGGTATGCGCGGGCAACAATAACAACACCACGACGAGACCGGGAGAGAGCGGCATGCATTTCGCGCTTGGCGTCATTACTTTAATATGCGCATGGCGCTGGGGAGACTGGCGCAATTGGAAGCAGTACCACCATACGATGATGTATTTCGCGCTCGGCAACCTGCTGTACAATTTTTTGTCAGCCAATCATTTTCTGTGGAAGCTGAATCCGGACTTTATGCCAAACCATAGCATGACGGAGATGGTCTATACGTTCGTTACATTCCCGGCAACGGCTTTGCTGTTCTTGACGAACTACCCCGATGGCAGGAAGAAGAAAAGGCTTCATTATTTGCAGTGGATCGGCATCTATGTGATCGTCGAGTGGTTCTTCCGGGATACGGGAAGAATATTGTACCAGCACGGCTGGAGCCTCATGTGGTCGGCTATTTTCGATATCACCATGTTCCCCATGCTGCGCCTCCATTACAAGCGGCCGCTGCTTGCGTACGCGATTTCGGCCGTTCTCTGCGTGTTCTGGGTCATGCTGTTCGACGTTCCCGTCGACGTGCCGATCGAGAAGCGGGGCGGCTAGCTATACGAAGAAACAGGATGTCCGCATAAGATGCGGCATCCTTTTTTTATGCAAATCGCGAATCGAGCTTATGCCGCCTAAGGACGGCGTGAGCCGTTTGCACTTGGCTTGCTCGTCCCGATCCGTCCGCCCCGGATTTGCCGGCTCCGCCGGATCGTGCGGCTGCCGTCCTCTAACGGACCGTATTGCTCTTATTTCGATAAAACGGACGCCTTTTCATTTTTAACGGACATGAGAGACGCTATTGGCCTCAAATCCTTCGTTTTATGCTCTGAAGAGGCGAAATAAGGACGCTTGTGTCCGTGCGCGCCTAGCAAAGCTGGGTACAACTAGCCGGTGAAAGTCCGGTCGGGGTAGGGGCCAAGCCGCCTCGTAGCTAGCA
>NZ_JACXIY010000060.1 GCF_014705655.1 Paenibacillus arenilitoris | reverse complement strand
ACCGGCGGTTCGGCCGCTCGCGGTCGCGGGCGGGCGCGGGGCGGCCCTTCGCCGAACGGCCCGCGGGGACGCGGACGAGGGCGTTAAGCCTGACGGTCATTCATCGGATGAAAAGGATGAAGGGGTTGTCCCTACAAGCCAAGCAATCGGCTTAGGGACAACCCCTTTCCTGTTCCGCCCATGGCTCGTTCAAGCCCATGCGTATTCCCGAAGCGCGGCCGCGACGCCGTCTTCATTATTCGAAAGCGAGACCGCGTCGGCGGCCTGCTTGACTCCTTCCGGCGAGTTGCCCATAGCGATGCCCATGCCGGCGAATTGAAGCATCGTAATATCGTTGAAATAATTGCCGATGGCCAGAATCCGGCTGCGATCGATTCCCCTGATCTCGGCCAGCTGCTGGAGCGCCCTTCCTTTATTCGCGTCCGAATGATGCACGTCGATGAAATAATCGCCGCTCCGGATCGATTTGAGCGTCTGCGGCCAGCCGGCCCATTCCGCCTGCACCCCATCCATCTCTTCCTTCGTTCCGAATACGGACAGCTTCACCAGACTGTCCGGCAGGCCGGCGCCAAGATTGCGAATCGAAGGCTTCTCCTTAAAGTGGGCGTACATCGCTTCCTCTTCGGCCGTCAAGCTTTCGACGAACATTTCGAGCGCCGTGTTAAGATTGAAGCGGACATTCCGCGACCGGCAATAGTCGAGGAAGCCGAATAGTTGTTCGGGCACCATATCGAATTGATGGACGACCGACCGGCTGGCCGCGTCGATCGTGGCCGCGCCGTTATGCGTAATGATCGTGCCGGTAAGCCCGAGCTCCTCCAGCACCGGGATCGCGCCCGAAGGTCCGCGTCCGGTGCACAGCACGATCTGAGCGCCGCGGCTCGCGGTCTCCCTCACCGTGTCCCGGATCGCATCCGTGATGACGTGATCGTCCCTAAGCAGCGTTCCGTCGACGTCCAGCGCAACCAAATCATAGTTCAAGCCCATTCTCCCACTCCTGACTTTTTCTCTTTTCCGACTATTTTAACACGGTTATCGCCCGATATGAACCATCGGCTTTAGTCCGATGCCCGGCGATGCGAGCGCAGCAGCTCGACCTCTTCCTCCGTCAGCTCGCGGTAAGCGCCCTCCGGGAGCGATTCGTCCAGCGTCAGCGGACCCATCGCTATCCGCTTCAGGAACAGCACCTTTTTGCCGACCGCTTCGAACATCCGTTTAACTTGGTGGAATTTTCCTTCCGTAATCGTCAACGAAACGTACGAACGAACCGTATCCCCGAGGCGCTCGCGATCCTTCACCCGAAGCTCGGCGGGTAACGTTACGTATCCGTCGTCTAACGTAACGCCGGCGAGGAAGGACCGAATATCCGATTCGCCTACCTCTCCATGAACGAGCGCCTCGTACGTTTTGGCGACATGCTTGCGGGGCGACAACAGCTCATGGGCGAGCTGGCCGTCGTTCGTCAGCAGCAGCAAGCCGACCGTGTCCTTATCAAGACGGCCGACTGGGAATGGATCGCGAAGCTTGTCGTCGTCCTCGAGCAGGTCGATAACGGTACGCTCGCGCCCGTCCTCCGTAGCCGAAATAATGCCCTGCGGCTTGTTCAACATGAAATAGACGACGTCCCGGTAGACGACAGGCTCGCCTTCGAAGGCGACTTCCGCCTTCGCCGGATCGACGATAAGGCCGCTATCCTTTACCGCCTTGCCGTCCACCGTCACTTTCCCCTGCTTTACCGCTTTTTTGATTTCGCTGCGCGTGCCGAGCCCCATATGGGCCAGCAGCTTGTCGATGCGCATCCGGTCGTTCATCTCTTATGCTTGCCTCCATCCGGCCGGAAGCTCGTTTTTGATCATGCCTCCGTCATATTTTCCCCACCCGATCGGAAATCCGTCCGCGCATACCAGAACGTAACCCTTCGCTGGTACGGCGCTTGGCGATTGGATTTCCGTCTCCTCCGCGAACAGCGTTTCCCCCTTTAAGTAGCGAAGCGTCCGAAGGTCGTCCGAGCTCCAGTTCACCGATCGTAACGCCTCCTCGCGCTTCAGCCCCATGGCCAGCGGCTGGGTCGGCACGATCCGCCCCCTCGCCGCTTCCCCGACGTACCAGCCCGGCCTGACGACGCGAAGGCCGTCCAAGGACGGCAAGCCTTCCGGCTGGATATAGACCTTCGAGCCGTACGCGATCATCCGACCGCTCAAGGCTTCCGAAGCCGCGACGAACTGCCCGGCCTGCCGAAGCCACATGGCGATCGGATCTTCTTCGCCCGCCGGTTTTCCGTCCCCGCCCTTCCCGCCGCTTATCTTGCCCGCGCGACGGTCGTTCGGCCTTCCGCCTCCGCGGCCCGAATCGCGCTTCAACGCGCTTCTCTCCGCCTGTCCGACGGACGCGGCGGCCCTTATGCCGCCGATCGGGATGGCGCCGCCCCGTTCCGCGCGGTCCGCCTCCCCGCCGCGCCGAAGCAGAGCCGCGAAATGGCCTTCGCCCTCGATCCGGTGCGGCCATAGCCTGACCGTCCCCTCGATGCCTCGCAGCCGCTCCTCGTCCAGGTTGCTCGGCTTGTCAACCAGATCCGCTCTGCCTGGAGCCCAGCCATAGCGGCACGGAATAGGCAGAACGGAGAAATCGGGATGCTCGGCCAAAAAATCTGCGATCTGCTGCTCGTTCTCCTCCGGGGAGAAGGTGCAGGTCGAGTAGACGAGCAAGCCGCCCGGCGCAAGCATGGCCGCGGCATGCCGCATAATGTCCCGCTGCATGGCCGAGCAGCGCTCGACCGAATGCTTCTCCCAATCGGCGATCATCGATTCGTCCTTGCGGAACATGCCTTCGCCCGAGCATGGCGCGTCGACCAGAATCCGGTCGAACCATTCCGCGAAGACGGGCGCAAGCGACGCAGGCTCCTCGTTAAGCACGACGGCGTTCCGGACGCCCGCGAGCTCGATGTTTTTGGCCAGCGCCTTCGTGCGTTCCCTGGCGTTATCGTTGGCCACCAGCACACCCTTGCCTTGAAGCTTGGCCGCGAGCTGGGTCGACTTGCCCCCGGGCGCCGCGCACAAGTCCAGCACCCGGTGGCCCGGCTTTACGTCCAGCAGCTCGGCCGGAGCCATCGCGCTCGGCTCTTGGATGTAATAAAGTCCGGCATGGTAATGCGGATGCTTGCCTGGGCGGTCTCCTTCCTTATAATATAAGCCGCCTTCGGCCCATGGAATGTCCCTTGCCTCCGAACCGAAGGGAGACAGCCTCATCCACTCCTCCATCCCAAGCTTCAATCGGTTGATCCGAAGCCCGTATACGCGCTGCGCGTCGTAGGAAGACATAAATTTGTCATATTCGCCGCCGAGCAGCTTCTCCATCTTTTCCGTGAATTTACGCGGCAAATTGCCGATCATACCCATTTCCTCCCGCTTCCTGCCAAGGTGTCGCCACACTTACATACTCGTGCAGATTTGATATATAATATATAAAAGTAAGGACATGCCTCATCTGTCAACGGCTTGTCCATCCCAATCACGTTTCGGAGGTCGTTCAAGCATGAAGAAGAAAAAGAAAGTCAAAATGATTTATGTGTACATTGCCATCATCGTCGTTTTATTCGGCTTCATATTCGTGCTGAACAACAACGGCAAAGTAAACGCCTTGTATAACAAGCCCGTCTCCGAATTGAATCCGGCCACGCGCGCGCTGCTGGACGATCCTAACTATCAGAATATCATATTACCGGACGAATTAGACAAAATGGTTGCCGACAAGGAAGATTTCTTCGTCTACCTGTTCGCGTCCGACTGCCCGCACTGCCGGTACACGACGCCGCAGCTCATGCCGCTCGCGGACGAACTCGGCATCGATCTCCCGCAGTTTAATTTGAGGGAATTCCCGACTTACTTCGCGAAGTACAATGTCGAATACACCCCTACGCTTGCTTATTTCAAGGACGGCGTGCAGGTTGACAAGCTGGAAGGCGGACTCGCCGAGGAAGGCACGACGGCCGGCTACTCGCTTGACGACTTCCGGGAATTTTTCAACAAACATGCGGGGGCTGAAGCCCAATGATGAAGCGTCAGCGCCTTAGCCCCGAAGAGACATCCATGCGGGAGGCCGAGGAGCGGAAGGCTTCGCGGCTTCGGGGATGGATGTACGCGATGCTGCTTGCTTTCGCCGTCATCACGCTGCTGACCGCTTGCGGCCTCTCCGGCGAAGACGGCGGCGGCGAGACGCACCTGCACGGGTCGGAGACGTGGGAGACGACCGGCTCCTACGACGAGCTTCCGGGCTTCCTTGCCGATTATACGCCGCATACGGGCGATCTCTACAAGGCGGTGCACGATCATGCCGATATCATGAGCGGCATTACGTGCTACTGCGGCTGCGCGGACGGCGTGGCGGTCGAGACGCCGCACGACTCGCTTCTCCGCTGTTACGTCGCCGAGCACCCTGCCGACGAAGGTGCGGTTACTTGGACGAACCACAGTACGAGCTGCGGCATCTGCAAGAAGGAGATGGAGGAAGTCATCGCCTTAAGCAAGCAAGACAAGACGGCGGAGGAGATCGGCGCCGCGATCGACGCGGCTTACAAACCGAAGAAGTAGTCTTGCCGGGAAACCGAACGGAAAAGAGGCTGAGCGAGCGCGCTCAGCCTCTTTCTTGTCCGTCAATTCTGATTCGCCTTCTTCGCCTTGCCGATCGCGGACTGTATATCGAGCGACAGCTGGTTAAGCGATTGGTAATCCTCATTCTCGAACTGCTCGTTGAACTTCATCTGGAACTGCGCCGCTTCCCTGACGCGGTGATAGAAGTATAAATCCTGGATGCCGCTCAGCACCCGGGACACCACGTTCGACTGCTCCTCGAAATCGGTCTGCGCGTCCAATATTTCCTTGCGGATGCTCGTCATCTCCGAGTCGAGCTGAAACGCCGCCTCCGCCGCCTTCTTGAGCCGGCCCCTCACGTCCTCGGGCAAGCTTTCCTTGAATTTATAATTAAGCGAATGCTCGATCGTCGCCCAGAAATTCATTGCGAGCGTCCGGATTTGGATTTCGGCGAGCACGATTTTGTAGCCAAGCGCCGTCTGCACCGGATAATTCACGATGATATGGTAGCTCCGATAGCCGCTGTCTTTGAAATTCGTTATATAGTCTTTCTCGTATACGAGGGTCAAATCTTTCCTCGACCGGATAAGCGAGGCGACGCGATGGATGTCGTCGACGAACTGGCACATGATTCGGATGCCGGCGATGTCTTCGATGCCGGTGTCCAGCTGATCCGCGGGAACGTTCAGCCGCTTGGCCTTCTCGAGAATGCTCGAGATCCGCTTCACCCGGCCGGTGACGAATTCGATCGGCGCGTAAGCTTCTCTTATTTTCAACTCTGACCGCATCGTCTTGAATTTCACTTTCAGTTCTTCAACCGCTTGTTCATAAGGCTGTAAAAAAAGACTCCAGTCTCTACCGTCCATCCGGCCGCCTCCTGTTCTTAACGATGATCTGCGCCTACTGCTTCGGAAATATTGCGGTAGCCATCTTGGCGTAAACATTGCATCAGCCCGTCCGTTAATTCGCGAAGCAGTCCGGGCCCTTTATAAATAAGCGCGGTATAAATTTCGACCAGCGACGCTCCTGCGCGGATTTTATCGTATGCATCCCGCGCCGTAAAGATTCCGCCCGAGCCGATAATGGGCAGCTGCCCGCCGGTTTGGCGGTACACGGCGCGAACGACCTCGGTCGACCGGTCCCGCAGCGGCTTGCCGCTCAGGCCGCCCGCCTCTCCCGCGCTCGGATGGCGCAGCCCCTCGCGGGACAGCGTCGTATTCGTCGCGATAATGCCCGATACCCCGCTTGTCATGATCGTGGCGACCGTCAGCTCCAGCTGCTCGTCCGTCATGTCGGGCGCGATCTTCACGAGCACCGGCTTCGCCCGCTTCCCTGATTTCGCCGCTTGCGCGCCCATCTCCTCCATGACCGCGCCCAGCAGGTTCCTTAATTCCTCGCCGTGCTGCAGGTCACGCAAATCCGGCGTATTCGGCGAACTGATATTCACGACGAAAAAATCGCCGTAAGTATATAAGTCGCGGATGCAGGTACGGTAATCCTCATGCGCCTGTTCATTCGGCGTTACTTTGTTCTTGCCGATGTTAACCGCGATCGGTATCCGGTGTATTCGGCGCTTCGACAGCCGCTCCGCCATAGCCGCCGTACCGTCGTTATTGAATCCCATCCGGTTGATCAGCGCTTCGTCGGGAGGCAGGCGGAACAGCCTTGGCAGCTCGTTGCCGGCCTGCCCCTTCGGGGTCACGGTTCCTACCTCGGCAAATCCGAGACCGATGCTGGAGAAACCGTCCGTTGCCTTGCCGTTCTTATCGAGACCCGCGGCAAGACCGACCGGATGGGGGAATTTCAGTCCGAACAGCTCCGTCGCGAGCTCCGGCGACTCCGCTACGCCGTACATCGCATGCATCAGCCCGTTAAGTCCGGGCAGCTTGCCGCCGGCCGACAGCCCGTCAATAACGAGATGATGGGCCTTCTCGGGATCCATTCGGAAAAAAATCGGTTTTAATAGAGAAGAATAAAGCAACTTACCCACTCCGTTCTCAGATGTATGTACTATTTGTCAGTTTATCTTTTTTGAAACGAAAAGAAAAGAGCTTGCCGGCAAGGCAAGCGTCCGAAATGATTGCGGCTGTTATCGAAAACGATTACAATGAAAGCATGTTCGTTATTCATTTTCATATAGAGAGGTTGATATCGATGAGCGCCGCAAAAAGAAAGCCGGCAACGATGAAAGCAAAACAGAAGGAAGAAGTGAACAAGAAAGCGTTAATCTGGGTCGGCTCCATCGTTGGCGTCGTTATTGTCGCCGTGGCCGTCCTTCTCATTGTTACCAGTTGATCGCTACGTCAACCACTCGTACACCTTGGCGGGATTGGTCTCGTTCTGCCGCGGCTCCAGCTTGAATCGCTTGGCCGGCTGCCGCGAATCGGACGGCAGCGTCCCGTTTTTAATTTTGACAACCGTTCCCAGCGGCACCAGATCGAACAGCTCCTCGACGTCCTCCTTCCCCATCCTGACGCAGCCAAGCGACTCGTCCTTGCCGATGCTCTCCGGCTCGTCCGTTCCGTGAATCGCATAGAGCGTACCGGACAGCGTCATCCCTCTGCTTCCGAATAGGCCGTCGCTCCGTCCGTTCGGATTTCTGACCTTCTCGCTGATATCGAATATGCCTTCCGGCGTCTCGTCGCCGCCTAATCCGACCTTGTAGCTTCGTACGATAATATCGCCTTGCACGACGGCAAGCCGGTGAGTCGCTTTGTCGACGACGATTTCAAGCGGGCTCGCCCAATTCTCGTCCAGCATGCCGTTCGTCCCAACCCGTCCTCCCGCCGCAGCGCTGCCGACGCCGCCCGCAAGCGATTCAGCCGCGCCATCCCGGGCTCCGCTGCGCTGCGACCGGTCTTCCTTCAGCTTCGCCAATATCCCGGGAAACATCTCCTTCATCCCGTCCCGCTCGCCAGCAAGCACGTTATGCGGATAAGGGCGAATCAGGTCATCGAGCCGTTCCGGCCATTTTTTGTACGTTCTCTCGTAGTGATGAATGGCGCTCGCCACCGTCCAGTGCGCCTCCTGCCGCTCGCTCCACGAAGCGAATTGTCCTGCGGCCCTCGTACCGTCCGACGGCTCGCACAAACACGCGTCCCGGTCAAGCATCGACGCCTCAAGCTTGCCTGCGGCCGCTTCCCGCTCCACGGTCATGAGCAGCTTTGTATTGCCCGTCCATTTCCGCCAGCCAGCTTCTTCCTCCAATCTCGCGGCAATCGTATACGACGGCGCCTGCGTCCCTGCCGCGGCTATGCTGTTCCAGGCCTGGCCGACCGGGCGAAGCTCCTTCCGGGGAACGAAGACGACGCCGACGGGAGCCGCTTCGGCCGGTGCGACCGGAACGGGCTTGACGGCCGCCTCCTCTTCATGAATGGTTCCGTTGACGGGGAGCAGAACGGCGACGAGGAGCAGCAGCATCCCTATGGCCGCCGATCGGCGCGCCAGCCGCTTCTTCCTCTGCCGCTCGTCCCAATCCTTGAGGAGCTGCAGCTGATTTTCCGATAACGGATGGCTTTCGTCCTCGAACGCATCATACACTTCCCCTGCCTGAAGAAAACAATAATTCGCCTTGCCCTCCTTGCCCGCGAGCAAATATTGCTTGCCGAGCAAGTACCAGCCCATTTTGTTATCGGGATGCTGCTTCACAAAATGCTTCAAATAAAATAAATCCTCCGGCGATTCCATCCCCTATCCTCTCCCAGCATTCGATCTATCCTTATTATCGGCACGTCTCCCGATTATTTGTAATCGACCGCGAACCGGCATGCGCGCATAAAAAAAAGCTCCTTCCCGCTGGCTGCCAGCGAAAAGAAGCTATTCCGTCAAGAAGGATGTTTAGTTGTTAAAAGGCTCGTCGGCGATTTTGATCGAGTCCGTCGGGCAGCCGTCGGCCGCATCCTGCAGATCGTCGTACAATTCTTCCGGAATTTCCGTATTGCCCGTGTTGCCGTCGTTCTTGTAGATCACTTCCGCGATGCCTTCGTCATCGTAATCATAAATATCGGGAGCGGTAGCTCCGCAAGCTCCGCAAGCAATGCACGTATCTTTCTCTACCCAAGTAAATTTTGCCATGGATATTCCCTCCCATATAAATATACAGCCGAACCGCTTATTTCGTTCCCATACTTGTCAACCTTCAATCATCAATATATAACAAACCATCGTCCTTTTGCAAGGATGTCCCGCGAATTCGTTTATTCCGAATTAACGTTGACGGGTCGTCGCCCAGCATGCCGGCGGTCAGCACCGCGCTTTCGCCGAACTTGTCGCGCAGCCGGTCCATCGCCTTCGTCAGCGCCTCCTTGCGCGGCTGCTGCTCATAGCTGAACAAATCAAGCTGCATCGCCGCCTCCTCGAGTGGCGACAAGTTTTGAAGCGTGACTCCCAGCAGGCGGATCGGCTCGCCGCTCTTCCAATGTTTATCGTACAGCTTGCAGGCTTCCTTATAAAAATCTTCGGCCGATTGCGACGGCGCGTCCATCGTATGGGAGCGGGTAATCGTCGTCATGTCCGGCTTCCGGATCGTAATTTGCACCGTCGTCGCGACGAGCTTCTGCCTGCGCAGCCGCCTTCCCGTCTGGTCGGCCAGGTTGAGCAGGACGCGGTAGACGTCCTCGCGGGCCGTCAGGTCGCTCGGCAGCGTCGTCGTATGGCCGATCGACTTGTTCTGCTCCCTGTGCGGGTTGACCTCCCCGTGGTCGATACCGTAGGCGGCCGACTTCATCCACGACCCCGTCACGCCAAAGTGCTTGATCAGCGTCGCCTCATCCGTCGCCGCCAGTTGGCCGATCGTCCGTATATTCAGCTTCGCCAGCTTCTCCGCCGTCTTTCTCCCGACTCCGAACAGCGTGTCGCAAGGCTTATCCCATAACAAACGTTTGACGTCCCGGATTCGAAGGACGGTCAGCCCGTTCGGCTTCTTCATGTCGGAAGCCATCTTCGCGAGCAGCTTATTGGGCGCAAGACCGATCGAGCACGGCAGCGACCACTCCCCTTGAATGCGCTGCTGCAGCCGTTCGGCGATCTCGAGCGGCGTACCGAACATTTTGGAGCCGGTAATATCCATGTAGCATTCGTCGATCGACACCGATTCCACCAGCGGGGTGAACTGCCTGGCAATCGCCATGAAGCCCCGCGAATATTTGCGGTATAAATCGAAATCGGGCTTGATCAGAATTAGTTCCGGACACAGCTTGAGCGCTTGGCGCACGGTCATGCCGGTCTTGATTCCCTTGCTTCTTGCCGTGTACGAGCAGGTTACGATAATGCCTCTGCGCTGCTCCACGCTGCCCGATACCGCGGTCGGCTTGTTCTTATATTTCTCCGGTTCCTCCGCTTCATGCACGGAGCAATAGAAGGCATTCATATCCAGATGGATGATAACCCTGCCCTTGGCGGGGTAATGCTCATTCACATTTGCCATAATCGCCTGTTGCACCGCCTATCTTGTAACATGAAGCTCTTCTAAGCTTAATCACCCCCAGCATACAATTCCAGTAAGTCCAAGTCAACGGATGCGCGGCGGATCGGACAAAAATTACGGGCTCCCTCTCTACTTTCGCGCAAATAAGTGTTATAATAGTAAATTATGATTTGTAATGGCTATCAGTGAAGGAGGCGTCCCGATATGACAATGAACATCTCGATCTTTGATACGACGCTGCGTGACGGTACGCAAGGCGAAGGGATCAGCCTGTCGGCGGATGACAAGTTAAAAATCGCCCAGAAGCTCGACGCGTTGGGCGTTCATTATATTGAAGGCGGAAATCCGGGAAGCAACAGCAAGGATATCGAATTTTTCCAACGGATCAAATCGTTTAATCTTAGCGCCAAGATAACGGCATTCGGAAGCACGCGCCGCAAGAACAGCCTTGCCGAGCAGGACGCGAGCCTCGTGCGCATCGCGGATTCCGGCGTGCCTGCGGCTACGCTGGTCGGAAAGTCGTGGGATTTCCACGTACATACCGCCCTGCAAACGACGCTCGAAGAGAATCTGTCCATGATATTCGACTCGGTCGCCTTCCTTAAACGCAACGGGATGGAAGCCTTGTTCGACGCGGAGCACTTCTTCGACGGCTACAAGAACAATCCCGAATACGCGATCGCCGTGCTGAAGAAAGCGGCGGAAGCCGGCGCGGACTGGCTCGTGCTGTGCGACACGAACGGAGGCACGCTCCCGGGCGAGATTCACGATATCGTCACACGCGTCTGCGGCGAGCTGTCCGTGCCGATCGGCATTCATACGCATAACGACTGCGAGCTGGCGGTCGCGAACTCGCTGGCTGCCGTACAGGCCGGCGCTCGCCAGGTGCAGGGCACGATCAACGGATACGGCGAACGTTGCGGCAACGCCAACCTGTGCTCGATCATTCCGAATCTGCAGTTGAAATTGAATTACGAAGTGCTGCCCGAGGAGAAGCTCCGCACCTTGACGAGCACGGCGCGCTTCATTAGCGAGATCGCCAACGTTCACATGCCGGTAGGCCAAGCCTACGTCGGCAATGCCGCGTTCGCCCACAAGGGCGGCATTCACGTATCGGCGATCATGAAGGATTCCAAAACGTACGAGCACATCGAGCCGGAGCTCGTCGGCAACAAGCAGCGCATCCTCGTCTCCGAGCTCGCTGGCCAGAGCAATATCATCTCGAAGGCCCAGGAGCTAGGCCTCGACGTGAACGCGAACAACGAGAAGACGAAGCTCATCATGGACCAGATCAAGGAGCTCGAGCATCAGGGCTACCAATTCGAAGGCGCCGACGCCTCCTTGGAGCTGCTGCTCCGCGAGGCGTTCGGCGGCGAGACGAAGGAAGTATTCAAGGTCGAATCGTTCAAGATGCTCGTCGAGAAGACGAACGGGCAAATGATCTCCGAGGCGATCGTGAAGATCAGCGTCGACGGCCAGCAGGTATACACGGCCGCCGAAGGCAACGGGCCCGTCAACGCGCTCGACAACGCCCTTCGCAAGGCGCTCGTGCAGTTCTATCCGAAGATCGAGCAAATCCATCTGTCCGACTACAAGGTCCGCGTCATCGACGAGAAGGACGCCACGGCCGCGAAGGTGCGCGTGCTGATCGAATCGACCGGACTCGACAACACCTGGAGCACTGTGGGCGTATCCAGCAACGTCATCGAAGCGAGCTGGGAAGCGCTCGTCGACAGTATCCGGTACGCGCTGCTCGGCATGGTAAAGGTGGATGGCGTTCTGCCCGACTCGCATGACCGGATCGGACTCGTGAATCACTGACGGCAAGCGCGCGATCCGGATTCGTATACGCAAATAAGCGGTACTGGAAGTTATTCCAGTACCGCTTTTTTCTGCTTATCGTTTGCGATTCACTTGCCTGCCCGGTTTTCCCCGCGCTCTCGTTGAACTTTATACTACATCCATTTTTCGATCAGCCGTTCCCATTCTTCGAACGTAATGACCCCGTTAATCCTCTCCCGAATGACGCCGTCGCCGTCGATCAGGAACGTGGTCGGGAACGTATCGACCTTATATTGCTTCGTTACGTCGCCGGCGCGGTCCATCAATATCGGGAACGTAAATTCGTGTTCGCTTACGAATTCCCTTGCCGACCGCTCTTTGTCGTACTTCGTCGCATTGACGCCGTACAGCTGGACGGCGTCGCGGTACTTTTCGTGAAGCCGCTGCAAATCCGGCGCTTCGAGCTCGCACGGGCCGCACCAGGAGGCCCAGAAGTTAACGAAGCTCAGCTTGTTCTGCTTCCCGCCGATCTCGTAAGTCTGCTCATCAAGCCCCGGCAGCTTAAACGCCGTCGCCTCGTAACCGGCCTTCGGCTTAAAATCTTCGGAGGACGCAGCCAGCGTCACCGCGTTCGGATCATCGTTCCTGTATTGATAAACGGCAAGCCCGGCAAATACGAAGGCAATCGTAAATAGCGTAACGATTCGTCTCATGGTGCATCTTCCTTCCGTCCCGATGGTCATCTGCATACATGGTATCATGCGCAGTATGGAAGCTCAAGCCGCAGGGCATTTTAGCCATAAAACCGTCACGAATGCCCGCGAGAGCTTCCCTTCCTATTCTCGGTCAACAAGGAGCCGTTTCATACCCGCTGCCGGCAGCGGCGGCGCTGTGGCCCGAACGAGCGAAGGACAATTAGCGTTAGGGCCAGCCTTCCGGTATACTTACCCATGTACGGAGACGCCGTACGGTTAGGAGGAAGACGCATGACAGAACGATATTCCAAAATGTTCATGACGAAAGAAGCGTACGACCGGCTGATTCGGCTCTGCAAGGATGCCTTCCCGGCGGAAGCGTGCGGTGTGCTTGCATGCGGCATGGCCGAAGAAGTCGATGACGATCCGTCGGGAGCCGCCTGCGTCATCGATGCCGTCATCCCGATCCGCAACGCGCACGATCGGCCCGACCGTTCGTTCTCGTTCGATCCGGCGGAATGGACAGCCGCCTATTACGACATGCAAATAAACCGACAAAACCTTGTCGGCTTGTTCCACTCCCATCCGCGCTCGGAAGCCGTTCCTTCCATCAGCGACGCCGAAGGCTTCCTGCCCGCATTCGCGCTTTCGTATTGGATCGTTTCGTTGCAAAACAAAGAGGCTCCTCACGTACAGCCTTACCGCCGTTCCCAAGGAGCTTTTATCCCGCTAGAGCTAGTGATTGCTTAAATAGGCGTATAAATCGCCGAGCGTCGTAATGTTCCTCTCCAGTATTCGCGACAAATAATTTTGCCATAGCTTGGCCGTCATAATCGAGTCCTGCAGCGCGTGATGCCGCTCCGTTATCGGGATGCTGCAGCTTTCCAGCAGTTCGTCCAGGCTGTAGCCGTCCCGCTTCGGCTCGAGCCACTTGGCGACCATCATTGTGTCGAGGACGCGATGGTTCAAGTTCACTTTGGACGTCCGCCATAGCGCGGCATTCAGAAACTGCTTATCGTGACCGGCCGCATGAGCGATCAGTAGCCTTCTTCCGACGAATTCCATAAAATCGTGAAGCACCTGCATCAACTCCGGCGCATCCTGAACCATCTCGTTCGTAATACCGGTTAAATCAACGATGGCTTTCGATATTTTGCGCTTCGGATTGACAAGGCTGTAGAACGATTCGCTCTCGATCAGCTCGCCGCCCCGTATGAGCACCGCTCCGAACGAAATGATCTCGTCGCCGTTCGTCGGGTTAAAGCCCGTCGTCTCCAGATCGAAGACAACGGCTTCCAGTTCCCTCAGCGGCGTATCCAGCAACGACTGCTTGCGCTGCTCCTTGTTGACGTTGCGAATGAACGCCATCTGCTGCGCGTTCTGCGAGCCCAGCATCGAAGCGATCGCAGGGGTGAATCCACCCATCTTATACAGGTTCCACATGCGGCCGACGCCTTTTTGCTCTTTCATCTCCACTCCACCGCCTTACGTAAGCCTGCCCATCGTCTGCTTGAATACCGCTCTTTGCAGCTTCTTGCCCAGACGCAGGCTGCTTTTTAATTCATCGGTCATCTCTCTGGTAAGCTTGCGGCTCGAAAGCTTGCCGTTATTGGCGTATAAACCGTCCGAATATTGTTCCGTCGTCATTAGCCTCAGTCGCAAAAATAGCCGAAACGCCTGCTCGTACGAACGCGCTTCCTGCGCGGTCAGCCGACTCGCTTCTTCCAGCCTCTTGATCCGGTCGAGCGTCGCCGTCTCGCGGATGCCGACTTGGATCGACAGAAGCCGGATGGCATTCACCATCGGAATATAAGCGCCGTATTTAATGTCCAGACTGCCGGTATCCTCCCCGTACTGCTCCTTCAGCAGCTGCCCGAAAAAACCTAACAACACTTTATGCCTCATCGTGTTTTCCAGCATCCGCTTCAAAATAACCGGCGTCTCAAGCATATCGGTGAAATACGAATCTTTCAGCTCCGCCAGCAGCGCCTCGTCCCCATAGACGCATCTCGCGTCCGCGACGATGAGCAAATAGCGCACCGATTCCCATGCCGGCTCATTGAACCAATGCTCCAATTTCCCGCTCCAGGCCGACAAAGACAAGCACCATTCCGGATTGCTGCTAAGCACGTTACCTTCGCATAGGGGATAACCGGTCTTCTGCAAATTCGACACGACCAGCTCGCATAGCTCCATAAAATATTGCTGCACTTCCGGCGAATCGGACGCGGGATCCTCGTAGACGATTCCGCTGTCTTGATCGCTTGATAAGGTCTGCTCCTTCCGGCCGCCGCTGCCGAACAACAGATAAGCGTAAGGCACGGGTGGGGAGCCCTTCCCCATCCGTGCCATTTCCGCTTCCGCGAGGTGGATCGATCGCCGGATTAACGCATCGTGCACCTCGTTTAATTGTTCATTAAATTGTTCGACGGGACGATCAGGGAGAAGAGCCTCCATATGCTCGTGTGCTTGATCGCGCAAGCTCCGCAGTCCTTCCACATGATCGGCCTCTCCAATCTGCTTCAGCAGCTGCACCTGCACCGGATCATCCATGCTATCGTCCTCTCCCCTCGGTCAACCCAACATGAACGTTTCCATTATCCCTGGATATGCTGACCCGCTTTTTTCATTTGCTCAGGATAACCATAAGCGCCATGCTCGCTAAGGTCAAGGCCGATAATTTCTTGCTCTTCCGTAACGCGGAAGCCCATGATCATTTTCATGACGCCGAGCACGAGGAACGATGCGGCAAGCACGAACGCGCCTACGACGACGACGGATTCGAATTGAACCCACAATTGCTTCCAGCTGCCCGTATCGATCAAGCCGCCCGTGCCGACGCCGACCTGGTCGGCAAGTGCTTGTGTGGCGAAGATCCCGTTGGCAAGCGTACCCCAAATACCGGCCGCACCGTGAACGGACAGAGCGTAGATCGGATCGTCGACTTTGATTTTTTCGAAAAACTTCACGCTGTAAAATACGAGCACGCCGGCTACAAGTCCGATGACGACAGCCGCCCACGGATCGACGAATGCGCAAGAAGCCGTAATGGCGACAAGGCCCGCGAGCGTGCCGTTAAGCATCGTCGTAATGTCTGCTTTGCCCGTAACCGCCCAGGAGATCAGAAGAGCCGCCACGCCGCCTGCGCCTGCGCCCAACATCGTGTTAAACGCGACGTATCCGAAGAAACCTTCTCCGACGGCTACCGTGCTGCCCGCGTTGAAGCCGAACCAGCCAACCCACAGAAGCAATACGGAAAGCGCGGTAAACACTTGGTTATGACCCAAAATTTCGTTGGCGGAACCGTCTTTGTTGAACTTGCCGATACGCGGTTTAAGCAGAACCGTTGCCGCAAACGCCGCGAGAGCGCCCGTTAAGTGAACGACGGTCGAACCGGCGAAGTCCTGCGCGCCGTCCTCGGCCAGCCAGCCGCCGCCCCAGATCCAGTGCGCGACGACCGGATAAATGATGGCGATGAAGAAAAGGGTAAACACGATGTAAGAGGAAAGCTTCGCTCTTTCCGCGAAACCGCCCCAAGCGATCGACAGCGATACGGCGGCGAACGCCAATTGGAATAAGAAGAATACGGTGCTCGGATACGTATCGCCGGCAGCTACATCCGCTACGATGGCCGGATTAAAGAAGAAATCGCCCCAGCCGAACAATGCGTTCAGCCCGCTATCGCCGCCGAAAGCGATGCCGTAACCGAATGCCCAATAAATCAGTGCCGCAAGGCCGGTCGTGAAGATGGTTTTGCCCGCTACGTGCCCGGCGTTCTTCATGCGGGTGGAGCCCGTTTCAAGAAGGATGAATCCGCCTTGCATAAGCAATACGAGAATGAAAGACAACATGACCCAAACCGAGTTCAGACCCATGTCTAATGTTGCCCCGGAAGGATCTTCTGCGAAAGCCGCTACCGGAAACAGCAGGGTGAAGATCCCCAAAGCTAACATCGTTTTCTTAAACATTACGACCACTCCCTAAATGTTATGTTTTATTACATATGAGGAAAGACTTAATGCCATTATAGTCAGTAGTGCTTAATTTGACAATATGTTTTCTTCTATTTATTAAAAAAAATCTAACGTTCGGCACGAAATATGACACGAACGTTAAGTTTTTAACCCAAACCGTACAAAAAACGGCCCAAGGAGCTTCTCATCCTTCGCATTTTTTGTTCGAACTAGGAATAGATTCCTAATCGAAGGCATAGGAAGTGGCTCCGATTACATATAAATGTAATACGTTTGACTGTACGGTTGCTTTACGATTATCATTAGAATGTAGAAAGAATGCGGTGCGAACGGAGGCCTAATAACTATGTATCGAATCGGAGAACTGTCCAAGCTCGCTAACCTTAGTCCGCGGACGATTGACTATTACACCTCTCTCGGCCTGATCGAACCGGCCAAACGCTCTGCCAAGAACTACCGGCTTTACGCGGACGAAACCTTGCAGCGGCTCGAACGTATTGAACAGATGAAAAAAGATAAATATACGTTAGATGAGATAAAAGCAACGATTGACGGCTGGAGCAAAATAACGCCCGAAGAGCAGGTGTCGCGCAAGCTGACCGACCTTCAGCACCATCTGAGCCAGCTTGAGCGCGAGGTGAAGGAACTGGAGCCGGTCCTGAAGACGCTGAAGCCGCGCCAAGCCAATCACCTGTATACGCGGCTGATGCCGCAAACCGCCGCCTGCATCGAAGCGCTTATGCTCCTGATCAACAAAAGCTCCCTCATGTAACGTCATTTATCAGACTACTTATTTGGAGGAATGACTCAAATGATGACGTTAATCTTCATTTTGACGATACTCGCTTTCGCGTTAACGATTTGGGCGCAATTCCGGGTGAAGGGAACGTTTAAAAAATGGACCGGCGTACCGTCGAACAGCGGGTTAACGGGCTATCAGGCCGCTAGGCGAATGCTTGACGCGAACGGGCTTCACGATGTTCCGATCGAACCGGTGCGCGGCTCCTTGACCGACCACTACGATCCGATTCACCGGGTCGTGCGGCTGTCCGAGCCCGTCTACTACGAAAACTCCATTTCCGCCGTTTCGGTAGCCTGCCACGAGGTCGGACACGCGATTCAACATGCCGAGCATTACCCGATGCTCGTTCTGCGCCACCGCATTTTTCCGATCGTTAATTTCGCTTCCGGCGTTGCGCCTTTTCTATTCATCGCCGGCATCCTGTTCTCGGCATTCAACCTGATCGGCCTCGGCATCATCTTCTTCTCAGTGGCCGTCGCGTTCCAGCTCATCACGCTTCCTGTCGAATTCAACGCGAGCAACCGCGCAAGAGACATCATGGTTGCCGAAGGCTTTATCACGAACAATGAAGAACGCGGTGTCGCAAAAGTGCTGAATGCGGCCGCTTTAACCTATGTCGCCGCGGCGCTCCTCTCCTTATTGGAGCTCGTACGTTATATTATGATATTCATGGGCGCTAGCCGGGAAGAATAACGGATATCGGCCCGACACAAATAGGAGCTGCCCCGCAAGGTTTGCATATAACCTGGCGGAGCAGCTCCTTATTTTATGTCTCGCTTCGTGTCAGCTACATAATCCGATCCTGAAAGTAACGCAGCAAAAAGCTGTGGAACACTTTGGCGACAAGCGGCAGCTTCTCGTTCGACCGCCTGATCAGCCCGATCGTGCGGGTCACCACCGGATCCGTCACCTTAACCTTCGCAGGGTGCAGCGGGCCCGTGTAATGAAGCGCCATCTCCGGCAGCAAGCTTACGCCCATCCCGGCAGCCACCAAGCCGCGGATCGTATCGGTCTCTTCGCCTTCGAACCCGATCCTCGGCGTGAATCCGGCTTCCTGGCAAGCTTCCCAAACGATCGGCCTAAGCGAATACCCCTCGCTGAACATGACGAACGTCTCGTCCTCGAGCTCCTTCAGCTTGATCGACTCTCTCTCCGACAGCCGATGCCCCGGCGGCAATATCGCGTACAGCTCTTCCGTGAGCAGCACTTCGCCGCATACGAATTCGTGCTCGTCGGGAAACGGCGAGATGAACGCCAGATCGATCTCTCCCTTCATCATATCCCGGATCAGGGAAGGGTACATCCCCTGCTTGAACCGGAATTTCACGTTCGGGTGGAGCTTCCGGAAGGACGCAACGACCTGAGGGATCAAGGAGATGCCCAGGCTATGCGGAAAGCCTAGCCGGATTTCCCCCTTCTCCGGGTCAAGAAATTCGTGGATTTCAATGACCGCCCGCTCCAAATCCGCCAATATCACCTCGGCGCGCTTCAGAAACAATTGGCCGACGGGCGTAAGCTGAAGGTTTCTGCCCTTCTGCACGAACAATTTGACGCCAAGCTCCTCCTCGAGCTGGTGGATTTGGCGGCTAACCGCCGACTGTGCGACATGCAGCTCTTCCGCGGCCTGCGTGACATGCTCTTTCTTGGCTACTTTCACGAAGTAATAAAGCTGACGAAGTTCCATACGCTTACGTTTCTCTCCCGTACAAATATATAGTCTTCAGGTTCGGTAACGCCGATTCCGCGCTTTCGCCCGTTCAAACAACGAATACAGCAGAAAACCGGCCAAAGCGCCTCCCACATGGGCCCAAAGGTCGACCTGGGGGGCGAGCAAGGAAAAAATGACGCCGAAAATCAAAATCGTATACACCGTTTTGCGCGACGAAACATCGAGCTGCGACTTGCGGAATAAGGAAATGAACAAATACGCGCCGTAAACGCCGTATATCGCGCCAGAAGCGCCTACGCCGACATGGGTCCCCCCATCGGCCGCGACGTCGCTTGCAAGCGCGCTGAACGCATTTCCGCCCACTCCGCAGAGCAAATAGAAGAAAACGTACCTTAACGATCCAAGAAGCCGCTCAAGAGGCGGCGCGAACACAAGCACGGCAAACAGGTTGAAGAGCAGGTGCTGAATGCCCGAATGCATGAATACGGACGTCAAATACCGCCAAGGCTCCAGCATTCCATACGGATCATAGACCGGATGGGTAACAAAAGCGCCGAATTTTATTGCGTGCATGGCCGCATTGGGATCCCCGTTTACGGACACTATGATAAAATAAACCAAATTAAGCGCTATGATCGCGGATGTTACAGGAAATTGACGCAAATACGCGCCAAAGCTCTCGTACCGCAAGAAGATCATCGAATCAACCCCTTCTCGCTCCAATTATTGGACAAGTCCGTTTCATTGCGATTATAATAAATCTGGTATTGAACATATCCTATTGAGGAGGAAGCATCCACATGTCACAAGAACGCATTGGGGCAGCCACGTTCAAGGGCAACCCGCTCACATTGGTTGGACCGCAATTGAAAGCCGGGGACCAGGCTCCCGATTTCGCCATTAACAAATCGCTTGTCGAAACCGCATCGCTGAAGGATTACGCCGGCAAGGTGAAATTGATCAGCGTCGTGCCTTCCATCGATACGGGCGTATGCGACGCGCAGACGCGCCGCTTTAATGAAGAAGCCGCTTCCCTGGGCGAGAATGTAGCCATCCTCACGGTTAGCGTCGATCTTCCGTTCGCGCAATCCCGCTGGTGCGGCGCCGCGGGCGTCGACAAAGTCACGCTTCTCTCCGATTACAAGTCGCACAGCTTCGGCGAAGCTTACGGCGTCTACATTAAAGAGCTGGGACTCGATCATCGCGCAATCTTCGTCATCGACGCGAACGATAAAATCCAGTACGTCGAGTATTTGCCTGAAATGACGGAGCACCCGAATTACGAGCAAGCGATCAACGCGGTCAAGGCGCTCGTATAAATTCAATCCCGATAGAAGCCGACCGCAAACAAAGCGAGAGAAGGATATCCTTCCTCGCTTTGTTCTTGTTAGCTATTTACTTTAAACGCCGCCAGTTTTTTGTCGAGCGTTCGGTACAAATCGAGGATGACCCTGTAATTCGATCCAAGATCGCCTAACGATCCGCGGGAAGCCGAATAAATATCGACTGCCGATTGGATCGGGGTCACGCTGATGACGGATACGGTAATGTCCATCGTCCTGCCGAAAGCCGTGCGCTTCTCAAGCACGATCTCCCCTACCGATTGCACCTCGTGCAGCACCTTATAGCCCTGCATCTTCTTAAGCGTCGATATCACTTCCTCCCAAGCCTTATCCTTCGAAAGCTTGTAGAAATGAGATTTGAGCAATGGATCCTTGGCTTTGTCGCCCGTCTGTTCATGACTGCGCAGCAGCCCGATCAAGGTCCGCTTCAACAACGACGATCTCCCCCTCCGGCATCTATGTACATTACTTTCAATGATACCATGATTCATGCAATGAAAAAAGAGCAATCACTGGAATAAACCAGCGAACGCTCTTCATAAGTTCATTAGAACCCGCCTATGCCGTCCGACTCACTTGTTTCTGAACCCGCTTACGCAGGTGGGTGACCGCAGAACCGCTTTTGAGATCCCCTTTCGGGGGCGTGTCAGCTACGCTTCGATGTAGGTCTCCCGTGAAACAGCCATTGGTTCAAAACAGCGCAAAGCCGTAACGAGCATCGCAGGAGGTATAGTTATTATAGACCGAATATGCGCAAAAGTAAACTTCGTTCGGCCTGCTATTTACTGGCGCCGTTCGAGTCTTCCTTCACCAAATCCTCGCGGTCCAGCTCCGCCGCCTTCTCCGCTTCTTCCTCCTCGGCCAAACGCGCCTTCTCCGCCTGGTCTTGCAGCTTCTGGTAAATCAAGTAAAAATTCCAGAACGACAGGTACGCGATGATGCTGCCCATAAAAAACGGAATGAGGAACGTAAATCTCGTGCTGAAATACATGACAGCTCCCGCCATGATCGCGGTCGACAACGACCGGAACGGTCTGCCGATCGTAATGAGAATCGCGTTCTTCAGCAATTGAAACGTTTTCATATGATAGTGGGAAAGCATGGAAAAAAAGTTGAACAGCGAGACGATGAGCAGAACAAGGAACGCGACGAAAATATAAGAGAGCAGATTGAGCTGTTCCCGGTATACGATAAAGTCAACGATCATGATCGCGAACAAAATCGTATAGATGATGCCGCCTAGCATGGCTTGCTTATAGTTTTCTTTGTACCCCCGGAAATACGTTTTGAACAGTGCGACGTCGGTCTCTCCCATCACCCATTTGCGGGCGACGGTAAACATGGCCGCCGTTGCCGGAAACAGCGTGAACGGCGCTACGACCGCCATAATGATCAGGGCCGAATAGACCTGGTTGACGTCCTGGGACATCAACAACCCCCAAGCGAAAAATACGAATGGAAGCGAACAGACGATCCATAAAATGTTAATCACCGACAACCGCATGATCCACTCGGATATACGGTAAAATCCACCCATCAGCCCTCTTGGTTCCATCGGATCTGCCTCCAGAAAGTTAAAATTGTTCAAGCCGGACTAATCCGCATGAAAGAAAACCGAGGAGCCCTGAAGCTCGCAGGCATCACGGACTTCCTCGGTTCGTTCATCAATTATTCACGTAGCCTTCGGAGCCGCTCTTCGGACGGCGGTTCTCGCCGCGCCCTTCGCCGCTTCTCTTGCTTCCGTAACCGCCGCTGCCGCCGCGGTTGTCGTAGCCGCCGCGCGAGCCGCCGCCGCCGCCGCCGCCGCGTCTATCGTCGCGTCCGCGATAACCGCCTCCGCTGCCGTATCCGCCGCGATTGCCGCCGAACGACGAGCCGCCGCTCCGGTTGAACGGACGGCCGTTGGAACGGATATCCGGTCTGCGCTTCTTCGCGCGAAGCGGCTCTTCCGGCGTCAATTCCACGTCGACGTTCTTCTTCTCGCCCGTCAGCAGCTTGATGGCTGCCGCAAGCAGATGAACGGAATCGTATTGTTCGAGCAACTGAATGGCGATCGCTTTGTATTCTGAGAACTCGTCGTTGTTCACGACTTCGAGCATCCGCTCCGCAGTGACGCGCTGCTTGCCTTCGATCGCCTCGGCGATGCTAGGCAGCGGCTTGCGGTTCATCCTCTGGCGCGTAATTTTCTCGATGAAGTGGAGATGATCGATCTCGCGCGGCGTAACGAACGACCACGCCGTGCCTTCCTTGCCCGCGCGGCCGGTACGGCCGATCCGGTGAACGTAGCTCTCCGGATCCTGCGGAAGGTCGAAGTTCACGACATGCGTTACGCCGGATACGTCGAGACCGCGCGCGGCCACGTCCGTCGCGACGAGCACGTCGATGCTGCCGTCGCGGAATTTGCGCATGACGCTGTCGCGCTGGTTCTGCGACAGGTCGCCATGCAGGCCGTCGGCGGAGTATCCGCGCTTCTGTAGCGCCTCGCTTAGCTCATCGACGCGGCGTTTCGTACGGCCGAAGATGATGGCGAGTTCCGGAGACTCCATGTCAAGCAGACGGCTGAGCGCCTCGAACTTCTGGCGTTCGTGCACTTCGATGTAAGCTTGTTCGATCGACGGGGCGGTTACTTGCTTAGGAATAACCGACACATGCTCCGGATTTTTCAAAAATTGCTGTGCCAATTTCTGAATGTTGAGCGGCATCGTCGCGGAGAACAGCATCGTGTGACGCTCCTCCGGCACCTGCTTCAGGATCGACTGGATATCTTCCATGAAGCCCATGTCGAGCATTTCGTCCGCCTCGTCCAAAATAACCGTTTGCACATCGTCCAGGCGGATCGTTTTGCGGTTAATATGGTCGAGCAACCGTCCGGGGGTTCCGATGATGATTTGAGGCTTCTTCTTGAGCGCGCGGATTTGGCGCCCGATTTCTTGACCGCCGTAGATCGGCAGTGAACGAAGACCTTTGTATCGAGTCAGCTTCCCGATCTCGTCGGCCACTTGGATCGCGAGTTCACGGGTCGGCGTCATAATCAATGCGACAATGCGGTCCTCGCTTGTCGGAATTTTGTTGATGAGCGGAATTCCGAATGCCGCCGTCTTGCCCGTACCCGTCTGAGCTTGGCCGATCAAATCTTTGCCTTCCAAAGCTATGGGTATCGCTTTGTCTTGGATCGGGGTCGATTCTTCGAATCCAAGTTCCGTAATTGCTTGCAACACTTTTGGTTCCAAACCAAATT
This sequence comes from Paenibacillus arenilitoris, assembly GCF_014705655.1. Classification (GTDB taxonomy): domain Bacteria; phylum Bacillota; class Bacilli; order Paenibacillales; family Paenibacillaceae; genus Pristimantibacillus; species Pristimantibacillus arenilitoris. The sequence goes on along the minus strand of NZ_JACXIY010000060.1, from coordinate 1,606 downwards.
CAGCAAATGTTTTCAAACTTTTCTCATACTCCTTCTATCTTCAGCCTACTTAAGAATATCCAAACCATTATAGCACACAATTCATCGTGAATACCAGCAAACCGGGTAAAGCCATACTAATTGAATCAATAGACCGGCTTCCCGCACAGCCGGACAGGAGGGATAATGCCATGAACCCGCACGCGCGCCGCTATCTGTTAACGCTTCCCGTCATGACGGCAGGAGCCTGCCTCATCGCGATCGGCTTTAATTTATTCCTCATCCCCTACCAGCTTCTCAGCGGCGGCGTCTCGGGCATATCGATGATGATCGGCTATATTACCGGCGGAGACATCGGCTGGCTGTACCTGATCTTGAACTTGCCCCTTCTGTTGTGGGGGTGGTTCGCGGTCGGACGCCGGTTTATTTGCTGGAGCGTCTATTCGGTGCTCGCGTCCACTTTTTTTCTTCAAGTCATCCCGATCAACGACATCGCGGACGACCTGCTGCTCGGCGCGGTGTTCGGCGGCGTCATCATCGGCTTCGGAGGCGGCTTGACGCTTCGTTACGGCGGCTCGTCGGGCGGATTCGACATCGTCGCTTCCATCGTCACGCGGAAGAGGGATTTGCCGATCGGCATGATCATCTTTTTATTGAACGGGGTTGTCATCGCGGCGCTTGTCCTGTTCACGAAAAACTGGAACTCCGCCCTCTATTCCCTCATCGCGATCTTCTCGGCCGGCAAGGTCGTGGATCTTATTCACGTCCGGCACGTGAAGCTGACCGCGTTCATCATTACGACCAAAACGGACGAATTGCTCGCAAGGCTGCTCAAGCATCCGAGGGGCATCACGATCGTCAAAACCCGCGGCGCCTACTCGTCCTCCGAACGGGATATGCTGATGACGGTACGGACGAAATACGAGCTGGCCGAGCTGTGCAAGACGATTACGTCCATCGACCCGCACGCCTTTATCAATATCGTGGAGACGGTGGGTGTGATCGGCGATTTCTCGAAGCCGAAGGACTAGTCCTTCTACGCAAATATGGATTTTGCGAGGTATCCCTATGTTTTTGAAAACGATCCTGCTATAATAACGGTATCCCGCAGTTTTTAGGTTTCTTGCCATATGATTTTCCCCCGAACATGAATATGAAAGGGTGATGCTCAGGTGGATATGGAAACGGTCAAATTGTCTCAAATTGTAGAGAGGCTTGCTCCCGAGCTAAGTCCTTTTCTCACGGAACGCGAAATGGATATCAGCATCGTACTGCGCGACGGACTCGCCCTGCTCGAGCCCGCGGACGCCATGGAAATCGTTCAGCACAGTATTTGCAATCAGCAGAGAGAAGCTTTGTTACATTGACAATGCGGGAGAAACAGCCATTATTGAAGCGCCAGTCGGATCCGATCCGACTGGTTTTTTGTTCTTCCCGCCAATGCAACGACCGACACCGTCCCTTGCCGGCATAGGCTCGATTCGCGATGGCGTTTAAACCATTTTATATGCGCTGCGTTTATAAATCCCTATATTTTAAAACTACGACGGCACAATCAACGAACAACTGTAACTTGATCCCACTGAGCCTCTAATTGCTGCAGAAAAGTGAGTGGATTGCGATTAAA
>NZ_JACXIY010000006.1 GCF_014705655.1 Paenibacillus arenilitoris | reverse complement strand
CTGAATAAAAATGGTGACCCGTAGGGGATTCGAACCCCTGTTACCTCCGTGAAAGGGAGGTGTCTTAACCCCTTGACCAACGGGCCGTATTCACTTCAATAATTGCCTATCCATCAATGCTGCGTCGCTACCGGCAAATAAAAAAGACCGGCTTAACGGTCCTCCCGTTGCACTCGCTTATGGATGAATTCGTGGCGGAGAGAGAGGGATTCGAACCCTCGCACCACTTACGCAGTCTAACCCCTTAGCAGAGGGTCCCCTTGAGCCACTTGGGTATCTCTCCAAAATTGGCTCCCCGAACAGGACTCGAACCTGTGACAACTCGATTAACAGTCGAGTGCTCTACCAACTGAGCTATCAGGGAAAAGTAAAAGTGACATTTAATAATGTATCATGTTTGATTTTTGATGTCAAGCACATGCAGCGACAATTTTCCGCGGCATTTGCCGCATGCGTACTTGGCGGGGTCAAGCTTGCGCTTGCGCAAATATTCGGTCCCGCATTTGCCGCAGACGAGCTTGTAGCGGTAAGGCTGCGCCCTTCTCTGCTCGCGGTCGGGAAGCGCCTGACAGTAACGCGAACCGCCCACGCGGGCGAGCAGCGTCTTGAAATCGGCGTCCCGGTGCCGGTAGCCGCGCTTCAACAGATGAAGATGATAATGGCACAGCTCGTGCTTGATGATCTTCTCCGTCTCCTCGCGCCCGAACGCCGCCAGCTGATGCGGGCTGATCTCGATGTTGTGCGATTTCGTGAAATAACGGCCGCCCGTCGCCTTCAGCCGGCCGTTAAAGGTCGCCCGATGCAGGAAAGGACGGCCGAAAAAGGCAAGCGATAGCTGCTCGACCCACTGCTGCAACGTTTCGTCGTTCATCGATTAATCTCCCCCAACTACTTGAATTTTAAAGCCTCTATACGCTACACTGTCAAGTAGGAATTATTAGTGAAGCACGGAAGCAAACCGAGGGGAGATATTAAGCGATAATGGCAACTATGCGTTACGTTTTGTTCAAGCGGCAGGATCACATCTTTTTCGTCGAAATGCCCCAATCGCACGCTTACCAGCTAAGCGCGCTGAACCTGCGGCTCCATAAAGAAATCGATAAATTGACGGCGGCGGACGTGCCGAACCTTCCTTACGCCGTAGCCGAGTGCAACGACGTCGAGCTGCATGCCTCGTCGGTTTCCATCGTCTCCGGCCTCGATTACATTAACGGCCTCGAGCGGGATTTTGCCGGCGTGCAGGAGAAGTCGTACCCGCTCATCTCGCTGCTGACGGAAATCCGCGCGCTGCAGGCGCAGCTGGAGCAATGGTACGAGGAGTACGAAGAGGAGAACGTCAATTAGATTGGACCTGCACGGACATACGCCCTTTCCCATATGGTAATAGTACAACAAGTTGGGCTCTGGGAGGAGGACGAAGCGTATGCCGCAGTGGCTGTGCAATCAATTGATGCGCGCTTTTCAGAAGAAAGACCGCCGGCAGATCAAGCTGCTTAACGACTGCTGGTATTTTTACCGCAACAAGCAAGGTCCTAAAGAGCAAGGAAGCGGCACCGAATTTTTTTTATGATGCGCCGCCGCATAGAATCGATCCGAAAAAACCGGCCCCCGCTTCTCGCGCAGGGCCGGTTTATGATTTTGCGGAACTATTACAGGCCGTTCATGAACAAAATGTCGTCGAGCGGCAGACGAGTCGTCGGATGGCCCGGCGCGGACGCTTTGCCGACGGGCAGCATCAGCGTTGGCAAGTAACGGTCGGGGATTTGGAACATCTCTCTCACGAGGTCGCGGTTGTAGCCGCCCATCGGCACCGTATCGTAGCCTTTGGCGCGGGCGGTCAGCATAATTTGCATCGCGACGAGCCCCGTATCGAATACGACGATTTCCTTCAGCCGTTCGGCCGGCAGGGACGAGTAAAGACGCGTCGAATTCGCGATAAAGTTGTTAGCCACCTCTTCGGTCATATAGCCTGCCGCTGCGCTGGCTCCATAAATTTTGTCGGCCAGGCCGTACATTTCCAAGTCGCCGAGAACGATGATGATGGCGGAAGCTTCCGCGACCTGCTGCTGGTTATTCGCGATCGGAAGCAGCTTCTGCTTCAATTCCGGATCCGTAACGACAAGAAAGCGCCAAGGCTGCAAGTTCGAGGAAGAAGGAGCCTTCGTCGCGATATCCAAAATTTCGCGCAGCTCCTGCTCCGAAATTACAGCGCTGCTGTCGTACTTGCGCACGGAACGGCGCTCGTTCAGCACGTCGAAGAACAAGGCGTCTTTCTCGTTGGTTTGCACTTTCACGGGCGAATCGATTTGCGGATTTGTCATTTGGTTTCCCTCCGAATGTTTATTCTCTCTAACTGTATTCATTATTAATACTGTAATCACTTGATGTACAGTATAGGTCATCGAAACGCGTTTGTCAATTAACTTACTTTTGATAAGCGAGGCCGACCCGTCCCTTGGTGGAATAAGCTCGGTAATAAAAAGAACCCCGCCTGAAATCAGGCGAGGTCTGTTCATTTGCAGGGTCTAACTTGGCCTCCGCATCGTCAAGCCTACGCGGCCTTTCTTCTCGTCGACGTTAAGCACCCATACGGTCACGTTGTCTCCGACCGACACGACCTCCATCGGATGCTTGACGAATTTATCGCTCATTTGGGATATGTGCACGAGGCCGTCGTTCTTGATCCCGATATCGACAAACGCCCCGAAGTCGATGACGTTGCGCACCGTGCCTTGAAGCTCCATGCCCGGCGTTAAATCTTCGATGCCGAGCACGTCGGTATGGAAGATCGGAGGAGGCAGCTCCTCCCTCGGATCCCGTCCCGGCTTCAGCAGGCTGTCCACGATATCGCGCAGCGTCGGAACGCCGACCCCGAGCGTCGGCGCGATCGCCGCGGCATCGAGCTGCGACAGCTTCGCCTTCAGCTCCTCCGTGCCCAGCCGCTTCAGATCCAGCTGCAGCTCCTTGAACAGCTTGTCCACGACGTCGTACGATTCCGGATGGATCGGCGTGCCGTCGAGCGGATTGCCCGCCTCCGGGATCCGGAGGAAGCCGATGCTCTGCTCGTACGATTTCGCGCCTAGACGAGGCACCTTCTGCAGCTGCGCCCGCTTCGCGAAGCGTCCGTTCTCCTCGCGGTATTTGACGATGTTCTTCGCGATCGTCGCGTTAATGCCCGCGACATAGGACAGCAGCGATGCCGAAGCGGTGTTCACGTCGACGCCGACATGGTTGACGGCCGATTCGACGACGCCGCCGAGCGTCTCGTCGAGACGTTTCTGGCTGACATCGTGCTGGTATTGGCCGACGCCGATCGCCTTCGGCTCGATCTTGACGAGCTCGGCCAGCGGGTCCTGAAGCCGTCGCGCGATCGAAACCGCGCTCCGCTCCGCGACATCCAGCGTCGGAAACTCTTCCTGCGCCAGCTTGGAGGCGGAATAGACGCTCGCCCCCGCTTCGTTCACGATAATATACTTCAGCTCGGCGCCGCCGGCCGCCGAAGCCTTTCGCTTGCCGATCAGCCCGGCGATGAACAGCTCCGTCTCGCGCGAAGCCGTCCCGTTCCCGATGACGATCAATTCGACTCCGTACTTGTCGATTAAACCATTGATCAGCTTCTCCGCTTCCGCAATCTTGTTGTTCGGCGGCGTCGGATAGGAGACTGCGACCTCGAGCAGCTTGCCCGTGTCGTCGACGACCGCCAGCTTGCAGCCCGTCCGGAACGCAGGGTCGACGCCGAGTACGATCTGGCCGCGAACGGGGGGCTGAAGAAGAAGATTGCGCAAGTTGACGGAAAAAATCGAAATCGCGTGCTCCTCCGCCTTCTCCGTGAGCTCGCCGCGCACCTCGCGCTCGATGGACGGAGCGATAAGCCGCTTGTACGAATCCTCGATGACGGCTGTCAGAACGTCTCTGATCGGCTGCGCCGTGCCGTTCCTCAGCAGCTTGCGCGCGATATGCTCGTGAATGCGTTCGACCGGCACCTCGAAGCTTACGCGCAGCACGTCCTCCCGCTCCGCCCGGTTAATTGCCAATATCCGGTGCGGCGGCAGCTTCCTGACCGGCTCCTGGTAGCTGTAGTACATTTCGTATACCGTTTCCGCGTCCGGGTTTTTGGCATCCGTCTTCATGAGCGCCTGATCGAACGTAAATTTGCGCACCCAGGAGCGGATTGAGGCATCGTCCGCGATATTTTCCGCAATGATGTCCATGGCGCCCTGCAGCGCCTCTTCCGGGGTCGCAACGCCTTTATCGGCATCGACGTACCGGGCCGCTTCGCCCAGCGGCTCCCCTTGCCGCGGCTGCGACCAGAGCCAGTCCGCGAGCGGCTCGAGGCCTCTTTCCTTCGCCACGCTGGCGCGCGTCTTTCGCTTCTGGCGGTAAGGACGATACAAATCCTCGACCTCCTGCAGCTTGACCGCGCCGTTAATGCCTGCCCGCAGCTCGTCCGTCAGCTTGCCCTGCTCGTCGATCAGCCGGATGACCTCGCGCTTACGCTCTTCGAGGTTGCGCATGTACTGCAGCTTCTCTTCGATCGACCGCAGGTCGTTCTCGTCGAGCTCGCCCGTCATTTCCTTCCGGTAGCGGGCGATGAACGGGATCGTGTTGCCTTCGTCCAGCAATCCGACCGCCGCCTTCACCTTCGTCACCGGAATGGCCAGCTGCGACGCGATTCCTTTGATGATCCTTTCACTCTCGGCTGCCTTTTGCTCGGCCGTCAGCTTTGCGCTGCCCGCGCTTTCTTCCAATTGCTCCTGCTGCCGTACTTTCGTATCCGCCAAACGTACTGCTCCTTCCTATGCTTCATGCTCCCGTGTATGGATTGTTCGCCATCTCGTAACCGATCGTCGTCCTTCCGCCGTGTCCGGGGTATACGATCACGTCCGGATCCAGCTTATACAGCTTGTTCCGGATCGAATCGTACAAATCCCGCTCCCGCCCGCCCGGCAGGTCGGTCCGTCCGACCGATAACCGGAACAGCACATCGCCGGAGAACAGATGATTGCCGCACAGGAAGCTGACGCTCCCCGGCGAATGTCCCGGCGTATGCATGACCTTGAAGGAGCGGCCGAGCAGCTTCAGCGTCTGGCCTTCCTCCAGCGCGTGTTCCGCGGCATCCGTAGACAGCGGAGGCGTAACGTCCTGCCACCGCATCGATCCGTTCTTGCGCGGGTCGGTCAGCCAGTCCGCCTCCAAATCATGAATATAGACCGGGCAGCCCGCTGCCTTCCGCACCTCGTCCACGCCGCCCATATGATCGAAGTGGGCATGGGTTAGCAGAATCGCTTCAACTTCCGCGCCTTCGAGACGCTCGAGCAGCCGCTTCGGATTCATGCCCGGATCGATGACGATCGCCCTCTCCCGCGACTTCCCGCCTTCCTCGGCGGGAGGCTCCGTTACCGAAATGAAATAAGCGTTCGTTTGCAACGGTCCTAACGTAAAGGTTTCGATTCGCATATGTTTTAGGCTCCTATTCGGTTTAGAACGACTCCAGCAGCGTGCGGAGCTCTTTGACGATAACGGACTGGTAGCCCGTTCCTTCGCCGTACCGGCGTCCCATCTCCTGCCGCGTAGCCGCCAAGTTGTCTTGGTAATCGGCTGCGTCGCGGTCCGGATTCGCCTGCTTGAACGCGATCATCGCCTCCTGCACGTGAGTTGGGCGCGGTCCCCATTGTCCGAGCACGGCACCGCCCGTATCCGCGAAGATGACGACCGGAATGGAGCGTCCGCCCATCGTCAAGAACTGGTCCATCGTGTCCAGATGCTCCTCCATAATGAGCACGTCGATCGGAATGCCGCTGTTCTCCAGCGCTCGGAACACGACCGGGATATTGCGGACGACGTCGCCGCACCAATCCGCCATCAGGATAAGGCAGCGAAGATCGTCGCGATTGTTCAGCGATTCGAAGTATTCCTTGTCGCTCTCGTCCGTCCATTCGAATTTGTCCGACCAGCCGATGAAAGCCTCCCGGTTTTTGGTCATGCCGTCAATGAATTGCTTCGGGCTGATTCCTTTGCCCAGTTTATCCGCTACGCTTTTGCTCATGAATATCCCTCTTTCCCTCTTATTTTATGATAGCTGCTATGTAGCTTCTTTTTCGTTTTGCGCATCTCCATTATACCTTAAAACTTTTTCGCCCTGCGAATGTAGAGAAAAAGCACGATGACGACGCATATCGCGATAATCGCGTAAGCGATGTTGGAGTAGACGTCCATGAATTCGACGATTTCCGTCCAGTTGTCGCCGACCGCCGCGCCGACGGACACGAGGATAGAATTCCAGATCAGCGTTCCTATCGTCGTGAACAGCAGGAACGGAACGAACTTCATGTGGGACATGCCGGCCGGCAAGGAGATCAGGCTGCGGATGAGCGGAACCATCCGGCAGAGGAATACCGCCCAGTAGCCGTATTTCTCGAACCAGGCGTCCGCCTTGCGAATGTCCTCCTTCTTCACCCGAAGCACGCGTCCCCACCGGTCGATGATTTTCTCCAGCCTTTCGACGCCAAGCAGCTTGCCGACGTAGTACAAAATAATGGCTCCGATGACCGAACCGAGCGTGGCCGTGACGATGACGCCGACCGGCGTGAGGCTCGTATTGATCGTCATGAAGCCCCCGAAGGTCAAAATGACTTCCGAAGGAATCGGCGGGAATAAGTTCTCAAGCGCAATCAAAAATAAAATGCCGAAATAACCGTACTGCTCCATAATCTCTGTAATCCAGCTCTCCATACCCAACCTCCATGAATGACGTGCGGGCGCGGACAAGCCGCGCGTTCGCTCCCGTTATTTTACCATACGCGCGCAAGAGCCTTCCACTTTTGTCATGGCCTGACAAGCTCCGGCATAGACTAGCCATAGCTTATATAAACTGGTGGGGTGATCCTAATATGTCCAAAGTGTTTATCGTTAACAAAAGGCATATCCAGCTCGCGATCGTCGTCGCGGCACTCATCGTTCTGGCGGCCGTCTACTTAAGCTGGAGCCAGTCGCGCACGGTCGGCGGACAAGCCCGGGAAGCCCGAGTCATCCAGCTCGTGACGGGCGAATTCAAAACGACGACGGCAGACGGCAAGGAGCTCGAGGTATACCGCTGGGACCCGGGAACCATACACGTGGAAAAAGGCGAGCTCATCGAGCTGCAAATCAGCGGCGTGAACGGCAGCAGCCATCCTTTCGTCGTCGAAGGGCTCGGTCTCCGCGGCGAAGTGACGAAGGGGAAAACGACGACCGTCCGATTTTCGGCCGATAAAGAGGGAACCTATCCGATCCAATGCCTGACACACACCGATATGCGCCATGGCGGCCCGATGGTCGGCTATATCGTCGTGGACGAATAAGCTTGTTAAGTTCAGGCTAGTGACCTCCTCTTCCCTATGCGCATACATATGGGGTAGAGAGGAGTCGGTTACCGTGAAAGCGAACGAGCAGAAGCATACCGCCGGCCTTCCGACCGCACGCAAAATTCGCAGAGCCTGCAGCAACGAATTGTACCGCACCGTCAAGCGGATGAAGGTATGGATTCCGAAAGAGAAGATCGAGAAGGCCGAATCGATCTACTACAAGAAGGTCATTCCGAATTTGATCTGGATCTACGAGAACCGGAGCAACCGCAAGCTGCAGGCCGACTGGTGGGAGGAGAACGTCAGCGCCGAGATCGCCGAGCTGTGGGAGGTTGACCGCGCGGCGCTGTGCGCGGCATTCCGCGATGCGTACGGAGGATAAAAGAAAACCTGGCTGCCGGCGCAGCCAGGTTTTCTTTTACTGATCGTCGACCTCGACGAGCCGGTCGCAGGACACCGTCTTCGTGTTGACCGGGTTGTTATTGACCATGACGGTAGCCATCCCGTTCGATTCGTCAACGTTCTCGATCCACACCGAATCCTCGTCCAGCTTCACCTTGTGCGTTCTCTCCGAATTGTAAATTTCCATCGCGCGTGCCGTTTCCATTGCGATTATCCTCCCAAATCCCTATTCTGTATTCGCGGCTTCTGTCTATTTTGTTTCCCGATCCATCGTATCGGTGGTCGATTCGTCGATCAGACCGTTCTGCATCGTAACATTGCCGCCGCCCAAACCTTCGTTGACCATTCTGTCGATATCCATAAAATAGTCGTCTCTGCCTTCATTTTTCGGCTCGGCCGATGTAGGCTTAACTTGTTCGTTCGTATCGGTCATTGTCGTCCTCCCGTATGAAAGCTTTGTATTCGATCGGCTTAAGCGAAAGCCATCACGTCAAATATGCCCGAAAAGGCGGCGCGTCATGCATCGGTCACAGCAGCGGCGAGAGGATGTGCACGATCGATTCGGCCGTCTTCTGACGCCGCGGCCTACGCTTGAACGCTTCCGGCGACAGCTCCCGGCTGTTCGCCAAATCGTCCATAAAGTCCCGCTCCAGCCGCCTGATCGCCGCTTCGTCGAACAGCACCGCATTAATTTCGAAATTGCTGTACAAGCTGCGCATGTCGACGTTCGCCGTGCCGAGCGTCGCAAGCATTTCGTCGACGATCATCACTTTGGCGTGAACGAACCCCTTCTCGTACCGGTACACCTTCACTCCGGCTTCGAGCATAGCCTGTATGTAGGATAGAGTAGCCAGGAGGACAAGGCGGGAGTCGCTTCTCCCCGGAATAACGAGCCGGACGTCGACGCCGCTGAGCGCGGCCGTTCGTAGTGCCGTCATGAGCGACGGATCGGGAATGAAGTACGGCGTTGTCACGTAAATCCGGCTTCTGGCCGCCGTGATCGCCGCGAACAGCACGTCTCTGATCTGCTGGTCGTTATGCCCGGGCTTGCTTGACACGATTTGAACCCGTTCTCCTCCTTCGCACCGATGCGCAGGCATATAGGCTTCGCCTTCAAGCTTCTTCTTTGCCGCGAATGCCCAATCATTCAGGAACAGTTCCTGCAAAAAATAAACGGCGTCCCCTTCGAGCCGCAAATGCGTATCGCGCCAAAAGCCGAGCTTCGGATCTTTGCCCAAATACTCGTCTCCGATGTTGATGCCGCCGATAAATCCGACCAATCCGTCGACGACGACGATTTTACGGTGATTGCGGAAGTTGAGCCGCCTGTCGAAAAAAGCGAGCCGAGGCGGCAGGAAGCAGCTCGTTTGCACTCCCGCCGAGCGCAGCTTTTCCACGTATGCGTCGCTCAAGTTCATGCTGCCAATACCGTCGTAAATGACGCGTACTTGCACGCCGTCGCGCGCCTTGCGCACAAGCAGCTCCTGGAAGCGGCGGCCGATCCCATCGTCCCGGATCGTATAATAATCCAGGTGGATATGATGCCGAGCTCCCTCAAGCGCCAGCAGGATGGCCTCGAACGTTTCCTTGCCGTTCGTCAGCACCTTCGTCCGATTTCTGGCTGTAATCGGGAACGGAGCCAGAGCCGTCAGCATCGCGAACAGCTTCTCCTGCTCCGCGAGCTGCGGATTGCCGGCGTTCCCGGCTTCCCGTACCTGATCCGACCTGCCGATCGCCGCTTCCATCGCCTCCAGCCGGTACCTGTCGATGCGCTTCCGTCTTGTAAACTCGCTGCCCAGAAAGACATAGGCGACAAAGCCGATAATCGGGCATACGAAAGCGATGAACAGCCAAGCCGTCAATTGCGCGGGCTTGCGATGCTCGAGCCAGAGGATGACGCCCAATTGCGCAATATATAGGCAAAGCGCGGCTAACAGCCAGATGAGCCACGTCCCCATGTCCGATCACCTCTCCTCCCGTATCCCGATGCAGATTGCAGGTTTCTCTAGTGTGAGCTAGTCGGTGGGGCGGTATGCAACATACAAAAAGCCCGTCCGATTCTTCACGAATGGAACGAGCTTATCTAGCCTGTTGTTTGCTTATCGTTCCGCCTGCAGAAGCTCCGCCAGTCTTATTCTCGAGCTGCTTGAAGATGGCTCGGTGCATGACGAATCGTTTGCTTAAAAAAGCCGGCAATCGGCGGTAATTCATGCCGAGCTTGTAGCCGATCAGCTTCGCGCCTGCTTCCCCGATCAGCTTTGGAACGAGAAACCACCTGCCGGCGCGCATAAGCTCCAGCAACTGAAGCTTCACCAGCTTGGAGCCTGCCTTGCCAACGGCGCTATATGGAATAATCCATGTATTCAAGCTCATCGATACGCCGTTATCGAAATATCTTCTGAACTGCTGGCTGATCGAGTAATCATGCGAATGATAAACGATGGCTTCCGCGCAATAAGCCGTGCTGTAGCCGGATAGAATACATTTAGCCGCCATGAACAAATCCTCATTGAAAATGACGGGCTCCTGAAAACGCCCCATTTCCTCGAAAACGTCTCGCTTAATCGCCGAACAAACGTTGGAGCAGAAAAACGTTTTGATTCCGAGCGTCTCAATATCCTCATAAGACTTGATTTCCGACTGACCAGGGTAATTGTGCTCCCTCGCCAGCCGTTCAAGTACGTTCGCGTCCGGTCTTGCCAGCTGTCTGGCATAAGCATATACGACCTTCTCGCTAGAAATAAGCGGCTTCGTTAGTTGCTCGATAAGCCTGTCATCATAGGGAAGCGCATCCTGCGTCATGAACATCAGGATGTCGCCTTCCGCATGCTCTGCCGCACGATTTCTCGTCCCGCCATGGTCGAACTCGCTGCGCGCAACGGATAAGAGCCGTACTCCCGCTTCCCGGGCTCTATCCTGCGTTCCGTCGATAGACTCCGAATCCATAATGATGATTTCATGAGGCCGGACCGTCTGCCGTTGCAATCTTGCGAGAAGCTCGGTCAACTCGGCTCCGGCATTTAATGTAGGAATGATGACGGACACTTTAGGCGTTGATCCGTTGTCAGTAAGCATTTTTGTTGATCAAGCCTTTCAGTATGGTCTTAAAAATAATTTTGATATCGAATAAAAACGTCCAATTCTCAATGTAAAAAATATCGTGCATGATGCGGTCCTGAATCGACGTGTCGCCGCGCAAGCCGTTCGTCTGCGCCCAACCCGTAATGCCGGGGCGGATCTGATGCTTGATCATATATTTCGGAATTTCTTCCTTGAACTGATGAACGAAGTAAGGCCGTTCCGGGCGCGGTCCGACGACGCTCATATGTCCGAGCAGCACATTGAAGAACTGAGGCAGCTCATCCAGGCTCGTTCTACGCAGGAAGGCTCCGAACCGTGTACGCCGCGGATCGTTCTCCACCGTCCATTGCGTATCGGACACCGCATCCGTGGACACATGCATCGAACGGAATTTGTACATCGGGAACGTCTTGCGGTCAAGCCCCATCCGTTCCTGTTTGAACAAAATCGGGCCCGGAGAAGTAAGCTTTAAGCCGATTATAATAAAGAGCATAATTGGAGAAGTTAAAATAATGGCAAAGATCGAGAATGCAATATCGAACCACCGTTTCAAAATCCGGTTGCTCAGCTCGTCAAGCGGCACGTCGCGAACGTTGATGAGTGGTATGCCCGCAAAATTATCAAAGAAAGGCCGGGCCGGCAGCAGGTCGAAGAAATCGGGAATGATCAGCGTCTTGACGCCGGACTGCTCGCAGGTTTCAATAATTTCCGCATATTTCGCGTGAGCCTCCAGAGGGAGGGCGATAATGACTTCGTCGATCGGGTTTTTGTTCAGTTTTTTCTTCAAATCATCCAGTCTGCCGATAATCGGCTTGAGGTCGCCATGCTCGGGGGCGTGCTCCGTCTGGTAATCGTCAAGGAAGCCTACAACCTCATAGCCAAGCTCCGGGTACAGTTGCAGATTGGTATAGAAGCTTCTGCCGACCGAGCCTGCCCCAACGATGAGCACAAACCGTTTATTGTAGCCGCGGCGGCGGAACGAGGAAAGGGTAGCCTTCACCCAGTAGCGGTACGTCGCGATCGCGATCACATTCAACGCGAAGAAGATCGCGAGAAATTCCCGGGAAATATGTACCTCTCTCGTAATAAAGAACAAGCTGAGCAGCCCAAGGAAGCTGAACAATTGGATTTGAACGATTTTGATAATTTCATGGGAAAAATTTCTGCGCCGCTTCGGCGAGTAAAACTGCAGGTAGAAGCCAACTAGCACGGCCGAGAAGGAATAAATCGTGCCCCAGAGCAGATAGGTCGAGAATGGCACCGAATTAATGCTCGGAAGCACCCCGCTGTAAAATTTAAGCCAATAGGCTGCCAGGAACGCAATTAATGTGACAAGCAAATCCGCAAGCATATATAATTGCGTCAGAAACCTTTGGTTTTGTCGAAGCATATCTCCGATCTCACCTGCATTCTCTTATTTTTCGACTCTATTTGCATTGTATCAAAAGTAGTTTTAGAATAGAACCCCATATATTGCCACTTAAATAAAAAATGGTTAAATTTATCGGTTATGACTATTGGACAATCGCGCTTTATTTATTATCCATTTCCGTTTGCGAAGCATGCTTGGCAGGGACTTCATAATAAAAGGCCAGCACGCCAATAGACCAGGCTCTCGTAAAACGATATACCCCAGCTTAACGGCTTCCGATACCAGAATGAGCGGGATCGTTAAGAAGGAGTGCAATCCGAATGTTTCATTTTTGATCAAAGTGAAAAAGCGATTCTGATAAGAATGCCTACGAACGAATAGAGGCATGCTGCCTCGTCTACCCTTTTTCCAGCCGCGGTGATGCGTCGCCAGTGCGGTCGCTACATAATAGGAAGTCCAACCGAGCTTTCGTGCGCGCCATGCCACATCGACGTCTTCCTTATAAGCAAAAAACTGCTCGTCAAAAAACTGCCCCTCGAACTCGATATGCCTTATCATGGCGCTGCGATATACGGCTGCGGCTCCGGATACGCCGAACACTTCCTTTGACTCCATCCAGTCCGCCGCCGGTTCGCCGGCTGCCAGATCATAGCCCTGCCTGTTCCGCTTCATGCCGATTCCGGCGCTGTCCATAATGCCTGGATGATCGGCAAGCACAAGCTTTCCTGTCGCGCTTCCGACTTTCGGATGCCGCTCCATGAAGGCGATCGTTTCGGACAAATAGTCCGGCGACAACGTAACATCCGGATTCAGAACGAGCACATAGTCGGAACGGGTTTGGCGGATGGCCTGATTCTGGCCGCCCGCAAACCCGTTGTTTACCTTGTTCGCTATGAAATGAACCTGATTGCGATAGGGTGTTATTCGCTCTGCGATATCGTCGGCAGATGCATTATCGATCACGATAATTTGTTGGACCGGGCAAGTCTGCATCAATACGGCGTTCAGACATGCCTCAATGTCATTCGCGCTGTTATACGTGACGATACATACACTAACCGTTGGCATAGCTTCTATCACTCGCTGTCTTTGAGATAATGGTTAAGCGCTTCTCTCCATGACCGTAGCATGCGGAAGCCATTGCTTCGGATCGCGGTGTGATCCATAACGGAATAGGCCGGCCTTGGGGCAGGCCTCGGGAAATCCGCAGTCGAACAAGGATCGAGACGAATCGTTATGCCGCTGTCCTCGAAGATGGCTTTTGCAAATTCGTACCAGGAGCAAATTCCGCTATTTGATGCATGATAAACGCCATAGCGGTCGGTCGCTACTAGTTCCAATAGAAAAGCAGCCAAATCATACGTATAGGTCGGTGAGCCGATTTGATCGGAAACGACCTTTAATTGATCGCGTTCGCCCGCCATTTTCAGCATCGTCTTCACGAAGTTATTGCCGTACTTTCCGTATACCCATGAGGTACGTACGATATAGTAACGATCATGCAACGTTTGAACCATTAACTCGCCCGCAAGCTTGGACTTCCCATAAACCGTCTGTGGATTGGTTTGGTCGTATTCGTTATAAGGCGACGAGCCTTTGCCGTCAAACACATAATCGGTACTAATGTAGCAGAACTTCGCTCCCGCTTCGCGCGCGGCAATGACCACGTTCCTTGTTGCAGCGGCATTCACGCGAAAAGCCTCGTCCGGCTCGGACTCGGCTTTATCAACGGTGGTATAGGCCGCGCAATGGATGACAATGTCAGGCTGATGAAGCGTAATAACTTGTCGGCATTGTTCGATGCTCGTAATATCGAGCGTCTCTCGGCCGAAGCCAATGATATCCGCGGCATCCGTCTCCCACTCCGTTAGCTCGCGTCCGAGCTGACCGTTCGCTCCGGTAACGACAATTTTCAGCTTTGACATCAGTTGCTCGCCTCCAGGCGCTCCTTATACTGCAGATCATAATATTGCTGATAGGAACCCGACACGACCTGATCCATCCACTGCGCGTTGTTCAGATACCATCGAATCGTTTCCTTAATGCCGTTCTCATAGTCGTACTTCGGCTGCCAGCCCAGCTCATGACGGATTTTGTCCGCATCTATCGCATACCGGCGGTCATGTCCGAGGCGGTCCTTGACGTAAGTGATAAGCGACTCGGGTTTTCCGAGCTCTTCAAGGATCGTACGTACAACCTGCAAGTTGTTCCGTTCGTTACGGCCGCCTACGTTGTAAACCTCGCCATTTTTCCCTTTGTGGAGTACCAGATCGATCGCGCTGCAATGATCCTCCACATACAGCCAATCGCGCACGTTCAGTCCGTCACCATAGACAGGGAGTGGCTTGTCCTGAAGCGCATTTTGGATCATCAATGGAATGAGCTTCTCCGGGAATTGATAAGGACCGTAATTATTCGAGCATCGCGTAATATTCACATTCAAACCAAAAGTCTCGTGATAAGCGCGTACTAGCAGGTCAGCCCCCGCCTTACTAGCGGAATAAGGACTATTAGGCGCGAGCGGTGTTTCTTCGGTGAAAAGCCCTGTCTCGCCTAGCGTGCCATAAACCTCATCCGTCGACACTTGCACGAACTTATTGACGCTATATTGCTTAGTCAAATCCAACAGCGTCTGCGTGCCGAGAATATTCGTCTTTACGAAAATATCCGGCTGCAGGATGCTCCGGTCCACATGCGATTCGGCGGCAAAGTTAATGACGGCATCAATGCCGGTCTGGAAAAGCGGCTCCAGCGAGCTCCGTTCGGCAATGTCGGCCTTAACGAACTGATAGTTGGAGTGATTCTCAACGGACCGCAAATTCTCAAGGTTACCTGCGTAAGTCAGCGCATCCACATTAATGATTTCATAATGCTGATATTGGTTGATCATATATAAGACAAAGTTGCTGCCAATGAAGCCGGCCCCGCCGGTGATAAGTAATTTCATAAATCTAGCTCACCCTTCATATACAAAGTTGATTTCCGCCTCGGCCAACACGGGATGCTTGGCATCCTTGTCCGACAAGACCGGATTCGATGTCGGCCAGTTGATTCCGAGAGCAGGGTCGTCCCAGGCGATCCCCCGGTCGTGCTCCGGCGAGTAAAGAGCATCAACTTTGTATTGTACTTCGCAATTAGGGACAAGGGTACAAAAGCCGTGTGCAAAGCCTTGCGGAACGAGTAACTGTCGTTTGTTGGATGCACTGAGGATAAACCCTTGCCATTGGCCGAATGTAGGTGAGCCTTTGCGGATATCAACAACAACATCAAATATTTCTCCGGCTGTTACTCTTATAAGCTTTGTTTGACCCTTAGGTTCAAGCTGAAAATGCAGACCTCGTATTACATTTTTGTCGACAGATAACGAATGATTATCTTGAACAAATTTATAGCTTAGACCATGTTGAAAAAACTTTAGTTCATTGTAACTCTCCATAAAGTAACCGCGATGATCTCCGAAAACTTCAGGTTCAATCATCTTCACTCCAAAGAGATTGGTTCCATTAACTTTCAACGAATTCACCGCCGATTACATTTTGAATTTGCCAAATTCCTCTCCGTAAATAATGTCTTTTGCAAGCTCATTAGCCCTACTGTACGAAGAGAGTGTACCAGCATCTGTCCACCAATTGTTCAACACATCATATGTCAGATCATTTGTTTTGATATATGCATTATTAACATCCGTAATCTCAAGTTCTCCACGGCTAGATGGCTTTAGCTTCCGGATGATATCGAAAACTCGACTATCGTACATATAAATCCCTGTAACCGCAAATTTGCTTTTGGGATGCTGAGGCTTCTCCTCAATCGAAATAATATTACTTCCACTTAACTCAGGCACTCCGTATCTACCTGGATCGTGTACTTCTTGAATGAGAATTTTTGCACCACTGTCCTGATCGCAATACTTTGAGACAATACTTGAGATGCTGTCAGCAAATACATTATCCCCTAAAATAACTACCATTCGGTCATTACTAACAAACTGCTCCGCCATGCCTAGAGCTTGTGCTATTCCACCAGCTTCATCTTGAACTTTATAGGTAAAAGTAAGGTCAAAGTCTTTACCACTACCAAGCAGATTGACAACATCACCCATATGGTCTTTTCCAGTTACAATTAGAATATCGAAGATACCCGCTTCTTTCATCTTTGCAATTGCGTGGAATATCATAGGGTATTTTCCGACAGGGAGTAGGTGTTTATTAGTAACCTTAGTTAATGGATAAAGACGAGATCCTGTTCCTCCTGCAAGGATGATTCCTTTCAAAAAAAATCCTCCAATAAAAAGTTTTTATCATCGATACATAAACTTGATTAGATAATCCAATATCATTTTTACTGATTGTTCTTTTGAATAGTGCTCAGTATCAATAATTATCTCTGGATTTAGAGGTTCTTCATAAACAGAAGAAATTCCTGTAAAATCATTAATCGCACCAATTCTTGCTTTTTTATATAATCCCTTAGGATCTCGTTTTTCACATTCTTCGACACTACATTTAATATATATTTCAATAAAATCTTCTTTATTAAACATATTACGTACCATTTCTCTATCTTGTTGATAAGGCGAGATAAACGCTGATATAGTTATTACTCCAGCATCAACGAATAACTTACCTACTTCTCCAACTCTTCTTACATTCTCTTTACGATCTTCTTCACTAAATGTTAGATTCTTATTTAATCCTAGTCGAATATTATCACCATCTAAGATAAATGAACGTATCTTTCTCTTATGAAGTTCTTTCTCAACTTCTATTGCAATTGTAGATTTACCAGATGCAGATAATCCTGTCATCCATATCATGAAACTTTTGTGTTGATTTAATTGATTCCGATCCTTCCTTGATACTGCTCCTTCTTGCCAATATAACAGTTCTCTTGAATCCATTTTTGCCCTCCTTGATGATTCATTAACTATGGACCCTATCAAACTTGACAATTAACTTTGAGAAAAGATAGTTAAGTAATACAATAATTTATTATTTTGATAATATTTTTAATTTCCTTATTAGTAGCATGAATTTCCCTTCTATTTCTAGATAACCATTTTGAAAAAAATTCAATCACATTAATATTACACTGATTAAAATCAATATTAAATGACATATGATCAGTATAATTTACAGAAGCATCACTAAAATCCAAATTCACTCCCGTTAAACTTCTTTGCAATAAACCAATATACTTATTATATAATTTAGATTTTGATAACTTATCGATATCGATAACTAGATCAACCTGATTATAAGATTCTATCATTGTAAATATATATATATGTAAAAAAATTTCGTATAATATCTCATCACTTAATTTTTGTTGCCTATAAAAATTCATCAACTCTGACATGTCATTTGAGTTTAATTGAGGGATTCCATAATAATTTCGAACACATATAATATACTTGTTCTCTTTCACCAGACCCATTAAAAGTAAATAAATAATTATAAAAGCATCATTGTCATTCTTAATTTTTTGCTGATAACCCGATAACCACTGTTGTATAGGATTTCTCATAAGCAGAATATGTACTGCATTTGGAAACATCTCCCTCATCCACCTCGTTCTTCCTGTGGATCGGCAAAAACCTAGGACAGGCTTTTGCTGTGAAGCAATTGCTGAATCAAGTAGTCTTTCAATATAAAACTTTTGTTCAATTAATTCTTCATTATTCACAAAAAAATTACTATATGAAAAATCATTCTTAAATCCTTCTACACCTCTTATTTGAATCAAAGGTAAATATTCCGAAAAGTATGGTCTAACTAATTCTGGATGTTTCGATTCCCAGGATTTATGAGTTAATAGTTCGACTTCTGAATGCGATATCGTATTTAATATCTCATGAAATGGTTCATAATATGCTGTAATATATGAATGTGATCGATATTTATTCCATAAATATGTGCTGGAAGTCCTCCAGCTGCTATGAAGAAATATTGGTTTTAAATTTTTCTTTGTTTTCAACATCTTTCAATTTTCCGATAAAATTGTATTGTATAGCTTGATATGTTCATTTGCTATTGTATACATTGAGTTTTTTTCTGCATATTCATAGCTTGCTTCTCTCATTCTATTCAGTAGCACTTTATTTTTCTCTATTTCTAAAATAGAATCAACCAATAGTAATGCTTCAGTACTAGGAAATATTTTAATAGCTTTTGTTTGTTCTGCTATACCTAAAAATGCAGAAATATCTGATGCAACAACTGCATTTGACATCGCAAAAGCTCTTGATATCGCTGCACTCGCAGATAAACCGACTTCAAGGTAAGGAGCTAAAACTAAATCAGCGGCTATTTGCCATTCATCAATCTCTTCTTCACTAAGAAATCCTGTAATAATTACTCTGTCCCTGATATTATATCTATGTGCAAGTCGTAAAAGCCTTTTCATATATTCATTACTATCTGGATTTAATGGATGTGAGCCTCCAGCAATTATTAAAATATATTCAGGAGGTAAATTGGACAATGCATGAATAGCAGTTTCATGACCTTTGTACGATGAAACAAATCCAAATAACACTAAGAGTTTTTTTCCTAGAAACCCCTTTCTTGCTTTAGCTTCGAGTTTATCGGCTAAAGATATTTTTCTTACCCCTGGGATCCCCAGTGGTAAAATTTTGATGTTCCCATTACCATTAGAGCTTTTATAAATTGTATATGAGTCATCAGAATGGATAATAAATCGGTTTACTCTATTTGAAATATAATTTAACATTTTAATATATGCCCAATACTTACTATACTTAAATAGCGGGTTCCTTCTTATTAATCCTCCACTTTTTTCATGTAGTACATAATCTGGAGATATAAGATCAGGAACAATAGAGTGCAGCGAAATCACGACTGGAAGAGTAAGATTCTTTAAGAAGTTATATAGATTAAAATGATAATAGAATATCTTCCTCCCCCATAGACCATACTCGTGTTGTATGTGTACGATATCATATCTAGTATTTAGCTCTAATGCAATCGTCTTATAGTATTTAGACTGTTCTAGTATTCCTCTACTTCTTATAACTGATAGCTTAGTTTTAATGATATCGACTTCACAGTTTTCACCAAACTCACTTGTTACATAATTCGCATGAGTTGTAATTCCACATTGAGGATTATCAGATACAATCATTGCAACTTTCAATATATTTCCCTCCGGCTAGTTATCTATTCGATAAGATTTTTATATTTACTAATCACTTCATTCGGTGTTCCATTTAATATTAATGATCCGTGATCTATTAATAAGGCGGTACTGCAGTGTTTTTCGATAAAACTCATATCATGAGTTATTACAACCATTGTTGTACCTATGTCCCTGAGTTTATTTAAATGAGCTTTACATTTAATTTGAAACTCCTCATCTCCAACCGCGAGCGCTTCATCGATTATCAATAAATCTGCTTCTACATGGGTAGCTACTGAATAACCTAATCTCATTTGCATTCCAGATGAGAAGGTTCTAATTGGTTGATTAACCCTATCTTCTAAATTAGCAAATGATAATATCTCGTCGACTTTTAATTCTATTTCTTTTCTAGTTAATCCTAATAACATTCCGTTAAGAAAGATATTTTGCTTAGCAGAAAGTTCAGGATGAAATCCAGCTCCAAGTTCAAGTAATCCTGCAACTCTTCCATCGATTTCAATCTTCCCAGTCGTCGGATACGTAACACCTGCAAGTAGCTTAGCAAGTGTGCTTTTACCTGATCCATTTCTCCCGACTATCCCTAAAGTTTCTCCTTTTTTCAAAGAAAAACTAATATTTTTCAACCCTGAATGTTTTGGAATAAAATTCATTTTTTTATTAAAAAGCTTTTTAGGCATATTAAGCAAAGTCGATTTAAGAGATTCACGATTTGTAGCTATTAGCGGAAAATCTTTAGTTACATCTTTCACATTAATTACAACTTGGTTATCACAATCCATTTCGCATCCCCTATAATTACTAATTATTAAATCAGAGCACTCAAAGTTATAACAAACATTAAAGTACATTTTTTATAGTAACTCAGAAAAATCCTTCTGAATTTTATTATAGATAAAGTATCCAATTAACAGGAAAAGTAATGAGAACAAAAATGGTATTAACAAATAGGGCACAGGAGATTCATTAAACAAAATAATACTTCTCCATCCTTCTATCAATCCCGTGAATGGATTAAGTGAAACAAATTTTTCTATTGATTCCGGGACGTTTTCGATACTGTAACCGATCGGAGTAAAGAAAAACAAGATAGATAGCATTGTCGTAATAATATAATCGAGATCCCTATAAATCACATTGGCAGATGAAACTATAAACGAAATTCCAAGCATTAGTAAAAATTGCTGAACTAATAAGACAGGAATGTAAATTACCCAATTTAACCTCGGAAAATATCCATTGAACAACATAAATATCACCAATATTAAGAAACAAAGTAAAAAGTGCACACCTGTTTGGACAATAGTTGCCATTGGTAGAATTGATCTATTAAATTTAACCTTCTTAACAATGCCTGTATTTCCAATTACTGAACCACATGACTGTGCGATTCCAGATTGAAGCCAAACCCAAGGAAATAGACCCGCTAATAAAAAAATAAAGAAATTCGGTATTTCAATCTTCGAAATATATTTAAAAACATAGTAGTATGTCCCCCCCAAAAAAAGAGGTTGTAGAAGGGTCCAGAAGAAACCAAGGTAAGTATTATTATATCGAGTTACCAGGTCTCTCTTTGCTATCATCCATAATAACGAAAAGTCATGCTGATACTTTTTGAACAATCTAAACTCCTCATTTCTCCCTTAAAAATTCCAAAATATCCTTTAAAGTTTGTTCTAATTCATATGAAGGTTTCCAATTAGTAAGTTGAATTAATTTAGAATTGTCGCCTACTAAGTATGGAATATCTAAAGGTCTAAATTTACTGGGATCTATCATTATATCGATATCTACCCTGGATAGGTTAGCTAATTTTTCCAAAATACTCTTTATCGATACCCCTTTTCCAGAACAGACATTAACATTAAATCCATACTCACTCATTGGTGTGCTCACTAATAAGTAGTATGCTTTTACAATATCTCTTACATCAGTAAAGTCCCGATAAGCATTTAGATTTCCAGTATATACAGTACTCTCTCTAAGTCCCCGTTCAATTTCAATAATTTGTTTTGCGAAATCAATTACTACAAACCCATCTTTTTGATTAGGTCCAATATGATTGAATGGTCGAACGTGAATTATGTTCAGCTTATATGCATCATAATATTGTTTTGCTAAAAGTGAAACTGTCGCTTTTGATATACCGTATGGAGAACTAGGATTTATTACATCATATTCGGTAATTAATTTATTCCCCAAAAGTTCTTTACCATATTCTTCAGCTGAACCTACTGAAATAATTTTCATCTTTTGCACCTTATTACTTTTCCTTACCGCTTCAAATAAATTAATTGTGGTGATGATATTACTTTCAATTGTCTCTTGTTTGTTTTCCCATGAGTATTTAACATTACTTACTCCTGATAAGTGGAATATATAGTCTGGTTCCACTTCATTTAACAAAGACAAAATTTTTTCCTCTGATTCCAAATCAATTTTCACGATACTAACTTTTGATTCCTTCGACAAGTATGGGGAACTATGTCTGGTAGTTCCCCATACTTCAATATTTTTATCTATGAGTAGATTAGCTAAATGCCCGGCCACAAATCCTGATATCCCAGTTATTAGTGCCTTCAACTATTATCACCTCAATCTTTTCAAATCAGCGTCAACCATCATTTTTATCAATTCTTCAAAACCAACCTCAAGTTTCCAGCCAAGCTTATCTTTCGCTTTTGTACAATCACCTAGCAACAAGTCCACTTCAGCAGGACGCACAAACTTTGGATCGATAACAACATATTCTCTCCAGTTTAAACCTGCGTGGCCAAATGCAATTTCAACGAGTTCTTCAACTGTATGAGTCTCTCCTGTGGAAATAACAAAGTCATCTGGTTTGTCTTGCTGCAGCATCAGCCACATAGCTTTTACATAATCACCCGCAAAGCCCCAATCACGCTTTGCATCAAGATTTCCCATTCGAAGTTCATTCTGCAATCCCAGTTTAATCCTTGCAACAGCATCCGTTACTTTTCTTGTTACAAACTCTACACCACGGCGAGGAGATTCATGATTAAATAAAATTCCGGAGCAAGCAAACATATCAAAGCTCTCTCTATAGTTTACTGTAATCCAGTGACCGTATAGTTTCGCTACGCCATATGGACTCCGCGGGTAAAACGGTGTTGTTTCCTTCTGCGGCGTTTCGACTACTTTACCAAACATTTCGCTGCTGGATGCTTGATAAAATCTTGCTTCTGGTCTTGTCAAACGAACTGCTTCTAGCATATTCGTTACACCGATTCCGGTAGATTGACCCGTAAGGACAGGCTGAATCCAAGAAGTACCGACAAATGACTGTGCTGCCAAATTATAAACTTCATCTGGATTTGATACACGTACTGCTTGAATAAGCGAGCCTTGATCCAACAGATCTCCATCGATAAACTCAATCTCATTTTTGATATGTTCAATGTTTTCCAATATAGGGACGCTTGTTCTTCTGCGCAGGCCAAAAACTTTGTATCCCTTTTCGAGCAATAACTCTGCTAAATACGATCCGTCTTGCCCTGTAATCCCTGTAATAAGTGCATTTTTTGTCATGTAAATTCGTTACCCCTTTGTATGATTATAAATATTGTTCAAGCTTCTGCATACGTAATTCTTTTAGCAGCAGCTTTACTTCCTGCGCCTTTTCTTTGGTACAAATTAAAGTTACATCTTCTGTGTCTACTATAATCAAATCTTCTATTCCTAAGGTTGCAATCAATTTTCCATTGCTCTCTATGATACACCGTTTTGTATCCAGATTGAGAATATTACCTTTGATAACATTCCCATTCTCGTCCAGTTCATCGATTCGTTCTAATGCAGTCCAGCTACCTACATCATCCCATCCGAATAAACATGGAATAACGAAGATATCTTTAGCTTTTTCCATTATCCCATAATCGATGGATTGATCCGGCATCTTAATAAATTCCGTTGCGATAATTTCATTTTGATCAGATTTTCCGAATGCGTATTTCATAGTTTGCAATATATCGTGCATTTCTGGCATAAGCTCTTTTATATATTTTCTAATAACTGCAGTTTGCCATATGAAAACCCCGCTATTCCAATAATAATTCCCAGACTCTAAATAGGCTTGTGCCTTTTCGATATCGGGTTTCTCGACAAACTTATTTACTCTATATACGTTAACATCATTGACAGGCTCATTAACTCCAGTACTTTCAATATATCCGTACCCTGTCTCTGGATATGCAGGTTCAATGCCTAATGTGACTATATTTCCATTATCATTAGCGACTTTAACAGCAGTTTTAAGAATCTCAATAAAACCTGTGTCATTCTGAATAATATGATCGGAAGGCATGACAATCATGGTGCTATCCGGATATCTTTCTTCTATTAGAATCGAAGCAAGTCCAATACAAGGAGCTGTATTCCTCCCGACTGGTTCGATAATAATGTTTTCATGTGGCAAATGAGGAATCTGTGCTTTAAGTAACTCTGCATACAGCTCATTGGTAACAATAAAAATCTTACTAATGTCGATTAGCAACTCTAGTCTCTCAATCGATTGTTGAATCATAGATTTGTTTCCTGAAATATTTAAAAATTGTTTGGGTAAGTTAGTTCGGCTTTTAGGCCAAAACCGCTCCCCTTTTCCTCCTGCCATTATTACGCAAGTAATTGTCATATTAACCTCCAGCATTCCATATTTTAATATACTCGAGGCGCTTCTTTACTAAATGCCCCACTTTTTGAGGTGAGAATTCTAATTTTATAGTCTGCTCGCCATTCTTCGAAATCTTATTTCGATAATCAGTATCCTCCACTAATCTTTTCATGTAGTAACTCGCATGGGATACATCAGGTTCAGCCCAAATCTGATATGCTTCATATGGACCATATGTACTGCCTAGTGAAACTAATTCATAGTTTACAGGACATGAGTTATTATGGTTCATAAAATCTGTATTTGAAGACCAATTTGTACCTATAGCTGGTTTACCAAGATACATGGCTTCTGCCAATCCAAGTCCAAAGCCTTCACTGCGATGTAAAGAGATATAACAATCAGATGTTACTAAAAGCGCATTAACATCGTTTCTTGATAATACCTCTTTAATTAAATAAATATTTCGATAGTCTCCAATAATCTCTTCAAGCTGTTTCATTTCTTTTAATTCCGCATGATTTATATTAACCTTAACGATCAACCCGACAGTCATATCATCTTTCTCGAAAGCTTGCTTAAACGCTTCTATTGAAGCTTGCGGATTTTTACGTTCTTGATAACTCTTCACATCGTACATCGTTAAGAACAGGAATGTATTTGCCTCAGGAAGTTTAAAGTAAGATCTGCTTCGCGGTTGTTCTATCTTAACCTCAATCCCATGCGGAATACGCACAACCGGCACAGGGCTTTTTAACGAGATAGCCTTAGCAACAAAATTGGAAGGCACCCAAATCTCATCAACAAAATTGAAGTTTTCCACCCATTTCTCCGGAAAATCCGGAAGTTCCCAATGCCAGTAACCGATATTATATCTTTTATTGAAAATAGAACTTCCGTAATGAGCATAGATCTCCAACATTTGCTCTGCGTTAATATGAAAAACATTTACATCATATAAAGGCTCTTTTACTTCTTTATGAGCCCAGGAATGGTCAGACATCCTTGCATCATTGGTCCCAGTAAAATTAATAATTCCAAAAGGAATATCTGCTGCCGATAATGATCTAGCAGCAATTCTGCAGGATTCGCCTATTCCCATTTCAGCTCTTGCATATCCAACTAAATTCATTCCTTTAGCTTCAATATGCGTTTGCACTCTTTTATTCTGCTCAATAGGAAAAGCTGATTTTAGCAATTTTTTCTTCACCTCCTGCATCATATGTGCAGGGATGAATAAAGACGCTACTTTTTTTGCTGGAATTGCCATTCTATACAAGCCTCTAAAAATCAGTTTCTTGATTCTAACCACCGCCACAACTACTTTACTTAATAAATTATGTTAAATCCACCCTAGCTATCTTACCAAAAATCCCCCCAGAATAACACCACAATCTCCTACCAAAACCGAATATTTTGTAGAATTCTAGTACCTCTAGTCCCATTTCGACAAATCCCAATGTCTACAGATTTGTAAACTCCATACAATTTTATCACTCAAACTTATAGCATTCCATACTCTCATTTGCTAAAATACACAGAGAACAACTAGTTTCATATACACATACATATGGATGGGGAGTATTTACGAATGAGTACACGAAAGAGTTCAAGCAGCAGCAATTCGCCCTTGGAAGGGGATTTTCCGCTCTTCAGATGGCTCGGTACGATTGGGATCGCGCTTTTTCTTATTATTTTCCCCTACGATCGAGGCTTGTTTAACGGCTATGAACTTGGTTTCGAATCGGCGATTTATGGCGCGGTTATTTACGGTTTTGTGCTGCTTCTCGTTATAGCCGCCTTGTTGTTCCGCAGCTGGCGGTTGAATAGCTATGCCAGTATTTTGTCGATTGCTGTCATGGCGCTTCCTATTATCTATTGGCTCGCTTCTTTCCAGGCCGTATCGGACTACTACGCGAAGTTCATGACGCTGATCTTCTTTCTGCTCGCTGCCTTGTTCGTAGCCGGCCTTTACTTCGCACAATCGAACCAATCGCGCAAAATCATTGAACATGCGTTGATGCTCTCTTCTTATATCGTCGTTTTGTTCGGATTACTTAATTTGTTCGGCCAGGTTTATTCTCGCGACGCTTTGTGGCTCGCGCATGATGGATATCGCCTAACTTCCGTATTCCAATATTCCAACACGTACGCTGCGTTCCTTGCCGCTCTGTTTCTCGTCAGTCTGTACTACGCCGTGCATTGTATCCGGCCTTCCGCGCGAATCATACATGCGGCGATGCTCGTTCCCATCTGGATCTCGTTCATGTTCACTTATTCTCGCGGCGCTATCGTCGTTATCCCGGTCATGGTGCTGATCTTGATGCCTTTCCTGCGCTTGACGAAGCAAATCGCTTATATCGCATTTATGGGGCTCTCCGTCATTATATCTATGGCTATTCTCGGAAAACTGACGGTTAATGCCGATGAGATCGCGAAGCTCGTTCAACCAACGGCCGAGAAAGCGCAAAGCCCGATTTCTCTCTTCAGTTCGCTGCCGCTGCAATGCTGGGGATTGCTTCTTCTGGGCATCGCCGTTACAACCGGGCTTATCATGCTCTACCATGCCAAGGTCAATGCCTTCCTGGAATACAAGCTGGAGAAGCTTTCTTCTCGAAAATGGTCATTCGCGGCCGTTCCCGGACTCATTATTGTTGTTACGGCAGCCGCCGCGGTCATCCTACTGAGCAGCAGCGCGATTCGCGGAATGCTGCCTGACAAGATTGCGTCCCGGTTCGAAAATATTAATCTTCAGCAGCACAGCGTGCTTGAACGATTTACGTTTTATAAGGACGGCCTTCGGGTCGCTCAGGATTATCCGCTTCTTGGAGGTGGCGGTGGGGCATGGCAAGCGATGTACGAGCAGTATCAGAACAACCCGTATTGGAGCCGGCAGGCGCACAGCTTCTTCGTTCAAGTGCTCGTCGAGACCGGTTGGATCGGTTTAATCGCCCTGGTCCTGTTTCTAGCCTTCGTCTATTACATATATATCCGTTCCTTCATCCGAAATCCGGACC
The DNA here is from genome assembly GCF_014705655.1 of Paenibacillus arenilitoris. Lineage (GTDB taxonomy): Bacteria > Bacillota > Bacilli > Paenibacillales > Paenibacillaceae > Pristimantibacillus > Pristimantibacillus arenilitoris. The sequence goes on along the minus strand of NZ_JACXIY010000006.1, from coordinate 126,595 downwards.
GAAGAGGCAGCCATATCGTCTTCTTCATCCTGTCGTTGACGCTTTTGATCCACAGCGCGATCGATTTCGATATGAGCTACGTCTTTATAAGCGCTCTCGTATTTCTGTCGCTCGGCTGTATGATCGCGCCGTTTAAAGACAGGCTGATTATCGAACGCTTCGATAAACCGGCAAGCCAACAATGGCATCGATTCGCCTATCCGTCCGTACTGGCTGTTCTATCCATAGTTCTTCTGATCATGACGGTTCGCGAGACAAGCGCCATTCAAAAATATGACAAGGCGTTCGACTTGGCGGTCAAGCAAACGCCGCTGAACGAGCTTCTCGATGTTTTGAACGAAGCCGTCAAGGGTTCGCCGAAGCATACGGCATTCGCCCTTACGAAAGCCGATTGGCTTCAGCAAGGCTATGCGCAAACCAATGATCAGCAGATGCTCACAGAGGCGCTGGAGTCGCTTGAGCAAGCCAAAGCCTACGACCCGTACAACCGCAATATTATCAAAGCTCAGTATAGTCTGTTGCAGAAGAACGGACAACTCGAGGAATCGCTCAAGGTTCTGGATGAAGGCGTGACGAAATTCCCTTGGGATATTAACATGTATGACGCATCCATCACCTCTTACGCCGCGGCTGCCAAAGCTGCTGCGGACAAGCAAGATGACGCGAGAGCCCAACAGTATAAAGACCGTATCCAAACCCTGTCTGACGAAGTACAGCGGAGAATCGACCAGCTTGCCGCGCTTCCTCCGGAGCAGCAGCAAGGCCGCGCCTTCGCCTTCACACCGGCCATGGAGCAGGCGCTTGCCGAACTGGCCATTGCCAAAAACGAATAAGACACAAAGCGTTTCTGACGCTTTCCTCTTAGACTGCTAAGGACGCATAACCAATGCGCCCCCGGCAGTCTTTCTTCTTTTCCCCGCAAGTTTCATGGCATGTTTTAAAGCTTCCAAGAATAAATAGCATAGAGTACGTCGTGAAGGACTTGTGTCGCAATAAGGCGGAAAGGAGAACGCCCTTGAAACGAGCGCGGAATCCCAAATGGTCTTTCGTGGTGATGCGCGGCGCCGACAAATCCGTCATGCAGTTTCATGTCTCGAAACGATCGGTATTGGCGGCCCCTACCGCGGCCGTGCTTGCGGTTTCGGGGTGCATTGTCGGACTGCAGATCAAATCGGCCTACGAGCTGCGCCTGATGGAGGAGCAATTGTCCGGGCAGACCGCCCATTTCACGCAGACCGTATCCGGAAAGGACGAGGCGATCCGTGCGCTGCAGCAGGAAGTTGTCGAGCTGTCGCGCCAAGCGAAGGAGCTTGAAGCGAAGGTTGGCGAGCTGCATGAACTGGAGCTTAAGCTGAAACGGTTCATCGATAAGTACGGAAGCGGCGTGCCGCAGGCGCAGTCGTACAGTACGAGTCCGCGAAGTCAGAGCGCCAGTGCCGTACGTACACTGTCCGTTACGCCGCGGCTCGAAGACGCTGCCGAAGCGCGGAACGCGTTGGAGCTGGCCCGGATCGCCAATCGAACCGGCCTTAATCTGAAGGAGCTTGGCCGGATGGTCGATACGATGGAGCAGTCGATGGAGCTCACGCTTATGCGGGCCGAAGCTAGAAGAGCCGCCGTCGACGGTTACCCGTCCGGGTGGCCGACCCGCTCCAAGCTGCTGACGTCGGGCTTCGGTTACCGGAGCGATCCGTTCACGGGGCGCGCCGCCTTCCATGCGGGCATCGACATTACGGGCAAGCTTGGCGATCCGGTGTACAGCGCCGCGGACGGAACCGTATCGGAAACCGGCTATGACGGCATCTATGGCAGGTACGTCATCATCGATCACGCCGGCGGGCTGCAAACCGGCTACATGCATCTTAAGCAAATTGCGGCCAATGAAGGCGACGCCGTCGCCAAAGGAGACAAAATCGGACAGTTAGGCTCGAGCGGCAGAAGCACGGGGCCTCATTTACATTTTCAAATTATGCAGAAGAACGAACCCGTCAATCCGCTCAAATATCTTGCTCTCGTAAAGGAGGACTAAATCGGATGTTTAAGGAGAACAAGCGGCTTTCGGCGACGACGGATACGTTGATCGGGCAGGGAACGCTCGGCGAAGGAACGCTCCTATGCGAGGCGAACCTTCGCATCGAAGGGGAATATCGCGGAGACATCGACTGCAAGGGCGACGTCATCGTCGGCGAGATCGGCGTGGCCCGGTCGAACATTACCGCCAGCGAAATTACGATTGCCGGCAAAGTGTTCGGCGATATCGTCACGAAGGGCCGCCTCGTCATTACCGCCACAGGCCATTTGACGGGAAATATTACGGCGGCGACGCTTATCGTTCAAGACGGGGGCAAGCTGGACGGCCATTGCCGGATGGAACACGCACACGACCCTAAACAGCGCCCACGCCCGGAGGCGGACCCGGCGCAGCTTCCCGTCAATGAACCGAACGGAAAAGAGGCCAAGGAAAAAGCGCGGCAAGCCGGCTGAAGTTGACGGTCATGCAACCGGGTAACCGGCACGCGCGAACCGTCAACTGCATGTTAAGCTAAATCGATGTAGCATCGCGTCGCCCTTGAACCGCTGCCAGCCCGCGTCGCAACAAAGCAAAGCCGTTCCCCTATAGGAACGGCTTTGCTTTTTTTATGCGGCAACGTCACGCTTATTGAACACATACCAGGTCAACGCTACGAAAATGACGTAATACGCGCCCAGGATGCCGAGCGAGAACCACAGGTTCGAGCCGTCCTCCAAGCGGGTCGCCCCGATATACTTCGTCAGGTCCAAATGCATGAAGAGCAAGTAATCGATCCACTCGTATTCCAAGTAACCGAGCAGCAGGACGAAGTTGTTGACGCCGAGCAGCAGGAACAGCGACAGCCCGATCGCAAGCGCGCCGCTACGGAAGATCGTCGAGATCATGAACGCCAGCGTCAACGTCACGGCAAGCGACAGCAGCTTCATCCCGTAATACATAAGCATGTAGGCGAACGGCCCCGAAGAGCCGGGGAATAGAAGCATCTGCTGCGTCTCGTCGAGCGATACCGCCGAATTAATCCCGAAGCAGATCCAGTTGATTAACCAAGTGCTTGCGAATAAGACAGCGGCCAACAATACGGCAAACAGCATAATCGACACGTATTTCGACAGCAAAATTTTGGAACGCGACCACGGCCGGATAAGCAGCAGCTTGATCGTCCCGCTCGCGAATTCCTCGGCGACGCTGCTTGCCGCGATAACGACGGCGAATATCGTTAGCAGCATGAACAGAATCATGCTTTCCGTCGACATGACCTCCCACATGGACGTATCTCTGCCGCCGAACGACAGCCATAGGATCGAAATGAGGATCGCCGACGCGACCAGAATGCCGAGCATCACCCACGAGCGCGCCCGCTTATAAATTTTGATGTTCTCGTTATGGACCAGCTGCAAAAAATTACCCAATGCTCTCTCCTCCCGTTACTTCCAAGAACTGATCCTCCAGCGACTTCACATGCGCCCTTATGCCGTAAACTTTAATCCCGCCCGCCACGAGCGCCGCGTTAGCCGCCGCAATCCCTTCCCGGTCCGTTTCGATGGCAATGGCCTGCTCGCCTTCCTGCACGGGAGCGAGCCCGCTCGCCTGCAGCGCCTCGATCGCGCCCTGCGGACGGTCGACTTCGATGATGACGCGGGCGGTTTCGGCGCGCGATTCGGCGCCCCGAATTGTCCTTACGTCGATCAGCTTGCCGCCCTGAATAATGGCGACGCGGTCGCACATCAGCTCCATCTCGGAGAGCAAATGGCTGGATACGAATATCGCGATTCCTTCTTCTTTCGCTAACAAGCGCAAGTAATCGCGGAGCTCGCGTATGCCAGCGGGATCGAGACCGTTCGTAGGCTCATCGAGAATGAGCAGCTGCGGCTTATGCAGAATCGCCTGGGCTACGCCAAGCCGCTGGCGCATGCCAAGGGAATAGGTTCTCACTTTATCCTGAATGCGTCCTTCTAGTCCGACGAGCTTCACGACCTCATGGACCCGGTGCTCCGTAATGCCCGGAATCATCCGCGCGTAATGCATAAGGTTGTCGTAGCCGCTTAAATATTTATACATTTCCGGATTTTCGACGATGGCGCCGACATAGCGGATCGCTTTCTCGTACTCCTTCGCGATGCTGTGCCCGTTAATCCATATGTCGCCTTCCGTCATCGACATCAAGCCGACCATCATGCGGATCGTCGTCGTTTTGCCCGAACCGTTGGGGCCCAGGAAGCCGAATACTTCACCAAGCGGCAAATCGAGCGTAAGCCGGTCGATAATCGTCCGTCCCCCGATTCGTTTCGATACGTTTTGCAATCTTACTACGGGCTGCGCCATTTCAAAAGCCCCTCCTCCAGTCCATATCCTTCTTATTATAATCGTTCTAGGAAGCTATTGGAAGTTCGCGCAGCAAATAAGCCTCCGCCCTACGGTCGTCGCCGTAAAGCGGAGGCCCTCTATCGTCCTTGGCCTAAAACGGCTGAACCGAATGATCGGCCGCCTTCGCGTCTGCGCGCAGAAACATTTTGTAGTCGTAGTTTTTGCCGTTCGATTCCGCCATCGCGTCCTCTTTGTCCTCCTGCAAGCTGCACGCCAAGCAATAGCCCATGGGATGGACCACTTGAAAAAAACCTGTCCGAAATAAAATATCCGCGTCTGGATTCGCTACCATCTCTCCACAACTTACACAATAAAAACGGTCCTTGATCATCCGATAGATCGCTCCCTCTCTCTTCGTAATGATTGTCCGGAATCACATTCTTGTGCGGAATTATGTATGATGTTGTAGTTTATTTATCCCATTCGCTTTTTATGTAACAATCTGCTGTATAAATGATGAATTTTTTGCTGCTGCGGGTATCTGTCGATCAGCTCCTGATTCATCACGCCGATTATAAGGGAACGAAGCGTGTCCGTGCATTGGAATTCGACGCCGTGCACATGCTGACCGTTTTCGACGGATCGCCATACGATCCGCCCCCGCACATTAAGATGGACCTTCGATATGCACAAGCGAAACTCCGCCAAATAGTTGCTTTGAATCGGCAGCTGCAGGTCAGAGGCGAAGCATAAACCGTCCGGGCTCATGTTCAGCAGCCGGACCTTCGTCGTCGCATTCGTCAGCAATTGCCCGTTAATTCCCGTAAGCCTAAGCTCGGCCTCTTCGCCTTCCGTGAAGGTCAGCCTGATGCCCGAGCGCAAATCATCTTGATCAAACATCGCCATGCATCGATCCTCCACCCGAACGACTTATCGTTTAACAAGAACGAATAAATCTAGCATTGAATTCTATCGAAATGAATAGTATCCCTATTATACCTGAGCATGCAGATGGATAATGTCGGTTAGTGGGCGCGTACTAGTTCTATTTTCGTTCGTTTTTGTCGAAAAACAAAAAGGACTGTCACCTGCAGCCGTTCTTCGGCTCCAGATAACAGTCCTATTCGATTTGACGTTATTTGCCGCCTGCGCGAGCAAGCTCCTTCTTGTTCGTCTCGAACGCTGCGAGCAGTGCCGCATCGCCCTTCAGACCGCTGTCCTCCGCTTTGCGGATTTGCTCAAGCATGCGCTTGTAGTCCTTCGGAATGACTTTGACGAATTTGCCGATCGACGCTTCCCAATCGTTCAACAAGCGGGCGCCTGCCGCGCTGTCCGTATACTGAACGTGGGCTTCGATCATGCCGCGAAGCTCCGAGACGTCCTCCTCGTTCTCAAGACGCTCCAGCAGCACCATCTCCAGATTGCAATGGTTGTAGAAGTCGCCTTTCTCGTCGAGGACGTAAGCGACGCCGCCCGACATGCCCGCCGCAAAGTTGCGTCCGGTGCCGCCGAGGATGACGACGCGTCCGCCAGTCATATATTCGCAGCCATGATCGCCGACGCCTTCGACGACGACGTTCACGCCGCTGTTCCGCACCGCGAATCGCTCGCCGGCAACGCCGCGAATGTACGCCTGGCCGCTTGTAGCGCCATAGAATGCCGTGTTCCCGATAATGACGTTCTCTTCCGCGACGAACGTTGCCTTCGGCGACGGAGCGACGACGATCTTGCCGCCCGACAAGCCTTTGCCGACGTAGTCGTTGGAATCTCCCTCGATCGAAAGCGTAATGCCCTTCGGTACGAAGGCGCCGAAGCTCTGGCCCGCCGTTCCGACGAAATGGAGCGAAATCGTATCCTCAGGCAAGCCTGCCGCGCCGTAGCGGCGGGTCACTTCGCTCCCGAGAATCGTTCCGACTACGCGGTTCGTGTTGAGGATCGGGAATGTTCCTCGTACGCTTTCACCGCTCTCCAGCGCCGGCTGCGCCAGCGGAATGAGCTTCTGCACGTCAAGCGACAGCTCAAGACCGTGGTTCTGTTCTTGAATGTTGTAGCGGGCGGCATCCGCCGGCAAGTCCGCTTCATACAGCAAGCCGGATAGATCGATGCCTTTCGCTTTGTAATGCTCGCGAAGCGCCTTCGTCTCGAGCAGGTCGACGCGTCCGACCATCTCCTGAATGGTGCGGAAGCCAAGCTCCGCCATAATCTCGCGCAGTTCCTCCGCGATGAAGCGCAGATAGTTCACGACATGGCCCGGATCGCCCATGAACTTCTTGCGAAGCTCCGGATTTTGCGTCGCGACGCCGACCGGACAAGTATCGAGCTGGCATACGCGCATCATGATGCAGCCGAGCACGATGAGCGGAGCCGTCGAGAAGCCGTACTCTTCCGCTCCGAGCAGTACCGCAATCGCGACGTCGCGCCCGTTCATCATTTTGCCGTCGGTTTCCAGAACAACGCGGTCGCGCAGCTTGTTCAGCATAAGCGTCTGATGCGTCTCCGCGAGTCCGAGCTCCCAAGGCAAGCCGGCGTGGCGAATCGAGCCCATCGGGGACGCGCCCGTACCGCCGTCGTAGCCGCTGACCATAATGACGTCCGCGCGGCCCTTTGCTACCCCTGCCGCGATCGTTCCGACGCCGACGCCGGATACGAGCTTCACGTTAATGCGCGCGCGCGGGTTCGCGTTCTTCAGATCGTGCACGAGCTCCGCCAAATCCTCGATCGAATAAATATCGTGATGCGGAGGCGGCGAGATGAGGCCGACGCCCGGCGTCGAGCCGCGAACCTCGGCAACCCAAGGATATACCTTCAGGCCTGGCAGCTGACCGCCCTCGCCCGGCTTCGCGCCTTGCGCCATCTTGATTTGAATCTCGTCCGCGTTGACCAAGTAGTTGCTCGTTACGCCGAAGCGTCCGGAAGCGACCTGCTTGATCGCGCTTCGTCTCGAATCGCCGTTCTCGTCCGGCGTGAAGCGCGCGGGATCTTCCCCGCCCTCGCCCGTGTTCGACTTGCCGCCGAGGCGGTTCATCGCGATCGCCAGACTCTCGTGCGCTTCCTTGCTGATCGAACCGAACGACATCGCGCCGGTCTTGAACCGCTTCACGATCGATTCTACCGGTTCAACCTCGTCCAGCGGAACCGATTGGCGTCCCTGCTTGAACTGCAGGAGCGAACGAAGCGTCAGATGCTTCTTGTCCTCGCCTTGGACGAGCGCCGAAAACTTCTTGTACAGCTTGTAATCGTCCGTACGCGACGCCATCTGCAGCGTATGAATCGTTTGCGGCGTGAACAAGTGGTCTTCCCCGTCTTTGCGCCATTGGTATTCGCCGCCGGAGTCGAGCTCCTTCTCGCCGCCTTCCTGCTCCGCGAAAGCCCGGATATGGTGCTTCAGCGTCTCTTCGGCGATGACGTCGAGGCCGATGCCGCCGATGCGGGACGGCGTCCACGTGAAGTATTCGTTGATGACTTCCTCTTTCAAGCCGAGCGCTTCGAAAATCTGCGCGCCGCGGTACGATTGGATCGTCGAAATGCCCATTTTGGATAAAATTTTGATAACGCCTTTGGTCGCGGCTTTAATGAAGTTCTTGACCGCTTTGTCGTGCGAGATGCCGCGAAGCATGCCTTGGCGGATCATGTCGTCGAGCGTCTCGAACGCCAAGTACGGATTGACCGCGCTCACGCCGTAGCCGAGAAGCAGCGCGAAGTGATGCACCTCGCGCGGCTCGCCCGATTCGAGCAGCAGGGCGACCTTCGTGCGCGTTCCTTGGCGGATCAGGTGGTGATGCAAAGCCGATACGGCCAGCAATGCCGGAATGGCGGCATTGTCCTTGTCGACGCCGCGGTCGGACAGAATGAGCAGGTTATGCCCCTTGTCAATGACGCGGTCCGCCGCTTCGCACATTTGCTTCAGCGCCGCGCGCAATCCTTCCTCGCCCTGATCGGCAGGGAAGAAGATCGGCAGCGTGATCGAGCGGAAGCCCGGGCGGCGCACATGGCGCAGCTTGGCGAACTGCTCGTTGGACAAAATCGGCGTCTCCAGCTTAATATGGCGGCAGCTCTCCGGCTCGGGATTCAGCAGGTTGCGCTCCGGACCGATCGTCGTGCCTGTCGCCGTAATAATCTCTTCGCGAATCGCGTCGATCGGCGGGTTCGTTACTTGGGCGAACAATTGCTTGAAATAGTTGTACAGACGCTGCGGGCGCTCGGACAGAACGGCGAGAGGGGCATCGTAGCCCATCGAGCCGATCGGCTCCGCTCCGCTGCCGGCCATCGGCTCGAGCACTTTGCGGATGTCCTCGAACGTGTAGCCAAACGCTTGCTGCCGCTTCTGCACGGTCGCGTGATCCGGTTCCGGCAGCTCGGGCGCTTCCGGTAGATCTTCGAGATCGACCAGATGCTCGTTCAGCCAATCGCGGTATGGATGCTCGGACTCGATTTCCTTCTTCACTTCCTCGTCGGAAATGATGCGGCCCTGCTCCGTATCGACGAGCAGCATGCGGCCCGGACGCAGGCGGTCTTTGTACAAAACGTCCTCCGGCGGAAGCTCTACCGTGCCCGCTTCCGAACCGAGAATGATATGATCGTCCTTCGTCACGTAGTAACGGGCAGGACGCAGGCCGTTCCGGTCAAGCACCGCGCCGATCTTCACGCCGTCCGTGAAGCCTACCGCCGCAGGGCCGTCCCACGGCTCCATCAGCGTGCTGTGGTATTCGTAGAACGCTTTGCGCTCGTCGCTCATGCTCTCGTGGTTCGACCATGGCTCCGGAATCATCATCATCGCGGCATGCGCCATCGGGCGTCCGGCGAGGAACAGAAATTCCAGCGTGTTGTCGAACATCGCCGTATCGGATCCGTCCGGGTTGATGATCGGCTTGATCTTCTCCAGATCGTCGCCGAACAATTCCGAGGCGAACAGCGTCTGGCGCGCATGCATCCAGTTGACGTTGCCGCGCAGCGTATTGATCTCGCCGTTATGAATCAGATAATGGAACGGATGCGCCCGCTCCCAGCTTGGGAATGTGTTCGTGCTAAACCGGGAGTGGACGAGCGCCATCGCCGATACGACCGACTCGTCGTTCAGCTCGCTGTAGAACGAGCGTACCTGCTCGGTCGTGAGCATCCCTTTATATACGATCTTCCTCGAGGACAAGCTCGAGAAGTAGAACATGCTGCCGCCTTCCTTGCCGGCATATCGGATCGCAAGCTCGGCGCGCTTGCGGATTACGTACAATTTGCGCTCGAACGACATGTTGTCCTTCAGCGCCTCGTTCTTGCCGATAAACAGCTGGCGCACGAACGGCTTCACGGCCAGCGCGGATTCGCCCAGCTTCCGGTCGTCCGTCGGAACGGTGCGCCATCCGATCACCGTCTGGTTCTCCTCCCGCACGATCGATTCCACTTCGCGCTCGATCGCGCCGCGGGCGGCTTCATCCTGCGGCATGAAGATCATGCCGACGGCATAGTGTCCTTCCTGAGGAAGCTCGATCTCCTGCTTCTTCAGCTCGGATGCAAAAAAAGCGTGCGGAATTTGAAGCAATATGCCCGCTCCGTCTCCCGTATTCGGTTCGCTGCCTTGACCGCCGCGATGCTCCATGTTTTCGAGCAGCATCAGCGCCTGGCGGATGACCTTATGCGATTTGACTCCCTTGATGTTGGCCACAAAGCCCATGCCGCAAGCGTCTTTCTCGAACTGCGGATCATAGAGCCCTTGCTTCGGCGGCAATCCCAAAATATGTTCTTTCATTGTGTGCAACCTTTCTATGAGAAGATTTTTGGGTAAGCGTGATCTTGTTGTAAATAAGCACGGATGAATGCGCGGATTCGCTTCATTTTTGGCTTGTTTTATCATAGAATGGAAGTTAGCGAGGCGCATCGGCCTGCCCTATCCCATCCAGAAGCTAAACGGTTCAGCCGCACCGCTTCCGAGCGCTTCCGTTTAGTTAACCATATACCGGGCCTATACCGCGTCAATGCGATTATTATATCATTTTAACACCGGGCCAAAACGGAATCAATTTAATATTTTCATAATTGTTTGCACTTTTTTACGGAAGCGCGGCCGTGCGCCGTGCCAATCTTTGCCTTCATTTATATTCCCGCCGCAGCTGCTCCAGCTGCTCGATCCCTTGGGCCGCCCAGCGCCGCAGCTTGTCGAGGGCGGCGATTTCGTCCGCTACCGCTTTTTGCAGCGATTCCTTGTAGTCGGGCACGGCGCCGGCGAACCGCCTGACGTCGCGAAGAAGCACCGTCGTTTTCTCCGTATAGCTAAGCGCCCTTCTTTCATGGAACATCGGCACGTCCGGGTCGTACGGATGATGCATGTCTCCCTGCTCCGGATGCTTCAGGACGGCCAGCACCTTCAATACCGCCCTCGGCCCGTTTATTTCGACGAGCTCGCCTGCGTATTGGCCGGAACGGACCGCCGCCCCGACCAAATCTCCGACCTGAAAGCCCTGATTATTTCCATTTGCGTTCTCCATCATGCTTTATCCTCACCTTTATTTTCAATTTAATCGCTCTTGTCAAATTTTTGTAAATATAGTTCGATCAAGGAAGACATATCTTATCATTAAGCTAGCCTGCATTCAGAATAAATTATCCTCCATACGATGCGCAAGCATGCAGGAATCGCTTGTGTTACTCGCCCTTGCATCGTAATATGGAATTAGAAAAGTAGGTGGAATGAATGCGCAAGAAAAGAGTGCTTCTGCTCTCCGAAGGCTTTGGCTCCGGCCATACGCAGGCTGCCTATGCGCTCGCGGTCGGATTGAAGCAGCTGTGTCCGGGTATTCAGACCCGCGTCATCGAGCTTGGAAAATTCCTGAACCCGGTCCTTGGCCCTTTAATCATGTCCGCATATCGCAAAACCGTTAGCAGACAGCCTAAGATGGTCGGCCTCATGTACCGCAGCAATTATAAAAAATCGCTCAACCGCTTCACTCAGCTTGCGCTGCACCGCATGTTCTACACCCATACGTCGCAGGTGATCTCGCAGCTGAAGCCCGACGTCATCATCTGTACCCATCCGGTGCCTAACGCGGTCGTCGGCAGGCTCAAGCGCCTCGGGCTGGACATGCCCCTCTACACGCTCATCACCGACTACGACGCGCACGGTTCTTGGGTGAACAACGAGGTGAACAAATATTTGGTCTCCACCTCCATCGTCAAGGATCGGCTGCTCGAGAAGGGCGTAGCCGAGGATAAGATCGAAGTAACGGGCATACCCGTGCATCCGAACTTCTGGCATACATACGACAAAGAGGAAGTACGCAAGCAATTCAATTTGAAGCCGATGCCGACCGTGCTCGTCATGGGCGGCGGCTGGGGGATCATGTACGAAGACAACGCGCTTGAATATATGACAAAATGGCGCGAAACGACGCAGCTGATCTACTGCGTCGGCACGAACGAGAAGATGAAGGAGAAGATGCTCGCCGATCCGCTCTTCCAGCATCCGAATATTCACGTTCTCGGCTTTACCCGCGAAGTCCACAAGCTGATGGACGCCTCGGATTTATTGGTAACGAAGCCCGGCGGCATGACCTGCACCGAAGGAATGAGCAAAGGCATACCGATGCTGTTCTACGAGCCGATTCCCGGCCAGGAGGAGCAGAATTGCGAATACTTCATCAATAACGGCTTCGGCGAGATGCTCGATTCGAACGATACCGTCGACCGGTGGTTCAAGCTCATCCACGAGCCTTACGCCTCCGGACGATTCCGGGACGACCTGCTCGCCAAACGAAACGAACAATACAACCCGGTGAGCTGTCCGAATGCCGTCCTGCGCCTCATGCAGTGACGGCTGTCTTTTTCATCCGGACGGGAGGCATAATTTAAACGCCCTATTCCACATAGTATATATGATGAAGGGAGCTGTTACCCATGAGTTCACGACTGGCCGACGGCAAAACGATTATACTGAGGATCGAGCTCGATACGGACCGCGCGCAATTCGGACAGGCCGCCACCGCGATCGAGCAGGCAAGGGGCGACATCGTCGCCATCGACGTCATTCATACGGATCGAAACAAGAGCATTCGCGACTTGACTGTCAAAATCGCGGAGCAAGGCGCCTCCGAACGGCTCACCGCCGCGCTGCGATCGGTGCCCGGCATCCGGCTGCTTCATATATCCGACCGGACTTTCCTCCTTCACTTGGGCGGCAAAATCACGATCCAGCCCAAAACGCCTATCCAGAACCGCGACGACTTGTCGCGCGTCTATACGCCCGAAGTGGCCAGAGTGTGCCAAGCGATACACGAGGAGCCTTCCAAAGCTTATACGTTGACGATCAAACGAAATACGGTGGCCGTCGTATCGGACGGCAGCGCCGTTCTCGGACTCGGCAACATCGGCCCTTACGCCGCCATGCCGGTCATGGAGGGCAAGGCGATGCTGTTCAAGCAATTCGCCGACGTGGACGCCTTCCCGATCTGCCTGGACACGCAGGATACGGAGCAGATCATTACCGCCGTCAAAAACCTCGCTCCGGCTTTCGGCGGCATCAACCTGGAGGACATCTCCGCCCCCCGCTGCTTCGAAATCGAGCAAAGGCTGCGGCAGGAGCTCGATATCCCCGTCTTCCACGACGATCAGCACGGGACGGCGGTCGTGCTCTATGCCGGCCTGCTCAACGCGCTCAAGCTGACGGGGCGCACCCTGCGCGAAGCCCGCATCGTCGTTTGCGGTATCGGGGCCGCGGGCACGGCGTGCACGAAGATGCTGCTCGCAGGCGGGGCGCAGCATATTATCGGGGTCGACCGCGAGGGCATCTTGACCTCCGAGAGGACCTACGATAATCCGATGTGGCAATGGTACGCCGAGAACACGAACGCCGAACGGCGCAGCGGAGGCTTGGCGGAGGCGCTCGCCTGCGCGGATGTCTTCATCGGCGTGTCCGCCGGCGGCATATTGACCCGGGCCCACATCGAGACGATGGCGAAGGGCCCGATCGTCTTCGCGATGGCCAATCCCGAGCCGGAGATTCGGCCCGAGCTGGCGGAGGACATCGTCGCGGTGTTCGCGACGGGCAGGTCCGATTACCCGAACCAAATCAACAACGTGCTGTGCTTCCCCGGCATATTCCGCGGCGCGCTCGACAGCCGGGCGACGACCATCAACGAAGAGATGAAGCTCGCCGCCGCCGAAGCGATCGCTTCGGTGATCAGCGATGACGAGTTGAACCGGCTGTACATTATTCCGAGCGTCTTCAACGGGCGGATCGTCGAGGAGGTCCGCCGCCGCGTCATTCAAGCGGCCCAGCAGAGCGGCGTCTCCCGCCGCCAGACGCGCGAATAGGCAGTTGGCTGGCCGATCGGCCAAGGTCAGACCGGATGTGCCGGCGCAGACAGTCTGCCAGCGTGTCCAAATGTGCCGAGCCGAATTCCAGCCTGCAGCGCCCATTTGGAACCGCAATAGCGCCAATTTGTTCCGCTATTTCGCCCACAGAGCCGGGATTGCGCAGAATAGCGGAAACAATTGGTCTTATCGCACCGATTCCAGCCAGATGCAGCCTTCTGGAGCTGCAATAACGCCAATTTGTTCCGCTATTCCGTCCGCAAAGCTGGGACTGCGTGAAATAGCGGTAACAATTGGTCTTATTGTGGTGATCTTAGCCTGCAGCGCCCATTTGGAACCGCAATAGCGCCAATTTGTTCCGCTATTTCGCCCGCAGAGCCGGGATTACGCAGAATAGCGGAAACAATTGGTCTTATTGTGCCGATCTTAGTCTGCAGCGCCTATTTTGAGCGCAATAACGCCAATTTGTTCCGCTATTCCGCCCGCAAAGCCGAGACTGCGCGAAATAGCGGTAACAATCGGTCTTATTGCGCCGATCATAGCCAGCGGCTCCCTTCTGGAGCTGCAATAACGCCAATTTGTTCCCCTATTTCCCGATTGAGGCCGATCAAGTGTGAAATAAGAAACCTTTTTTCCTTTAACGGTCTTCGTCGCAAGGCTGTATTGCCAACGATTGATTCATAAGGTACCATTATATTATAGAAAATACGACGCGAAGAACGCGCCGCTTGCTTACGGATTGCCCGTAGCCAAGCGGCTTTTCTTGTTATATCGCAGATTTCGAGCCAATAAGGAGGATGATCCGATGAATTTCGAGGAAGCGCACGCGTTATTTATCCAGAAGCATTTGAGCGCCCGCAAGGGTGAAGCGTTAAGAAGACTGAAAACCGGCCATGATCATGCCGAGAAGCTCTTCCTTCAGCAGGCTTGGTGGCCTGCGTTCGGCGACTTCAACGACCTGCACCCGGAATATGAAACTTACGATTATAAAGACGGGAACCGTTATATTGATTTCGGCTATATCCGTTCCCGAATAAGGCTGGCAATCGAGATTGACGGCTACGGCCCCCATTGGAGAAACCTCGACCGAACGCAATTCGCAAACCAGCTTCGCCGCCAGAACGATCTAGTCATCGACGGCTGGATCGTATTGCGTTTCAGCTACGACGATATCAAAGAGCATCCCCGGTTCTGCCAGCAGAAGCTTCAGCAGCTTATGGGCCGTTTGCTTGGGACTCATCCGCACGAGGAGGATATCGGCTATTTGGAGAAAGAGATCATCCGCCTCGCCATGAGGACGCATGGCCCGATCACGCCTAGCGACGTCGGCCGCCATCTCGGGATCGACAACAAAACGGCGCGGAAATGGCTGCGCGGCCTGGTCGACAAAAAAAGGTTGAAACCTTCCGGCGGCGACTTGCGTATTCGGTCTTATGAACTAGAACGCATGCATTCGTTTTAACAGCGCATGTCAAGCAAATTCTAGCATTTCCTTCATCTTTACACAAAAGACATGACACCTATCATATTTTTAACCGTTTTAAATGTGCTATAATTAAATTCGGGCGACATGCGCGCCTATTCATCCAACTGGGGCATAAGTTAGCATATAAGGTTTTTCCCGCTTGGCTTTGCTCGTTAAGCAGGCTTTATGTGCAGGCTAGTTGACGGAAAAGGAGCCTGGTCATGTTTCAAGCTATTGTCGATTTTTTAAAGGATTTCGGGCCTTGGGGGCTAGTCATTCACTCCTTTCTCGATGCGATTATTTTTCCGATTCCGGCATTTTTCCTTCAAGTGTCGTTAAGCATCCTTAATCCGTCCACCGCGCTGTGGCTCGCTACCGTCGGCTATATCGCCTGCCTCCTCGGCACGCCGGTCGGCTACTATCTGGGGAAAGTCATGGGCAAGTCCGTTCTCTACAAGTTTCTGAAGAAAGAATGGATCGACGCCGCCACCGACAAGTTTCAAAAAAACGGCGAAGCCGCGATTTTAATCGGCTCCTTCACGCCGATTCCGTTCAAGGTGTTCACGATCCTGTCCGGCGTCTTGAATTTTCCGTTGTGGCGGTTGATCGCTTACGCCGCGCTCGGGCGAGGCCTTAAATTTTACATCGTCGGCCTGTTGTTCTATCTCTACGGCCAAGCCGCCGAGAGCATGGTGAAAGACGTTTCCTTGTATATCTTCCTCGGAGCCGTGCCGATTGTCGTCGCTTATTTGCTCCTTCGCAGAAGGAGCCGCAAGAAAAAGGAATCGGCCATGAAAGCCGAAGAACGGGAACGGCAGCAGGAACAGCACTCGCAGCATGACCAATACGAACAAGATCAGCATCCTCGACCGAAGAAGCAGCTTCCGGAAGAGTCGATTCACGTTAGCTCGTAACGATAAACAAGGGCCGGCCAGCTTATCGCTGACCGGCCCTTATTGCGTTACAGCGCGCTGCCGCCGAACAGGAAGCGGTATTCCCACTGCGTGCCTTCGATACTGCTGATCTTCACGCCGCCGCTTTCCTTGGAATACGTATGCAGCACTTGGCCGTCGCCCAAATAGATGCCGTCGTGCGTAATCGTCGCCGTCCCTTTGTTAACGCCCGCGTAAGCAGAGGCTTTCGAACCCTTGTAAGACATAAAGAAGATGAGATCGCCTCGCTTCAGTCCGCGCCAATCCGTCTTCGCCCCGCCCTTGTTCTTCACGTAGGCGCCCTGAGAGCGGGAATCGGCGGGCAGCTTTATGCCCACGCCGTCCAGGAAGGCTTGTCTCACGAAGTCGGAGCAGTCGAACGTAGCCGTGTTGCTTCGGCTGGACCCGTATTCATACGGCGTGCCCAAATATTTCATACCCGCCGCGATCACCTTTTCAACCGCCAGTGCGGGATCGACCGTCTCGTCCGGCTTGCTCGCCCCTCCGCCCGCGATCGGGCCGGTCACCGTTATGTAAGACGCGCTCGAGCTGACGTAGCCGCGCACGCCGCTTGCGTCCTGCACCTCGTACCAGTAGCCGTTCGGCTTCGACAGGACGACCACTTTCTCGCCTTTCTTCAAATAACGGATAAACGTCCCCGAGGTCGACGCGCTCTTGCGGAAGGAGACCGACGCTTTGATGACGGCGTTGGCTTTTTGCATTTGGTCCGGGTTCGGATCTTGGGAAGGAGCCGTGGAGGAGCCGGTGACCTCAACATACTTCGATGACGTGGAGATATAGCCGGTTTTACCCGTGGAATCGGTTATTTTGTACCAATACGCATTCGCTTTCTCGACGATCGTGACTTTCTCGCCCCTCTTTAGGGTGCGGACGACTTTGGCCGACGTCGACGGCGACGTGCGCATGTTGACGCCCGCTTGCACCTCGGCCGATTGCGCGGCCTGGGCTGCGGGTACCGAAACGGAGCTGAACAGCAATGCGGCCGTTAACGTTGCGGTTGCGATTTTTTGCTTCACGGTGTAATTCATGGTTTGCGCCTCCTTGGATGTGTGACCAGTCAATCGCGACGGTGCTGGTCTCATTGTAAGTTCGGCGGGCGCTGGCAAGCATCGTCCCTCGTTCCTATTTCCTTTTTTGGCAAATTGAGCTGGCAGACATATTCAACCGCTGTAAAATAATGCAAAAAAGGCATCTCCGGAATGGAGATGCCTTACGGCTTGCCGCCATAGCAGGCCGCGCCTGCGTTTGCTTGCGCAAAACGAAGCCCGCTTGCGCGAAGCAGGACCGGAAGCCGTGCTGGAAAATTAAACCGAAAGTCCTATAAACCTTATAGGCAGCTCGTATTTGGCAACAATTACCGCTTCCGTTCGTTACTTTTTATCCGCCATGTACTCGAACTCCTCGGCGATATCATGCGGCTCGACGTGAACGTGCACGCTCATAATATTATGCTTGCGCCCCATCCGGTTCTCGATTTCGTCGCAGATTTGATGGCTTTCGACAAGCGTCAGCTCCGGATCGACCTGCACGATGACGTCGACCAGCACATGGCTGCCGTGAACGCGCGCCTTAATGTCCTTGATCGATTTGACGCCCTTCGTCCTCGCGATCGTCGAGCGCATCGTCGACAGCTCGTTCGCGTCGAAGCCGTCGGTCAGCGCGTGCGTGGAGCTGTAGAAAATTTCCCACGCCGTTTTGCATATGATGACGCCGACGGCGAAGGCGGCCACCGGATCGAGCCATGGCAGGCCGAACTGCGCTCCGATGATGCCGATGGCCGCGCCCGTGCTCACGAGCGCGTCCGATAAATTGTCTTTTGCCGCGGCAAGCAGCGCTTGATTATTGATGCGAAGAGCCAGCCTGCGATTGTACATGTAGACGCCGGCCATACAGAGCGCCGCGAACAGCGCGACCCAGGCGCTCGTTAAATCCGGAACGGAATGCTCCGGCGAGAATAGCGATTTGACGGCGCTGATCAGCACCTGGATGCCTACCGTCGCCATAATGAACGAAGCGATGAGAGCCGCGATCGTCTCCGCGCGGAAATGGCCGTACGGATGGTCCTTGTCGGGCGGCTTCTGCGAGATGCGCAATCCGATCAATACCGCTGCGGAAGCTACGATGTCCGTCAAGTTGTTGAAGCCGTCCGCCACAAGCGCCCCCGACACGAACCAGTACCCTGCCGCCAGCTTTAACGCGGACAGCACCAAATACGCGCCGATGCTGACCCATGCGCCCTTCTCGCCTTGTTTGATCTCGTCATACTGATTCAGTTTCCATACCCTCCCAAGCACAAATGCGTATGCTTTCTATTATTTCCAATTTTCATAACGGTATCATACCCGATCGAATCCGTGTGGGTCTAGAGAAACAGTGTTGACTCGGGGCGCACTTTTATGGACGAGGGCAACAATATTATTATAAAAAGAAGCAGCGAACGCGCCCCGAAAGGCCGTCCGCTGCTTCATCCTTCATTATTGGATTTCGTAAATTTTGTACAGCTCGTCGAGCATCAGATTAGCTGCGATAACGCCGCCGGCCGTATTCCAGATCGCGTCGTTCACCTGGTAAGCCTTGTCGTTCTTCACGACGTTAAGGCTTTGCCACAGCGGATCCTTCAGCATCTCCTCTTCCATCGCCGTGCCTTTGCCGTCGCCGGTCTCGTACGTGAAGTAGAACAGGATATCCGCGTCCACCTCGGGCAGGCGCTCCTTCGTAATTTCTTCGACGAACGTATCTTTGTAATTTTGCTGGCTTTCAGGACGGGTAATGCCGACCTTGTCGAATAAAACGCCGGTAAACGTGTCTTTCAAGTAAATACGCGTTTTGCCCGCCATAAAACGAACGACCGAAACCTTCTGGTTCAGCTTGTCGCCGGCCTTCTCCTTAAAGTCCGCCGCGCGGTTATCGTAATCGGCGATGACCTTGTCGCCATCCGCCGTCTTGCCGAGCGCTTCCGCGTACAGCTTGAAGTTGTCCTGCCATGCGCCCCGCAATGTCTCCGAGAACACGGTCGGCGCGATCGCCTTCAACTGCTCGTATACTTTCTCCTGGCGAAGCTTGTTTCCGATAATAAGGTCCGGCTTCAGACTCGCGATCAGCTCCAGGTTCGGCTGGCTTTCTTCGCCGACGACCGTTACGTCTTTCATTTGATCCGCGATATGCGGGTACCATGGATCGCCCGTCCACGACTTGACCGCGCC
This sequence comes from Paenibacillus arenilitoris, assembly GCF_014705655.1. Taxonomy (GTDB): domain Bacteria; phylum Bacillota; class Bacilli; order Paenibacillales; family Paenibacillaceae; genus Pristimantibacillus; species Pristimantibacillus arenilitoris. The sequence goes on along the minus strand of NZ_JACXIY010000006.1, from coordinate 107,341 downwards.
GACCGGTGTAACGCCAAGCGCCAGCAAGGCTTCCGTTCCTTCGTTCGTCAACACGACGACGCGTGCCGGCGTGCCCTTGATTTCGGCATCGCCCATCGCGTGGGTAACCTTCCGGGCCGCATCCGAAGCAGCGGGTGAAGAAGCTTCCGGCGCCGGGCTTTCCGTATTTGAAGCACCGTTATTGTTGCCGGCCTGAGCGCCGCAGCCGCTAATCACAACCGCCAGCGTGAGCAGGACCGTCGAAGCCGTCCAAGTCAATTTACGTTTAAAACTTTGCAGCATTTTCCTTTACTCTCCTTCATTGAAAATCATTCTCACAATGTCTCCTTCGAAACTATAACAGGCGCTCCGGACGATGTCAATGAGGAAATGATAATGATTTTCAAATTCATTGACAGTGCCGGGCGCATCCCATAAAATGTTCTAGTAGTTAATCATACATCGTTTATCTATTGGGAAAGAGGAAGCCATGGACACACTACTATCAACGCGTTCCCGGAAGACCGCGGGACTGATCGTCGGCTTCATTATTTTGGCTGCGGGCATCGCATGCAGCGTCGCTTTCGGCGTCACGAACATCGGCTGGCGAACGATCGTTGCCTCCTATACCGATTTTAACGGCTCGCAGGAGCATCTCATTATAAAGACGGCGCGTATGCCGCGCGCGCTCATCGCCGCCGCGGCCGGCGCGGCGCTGGCCGTTGCCGGCTCCCTCATGCAGGGCATCACGCGCAACCCGCTGGCCTCGCCGAGTCTCTTCGGCGTCAACGCCGGCGCCGCTTTCTTCATCGTCACCGGCTCGGCTTTCTTCGGAGCAAGCGGCATGTCGACGTTCGCGACGCTCGGCTTCGTTGGAGCGGCTTTTACGGCTGCGCTCGTATACGTGCTCGGGTCCATCGGCAACGACGGCCTTACGCCGCTCAAAATAACGCTGGCCGGCTCCGCCTTGACGGCGTTCTTCTCCTCGCTATCGCTCGGCATCCTGCTGACGGGCGGCCAGACGTTCGACCAGGTGTTATATTGGTTCGTCGGTTCGGTCGCGGGCCGCGACATGGGCATATTCGGCGCGGCTGCCCCATACATGGGCGTCGCCCTGATCGCCGCGCTTGTCCTTGCCAGACATATGAACGTGCTGGCGCTCGGCGAGGACGTGGCCTCCGGCCTCGGCCAGAAAACGATCTACATTAAACTTGCGGCCGGCATCGTTATCATTCTGCTCGCCGGCGGATCCGTCTCGATGGCGGGGCCGATCGCCTTCGTCGGCATCATCATTCCCCACCTGACCCGTTATCTCGTGGGCACCGACTATCGCTGGGGCATCCCGTACTGCGCGGTGTATGGCGCCAATCTGCTTCTGGCGGCCGACATCGGCTCCCGGTACATATCGTTTCCGCAGGAAGTGCCCGTCGGCGTCATGACCGCCATCATCGGCGTTCCGTTCTTCGTGTACATCGCCAGAAGAGGAGGCCGATCCTAACATGAGCAAGCTTGAAATTACGATAAGGGGACGGAAGCATTCGTTTCAAATAAGCCGGAGAACGCTTACCGTGATCGCGCTATTGATGCTGGCCAATCTGGCCGCTATCATCGTCTGCGTCGGCCTCGGCAGCCAGACGATCGGCCCGCTCGGCGTCATACGTGCGATATTCGGCGCGGGGGATCCGTCCGAATCCATGATCGTCATGTCGCTTCGCATGCCGCGCATCGCGATCGCCGTCCTCGTCGGCGCGGCGCTTGCCGTATCGGGCGCCCTGCTCCAGGGCATCGTCCGCAACCCGCTTACATCGCCGGACATTATCGGCATCTCGGGCGGCGCTTCGCTCGGCACGGTCGTGTTCATCCTGTATTTCTCGCATGTGAGCATCCGGTTCATGCCGGTCAGCGCCATTGCCGGCGCGTTCGCCGCGGCGTTCCTCATCTATCTGTTCGCCTACCGCCGCGGCATTACGCCGCTTCGGCTCGTGCTGATCGGCATCGGCATGGCTACCGCGATAACGGCATTCACGTACATGCTTATCCTTACGGCTTCATTCACGCCTACCGCCGTGGCGGTTAAGGCGTTCACGTTCATGACGGGCAGCATTTACGGCGTATCCTGGGAAAGGGACGTGGCGACGCTCCTGCCTTGGCTCGTCGTCCTCATGCCGGTCGCGCTTCTTTACGCCAGACACTTGAACGTCCAGGAGCTTGGCGACGACGTGGCCGCCAGCGTCGGCAGCCGGGTTCAAGCGAAACGCACGATACTGCTGTTCATCAGCGTCGCGCTTGCCGGCGCGGCCGTCGCCATCGGCGGGGCGATCAATTTCATCGGCCTGATGGCACCGCATATTGCCCGCAAGCTCGTAGGTCCGGCCTACGGCGGCGTCATTCCGGTCTCCGCCCTGATCGGATCCCTCGTGCTGCTGCTGTCCGATCTCGTCGCGCGGGTCGCCTTCATCCCGCTCGATATTCCGGCCGGCGTCTTTACGGCGGCGATCGGCGCGCCGTTCTTCATCTATCTGCTGTATCGTCACCGCAACGGCGCATCTTAACGGATAGCCTGATCTCTGCCTATATTCGACTAATCAAAAGGGAGTGGACCTCATGTCCGTCATCGAAGCAAAAAGCCTCACCTTGTCCTACGGGCAGAAGCCCGTCTTCTCCGGGCTCGACTTATCGGTTCCGCCGGGCAAAATTACCGTCCTCATCGGCAGCAACGGCTGCGGCAAATCGACACTGCTGCGCTCGCTCGCCAGGCTGCTCAAGCCGCAGGAGGGCTCAATCCTGCTGGACGGCACCGAGATGGCCAAGCTCTCGAGCAAGGAAATCGCCAGACGGCTCGCCATTCTTCCGCAAGGACCGGTCGCGCCGGAAGGACTGACCGTGCACCAGCTCGTGAAGCAGGGCCGCTACCCGTACCAAAGCTGGCTTCAGCAATGGTCGAAAGAGGACGAACGAATGGTGAACAACGCGCTTGAAGTGACGGATATGGACGGGCTGGCGAACCGGCCGGTCGATTCGCTCTCCGGCGGTCAGAGGCAGCGCGCCTGGATCGCGATGACGCTCGCCCAGAACACGCCGGCCATTCTGCTCGACGAGCCGACGACCTACCTTGACATGACGCATCAAATCGAAGTGCTCGATCTGCTGTTCGACCTCAACGAACAGGAGAACCGCACCGTCGTCATGGTGCTGCACGACATTAATCTTGCCTGCCGGTACGCCCATCAGATCGTCGCCGTCAAGGACGGCCAAATCTACGCCCAAGGAGCGCCGGAGACCATCATGAACGAGCAGCTCATCCGCAGCGTGTTCGATATGGAATGCCAGGTGACGTACGATCCGATCTTCGGCACGCCGCTGTGCATCCCGTACGGCAAAGGCCGCAAAATCGCCAAAGCGGCCGTCGCCGCCTTCTAACGGAAGAAGAGCCGTCCCGGCAAGGGAACGGCTCTTCTTCTTTTTTTAACCTTTGACCGACCCGCCGAGCAAGCCGCGGACGAAATACTTTTGCAGCGCGAAAAATACGGCCAGCGGCATAAGCATCGACACGAACGCGGCTGCGGTCAGCAAATGCCAATCGTTCCCCTTCGACCCGACCAGGTTCGCGATGTTCATCGACAGCACCTGAACCTCCGGCTGGCTGCCGAGGAAGATAAGCGACACCAAATAGTCGTTCCATACCCACAAAAACTGAAAAATGCTGATCGAAGCAAGCGCGGGAACGGACAGCGGCAGGATGAGCCTGCTGAAGATCGTAAAGTTCGTTGCCCCGTCCATGAACGCCGACTCGAACAGGTCCTTCGGCAGCTGGCTGATCGAGGTGTACATAAAGTACGTAATGAGCGGCAGGCCGAAGGCGGTATGGGCGAGCCAGATGCCGAAGTACGTGCCGTTCAGGCCAAGCGAGGTGTAATCCCGCAATATCGGGATAAGCGCGACCTGGAGCGGCACGACGAGCAGGGCGATGATGACGACGAACAGCGTCTTGCGGCCCGGAAACCGCAGCCAGGCGAAGGCGTACGCGGCGAAGGAAGCGATGAAGATCGGGATGACCGTTGCCGGTACGGTTACCGCCACCGTGTTCCAGAACGAGCGCGACATGCCGCTGCCCTTCTCCGTCTTCGTGCTGCCGTCCGGCATCGTGATCGAATACGTCTTCCCGCCGAGCACCGTCTCGTAGTTCTGGGTCGTAAAGCGCGAGATGAACGTCCAGCTCTTCTCCTGCACGTTAATCGTTCGCGCGCGGCGGTTCTCCCAGATCAGCCTTTCTCCGTCCGCGACGACGCCGGCCCGCAGCTGGTCGTCCGTGTACGTCGCTCCGCTTACCTCGATCGGCTGCCGAAGGTCCGTGTCCTTCGGCAGCTGCAGCTGCTCCGTCGTCTGCCAATCGCGATGCGGCAAAACGTTCCACCAGCCCGTAGCCAATATGTCGGCCGCCGGACGGAACGACGAGACGAGCAGTCCGAGCGTCGGGATCGTCCAAATGACGCAGATGATCGCAAGCACCGTGTTGACGAGCCATTTGGACCTGCGCATGCCCTTCCTTCCACGCATTTAGAAGCCTCCCTCCCTGCGGAACTGCCGCAAATTGATGACGATGACCGGGATGACCGCGACAAGCAGCACGATGGCGAGCGTCGAGCCGTAGCCGGCGTTCTGGTACATGAAGAGCTGCCGGTAGAATTGCGTGGCCACTACGTCGGTCTCGTACTGCCCGCCCGTCATGATCATGACGACGTCGAAAATTTTGAGCGTGAACACGATGATCGTCGTCGTTACCGAGAGCAGCGTGCCGGAAATATACGGGATCATGATGCTGAAAAAAATGCGCACCTCGCCCGCCCCGTCCACGCGCGCCGCCTCCAAAATATCGTCCGGAATGCTCTTGATGGCCGCCGAGAAGATGACCATCGCGAACCCGGTCTGCATCCAGATCAAAATGACGATCAGGAACAGGTTGTTCCAGGGCTGGACCATGCTGAGCCAAGCCTGCGGCTCCCCGCCGAGCGAGACGACGATCGCGTTGAGCAGGCCGATCTGCTCCTGGCCCGGCTGGTAATAATAGATGAATTTCCAGATGACGCCGGCCGCCACGAACGAAATCGCCATCGGCATGAAAATAAGTCCTTTCGCCAGCTTCTCGAAGCTGCTCCGGTCGGCCAGAATCGCGATCAGCAGCCCCATGCCGACGCAGGCGAGCGTCCCGAAAAATACCCAGAGCAGGTTATTTCGCAGCGCCATGACGAGCAGCCGGTCCGTAAAAACTGCCGCATAGTTCGCCAGCCCAACGAAATTCGCCGAGCCGGCATCGAAGAAGCTTAAATAAAGCGTCCGAAGCGTCGGAAACACAAGCAGCCAGCCGAGCAGCAGCACGGCGGGGCCGATGAAGACGAACGGCAATATTCTACGCTTCCACCGGTCCGGATATTGCTCGACGACCCAGTTGAGCGAGTAGTAAATGAAGTAAATGCCCAGCGCTCCCCACGCCACGGCAAGTATAGCCTTGACGATCGGATGCAGGTCCGCGTCGCGGAAAAACAAGAAGATGACCCATTGAACGGCAATGTTGAGCGTCGGCACCAGCAGCGTAATCAACAGAAGCCGCAGCGCATTGCCGCCGCTCGCCCTCATTTCCATAACCGATAACCTCCTTCGTCAGCATAGGCCGAGTCCGGCGGACGGTACTGCGGCCATCCCGGCCGCAGTACCGCCTGCGGGGCTGAAGTTACTTCCACCCGGCTTGAATTTCTTCCAGCGCGGTGTCCAGATCGACCGTTCCGCTTACGTAATCGGTCATCCCTTTCCAGAACGTGCCCGCTCCGACGGCGCCCGGCATCAGGTCCGACCCGTCGAAGCGGATCGCGTCCGCCTGCTGGATGAATTCGGCCATGCGTCGCTCCTGGTCGTTCGCGTACCACGACGGATCGGCGTCGTTCATCGGCGCCGTCACGCCCCCGGATTGAATCCACGTTTTGAGCGATTCGCCGGTCGTGAAAAATTCCATGACGGCGCGTACCTCCGGCCGATCGTTGAACATCGAGTAGATATCGCCGGAAATAAGCGCCGGCTGGCCGTATTGCTCGTCGATCGGCGGCAGCGGGAACCAGTCATAGTCGTCCGCCGTCAACCCTTCCGGGAAGAAGGTCGTAATAAATCCGGCCTGACGGTGAAGCCACGCTTTCGGCGGATTGTCGAACAGCGGCTTGACCGCATCGCCGAACGAAGTCGTGGCGATCGATTTCCGGCCGCCGTATACGTAATCCTCGTTAAACCAGATGTCGGACATTTTTTGCGCGGCGTTCTTCACGATCGGATCCGTGAACGGCAGCTCGCCGGCTACCCATTTGTCGTAGTTTTCCGGAGACGTCGTGCGAAGCATGATGTCCTCCATCCAGTCGGTTGCCGGCCAGCCGGTCGCCGTGCCGCTCTCGATGCCGATGCTCCAGGCCGGATCGCCGTCCTTGGCGATCTGTTCGGTCAAAGCCATCAGTTCATCCCAGGTGGCCGGAACGGTATAGCCCGCTTCCTCGAACGCCTTCTTGTTGTACCAGACGAGGCTCTTCACGCTGCTTCTCGCCCACACGCCCGCCATGACGTCGCCGCTCGGGCCTGCCATCGTGCCCATGTCGAGCCAGCTTTGGTTGTACTGCTTCTTCAAATATTCGTCGCTCAGGAACGTCTTCACGTCGACGACCTTGCCGTCCTTCACGAATCCCTTCAGCAGCCCCGGCTGTGGGAAGTCGGCAATATCCGGGGCGTTGCCCCCGTTCACCCTGACGGAGATCGTCGCCTCGAACTCCTTGGAGCCTTCGTAGGAGATGTCGATGCCCGTCTGCTCCTCGAATGCCTTGATGCTTTCGTTGAACTTGACTTCGTCCGCGTCCGTGAACGGACCGAACATCGTCACCTTCTTGCCTTTATATTCGCCGTTCATCGCTTTGGCCAGCGCGGTATCCCCCTCGGCCGCGCCGCCTTCGCCCTCTTCGCCCTCAGCGGCCGTCGGAGACGGCTCGTTCGTCGTAGTATTGCCCGCGCCGCCTCCGCATGCCGTCAGAAGCATGATGAACGTCAGCAACAGAATAAATGCTGTCCATACCTGTTTTCCTCTTTTTGTACGCACAGACCTCATCCTTTCGGTAGTTTGGTTTCGAAGCCATGAATAATCCGGATAACGCGTTGCAGCTACCACCCCCTTTAAAATGCCATTACAGCCGTTTTTTATGCCTTGACCGGGCGAACAGCTCGAGACAAGCCCGAGACAGCGCTTTCAAAAAGGCGGGAGTCGCTCTCCAAAATCGCTTAACGGCGCCTCGTCGACTCTCGAATAATGAGCCGATGTGGCAGCTTCTCCCTCAGCACCTCCACCTCGCCCGTCGTAATCAGCTCGTGAAGCTTGCAGACGCAGCGGTAGCCGATGTCGTACGTCGGCTGCTCGATCGTCGTCAGCTTCGGGATGAACATATGCGCCATTCGGATGTTGTCGAAGCCGATGACCGACACATGCTCCGGCACGGACCTGCCCCGGTCGCGCAAATACGAAATCAAGCCCATCGCGAATTCGTCGGACGCCGCGAATACCGCCGTCAGCTCCGGGTGACGGGCTAACAGCTGCGACGCGGCCTCGTAGGCATCCTCGAACCGGTGCTCGGCATAAGCTACGCACGAAACGAATTTGTTCAACCCCGCCTCGCGAAGCGCGCGCGCAAAGCCGTCGTAGCGGGGCTGGCCCGATATCGTCTTATCGAGCGGGAAGCAGATCATGCCGATGCGGCGATGCCCGGAATCGATCAAGTGCTTTACGGCTTCGTACGCGCCTTGCTCGTCGTCGATGTCGACGGACGGGATTTCGTATTCCGGCGCGTTGGTCGAGGCCAGGACGTAGGGCAGCCGGAGACGCTGCATCTCCTCGTAATATTCCTTATGAAGGGAGTCGCTTGCGAACACGATGCCGTCCACCTGCTTCTCGAAGAAGCTCTGGACGTACGCGAGCGTCCGCTCCTTGTCGCGGTCCGTATTGCAGATCATGAGGCTGTGGCCGAGCACGACGGCGGCATCCTGCATGCCTCGGATGAGGCCCGCGTAGTACGGATTTTCGATATCGGGGATCATGACGCCGAGCGTGTCGGATTTTTTGTAAATGAGCCCGCGGGCGAAAGCGTTCGGCTGGTATTGGAGCGCTTCGATCGCCTCCAGCACCTTGACGCGCTTCTCCTCGGCCACCGTCTCCGGCGCGTTCATGACGCGGGATACGGTGCTGATGGATACGTTCGCGTAGCTGGCAACGTCGCGGATTGTCGGTTTCATGAACGGCACGCCTTTCTGTGAGAATGTAATTTGAAAAGGTTTTCAGAAAACCTTTTCAAGGCTATTATAGCCGCACTCCCGCTTCATTTCAACCTATAATTTCCAACAAGCGGTCGAATAAGCGCAAGGTCCTGCAACGCAAATAAAAAAAGCACCGCTCCGCAAAGGTTTCCCCAGGCGGAGCGGTGCTCCCTTCCATGTATGGCCGCTTATACCGCATACATGCGCTCGCGAAGCGCCTTGATCTCGTCGCTTTCCAAATACTCGTCGTACGTCATCATCCGGTCGATTACGCCGTTCGGCGTAATTTCGACGATGCGGTTCGCGATCGTCTGCACGAATTGATGGTCATGCGACGTGAACAACACGGTGCAGTCCGTGTCGATCAGGCCGTTGTTCAGCGCCGTGATGGACTCGAGGTCCAAGTGGTTCGTCGGCTCGTCGAGGATGAATACGTTCGCGCCCTCGAGCATCATCTTCGACAGCATGCAGCGCACCTTCTCGCCGCCGGACAACACGCTCGCCTTCTTCATCGCGTCGTCGCCGGAGAAGAGCATGCGGCCCAGGAAGCCGCGGATGAACGTTTCGTCCGGGTCCTTCGAATATTGGCGCAGCCATTCCACCAGGTTCAATTCGACGCCGTCGAAGTATTCGGAGTTATCCTTCGGGAAGTAGGCGCGGGTCGTCGTTACGCCCCACGAGAAGCTGCCCGCATCCGGCTCGGCTTCGCCGACGAGCAATTGGAACAGAAGCGTCTTCGGCAGGCTGTTCGGCCCGACGAAAGCGACCTTGTCGCCCTTGTTGATCGCAATCGTCAAATTGTCGATCAGCTTGTCGCCGTCAAGCGACTTGGTCAACCCGTCCACGAGGAGCAGCTGCTTGCCCGCCTCGCGTTCCCCTTTGAAGAGAATGAACGGATATTTCCGGTTCGACGGGCGAATGTCGTCGAGCGTGATTTTGTCGAGGAGCTTCTGCCGGGACGTCGCTTGCTTCGCCTTCGACTTGTTCGCGCTGAAGCGCTGAATGAACGCCTGCAGCTCCTTGATCTTGTCTTCCTTCTTCTTGTTCTCGCTGCGCTGCAGCTGGAGAGCCAGCTGGCTGGACTCGTACCAGAAGTCGTAGTTGCCCACGTACATCTGGATTTTGCCGAAGTCGATGTCCGCAATATGCGTACATACGGTATTCAGGAAGTGCCGGTCATGGCTGACCACGATAACGGTACCTTCGTAGCCCGCCAGAAAATCCTCCAGCCAGCGGATCGATTCGATGTCCAGATGGTTGGTAGGCTCGTCGAGAAGCAGGATGTTCGGCGATCCGAACAACGCTTGCGCAAGCAGGACGCGAACCTTCTCGTTGCCCGACAGCTCCGCCATCTTCTTGTCGTGAAGATCCGGCGTAATGCCGAGGCCGTTCAGCATTTCGGCCGCTTCGGATTCGGCCTCCCAGCCGTTCATGTCGGCGAATTCGGCTTCGAGCTCGCCCGCGCGCATGCCGTCCTCGTCCGTGAAGTCGGCTTTCGCGTAGAGCGCGTCCTTCTCTTTCATAACCTCGTAGAGACGCTTGTGGCCCATAATCACCGTCTCCAGCACGGCGAACTCGTCGTACTCGTAATGGTTCTGCTTCAATACGGCAAGGCGTTCGCCAGGCGTAATATGAACCTCGCCGGAGGATTGCTCGACCTCGCCGGACAATATTTTGAGAAACGTCGATTTGCCCGCGCCGTTCGCGCCGATCAAACCGTAGCAGTTGCCCGGCGTGAATTTAATGTTGACGTCTTCGAAAAGCGGTCGCTTTCCGTAACGCAGCGTTATGCCGCTCGTACTAATCATGTCGTTTAATCCCGTCCTTCACTACAAAATCGCTTAATCTCGAACTATTATATCACAGGATGGCCGCAAATCCGAACCTTCTTTTGCCCGGAAAGCCGCGTGCCCGCGGGGAAGCCGGATCTTGGCGGCGCCGGGGCCGCCTCCCAATCTAGCAGGACGCACGAATAACGATAGCCTCCCGCCGGCGAATCGTCTTGGTCATTGCGGCGTCGGAGGCTATCGCTTGGCTCGTTACTTAAAGCTGTGCTGCGTGAAATTCCCTTTCGTTCCCTTAGTCCCAGCGCAGCTTCACTTCGCTGCCGGTGCGGGACGACTCGTAGATGGCGTCGAGGATCCGGTTGTTCGTATAGCCGGACAAGGCGGACGTAATCGGCTGCTTCCCTTCGCGGATGCATTGTACGAAATGGCTGCCCATCAGCACCCGGTCCTCGTCCCCTTCCAGCGGCGCGATGTCGCTCTCGACGACTTGATCATCCGCATGCGTGACGTACTTGCCGCTGCCGCCGACCATCGCCACGCCGCCTTGCGTCCCCATCAAATGAATGAACGGGTCCTCGGACAGAAGCGCGGAATGCGCCGCCCAGCTCACCTCGAGCGACAAGGTCGCGCCATTGTCGAGCTTGATCAGCGCCGAGGCAAGATCCTCTACGTCGTAATAGCCGTCCCAGTTCGGCGTCCCCCAGGTGCCGATCCCTTGCCGGTTCGGGCCGAACTCCGCGTACGTGGAGCCGAATACCGACACCGGCTTCGGGTTGCCCATGAGGTAAAGCGACAGGTCGAGCATATGGACGCCGATGTCGATGAGCGGGCCACCGCCGGACTGATCCTTGCGCGTGAACCAGGAGCCCCAGCCGGGGATCCCTTTCTTGCGGAACCAGCCCGCCTTGGCGTTATAGATGCGGCCCACTTCGCCGTTATCGATGCGCTGCTTGATCGCCCGGCTAAGTCCGGACCAGCGCATCTGATGAGACATCATGAGCACCTTGCCCGACCTTTCGGCCTCCTCCGCGATGGACTTGGCCGCGGCGGAGTCGATCGCCATCGGCTTCTCGAGCAGCACGTGCTTGCCCTGCCTGAGCGCCTCGATCGCCAGCTCCGCGTGGAACCGGTTCGGCACGCCGACGACGACCGCGTCGATCGACCGGTCCTCGAGCAGCGCCTGCGGGCTCGCATGGACGGTCCGAATGCCGTGCTCCTCCGCGCGCTGCTCGGCCAGCGGCACATAGACGTCCGCAACGGCGGCGACTTCGATGCCTTCGATTTGATGAAACGTCTTCAGGTGTACGTTGCCGATCGCGCCCGCGCCGATAACGCCAAGACGGATGTTCGTTTGAGTCATTCTCGCTGCCTCCTTCAAGGTCGATTTAATCAAGCGGTTAGACTAGCTCAGTATACCTTTTTCGGCTGCGGCCGTCATTGTACGCAATTGGCCGGCTCTTGTACTCGTTTGTCATTTGCCCGATAAACGCCATGTCCGTCCAAGGGGCTGAACAAGGATGCGTTCCGCCTCCATGCGCCGTTTGATTCTGCAGGCCTCCAGCCGGTCAAGCGCTTCCCGCGGCGTATCATCGGCAAGCTTGAACGCGCCGTAATGCATCGGAACGAACCATTTGGCCCCGGTATCCTCGAAAGCCTGCAGCGCCTGCTCGGGCGTCGTATGCTGCGGGCCCATGAACCATTCCGGCTCGTAAGCGCCGATAGGCAGCAGCGCGACGTCGATCGCGAAGCGGCAGCCGATCTCCTTGAAGCCTTGAAAGTAGCCGCTGTCGCCGGCGAAATAGATCGTGGGCGTTTCCGACACGTATGGCTCGCCCGCGCCGCGCGCATCGGCTGCCCCGTCATCCGGCCGCGCGGTCTCCCGGTCCGCTTCGCCGGCAGCCACACCGGCGATTTGCGCCGTTTGCCCGAATGTTCCGCTTACCGTCTTCCGGCTTAAGGACGTCTGCTGCTCGATGACCCAGCCCCCCCAATGGGAGCTGTTCGTATCCCACGGGTTGCGGCGCGTCGAATGCTGGGAAGGCACGAACGTGAACTTGATGCCGTTCAGCGTGACGGATTCCCACCAATGCAGTTCCTTGACGCGGATAAAGCCCTTCTTGCGCAGCTTCGGGCTGAGGCCCGCGGGCACGAGCAGCTGCCTCGGGCCGATGAGCCTGCGCAGCGAGCCGATATTCAAATGATCGTAATGCGAATGGGAAATAAGAACGACGTCGATCGGAGGCATGTCGTCGATCGGAATGCCGGGCGGCGTCAATCTTCTCTGAAAGGCCATCTGGGACGACCATACGGGATCGGTAATGATGTTCACGCCGCCAAGCTGTATAAAAAACGTCGAATGTCCGATCCAGGTAAGGGATGGACATTTCCGGTTATCCGTCAAATAATCGAGATCGGGCTGGACGTTCGGCACGGTATACGAGTAATCCTTCGTCCGCTGCCTGCGGATGCGCTCTTGCCGCCATCTGTTGAACTGCTTCAAGGACGTATGCTGCTCGACCGGATCGATGTTGGCGTATCGTTTTAACCTCAACCGCCTTCTCCTCCCTCGTAGTTTGCCTTTATTTTATTAAGATACCAAGCGGAAGACGTATTTTGCAAATCGGCCATGCCTCCAGGCTGACTTCCTTTCATGACGGCCTCGCGGCCGCAAGATGTTCGCATCCATGCCCGAAATCAGGTACACTAAGCTATAGACGCATTACACTAAAAGTACGCTCCCGAAACGGCCGACGTTACCGCGGAGCCAATCAAAGACGGCCTTTCCCCTCAAATTAGGCCCGTTCGAACCCATTATTCCGGAGGTGTCCCATGAAGCTGTTATCGATCGAACCTACTCCGAGCCCGAATTCCATGAAGCTGAACGTCGACGAGACGCTGCCGCGCGGACGGAGATTCACTTATAAAGCGGGCGAAGCCGCGGATGCGCCCGAATTGCTCGGGAAGCTGCTGCAGATCAAAGGCGTGCGCGGCCTGTTCCGCACGGCGGACTTTATCGCGCTCGACCGCATGCCGGGAGCCGACTGGGCCGCCATTCTGGCGGAAGCCGGGGAGCTGCTGCAGAAGGACCGGGACGCGGTCGGGCAAGCGGACAAGGGGCCTTCGGCAAGCTACGGCGAAGCGCAAGTATTCGTGCAAATGTACCGCGGCATCCCGATCCAGGTACGCGTGAGGATGGGCGACGGCGAGGTCCGTTCGGCGCTGCCGCAGAAGTTCGGCGACGCGGCGCTGAAGGCGGCGGGCTCGAGCATGATCCGCGAACGCAAGCTCGAGGAGTTCGGCGTGCGTTACGGCGAGCCGGAGGAAATCGCGGCCGAGATCGTCCGCGAGCTCGAAGCCACCTACACGGAGGAGCGGCTCGATGCGCTCGTGCAGGCGGCGATCGCGCTAGGCCCCGATGCCGGCGGAGATGCGCAGCCGGCGGTCAGGCCCGCCCCGCTGTCGCTCGAAGAAGCGCAGGAACAGTTCCGCTCGCCCGAATGGCAGATCCGATACGCCGCGCTGGAGCGCTATACCGCGGCCATCGAAGGCGTTCCGCTGCTCGCCGCAGCGCTTAAGGACGAGAACGCCTCGATCCGCAGGCTCGCCGTCGTCTATCTTGGGGACCTCAGGTCGCCCGAAGCGATGCCGTACTTGTTCGCCGCCCTGCGCGATTCCTCGGCGTCCGTCAGGCGCACGGCCGGCGACACGCTGTCCGATCTCGGCGATCCCGCCGCGATCGGTCCGATGATCGAGGCGCTGCGCGACAAGAACAAGCTCGTCCGCTGGCGCGCGGCCCGCTTCCTGTACGAAGCCGGCGACGAGACGGCCGTCGAGGCGCTGCGCGAAGCCGCGCAGGACGGCGAGTTCGAAATCCAGCTGCAGGCCAAGATGGCGCTCGAGCGAATCGAGCGCGGCGAGGAAGCCGCCGGTTCCGTCTGGCAGCAGATGACGGCTGCCCGGAGCCGCGAGCAGTAGACGGCAGCCGCAAAATAAAGCGAGGAAAACCTCATCCCCCTAGAGCAAGGCTCATGGCGGAGAGATTTTCCTCGCTATTTTGTCTTGTCGATCGCATCCTATCCGGTTCGTTTGGAGCGCCCGCAACGCTCCGCCTACTTCGCATACTCCAGCTGAATGCGCACGAGCAGGGAGCTGCCGCCGGCATACGGCTCGTAGCTCGCCCGGTAGCCGGCAGCGACCTTGGCGTCCCGGAAAGCGGCCTTCAGCGCCTCGGGGAACCCCTCTCTATCCTCATAACGGAACTCCAGGCTGGCCGTCCGGGAATCGAGCGCGGAGGCGATGACGCCCTGCAGCTGCTCCGGACCCGTCACCGTATTCGCGGCATCGAGCCAGTGCAAGCCAAGCGCCAGCTTCAGCTTGGCGTAGCGCTCGCGTTCCTTCTCCGACCCTTGCCGCTCGAGCTCCCCGATGGCATCCGCGTAATTCGCGACGGCGGCCGGATACGTCTTCGTCCAGCCGTGGTCCGCCCGCAGCTCCCCGTCCGTCTTCAAATAATAGTTGTACCGGATCGCGCCGCCGTCTTTGATCGTCTTGCCGCTTGCATCCTTCATAACCGGATCGTCCCAGGTGAGATCGAGGTGGTACCACACGCCGTCCAGCTGCACCATATTCCAGGCATGCTCGCCGGTATTGACCGTTCCTTCCGCGATGAGCACCGGTATACCCGCTGCCTTCAGCATTTTGTACCCGAGCAGGGAATAGCCCTGACAGACCGCTTCGCCAGTCGTTACGGCCTCGTACGCCGTATAGCGGGTCAAGGATTGGTCGTACTCGACATGGGTGACGATCCAGTCGTGGATCGCCTTGACCTTCTCGTGAGGGTTCATGCCCGGCTCGACGACTTCCGCCAGCGCTTCCGCTACCTTCCGGTCGACGAGCGCCGTCTGTTCCTTCGATTCGCGGTATTTGGCGTCGATCGTCACGTTCGATTTGTTCCCCCAGCTTCTGATCGTGTAAATATAGGAATCGAGGATATAGGCCGAATAGTCGTCATGCGTCAAAGCCGCCTTGATCACGTCCGGCATCCGATCGGCCAGCTCCTGCTTGTCCCCCGTATAGGAGACGGAAATTTTCTCGGACCGAAGCTGGAATTCCTTCGCGATTGCCAGCTCCAATTGCTCCAGTCGATTCGTCTGCTTCACGGCAGCCGCCTCTTCCGATTCCGCGGCGGCCGGAAATAAGTCCAGCTTCAAATCGAGAACAAAGGCGGCTGCGACAATGACGGCCGCCAACAGCAACTTCGAGGCTACTCTTTGCATGACTGACCTCCGACCTCCGATACTATCGTTCTTTTCATAATCGTACATTAAAATCAACATTTTTTCAGCAAATGAAACAAATGCAAGAGCATATCGCTTTTTATTGTATATTCATCCCGGCACCGTCATAGACATCGGATTTCGAAATCGGTTCTCGCTCGAATCGTACCATTTTATTACGCATCTAAAAAAATAGCCTTGGCCGACTTACGGCCAAGGCTGCTTGCATACGGGCGAATCGCAGCCGATTCGCGAATAGCGCCCCATCGTCGTAACCGGGTTCGGGGTGTTCCCCCGGCGGTTCTTTCCAATGGTTGATTACGATCCGTCAATATGGCGCTTCCTCGTACAAATTCGCAGGCAATGCCCGCACGAATGGCGACCAATCGCCCGTCGCGTAAAGATGAAGCCGGTGCATCGCCCGCGTGCACGCCGTATAAAGAAGCTTGCGTTCGTTATCCCTGCCGTAAGCTTCGGGCGAAGCATCGTAGACCAAGACTGCATCGAATTCGACGCCTTTGGCGAGATACACGGGAATGACCATCGCTCCTTTTTCAAAACCCGGCGTCTCCTTCGTAATGAGCTGCAGAGCCTCGCCTCCATGAATCCGCAACGATTCATGGGCCTCCCGGCTTTCGGCTGCGGTCTTCGTAATGACGGCGATGGAATCGTAGCCCTCGGCCCTTAGCGCCGCGATGTCCGCCGCAATTTGCGCATCGCGCTTCTCCCCGCCGTCCAGTCTCGTCAAAAGGGGCTTCTGGCCTTCCCTTTCGAACGGTTCGATTTCTTCACCGCCCGGAAGCATCGATTTCGTAAATTCAACGATCTCCCTGGTTGAACGATAACTGCGTACCAGTCGGACAAGGCTTGTTTCGGCTTCGCCGAAAAGGCGGATCAGCGGGGAATCGGCCGCGTCGAGGCTTGTGGCCTGCATGAAGATCGCTTGCCCGAAATCGCCGAGCACCGTCATCCGGGCACGGGGAAACAGCTTTTTAAGATACTCATACTGAAACGCCGAATAATCCTGACCCTCATCGACGAACACATACCGGATTTCCGTGTTCGTCCGGACGCCTTCGATCAGTTCTTTAACATACAAATACGGAGTCGCATCCTCGTAGAACAATTCGTTCCGGAGCAGCGCTTCGTTGGTTTGCCTGCATATTTCAGGCCACAGCGGGGGGATGACGGCCTCATTCGTTTTCTCCCGATAAGCGGCTTCGCCCTCGAACAATTGGCCATATATGGCTTTGATATCTATAAACGAGTGTTTCTTCACCTTTTTCCTTAGCGGTTTAAAGCTTTCTTTCACGATCCTGCGGCGGAGCAGATCTTCCTCCTTCCGGGCGAAGTCGAAGTCGCCTTCGTCTTCCCGTCGCTTGTTGCCCACCTTCTCGCGAACTGCGGCGTATTGTTCCGCAACGTCGAATACTTCCTTCTCTTTATGCAGCATTCCGAACACTTCCGCGTACTGATCGGCGTCGAGGTAACTTAACTCTTCCTCTACCCAATCCGCTTCCCGTTCCATCCGTTCCAGCGATGCCAGTTCCTTCAGCAGCCATTCCTGCAAGAGAACGACACGATTGAACAACGGCAGGGAACGGTCATAACCGTAAAATTCCGCTCTCATTCGCTCCGCGGTAATCAAATCGCGGTCCCGAAACCGAATACCGCTCCACCGCATGCCTTCCCGTCCCAGCCACTTCCCATAGTTTTGCAGCGCTTGCAGGAAAGCCTCGGAAGCTTTGTATCCGATCCCCTGAATCCGAGCCTCATACCCCGGCGCTCCTTGTTCGGTCAGTACATATTCGATCTGATCAAAGGGATCCTCCGGCCGCAGCAAGGAACCTAGCCAATAGTCGATATATTCTTGAAAAGTCGTCTGCTGCATATTCTCTTCGCCGAGCTCCGGGAGGACGGAGGAAATATAACCGCCAAACATCGGATTCGGCGAGAAAAGAACGATCTGATCGGCTTTGATCGTCTGGCGGTGTTTGTACAGCAAGTAAGCCACCCGCTGCAATGCCGCGGAAGTTTTGCCGCTGCCGGCCGCCCCCTGCACGATAAGCATCCGGCTTTTGTCATTGCGGATGATGGCGTTTTGTTCCTTCTGGATGGTGGCCACGATGCTCTTCATTTGCGAGTCCGCGCCTTTGCCGAGCACTTGCTGCAGAATTTCGTCTCCGATCGTTTCGTTCGCGTCAAATAGGTTGCGGATTTGCCCGTTCTGAATCTGAAACTGCCGCTTGAGCTCCATCGTTCCTTCGATTCGTCCGGCCGGCGTGACATAAGACGCCCGGCCGGGCGAATGGTCGTAGTACATGCTCGCGATCGGCGTACGCCAGTCATAGATCAGAAAGTTCAATCCGTCTTCGTCGACGAAGGAAGATACGCCGATATAGATCTGTTCGCGGTGATCCAAGCCATCCTCCCGAAAGTCGATGCGTCCGAAATACGGAGAAGGGAGCAGACGGTTCATGTTCTTCCATTGCTGCTTGAGCAGCTTGTGCCCGCGCTCCCGTTCGGCGAGCAGCGCGGACTGCTGGTTAATCGTATAGAAGGTTTCTTCGAAATCTTCGTGCGTGCTGGTGTTGATCGTAACTTCTTCCCAGAACCGCCTGCGGATGTCCGCAGCCTGATCGCCCAGTCCGGCAACCTCCGGCTCCAGTTCGGCGATTCTCGCCTCCAGCTTGTTCCTGACCCTCTCCAGCCGCTCCTCTTCCTGCAGCCAATCGTTCGTATCCATCTCAACACTCTCCTTTTTTCCGGGTTTTTAGGGATAAAAAAGAGCATTGACAAATCAAGATTCTAGATGTACAATTAAAGTGGGAATAAAATTGGATACATCCATTATTCAATTTGTCAATAACGCTATTGATTATATCATGGCGTTATTTTGTGTTCAATCTTTTTTTCTGCGGCATCGCTGAGCGCTGTCCCAGATGCGGATATTTATACAAACCATTGCGGAGTTAAGCCTGCAGAAGATGACCCTTGAATACATCAGGTGTCGTCTTTTTTATGTCCGTGGGCTCTGAATTGCAATTGGTTAGGTTGTAAGCGGAGAAACGTTCGAACTCTTTCATGGGGGATGGTTAACTTAATTTGTTTAGGCAAAAGAATGAAAACACTTGAGCATGTTGAACCAAAGGAGAATCAAACGGAGGGAAATAGAATCGCGTATTCCACGAATGGCCTGCATCACCATTGCACGGTTTGGAAATAAATTGGTACATCCCTGTAATCAAACTGTAATATTTCTCTCATCTTGCTTTCATCTTGCGCTTATATACTGAACTCATGACCCCCCTTTATTATATATTCTCTCTTGCAGCCTGCAGCCTCGCGCCGCAGGCCCTTTTTTTTGGACAACTAGCCATTCGCGTTACTCTAACGGACACAGAAGCCGTTAATTGTCCGCATATGGCCTGTGGGAAAATGTAACGGACATGAGGGACTTTATTCCGCCTAATTGGGGCGTGAAATCCGATATTTCGAACTAATAACGTCTATCATGTCCGTAAGAAATGTGAAGGTGTCCGATTCATCGAAATAAGGGCATCTGTGTCCGTTAGCATGCGGCAGGAGCCGCACGGGCTGGTGACGCGACCCTGTCAGCCTCGGAAACCGCCGGTTCGAGCCGGGCCGTAAGCGATCGCGGCAGACGAATGAATAAATAAGCGCGGATGCACGGCTTAATCGAGAACGATACTTGCTTTTAGAAGCTAGTCCCCGCGCCCACGCAAGCTTTTGTTCAGGAACGGCATCACTTTGTCCCAGAAGGCGGGCTCCCGCTCCGACGAGCTGTGGCCCTCCGTCCGGACGAACAGCGTATCGATCGTGCCTTCCGGGAGCTGCTCCTTCAGCCGTCTCAAATCTTCCGCTCTTATGAAATCGTCCCGCTCCGAATGGATCATCAGCACCGGCGTCCGGCCTTGCCGCGGCTCTCCCGCATGCCTTGACAGCACGCTCCGAATATCGGCCGCCTTGAACTGAGCGTACGTAATGCCGGCGCGCAGCAGCCAGACCGGCGGAATCAGGTAGGCGAGCGGAAGGGCGGGAATGCGCCTTCGCTTCAGCTCCGCCCGCACCATCGTTTCGAAGCGGACGGGCATCGAATCCGTGATGACGGCGCGCACCTTCATGCCGAGGTCGAGCGCCAGCACCGCGCCGAAGCCGCCTAGCGAATGGCCGAGCACGGCGATCCGCTCCGGATCAACGCCGGGAATCCGCCTCGCGGCCCCGACGGCGGCCATCGCGTCGTCGCGGAACATGAGCGCGGACGGCGCTTTGATCGACTCGCTGTCCCCGTGGCTCCGCGCGTCGTAAATCAATACGGCAAAGCCCGCTTTATAGAGCGGGCGGGCATAGCGAAGGACTCTTGTCCGGTTGGAACCCCATCCGTGCGCCACGACGACGACCGGGCTGTTCTCCCTCTCCGCCGAAGAGCCGGCAGCCGGCCAGATCAGCCAGGCCTCCAGCTTCGAGCCGCCGCTCATGAACGAATAAGGCTCCCAGGCCGTTTCGATGTCGGGCACGTCCGGGTTGGCAAGCTTGCGCGGCCTCTGGCTGCGCGCGCCGGCCTGCCACGTAAGCGCCGCGAGCAGCGAGGCGGAGATAACAGCGGTCAGACTCCAGCCGATTGCACTCATTGCCGATCCTCCTAGTCGCCTACAAAGTCTGCACGGCGTCTACGAACTGCCGGGCGCGTTCCGTCACCAGATCGAAGCGGCCGTCCCTGATCCACTCCAGATTCACGAGCTTGCCGCCCATGCCGACCCCAACGGCTCCGGCCTTGAAATAATCGGCGATGTTATGTAAATCGACGCCTCCGGTCGCGATCATCGGAATGTCGTCCAGCGGAGCGCGAATTTCCTTCAAGTAGCCCGTTCCGAGCGTTCCCATCGGGAAAATCTTCACCGCATCGGCGCCCGCCTTCCAAGCCTTGACGATCTCCGTCGGCGTCATGACGCCCGGCCACACGGACAAGCCGCGTTCGCGGCCATAGGCGATCACCTCTTCGTCCAAGTTCGGCGAAATAAGAAACTGCGCGCCTGCGGCCACCGCCTGCTCGGCCCGCGCCATATCCGTCACCGTGCCCGCTCCGACCGCCGCCTTTCCGCCGAACTTGCCGCGCCAGCGCTCGATCATCGCCGCCGCCCCGTCCGTGTTCATTGTCACTTCCATTATGCGGATGCCGCCGTCGATAAGCGCCCGCGCCGCGTCGTCCGCGTGACGGTCCTCAATTCTCCTTAATATCGCAACGATCTTGTGCTCCGTTAACAGCTCCAGCATATCGCTCATCCTCATTCTCCTCCGCTCTCTTAAGGTTAATTAATCCCAATACTGCTTGAACATGCGTACGAATAAATTCGGAAACGGCAATACGTTCCTATCTTCTTTCCCGATCCACCGGTAATCGGGAGGCAGCCCTTCCGCTATAGCGGCGCTTGCGGAAGCACCGGAATCATAAGCCGCGGCCGTTTCGGCGACCGCCGATTCCATACTTGCAGCGGAAGCCGCAGCTGCGTCCAGCCCTTCGCCCAAGTCGGCCAAATAAAAGCGCATTTTCCAGTGAATGTGGCTGAACACGTGATCCGCGTCCATGAACCATCCGCGCGGACGGATAAGCAGTCCCGTCTCCTCGCGCACCATTCGTCCAAGCAGCATGGCGAGCTCCGCATTCTCTTTCGGCGCGCGCTCGTCAAGCAGATGCTCCTGCTCAGGCGGAAGCAGCAGATGCGGCAGCTCCCACATCTGCGCGAGCAGCCCTGTATCCGGGCGCCGCCGCACGAGCATCTTGCCGGCATGCTCGCCGCTTCCGGCAATAATGACCGCCGCCCTAAGCTCCGGACGCGGCTTCTTCGCCTTCGTCTTCACCGGCAGCTCATGCTCGCGGCCTTCCAGCCGGGCAAGGCAATGCTCCATTACCGGGCAAGGCAGGCAGCTTGGCGACTTCGGCGTGCAGACGAGAGCGCCAAGCTCCATCAGCGCCTGGTTGAAATCACCCGCGGCTCCTTCCGGAATGAGCGATGCCGCCAGCTTCTCGATCCCGACCCTCGTCCGGGGCTTCGCAATATCGTCCTCCAGGCAGAAGTAGCGCGAGAGGACGCGCATCACGTTGCCGTCCACCGCAGGCTCCGAACGGTTAAAGGCAATGCTCATGATCGCCCCCGCCGTGTAAGGGCCGACGCCCTTCAGCCCGGCGACGGCCGCCTTGTCGTCCGGCACGATACCGCCGTATTTCTCCACAACCTCCTTGGCCCCGGCCTGCAAATTGCGCGCCCGCGAATAATAGCCGAGCCCTTCCCAGCACTTGAGCACCTCCGTCTCGGGCGCCTCGGCAAGCGCCCCGACGGTCGGAAACTTATTCATGAAGCGGTTGTAATACGGAATGACCGTATCCACCCTCGTCTGCTGCAGCATGATTTCCGAAACCCACACCCGGTAAGGATCGCGGTTCATCCGCCACGGAAGCTCTCTTTTGATAAGCCGATACCAGGCAAGTAACTCTTCGCTAAAAAAAGCTTTCGCCTCCCGTTCGGTCAATGCCCTCTCCCCTCCTCTTCGTTCCGCAATGCCCGAATCGCTTCGTCCTGCCCGAGGCAGGCGATCCGGCGGTATTGCACCGGCGTAATGCCGGTATACCGCTTGAACAAGCGCGATAAATAATGATTTTGCATGCCGACATGCTTGGCGACGGCCGCAACCGGCAGCTTCGTCTCCGCGAGAAGCCGCTTCGCGGCCGCGATTCTGCGGTTCGTCACGTATTGGATCGGCGAGCACCCCATAACGCTCTTGAAGGTCGAAATAAAATAATTCGGATGCAGGTACGCGAACCTCGCGAGCTCCTCGACTTGCATGCCGGTATGCAGGTTTTCCTCGATATAGTCGAGCAGCTCGTCCCATTTCACGCCGAAGTTAGGCTCGGTCAGCTTGCCGTGCTGTATTTTGCTTTCATCCAAATAAAAGGCGATCAGCTCGAGCAGGACGGCTTTCAGCCTCAGCTCCCTCGTTATGGCGCTGCTCTGCTGCGCGTCGATCATTTTGGCGAACAGCTGGCGGATCGGAAGCCCGTTCCGAACGCAGACGAACGGCGGCAGCTGCAGCGCTTGAATGAACTGCGTATCCGAATGCTCCATGCGGAAATGGCACCAATAGAAGCAGAACGGGTCGCCGCCTTCCGTCCCGAACGATTGCATCGTGCGCGCCGGCAGCAGGTACAGCGTTTCGGGCTTAAAAACATGCCTCTTATCGTTTATGTCGAGCCAGCCCATCCCCTTGTCCGTATAGCAGAACCGGTAAAAATCCGGCTCCGCCCGATGCTCGGACCATCCCGGCGAGCTTTCGGTATACGCGGACATGATGACTTCGGCGTGAATGTGGTTCAATTGGTTTTGCAAAATTCGCTCTAATGTCGTATTCATGATGTCTCCTGTTGTCGAAACTGCTGTATAATGTTGTCCATGTCCACTGTTTTAGGCATGCCGCCCATTCTATTATACGGATTAAAAGCCCGGATGCATATGGACGTCCTATGAATCTGCCGATTCTTATATTTTCCACAATAATGTTTGGAAGGGAGGGTCCGGAAAAATGACTGGCCGGATAATGATGCGCGCCGGCGCCAAGGCTGCCGCGTTTGCGGCGCTTCTGCTCGCCCTTGCGGGCTGCGGCGGCGGAGGAACCGCGCTTGACGGGCCGCCGGAGGTGATGGCCGTCTACAAAGCGAATTGCGTCAACTGCCACGGGTCCGAGCTGCAGGGGCGAATCGGCCAAATCACGAATTTGCAAAAAGTCGGCGGCCGGATGAGCGCCGAGGAGCTGCGCGCCCAAATCGAGCACGGGGGAAGGACGATGCCTCCGTTCGAAGACAAGCTGACCGAAGAGGAGATTGCGGGCCTCGCCGAATGGCTATCCGCCAAAAAATGAAAAAATGCCGGAAGCAGACGTTGCTGCCCCCCGGCATTTTTTCTCTATTCCAGACTAATTGCTGATGTGATGTCCGTTCAGTTTCGGCGGCTTAGCGAAGCGGTGGACCGGCTGGCCCGCATAGGTCCAGCGCGTATCGCCCATTACGGGATGAACCGGGAACGACTCGCCCTGCAGAAGCATCAGATCGCCTCCCCAATCATCCGAATAAAGGCCGTCGAATTCGACCCATTGCCCCGACCTGAACCTGCGCTTTCCCGTCTGCCGTCCGCGCTCCTTCATCTCCGCCATCCCCTTTCGCCTATAGGCTTGGTATATTACATTCCAAGTATAGGCCAAAGGTTACAACGTTATCCTCTCGGCAACGGCAAACGCGGAAGCAAGTCCACGCTCGTGCGTAATCGTGACGTGGATCCGAACGGCTTCGCCGCTCATGCCGAGGCGGCTCCATGCCGCTTCGGAGAGGAAGCATTCCGGCTTCCCGCAATCTCCCCGCCCGATCTCGATATCCGCAAAGCCGACGATATTGCCGATGCCGCAGCCAAAGGCTTTCACGACCGCTTCCTTCGCCGCGAACCGCCCCGCCGCGAATTGATGGAGCCGCTCGCCCGCGTACTGCGACGCAAGCCCGCGCTCGCCGGGCGAAAGCACCCGCTCGAGAAACTTGCGGCCCGTCCTGCCTTCCACGATTTTCGCGATTCTCGCAATGTCCGATAAATCGTGCCCGATGCCGATGATCACGCTAACACCCGCCTTTTCTTATGAAGGTGAGATTAGCAGAAGGCGCAGGTCAAGTCAAGCGCGTGTTTGAAGGCGCCCGCTCGGCCACTTGTCCGCTAGCATCGCCAAGCCGATCCCTGCGGCGTATCTTGCCAAATCGATCGCCACAAATCCCGTTCCGAGCACGAGCGCGCCGAGCCGGGTGCTCCGGATACCGGCAATCCACTCCGCCTGATAGAGCTGGCTGAACTCGATGCCGAAGCAAAAAATGACGCTGACATGTCCGGACCAGATAAGGCCCTTCCGCGCGAAGAGCGTGCGAACGATAAAATAAACCATAGCCGCCCAGAGCGCATCGCCGGCATGCTCCGCGAAGAAGGCGGGCAGCCGCTCCGCGAATTCTCTTGAACAGAAGCCGAGCGCCATTACGGCAAGCGCAGCGGCGGCATAACGGATTCTCTCCTTCAACCGCGTCACCTTCTTTCTGTATTGGCATGAAACAAAAAAAAGACCGCCATCCGCCATCGTCCAGGCGTGTCTGGCAGTCTTTGCTATGGCGCATGGCGGCGGCCTTTAAATGCCCGGAATCGGAGAGCGCTTGTGCTCGGTCTTCAAATACTGCTTCTCCAGCTTCTCGCACGCTTCGTCGCTAATCGTCTTGCCTTCTAGATAGTCGCTGTTATCGCCGTACGTGATGCCGAGCTCCCCTTCGTCCGTCTGACCGTCCCAGAGGCCGGCGGTCGGCGCCTTATCGAGCACGCTCTGAGGCACGCCGAGATGGGAAGCCAGCTGGCGGACCTGCCGTTTGTTCAGCGTGCTGAGCGGCGTAATATCGACCGCTCCGTCTCCCCACTTCGTGAAGAAGCCGGTAATCGCCTCGGACGCGTGGTCCGTGCCGACGACGAGCAGGTTCAGGTCGAATGCCAGCGCGTATTGGGTGACCATCCGCGTCCTCGCCTTAATGTTGCCCTTGCCGCCGCGGCTCAAATGGCGCGGCATGCCGATCGACTTGAAGCCGTGCTCGACCTCGAGCGCGATCTCGTCGACCGCTTCCTCGATATTCGTCTCGACTTTGTACTTCAATTGGAAAGCTTCGGCGACCGCGTAGCTGTCGGCGATATCCGGCTGCTCGCCGTACGGCTGGAACACGCCGAGCGTCATATATTCGCGGCCGGTCTCCTCGCTCAGCTCGTCTGTCGCGCGCTTGCACAGGCCGGTCGCCACGGCGCTGTCGATGCCGCCGCTGATCGCGATAAGCAGCCCGGTCGTTCCGGACTTCTTCACGTATTCCTTCAAAAAATCGACGCGCCGGCGGATTTCCGCTTCCGGATCGATCGTCGGCTTCACGCCGAGGCGTTCAATGATCTCCGTTTGTAGGCTCATCGCAAACCGCCCCGGTTACCGGCAGAACCGATCGAAGGCGTCGGTCAGGTCGGCCGCGATTTCCGCCGCGGAACGGTTCTCGATTTGGTGGCGTTCGATGAAGTGCACCAGCTCGCCGTCCTTCATGAGCGCGATCGAAGGGGAAGAAGGCGGGTACGGGGCAAAATATTCGCGCGCCTTCGCCGTCGCTTCTTTGTCTTGTCCGGCAAACACAGTGTACAGATGATCCGGCACGGAGTCGTGCTTAAGCGCCTGCGCCACGCCGGGACGGCATTGGCCGGCCGCGCAGCCGCAAACCGAGTTCACGACGACTAGCGCCGTACCGCTTGCGTTCGGCAGTCTCGCTTCCACTTCCTCCGCCGTGCGAAGCTCCTGAATACCGATGCGGGTAAGATCGTCGCGCATGGGCTGAACCATATCCAGCATGTATCGTTCGAATGACATCGACATCGAAATACACTCCTTCAATTACTTATTTTTAGCTACTATTATACCGTCCGTTATCAAAATAAAGCAACCGGAGCGAAGTCACTCCGGTTGCTCTTTTTCCGCCGAATCCGGCTCGTTGTCCGGTTCCTCTGCGCGGTAGGCGGTGTTTTTGTAGGGATGCATAAAAATGCCGCCCTTCGGCGGGCGTCCTTCTTCGAAAACGGCGCGGTTCTCGGCAGTCAGAAAGCCCACGTCCTTGAACGGATGCACCCATTCGTCGCCCGCCATGACCGCCGGGTCCGTCTCCGTACTCCACTGCGACAGCGGCGATTGCGCCGATTCGTACTCATGATCGCCGATCACGACGCCGTGCTTGTTCACGAACGGCGCACGGCCGCCCCGCCCTTCCCGGAACTGCGGCAAAAACTCGATCTCGTACGGATCGAGGGCCGGATCGTCCTTCGGAAGCTCCGCCGCTTCCTTCCGACCGTCGTCAGCCATGCTCGGTCACCCTCGTTCTATATGGACGGACGGTTCGGTCCGTCCAGCTTTTTGTCGAAGCCTTCGGCTTCCGGCGCCTTGCCGGTACCGGCCGCGTTCCGCTCCGCCTGCTTCGCCTGCTCGGCCGAGCGGTTTTTGTCTTCGCTATGCTGCGTCACCCGCGATCCCCTCCTTCTCTTCATGCGCTGCCGGCGGCTTCCCGGGCAAGCCTTCGGCAGCCCGTTGCCACGTCGATAGTATGCGCCGGAGGCGGCAGGCTTATTAGAAGCATTTGACACTTGACGCGGAAATGCATATAATACGGATAACATTTACTACGAGGAGGCTGATGTAATATGCGATACCATTCGATTCGGAAGATTACATGTTCGTCGGTCTCTACGGAACAAGCATCCGCCATAACGACAGCGTAACGCCCGGCAGGGGACGTTATCCGTTTGGCTGCTTTCCGCAAGCGACCGCAATTGGTTGCTTGCGGTTTTTTTATGGGTAGAACCGCATGCTGTTTGCTATTGGCCTGCGGTTTTTTTGTATTTTCAAATCACATGAATAAAAGGGGATATCCTTTCTTGGAAAATAATCGATCTTCGGCATTAACGGCATATGGATGGAACGACGCGTGGGACTCCGCTTGGCGGGATAACCCGCATTGCGGGAACGCGGCCTATGAACCGGCTCGCGTCGTCGCGCAATATTCGAAGCAGTACAAGATCATGACCGCAGGCGGGGAGAAAATCGCCGCCGTCAGCGGGAAATACGCGTTCGAGGCCGGCGGGCGGAGCGACTTTCCCGCCGTCGGAGACTTTGTGGCCGCGCAGCCGCTCGAAGGAGAGCAGCGGGCCGTCATTCACTCGCTGCTGCCGCGCCTCTCCGCCATGACGCGCAAGGAAGCCGGCAACGTCGTCGACGAGCAGGTAATTGCCGCGAACATCGACACGATGTTTATTACGAACGCGCTCAATCAGGACTTTAACATTCGGCGAATCGAAAGATATTTGATCGCGGTTTGGGAAAGCGGAGCGAGGCCCGTCGTCCTGCTGACGAAAGCCGATTTGTGCGACGATGCGGAGGAGAAGGTATCCGCGGTGCAGGACATCGCGCCGGGTGTGCCGGTCCATGCCGTCAGCGCGCACAAGAACCAGGGCAAGGAGGCGCTTGCCCCTTATCTTAGGCCCGGCCGGACGGTCGCGGTCGCCGGCATGTCCGGCGTCGGCAAGTCGACGCTGCTGAACTGGCTGGCCGAGGACGACCTGCAGCAGGTGCACGGCATTCGGGAGAGCGATTCGCGGGGTAGGCATACGACGACGCATCGCGAGCTGTTCTTCTTGCCGTCCGGCGCGATCATGATCGATACGCCGGGGATGCGGGAGCTGCAGCTGTGGGACGCGGCCGACGGCTGGGAGACGACGTTCTCCGACATCGCCGAATTGGCGGCGAACTGCCGCTTCCACGACTGCTCGCACGAATCGGAGGCCGGCTGCGCCGTGAAGGAAGCGCTCGAGAGCGGCGCGCTTGACGCCCGGCGCTACGGGAATTATAAGAAAACCGAGCGGGAGCTTGCCCATCTTGCCCGCAAGGAGCAGGCCCATCTCCGCAAAAACGAGAAGAGGGCCGGCAAGCAGTCGGGCGCCAAGGCGGGACGGAACGCTCGCGACGGCAAGCGCGTCCGCCTGCTTGAGCTGGAATAGGCGGCAAGCCCGCTACAGCATTTTCTTCATAAACGTAAAAGCAAAAATGCACCTGACCTGCGCGCGATCCTCCGATCCGCGCCGGTTATGGTGCATTTTATGTCCTTATACGGCGATACTCAGCCATATTCGCGCTTCGCGCCGTTCTCGATCCGGTTGCCGCGCCGCATTCAAGCGCTTTCCGCCGGTTTGCCGCCCGCCATCTCCGGCAGGTTGAAGGAAACGACGAACGTCGTTCCTTCCCCCTCCTTCGATTCCACGTCGATCCGCCCGTTATGGCGCTCGGCAATGCTAAGGCACAGCGGCAGGCCGAGCCCCGTTCCGCGCGTCTTCGTCGTAAAAAAGGGCTCGAACAGATGCTTCATCTGCTCAGCCGGAATGCCTGCGCCTTCGTCCGCGATACGCAGCTCGACGGCGCCGTCAAGCAAGCCGGTGCTGATTCGCAACACCCCGCTGTCCCCCATCGCTTCCATACCGTTGCGGACGAGGTTGAGCAGCAGCTGCTTGATCTCGCGGTCGTTCAGCATGAGCGGGGGCGCATCGGAACATAATTCCACCTCGATCGTCTGCCCCCGCATGTTCGCGTCCGCGCTCATCAACGGGATAAGCTCGTTAATAATATCGTGCAGCGACGACGGCTGCATCGTGAGGGCCCTGTTCTGGGCAAGCGACAAAAAATCGCTAATAATCATATTCGCCCGGTCCAGCTCATCCATAATAATGCGAAAGTACTCCTTCTCGCTCTTCGCGCTCCGCTCCTGGATGAGCTGAACGAATCCCCGGATGACCGCCATCGGATTGCGGATTTCGTGCGTGATGCTCGCCGCCATCTGACCGACCAGGCTGAGCCTCTCCATACGGCCGACCTCGTTCCTCAGCTGGCTTAATTCCGTTACGTCGTGCGCAATAAGCGCGGCGCCAGCAATTTGCCCATGGGCCTCGCCGCGAAGCGTGAAGGCCGTGAGCAGAAGCATCCTCTCCCGGCTCTCGTAAGGCACCATGCTCGCCTTCTCCCCCGTAAGCGCTTGACTCAACATGCCGACGCACACATCGCCCGGCTCGGGCTGGAACGCGTGCAGGAACGGCACGCCGCCCAGCTTGCCCGCATCCGCGTATTCCGGTCTCAACGCAAGCAGCTTCGTCACCATCTCGTTCGCATGCGTAATTGTTCCTTCTCCGTTCGTTACGATGACGGCGAAGGCGGTCTCGTCGATGAATTGCTGCAGCTTCGTCACTTCGTCCCGATAGTCGGCCGACACGCGCAGCACCTCGCTGTGCAGCTGCTGCTTCTCCTTCACGGACTCGACCATGAAGACCGACAGCCATGTGCCCGACAGCACGGCCGAAGCGCCCAGCATGAGCGATGTCGCCATGAGAGTGGTCCAGGTCGCCCCCTGGAAAGCGGCGTAACCGACGATCGAAATGATGAAATATAGCACCATAATCGCCATAATCAGCATGGCGTAACGTTCCTTTACGACGGCTCGCGCCTTTTGAAACGGGCGTATTGCCATCGCGATAAGCGGGACGGAGAGCGCCAGAAACAGCGCGAAGCTGATCGTCTCCCATATGCCGTCAAGCATCGGAAGCCGGATCGCGACATAGAGAATCGTCATGACGCTGAGCGCGGGCGCTCCCCCGTACAAAGCGCCGAGCAAGTATGGGATCAGGCGGAAATCCGTGTCGTACCCGAATATACTTGACGGCGTCATCATGCAAAGCACCATCGATATGCTGCAGAATATGCACATGAACAGGGACATACGCAGGCGCCCCTGATCTTTGTCGTACCAAATTTGGAAGGCGAATACAGGCAGCAAGGACAAAATGAATTGCAGCAGCATCTCCTTTAACACGGACAATCGGTTCCCCCTACTCGCGTTCCGAATGCATGTCACCTGTCACCTATGTTGTTATGTTCTTCCACGCCGATGCCGAATCTATGGGACTGTTACTCCGATTAAATCACAAACGACCTTTTTTTACAATTGTCGCTTCATCCAGCCGATCATTTTTAAAATCGTGTCTTCGCCGCCGAGATCATTGTGAAGCTCGTGGTAGCCCCCCTCGATTTCCACCCGTTCGCACAAAGGGCCGAGGCTGTCGGAGAGCTGCCTGCTCGCTTCGATGGAAGTAATCCGGTCGCTTGTGCCGTGCATGAGCAGCGTCGGCACCTGGAGCCGGCCGCACTCGGCCAGCGCCCACTCGCCGCCCGAGGTGATCTCGTCGTAGGTGCGGAGCGTGATTTTCGTATGGCAGAACAGATCGCCCGCAACGGGTGGCGCGACCGAATAGCCCGGCCGGAACAGATCGGCGGAATTGAGGCCCGTCGATTGCTGAAGACCCGGCAGGACCCGCACCAGCTTCTTGCCGAGCCATTCCGCTGCGGCGTTCGGCTTGAAGGCGAGTCTGAGCCACGGGCTCGACAGGATCAGCCCGCGGATCCGCGGCCTTAGACGCAGCGCGCAGTTCAGCGCGACGTTCCCGCCCATGCTGTGGCCGTACAGGAAGACGGGAGCGTCCGGATGCTTGGTCCTTGCCTGCTCGACAATGAGCGCGGCGTCGCTCGCGGCGGCATCCAACGAATGAATATGGCCGCGCTTGCCCGAAGACCTGCCGTGCCCGTGCTGATCGAGCGCTATGGCCGCCATGCCCGCTTTCGTCAGAAGCGAAGCGACGTGGCTGTAGCGGTCGCCATGCTCGCCTATGCCGTGCACGATGCATACGACCGCCGAAGCCTCAAGGTCGTCCGGATTCCATTCCCGAACAAAAAGTTCCGTTCCCTTGGCGCCGATGATTCCCCATTCCTCTCGCTGCATCGGAACACCGCCTTTCTTTTGTGGTATGATGGTATCACTATTAATTAAACAGGTGGATAAACATGCAATATGACGCAATTATCGTCGGCGGCGGTTCCGCCGGATTAATGGCCGCGATCGCCGCGAGCAAGCAAGGCGCAAGCGTGCTTTTGCTCGACAAAGGGGACAAGCTTGGCCGCAAGCTCGGCATTTCCGGAGGAGGCCGCTGCAACGTCACGAACAATAAGGAGCAGGACGAGCTGATCAAGCATATACCCGGCAACGGCCGTTTTCTGCACAGCTCCTTCTCTAACTTCAATAATAAAGATATTATATCCTTCTTCGAGCGTCTTGGCATCGCTTTAAAAGAAGAGGATAACGGCCGCATGTTCCCCGTCTCCGACAAAGCGAAGACGGTCGTGGATACGCTCGTCGGCCAGGTGCGCAAGCAAGGCGTGCAGCTGATGCTGAACGCCCCCGTCGACCGCATCCTGTATGAAGACGGCCGCGTAACCGGCGTTCGGCTGAAATCGGGCGGCGTCATTCGCGGCAGAAGCGTCATCGTCGCCTCCGGCGGCAAATCCGTTCCGCATACGGGCTCGACCGGCGACGGCTACGCCTGGGCCGAGCAGGCCGGGCACACGATTACGGAGCTGTTCCCGACGGAGGTGCCGCTGACGTCGAACGAGCCTTTTATAACGAGCAAAGAACTGCAAGGGTTATCGCTTCGCGACGTCGCCTTGTCCGTGTGGAATCCGAAGGGCAAAAAGCTGATCGAGCACAGGGGCGACATGATCTTTACCCATTTCGGCCTATCCGGTCCGATCGCGCTGCGCTGCAGCCAGTTCGTGGTGAAGGCGTTGAAGCAGTTCGGCACGGGCAATATCGAGGTCGCCGTGGATTTAAAGCCCGACGCGAGCCTCGACGAGGTGTACAAGGAATCGCTCGGCCTGGCCGAACAGGACGCGAAGAAGTCGGTCAAAAACGTGCTGAAGGGCTATTTGCCCGACAAAATGATTCCGCTTCTCCTGCAAAAAGCGAGCCTGCCGGAAGGTCTTACTTATGACCATATTCCGAAGCAGGATTGGTTAGCCCTCGGACGGCTCATCAAGCATTTTCCGATCCGCGTATACGGAACCTTGTCCATCGAGGACGCGTTCGTCACAGGCGGAGGCGTCAACCTGAAGGAGATCGATCCGAAGACGATGCAGTCAAAGCTGATGCGGGGGCTCTATTTCTGCGGCGAAATATTGGACATTCACGGCTATACGGGGGGCTACAACATTACCGCGGCTTTCTCCACGGGATACACGGCGGGCGAGCACGCCGTACACAATACGTAAACGAAAAGGCTGGCGCCGGAAGTCGGGACGACTTCGGCGTCAGCCTTCTATTTTGCGAGACGCAAGGACGCGAAAGCCTTTATTTCGGGCCGCGGCGCCGCCGCTTCACCCGTACGACGCGAACCTGCTTCCGCTGTTTCGTCGTAAGCGTCCGCGTGAACCGGTAATTGGCGCTGCCGACCGCGCCCTTGGCCTTCCCGCGCTTGAAGGCGCGGCCCGCCGCGGGAACGGCGACTTGGACGCCGAACGCTTGCATGACGGCCGCGATCGGCGTGCTGATCGAGCGGTTGCCGCTGCCCGCGAAGTTAAGCGCGGCGGCGTAACGGTCCGATTGCCTCAGCCATACGCCGCCCGAATCGCCGGGCAGCGAGACGGCGGCCTGACCGGCAATAACCGTCTGATTCCGGAACAGCAGCACGGCATTGTTCAGCTCCCCATACGGGCCGATCTCGACGTCGACGTTGATCGACTCGACCGTCCCCGACGCGAAGCCGGTCGTTCGGCCGAATTTGACGAATTGCTCGCCGATGCCGAAGCTGTTCAAATAGCCCGGGACGGTCGCGAGCCGGCCGGTTCCGCTCACCAGGTAGCGGGGGTTCAGGAGGCTCTCCTTCAGCGGCGAGGCGATGGCCGCGTCCATGAAGTTGACGCCGCCCGGATTCAGCGGGACGTATTCGAACGCTTGCCCGATCCGGCCAACGCCCTTCTCTCCGCCGTCCGCTGGACCCGGCTGAACGGTCTCGGAGTAAGCCGGGCTGTTCGCTTTGACTAAGACGTGGTTATTGCTGAGCAAATAGAGGGCGCCGTTCTTCGTCACGACGAGCCCGCCGGTCCCGGTCGTAGGAGGGCCGAATGTTCCGATGCTCGCGCCGGCCGGCACCGGGCGAATGCGGCTTTGGGAGAGCCGCCCCTTCTTCTGATGCACGAGCAAGGGCGAGGGAGCGGCCTCGGCATGCCGGCGGAACGGCTCCGAGCGGATGATGCGGATCGGGATGCCGCCCCCGGTCAACGCTTTGACCGTGCCGCTCAACGCGGTCGTCGGCATCGCTTTTTGCATGTATACGGTAACCGCCGCCCCGCGCGAAGGCCGGTCGGGACTCGCGTACCCGACCCCGATCGCGGATACGCCGGCTTGCTTCAGCAAAGCCGGGGCGATTTTCGTTTTGTGCTGCAAGGCTTCGAGAAACGTCGCCATTATCCATCTCCTTTTCCCCGGCAGGCATGTCTATTTCGCAATACCGGTAGCCGCTGGTGTGTCCGAACGGTACATCCTATGACGATGGAGGCTGATGTGACGATTACAATAACCCAGGAAGGAGAAGATGGGTGGCGAGCTTGTGCGGGGCTTTGACGAAAAAAGGACCGGCCCTTCTTGGAAGGTGCCGGTCCCCGTCTCGGTTAAATGCGGACGTCTCCGGAGAAATGGTCGTACGTGCCGGGATCGGGAAGGAAGTCGTCGCCGTAATCCGCGTCTTCGTCTCGGTTGCGCAGCCCGGCGCCCTCCTCCCGTTCCCCAAAGTCCGACGACCATTCCTCGTTCACGAGATGCGCCGGAATCGGAATCGCGTCCAGCGAATAGGCGCTGCCGTTCAGCGCGTCCGACGTGATCGGCGCCTGCTCGACCAGCTGGCCTCCGTGCGCCTGCGCGATCTCGAGCGCCGACGTAAGATCGCCGCCCTCCAAATGAATATGCATCCGGCTCCCGTCGTGAAGCACCGTCTCATATCCGAGCTCCCGCAGCGTTTCGCAGGCGAGCGCCGCGCTTTGGTCGTCGTTGAAATCAAACAGCAAGGCTGAGCTGTAAGCCATAAGCCAAACTTCCTTTCTATCCCTTTTAGGCTATAGGATGCCAGTTGCCTCTCTGTTTCATGCAATAAAAAAAGCAGGCCCGGTTCGATCCGGACCTGCCATTTGCGATTTACCCGCGATAAGGCGCGATCGCCTCGTTCAATCCGCGGGTCTGCTCATAGACCTGCTGATACACTTTGAAAATGCCCTCGTATGTGGCAACCGCCTCCGGCTGCGGCTTATACGAGTCCGCATGCTTGACGAACTTATCCGCGCACGACTCGAGGCTGTCGAACCAGCCGGCCCCGTAAGCGGCCAGCATGGCGGCGCCGAGTCCCGGGCCTTGCTCGTTCTCGAGCGCGACGACGGTCGCGCCGAAGATGTCGGCCTGCATTTGCAGCCAGACCGGATTTTGCGCGCCGCCGCCGATCGAGATGATCGTATCGACCGTCTTGCCGGCGCGGCGGAACATGTCGACCGACTCGTTCAGCGAGAAGGTGATGCCCTCCATAACCGCGCGGGCGAAGTGCTTGCGCTCGTGCGCGCCGTCGACGCCGATAAAGCTCGCGCGGATGACCGAGTCGGCATGCGGCGTCCGCTCGCCGACGAGGTACGGCGTGAACAGCAGGCCGCCCGCGCCCGGCTTCACGTCGCCAACGCCTTCGAGCAATTGGTCGAACGACTCGCCCGGCGCGAACGTTTTCTTGAACCAGCTCAGGCTGTAGCCCGCCGCTAGCGTAACGCCCATGACGTAGAACGCGTCTTCTTTGCCATGGTTGAAGAAATGAACCTTGCCGGCGAAATCCTTCGTCTTATCGTTCTCGTAGGAGAGGATGACTCCAGAGGTGCCGATGCTGCAAAGCGTCAGTCCTTCGGACAAAATGCCGGAGCCGATCGCGCCGCAAGCATTGTCAGCCCCGCCCGCGAATACCTTCACGGATGCAGGCAAGCCCGTGCTTTCGGCAACCGCCGGCAGCAGCGTGCCGACCAAGCCGTGCGACTCGACGAGCGGCGGGCAGAAATCGGCCTGCAGGCCGAAAGCCTCGAGCACCTCGCCGCTCCACTTCTTGCCCGCCACGTCCAGCAGAAGCGTGCCCGCCGCGTCGGAATAATCCATGTGCAGCTCGCCGGTCAGGCGATAGCGCAAGTAATCCTTCGGAAGCAGGAACAGCTTCGCTTTCGCGAACGCTTCCGGCTCATGCCGGCGAACCCACAGAATCTTCGGAAGGGTGAAGCCTTCCAATGCCGGATTGCGCGTCACGCGCAGCAGCGTTTCGCCGAGCGTCCGCTCGATCTCGCGGCACTGCTCCGTCGTGCGCGTGTCGTTCCACAGTATCGCGTTGCGTACCGGATTGCCTTCGCCGTCCAGCAGCACGAGGCCGTGCATTTGGCCGGAGAAGCTGATGCCCTCGATGGCGCCGGCGTCGATGCCGCTTGCGGAAGCGAGCTCGCGCAGCGCCTCGATCGTCGCGTCCACCCAGTCATCCGGCCGCTGCTCGCTCCAGCCGGAATGCTCGTGGAACAGCGGGTAGCTGCGGGATGCTTCCGCCGCTACCGTGCCATTGCGGTCGACCAGCAAGGCCTTGACCGCGCTCGTTCCTAAATCTATCCCGATAACATAGCTCATGTGCCTGGCGCCTCCCGAATTAAACGCTGAAAATAACTTCGCTCAGCATGAGGCGGATACGCTCTTGACGGCCGGACTCGTTCTTGATCGGGTTGTTCTGCAGCGCGTATTGCTCAAGCGAAGCAAGCGTCGCTTTGCCGGCGACGATATCCGCGCCGATGCCTTCCTTGAAGCTGCGGTAACGGTTCTCGACGATGCCGTCGAGGATGTTCTCGTCGATCAGCTTCGCTGCCGCTTTCAGGCCCCAAGCGAAGCTGTCCATGCCCGCGATGTGCGCGAGGAACAGGTCTTCCGCTTCGAACGAGCCGCGGCGGACCTTCGCGTCGAAGTTGACGCCGCCGCGTCCGAGGCCGCCGGCTTTCAATACTTCGTACATCGTCAGCGTCGTCGAATACAAGTCCGTCGGGAATTCGTCGGTATCCCAGCCGAGCAGCAGGTCGCCTTGGTTCGCGTCGAGCGAGCCGAGCATGCCGTTGATCGCGGCCGTGCGGATTTCGTGCTCGAACGTATGGCCGGCAAGCGTCGCGTGGTTTGCTTCAAGGTTCAGCTTGAAGTGGTCCTTCAGGCCGTACTTTTGCAGGAACGCGATCGTCGTAGCCGCGTCGAAGTCGTATTGGTGCTTCGTCGGCTCCTTCGGCTTCGGCTCGATCAGGAACTGCGCGTCGAAGCCGATCTCCTTCGCGTAGGCGATCGCCATATGGTACAGGCGTGCAAGGTTGTCGAGCTCGAAGCCCATGTCCGTGTTCAGCAGCGTCTCATAGCCTTCGCGGCCGCCCCAGAATACATAGTTCTCGGCGCCGAGCTCTTTGCCGACCTCGAGACCTTTCTTCAATTGCGCGCCTGCATAGGCGTATACGTCGGCGTTGCAAGTCGTGCCTGCGCCGTGCACGAAGCGCGGATGCGAGAACATGTTGACCGTGTTCCAGAGCAGCTTTTTGCCGGATTGCTTCATGTTGTCCTTCAGCATCGCGACGATGACGTCGAGGTTCTTGTTCGTCTCCTGCAGCGTCTCGCCTTCCGGCGCGATGTCGACGTCGTGGAATGCGTAGAACGGAATGTTCAGCTTATCCATAAATTCGAAATTCGCTTCGACGCGCGCTTTCGCGCGGTCCAGACCGTTGAATTGATCCCAGCCGCGAACCATCGTCGCCGAGCCGAACGGATCCGTGCCGTTCGCATTGAACGTGTGCCAGTAAGCAACGGCGAAGCGGAGATGCTCCTCCATCGTTTTGCCCAGCACGACTTGCTTCGGATCGTAGTGTTTGAACGCGAACGGGTTGTCCGAGCCTTTGCCTTCGAATTGGATTGCGCTTACATTTTTGAAGTAACTCATAAGTAAAAAAATCCTCCTTCACGGTTTTCGTAATGGTTGTCATGACTTTCGTGTTCGGGTGACGCTATACACAGGATAACACGAGGGGACTTAGTTTGTCTATTAAACAAACTAATGATTTTATGTTAGAATAGAAATAATTATTACACCGTTTTGCGCCGTATACAGTATGCGGTAGGAGTACTCTCGCTATTCCTTAATTCGTGTTAAAATAATAGTGAATTGCCAATCGGACGGAGGCTTGACTTTTGAAACAGAAAGCAACGGGAGATCTTGCGCTCATCAAAAAAATAAACACATCGATCGTACTGGAAGCCGTGCTTAAGCATGCGCCGCTCTCGCGGGCGCAAATTTCGGAGCTGACCGGGCTTAACAAGGCGACGGTATCGAGTCTCGTGCAGGACTTGATCGACAGCCACCTCGTGCTGGAGATCGGGCCCGGCGAGTCCAGCGGCGGACGCAAGCCGGTCATGCTGCTGTTCAACGGCACGGCGGGTTACGCGGTCGGGATCGACCTGGGCGTAAACTATATTCGTGGCCTTCTCGTCGATCTGGAAGGCAACGTCATCGCGGAGCTCGAACGCGGACTGAAGCGGCAAGACGCCGAATTCGCGCTCGGCCAGCTTATGGATTGCATCGAGCGGCTCATCCGGGAAGCGCCGGGCAGCCCTTACGGCATCGTCGGCATCGGCGTCGGGGTGCCGGGCATCGTCGACGATCGCGGCACGATTTTGTTTGCGCCGAATTTGAAATGGCGCGAGGTCGCGCTGCAGCAGCTGCTGGAAGAGCGGTTCGGGCTGCCGGTCACGATCGACAACGAAGCGAACGCAGGCGCGCAGGGCGAGCAGAAATACGGCGCCGGGCGGGGCATACCGAACCAGATTTATGTCAGCGTCGGAATCGGGATCGGCACGGGCATCGTTTTGAAGAAGGAGCTGTACAAAGGCGCTTCCGGCTTCTCCGGCGAGCTTGGGCATTTGTCGATCGAATACGACGGCAAGCCATGCAGCTGCGGCAATCGCGGCTGCTGGGAGCTGTACGCCTCGGAGAACGCCCTGCTCGAACGTGCGGCCGCGCTCGGCCATGACAGCTTGGAACGCTTGCTGGCCGCCGCCGCGTCCGGCGATGAAGGCGTGCTCGCCCTCTTCCGCTCGATCGGCGACTACCTGGGCGCCGGCATTGCCAATATCGTCAACGTGTTCAATCCGAACGTCGTCATAATCGGCAACCGGATGAGTCTCGCGGCAGAATGGCTGGAACCCGCGATTCAAGCGGCCGTCGACCGGCGCGCGCTGCCCTACCACCGTGAGCGCGTGCGCGTTTTGTTCGCAGAGCTCCGGGAGCAATCGGCCGTCCGCGGCGCCGCTTATTACGCGATCAGCAAGTTCTTTTCGAAGATTAAGAGCTAGGCGAGGGTGAGGCGCTTTAGGCGGCAGGTAGACTGAGAGCTAGGCGATTAGTGCGGCGCATCAAGCGACACATAAGCTGAGAGCTTGGCGAGCGGTGCGGAGCTTTAGAAGGCACATAAGCTGAGTGCTAGGTGATTAGTGCGGGCTTCTGGCGGCGCATGAGCTGAGAATTAGGCTCACTAAAATCAGCTTCTGGCGGCACATAAGCTGAGTTTAGTGAGCCAAGCAAGCTTTATTAGTGAGGCAACCTCACTAATAAATGAGGAGAACCTCACTCTTTCCGCCTTCTATCCCGCATATGCGCGAAATAATGAGGAAAACCTCACTACCTATGAACTTAGGTTCACGGCAAGTGAGGTTTTCCTCATTATTTGTAAATTACTCGAATTTGCTCGAAGTATCTATGAGGCTAGGCTCACTAAATAGTGAACCTGCCTCATTTAACGGACTACCGTAACACTAGTGAACCTGCCTCATGTAACGGTCTACCGTAACACTAGTGAACTTGCCTCATTCAACGGTCTACTCTAACATGAGCGAATTCGCCTCATTCAACGGACACCGTAACACGAGCGAAATCACTTCATTCATCTGACTACGGTAACCATCGTGAACTTCCACAATTGGCGGACTACTGCACGCGATGGACGCCGACGATTTCCAGCGTCTCCCCTTCGATCGTCACCTGGACGGTTACGACCTTGACGGTTCCGTTGCTGTAATACGCCGTAAATGTAAAGGACAGCGCGCCTTCAGGCAGCTTCGAGAACGTCTCGTCCCAAAGCTCGCCCTTCCACCTCGTTCCGGCCTGATCGCTCTTCGCGAGCGTTACCGAGTAATCGCCCATTCGTACGTCGACCCGATCCGCCTTCGTCAGCGTGCCCGTTAGCGTCGTATCCGCCTCCAGCAGGAACTTCTCCCCCGCCCAGAAAACCGAATAGCCGCGCGGTGAATCGGTATTTCCCGTTTGCTTTACGTTATAGCTGCGGCGGTGCTGATCCCACAGCTCCGTATGCTTTACGAACCCGTCCACGTGGAGCGGACGAACCTGCACCGTTTTATTGACGATAACGGCAGGTGCTTTTCCATCGGAGACGGTCATTTTCACCACCCAATTGCCTGGCACCGTCATTTTCACGGATGGCCCCGTATCCGGATACGGATAAGCCATCGTATAGTCAAAGCTGCTCTTAGCGCCGGACGGCGAAGTGATTTCATACGCAACGCGGAGCACGTCCCGGTCTGCATCGCTGACCGTGGATTTGAACCGCACGCTATCGCCTTCATAGACCGGGTCCGGCAGCCAGGTAAAGTCTGCGCTAGGCGGCCGGTTATTGATGACCGCAACCGTCTGGGTCACGGTCTCGACGTTGCCGTTCGGTGTCGTCGAACGCCACTCGAAGATATAGTTCCCATCCGGCATTCCGCCGACCGTCAAGCTGCCGGCCCAATTTTTTCGCCCATACCCGGTTGTACTGGCAGTAGAAGAGGCAAGCGTAATCGTTCGTTGATACGCGGTACCCTTAAACGCCGTAACGGTCGTCGCATTCGGATATTTTGTCGTCGCAGCCTTCAAGCTGTATGCATCGTTCACGACAAGGGTGGACACGTTGCTTGAGCTGCCGCCCGCGCTGTCGATCCGGCCGCTCAGCTGAATCGGAGTCGCGACGCGAACCGCGTACGACTGCACCGCTTTGGAGCCGGCAACGGAACCGTTAGCCGCGATCGAGAACGTATACAATCCGTCCGGCGTCGTGCTTGGAATCGTAAAATGCTCGTTGCTCCACGAAACGTCGTTTCCGCTTTTAACGCCCGCATAATACGGGACGGTTCTGGAGAGATGACCGCCCATCGAGAAGGCGAGCGATACCGCATATGGGTATCTTGTCCACATGTCGTACGCGACGAGATTTTCGCTTGCCGGGACGCTCGCCAGCGAGAAGCCGTCGAATTCCGTCTTAAGCTTGCTTTTGAACTGCACCGGCACCGTATCCGGCAGGACGAACGTCCGCTGTACCGGATCGCTCCATGCGCCTTCGATATCCTGCGCCATGTAATCGAGCATATAAATGCCTGGCGGCAGCGTGTCCGGAATACGGGTAAAAGCTTCCCCCGTCCCTTGATTCGTGAACTTAATCGTACGGTCCTGTATCCCGCGATCCGAATCCGCCCTCGTCACGTTATGATCGAGATCGTAGGATAGATCCACCCATGTCGTCCGGTAGGTGTTCGAGGCGGGAACATAATCGAAATCAAGCGTAACGTCCGCGATCGGCTTGCGATGGACGAATACTTCAACCGCGCTTTCATTCGAATAATAACCGTACCCCGGAAAATTCGGATCCGTCGTCGGCCTGTCTTTAATTTTGCGGAAAATCATATATTTTCCCGGCTTGTTCAAGGTTGCTTCGGACCGATAAGCCGTCCAGTTCGCTTCGCTCTTGACCGATGATAGCAGCTTGCCCGCAAAAGTATCGTAGCCCATCGAATTATCGTAATAGTCCGCATCCTGCGTCATTTGCATGTCATCCGACTCCGCCGGCATAGGGTCGCTCTCGTAATCGAAGCTGGCCGTTCTCGTTTCGACCGTCTCCCCGACCAGCTTCAGCACTTTCGGAATTGCCGGGTTGCTCTCCGAGATATAGGAGATGACGGCGCCGATCATCTCTTCGATTGGTTTGTCGTTGGTCATATAGCGGTCATGGCCGATTTGCGACCGAATGCCGTCTTGGCCGAGCAGAATGAGTTTGGCGTTTTGCTTGGACATGACATATTGCAGGTCCGACAGCTGCGACACGACATTGTCCGAGACGTAAACGACATATCTTCCTTGGACCGCCCTCAAGAAGGAAGCGTCGTACGGCTGCCGGATGTCCTTATAAATCGTACCGCTGTAATAGCCGGTGTAGCTGTCGTAGCTGACCATTTTCGGTTCCCACACATCATGCGTCCAGCGGACGGTTCCGCTATAATTCGCCGTCCATGTGTTGGAGCACGAACTATTCGGCGTGCTTGTTCCCGGACAACTGCCGCCTGGAGATTCTCCAGACCGGCTCAGCGTCCCGGAATATTTTCCATCGGAATAGGACTTGCTCGACGGACAGACGCTTGTTGAGGTCTGGCTGCTAATGGAGCCTGTCGGGCCATACGAGGTGACAACCGTATTCGAACAAGAGTCGGTCGCCGTCTTGCTGTCCGTTACGGACACATATCTCCCTTCATCCCTGGAATAGGGCGAGTTGGACACGGACGTTAAAGTGAGCGTGCCGGAATACCCGTCGGGGCTCGTATACGTCGTTGCGCTCGGCGGATACGAAGTTCCCGTGTTTCTCGCCGTGCTCCCCGGCTGTTCGTACGTGTAGGTTTTCATATCCCAGATGCCCACGTTTGCAAGCATATTGCCGGTCGTGAACAGGTTGGTGATTGCCACTTTATTATTTTTCACGTAATCCGTCTTCGCTTGCGTCAGTGCGGAATCCAATAAAAAATAAATGTCCAAATCGGGCTTTTCGACCGGAACGTCGAGGTAGAGATCGCTTGAAGGCGCGTAATTATCGATGAAAAAATAAGCTTCGATAGTACGCGTCCGGTCGTCTTCCGGCGTTGCGAATTCGGTCAAACGCTCCTGGTTCGTTCCCTCCTTGGCGGTCGCGACGATTTTGTATTGCCCCAGCTTGCCGAATTTCGGCAAGGCGGCAACATTCTCGCTCGTTTCGTAAACTTTCGTTTCGAATGTCCCATCGTTATCGGCATCGTAAAAAATTTCCATGTTTTTCTCGGAAATGAAGTCGCCGTCCGTGCTTTCAACCTGATAATTCAGCTGCAGCTCGTCCAAACGGCTAATTTGCGAATTGTAGGCATGCGCGATAATCGCCGGCTCATGATCCGGAAGAATCTCGTATTCCACCCCGTACGGATCCGAATATCTCGTTATTTCTCCTCCGGGGTAACGAATGACGCGCTTGGCCGCGATGCTTATCTTATAAACGCCGACTTCCTTGTACATGTACTGCTTCTCGGCAAGATTGGATTCGCAATAGCCGGTCCTGCATTTGAGCTTCGGATCGTCCGCGTCCACATAGCTGAACGATGTTACTTCGAGCGGCGCATGCTGCTCCGTCCAAGGGTCGTTGCTCTCGGCGGACTGATCATAAGCTTTCATGGTCCGGTTTTGCTTGAAAAGCCCGTCCAGCTTGATGGCGACCCGAGGCTTCGACTCGTGAATGACGACGTACTGCGTTTTGTGCGACACCGTACCGTCGGGCGCCGTATAGGTAACCGTCACTTCGCGGACACCCTGCGCATCCTCGCCGAATGTATATTGACTATTAAAAAATTGATCGGCGTCGATTTCCGCCCCGTCAATATATACCCGCTTTTCGAATTCGTCATAGTCCGGCGGCGTGTCGCACATTTTGGAGGGAATCAGGTCCGGCTCCGCTTCTTGAACGGGAAACGGCACGACGTCGTACCAATCATAGACCCACGTCGTTTTCGGCGAAATATACGCCGGCACCGGCGGCTGCAAATCGTTGACCGTGCCGCATCCGGCTACGAGCCGCGGCACTTGAACGACGACGACCGTCTTTAAGGCGACCGACGTGTTGTTCACCGTCGAATCCTTATCGATGATGGTCTGCTTAATATGGAACGTTTTTACGACGGCTTCGGACACGGACTCGGTCGGAAACTTCGAATCGATGAACGAATGCAAAAAGGCCGCTACCGCGTTCTGATCCAAGTAGCCGGGCTTCGGCGCCTTTATTTCCGGTATGGCCGGATCGAACGTTTTCGTGGCCTTTGTTTTATCGTTGT
Source organism: Paenibacillus arenilitoris (assembly GCF_014705655.1). Lineage (GTDB taxonomy): Bacteria > Bacillota > Bacilli > Paenibacillales > Paenibacillaceae > Pristimantibacillus > Pristimantibacillus arenilitoris. The sequence continues at coordinate 64,205 of NZ_JACXIY010000006.1, read as the reverse complement.
CGTCCATAATCTCGAACGTATAGGAGTCGACTTCTTTGCCGTAAGAGTAATCCTCATAGCCGAGCTGTTCCTTCACGAAAGCAGACTTTTTCTCAAAATGAATTTCCGGAACTACGCCGAAATCGCTGAGCATCGGACCTTTATAGCCGTTCCCGTCGAAGGTAATGGCGACATCACAGTTTACGGACAGGCTGGACGGCTTTGCAGAGGTGTGGTTATTAAAGTAAGCAACGAATCCCGCCCCTCCCTCTCTTGCCGATCTTTCGTACTTCCATACGTTCGGGTCCGATTTATCCAGCTTGTTCGTATCGATTTCCAGCGTGATGATGCCCGAGGCTGTATTTTTGTTGATTGAGACGCCGTGAGACGGGCTTCGCGAGGAAATCGTCTGCACCTGGTTGTTTTGATTTTTCAAATTGAGGTCCCAGAAGGCGACGTCTTTGCGGGTGTAGTATAGGGCTTCTGCCTTTGTGCTACCAATGAATAAATCGTCTTTTATTGTTCCTGTTATTTTAAGTTGTACTTTTACTTTGCTTTCTTTGCCGAGCGCAAGTGGCTGCTTTCCTACAGGAGTCGCAACACAAGAGGCAGGTGGTTTATTCTTTTCATCCGGTTCGAATTTTTTTAGAGCATAAGTATGATAATAGAGGCTATGCGCATCCCAGGAATAATGATACATGTTGCCAAACCCACCTTCGCGGGCGGTTGGGGCTTGGTCGATGGACATATAATTACGTGGGTCCATGTTAAATGGTGTTCGCGATAAAACGTCATATTTATCTGCGAAAGCTACTCCTTGCGTTATGGAAAAACCTATAGACCGAGTAATATTATCTCTATAATTATTGTATACAGGCAACATGACATCAACTTGATTACTGCTTCCATATGCTGTTCCTGGTCCACTCGGTTTGTAGGGATATGAATTAGGAAGGTATTTCCATGGTTCAATGACCCAATGCTTCCCTGATAGAGCATTTCCTGAATTTGAATCGACTATGAAATGAATATTTGAAAATAACTTTCCGTCTTGCGTGTATCCTAAGTAACGATATTCTCCGTACTGCCCATTAACATAAAAATGACCTTGATCTTTCTTCGCCGTCTCTGGTCCGGCAGATTGCCAACCATTTTTAAAATCCTGTACTCTGGATGGAACAGATTGTGGCGTACCGTAAACGATAAGGTTCCGTTCTTTTACGCCCAAATTCCCCCACGTCTTACTGTAATAGAAGCTTGAGTTAAACTTATATCCAACGCTCTTTGAAGAAGTCGGATCAGAACACGGTCTAACATCTGTCGGTATTCTACCGTCGCTTTCAGGGACGTATCCGCATTTGTTTTGAAAGCCATTAATAGTAGTTGGTGGTTTTAATGTAGCAGCACTACTAGTTGAAGGATAATCAAACATCGCTATTAGCGATAGAATCATCGTAAGCATCATCAGGATTGATGCCCATCGCATGTAACGTTTTTTCAACCCTTTTCACCTCATATTAGTAAGTCATTTGTAATATGAATTGCTTGCCTGTACCGTAAAATTTGAAGCTTTTGTTGTTGAATTTAAAATTAATTAAATCTCCTGTTTTTTCATATTTAGTAAGCTTTGATTTCAGATCGTCCCCTTTACCTGCGCCAACAAGCAAATCAAATATTGCATTTTGAAAGGCACCACTGTTTTTTGTTGATTTGACTTTAGGATACATAATCGAAATTGTACGATCAGTCCCTGGTAGCACAACAATTGAGAATTCTGGTAAGGGAGCCGATTCATAATCCCCTATCCGGATTAAAAAATCATTTTTTTCAAACGAATCTTTACTATCCCAAATAGCTACACCATTTCTTAGTTCTCTTTTATATCCAGTAGTGACATGCTGATTTGCAAGTTTAAGAAAGTTGATGTAGTACTCGTATTTTGTTTTATCACTAAATAGAGTGATTCTCCCATCTACTTCAGAATAATATTTACCTGTCAGATTAGGTTTAAATGGTGTCCGTAAGCTCTTATCACGCAGGCGCTGTACCATTGTTAATGCTTCAGCACGCGTCACATATCGATGCGGATAAAAATAATTGTTGGGGTATCCATTCATAACGCCTGCAATAAGTACGCTGCTTCTATAGATTTTGACTGTAGAATTTGTAAATGAATTGAAATCCTTTAAGCCACTATTGTTCTCCACGAACTCAGAGTAAAGAACATCTTCATTTCCTTCGTAATCGAACAACCATTCTCCCAAAAGATAAGAAGCATTCTCCCGTTTAAGCTGTTTTTTATAAATGTCGTACTTCTTCGGGTATACATCATCAAAGGTCATTAAAAGTGACATTTCATACAACATATCGATGTACGGTTTGGCCCAATAGCCGGTCTTGGCGTTCTCAAATTTAAATCCCAGTTTTTCAGTTGCTGTTTTAATATCCCCTGCAAAAGCAGGTTGGAAATAAAAGAGAGCATCCAACCACCCCTGATCAAACTTCCCATTCCCATCCGAGAACGCACGCAGCATCATCGACACGAACTGATCCGCACTTACGACGGCGTCGGGGCGGAACGTGCCGTCCGGGAAGCCGTCGACAAGGCCGCTTTCGCTCGCCTTTATAATATTTTCCCTCGCCCAGTGCTTCTCGATATCGGAAAATGGCGCCTCGGAAGCCGCGGACACTGCCTCCTTGCCGCCCGGTCCCGTAAACCCGAGCGCTCCGATCATCAAAGTTACGGCAAGCATGGAAACGATCATTTTTTTAACCATTGTTCTTCCTCCCAAAGTTGTTCTCTCTGCCTATTTCAAAAAATCGACGAGCCGCGATAACGCTTTGACCGCTTCGGCTCGGGTTACGTGGTTCTCCGGCTTAAACAAGCCGTCGGGATAGCCGCTGAGCAAGCCATAATTGCAGACAAGATCGATCGCCTTCCGATATTGGTCCGGCAAGTGCCCGATGTCTTGAAAGACGGCGGGCTCCGGAGCAGCAGGCTTCGTCAAGCCGACCACCGTTGCCGCCATGAGCGCGACGTCCTTCCGCTTGAACGGACCGGCAAGCTCCTCCTCCGTCCAGCTCCCCGTCAAGCCAAGATCCCCCGCCGCCGCCAAATACGTCTTCGCCCACGGCTCGCCCTTGTCGGCAACAAAGCTGTACTCCTGCAAGCCTAATGCCCTGCCTAGCTCCTCGTCCTTCACCTTCCAGCGGAAGGTCTTCAGCCATTGCCGCTTCCCGTTCGGCTGCTCCTCGGTCAGCGCCAGCGCCACCATCTTCACGAACGCTTCGCCCGATACCAGATCGTTCGGCCCGAATCGGCCGTCGCCGTAACCCGCGACGATCCCTCGACGGACAAAGTCGTTAATGGCCGGCTCCGCCCAATGGCTCGAAACGTCGGAAAATAACGGAACGGTTGCTTGCAGATTGTAATACGCCCGCTTCGGCGCATCGATCGTAAAGGTGTATTTCCCTTTCGGAGCGGGCTTGACCGTATATTCGTTCGTCCAGACCGCCTTCCCGGCATCGTTGATTTTGTTGCTCCTCGCCGTCTTGATCACATGCCCGTCCGGCAGCGTCAAGGTCGACGAAAATTCGCCGTCGTAGCCCTCCAGCCGGAACGCGATCAAGTCGGCCGCCGCATTCATTTCGTAGGTTTTCGTCACAACCGCCCTCTCGGCGGCATACGACGCTGCCGGCTGCAGGCCGGCGATTGCCAAAATGAGCAAAAAAACACCAAATAGCTTCCCTGTGCGCATAACGATCCTTCTCTCCTATTCCTTATTTCGGCCGTTTCTCGCAGGAACTTCATACCATTTCTGGATAAACGAAATAAAACCTGCTCTTTTCGACAATAACGAACAACCGTCGCGAAATAAGCCGGGCTTTGAAAATCCCCTTCCCGGCCGACTCTCTGCAACAGAACAACAAAAAAAGCACACTTCCCCCTCTTCCGAGGGAATAAGCGTGCTTCGCTTTTCTCGTATCAACTACAATAGATGTTACTTCATGCCGGGAAATCTGTCAATCTCCTCCAGCGAGCTGCTGCTGCGCCTGCGCCGCGATCGGCTTATGCTTGAAGAGCGGAATAAGCAGCAGCATGCCGATAAACATGATGACGCCTGCGGTGCAATAGATGCCGACGAGCGGGAAGACGAGCTTCAGCTGGCCGGCCACGAGCGTCATGATGACCATCATGCCCATGAACATCGGGCTGAGCACGCCGTTCACCCGGCCGACGTACGATTCCTCCGACCATTGCAGGATCATCGTGCTGATGCCGATCTGAATGAGCGGGAAGCCAAGCCCGCTAATGAACTGCAGGGCCAGCGTAAGCGGGATGCTCGTCGATAGCCCGACGCCGACCATGCAGACGGAGCTGAGGAAGATCCCGAGCGCAAGCAGCTTTTGCGGCGCTACTTTTTTGGCGATGGCCATGACCGCTCCGCCGCCGATCAGCATCGCGATGCCGTTGACCATCAGCATGAATTGCAAAAATTCCTTCGGCTGGCCGAGCCGCTCCAGCACGATGAACAGGCCGAGCGTCTGCGCGATGCCGACCGCCGTACCGGCAAGCGCGAACGTGCCGCCGAGCGACTTCAGCACCGGGCTGCGCCATACGTAGGCGAACCCGTCCTTCAGCTCTTGCCAGAAGCGGCGTTCGACTGCGGCTTCCGCCTTCTCCGCCTCGCGGTCGCGCGGAATCCGGAACAAGACGAGCGCCGACAGCAGGAACGCGACGCCCATAACGCCGATCGATATTTCGATGCCGAACTTTTGGTACGAAATGACGCCTAGCGACGGCCCAAGCACCATGAAGATCGCGATAAGCGACTGGAACATCGCCATGGCCGACTGCAGCTGCTCGGCCGGGATATGCTGCTTGAACAGCTTCATCGCCGAAGGCTGCGAGAATTGCGACAATATCGCCGATACGAACGTGGCCAAATAGACCATGTGCCATGACCCGTAAATGAGCGTGATCAGTACGATGAAGACGGACGCGGCCGATAAAAAGTCGCACCAGATCATCGTCAGCCGCGGCTTCCACCGGTCCGCGAACGTGCCCCCGATGAAGGAGAACACGAAGATCGGCAAAAATTCAACGAAGCCCATCAGGCTGATCGCGAACGGATCCTCGTTCGTTTTGTCCGTCACGTACATGAGGATCGCGAAATTGCGAACCCAGATCCCGATTTGCAGCAGGACGTTCGATAACAGAATCGTTTGGTAAAACTTGTTTCGGAACAGGCTTCCGCCCGCTCCCTTCATTGCTTCAGTCGACATTTCCTTCTACACTCTCCCTATGATAGCCCTTATTCCCGTAAGGCCGGAGCTTCTTGATCCATTGCTCCGTCAAGTCGGCTACTTCCCGATTATATTGACGCACCGCATCCGCAAGCTCGCGCCCCTCCGGGTCAGACACGTCTTTATCATCATAGCGGACCCGATGATCGGATTGAACGGTCTCGAGAATGAGAAACGAGTAATTCTCGCCGCCGAATTGCTTCCATTCCTTCTGCAGCTCCGCGTTGCGGTGACTGCCCAGATTGAGCGCGAACCGCTCCTTTCCCCAGACCGGATCCAAATTCGTCGAGCCGCCGATATACACCTTGCCGTTGACGTCGTTTTTAATCCGGTACACGCCCATTTTCCGCTCGTGTTCCCGATATTCCGCCGTCAGCCGCTTGCGGTCCGCCTTATCCAACCTATCCTCGTCCCTTCGACCTTCACCGTTCTCCACGTCCTGCGGCTCTTCCTTCCCTGGTGCCCTGCCGTTCTTCTCCGAAATTCCGTCACCTGATGCCGATTCATGATAACCTCTTGCGCCGGCCGGCTCCTTCGCCCAGTACTCGCTCCCGTCGTCCTTGCGATCCAAAAAACCGTACTCGATCAAATAGCGGCGCAGCGCGACGTAATCCTCCGACCAGAAGCGGCTCAGCAGCTCGTTCACTTCCTTCTCCGAGTACCGGACGCCGCTGCGAAAGTACGAAGAGATATGGCGAAGCACGGCAACCTTCCGCTTCTCCTTGCGCGGGAACGCGGCGAGCGGACCGTCCGGCCCATCCGGCAAATATTGCTTCAGCAGCTCCTCGTACTCCTCCTGCGTGATCGCGTAACGCTCGTCGACGCGTGTCGCCGTGCGGTGCACGGGCACGAACCGCGGAGCCGTCTGCGCTCCTGCCTCCATCATTTCCAGAATGGCCAGCAGCAGCTTCGCCTGCTTCGCTTTCTCCTTCAGCACGAAGCGGTGGTTGCGGATCGTCGAGGCGCTGCCGGCGCCGGTGCGGGCCATCATCTCTTTGTCCGACAAATCCGCGGCAAAGCCTTCGATCAGCTCTTTCTGCAGGTCGGTCAACCCGGTCGCTTTCTTGTCCAGCTCGAGCAGGAAGGCGAGCATGGAGCCGTGCTCCTGCCGCAAATGATAGGCCGCGTATTTGCGCGCCTCATACCAACGCCCTGTCGGCTCGTGCCGGAACACTTCCCCGTCCTCAAAGCCTTCCCCGCATACGAGGCAGTAGTAGACGCCTTCGGCTTCATCGTGAGCATAGCCCCGCTTCAAATCATCTATAGAGGACGACCAGAATCGCTCGCTTATATCCATAACACAAACACCTCAATATATTGTTTATTTAATTTATAGACATAATACAATATTGTTTGGTATTATTCAACTTCCAAAATTACAAATAACATTAGATCGCAATAAAAAAAGCCGCCCGGAACCTCCAAGCAGCCGTATCGACACCAATTAAGCCGCCTCCCGCCTGTCTTTCGGCAGCAGGATGGCCAGCAAGCCCAGCAGCGGCAGCGCGCTGCACAGCCCCATCACATAGGTCAGCGTATGCGCATCCGCCAAGTAGCCGAGCACGACGGCTCCAAGGCCGCCCATGCCGAACGCGAGGCCGGTTATTAGGCCCGAAGCCGTGCCCACCTTGCCCGGCATCAATTCCTGCGCGTAGACGACGCTCACCGAGAAGCCCGATTGCAAAATAAAGCCGAGCAGCACGATTATCGGATACACCCACTCCAGCGGCAAATGCGGCAGCATAAGCGCGAAAGGCGCCGCTCCGACAATGGAGATCAGCATCATCTTCTTGCGCCCGATCCGATCGGCCAGCATGCCGCCGAAGAACGTGCCGGCCACGCCCGCCGCCAAGAACAGGAACAGCGGCACCTGTGCGGCCTTAATGGATAGCCCGTACGTCTCTTCCACGTAAAATTGATAAAAATTGCCGATGGCCGCCCCATACCAAGAGCGGGCGAATACGATCAAGACGAGGATGCCGAGCGCCATGGCGACGACCTTGGACGCAAGAGGCGGTCTGGCGGCACCCGCCGCTTTCTTCTTCAGCTTGCCGTCATGCGCGGCCAGCGATTCCTTGTACCACGGAACGACCTTCATTAAGATGATGATCGCCGTAGCCGCAAGCGCCATCCCCCAAGCCGCGCCCTTCTGGCCGAGCGGGATGAAGATCGCCATCGTCATGAGCGGGCCGAGCATATGCCCGAAGTTGCCTCCGACCTGGTAAATGGACTGCGAGAACGCGCGACGGTTGCCGGCCGCCAGATGGACGACGCGGGAGCCTTCCGGATGGAACACCGCCGAGCCGAGGCCGACGAAGACGACCGCGAGCAGCAGCAAATAAAAATTCGGCGCGACCGCAAGGCCCGCCATGCCGATCATCGAGGAGAACATGCCGACCGGCAGCATCCACGGCGACGGCCTCTTATCCGAAATCAACCCGACGACGGGCTGCATGACGGAAGACGTCATATTCAGCGTAAAAGCGATCCAGCCGATCTGCGACAGACTCAGGCTCAGCGAGTCCTTGAGCACCGGGAACAGCGCCGTTACAACCGACTGCATCATATCGTTCATCAAGTGCACCGAGCTAATGGCGATCAATATCGCGTATACGGTCGCCGATCGTAAAGCTTCTGTCCTCGCGCCGACGGCCTTCAGTTGTGTGGACATGTTAACAGGACCTGCCTTTCAAATATGCGAAAAAATACCTCGCGTCCGCAGAGCGGATCACGCAGGCGAATGGGCTCTTCCGAACGTTAAGCATACCGGGCTCGGCAGCTTGAGCGCCTGTCCCGTCGGCGAAAGCAGCCCGCTGTCCCCGTCGATGCGGAACGTCGCCACCGTTCCCGTCTTCTGATGGGCGGCCAAGAGGTACCGGCCGTCCGGCGTAATCGCGAAGTTGCGCGGCGTCTCTCCCCCGCAGTGGATGTGCTGGATCGGCGTCAGCTCCCCGCTTGCCGGGTCGACCGCGAACGCGGCGATGCTGTCATGGCCGCGGTTCGAGCTGTACAAGAAACGGCCAGACGGCGCAAGATGGAGATCCGCCGCGTCGTTGCGGCCGTTATAACCGGACGGCAGAGCCGGCACCGTCTGTCCTGCCGTCAACGTCCCTTGCCCGGCGTCCAGCTTCAGCACCGTTACCGTCGAATCCAGCTCGTTCAGGACGTATGCCGTGCGGAGCTCCCCATGGTAAGCCAGATGCCTCGGCCCGGCGCCGCGACGCACCTTGCAGCTGCCCTTCCTCGCAAGCTCGCGGCTCTCCGCGTCGTATCGATAGACGACGACGGCGTCGAGGCCCAGATCCGCCGCGACAAGCCAGCCCGTCTCCCCAAGCGGCATAATGCTGTGCGCATGCGCCGTATCTTGCCTGGCCGTGTTCGGTCCAAGCTCGCCTTCATGCGCATGAACGGAGGCAGCGGCCTCAGGCATGCCCTCGGCCGTAAGCGGAAGCGCGGCCACGTTGCCGCCGGTATAGTTCGCGACGAACAAAGCCCGGCCCTCGGCATCCGCGCTTATGTAGCAGGGATGTGCGCCATGCGTCAAGAAGCGGTCGCTCCGCGCGCCGAGCAGTCCTGTGGCGTCGTCGATGTCGTATGCGACGACGGAGCCCCCGGCCGCGCCCTCCGTCGTTCCCGTCTCGCTGACCGCGTACAAGCGGCGGCCGTCCGGATGGAGCGCCAGGAAGGAGGCGTTCTCCAGCCCCGAGACGCGCTGCAGCACGCTCAGCTTGCCCGATTCCCCGTCGAAGGCGCAGACGTGAATCGTCTCGTCGTCCGCCCCGCCGTACGACCCGGCATACAATAGCCCGCTGAACGGCGGTCGTTCATTTGCTTGGCTCATTAGTTTCCGACCTTTCCTCGATTAATTTGGCATTAAGTCGACCATAGCACAAGCCGGTTCACCCCACAATGTCTTTTTTTCGGGCCAAAAATAAAATACTTCACAAAAGCTTTTGTGATATGTTACAATGTAAGCGCTAACAACAAATGTTCACTTTTCTGAAAGGGGAGTTTTGAGATGGTGAATGTGGTTAAGAGCGAACGCAACGTGTATGAGGATTTTGATCTGGAGTCGGATGTGCTGTACTTCAAAACCGGAGTTCAAGGACTCGTAAGCTTCCATGGCAGGAACTATAATATAAAGAAAAGAATGACTGCCGAGCAGCTTCAGCAACTGACAACCGAGAGAGGCTTCTTCCAAATCAGCTCGAACTGCTACGTGAATATCGCAAAAATCAAATCGATCGCAGACGGAACGATCTACTTCGGCTCCGACATCGCCGAATCGAAGCGGGTAACGGTCAACCGCCGCAAGCAATACGTCATTCAGCAGCTGTTCTCCCAGCGCTCCTCGAACAAGGATTTGCGCATTACGCCGTAATGTAGTCTGCGTGAACAAAACAACCGCCCGATTCCATCCGATGGAATTTGGGCGGTTGTTTGTTTGTCCGCGTCCTGCTATTCTTAGGTGGAATATGATTTCATTAGGAGGATGATCATGGCAACGCAAGCGCAAGCATTCGAACAAGCATTTCATGACGAGCAAGCCGTCTGGCTGCGGTGGGGCGATTACGAAGCGGCGGTACTGCCGAACGTAGGCGCGAACCTTATCGCGTTCCGCGACAACGCAAGCGGCTTTCGTTTTCTTCGCGAGCCTTCGGCCGCAGAGATGAACGGCTTCCGGGCGAATCCGGGCATTCACGGCATTCCGGTCCTGTTCCCGCCGAACCGTTACGAGGACGGCACCTTTACGTGGAACGGCCGCACTTATACTTTCCCTGTCAACGAAGCCAAAACCGGCAACCACCTGCACGGTTTTTTCCATACGGCGGTTTGGAGCGTCGAGGATTTCGGCACGAACAAATCGGAAAGCTACGTCTCGCTCAAAATTTCGATCGACGAGACGCATCCGATCTATCAATACCTGCCTCATCGCTTTACGATCAAGCTTCGTTACGCGCTGAACGAGACGGGCTTGCTCCAGCATGTATCGGTACATAACGAAGGCACGGACGCCATGCCGTGCATGATCGCCTTCCACACGACGGTCAACGCGCCGTTCGCGCCGGGAAGCACGTCCGACGACTGCCGCTTCACGCTCACGACCGGCAAGCGCTGGGAGCTCAGCGAGCGCATGCTGCCGACGGGCAAGCATCAGCCGCTGAAGCCCGAAGAGGAAGCGATGAAGACGACCGGCATCTCGCCGTTCTGGGAGCCGATGGACAACCATTATACGACCCAGCCGCAGAACGGCCGCAACGCAATGGAGCTGACCGACACGCGCATCGGCGTAACGCTCGTATACGATATCGGCACCGCTTACAAGCAGTGGATGATCTGGAACAACAACGCGACGCCGGGCTTCTTCTGCCCCGAGCCGCAGCTGAACCTCGTCAACGCTCCGAACGTGGACTTGCCGGCCGACGAGATCGGCCTCGTCGCGCTCGAGCCGGGCGGCATCTGGGAAGAGACCAGCCGTCTGTACGTTAGAAAACAAGCTTAATCGGCTTCGCCGGAGAAGGAATAGCGGCCCCTGGCCGCTATTTCTTTTTTACTGTAAGAATCCTTCACTCGGCCCGCCTCAAACCGTGACTATTGTCGAGAAACAAGTTAAAATGGAAGCATCACACGCAATAGGTCGAACCGGGAGGAGACGACGATGCGACAGCCTTATTGGAAAGCCATAATAACCTTCGCCATGATGACGATCATCGCAATGACGGCGGCGTCTCCCGTTGCGGAAGCCGGCTTCTTCGACCGGGTGAAGGACATTTACAATACGCCGGATAAGATCAGCGAGCTGGAGGCGCAATATTTGGAGGCGCAGGCCGCGCTCGCCGAGCAGCAGCGGCAGATGGAAGCGTCGCTTGCGGAAGCCGAGCGCCGGCAGCGGGAGCTCATGCAGCAGAACGAGCAGCTTATGGCGCAGAACGCAAGCTTGCAGGCCGAGATGGAGCAAATGAAGCAAGATCGCGGCGCCTGGATCACGAGGCTGATTCAAATCGGCGTCATCGTCGCCGTCCTATTGATCGCTTATATTTTATCCATTCGCATTTGGCGTTATGTGGTATGGCGCAAGCAGCGCGCCGCCGCCGGCGGTCAGGGACTTGGCGGATGAACATAACCGTCCCCGTTCAGACCGGGCACGTTCACGTTGCGCTCGAAGAAGCGGACAAGCTTCACGTGCTCCATCCGAAATCGATCATCGCCTATCAAGGCGAGCCGCTAAGCCGCGAGGACCGGTTCATGGATTTGGCCGGCATGTACCGCAAGCGGCGCTGGATCCGTTCCCTGCTGACCGGTCCTTCCGAATTCATTCTCGGCCTGCCCGCGGGCTGCACGCTCGAGACGGTCGACATCGGCGAGCAAAGCGACCTGCTGTTCGATTTCCGCCACGTCATTTTTTTCTCCGAAGGCATGCGGCTGAAGCCGGTCATCCAGAAGCTGAAGAACGTCTGGATCACGAAGGAATTGGTGCGCATGCGGTTCTCCGGGCCGGGCAGGCTCGGCCTCATTACGGCCGGAGACATGAAGGCCATCCAGCTTCATCCGGACCGTCCGCTCTACGTCGAGACCGGCGCGCTCGTCGCCTATCCCGAGCATGCGACGATTCGGCTGTCCGTTTACGGCAACAAGCTCGCGAGCCAGCATATGAACGTGCAGTGGGAAATCCGCGGACGCGGCCCCGTATTGATCCAAACCGGCTCGCGCGACGCGGAGCTGGAGGAGCAGCTGCAAAGCGGCGGCTTCGTGAAGCGGATACTGCGTGAACTGCTCCCTTTTGGGGGCATATACATCAAATAAAAAAGAGAGGCCGGCCTGCCGTCGACGACGGAGGCCGGCCGCTTCTTCGTTAAATCCCCTTGAACGAGAAACGATGCGTATAGGTTTGATTCGCGTAAAGAATGTAATCCTTCTCGGGGAGCTGGCCCCAGCTGTCGTGCCCGCCGACGCCCGTCTGCTTCAAATTTACGCGGACGACCGTCTTGCCGCTTGCCGGCAGCTTGTGCACATGGTCGTGCGCCTCGAGTTCAAACGGCGTATAAGGAAGCGCGTTAAGCTCAAAATGCGGCGCGCCCTTAAGCCGGATGCCTTCTCCTTGCGCATTGGTTACCTCGGCGCTGCGAACGCCGGTCTTGTTGCCGCATTCCTGCGGACGGATGTAAGGCACGAGCTGATCCCGAACCGTGCCGGCATATCGTCCAAGCTTGCCGCCCGACTGCCGGTCCCAATACGTCTCGTCCGGTCCATTCCCGTACCAGCTGAGCCGATCGAACTGCGCAGGCATCTGGAACAGCATGCCCACTTCCGGAATTTCCGGCAGCCCGGCGCCCGGCTGGAGCTCCTCGCAGATGCCGATTTCGCCGTCGCCTTGAACGGTGTAGACAACCGTGAGCAAGGAGACGGCCGTCGTCGGCAGACTGTAATCCGCGCGTACGGTAACCCGGTCCGCCCCGATCTCGCAAGCGAGTCCTCGCAGCAGCCGTCCTGCTCCCGCTTCGCGCCAAGTCGCGCACCGTTCATGCTGCTTGTTACCGCGATCGTTGTCGGTGTAAGCCCGCCAGAAGTTCGGCGCCAAGCCTTGCGAGAGGCGCTCCACGCCGTCCCAGACGTAGGACGTCAAGCTTCCGCTCGCCTTGTCGAACCGGACCGCGAAGCGCTCGCCGGTCACGACGATCGCATCGGCGGCTTCCTCCGCCCGCACCTGGGGCTTCGTCTCCGCCCGGCGAACGGAAGCACGGACCGGCGCCGGCAGCACGAACTGCCCGAAGGCGATCTCATGTCCCGCCTCGGCCCATCCCGTCGACTCCTTCAGCAGGAGCCGCACGGTCAATACCGCTTCTTCGTCCGCGCTCTCAAGCAGAGGCAGCGAGTAAGGCAGGCTTACCGTTTCTTCCGATTCCGGCGCCGCCGAAGCGGTGGTCGTCCCTTCCTGCACGACCGCGCCGTCGATCGCGACCTCCCAGGCAAGCGCGTAGCTATCCAGCGGGGTGAACAGATGACGGTTGGTCACCTTGATCGCTCCCCCCGCAAGGTCGGCCGCTTCGAACTTCGCGTTCTGGTATACTTTCTTGACCTCCTGAAGCTTGGGCGATACGGCGCGGTCCGCGAAAATAAGGCCGTTGCCGCAGAAGTTCCCGTCATTCGGCGAATCGCCGAAATCGCCGCCATAGAGCATTTTGACCGTGCCGTCCTCCTCCGTCACGCGAATCGCCTGATCGATCCAATCCCAGATGAAGCCGCCCTGCAGAATCGGGTATTTCTCGAAAACCTCCCAATAGACGTGCAGGCCGCCGCAGGAATTGCCCATCGCATGGCTGTATTCGCACAGGATGAACGGCTTTTGCGGATTGCTCCTTGCATATTGCTCGACGCCCTGCGGGTTCGTATACATTTGGCTTTCGATATCCGACGCCGCTTCGGAAGGCCGGAAGTGGAAGACGCCCTCGTAATGAACGACGCGCGTCGGGTCGGCTTCGCGGAGGAAATCATGCATTTTGATAAAATTGTCCCCGCCGAACGATTCGTTCCCGAGTGACCAGATAACGATCGAAGGATGGTTCTTGTCGCGCTGAAGCATCGAGTTGCACCGGTCAAGGACAGCCTCCGTCCACTCCGTCTTGCTGCCCGGCACCGTGTCGCCTTCCTCCTGCTGGCCGTAGGACCACGATCCGTGCGTCTCCAGGTTCGTCTCGTCAATGACGTACAAGCCGAATTCGTCGCAAAGCTTGTACCAAATCGGATGATTCGGATAGTGGGAGGTGCGCACCGCGTTAATGTTGTGCAGCTTCATCAGGCGGATATCCTCCCGCATGTCCTCCTCGGTAACGGCCCGGCCGGTATCGCAGGAGAACTCGTGGCGGTTCACCCCCTTGAACATGACGCGCCGGCCGTTAATCCGCATCAGGCCGTCCTTGATCTCGAACTTGCGGAAGCCGACCTTGCAGCCGATCGCTTCGAGCAGCTCTCCGTTCTCCGCGACGACGCTCAAAATTAACGTGTACAGGTTCGGCTGCTCCGCGCTCCACTTGAGCGGATCGCTTACGGCGCCCCGCAGCCGCACCGAAGTCAGCTCTTCCCCTGCCGCCGCCGTCTTGACCGACAGCGGCGACTCGAACACCGCCCGGCGCCCGGCATCGTACAGCGCCGCTTCGACCGTGACGCCGCCAAGCTCGCGTCCGAAGTAGTTCAGAAGCTTCGCGTCGATGACGAGCTCGGCGTCCCGGTAAGCTTCGTCCAGCTCGGTCTTTACGAAAAAGTCGTAAATATGCGCCTCCGGCACCGTGTACAAATAGACGTCGCGGAAGATGCCGCTCATCCGCCAGAAATCCTGGTCCTCCAGCCAGCTCGCGTCGCACCAGCGGTACACCTCGACGGCCAGCTTGTTCTCGCCTTCAATCAAATACGGCGTAAGATCGAACTCCGCGGGCGTGAACGTATCCTCGCTGTAGCCGACGAGCTCGCCGTTCAGCCATACGTAGAAGGCCGACTCCACGCCTTGGAAGCTGATGAAGACCGGCCTCTCCTCCCAGCCCTCAGGCACCGCGAACGTACGGATATAAGAGCCGACCGGATTATATTCCGTCGGTGCGAAGGGCGGCTTCAGCTCCTCCTTGCCGACCCACGGATACGTAATATTCGTATATTGCGGATAATCGTAGCCCTGCAGCTGCCAATGGGCGGGAACCGCGATCTCGTCCCAGCCGCTGCTATCGTAACCGGTTTCATAAAACTGCGCGATGCGCGCTTCCGCGTTCGGGGCGAAGGCGAATTTCCACATCCCGTTAAGCGATAAGTAATTGGGCGACCGGCGCGGGTCTCCTTCCCATGCTTCGTCGACCGTATCGAAAGGCATCAGCGTAGCATGCGCTTCCATCCGGTTCAGTTGGTAAATTTCCGGGTTATTGTTCCACTCCGGATAGCCGTTGGCCGGCGGCGAATAGACAAGCTTCTGTCGCATGGATAAGCACCTCACTGGAAAATGATGATCACGATATTCATATTATAATACAAGCCGATCCCGTATTTAATGATATAATTTTCATATTTTCTATAATAATTTTCACATCCGAAAAAGGTAGATAGGCCCTTGCCGGACCGACTGCCGCCAACATTCCCCGAAGGGGGAGAGCCCATGAACAAGCGATTGAAGCGTCTGGTTAGCTGCGAAGCATTGGCGGCTTTCCTGACGGTAACGCCCGGCCTTGCCGCTACATATAACGTGTAACAATGGGACAATCTGTGGCTCCCCCTTCCTCGGCACCTCGCCACAAATCGGCGATACTAATATCAAAATTTGAAACAAAATCGAGCTTAGCTCCTATCCATCACAATTTAGTTTCAATATTTGAAATTATACGGTAAATTTCGAGCCATTCCGATCGAAACTAACCATTTTAGTTTCAAAATTTGAAACTAGATGCCCAATTTGCTTTCTTCCTTTGCTCTTAGGTTCAATTTTTGAAATTAAATCCCGTGAAAGCGCAAGCAATCGAGCAATCGATCGACTCTTCGGGAACGACAGATAATCGAACCAGAAAACGTGTGATGGGGAAATACAGCTTACTCGGAGGATATGTAATGTCCATTCGAAGCGAGAAACCGAAGACAGCGTTACCAGGAAAACAACCAAAATGGCCAAAACGTCCAATAGTCGTCCACGAAGACGACTGCTACGATTCCGATTAAAGCGCCAACCCCTGCAAACCAATAAGTATGCGCTCTCCTATTTATCCGGCCCGAAGAAAAACCGATTGCCAACGCTAATGGGATAAAGGTTAAACCAACCGTCAGCTGCCCGATCGAAAAGCCTGCCATAAAACTGAAAACATAAATGGAAATAGCGGAAATCCAGTAAAAACGAGGTCTGCCGATGACAGCTAACAGGAAGGTTACGATTGCGATCGCCAAGGCCGAAAAGGCGATTACAGAAAAAATAGCCATTTGATTTCCCTCCTCGCACTCAAAAAGCGCCGAATACTAGACCATTATAGCACAGGACAATACCATTTTTGCCCAATAACGACCGAACATCTCCGCACAAAAAAAACAGCCCCAAGGTAGCCGTTAAGCCGCCTTGGAGCTGTTCTTCATGCTAATCAAGTAATAGATGGATTGCAGGGTCCCTTCCCCGTCCTATATGGCAGGCATGACGTTGCCGCCGTTGACCGGAATGTACGCCCCGGTAATGAAGCTCGCCAGATCCGAAGCGAGAAAAGCGACCGAGTTCGCGATCTCCTGATCGGTGCCTCTCCGCTTAAGCGGCACGTGCTGCGAATAGCCGGCATTCTCCTCCGTATGGTTCGCGCGGTCGCGGTCGCTGATCGTCCAGCCCGGCGCGATCTGGTTCACCGTAATTTGATGCTCGCCGACTTCCTTGGCCAGCACCCGG
Source organism: Paenibacillus arenilitoris (assembly GCF_014705655.1). Taxonomy (GTDB): domain Bacteria; phylum Bacillota; class Bacilli; order Paenibacillales; family Paenibacillaceae; genus Pristimantibacillus; species Pristimantibacillus arenilitoris. The sequence goes on along the minus strand of NZ_JACXIY010000006.1, from coordinate 47,527 downwards.
TAGACGCCGTCCATGCCGCGTTTGCCGGCCGTATAGGCGGACTGGTTCGGAAAATTCTGCATCGCGCATTCCGTGTTGATGCCGATGAACCGGCCGCCCCCCCGCTCGATCATCGCCGGAATGAACGCTTTGGCCAAGTAGACGCTCTGCATGACGCACGATTCGAATTGGCTGAAATAATCGGAGGGCGACTGCTCCAGGACGCTCGTCCACTGGTACTGAATGACCGCGTTCGCCACGACGATGTCGACGTGGCCGAGCTCCTTCGCCGCCTTCTCCTTCATCGCCAGGATGTGCTGCTCGTTCGTCACGTCCGCCTGCGCGATGATCGCGTTGCGGCCGAGCGCCGTTATTTCCTGCCGCAGCTCGTTCGCCTTCGCTTCGTTATGGTTGTAATGAAGCACGATGTTGGCGCCGCACGCGGCCAGCGTACGAGCCATGACGCGGCCCAGATCGCCGGTCGCTCCGGTAATGAGGGCGGTTTTATTCGACAAGTCGATTTGCATGCCATCCGTCACCTTTCTTCTTATCCATGAATTTGTAATCTATTTCATTATTAATGATGCGGCCAAAAAGTCAATCGATAGGACTAAAACGTGCGATAGAACATTGTTGCGCTGTCTTTCTCCGGAATCGGCAGCCGCTGCAGGACCGGAAGCATTTGCGGAAACGCCTTATGCGGCTCCCGCTGGTACCAATAAGCGACCGACGAATAATCGTTGGATTGCGCGTTGCCGTGGCCGTGCTCGATGCTGAAGCGGAGCGACTTGCGGAAAATAATCGGATCGACGATATGGAACCGGTACTGCGTTATTTTTCCGGAATAGTCGTTAAACGAGATCGTGTTGCTTTCCCTCCATGCGTCGCCGTTCTGCCGGATCGGCGCATAGAGCGATACGCCGTGGTACGGGCTGTCGTATTTGCCGGACGGGTACCCCCATGCCGCGCAGAAGTAATCCTCCGTCCCCGTCCCGTGCAGGCGCGGCGGCCAAGGCTCGCCGTCGATGAAGAACATATCGTCCCCTTCGCCGGGCCAGCTGAAGCCGGGCATCGGATTAAGATGGTCGATGCTCAGATTGCAGCCGACGTAGTGCCCTTCGCCTTCCGCGTCGAGCAGCACGTAATTGTCGTCGCCGGTCAAGTTTTTCAGCTCGTATACTTTTTGGTCGGAGTAATCGGATTTGTCCTGCAGGTCATGCTCGGCTTTCAGCTTGGCCAGGTCCGCGAGCCCTTTCGTCGGGTTTTCCCTGCGCCAGGAGGCATGGAAGTAGAAGGAATCGCCAGCTACCGGTTTTTCCACGTAATCGACGTAGTCATACAAGACGATATCATTCTCGCATTCGTTGACGATTTCGAGCTTGGCGCTCTTTTGAAACGGCATTTCGAAGAAGCAGTTCATCGCCGCTTTATCTTCGATGACGCCCTGCGTCGTAATCATGTTCAGCGGCATCGAGACGTAGTGGCTGGCTACGCCGTGCCCGACGCCGAAGAAATCCCCGACCGGCGATTCGACGCTCGGCTCGTTCTCCTCGTCCCAGAACATGCGGATCAGCACCTTTCGGAACGCATATTTGTCCCTCGAGGCAATCGTCATCCAAATGTGCTGAATGACCCCGGAGCCCTCGATCTGCGCGATCGTAGCCGTCCGACCGGCTCCGATGACGATAAAATCCCGATTGCCGCCTGTCGTATCCCAGCTCGACTGACGGCGTGAAGTTCCATCTTTGCGCATGTACAGTGCTTCCATCGCGGTCTCTCCTTTATTTGGATACGGCGAAGGGCCGGCCGCGCAGGCGGCAATGCCTGCGGGCCGGCCCTTTCCGCCCCTATTCCTTCTCCTCCGGCGGCAGCAGCACGATGCGGCCGTCGCCCAGCTCGACGCGGAGCTTGTTGGAGTTCTTCACGCCGATCGACTCCAGGTAGCCGGACGGCACCTGCAGGCGGCCGGCTTTGTCGAGGATCGCATATTCGACGTGGGAGCTCTCTTCCTCCTCCTCCTCAAGCTCCGCGAGCTCCTCGGCGTACGACCGCCTGCGCAGCATCTCCGAGGAGATCTTGCCGTCCCGGATCGCCGCGACGCGGTCGACCTTCTTCGCAAGCTCCGGATCGTGCGTCACGATGACGACCGTAATGCCGATCGTCCGGTTCAGCTCGCGGAACAGGTCGAGAATTTGGTTCGCCATCCGCGAGTCGACCGAGCCGGTCGGCTCGTCGGCCAACAGCAGCTTCGGATGGTTGGCGAGCGCGATCGCGATGGCCACCCGCTGCTGCTCGCCTCCCGATAGCTCGTACAGCTTGTTCTTCGCCCGATGGCTGAGGCCCACCGCGTCCAGCAGCTCCTTCGCCCGCCACCGCTTGCGGCTTCCCGTGAGCAGAATCGGCAGCTCCACGTTCTCCTGCGCGGTGAGATACGGGATCAGGTTGCGAGCGTTGTTCTGCCAGACGAAGCCGACGCTTTCCCGCTTGTAGCGGACAAAATCGCGCTCCGTGAACTTCAGCATGTCCCGGCCGTCCACCGTCAGCTTGCCGGCCGTCGGCCGGTCCAGGCCGCCCAGCATGTTCAGCAGCGTCGACTTGCCGCTGCCGCTGTTGCCGATGATGGCCATCAGCTCGCCGCTTTCGATGTGAAGATCGAGGCCTTGCAGGGCGAATACTTCCAAATCGGCCGTTTTGTATATTTTGACAAGCCCTTCGCAATGGATCATCCGTCAATCCTCCCCCAGCTTGATCGCTTGATGAATGCGCAGTCTCGAGAGCATGTAAGCCAGAATGCCGAGCCCTACCGCCAGCATGAAGCCGACAAGCGTATAGATGCGCGTCAGGTCGTCCGGATCGAACATGACCTGGAACGGAGGAACGAGGCTGCTCGGATTGAACGCGATTTGGAAATTAGGCACGTACAGCAAGCTCGCGATATTGCCGACCAGAATGCCGATCAGCACTGCGACGCCCGACGTCAGCACCTGTTCGACCGCCAGCATCCCGATCAACTGCCCGAACGAGAGACCGATGGCGCGCAAAATGCCGTTCTGCAGCGTGCGCCCGCGCAGCGACAGCACCCAATACAAGAGGAAGCCGATGAAGCTGACGAGAATCGACAGGACGAAGCCGAGCGTCAAAATGCCGTTAAGCGCCATCAGGAACGGGTCGTTCTTCGCCTCGACGAGCTGCTCCCTCGTGTTCACGATGCTCGTAATCGGCAGGTTCGACTCGGTCAGTCCTTCGTAAAATTGCGCCGTCGTCGCCTCCGGCTTCAGCTTGATCCAGACGTCGTACGGCTCAAGCGCGAGCTGCACCTGGATGCGCGGCAAATGGCCGACGATCAGCATCGGAGCTCTGCCGGTCGAGTCTTCTTCGCTTACGTTGACGCTGCCGACGGGCGGATTCGGATTGAACGTCGGGAAATAGTCGATGACGCCATACACCTTGAACGGCTGCTGCGGCACGTCGCTCCAGCCGACCCATATCGTGTCGCCCGCCTTCACCTTCTGCTGGTCGGCAAGCGTCTTGGATATAAGCACCGCCTGGGAATCGGATGCGATCAGGTTCAAATAATCGTTGATCGGATAATCGAGCAGGCTGTCCCGGAACCACGTCGAAGCGCCGAACTCGTCCGTGTCGATGCCCATAAGGGTAGCCGCGCCGCTGCCTTCGTTCACGCTGAACGATGCTTCCTTGGTGAACACTTTGGCCGCGGACTCCACGCCCGGAAGCGTCCGGAACGGCTCGAACGCCGGTTCGAGATAATGGATGACGTCGGGCACGGCGGCCGTCTCCCCGCCGGGCGCTCCCGGCGGCAGCGGAGGCGGCGCGTCGTTGATCCACTCCGCCTTCAGGACGATATCCGCGCCGTTCCCGTAGCGGATGCGGTCCTCCGTATTATTGTTGATCGTCCTCGCCGCCGAAGCGCTGAATACGCCGGTTGCGATCGTCATGATGAGGAAGATCATCAGAAACTGGTACTGCGTGCTGGACCGGCCGACCTGGATGAGCGTCGCGTATACGGACGGCGGCCACCACTTCTTGCCGACCCAGTAAACGAGCCGAAGCACCCAAGGATAGAGCCGGAGCAGCAGCAGCCCGCCGCCCATGACGAACAAGGCCGGCACCACGAACTGCAGCGGATCGATGTTCAGGTCGGTGGCGTTAAGCCCGAGGCTTTGCAGGTCGGCCAGCCGCTTTCTGAACGTGTACAGCCCGTAAATGGCTAGCGCCAGGGCGATCACGTCGAGAAACATTTTGTGCCAGAGCGGCGATTTGATTAACCGCGCCATCTGCTGCTTGTGGCCGACAATCGTTACGCGCGTAGCCATTATGATCGGAATGATCATAATGACGAAGCATGCGCCGGCGGCGATGGCGCCGTAGCGGTAAGCTTCCGCCGTCAGGCGCACGGGCAGGGCAACGCGCTGCACGAATGCAAGGAAGCCGTTCGACGCGCCGAGCACCTCGGTAAGCACGACGCCGAGCAGCGGTCCTACGCCTAAGGCGATGCCGCACAGAATGACGCCCTCGACCGCGTAAGAAGTCACGATCTGCCAGCGCGCCGCGCCGCGGCTGCGCAGGACGGCGATCTCGTTCTTCTGCCGGTCGGCGATCAGGTTCGATACCATGAACATGTAGAAGCCGAGCATAATGAGCACCGGAACGTTAAGCGACCACATCAGCGTGCGGAGCTGGTCGGCGCGGTCCATATATTTGGCGATCGTGTCGAGCGCCGGCGTCTCGGACACCGTCTGGTACATCGTCACCTGGTTCAGCAGGACGTTGCGGAGCTTGTTCGTCGTATCGATAAAATCGTCGATGAACCGCAGCTCGAGCTTCGAGTAGTCGAGCACGAAAAACCAGCCGACCGACGCGATCGGGAATCGGCTCTCCTGCAGCAGCGCCTGCTTGGCCACCTTGTCGTTCATGACGAAGCTCGCGCTGAGCTCGCTTAAATCCGAATCTCTGAAGTAAGGATCGTCGTCCTGCTTCTTCTCGAATACGCCGACGGGCTTGAACTTCATTTCCCCGGCTATCTTCTCGTCGGCGACGACGTATTCCGAGTCGATCACGGCCTTGAATTGGACGAGCGCCCGCTCGGTGACGAGCACCTCGTACACGCCGTCCACCGGCTGCGTCTCCGCCGGCATCCTTCCGTCCGTGAGCTTGATATGATCCTCCAGCTCGGAGAAGGAGCGGATCGTCATCGTTTTCAGCGACGATTTCGACTCCGGATTCGGGTCGTTCACCGCGCGGATTTTCATCGATTTCGATTGATAGTCGTTGACAAGCTCCTGCACCGGAATTTGAAAGCTTGCCTGCGCCGTGTTATGGGCGTACCGGTCTACCCGCTCGAAAATTCGGTTCATTTCCTCGGGCGTTTCTTTCGTATAAAAAAGCTTGCTGTACTGCGAGCCCGGATAGACGCCGCGGTCGGTCTGCATCTTCTCCAGGTCCTTCACCAGCATCCGCGACAATACGGCCTCGGAATAAATCGGCATGCTGCTGACCAAGGCGACGGATATGGCCAGACCGACGAACAAGCTGGCGACCAGCCACTTGTTCTGCACCATTTTGCGAATAATCATGACAAACAAAGCCACTCGATAACCTCCCAAGCGTAAACGGCCGGCGCCAGATTTGACTAGCCCGGACGGACCGAAGCTTCAATTATTGCAGTACGACGACCGCGCCTTCTTCCAAGCCCTTCGTGATTTCGATTTCGGTCGAGCCCTTGATGCCCGTCTCCACGTCGATCTCGCGAATTTTGTTGCCGTCCTCGAGCGTCCGGACGAACGTCCGTCCCAGAAAGTTCCGTACGCCGCTGCGCGGAATTTTCAATACGTCGTCTCTCTGCTGCAAAATGATCTTCACGTCCGCGAAAGCGCCGATCGACGCGTCGGCGGGCACCTTCGGCACATCGATGTACAGCGTCTTCGAGTAACGGTCCTGCAGCTGCTCGTTCATCGTAACGGGCGCCGAGGAAGGCGTCTGCACGACCTTGCCCGCAAGCTCGGCGGAGCCGAACTTGACGAGCGCAGGGAAACCGACGTCGACGCCGCCGATCTCGGCGCCGGTCTCGACGCGAAGCGCCACGCGCAGCCGCGAAGGATCGGAGATGATGACGAGCGTCTGGTACGGCTCGACGAAATCGCCCTCCTCCAGGTCCTCGACGAACGTGACCTGCCCGTTCATGCCCGCGACCAGCTGCTTGCTGTTGAAGGTCGCCGACAGCCTCTCCAGCTTCAGCTCCTCGATGTCCATCTGAAGCTCCGCGATATGGATCGCGTCGGCGTCCCCCGCGAGCTTCGCCTGCTTGTACGCCAGCTTCGCTTTCGCGGTCGCGAGCTCCTGCTCCTTGAGCTGAATGTCGAGCCCGTCCACGTTCAGCTGCACGAGCACGTCGCCCTTCTTCACCTGGTCTCCGGAGGCGACGAGCATCTTTGCGATGCGGCCGCCTTGGCCGGTGAACTGCGCGACTTCCGTCTGCGTCGACTCCAGGGAGCCGCTGCCGTTAATTTCCTGTGAGATCGTTCCCTTCTCCACCGTCACCGTGCGGTAGTTTTCCTGGGCCGGCTTGACAAGGGGCGGCTTAAGCGGCGCTTCCTCGGCGGGAAGCAAGGAGCAGCCCGTAAGGGATGCGCCGATCATAATGGCGAGCGATAAGCCGAGCATCTGTTTAAGCTTGTGCGACAATTTGTCCATCCTCCAATTCATACACATGGTCAACGATTTCCATGATGGCGGGATCGTGCGTCGTCATAATGATGGTCATTCCCGCCGTCTCCACCAACTCCCGGAACACCTTCATGATTTGCAGCCCGGTCCGGCTGTCCAGCTCCGCCGTCGGCTCGTCGGCGAGCAGCAGCTTCGGCTTATGGGCGATCGCCCTCGCGATGGCCGTCCGCTGCTGCTCGCCGCCCGACAGCTCGAACGGCCGATGGTGCATCCTGGCCTTCAGCCCGACCTGCTCGAGCGCCTGTACGGCCGCTTCCTTGCGGCCCGCCGCCGGCACGCCGGCAACCCGCAGGATGAACTCCACGTTCTCATAAGCCGACATCAGCGGAATAAGCGCGAACGATTGAAAGATCAGTCCCATTTCCTTGCGCCTTACCATATCTCTCTCTTGATTTGACAGCGCTGTCAATTCGCGCCCGGCAAACGTGATTTGCCCCTCCGTCGGCCGGTCGAGCGCGCTCAATAAGTTAATGAGCGTCGTCTTCCCCGACCCGGACCTTCCCTTCAGGGCGATCAGCCTGCCCGCGGGAATCGACAGGTCGACGCCCTTCAGTACCGTAACGGCGCCGCCCCCCCGTCCGAACGTTCTCTTTAAAGCGCTTGCACGAATGATATCGTGCGCAGATGGCTCCATGTAAGGCCCGACCTCCGTTTCCGACAATGTCCCAGTAAAACTTTTACAGCGGTTGCTTTGCTTTCCCTATTTTAACCCCGTCCACCGGTATGCACAAGCAAAAGGTTGCGCGTCAGACCAATCGCTTTATCGGTAAAACCAAAACCCATCTGTAAACGGCTGACGCCACGCACGAACCGCTAGCTGCATCTTGCGCAGCTCGGTTCTGTGCCGTCCTTTGGCGGGATAAGCTCGTTTCGCGATGAAATATAAGCGAATTAATAAGTGCAAAACTTATAAATTCGCTTATATTTGGAGCAAAAGCAGGAGCCGGGTAATCCTAGGCGCCTGCTTTCGCAACGAAATTTAGACTTCGATCTGCAGGAAGAAGATGACGGCGGTGACCGTCACGATGCTCAATATCGTCGACACGAATACCGACTGCGACGCGAATTCCGCTTCGTTGTCGAATTCCACCGCAAGCAGCACGCTGCTAAGCGACGTAGGCACCGCCGACGATACGATCAGCGCGGCTGCCGTCAGCTTGTCGAGCCCCATCAGCCAGACGATCAGCCAGGCGAGCAAAGGTCCCGCGACGAGCCTTAGCATCCCCGACAGGCTGACGTCGACGAGCAGGGAACGCTTGATCCGCCACTCCATATTGCCGAGCTGCACGCCGAGCGTAATGAGCGCCGTGCCGATGAACGCGTCGGACAAGTAGCCGAGCGGCGTCGCAAGCGGCTGCGGGATCGGCACCTCGAACCCCCGCATCAGGAAAGCGAGCGGGATCGCGTAGATGACCGGCATCGACAGAATCGTGCGCATGATCGCCTTCGGATCGGCCTTGTGCGCGTTGACGTTATAGATGCCGTACGTATTCGGAATGAGCGACTGCGTCATCATGATCAGAATTTGGATGGCCAGCGTCTTCTCGTTGCCGGCGAAGGCGAGCTGGTTCAGCGGAATGCCGTAATTGGCGCTGTTGTAGAACAGAACGCTGTTGCGCATCGCGCTTTTCATGCCGGGCCCGTAGCCTCTGAGCCGGATGACGGTCTCCACGATGATAGATTGGGCGACCATGAAGAGAACGAAGAACAACAAGATCAGGCCGACCGTCTGCGCGGATATTTCCGTTTTGTACAGCAAATCGAAAATAACCGCCGGCGAAAACAAATAAAAGTTCAGCTTCGACAGCGTCTTGATATCCAGCTTGAACGCCCGCTGAAGCGTAATGCCGAGCGCGATCATGATCCCCATCGGCAGCACGTTCGTCAATAAAATGTGAACAAATATACCCATTGCCGCATCTGCTTCTTTCTGTACGTGATTGAAAATGTGCGCGAAGCAGCATCCTCGTAAACCGCTTCACTCAGTTTAATAGGTTTTGAGCGGATTAGGCAAGCATTTATGGCGGTTAATCTCTTAAAGCTGCTGCTCCTGCTGATAGAGCGCAGAGGCCGGCGCGTACCGTCGAACGGGAGGGAGCATGCCGCGGTCACACCGCGACATGCCCTTGGGAATGCTCATACAGCTCGCGGTAATGGCCGCCGCGCTCGAGCAGCTGATGATGGCTGCCCTGCTCGACGATCTCGCCGCGGCTCATGACGATGATCCGGTCGGCCTGCATGATCGTCGACAGCCGGTGGGCGATGACGATCGTCGTCCGATTCCGCGAGACGACGTGTAGAGCGTTCTGAATAAGCTGCTCGGTTTGAGAGTCGAGGTTCGCGCTCGCTTCGTCCAGGATGAGCACCTTCGGCTTGAATACGATGATCCGCGCGAACGAGATCATCTGGCGCTCGCCGGCGGACAGCCCGCTGCCCCGCTCGGACAGGTGCGTGTCGTAGCCCTGCTTCAGCCTCTGGATAATGGCGTCGGCCCCGACGAATTTGCACGCTTCGATAACCTCCTCGCGGGAGATCGATTCATCGAACATTCGAACGTTGTCGACAATGCTGCCCGAATACAGGTAAGGCTCCTGCTGAACGAGTCCGACGACCCGGTGCAGCTCGGCTTGCGGAATGTCGCGCACATCGGTGCCGTCAATCCGGACGCGTCCGTCGAGCACGTCGTAGAAGCGGCATAACAGGCTGATAAGCGAGCTCTTGCCCGCACCGGTCGTGCCGACGACGCCGATCAGCTCGCCCGGCCGGATGTGCAGGTCGAGCTCGCGGATAATCGGGACGCCTTCCTCGTAGCTGAAGGAGATCCGGTCGAAATCGATCCTTCCCTTCACTTTCTCCGGGGTTAACGCCGGCCGGCCTGACTCGCGGTCGGTGACGTCCGGCTTGCTCTCGAACACGGTCCAGATCCGGGTGACCGCGACGGTCGCCGACTGCAGCGTGTTCCACTGCTGGGTAATCGTGTTGATCGGCTGGAAAAATTGCCGGATATACGTGATGAAGGCGTACAGGACGCCGAACTCCAAATTTTGCCCCAAGACGGCGTTCCCGCCGATCCAGGTGACGAGCGCGATCGAGAGGTTGCTTAAAATATCGAAGGTCCGGCCGAACAGGACGTTCGTCCGGATTTCTCTCAGATTCGCCTTGAAATAGAGGCCGTTGCGCTCGTTGAACTGCTTTTGCTGCTCCTTCTGCTGATGGAACACCTGAACGAGGTTCATGCCGGATAAATTTTCGGCCACGAACGCCACCATGCGGGACAGCCGCGTTCTCGCGAGCTGGTAGGTCGCCCTCATGAACGAGCGGAACGCGATGGCGATGATCGCAATGATCGGCAGCAGAATCAAGCAGTACAGCGCGAGCGTCGTATCGAGCTGGAACATCATCACGATGATGAAGATCAGCGTCAAGCCGTCGCGGAACAGGCTGAGCAGCACCTGGTTGAAAAACTGGTTCAGCGCTTCCGTGTCGCTCGACACGTGCGTGATGAGGCTTCCGCTGGACATCCGGTCGAAATACCGCATCGATTGCTTCATGATGTGTCCGAACAGCTGCTTGCGGATGCGGGAGACGATGCTTTGGCCGATATGCTGCAGCAAATTGTTCTGCACGTAAGTGAACGCGAAGCTCGAAACCGATAATCCCAAATAGACGGCGCAGATGATCAGCAGCCCTCTGTAGTCGTTCTTGCCCGCCATCAGGTTATCGTCGATCGCGATTTTCATCAGAAACGGCTGCAGCAAATCGGATAAAATGGCGATCAGCGTACAGAAGAACACGCCGACGAACGCCCAGATATGGGGCTTAATATAGCCGGATAGCGCCCGGAAGGCCGAGACGTACTGCGGCTTCTGCTCGGGCATGTTGGGGTCGGCCTTCTGATCCGCCTGCCAGTTATGAATGGCTTGTGCCGGTCGCATGCTGGCTTCCCTCCTCTTGTATGGCGTGAAGCGTGGCGTAGAGCCCCTGCTCCTCGAGCAGCAGCTCCGCATGCGTGCCCCGCTGCACGATCACGCCTTCGTCGAGCACGACGATTTCGTCCGCATGCTTAATCGCGCTGATCCGATGCGCGATAATAATCGTCGTTTTTCCTTTTCGTTCTTTTTGAATCGATTCGATAATATCCTTCTCCGTCACGGCGTCGACCGCGCTGACGCTGTCGTCGAGAATCATGACCGGGGCGTTCTTGATCAGCCCGCGGGCGAGGCTGGTCCGCTGCCGCTGTCCGCCGGACAAGGTTAAGCCGCGTTCCCCGAGCCTCGTTTCGAAGCTGTTCGGCAAGTCCGCGATATTATTGTAGATTTGCGCGTTGCGCGCCGCGCTTTCGACCTTCTTCATTTCCGTGTCCCGCTTGAAGAAGGCGATGTTCTCCCTAATGGTCGTGCTGAACAGGAAGCCGTCCTGCGGAACGTACGCGATCTGGCTGCGCAGACTCTCCAGCGTCAGCTCGCGGACGTCGGTATCTCCGTATAGAATCGCGCCCGGCGGCGGATCGTACGTTCGGAGCAGCAGCTTCATGAGCGTCGTCTTGCCGCTGCCCGTCCGGCCGATAATGCCGAGCGTCGTTCCGGGCTTAATGTCCAAATCGATGTTTTTCAGGACTTGGTGCGACGATTTGCCGTACGAGAACGACAGGTCCCGGACACGGATGCCGCCCGCCGACAGATCGATCGCCTTCGCGTTGTCCAGCTCCACGATATCCGACTGCTGCGACAGCAGCTCGTCGAGCCGGTGCAGCGAAGCGCGCGAGCGCTGGATGGAGTTGATGACGTTGCCGATCTGCTGCAGCGGGTTCATCAGCATGCGCACGTAAAGCGTCAAAGCGACGAAGTTGCCGAGCGTAATGTGCTTCGTAATCGTCAAATACCCGCCGAAGGCGAGCGCGATGATCAGCGCGATCGTGCCGAGGAACGGGATGAGCGCCTGGAAGAAGGACGATACCCGGACGAGCCTGAGCTGGTTATGGCGGATTTGATCGACCGTCCTGCCGAACCTATGCTGCATAATGCCTTCGACGGCGAACTTTTTCGTGACGCGGATGCCGCCGAACTGCTCCTCCGCCGTTTCGGTCATTTTGCCAAGCGCCTCCTGCACTTCCAGCGAGCGCTTCCGGATAATCGGCCCCAAGTAGACGACGATGAACGGGATGAACAATAGCGGGAGCACCGATGCAAGAATCAAGTAATACGGGATGCCGCTCGCGAGCATCATCGTAATCGCCGCGATGAACAGCATCGTCGCGTTCGCGGTCTGGTTGAAGCCCATCGAGATCGACTCGCGGACCGCCGTGACGTCGTTCATAAAGTAGCTGAGCAGCTTGCCTACGCCGTTCTTCGAATAAAACCGTTCGCTCATTTGCGTGAAATGCCGGAACAGGCCGCCCCGAACGATGAATTCGAATTTTCTTCCGACGTACATGACCAGATACATGGCCGCTCCGTTAAACAGCACGTGGCCGACGCCGATGAGCAGCAGCAGCACGCTGTAATCGATAATGATCGCTCGCGTCAGCTCCCCCAGCTGCAAGCTGTCGGTAAATTCGCCTAACACCTTCGGATAAAAAACGTTGATCAAGTTCGAAATCAAATGAAAGCTGAGCGAGAATGCGTAAATATACCACGTTTTCCGAAAAAAATCGGTTAATAGTCGTTTCGACTTCAAAAAACGATCACTTCCAATCGCGATGGTTTACTATCGAGCTTATGCCGTTATTCGGCGCCGCCTTCCGGATCCGAAGTCAACCTGCCCAGCGATTCGCGAAGATTCGCGATAATGACCCGCAGCTGCGCGGCTTTGGACGTGTCGGCCATCGCCGCCCGCTCCGCCGCCTTCATCAAGTGGATCAGTTCCTTGCCCTTCGGCGTAAGCCTCCGGTTCCGCCTGACGCCGTCCGGCGGCCCGTTCTCATGCTCGTCGGCGTTTTGTTCGCGCCGCTCCCACTCCGGCTCGGCGGGCTCGGACGGCTCCGGCCGGTCCTTCTCCTCCTGCAGGTAGATCCGCCCGGCGTCCGTAATGTTGAAGATCTTCTTCCCGTCCAGCTTGGAGGACTCGACAAACCCTTGGTCGCGAAGCATCTGCAGCGTCGGATAGATCGATCCGGCGCTCGGTTTATACGTGCCGCCCGATTGGTCCTCGAGCGCTTTCATCATTTGATAGCCGTGCATATTCTCCTGCTCCAGCAGCTCCAGCAGGGCGTATTTCACGCCGCCGCGGTTGAAATACCGCCGTCCCGGCCCATACGTCTCACGCTCGCCGCCCAAATGCAAAAACAATCGTTCCTCCTGCCGCCAACCTTCGCTCATTCAAGCTCGCCTCCATTTTGCGATATATCGTATTAATCCCAATTCTATACGATATATCGCAGAATGACAATATCGGCAAAAAATAAGCGCACGGTCAGCGGAGCGTTGCTCCGCGGCCGTGCGCCTCCATATTTCTAGCTGGCGCCGATTGCATCGGCACCGATCAACAAATTATAAATGACTTGCGCGGCTTCCGCGCGTTCAGCCGTTTCCTTCGGCATGAATCGATCCTTATCGCGTCCATGGATCAGACCTAACTCTCCCGCCGCATTCACATAATGAACGGCCCAAGATGAAACTTGGTTCATATCGATGAATCTGGAATCCGAGTAGGCCTCAAGTTCCTTGCCTGTCAGCGCTTCATAAGCTTTCATCATCATCGTGACCATCTCTTCCCTCGCGATGCTGGCGTTCGGATCAAATACCGATTCGCTTCTTCCGTTTACGATACCCGCATGTACGGCAAGCGAAACCGCTTCCCTATACCATGCGCCGGCCGCTACGTCCGTGAACTTGATCTCGGCTGGCGTCGTAAGCTTTAATGCGTTAACGAGCAGTGCGGTAAATTCAGCACGGGTTATCGCGCGGTCGGGTTCAAAGGCGGCGACGCTTGTTCCTTTCATAATATGCTTCCCCGCCAAAGCTTGAATCGTGTCGGCTGCCCAGTGCGATCGGGGTACATCCTCAAAAAGCTTTTTATACTCAAGGACCGCATAATGACTGAAATGTCGGACCTCCGCGGCCATTTCCCCATTGCCATACTGTCCTCCGATATATTCCAAAGTACCATTATCGGCAATATAATAGATGCCCGCCAAATCCGCGTTCAACGACGCGTCCGTCTTCAAGCGGATGGTAATCGGAGGATCGAGCTGCGATCGTTCGATCGATTGGCCGTCCTTCGTCACGATTGCCAGGCTAAAATCGTAGATTTCACCGGAAGGCTTGAGCTCCGCATGGCTCAATGCCTCTCCTTTGGCAAGCAGCTCCTTCGCACCCGCTGCAGACAACGGAATGACGGACAATACGATGGCGCTGTCCTTCAGCTCATCCATTGAAGCTTGATCGGACAATTGTTTGACGGTCGCAGAGGGCAATACAACCGTCCACTTCTCCGTTTGGACCGCCAGTTGATTGCGCCCAAGCAATTCGGCAGTATTGGAAGGAAGCACGATTTGCTGCACGTCTCCCGAGAGCGAGACGGAAACCTGGCCGTCTGCTGCCGATTCCATGAATTGTTCAGGCTTAATGATCTGTCTGCCCGGCTCAACGTCTCCGGAATTGCCGCCGGAGTCTCCGCCCGAAATCGGACCGCCCGGGTTTGCATCAACCAATTCGATTTCGATTTGACGATCGGACTGTACGTTCGAAATCTCGATTTCGTTTACCTCATAATAGGAAGGCGAGCTGTAAAATCGGCCGTCGTAAATGACGATCTGCATTTCGGCGATGCCTTCCTGCGCCAGAACCGGCAGAGGTTCTTGAAGGAAACCTCCCTCGTTATCGGGGTTGATACCTTCATAAAGCGGCCAGAAAACCAAATCGCCGCCCTCTTCCCAGTACCATGCGTTGTTGTCGGACATTATCTGGGTCCAAGGGTCTTCTTCGCTTTTCCTCACTTTGATTGCGAGTACCGACGGCTTGCGGTCGACTGCCCCGTCGGGAACGACCATCGTAACCGCATTGAAGCTTTGCGGCGTATCCCATTTTAAATCAATGGTGTGCGGGAATTGAAAATCGCTCCAAGCCGTGCCCGTTCCATTGGTAAATACGGTGGAATAATCGCCGTCAATGAGATTGGCGACATCGGTCGCTCCTTCCCTTGTCTTATCCAAGGCGATGGAAGAAGCGGCAGACGCCAGATTGCGGACTCTTTTGACCGAGATTTTATACTCTTTGAAGACTCCTTCGTCTCCAATAGCCCTTATGATTAATTCGTTCAAGCCTTCCGGTATCGTCGCGACAACGATCTTCCCGGGCGCCGCGGAAACGCCGTTAATCTCGATTTCGCCGTAATTCCCTTCCAATGAAGGCTTAATCGCGATTTTGTCCGATTCCATTCCGAGCGCAACCGAATAGTCTCTGACGCTTGGATCGAACGGAAGCTCGATCGGCTCGCCGCTTGTCCAGTCGGTAATTTTCAAGCCGGACAGCTTGGCTTCCTTCGTTATGTTTATCTCTTCAATCTCGCCGTTATCCGGCAGGCTGTACAGCTCCAATTCGTAGACGGCGTACATATTCCAGGATTTGAAGTAAGCGTCGTTAATCTGTATTCTCAATTTCAAAACGTCGCTTACCGCCGGAATGTTGGCATAGGTGTGCTCCATCACGCCGTCGTCCTTGTCGCTCTTCCAAATGAGCGGAACTCTCTGCGCGACCGTCTCCCAGTTTTCCCCGTCCTTGGAAACCTGCACGTCGATATCGTTGATTCCTTGAATAAGGCCAGAGGCTGTCGCCATAACAATGGTGTTAAACGACTGAGGCTCATCCCATGCTATCACGATCTCGTGCGGGAACGGATGCGTATCGTTATAACCCTGCAAGCTGGCGAACATGGTGCCGTAATTGCCGTCGGCCATTTTGGCGGGACCGTAGGTAACGCCGGCGTCGCCCGAACGCGCAGCCGATGCCGTAATTTCAGCATAGTTTCTAGCGGCATTCGCGCCTGCTTCGTTCACATTTCCCTTCAAAAAGTTCAAGGTGTACCGTTTCGTCGTAACGCCGTCGCTGGCGGTGCTCAACAAGCTGATGCTGCTCTTGCCGAACGGAATGCTGGCCGTCGCCGTCATACCGTCGCCAAGGCTCTCGCCGTTAATCGCAATGGCGCCTCCTTCATCCTTAAGCGTCGGAGTGAGGGCAATGGTGTCGACATCTCCTGGTAGCATGATTTGGTAATCCGTTACGCTGCTGTTGAATGTAAAAGCAGGCACGCCCGTCATCTCGAGATTGGAGAGCGTCGCATCGTAAATCTGCTGCCCCTCGTACATATGCACCCTGAAGGCGTCAATATTCAGCTCTTTATTTTCCAGATTTACGACCTTAACGGTATGTTGTTCGCCTTCCGACAGATTGTTGACGCTGAAGATCGTGAAGTAATCATGCTGAACCTTCTCGTACAGATCCACGATAACCGGCTCCGCCCCGTCGATGGAAATGGCAGCTTTACCGGACATTTGGTTCTTCTCGGCGATGACGTCTATTCCGGAGCCGATAAACGTGTATTCCGCATAAGCATTGGCACCCGATGTTTCCTGAGTGGTACCCAGGTAAGCGAACTGCCGGTTCTTGGCAAACCAGCTTCCCGAATAATGAATGTCGCTTTCCGTATTATCAACCATGTGCACCAATGGCAGTTCCTGTCCGATATAAGGGTTGGGGCTTTGAGGAATTTCGCCGACCTCCTCGCCTGCCGCCGCCTTGACCGAATAATCGTGAAGCGTCTTGACATAAGCAGGATCCAGGGTATACTTTCTCGGGTCGTCCCGGTTCACTACCGCATCGGCAAGCTTCCGGGCAAGCTCCGGATTCGTTTGCTTGATGATGTTCAGCAGCTCGTAATCTTCAATTCCGTCCCTCATGGCTTCGTGACGCAGCGTGCTCTTAACCGTCCTATTGTCCTTATCCGGGTAGACAATATAAGAATCGCCGTTCCACGGTCCCACATACCAGGCGTTCCATGCCCAGTGCAGATGACCGGTGACGTTTTCTTGACTGATATTCCAGTACAACAGCCTTCCGGTTAACGTCGGCTGCGTCCAGAACCGGTTCAGCCAAGGCGGCTGATTCACTTCCATCGTATAGACCCACAGGTCCTTTCCGGCGGTTTGCTCGGCTTTATACTGATCCTTCAATTCATGGAATTTCGTCGTATACGGCACCATGACGTCCAAATAAGGCTTGGGTCTATCCCCTATAAGCAGAGCGCCGGGATCCGCGTCCATCGTTTTGAATTCCGAACCGATTGCCGCATTGATTTCTTTTATTTCTCGGGCGACATACGTCCACCAATTTTTGTGATCATCGTTGTTGGGCTCATCGAGTATATGCTGATACCAGGTCATTCCGGCTCCGCCCAGCCAGCCTTTGTCCTTCAAATGGTTGTGCAGCGCGGTTAGATAATTTGTCAGAAATGCGTCGGTTGCCGGCAGCGATTCCGGAAGCGCCGTATTCCACGCCGCCGTAGGTTTTTCTTCATCCGGCATTTTGTTCAAGTAATGGATGAGATGCTGGTTGGCGAAGCGGGTGACGCCGTTATTTCTGTAAGTCTCGACGTATCTGTCAAATAATGACCAATCGAGGTCTTCGGGAATCCCGTCGACGAATTCCGACATGTCCGTGCCGGTCGCGTTCAAGAATAAGTCGGTTCGGACCCAGACCATGTTCGTCCGGTATTCGGTCATGACTTTGGCGAATTCATTCATCAGCTCGAACCATTCGTCGCTGTAGGTTTCCACGCCGTAATAATAGCGGCCGACGTCATAGGCCTCGCTCCCGCTGCCTTCCCATTTGACGCCGTCCCAGGTGAAGCCGTTGGTCATGTTCCAATGGTAGTTGACAAAATCGGTATTCGAAACTTCGGGGATGGCCGCATCGTACAGATCGACGCGGATAGGAACGGCATAATCTCCCAAAGTGGTTTGGACCGTAACGAGTCCCTCGTACAGGCCGGGTGCGGCATCGGAAGGCGCGTAGCTGGTAATGAAGATCGGCTGCGTTTCATTGGCGGCGACTTCTGCGGAGCTTTCGTTGGATAGCGGATCGGGAACTTCGGACAGCGGATAGAGCGCAAGACCCTCTCTTTCCGGCCAGAACGGATTCGCCTTGGACGTTTCCTTCTCCTCGTATTCCACAAAATGATAGGAAAGATTGCTGGCGGCGATCTCATTGGCTTCCGCCGAAACAAGATCGGAAAATTGTACGGCGGTGATTTCAAACGACTGATCGCTTCTTACGGCGATTTGCGCGCTTTCGTATTCGTTTCTGGCCGATACGATGCTGATGTTCAGCAAGGGGTTTTCGGGAATGGCGCTCGTCCGGTATACGGTTTTTAACGCATTCTCCACCCACAGGTCCATCTTATTGCTTTCGGCATCGGCGCTTTCCGCATTGGCGACGGGCATAACGGTCAAGAGCAGGCTTGTGACAAGAAAGACGGACAGCATCTTCATTCGCAATTTTATTCCCTCTCTTTCATTCCGATTATTGATCGTGCGTTACTTCATCAAATGCTCTTTGACGAGCCGGTTGATTTCCATTCTTTTCTCCAACAACCACCCGCTTTCTCTCGGGTATGTGCGGAAGGTTAAAGGTTCCTCCAGATCTCCTTCCAGCAGCTCCAGCACACGGCTTCTTCCGATTAAGCTTTCGAGCAGCTCAAGAGCCCGCAAATCCTGAAGCGCTTCGCAGAAAACTTCCAAACGGATCGATTCGACCGGCCCCCTCTCCCCGGGATATACGAGAAAAGCGTCGCCCGAAGGAAATGCGGCATCCGCATCGGTCGTTTGGTAGGGATTTAACTGCCGCAACGAATATTGCGAATACCAGAAGTTGTAGCCCCAGTGCAAAAATCCTTTAATATCGAATTTATACAACTGCATGCCAACAATCCGGTTGCGGAAAGATGGAAAGGCGAAGAAGCGGTTCGCCACCTCCTTATACTGAACGCAGCAGTAGTATGTCCATAAATTCTGCACGGAATGGTCAAAAAATCCTTCCAAATGATTGCTTGCGCATACCGGCTGATCGATCAATCCTTGTTCGTAAAAGGAATAATCTGATATCGCGTCGATAACGGGCATGCCTCCGAGCAACGGCTTAACAAACAAGCTCGCGCTTCGATAGGCTTCCAAATGATCGAGACCGGGTTCATCCGACAGATGAAAAAAACAACGTCCGGACAAATCGTTTTTTTCGATAAAAGCGACAAGCTCGGGCAAAAACTGCGCTAAGAACAGCCTGTATTCTTCTCCGGCGGCGTCCGTATCCCATCCGAAAATTTGCTGTAAGCCGCCGTCCCCCTCCGCCATAATCTTTGGAGCGCGCTTAGCCCCCCATTGCGTATAGAGATGGGAAAATTCAAAATATTTGATGCCTCTGCCGTTGCAAAGCTCGGTCCATCGCTTCAATCGGTCGAAACCGAACCGGTAATGCGGACCATCCTTCTCAACGTCGACGAGCTGTACGGTCGGCCGCTCTCCGCCGACCGCCGTATCAAGCGGCGGAGTGAAGAGCGGAGTCAGCATCATATTGATGCCATGCGATGCCGCATTTTGCACGAATGCGTCAATAAGCCTCCAATGCTCTTCGCCGAATATTTCGACCCGGTAGTAACTTGCCAGACAATCGGCATGAAACCACTCGGTATGAATAAGCCTCTGCTCCGGCAACAGAGCCGGAATGACCTCAAGCAGGAACCGTTCTTCGCCCAGCTTCCCGCCGCTCTCCGACTCCAGACTTACCGTTATTTCCTTGATTCCCGGTCGGACCTGGCCGCTCATCTCCACCGTAATCCAGATCGCGCGCCATTGTCCTGGATAAGCCGTCACGCCCGCGCCTTCGCGGACCGGATATAACGGATCGGGAAACAATCCGGGCGTCTGCCGGAGTATAACGCCGTCGTGGTCCCCGTGCACCGGCAATTCCGACGGCACGAGACCTGCTTGGCGGACGGAAATCATTTCGGACAGCTCCGATTGGATATGAACCCGGATTCCCTTCATCACCCGGTCGGATTTATAAGCAATCTGAAACGCGAACGTTTCGTTCCTGAGCGCCGAAGCTTGATGATAAGCCGGTTCGTCAAGCTCCGAATCGGCAAATACTTTAACGAGCGAGCTCAAACATCTCGTTTCAAGCCGGTAATCATTTTCACTCATCACAAACCTCCAGTTCCGGTTATTGCCCGTCTTGAGTTCCGCAAGCTTATACGTCGACGACGACCATCTGATGGCACTCGAGCCTGGGCACCTTATATTTCACCCTGTCGTCCGCCTGCTCGAAGGCAAGCGGCACCGACTGCGGCGCAAGGTATACCCGCTTCGCGCGTTCCGGCAGCCGCAGCTCTACCTCCACCTCGTGAATCGGGACGATATCCTCGATCACCTCGGTGTTCTTCCCGCGCCGCACGGGTACGGCATAGAGAAGGTGATTGATATATCTGGAGCCGGCGTCTTGGCGCTGCAGAGTGACGACGCCTTGGGCCGGCAGATTCGTACGCAGCGCAGGATCGGGAAGAAGGAGGCGCAAGGCATGCAGCACCGTTTCTTTTAAGACGATGCTGCCCTTCGAGGCGTACTCCTCGAATACATTCCACGCCAGATAGATTCCGCTTTCGCTTTCGACCATGCCGGGTCCGCCGTATTCGCCGGACGAAGGGGTGTGGAAATGCGAACAGAAGCGGAAGACGTCCCGGTTAAAGTAAGGATTCTCCCGTACGCCAAGCTCCTTCCCGCCGCGTAGCGCTACCTTCTGCCCCTGACTATAGAAGACGAAGGATGCTTCTCCAAGCTCCGGTATATGAAAATGCGGCCGGAAATAGTCGGGTCTGTACGGATTCGCCTCCAGCCACGCAACGCCCAGGTCGACGGCGAACGCGTCGCCCGCTTCGTTCATGCCGGAACGGCCGGTAGCCAGAATCTTGCCTCCACTGGAGAGATAGTCGTTCACTTTGCCGGCAAGCCAAGCATCAAGCGTTACCTCGTCGGGCAAAATCAGTACTTTGTAGCCGGAGAAATCCGCTTCAGCATCGATTACGTCGAACAAAATTTTGCCTTCCAGCAGCATCCTTACGGCCCCGGCGTCCGGATCGGCGGACAAACCGTCCTTGCGGTTGCTGCCGCCCGAGGCATAAGAGACCGCCTCCAATGACAGGAGGGCAACGTCGGCGACATTCCGAACGTCCGAACACCACGGCTCCTTCGCTTCCACTTCACGGTAAGCGGCACCGATCAAGCGGTAAGTCGCTTCATCCATCGCCCCTTTCGGGTGAAGCTGGTCGCCGATCGAGCAACCCGCTCCATTGGCGATGCTGAGCGCCGTTTCGTAGCGCAGCGCGTTCGGGTGCTTATAGCCGCCGAATTCGCCCCATGTCGTATGGAATTTGCCCGTCATGCCGAGAAAGGGCATTCCGATCGTCTGCGAGTACCTTGCGGACAGCGGGAAGTGATCGTAGCCCCAACCGCCGGTCGGGAGCGATTCCAGTTCCAGATGAGAATTCATCCGCGCCAAATCGCGCCTTCCGCGACGTATGTGCCCGCCGTTGTGGAAGATGCTCATACCCGGCTTAATGGCGTGAACAGCCTCCTTGATTCGGTTCGTATAATTCGCGTACACGCTTTCACCCAATGCTTTTACCGCCGCATCGCTCCGCGGATCCTGCCCCTGCTTCAGAAGAGCCGACACGCAATACTGGCAATAGCACATCTGAACCCCGACAATATCGAGAAAGATTCCGTCGGCGTCATAATTCCGCACAACTTCCTCGACTTGGCTAACGAGAACGTCCAAGTAAGGCGTGTTCATGCAGAAACCATGATAGCCGGGCTCCATAAAAGGATAGGTGCGGTCTTCTTTATCGCGGCTTAACCATTCGACGCGCCGTCTCGCCAGCTTCTCGTCCAATCCCGCCGACAGATACACCGGCGTGTTCACGCCGATTTCATGTGCCGCTTCGATCATCTCGCCAAGCAGATCGAATTTCAGCTCCGGGTGCGTCTCGTTTGCTTCGGACGGGTGATAGGCCCAGCCGTGATGACACTTGGAGAAAAGAGTGATGGAATTCACATGTCCCAGCTTCAGCATTTCCTGGAATTGACGTTTGGAGAAATCGGCGCCAATGCCCGGAATCGCCTCGGAAGTATGAAAATCAAGATGAACCTGTCGAAACCGCATTGCTCCTCGCCTGCCTTTTTTCGATATTACGCCCGCGCTTTCATGAACTCATCCAGCCGGACGACCCGTTTTTCCAATCTTGAGCGTTCTGCGGCAAAAGCCATCAAGTGGCTCTCCACCGATTTGGCGGCGGACGTCAGCGCATCCTTGCTGCCGTTCCGGCGAATGACGTTTACAAAATCCCGCATCAATCCGTAATCGCCGCCTCCATGACCCGCATGGCCGCCCTGGTCGGTAAACGTAATAAGTTCTCTTCGGCCTGTGCCGAAATGCAAAATTTCGATCTCGTTTTTCTCCATCGCCCCCCGGATTTCGCCTTTGGCGCCCATCAGCTTGATCGTCCGGCTGCATTCCTCCGTAAAAGCCGTCATGGTGAATACGGCCGTTACTTCATTGGCAAACTCCATGCTGACGACCTGATGATCTACGACATCGTTATCGCAATGATAGACGCAGCGGCCGTACGGACCCGTAAGCAGCGCCTGATAGCGGGCTTCGTAGCTGAGATCGTTGCTGACGGCCATATCCATCCAGCCCGGATTGCTTGTCAAGTACACTTTCGGCGCATAATACGCGCAGTCGTCGGCTGCCGGACATCCGTCAAGGCAGCGCAGCGGCGCTCCCTCCGGCGCTTGATCGGCTTTGAAGTGCGACAACGCCCCGTACGAGTTCAGGCTTGTGCAATCGGCCCCGGCCAGCCAGAGCAAGATATCCAAGTCATGGCAGGATTTCGCCAGAATCATCGGGCTCGATTCGCCCGAATTTCGCCAGTTCCCCCTGACAAAGCTGTGCGCTTGATGCCAATAGCCCACATTTTCATTATGCTGGATCGACATTAAGCGCCCGATGACGCCGTCATCCAGCAAGTCCTTAAGCGTTTGGAAAAAACGCGTATAACGAAGCACGTGGCAAATGGTAAGCACGCGGCGATGCTTCTCCGCCTGTTCCTGCATCTGTACGCATTCATCGTAGCTCGCGGACATCGGCTTTTCGAGCAGCACATGATAACCTGCCGCCAATGCCCTCATCGTCGGTTCGAAATGCATTTTATCCTGCGTGCAGATCAGCACCGCATCCGCGATTGCCTCGCCGGCAAGCAGGTCTTCCCATTTCTCGAAGCACCTCTCGTCTTCGATGCCGTGGTCGCGCTGCAGCCTCACGCGGCGTTCCGCATCCGGTTCCGCCACTGCCACGACCTTCATGTCCAATGGATGGTGCAGCGCATAGCCGGTATAAACGCCGCCTCGCAGCCCTGCGCCAATCAGCGCAACGGTAATCGGTTTCATCGTTGAAATCTCCCTCTCTATTAATGATGACGCGCCTCGCTTATTCCTTTACGCTGCCGACGGTCATGCCTTTGATAAAATATTTTTGCAGAAACGGATAAACAAGCATGATTGGAAGCGCGCCTAGAAAAATTTGCGCCGTTC
This sequence comes from Paenibacillus arenilitoris, assembly GCF_014705655.1. Lineage (GTDB taxonomy): Bacteria > Bacillota > Bacilli > Paenibacillales > Paenibacillaceae > Pristimantibacillus > Pristimantibacillus arenilitoris. Next base: position 24,168 of record NZ_JACXIY010000006.1, on the reverse strand, counting down.
TGAGCGTTCTTTCGCTTAAGTTCTGCAGCGTTGACAGGTCCTCGACCGTAATCATCTTAATATTGATAGACGTTACCAATGTCGATAGATAAGTTTGCAGCGGATAGTTATCCGGCGAATTCATGTACAAAATTCCGTCGAACCAGGAGTTCCAGTGCCCGACCAGCGTAAACAGGCCAATCGTGGCAATAGACGGCAAGGAAACAGGCAAATAGACTTTCCATAGGATGGACCAGTGACCGGCTCCGTCGATTAAGGCGGCTTCCTCCATGTCCCTGGGAATTCCTCTGAAGAAATTCAGCATCAATACGGCGTTCCATACGCTGAGCGCGCCGGGAATAATGAGCGCCCATATGCTGTTCATCAGACCGGTCTCCTTAACGACGATATAAGTCGGAATGAGTCCGCCGCCGAAAAACATCGTTATCGCGAAAAACCATACGTAATAAACGCGATACCGGAACTGCTCATGCGTCTTCGAAAGCGGATAGGCGGTAAGGAATACGAGAAGCATATTGATCGCCGTCCCCAGCACGACCCGCTGCAGCGTCACCCCGAGCGAACGGAGAAACTCGGGCTTTTGCCCAAGAAAGCCGTACGCTTCAAGCGTAAATCCGACCGGCCACAATTTTACCGAACCGGCTGATGCAGCCGCATTCGAGCTTAACGATACGGCGAGCAGATGGATGAACGGCACGACGCACATGAACGTTACGATGGTCAGGAAGGAGAGGTTAACGACATTGAACAGCTTCCTCCCCGCCGTCTGTTTGTAGAAATGCAACAGGTTTCACCGCCTTCTAGAAAATTCTATAGTTGCTGAATCTGTACGCCAGGTAGTAGGACAGCGAAACCAATACGACCGAGATCGCGGACTTAAACAATCCGATAGCCGCCGCCGGCGCGTATTGTTGGTCGAACAGGCCCAGCCGGTAGACGAAGGTATCGATGACGTCCGCTTTCTCGTACACGATCGGATTATACAGAATCAGGATTTGATCGAACCCCGCGTTAAGCACCCCGCCAAGGCTTAGCGTACAGATCAGAATAATAATGGACGCCATTCCCGGCAGCGTAATGTGCAGCGCCTGTTTCCATCTGCCCGCTCCGTCAACCTCCGCCGCTTCATAGAGATTCGCGTTGATGCTGACGATGGCCGCCAGAAAAATAATCATGTTGTACCCCATCCCCTTCCAAACGTCGGAAGCGATAATGATGGTTACGAACCAATTGTTGCTCGCCATAAACATGATCGGATCGACGCCGAATAGGGAGAGAAGGGCGTTAACGGGACCTTTGAGGGAGAAAAGCTCGATCATAATGCCGCCAAGCACGGCCCATGACAGAAAGAACGGCAAAAAAATGCTCGTCTGAATCATCCGCTTGAACCAGTTCTTCGCCACCTCGTTCAGCAGCAAAGCCATCAGTAACGGCACGGCCAAGCCAAAAACGATTTTCATGACGGATATGAAGGTCGTATTCCACAGCACCTGATTAAAATCGGGAAGATGAAACACGTATTCGAAATTTTTCAAGCCGATCCATTTGGATTTCAAAAAACCGAGAGCGGGCTGAAATTTCTGAAAAGCCATCACAATCCCGAACATCGGTCCGTAAGCGTAAATCAGCGTGACAAGGACGCCGGGGATGAGCATCAAATGCAAGGGAAGCTCTTTCTTTAATTTCACATCCGGAAACCTCCGATTTTCATTGAAATTAGGCATAAAAAAAGAAGGGGTGCGGGATCACTCCAAATTCCCCTTCTTTTTCTGTTGGATCCTTCGGTTATTTATTCGCGTTCTCGGCATACCATTCATTGACTTCGGCCGTAATGTCGTCACCGCCGAGCTTCTTCCAATCCTCGACATATTTGTCGAAATCGGAAACAGGCGCGGAGCCGACAATGATCTTCATAAACGTCTCGTCTCTCATCTTGTCGAGCGACGAACGCCGTTCGATCATCGTTGGCGTAGGGGGACCGAAATATTCGTCCCATACGACCATGCCGTCGTCAACCACCTTCTTGGAGAAGCCGACCCCGCCGTCTCTGGCTCCGCGGCTGTACCACATTCCCCAGGCCGCGTTGTCCGTCGGATCTGCCTGGAACTTCTTCGCGTTTGCGAATACGGCTTGCGCTTCGCCCGCGCTCGGGAAGTCCTCGGGCAGCTCAAGCTTTTCCTGCCCCGCCTCCACGGCGGCGCTGACCGTTTCCATAATCAGATCGAATACGCCGGGATAATAAAATCTTGGCGTATACCATTGGTAAATATATCCGTTGGACGCCCCTTTATAATCCGGACTTTCCTTGTCCGTATACTTGGGTTTTGTCGTCTCAAGGAAGTAGTTGGCCATCTTGATGGCCGCTTCCGGATGCTTCGCGTCTTTATGGACGACCAATATGCTGCTGATGGATCTTTGGTTCAAGGTCTTGCCCGGCTTGCCTTCGAACGACGGCAGCTGCAGAGGAATCCATTCCGCCTTCGGATCGTTGTCCTTGTTCAAATTAAGCGGCCAGTTCGGATACCACCATTCGCCAAACGATATGCCGACCTTGCCGACCACGATATCCTCGCTGATCTTGTCTTCATCCGCCAGCATAAACTCCTTGTCCAGAATCCCTTTCTCGTACCACGACCGCAGCGTGGAAAGCGCCGTCTTCGTCTCCGGCTGAACATTTCCGGAGACAAGGCTGCCGTCTGCGCTCTTCAACCAGGCGTTCGGATAAGAGCCGTGGCTGTAGAACAATCCTTTGGCATCAAATCCCCAGCCAAACAAGTTTTTGTTCAAGATGACCCCGTAAGTATCGTCTTTGCCGTTGAGATTCGGATCGTCGTTGACGAACGCCTCGGCTACCTTCTCGAACTCCTCCAAGGTGGCGGGAGGCTGCAGCTTGAGATTGTCCAGCCAGTCCTTCCGGATCCAGACGATTTGGGTCCCGCCCGTGCCGCTCCCCGTAACGCCGAGCAGCTTGCCGTCATAGGTAAGGGAGTTCAGCGCAAACCGATCGTCCTTCTCGATGATCTTTCTCAGTGCCGGAGACGCATAGTTCTCATAGGCGTCCGACAGATCTGCCAAGATGCCCTGCTCCCTGAATTTCTCGAACGTCGTCAAATCGACCTGCATCACATCGGGCAGATCGCCCGAAGCGATCGACAGGCTGAATTTTTGATCAAACTGATCTTGCGGGACGCTCCATAAGTATTTGAGCTCGATGTTAAGCATTTCCTTCAAATCCTTGACGAAGCCGCTCGTTTCCGGCTTGACGCCGGGAAGGGCGTCGGCCTCTTCCGGAGGCCGGTAGGAGAGCACTTGGGTAACCGTTACGGGCTCGTCGTATTTACCCAATGGATCGAAATTTTCAGTCTCATTCGTTTCGGTATCGTCGGATGACGGTTCCGGGCTTGCGTTGCTTTGATTCGGGTTTTGATTGCCGCTATCCCCGCTAGAGCATGCGGGCAGCACGACAAACGCAAATAGCAGAGCAAGCGTTAATGTATAGCCGGCCATCTTTCTCTTCATGCTTTTCCTCCCTTTCGAAAACTGGCGAATGTCTTTACATATCCATCATAAGTCCGGCCGTAACAGAGGGACAATATTAAGATCTTTACATGCTTCTGTTCTATTTACCTTTCATGATAGCGGTTTCTCTATACTCCTGCGGAGAGGATCCCGTCATCTTGCGGAAGAAGGAGGTGAAGTAGGACGGCGATTCAAACCCAAGCCTAAGGGCGATTTCGTTCACCTTCAGCTGCGTATGCACAAGCAGGTCGATCGCGGCATCCCTTCTCGCTTCGTTGATGTAATCGGACAGATTGCGCCCGGTCAGCTGCTTGTAAAAGCGGGAAAGGTAGGATGGGTTGAAATAAACGACTTCCGCGATGCGGGCAAGCGACAGATCGTTGCCCAAATTTTCGTTCACGAAACGGTGGACCCGCTCGACGATCCGGTGCTCGCTGTTCTCGATTTGCTCCTTCTTCATCCGGCAGATCAGCTCGCACAGCCGGATCAACTGCTCTTCGATCGCTCCCCATTCCGCCTCCGACTCAAAAACGGAAAGGCTTGCGAGCCGGACTTCATGCAGCGATTTATCGGAAAAATCCATTTTGTTAAGGGCGGACAAATAGACTAACAGAAGCGAATAATATCGCTCCTTCCCCAATACGTAGTTGGGGTTCGTCTCGTTTTTTAACGTGCCGACCAAATACCCGGTCAACGCGCTTGCTCCCTTCGCGTCGCCATCATCCAGACACTTCTCTAACGCATGAAGCTTTTTATGATAGTCGCCGGCTGAAGGGGCGGCGTATTTTCCGGCTTCCCCTTTGAACCATTCGTCCGACTGGTCCAGATCGATGACGGCCATCTCCGGTCCGAACGCAGCCCTCTGCTTGAACGCCGCTTTGATCAGATCGAACTCTTTTCCGATCTCATGCCTTTTTACCGCCCCCCTGCCCACGACAAACGATAGCGATATGCCCAGCTCGCTGCGGCAGCTGTTTTGCAACGGTTCCAGCATGCCCTTCAAATAATCGCCCAACGCCTGCCAGTCCGTTCCGCCGTCTTGCTCCGCAAATTTATGCAAGTCTGCATCCGCCGGCTGGACAAACCAGCAGAGAACGCTACGGTCATGGATAACCGTTTCCGATCTGATTTGCGAAGGCAGAAGCTCCGAGAACAAGTTCTGCACCGAATAATAAAGCTCCAACTTTCTCATATAAGTCGTTTTTTCCGGCCAGTGATCGACCATGCCCGCTAGCATAATCAAGGGTTCGCCAAGGTCGATAAGCAGGGATGGGCCGTCGTACCACTCGCTGCGTCCGATCGCCGCGACGTCGTCCCCGATCAGCAGCGCTTCAAAAAGCTCCTTTTTCAATAAAGGCTCCGCTACCGTCAGCTTCAGGCTGGCCCGTTTCAGCATATTCAGGTTCCGCCGCTCCTCCTCGAATTGATCGAGGACTGCGCTTACCGCTTTATGGATCACTTCGATCCCTTCCATTTTCAGGATGTAACTATCGACGTTTTTTTGAATCGCTTTATAGGCATAATCGAATTCGCTGTGACCGGTTAGCAGAATGACTCTGCAGGCAGGCCAATAATACAGAACATCGTCGATTAACTGCAGCCCGCTTTTTCCCGGCATCCGGATATCGCTGATAAGAAGGTCGATTTTTGTTTTTTTCGCGATTTCCAGCGCCTCGTCCGCCGAATAAGCTTTGCACAGGTCAAGCTCCCATTCTTCTTTTTCCTGGAAATGCTGCTGCAAGCCGTCTACAATGGCCGGCTCGTCGTCAACGATCAATAATCGGTACATGCCCATCAGACCCCTTTTCATCAAAATAAATGCCGATTTCCGCCTTTAATCCGCCCATTTCGCTTCGGGAGACGGAGATGCCGCTGCGATCGCCGAATTGCAGCTGAATTCTCCGGCAAACATTAACGAGTCCCGTTTTTTCGGGAATATGAGAGGCGTTGTCGAGTTTATTCCGCAGCTTAAGCAGCGAATCTTCCGTTAGCGCACTCCCGTCGTCCTCGACGACAATGGTCAAATAATTATCCTGGAAGGCCGCTTCCAAACGGACATGCCCGCGGCGCATCCCGTTTTCGAAGGCATGCTCGAACGCGTTCTCGACAAGCGGCTGCACGATGATGCGGGGGACTTCCACGGCTTTTACGGATTCGGGAAGCTCGGATGCTTCCACCTGAATCCGGTTGGAGAAGCGGATGCTCTGAATTTCGCAGTAGTCAAGCGCATGCCGGTACTCTTCCTCCAGCGCTACCGTATCCTTGCCGCTGCGCGTAATGAATTGATAATAGCCGCCGAGCTTCTGCGCCAATGTCGCAGAGCCTTCCATATCGCCGCTCCGGCATATCATATAAAGATTAAAGAAGCTGTTGTACAAAAAATGAGGGTTGATTTGAGACTGCAGCTGCTTCAATTCGGAATGCTGAAGAGCGATTTTTTGCTCGTAATTCTCATTGATGGATTGCCTCAGCTTGTCGACCATCTGGTCGAAATTCCGGTAGAGATAACCGAATTCATTATCGAGCTGCCGATTCCCGTGCGAGGCGATCAGATTGTCCGTTTCTAATTTTTTGAAAGCCCGAATCAGTTTTTTAAGAGGCTTATGGATCATCAAATTAACGGAGAACGAGAACATAATGACGATCGCAAGCGAAACGCAGGAAAAGAGGATAAACAAAACATTGAATTTTTTGAGCGGCTCGGTCACTTCGCGCTCGCTCATGTACGTATATAACGTCAATCCGAGGGTTCGGATATTCGAGCTGGTGACCATATAGTCGTGATTGCCGATCTTCATCCGGTGCAAGTCCATCGTCCGACCGGGTTCATGCTTCGCATGAATGGCTTTCATTTGTTCCACCGGATCGTCGGCTTTCGCCGAAATTACATGTTCGAATCCGTCATTTGCAAGCAGGGCGCCGGAATCCTCGTAGAACGCAATAAGATGCGACAACGTCTCCACGAGCTGCGGGACGGAGAGCTCCATGTATACAAGGATATTGCCGTTGTTGCCGGATTCGATAAAATACAATCTGCCGTCGTCATAATAGTATGGCTGTGCGGGTTGTGCGGGACTGTAGCTCGGCGTTATGGAAAACTGCGAATTCTTCGCGATTTCCTCGACGCCGTTCTTCGTTGAAATGGTTCTGCCGAGGGATTTGATATACGTGCCGACATCTACCAGGTAATCGCTTGAATCTTGAATCGTTACAAGACGCTCCCGGATTCGATTCACGAGCTGGAAATCTTCAAAGCCGTCAAGCTCTTCGCCCAGAAAGCTTAACTTCTGCAGGTCGGAATCGTTCATAAGATGCAGCTGCTGCTTGCGTACAAACGCAATCTGGTCGTCCAGCTGACTGGAATAGAAGGCGGCACTCGACAGGCTTGTATTGGCAAAGCCTTTTTTCATAAACGTTAGTCCCGACACATTCATCCATAAATTAATCAAATAAACCGGGATCATCATCGCCATGAACACGATAATGACCTTTTGATAGACGTGCAGGTTCGACCGTATGATTCGTTTCATCAAGGCTCGGCTCCTTTCCATCGAGAACGGTATGGATTCTCGAATCGCCCCGGAAATGTTCTGTACCTTTTACGACGCATCATAAGCAATGTCCTTCTTTTCGACATTCCGGCAAGTCTGTCTTCGCCAACCGACTCCTCGAACGATCAGAATTTCAAAAAAAAGAAAGCTGCCATTTACGCCGCTTCTCCTGCGTAAATGACAACTTTATTCGTTGGCGTGCTATACATTAATGAATCAATACTTCGCCACCATTTCCTTCAGCTCCGATAACAATTGATCCAGCTGCGCATACTCTTCCACCATGGCATGGATCTTAATATCCTGCGTTTCCATGCTGGCGTGCACCTCTTCAACCGATGCCATATTTTGCTCCGTCGTCGCGGCGATGCTCGTCATCTCATCGGCCATCGCCGCATAGCGCTCGTGCAAATGGCCAGCCGAGTCTCCGACCGCGTCCGAATGACGCTTCACCAGCTCCGTATTTTCGTTGATGCGCCCGATAAGCCGCTCCAGCTGACGAGACACGTCCCTGCTGGCCGTAACGGCGGTTTGTCCGCTTTCCACCTGCGCGTGAACGGCGCTGATTTGCGAACGGATGCCCGATAAAATGTCCGAAATCTCGTTCGTCGCGTTTCTTGCGTTGTCCGCAAGCTTGCGCACCTCGCCGGAAACGACGGCGAAGCCTTTGCCGTGCTCCCCGGCGCGCGCCGCCTCGATCGCCGCATTCAGCGCGAGCAGGTTCGTCTGCTCGGCAATGTCGCCGATCGTGCTGACGATGGAGCTGACCCTGTCGTTCTCCTCGTTCAGCCGGGTCATCATCGCCACCGTACGCGCCATCATCTCGCGTACGCGCTCCACTTCGGCGGCCAGCACGGCCATCTGCTCGCGGTTCTGCCCCGACAATTCGGCATTGTCCGCGGAATACCGCTGCAGCTGCTCCGTGCCGTCAAGCAGTTGCCTGACGGAAGCATCGATCGATTGCGTCGACTCGCTGACGTTCATGATCGTCCCCGTCTGCTTCTCGATCGCGGCCGACATTTCGGCGAACGTGGCCGTAACCTCCTTCGAGATGTCTCCGGTCGAGCGGACCGTCTGCTGCTGATTGCCGCTAAACTCGGTGAGAACCAGAATGGACGACTTCAGCTTGGCAAGAAGCTCCTCGGCCAAATCCTTCGAGACGAGCGCGTCGCGCTGCTTCTCCAGCACTTGCGCCTGAAGCCTCTGGCTGAAGTTCGCGGAAAATCCGAGGGCGGCCGTCGCGAAGATCAAGTACAGGTACAGATAGACAAGCGACTCTCCAGGGAACAGCCTCTCCTGAAGAACCGGGTCCAAATATAAGTGCGTGCTCAGAGCCGCGCCGAGAATGCCCGTAAAAATGATAGGCTTATAGTCGGCGTACAGCGTCACGATCGTCAAATTGATATAAACCAGGAAATACGTGCTCACGATCGGGTTCGGATCGGATACGATCAGCAGCGTTACGATCGCCGTCAATATGCATGGTATCAAATATTTGATATAACCGGACAGGATGCCCCGGTACGTCAGGACCGTGGCGACGCCGCACGAAGCGACGCCTACGCCGGCCAGAAGCAGGATCATCTCCGCCGGAAGCCCTATGGCCAAATCCGTCGCGATGCCAAGGGCCAGCAGGCTCCATACGATTTTGATCAGCAGCCGATTGCGTTTATCTATCTCCGTTAGCTCTCTCTTCATGACATTACCGCCTTCTTTTCATGGACTGTGTAGGTTTGGCTCGACGCTATCCCGACGATCCCGCGCGGCCCGTTGCGGTTACCGGATCCGAATAAGCAAGCCATGCGTAACGGGACTTGTTCCGGTACATTTGCTCCATATCGAATAAGACCGGAATGACGTCGTCGCCTTTATAAAAGGTTTTATCTCCGATTTTCTCCAACGGCACCCGGAACGTAACGCGCAGCGCCCGCAAAAATACCGGTTCAAGCAGCGACACGAAAAATTTGAACTGCAGCTTTTCCGCGAAGTAGACGGCCGAGGACAGCAGATCGGAAATATAGCGCCCGCGGTACGGCTTGAGAAGCGCCATTTTGTCGATTTCCGCGACTGCCCCTCCCGCCTGGACGACCTTCGGATGATCATGGAACGGGGCCGCTTCGTTAATCGGGCTTTCGGCTGCGCTGTACGGCTTAATTTCGGCCGTCCCTACGTAATGCCCTTCCTCCGTCACGACGACGAACCGTTCAAGCGCCCGATCCGAAAATTCCAGCTCAAACCCTTTCTCCTTCCAAACCGTCGTCCAGATGCCGTTAAACATCGCCAATTCCAGCTCATTCTCCACTCGCTTAAACATGCTCTCTCTCTTCCTTTCTCTCTATGTTCTCGCTTATGTCTGTGCAGGCAAAATAGGTCGGCAACCTTTGTTATCGGAATAATTAACCAGTAAATTTACCAAATTTACGGAAGTTTTATAAATCAGGGACAGATGACCTATATAATAATAGTCTTAATTTCCTATTCAATCATTCGATTGACAAGCCAATGACAACAAAAAAACCGTTATAAAGCGGAATCCCAAGTTCCCGCGCCGAAGCGAGGCTTTCGATGCATGCCGCCGCATCCGAAGGGCACATTTTTCTCCCGTTCGCCGGAATTAGGTTGTATACTGAATATACTAAGCACCAGAACGCCAACCACGAACCGGGAGAAGGAGCAGAGCCTTTGAAGAAACCGATACCGACCGAACATCTGTTTATGAAAATACGCAACTACGTCGAACACCTCGTCACAAGCCGCGAATTGCCGCCGGATGCCAGACTGCCTACCGAAACGCAGCTTGCGGAGCTGTTCGGCGTCAGCCGGTTAACGGTGAAGCGGGCGTTGTCCGAACTGGTGGATCGGGATCTCATCTATCGGATCAAAGGGAAAGGCACCTTCGTGACGAGCCGCGCCGAAGCGGCGTTATCGCCGGCCGGCGGCGCGGCGCCGCATGGTTCGCGCGATACGGACGCGGCGGAAAGGCCGCAGCCCGAGGGACCTTCCTCCTTCTCCCCGGCGGACGGCAAGCCCGATACGCCGTCCCCGGCCCCCGCAGAAGCGCCTAAAGTCCCGCTTCCTGCGGATCCGCCATCCGTCACGGAGCCATCAGCGCCAATGGTCACGGTCATCATGCCCGATCTGTTGTCGCGGTACGCCTCTTCGATCACCGAATCGCTATGCGACCGGCTGTCGGAACACGGCCTGCGGGTCGAGCTGCGGCTGACCCACATCGATTTGGAGCGCGAGAAGCGGGCCATCGTCGAGGCCGTGAGGAACGGGGCCAAAGGGATCGTCATCTTCCCTAGAACCGGCGAAATTTACAATGAAGAAATATTGCGGCTCAAAATCGAACGATTCCCGCATGTGCTCATCGACCGCTATTTGCGGGGAATCGACAATCACTCCGTCTGCTCCGACAATTACGACGGCGCGTACCGGGCCGTTCGCGGGCTGACCGACCTCGGTCATCGCCACATCGGCATTCTGTCGCACGATATCGGCGGAGTCGAGACGGTCGAAGACAGGCTGAACGGCGCGCTTAAGGCGATTCACGACGCCGGAGGTACACCTTATCCGCTCTGCAACATCGTCGGCAATTGGGCGTCGCTCAAGGGAGCCGTACCGGATGAGGGGCTGGTCGCCCAGGCCGAGCACTATTTCAGGCAGTACGAGAAGGTGACGGCCGTCGTCACGCTGAATCTGTCGACGGCCCTCCTCGTCGTCTATACGCTGAGAAGGCTCGAACGCCGCATCCCGGACGATCTGTCGATGATCACGTTCGATCAGCCGGGCAGTCCGATTCTGCACCATACCGCGCTTGCCTGCGTGGCGCAGGATCCGTACAAGATGGGAGAGATGGCGGCGGACGCGCTGGTGGAGTTGATGGAGGGCCGGCCGGTCGAGAAAAGGATGGTCGTTCCGGTAACGTTGATGGAAGGGGAGTCGGTCGGGCCGCCGAGAAGCGGATGAACCGTTAACAGGATCATATCCTGTTGGCGGTTTTTTGTTTTTCCTGCGATTGACTGACGGAGTAAGACCGATTACAATACGTGGTATAATTTGATAATATCATATTAAACATATTAGACTAAAAACTGCTATTTCAGAGGATCCGCTATCAACAAATTCATACCGTCACATCATCGAACAGTATCATTCAAACCCCAAAGAAGGCCAATTCTATCAACTTTCATCTTCTCTCTTCCCTGCAATTGACAGATAAGGATAATTGAATTATATTACTTACTATACATTGTTAACAATATATTTAATATAACAAATTGAATGGAGATTTTTATTCCAGTGAAAGCGATTCCAGTGAAAGCGCTTTAACAAATAGGCGTTCCGCGCCCTACCGATTCGAACGAAGGAGGATGCTTCCATGCGACAACAAGCCATTGTCGGCCGCCCGCAGCCGGACAACCGCCCGCTCCCCAAGCGGGGACGGCTGCACGAAGCGAAGAGAAAGCTCAAGAAGAACTGGATGCTGTATGTCATCATTTTTCCGCCCGTCGTCTATTTCCTCATTTGGCACTATTGGCCGCTGTACGGCGTGCAAATCGCGTTCAAGGATTTTATGCCCGCCAGAGGCATTATGGCCAGCCCGTGGATCGGCTTCGATCACTTCGAACGCTATTTCAATTCCTTCTACTTCTGGCGGCTGATCAAGAACACGGTCGGCATCAGCCTGTACGGGCTTCTCGTCGGCATCCCGCTCCCGATCCTCCTCGCGCTCATGTTCCACGAGCTTCGCTTCAAACGGCTGAGAGGGCTCGCCCAGACGATATCGTACGCGCCGAACTTCATCTCGGTCGTCGTCGCGGGAGGCATCATTTTATTTTTCATCCGCCCGGAGACCGGCGTGCTGAACGCCATCGTCAAAGCGTTCGGCGGCGAATCGATCAACTTCCTGGCCGAGGCGAAATATTTCTGGCACATCGTCGTCTGGTCGGACGTCTGGCAGGGCGTCGGATGGGGCTCCCTCATCTACTTTGCCGCCATGTCCGGCATATCGCCGGATCAATACGAGGCGGCGTATCTCGACGGAGCGAACAAGCTGCAGCGCATCTGGAACGTGACGCTCCCGAACATTTTGCCGACCATCGTCATCATCTCGATCTTAAGCATGGGCAACATCCTGAACGTCGGCTTCGAGAAAATATTGCTGCTCCAGACCGGCACGAACGCGTCGGCCTCCGAGGTCATCTCGACCTACGTCTACAAGAGCGGCATCCAGGGGGCGCAATACAGCTTCTCCGCCGCGATCGGCCTGTTCAACAACGTCGTCACGTTCATTCTGCTCATTCTCGTCAACGCCTTCGCCCGCCGGGTCGGCAATACGAGTCTATGGTAATTCATTAACGGAGGTGACCCCCGGCATGCTCGAAAACGTAAAGCGCACCCGCTTGGACCAAGCGCTCGACGCCGTCAATACGGCGGTGTTGATCATCGTCATCCTGCTTATCGCATACCCGCTCCTGTTCGTCGTCATCGCTTCGCTCAGCGACCCCGTCGCGATTTACAACGACCCGCTGAGGCTGTGGCCGGCCAAAGTGAATTTCGAGAGCTACAAAGCCGTCTTCGACAACAAAGACATCTGGCAAGGCTTCTTCAACTCGATTCTGTACACGACGATCGGCACGCTTGTCAATATCGTCATGACGACGCTGGCCGCTTACCCGCTGTCCCGGCGCGATTTTTACGGCAAATCGGCATTTACCTTTTACTTCGTGTTCACGATGTTCTTCTCGGGCGGCCTCATTCCGTCTTACTTGATCAACAAGCAGCTTCATCTGCTCGACACGTTCTGGGTCATGGTGCTGCCGATGGCCATGAGCGTCTACAACGCCGTCATCATGCGAACGTATTTTCAGACGAACATCCCGCAGGAGCTCGAGGAGAGCGCCCACGTGGACGGCTGCAACGACTTTCAAATTTTGTACAAAATCGTCCTTCCGCTCTCGGTCCCGATCATCGCCGTTCTCGTCCTGTTCTACGGGGTCGGCCATTGGAATTCCTACTTCCACGCCCTTGTCTACCTGCAAACGCGGGACCAATTCCCGCTGCAGCTCATTCTCCGCGAAATTCTCGTGCAGAACCAGTTCAAGGATATGGTCGGGGCGACGATGGTCGACGAGCGGTTCTCGGAGCGGATGGCCGTCATGGAAGGGATCAAGTACGCCGTCGTCATCGTATCCAGCCTTCCGCTGCTCGTCATCTATCCGATGATGTCGAGGTTTTTCAAGAAAGGGATACTGATCGGCTCGCTCAAGGGCTGATCGGCGAATAACCGGTTCCAGGCCGGCGGCGCGGTCCGCGGTACCGCCTCGTCCGCTGCGAATAGATGCAAGGCAAATGTCCGTTTTCACAATAATGGTAGAGGGGTTGAACGCATGAAGAAGAAAGCGTGGAAAGCATTCGCGGTCGGCTTGTCGCTTGCGGCCGTTACGGCCGGCTGCAGCTCGGGCGGCAACGGGGACGGCGGCAACGACGCCGAAGGAAGCGGAAACGGGAGCGGCAGCGAAGCCGTCACGATCCAGATGGCCAAGCGCATCTTCCCGGACATCGCGCCGGCGCCGCAAGATTTGTGGATGTGGAAGGAATACGAGAAGATGTCGGGCGTCAAGGTCGACTGGGTCGCCATTCCGGACGCGACGGTGGGCGAGAAGAAAAACTTGATGATGTCGTCGGGCGACTATCCGGAGGCGTTCTTCGGCTCGATGGGCTTCTCGATCGACGAGGTCGTCAAGTACGGCGCGCAGGGCATCTTCCTGCCCCTTGAGGAGCTGATCGAAACCAACGCGCCGAACCTCACGGATTTGTTCGCGAAATATCCGGAGATCAAAAAAGCCGTCACGGCGCCGGACGGTCATATTTATTCGCTCCCTTACGTCGATTCTTCCATAATGGACGCTTCGCTTCGCTATTATGTCAATCATACCTGGCTGACCAACCTGGGCCTCGAGCCGCCGCAGACGATCGACGAATTCACCGCGATGCTGAAGGAATTCCGCGACAAGGACGCGAACGGCAACGGCGACCCAAGCGACGAATATCCGCTTGCGTATCCGGGCAATATCGGCATGCTCGAGCAGCAGCTGTTCGGCAGCTTCGGCATGGGCAACGGCGGCCTGCAAGGCGCTTCCCAGTGGATCTACAAAGATACGGACGATCAGATCAAGCTGATCTTCACCGACGGGAAGTACCGCGAAGTATGGAAGTACATGGCGATGCTCTGGCAAGAGGAGCTGATGCATCCGGAGACGTTCACGAACATGGAGTACGGCAATTGGGTTGCGGCCGGCGCCAAAAATCAGGTCGGCGTATTCTCATGGGTATCGCCGAGCTACATCGGCGACAAGATGGTCGAGAGCTATGTCGGCGTCCACGCCCTGGAAGGACCGGGAGGAAGGATGCTGAACTGGATCGACAATCCCGCGCGCGGCGTGACGCAGTTCATGATCACCGACAAGAACAAGCATCCGGAGGAAACGATCAAGTGGATCGACTTCTGGTACGGCGAGGAAGGGGCGAACTTCGGCTTCTTCGGCAAGGAAGGCGTCACGTACAATATGGTCGACGGCAAGCCGAAATACATTGACGAAATCGCGAACTACGAGGGCGGGCAGCAGCTCGGCGCGCTGCAGTACGTCGATAACGTATACGGCGGCTTCTACCCGTATCTGGAGCCGGATGCCGTGATGCGCCGCGTCGTCAAGGGCGCGACGATGATGGACGAATTCCGGCAGACGCCGGAGGACGCCGAGAAATACGCGACCGGCGAGCGCTGGCCGAAGTTCATGCCGTCCGCCGAGGAAAGCGGCGAGACGATTCCGATTTTGACGGATATCAATCAGTACATTACGGAATCCCGCGTCAAATTCATTACCGGCGAGTGGGACATTAACGGCGCTCAGTGGGACGATTACGTCAAGACGCTGGAGCAAATGGGCGCGGGCCGCTACCTCGAAATCAAGAAAGCGCAGTACGAGCGTTACTCGAACTCGTAAGTCAGCTAGGAGCGCCTCCGTCTGCGGCCGCTAGCGGAGGCGCTTCTATTCGCAAAGCGGGTTACTACCGGGGGCGTCATCCGTTTGCTATAATCGAAAAAGCAAGATTGCGGCGACAGCTGCAAGTTCGCCATAACCAAGGAGGCCGTGCAAGTGAGTGAACAAAGCGCCGTAAACGAGAAATCGACGTCCGGGAATCCGCTGTTTCCCGGATGGTACGCGGATCCCGAGGGCCGCGTGTTCGAAGGCAAGTATTGGATTTATCCGACCTATTCCGCGCCTTATAACGACCAAACCTTCTTCGACGCCTTCCATTCGACCGATCTGGTGAACTGGACGAAGGCGGAGCGGATATTGGAGATGAAGAGCATCGCTTGGGCATGGCGGGCGCTATGGGCCCCGTCGCCGATCGAGCGAGGCGGCAAATATTATTATTACTTCGCCGCGAACGACATTCAAAGCGACGATGAAATCGGCGGGATCGGCGTCGCCGTCGCCGACCGGCCGGAAGGGCCTTACCGCGACGCGATCGGCAAGCCGCTGATCGGCAAGTTCCATCATGGCGCGCAGCCGATCGATCCCCACGTATTCATCGACGACGACGGCAGCGCCTACCTTTATTACGGCGGCTGGGGCCACTGCAACGTCGTGAAGCTGAACGATGATATGATCAGCATCGGGACGTTCGAGGACGGGGAAACGTTCAAATCCGTCACACCCGACAAGTTCGTCGAAGGGCCTTGCATGATCAAGCGGAACGGCTCTTATTATTTCATGTGGGCCGAGGGCGGCTGGGGCGGGCCCCACTACTCCGTCGCTTATGCGAGATCGGATTCGCCGCTCGGGCCGTTCGAACGCGTCGGCAAAATCCTGCAGCAGGACCCGGAGGTGGCGACCGGAGCCGGGCATCACGGCATGCTGCAGGTGCCGGGCACCGATGAATGGTATATCGTCTATCACCGTCGCCCGCTGACCGAGACCGACGCCAATCACCGGGTCGTCTGCATCGACCGGCTCTATTTCGAGGAAGACGGAAGCATCCGGCCCGTTCGCATGACGCATGAGGGCGTCGGTGCGCGCAGCCTTCATTCTGGGAATTAATCCTGCGAGATATTCAAAATTCAGTTGTGACGAAGCCGCGCTCCCCTATCGGCTTCGTCACGGCTTGCTTGTCGTCCGGTCCTCCTTTTCTTTACTTAACAATACGTCGGCCGTCTGCGCGGAACTAGGCAGCCGAGAATTGCGCCTTTTTCTTGACGTTCGTGAAAATAACGAACCGGTACCGCCCAGCCGCCCTCCACGATTATAAAGCCTGGCGCCCGATGCTCTTCCTCGATTCTTCCTCGATATTCGCTCGATCGTTCGACCTGTATAACTCCTATCTTGCTGGTCCCTCGTCAGCTAATTCCAACGTCCTCTAGTTCTCCAAACAATCGTTCGTCCGATTCCTACGCGTGAATCATCCTTTACGCGCCAATCAGCCGGAATGCTCTCTATGCCTGCAATTGTGCATCTTCAGAAAAGCGTTTGCCTGACGATTCCGTACTGCCTGCGTAAATACAGGCTTTTGAAGCCTAATAGGCATGCTGTTACCGAGTCACGCCTAGATTGCTGCACATTCGCAGCTATTTACTTACATTATCCGAAATGACGAGAAAAAGCCTGCACTTTGGCAGTTTGCCGCCGGTTAAATGATTAAGTAAGTTCCTAAGCAGTAACCGTACTACTCTCAATCAAGCATACAAGTTATAATCGATGTTGAACATATACCAGACGGATTATGGAGAGGAGCAAGCACACATGACCACAAAAGAAGAAATATTGCAAGCGTTCCGGTTCAGGCACGCCTGCAAGGAGTTTGACGGCGGGAAGAAAATCAGCGAAGAGGATTTCGGATTTATTCTGGAAACGTGGCGGCTGTCTCCGACCTCCTTCGGCTTCGAGCCCGGGAAGCTACTTATATTGCAAAATGCCGAGCTGAGGCAGAAACTGCTGCCTGTTACCTGGGGAGCCCGGCGGACTTTGCCTACAGCCAGCCACTTCGTCATCATTCTGGCCCGCGAAGCCCAAGCGTTGGCGCCGGATTCCGGCCATATTGCGCACATGATGAACGATATCCAGCAATTGCCGGAGGAAGTCGGGCAAGGAAAAAAAGCCATGTATCGCAAATTTCTGGAGCATGATTTCCGAATCGCCGATAACGAGGAAGCCGTATTCGGTTGGGCTGCGCGCCAGACCTATATCGCTCTTGGCAATATGATGACCGCCGCGGCGCAGATCGGTATCGATTCCTGCCCGATTGAAGGATTCGAGAAAGCCGCGGTCGAGAGCTTGTTGACGGAGGAGGGCGTGCTGAATGATGCGGAATTTGGCGTCGCCTGCATGGTCGCATTCGGATATAGAATCAAGGAGCCTCGGGAGAAAACAAGGCAGCCGCTGGAGCAATCGGTCGCCTGGGTCGATTAAGGCGCAGCCCGGAACCGGTCTAGGAGCGGACGATAAGCGGAAACACGGAATCAAATTCAGAACGTATATGGACGGCTGCGGCATCCGAAATACGTTCTTTTTTTTGTGGATCCGATGACGCGGCAACGTGACGATATTTCCATCCCTCAGAGCTGAGACGATGAGATGAACATGGCTGGATGGAATAACAACCGGAAGCGGTCGACCGCAAATCGCTGGCTTAGCATGCCACGGAATGAATGCGCCATTGTAAAATAAGGATGACTCCCTTGGCGCGGAGTCATCCTTTGGAACGTCAGGTCGCAGCCGGCGAGCGATAGAGCACCGGCCATGCTTCGCCTTCGAAGCGCTCCCCTTCCCTGCCGTTCATCATTTGGGCGTTGAAATGTCCGTCCCCTCTCTTATCGTATTTGTATCTCGTTTCGCCGGTCATCAGGTGAACGGCCATCGAACGGCGGGCCATGTCCGTTACGTTCGCTCCGCTGCCGTGGATGGTGAGCGCGTGGTGGAAGCTCACTTGACCGGCCTTCATGACGAGCGGAACGGTCTCGAACTTCTCGTCGTCCGGAATATCCATCGCTTCCTTCTGCTTCTCCAAGTTTTGCTCGAAAAAGTCGTTCACGTTCAGCAGGCCCCATCGATGGCTGCGGGGCACGGCCTGCATGCAGCCATTCGACAGATCGACGTCAGTGAACGCCACCCAGGCGGTAATCAGCGTCGGCTCCTGGCAGCACTGCCAATAGACGTAGTCCTGATGCCAGCCGACGTTCGCGGTTTCCTTGCCCGTGCCTCGGCCCGGCTTGTAAAGAAGCTGGTCGTGGAACAGGCGGATGGTCTCCGCATCCATGAGCTTTGCCGCGATCGCCCCGATCGTAGCGTCGGTCGCCACTTGGCGAAGCGTCAAGTCCGACCAGTGGGAATTATCCGTTTTGCGCAGCGCCCGCGGGTTATCCTTCCCTTCCAGCCAGTTGCATACCGGCTCCCTTCCCGTTTCGTAAATGCCTCCGTACATCATGTCCTGATGCCGAATAATTTCCGTAAGTTCCCGCTCCGTGAAGATGACGGGCGACACCCAATAACCGTTTTCCTTAAACAACGCAGCGTCCTGCTCTTTCGGCAGCGCATGCTCCCGCACTTCGTTCCCCATTGTCATGATCAGCACCTCTTGTCATTAGATTGTTTTAACCTTATGATCATTGTAAGCGCGATACAAGACATTGTCTTTGTTGATTCCGCGCATAGATTTAAACATTTCGATCATGTTGATCAAGAGGGGGAGACGGATTGAGCGAGAACGACACGCTTCACGCCCGCGCGCCCGCGCCGAAGCATACGCATGTTGTTCATACGGATACGGAATTCCGAATCGAGCTGCCCTTCGGCCCGGAGCCGAGCAGCCTGTTCTACGTCGGGATCAACCATGCCCAAAATTGGAGCACGTCGACGCATTACCACGATCATTACGAGCTCTGTTACCTGGACGGAGGTGATTGTCCATACAAAATCGACGAGACGCTCTACGACGTCCATGCCGGCGAGCTGCTCGTCACGAAGCCGGGCGAGCTGCATTTCGGACTGGCCGGCGAGCAGTCGCCGTTCAAGCTGTATTACGTCGGGTTTGCCTTAACGGGAATGCCCGAGCTGCAAGCCGAGTTTTACCGCGTCGGCCTTCACCGCGTCGCCAAGGACTCGGGCGGACAGGTCAAGTCGCTATTCGATCGCATCATCGGCGAGGTGCAGGAGCCTCATTATTTGGGACGGGCCATGGCGGAGGGGCTGTTCCGGCAGCTGCTCGTTCAGACGCTCCGGCTGCTTCGGGACTCGGTGCTGACCGGCGAAGCGCAGCCTAAGCCGCTGCAGCCGGCCATCACCGACGTCATCAACCGTCTTCACCGCGATATCCGCTATGACCATGACCTGGACGAGCTCGCCCGCTCCATCCCGATCAGCCGCTCCCATCTCGCGCGCGAGTTCAAAAGCGCGGTCGGCGTCCCAATCGGCAAATACATCCGCAATTTGTGCATGGACAAAGCCAAGTCCGAGCTGCGCGGAACGGCAAAGCCGGTCACGCAAATCGCCGATGAGCTCGGATTCTCTTCCATCCACACCTTCAGCATCTTCTTCAAGCGCTTTGCCGACCGCTCGCCCTCGGATTACCGGCATGCCGGACGGGACGGCTGATTGATGCGGTCCCATCCGATGCTTTATTCCAAAATGCGATTGCCGGAATCGCCCTTGCTGCGCCGTCCTAAGCTTTCGGAATTTTCAGCACCGTGCCGGCTTTCAGGTCATCCCGATTATCGATATGATTGTAATCCGCAATCAGCTTCACGTACTTGTCGGAGCCGTAATAGATTTTGGAGATGCTATAGAGCGTCTCGCCGCTTTTAACGGTATGATCGGATGTCTCGTAATCGGGCAAAGACGCTGCTTCGTCATTTTTTTCATCCGGCTTGTCGTTTTTCAAGGACGGAATGCGAAGGTTGGTGCCTGCTTTCAAGCCGGCATGTTTATCCAGCTTGTTTTCTTTCGCGATATCATCCGCATATTCCGCCGATTTAAAGAACATTCTCGAAATGCCCGACAGCGTATCGCCCGCTTGGATCAGATAGGTAGCCGGCAAATTAATACTCGAATAGTCTTTCTCTTCCTGCCGGCCGCCGTCTTTCGAGCCGGACGTTGACGGCAATGCCGGAATGTTAAGCGTGTCGCCGACTTGCATATCGTTGACAAACACGATTTGATTATGCTTTGCCAGCAGCGCGTAATATTCCTTGGATTGATAGAACTTCTCCGATATCAAGCTCAGCGTATCGCCTTTCCGGACAACGTAGGTAGTTGGAAGCTTCACCGTCTCGGCAGGGGCTTGCGTTGGTTCTTCCGTCCGTTCCGGCTCAGGCGTCTCTGTCGGCCCGGCGGTTGCGGAAGGAGCAGGCTCTGGCTCTTCCGTCGCATCGCCGTAATCCACCGCAGACGCTTGTTCCTCCTCGCTGTCAACGGTTCCGGCCGGGATCGGTTCATCCGCCGAGTGCTCGATTCCGTCATTCCCGTTAGGAAGGGAATCCGGATCGGAGGGCTCGCCGATTCCGTTCTGCCCATCGGCCTGCTCGGCATTCCCGGCAAGCGGAAGCTCGGAATCGGCTTTATTCGTAATGTTGCCGTACAATGCTCCGCAAATGCCGGCAAGAATAATGACGACCGCCAGATAGATGACGAGATTGGTTTGCTTCAACGATGCCCGGCTGCCTTTGGAAAGCCTGCTGCTGCGTGTGGTTCTCTTATCCAAAACGTAATCTTCCCCTTTGCTCTAAGCTATCTCCTATTCTATCGGACGCATTGAACCCTATGGAATGGGCCTAAACGGCCAATTCATTCGTCCGCGATATGCTCCGTACGCCTTCTCGCTCGTCGACGTGCTGCAAGAGCCTAAGCTTCCGCCGGTTTGGATGGAGCTCGCCTGACAAGAGCGCGGCGAACGCCGGGAAGTCTCTAAAGTCAGATCCGTTCGCTTGAGCTTGATATCGTAAATATAGCAAGAAACGGCGGTGCAGGGACGATCCCCGCGCCGCCGTTTCTTGCTAATATCGGTTTCTCCTTGTCAGGAATGAATTTCATAAACTGAACCGATGAGCGAAAGACTGAAATCGGCGAATTCGTTCGAACATTATGTATACGTGAATGCGCATCGCGACCGGCCGGAGCCGAATTACTATTTAACCATGTTCGACTCGTGCTTATGCGAAAGGCGGAGATCCCGTCTGCTGAGGAAATCGGCCTACCACTTCGCAAGAAGG
The DNA here is from genome assembly GCF_014705655.1 of Paenibacillus arenilitoris. Taxonomy (GTDB): domain Bacteria; phylum Bacillota; class Bacilli; order Paenibacillales; family Paenibacillaceae; genus Pristimantibacillus; species Pristimantibacillus arenilitoris. The sequence continues at coordinate 2,829 of NZ_JACXIY010000006.1, read as the reverse complement.
AGGCGCTCCGCCTAAAGAAACAAGCGGCCGGCCTTGCACAGCCATTCAGGCTTTACAAGGCCGACCGCACTTCATTCGTCCATAGCAATTTCCGCAATTTCTTCCCTGTTCAAATGTCACCTGCATTCTACCCGTGAAACGCCCTCCAAAACGCCCCTTCCGTATCGATCAGCTCCATAATTTGCCCGAAAGGAATCGTGAAGGTCGGGAAGCCCGCCGCGTACGGACCGATATCGTAAGGCGCGAAATACAGATGAAGCGCGTCCTCCGTGACGTAAAACGGCTGATCCGGGCGTATGCCGGTATAGCTGTCCGGGAACACGTACGAATACTGCGGATCTTCCTTGATTTGCTTGCCGACGATGTCGCTGAGCGCCTTGACGTAATCGCTGCCCGGCTTGAACAAGTCCTTCAGCGCGTACATGCGGCCGCTTCCCAAATCGACGATCGCGTACGTTTGAGTCGGCATGCCGTGCGCCGCGCCGAACGGATAATGATAGCCGTCCAGCCGCAGCTCGAGCAGCTTATTCTTGTAAAAGGCGACGTCGAAATCGCCGGTATACGAATAATCGAGCTTTCGGTCTCCGGGTATCGGCTTCACCTGCGACAGCTCCTTCAGCTGGTTGTTGACCGTCCGCTGCGCCGCCTGGTCCGTCATCCCTCCGACCTGCGGATAATAAACGAGGTAATCCGGATTCGGCTTGTATTTCTCCTCCTTCACCCGATAAGGCGACCGGAGCGGGATAATCGTGTTTTGCTTCCAGATTACGTCTCCCGCCCGGTTCATGTAAGAGAGCCGTCGGTCGACGAACGCCTTGATCAAGCCGCCTTCCTCCAGCGTAAGCTCGCCGCTGCCGTTCACGCGCGGATAGCCTCTTGCCGGCTTGCCGCCTCGATCGATCAGCATCGTCTCCCGCGCGTCCGTCGCCGAAGCGAGACCGTCTTCCCGAAACTCGGTCACGTCGTTATACAGGAAATCCGACAGCAGCTTGCCGTGCCGATCCGCAATCGCGTACATCGACCCGAGGAAGGGCTGCTCGGGATCGACCGCGCGGCCCAGCGCGAAGCGTTCCTCGCCGAGGTCCCGAATATCGTTGTAGGCCGGCTTGACGACGAACTCGCCCTTCTCGTCGATTACGCCGTAAGCCGATTTGTAATCCTCTGCCGTGTTGACGATCGCCCGGCCGTCGCGAAACGGGAACGCCGACGTATAGGCCGGCTGGAGCACGACCGTGCCGCGCTCGTCGATGTAGCCGTATTTGCCGGCCATATCCGACTGGAAAGCGAGCCGGCCGTCCCCTAAAGGCCCGACGTAGGCTAGCGGATAGGTCGCCAGTCGGCTGCCGTCCGGCCCGATGAGCGCGTACTCCTTGTCTTTGATTTTGACGACGGCCTTGCCGTCCTCGAAGTCGTTCGCTTCCTCGTATTGCGCGGGAATCGCCTCATTCCCATCCGAGTCCAGATAGCCGTACCGGCTGTCCCCGCCGCCCTCGCCGTTGCCCGCGACATAGAAAACCGCTCTTCCGTCCTTCATGCTCGAAATATACGAATAAGCTTTCCGCGTCAGCACGGTTCCCGCTTCATCGATCAACCGGAAGCCCTGGCCGTCGATCACGACCGCCCGGCGCTCCGAGAACGGGTTGATCGACTCGTAGTTCGGCGGCACAACGTAATGCGCGGTCGCATCGATGATGCCGGCACGACCGTCCTCCCGGACGATCGCGAGCCCGTTTTCCTGAAAATCGCCGGCGTCGTCATAACGGGGCTGAATTGCCATTCGTCCGCCTTCGTCGATGTAGCCCCATTTGGTCCCTTCCGCCGTCTTCACCGATGCCGGAAACAGCCCCACGACGCGCGGCGCGGACGTCGGATCGATCAGCTGGCTGGCGGCCCGCCCCATCACCGCACGGTTACGCGCGTCCGTTAACAAATCCCCGTAAGCCGTCAAGTCCGGATTGCCGCGCATGACCCGCTCGTAGTAGCGAACGACGCCCGGAAAATAAAACGGATAGACGTCCGGCGCGGTCATGAACGCCCCCTTATTCCACCGCATCACCTCGATGCGGTAAGCGTCGCCCGCATCGCGGGACCAAAGCGCGATCTCTGCTTTGCCGTCGCGCCCGCCGGCGCCCGGCATATCGCCCGCTTCCAGGAAGGTGTAGCTCAAATCGGCGGGCGCAACGTCCTCCAGCCCCTTCCTCGTCCACTCGTACACCGACAGCTTCGACCGCGCCTCGCCCGTCTTCCAGCCGACGATCAAATTGTTCCGGCCGGCTCTCGTTACGGGAGCCGCCGCCAGCAGCGTCACGCCGCATCCAGAGCCTCTCGCATTCGCTTTCGCCGCCCAAGCGCCGTCCACGCATTTCAACACCTGCATATAAAGCTCGCCGTTCAAGCAATAGGCTGCCGCAACTTCCGGCACCCTGTCCCCGGCGATGTCGGCGGCGATCACCGCCGCGCGCGCCGAGCGCCCGCCCAGCATCATGAGCCTCGCCCCGTCAGGCAAATGAGCGCTGGCCAGCTGCATCAGCTTCGATGGATCGTAAACAGCCATGTTGGCACCCTCCCCGTCTCATGCGTTCTTCGCCTAATCGTATGCGAGCTGGCGGAAGTTATGCTCGTCACGGCAGAAAACGGCAGAAATATTGGAGAAAGTCTTCACTTACCCGGCATTTCGGCACCATCGCACCATCGCAAGCCCAGGTTTGACAACGCCGCTCAGCTGAGCGGCTTATGCCGACTTTAGTAGAGTAAAGGGCTGGGGTGACCAGCCCCTCCTCATCAAACCGTACGTGCGGTTTTCCCGCATACGGCTTTCCGATGCTCTTC
>NZ_JACXIY010000059.1 GCF_014705655.1 Paenibacillus arenilitoris | reverse complement strand
TGCTCGACGCGATGATCGCCGAATTGAACGCAAGCGCATAATCGCAATAGACCGCAGTCCGGTTCATCGAACCGGACTGTTTGCCCCTCTTCATCCGTTTCTTATCTCAATGCATGGGAGGATCTGCCGTGTACCGATTGTTGATCGTCGACGATGAGCGCATTATCGCAAGCGGAATTAAGAAAAGCGTCGATTGGGGACGGCTGGGCATCGTCGGCGTTGCGGTCGCGCACAATATGCGCCAGGCGATCGCCGTATTCGAGAAGCAGCCGGTCGACATCATGATCTGCGACATCGAGATGCCGGCCAGTCCTTGAACAAGAAAAAAAATAAGCCGCCCGGTGAAAAGAAGTGGTTATCGGTCGCTTCGGGCTCGAGCATGACGGAGACAACGCGGCGGGAAATTGCAAAGGAATTGGGGTTTTGTTTTGACTTAAGCACCATACTGAGCATTTGGTCAGTATGGTGCTTTTTTGATTTTGTACCGAACAGGTAGATATTATTATCTTTTTTCCTACACGTATGATTAAGGGGTGCACTTCAAAAGTTGGTGGTTCTTTTTGTTGATTAATGGGCAACTGGCATATTGTCTTTAGTCCAATCCTTAGGGTTGGTATCATCCGGAATCACTTGATTAATAGTATCGAGATAATGATTTGCTTTGTTAATCATGAATCCGCAAGTTTTAATTTCCTCAACAGACATCCCACATTTTTTTAAGTTTTTAGCCGGTCGTCGTTGTCTTCTTAAAAGCAGCAGCTCTTAACCGACCGATAGAGAATGAATAACTAAGAAACGGCAGTCGTGATAGGCTGCTGTTATCTTTCGTCTTAAACGAATCGCATAGGTGATCATAAATTATCCAGTTGAATGGAGGGTCTAGCCATGGGCTAGGAACTATCTGATTGAAGGCGTTTCCGGCACCGGCAAAACTTCGGTCTGCAAAGAATTGCAGCGGCGCGGCTACCATGCCATTAATGGTGACCGTGAATTGGCTTATCAAGGCGATCCGGAAACGGGTACACGGACGGATGGCGTCACGCACGAGCACCACATTTGGCATGTAGATAAAGTGAAAGCGTTGGTCGCCAACCAGGATGAGGCGGTAACATTTTTCTGCGGTGGTTCTAGGAACTTTTCGAAATTCATTGATCTATTTGACGGCGTGTTTGTCCTCGAGGTCGACCTTGACACATTGAACCGGCGGCTTGACGAGCGACCGGAAAATAAGTGGGGCGGAAAGAAAACGGAACGGGAACTCATTGCGCGATTGCACCAAACGAAAGAAGATATTCCGAAAAACGGAATTATTATCGACGCCACCGCACCGATCGGGCACGTCGTTGACGAGATCGTCCGTCAAAGCGAAGAAAATAATCGCCAACGACAGTAACTTACGGTCGGTTGGAGTTCCTCTCTCATCTCATTAACATTATTGTTAAAATAAACCGAATAACGGCCGGTGACGGCTGTTTCTTTTTTTTCGAGGAGGAAATGGACTTACAGGCGGAATTTACTCCTTCTGTTATACAACCCTTTCCAATAAAACCCCTACTTGATGTGCCATATCACGGGGGGAATAGGGCATCTCATTTGTGATCCACCATTCCACTAGCCTTACGTAAGCAGTGCCCATAAATCGAAGTATAACATCTTGATCTAATCCACCGTTTTTCTCTTTCGTTAGGTCTACTTCATCTTTGAACTCAACCATAAGGAACTCAAGAAACCGGCTACGGAAAGAATGGGCACCTTTGCTCGCTAACATCGTGGAAAAAAATAAATAATTACGTTCAAAATATTCGAAAAAGGCAATTGTTGCTCCTCTCCAATCCATCTCACAAGCCCATTCGCACATCGCATGCATTTCGTTTATATGTTCTTCAATGAGCTTATCCAACAAGTCGTATTTATCATGGTAGTGAAGGTAGATGGTTCTTCGGCTAACATTCGCCCTATCGGAAATATTTTGAATCGTAATTTGATTAAACCTTTTCTCCGACATCAGTTCAATAACAGCTTTTTTAATCGCGTCTTGAGATTTTAGTATTCTTCGATCCACATTTGCCCCATTAGACATAGCAAGACCACCTAACTTTCTTCACAATTTTAATCATTCTGCGCATTAGTGCACGAATTGCGGCTTTTTAGAAATTGAAGATCTTTGTTTTGTATTCAATAATAATACACAAACGTCACATAATTCATCAATGTGACGAATTTATAAGAAGCCCAAATTTTACACACCATTTTAGAAAAGGAGACTTATAAACAACATGTTCAAGACTCATAGCGTAAGAACCTCAAGCAAAAAGTCAAAAGCACCTTTACACCCTATCATACTTCTCGCCGCTATTACCCTTTTTTTGTCCATATTGTCGTTAGATCGGGTATCCGCCCATCACGGTTGGAGTTCGTTTGACACGCGGTACGCGTATTACATTAGCGGAACGATCAGTGATGTGAACTGGGGTAACCCGCATTCCGAGGTAACCCTCCGAGTGGATGAAATAGACCTCCCGGCTGACTGGAACAATCGGGAACTGCCTCCCGGTGCGTCAGAAACGGATGGCAAGTTGACGATTGAATCTGCTCGCCCCTACCAAGGAGATCACGAGGAAATACACCTGGTTCTCGCAGGTCCCGAGTGGATGGAACGTTGGGGTCTTGACCGGCCTCTTGAGGAAGGCGAGAGCATTGAAGTGGTGGGCTATCTCAACACATCCGATGACGATGTACTGCGTCCCGTCATGTTCTGGCTCGCGGATGGCCAAGGCGTCTGGCAACAACTAACCGCTTTTCCGGACCAGCCTGAGCCTGCACCAAGCGCTCCTAATCATGCAGGCGAGAACGAAGAGGAAGTCAGCCCGCAACCTGCACCTGCTGAGAACAATATGGAGAATCAACCCCATTCACAGCCTGCTTCTCCAGAGGACTCGGCCATTTCAGATGAGAGCAATCAATCGGAGCAGGCCGCCTCGTCCGCAACCACATGGCTTGTCGTCGGTGTCATCATCGTGGCTGCCGTCGTTGCCGGCGCCTTTTATCTCATTCGTCAAGGCAAGAAAAACGGGTAGTGGCCGTATGTATTGTTTTTGCTCTCTCTTAGTGGTCACTATCTCAAACAGGAAGGAGGCCGAACTAATATGCGAGTGACCAGTAGCTGGCTAATGGACATCTATAGCGAGCTCGAACGTTCAGAAATCGGCGAAGTTGTGGGAAGAACCCCCTACCTGTATCCGATCCTTGAAACCCTGCACATTTTGGGAATCGCAATCCTGGTCGGATCTGCATTAGCGTTCGATCTTCGGTTGCTGGGGATTGGCAAACGAATTCTTCCCGTTACCATCGCGGCCCGTCACCTTCTTCCGCTCTGCCACATTGGGTTCATAATCGCAGCTGTAACGGGTACTGTACTTTTTACTGCAAGTGCGCTTGGAGTGGGTTTAAGCGCGGCCGCGCCTTGGAAGCTAGGGCTTATCGTAATTGCAGGCGTGAACATCGTTATATTCCATTGTGGCGTGTACAAGACCGTTGAGAGGTGGGATCTTCATATCCAAGCACCAATAAGTGCCCGATTCGCAGCTGTAATATCGTCGCTTACATGGACTGGCGTTATCACCGCTGGAAGACTTTTGGCTTATATCTGATGACAGCATCAATTTACATTAAGAAAGGAATCGCATTAAACGAGGGGATTGAATGGGAAATAGTTGGAAAATATACCTGTTGGCGTTCATCAGTTTCTTTGTTAGTACATCAGAGTATGTTATTGCTGGTATACTGGACCAAATCTCCGTCTGGGCACATATTACAGTAGCGTCGGCCGGACAACTAATTACCGTATTTGCAATCGCTAATGCGATCGGCTCTCCTCTTTTCGTAATAGCGACGGCGAAAATGGATCGGCGCAAGCTTTTAATGCTTTCTCTCGCCATAGTCGTGATCGGCAGCGTATTGACAGTTACTCTACCGGGATTCGGGTTTCTCATCCTATCTCGTATTGTACTTGGGATAGGCGGCGGTGTTTTTCTTATCGGTGCGAAGACGGTAGCAGCGAAATTAGCAGAACCAGGCAAGCAAGCTGGGGCGATTGGCACCGTAATTCTCGGGTTCAGTGCAGCCCTTATTGCCGGGGTTCCCATTGGCCGCCTTGTAGCTTCTGCTTACGGCTGGAAGGTCATCTTTATCGGTATCGGTACACTTAGCTTACTTGCAATCTTTGCTTTGGCTCGGACCATCCCGCCCACAGAAAGCGGCGCACCTGTGCCTCTCGGGAAGCAACTGGCCCTTATGAAGAATGTGGAAATATTATCGGGCTTTGGGGTTACGTTCTTCTGGCAGTTAGGATACGCCATGCTCTATGCATATATTGCCCCTTTTCTGCTCAATGTTTCATCCATGAGTGAACGGGAAGTGAGCATTGCTCTCTTTGCCTTCGGTATCGCGACCTTGATTGGATCCAAGTTCGGTGGATTCATGACGGATCGGATCGGTATCTCAAAGTCGCTTTTGATTGGCATGGTTGTTCATACCTTGGCCATGGTAATGCTGTCGAGTATCGCCAAATCGACTGTCATCACCATTCCGCTTCTTATGCTGTGGGCTTTCTCCGCATGGTCGTCTGGACCGGGGCTGCAATTTAATCTGGTAGCCCTTGCACCGGAAGCTTCGGGCATCATGCTGAGCTTATACGGTTCTATCATTCAGCTGAGTATCGCTGCAGCTGGGGGGATTGGCGGTCTAGCAGCGGGTGGTATATCTCTGCGGGCAGTTGGTTGGCTTTCTGCTGCATCCGTCGCGATAGCCGTTATTCTTGCGGTGGTATCATTTAGCCGCAAAACAAGCAGGAGGCTTAGCTATGAACCGAATTGAAAAATCGAGAAACGTACATCTGATAACTGAACCTCAAGTAGTTGGTGACAATATTTGTATGCAATGAGGTCAGCGTTCTGGATATGATCGTAGTTTGTTGAAATGAAATTTGAAAGGAGAAAATAATGAAAAAAATTGTAACGATGATATTGTCAATTTCCCTGCTCGTTTCAGCGACCCTATATGCAGGCCATGTTCTGGCAGCCGAGGAGAGCAACCCCTCACAAACAATCACTCGAAGCGGTTCGCAAGCTACCGTAAAGGGGTCGGCTGAATATTTTACCGGCAATGTACGCATTGATCCACTATTCCCTGTAAACGATCCGGCAAACTATACGGGGGCATATGTCACGTTCGAACCGGGAGCTCGGTCAGCTTGGCATACCCATCCGGCAGGGCAGAGACTAATCGTTACGGAAGGCGTTGGCCTGTTGCAGGAGTGGGGCGGTCCCGCCCAGGAGATCCGGGCAGGCGATGTTATCTGGTGTCCGCCGGGCGTTAAGCATTGGCATGGAGCGTCACCGGCCACAGAAATGACGCATATCGCTCTTACGGGGGTGCTCGATGGCCAAAACGTTGAATGGTTGGAGAAGGTATCAGATGAGCAATACGATCTTAATCAGCCGTTAACCGCAAGACAAGAAAATATCGTTACGATTGCGGCATTTACCGCCGCAGGGGATTTGCCGAAATTAGAGCATGCTTTGAACGAAGGTTTGGATGCAGGCTTGACCGTCAATGAGATTAAGGAAATCCTCGTACAAATGTATGCTTACGCAGGCTTCCCTCGGGCCTTGAATGGGATCAACACATTTATGGCCGTTATGGAAGAACGGGAAGAGAAAGGCATCAAGGACGAGACCGGCAAGGAAGCAAGTCCATTGCCTGCAGACAAAAGCAGCGTCGAACTTGGAACGGAAATTCAGACCGAACTGATCGGAGCACCTGCTGCGGGTGGCTATATTACATTCGCCCCGGCTATCGACGAGTTTTTGAAAGGACATTTGTTCGGTGACATCTTCGGACGCGACAATCTGGATTTCCAGAGCAGGGAACTGGCAACCATTGCGGCCTTGGCCAATATGTCGGGCGTCAATTCTCAACTGGAGTCTCATTTTAAAATTGGGTTTAATACCGGTCTGACTGAAGCTCAAATGAAAAGACTGATCTCCGTGCTCGAAGTCGAGGTCGGTAAGAAAGAGGCAGATAATGCCCATAAAGTATTAGATAAGGTGTTAAGCAACAAGGCTGATTAGGGCATTAAGACGGACTGTTCTTCTAGAACAGTCCGTTTTTGTGGTTGAGCAGTATTGACATCGTTCACCTAAATCAAATAAAATGAATTAACGTTCAATTCATTTTATTGAGGAGAAATGGCTATGGCTCGCACCAAGGAACAGAACCAGCAAATGTCGGAAGCTACAAGAAATAAAATCGAATCCGCCGCTCTGCAGTGTTTTGTCTACAAGGGCTTTTCCTTAACCAGTATGAAGGATATCGCGGAAGCGGCGGGCATCAGCACAGGCCTGATCTATCGGCATTTTTCCTCCAAGCAGGATCTGTTTGCCAGACTGGTAGACAATACGATGACGGAAATGGCTGAAACAATAAGGTTCCTCGATTCCGAGGGAAGCCCTTCCGACGCATTGGCTCAGGTGACGTCCGACCTGCTCAAGGATATTCAGACTAACAAGGAAATCACGCAATATTTTATATTGATGACCCGTTCGCTTCTGGCCATGGAGCCTCTCCCCCAATTGGCAGAGCTGAAAAAATGCGATCTGCTGCTGTTCCAGCAAGCTGCCCGTTTAATTGAAAGGGGGCAAAAGTCGGGCGAATTTAAGCTTGGCGATCCTTATCAATTGTCGCTCTTCTTCTTTGCCGTGATTCAGGGGGTTGCCGATATGAAGGTATTTATGGGGGACTCTTTCATTGTGCCTCAGACGGATGAGGTGATGTCTTTTCTGTACAAGTAATGCAAATAGGAATGGATCAGGAAAGGAATTGAAGGCCATGAATGCGCTAACCAAAGACCGGTATTCGAAGGCAGGTTCGGTTTTCGACGGCTATCATCATCAATTGATCGTTTCCTCCGTCATCGACGGCAATACTCGCGGAGAAATTTATGTGGACGATATCGAGGACCCGAAGACGGGGATCATTCACGGGATTGGATTCGAAGTGTTATGCTCGGGCGATCCAGAGAATGAGTTATTCCAACAAGCTTTTCCCGATTTACTCGTTAACAAGCTCATTCCGAACGCCAGAACGAGCGGGATGCCGGTTATCAATATCTATTTTCCTTCCGATTCGTGGGAGTGGGCACTTCAAAGGTTATTGTCAGATCGACTGGAGCTTGCGGTTGTCAAAAAACGATTTTATACTTTCGATCCGGCCAACTGTCCTCCTCGAAAGGAGATACAGGCACATTGCAAGCTGAAGCGGATCGATGAAAGTCTCCTGAATGACGATTCGCTCAAGAACAGAGATACGTTACTGCAGTGGATACGGATGTCCTGGTTATCCGTCGACGATTTTGCAAGGAAGGGAGTCGGCTATTGCATTCTGGAAGATGGTAGGATAGCCAGCTGGTGTTTGTCCGTCTTTGCTTCTGGAAACCGATTGGAATTTGCCTTGTTTACCGACGAGCTCTTCCGAAACAGAGGATACGCCAAAAGGGTCTCCTCAGCCTGCGTAGCGTATTGCTTGGAGAATGGCGGTTTTCCGCTTTGGGTGTGCGACGACAACAATATTCCCTCCATCCGTGTGGCCGAGGAGACCGGTTTTAGCAAAACGCTGGATTTTCATGTGCTGCAGGTCAAGCTGTAATAGCAAGCCGGATTACAAAAAACAGAGGAGAGCGACGTATGGAGGAATGGTATAAACTAGACCACGCCGGTAAGCTGTTCCCGGCAGTTGCGGGCCGGGAGAACTCATCAACGTATCGGTTATCGCTAATGCTTACAAGTCCTGTCAATCCCTCTCTCTTACAAAGGGCTTTGGATGAAGTGATAACGAGATTCCCGCTATTGGATGTGGAGCTGCGAAACGGCCTGTTTTGGAAATTCCTGAGAGAGAGACACACGCCTCTGACAGTGGAACCGGAAACGGCCTATCCCTGTGCGCCAGTCATGCTTTCGGAGGAGAACGGAAGTCTGGTAAAAGTGTTATTTTACGGTAATAAAATCAGCGTTGAAATTTTTCATGCCCTGACTGACGGAGGAGGGGCACTCGAGTTTCTCAAAACCTTGGTATACCAATATTTATTTTTGCGCGGCGAGAACGTGGAGGACAAGGAAGGGATGATTCTGCCCCCAGCATCGTTTGCCCGTTATGCCGAGGCGCAGGACAGCTTTAAAGCTCATTATTCTTCGGTCCCTTCGTATACTAGGCGGCCAGAGGCATTGCAGATTCCGGGTACTCGCTTTACGCCTTATGGACATCATGTGGTGCACGGAATGATTCACGCATCCAGGCTGAATGCAGCAGCCAAGCAGAGGGGCGTAACCCTTACAGCTTACCTGACGGCCATTCTCATCATGGCGGTTTATGCCGCTACTATGCCCTTTAATAACGAGAAACGGCCGATTGTGATCAGCATGCCGGTGAATCTGCGAAAAATCTTCCCTTCCAGCAGTCTGCGCAACTTTTTTGCGGTGATTAACATCGGAGTGGAAATGAATGAAGGTATGGCATTCGAGCGGGTGCTCGAAGTCGTACATGCACAGATGAAAGAAAAAACGACCAAGCCCTATCTAAACCAAGCAATGGCGAGCAGTATGAAATACGAGAAAAATCTGTTGTCCAGATTTACGCCGCTTAAGTTGAAGGACCTGGCTATCCGGTATGGCTTCGATCATTACGGCGAAGAGGCCAAAACACTTACGCTTACCAATCTGGGCAGAATCGACATTCCTTCCAGTATGGCGGCACATGTAGAGGCGATGGAAACTACCATGTACCCGACAGCCAAAAGTCCGATTAACTGTGCCGTTTGTTCTATGAATGAGGTACTTACGATCACATTTGCGCGCAATATCGTCGAAAGTGATGTGATCATGCACTTTTTCCGCCAACTTGCCAGCCTAAGCGGACTGGACTTGAGGATCGTCAGCAATGATTGGGGGATGGGGGCATGAGATGTGAAAGCTGCGATGTACTCGTAGATCCGTCACATGCGATGTGTCCCTTATGTCGAAGGAGCATAAGCGGAAATGACGCAGCGCAATCAATCGGCAATAGATGGTACCCTGTGTATAAGATCACGGAGGAGCAACGGGCCAACAATCTTTATTCAAAATGGCTTGCCTTCATCGTGCTGGTCGTTATCAGCCTCTCCGTCCTCATCGACACGATGGGAGGAAGTGATGTCTGGTGGAGTTTATACCTGATTCCCTGCGTGCTTTACGTTTGGCTATTCATCAGGCATACGCTAATGTCCAGATCACACCTCGGAGCCAAAATCGTTGTTCATTTGCTCGGGCTGTCCGGCATGCTGTTTTGGATTAATGTGGTGGTGGGCACGAATTACTGGTCGACTGGTTACGTTATTCCGTTCCTCGTGATGACGGCCACCTTGCTGATAACCGTGATCTGCAGTACGAGAAAAATGCGTTGGCGGGAGTTCGCGGGATACTTATTGACACTTATTCTCCTCGGTTTTATCCCATTGCTGCTTTATACCGTTGGCATGTCGCATGTATTATGGACGGCCGTCGGGTCTGCGCTTTATGCCCTGTTAACGTTTGGCGGCATGTGGCTGCTTGCAGACAAAGGATTTCGTAAGGAGATGAAGCGAAGATTACATTTTTGACATTCACTTCATCCAGTTGGTCATTTAACGAATTGCTGCGAGAAGTCTCCCATCCTCTTCAGGTGGCGTGATGAATCGCAGCCCGCTTTGATCAAACGCTCAAACAGCATCTCATTTATCACTTCCCGATGAGAACATATGTTTGGTATAATGGCTGTAATTCCTTGGAAAAATCCGAGAGATTCGGTTACCAACCATTCGATTATCGAAAGAGGGTGAAACGGTTGATACGGGTCCAGCCGCCAATGGAAGAAGTACCGCCGGGCAGAAGCTGGGGATTAACCAGAGCTATGTTTCGAGGATTGAGAAGCGGGCTCTGATGAAGCTTTATCATGAGTTCTATAAGGCGAAGCGTTAGATAATGTGCAGATTACTTGAATAAGCAAAGCACCTTACTTAGCAAGCTGACGGTAAGGTGCTATTTTGCATTTGATATCGAATATGTTGAATTCAACTCAGAGCAATGAGCACAACATATATGTCTTGATGGAAGCAGTGCAATCCCTATGATATAATTTTATAAATGAGAAGGAGAGAATTTTTATTTTCGCTGATGTAAGACCGGACGTATTCTGATTCGGGAAAAACAAACATGTGCCTGGGAGGATGTATGGATCGTTATTTGGAGCGGCAGCTTGCTCAGGCTCTGAAGGAAATAGAAGCGCTTCGACAAGAGAACCAACATTTAAGATTACAGTTATCTAAATATGAGGAGCTTGACGATATCAAAGCGAGTAATCCCACTAATGTTATCTCCACTGATCAAGTACAAACCCCCATAGGTCGAGTCCACCTTCATTCTAGTCCGCAGGAGAAGATCGTTCTATTCCGTTCTCTATTCCGAGGGAGAGAGGATGTATATTAACCCAAACAAGAGAGCGCTATTATCAATTAGCGTTGGACTCGTACGATCGATTATTTCCAAACCAAGATACGCTGCCTAATGCAAGATAATTTAAGGAAGTGAGCTTATGAAAAATAAGAAGAAGAGAAAGAGGTTGCACCTTTCAAATCCAGAATCTTTTTCCATTGAACAAGATGATCAGTTTTATTTTATTGCCGGTTATACGGAAGGTGGAGCTCCTTATGGGGTGACGTGGGAGGAGTATGAGGTTCAATCAGCCCTTGCCAAGGAGAATAGAATTAGCGATGGAGGATCTCAAATGAAGCAATTAGTTCTTACAGAGCGTCAGCTTCAGGAGCTTATAGAAACCTATGATATGCATATGGACGGAATCGAGCATTTCTTGAATATCGATACTGGTGAAATTGTTATGATAAACTCCTTTGACGGAGACGATGAAGATGAGTCGCTCAGTGAGGCCATTGAAGAAGGGTTTAATGAGATCTATTTCCAAATCTCCCATCGCGAATCTCATGAGGGATATATGGATATGGAGGACTTTGCAGACACAGTATCAAACGAGAAATTAAGGAAGAAGCTATTTAACGTATTGATCGGCGGGAAGAAAATATTCCGTAGATTCAAGGATGCATTAGCCGCGGATGGCCCTGAATTGGATCGCTATTATAAATTTGTGGAAAGCAAAAATAAAGAACGTGTCCTGGATTGGTTAGAATCGATAAATGTTGATCTGAAAGTATTCGTTGAAAAAGATAATTCAGCTGACAGAACCGTCAATCGAACAAAAATCCGAATGCCGGATTCGTAGTATGTTACCAAAAGCGCAGTTGTCAGGGCATTCAGAGGCGGTTGCAGCTGCGGTGGAGTGGGAGTGGAGAAGTCCTCATTCATGGGATCAGATCGGTCTGTATTTAAATGTAATGTATTGAACGAGATGAGGGAGAGTATGAGCCGAAAGGAAAAAGGAATCAATCCAAGCCTGATTGCCGTGATGACCGGAGTGGAGCCTCCGCTAGATGAAACGCCGACCGTAGCGACGCTGCCGGGACAAGCTGCTTTCATGATTTCCAAACGTATCAAAAAAATTGCCCCCGCTTATAGAGCGAACAAGCAACGGCTGCGGTGCAAGCAATGCGGACATGCTGCGGTTTACGATATTGGAATGACGGTATTTAACGGGGCAGGCTGGATAGACGTGGTCGAAAACTTTAATTCCGACACAGACTTTGATGTAAAGGGGAAGTTAATTGAGAACGCGCAGTTTACCGGGTACATCCGTTGTACTGCGTGTAATGGTGCAGGGGAGTGGGAGTTTACCTCGCCTCTCTTTTCGCTGGGATTAATGGGGCGTGTAAAGAGAGCCAAGTCAGAGCCTGAGGCAGGGTTTATGCTTGGACGTATGCAGTTATATGATGGCACTACTCCGCAATGGGTTAGCGAAGGAGAAGAACGGTTTCTGGAACGGCTCAGGAATGATCCGTCCGATAGTCAATTGTGGAACAAGCTTGGAAATTTGTATTTGAAGGGTGGGAGACCGGAGTTGGCGGCGGCTGTTTTTGAGCATGCGATCAAGGTGGATGCATCACATGTGGAATCCCATTATTCACTGGCTGATATGCTGCTGCAAATTGGAGAACTGGAGCTTGCCGCAGGGCATTTCCGGCAGACTTTGGTATACGCGCGCGCATATACGAGGCTTGATGCCTTGAAGCTGCGGAATTTTTTGGCGGACAGCTTATGCAAGCTGATGGATATTCATCGTGATACGAAAGAATAAATTCCTTTTCTGCCGACGGAAGAGGAGCTTGCACCTTTGAAACAGGCAGATGAAACTGCTGCAGCTGCAGCTCAGGAATTGCATTTGTATGAATTTGAATTGCGCTCTGGGGATCGGGAGTCATTCCTTCCCGTGGCGGAGATGTATATGGGGACATTGACGGATAGCATTCCAAAACATGAGCGCAAGCTTCGCAAGCATGAATCCTTGGAGCAGTTGGAAAGGGGCGGGAAGCAGGCTATGAGTAAAGAAAAAGTCGGTTATCCGGAAAAAGAATGGGGATCCGAGCGGCAACCCATCATCGTTAAAGTGAGAACGGAAGAGCGAGCGGCGCAGGTTGCACGGGTATGCGATCATTTTAATTGGCACTACATCATGGGTATGGAGTTTACAGAGGATCTAAGCGATTTGAAGAAAGCACTAAAAGAACGGTTTGCGCCCGCGAACGTATATGATCCGTGTCCGTGCGGCAGCGAAGCGAAATATAAGTTCTGCTGTGCAAAAACGATAAAGAATTTCGATTTGAACCAATATTTAAAGACATTCCCGAATGAATCTTCATCTTGATTGTATAGTTTGCGGCAAAATAGCGGCAATGGTATGAAGTTATTGAAAGGGGTGATTTTATGTTTACACCTAAATATTCAATAACGGATACCATTGCGCGCAGACTGATGGATATACAACGCGCTAGTGCGGTGGTAGATTTGCTTCCATTGCCAGCATCAATCTTGGATCTACTTAAGAAAGAATCAATGGAAAAGACGGTCATTCTTTCAACAAAGCTTGAAGGAAACACGCTTGACGAGGCGACGAAGCGAAAAGCATTTTATCAAACCAGTAGTGACAACGAAGAGCAGGAAGTTTACAACTTAAATGAAAGATTTGGAATATCTGGATGATGTCGATAAAAGACAGCTTCCGGTCACAGAGGAATTTATTAAAAAGCTGCATGCCATTATCCGAATATCACATGGACGAAGACCGCGTGATAGCGGATATCGCGAGGAACAAAAAGTTGGCAGCCGCAATGCTTCCGGTTGCAGCCGGAATGGAAAGATATCCCTGTATTAATGGAGGAAACCGGGTGCAGGACTTAAATAAATACATTAAACTTACTGGTGATCGAGCGAAATTGGATGCAAAAGCAAATGGCACATACATAGTGTATAAGACAAGTGACGGTCATATGGTCAAAGAGTATTGCAATGGAGTAATAGAACGTGTAGAGGATTCGGAGCGCAACAAATAGATAGACAACAAAGCCCGTACAAGAAGTACGGACTATTAGGGCATTCTTATCTTACTTTCCTATTTTATTTTTTTCTTTTTGTCGACGAATCATCGGCCGCTTTGGACTCGAGCACGCCGGGGACGAGCGGACGCAGCGGGAAATTGCGAAGGAGCTGGGGATTAAAGAAATAACTTTAATCTAAAATATTTGAATCAAGATTCTAAAGTCAACCCTACGACAGGGCCTTGCCTTTGTCATGGTAGGGGTTATTTTGTATCGAAATAAATTAGAAATCCATAGTTGGTAATAAGTTTGTTTCGTGTACTTTCGTGTACTGCAATCGCGAGTGAAACAAGCTAAAAACATCGTGCCCCCACAGGCGAAAGTCATGCAGCATGTACGGCTGGTTTATGCCTGCCTTCATTGTGAGCGCAATGCGTTGCAACCCCGATCGTAACAGTGCCAATGCCAAGGTCAGTTTTTCCCGGAAGACTGGCTAACTATATAAGTCCTATTCAACCACTTAATGCCTCCGCTTAGTCCACTATTGTCAAGCAATATATATCCATTGTGCTCTTGAAGTACCTCTTTCGACTGGAACACCGAAATCGACTGGTATATCCGAAAGCGCCTCACTCTGTTCTGGAACAAGAAGCGCAACCGTCGTAACAAACACAGCAAGTCCCGTCAGGCGGCTATGGCTGCCCAATTTGCAGGACTTAAGAAACTCGCCAGTCACAACCGAATTCCTTCTAAAATGCGCTGAGCCGCCATACAGAGCTCCACTTGTCGGAAGCCGAGTCCTTGGACGTTCTTCAGAGGTCCGCTTATTGTGGAGTGTACCCAATCGGGAAAGGAATGTACGGCGTATTTATTAATTCCTTTGGCCGAGGCTAGCGTCTCCGCCAGGCGGACGATAAAGGTGATGGAGGAGGCGCTAGCCTCGAGACGCATGCTGCCTGACAGCCTTGGCACGATGACCCTGCTCCACAGCTCACGGGCAGGAATACCGCTCGCGCCGAGCATACGACCGAGCGCAAGTAGCTTGGCATCGGGAAGCGAAGCCAGCATCTCGTCGCACGTCTCTTCGGTTAAGCCGCCTATATCAATGCAGTAAGTACGGCCTTGCAAGCCCCTTAGCTGTCGGAGCGCGTCGTAATACCCCATGCTCATGCTACGGCGTATCGCTTCGGGGTTAAAGCTCATCATACCGCCCAGCGGCTCGGAAGGCGAGATCGTCGTAATTGTGAGGCCGGGATATCGGATTTTGCGCGTCACGCCGAGCCCGAACGTTCGGACCGCGACGATGCTCGTATATCCTTTACGGGCGAGCATGTTGATCGGACAATTGTCGTACAGCCCGCCGTCGATATAAGCTTTATCGTCGATGAACATCGTCTGAAAGCCGGGAAAAGCGGCGCTGGCCATCAGATAGTCCAATACACGCCCCTGCGGAATATCCTCCTTGTAAATCTCGAGCGGCGCCCGATCGCTCAAGGAGACCGTCACCAGGCCGAAGTCCGTTGCAGCAGCCCGCAGCCGGCTTTCGTCGATGAGGGATTCGATCAACTGGCGCATTTTTCGCGTGTTCATGCCCCTGTCCGCGATTAACCGCTTGGTGCGCGCGGCCAAGTGTCGCAAGGCGGCCGTATCGAGCTTTCGCCGCATCAGCAAGCTATATTCTTCGTCGCTCATGTCGAAGATCGATCTGGCGTCCAGCCGCTCCCACACCTGATACCCGCTCTCGAAATCCCCTTGCGCGATGACGGCTCCGTTCAGGGCACCGATCGAGGTACCTGCTATGGCGTCGAAGGTATGGCCGGCCTCCCGGTAGGCTTTCGCCACTCCCATATGGTAAGCGCCTTTGGCGCCGCCTCCTTCAAGCGCAAGTGCCAGCTTGCCTGTATTCGTTGCTGTCACGACTTCCGAACCTCCTTCATGACTCGCTTGGACATTTAATAACTTTTAAGAAGAGCCGCCTATATTCCGTGATGGAAAGTTAAGTATATTATAACGCGCGGTATATCCGGGCGTACAATATCGCAACGCTAAACAACAAGTTATTTTCGGATATCCTACGCCGACATAGCGGATTGGACACAGATAAAGCATTACTCATCAGAATTGCCGAAGTGGGTGGAACTGATTAAGCAAGCACTCGAATTGCGAAATAATCTACGCGACATCGGCACGATCGGGCTCATCAAAGCGATCGAAAGCTTCCAAACGGGCAAAGGCACGAAAGCAATAACGGGTTATTGGAACCTGGAGAGAGCTCAGTGTTCATCTGTCCGGAATGTAACGAAGACTTGGTGAGAAAGAACGAGCCGGCGGAACTTATATTCTCATTGGGTTTCTGGTGGTTGTTTTTTCGGCAGGGGACAAGAAAAAATGTTTGGATATACTGCCAGTCCAGACTTTAAAGTACTTTATTTTCATGAAACTGCTGGTAAGGTTTATAGTAATGTAAGGCTTTTCAACTTTTATATGTAGTGATAACATTGACATGGAGATGACAAATTTGAAAAGGTGGTTTCATGGTAAATCTTCTGCTCAGGATCTTTAAAAGCAGTCAGTTTAAAGATCTTTTTATCAGGTTTTTAGCAGTGCTTTGCGTTGCCTTACTACTACCATTTGTATACATTTTTCTACAAGATCGTTCTTTTAATGAAAATGTAAAGAAAAAGAATTTTGATCTGCATGCTGCTGAGACAATGGAACCAGGGAAAAGAATGATTGATAACCTCATCTTAGATTTCGAAACCAAAACAATCGAATTTACAAACAGCAGAGCAGTCTTGAACGCGGTAAATAAAACACAAATTACGAAAGAGTTTTCAGATTTATTAATATTGAAAAACGAGTTGAATATGTATGCGGATTCACTATGCTGTGTAGACCGGATCAGTTTGCTTTTCAAGGAAGAAGGCCTCACGAAATCAATCACTCAAGGCTCGATGAATCGTACACCCTTATCCGCAGATCAATGGAATGGGTTGGTAGCTTCAATGAAAGCGAACGGGAACTGGCAAATTCATGACGGAAATCTTCCGGGGGAACAAACGGCAGAACAGGGGCAGAAACGGATTTCTTTAATCAGACCGATTCCTGCTATCGGCAGCGAGCCTCAAGGCTTGATTATTGTGAGTCTTGATCCTCGTGCGCTGTTTACAAATACAATCCGTCCACGATCGGGGGAGGAACTTTGGGTTTTGAGTCCGAATGGAAGAGGTGCATTTGAAACCAACACGGGCTCTTATATAAATACGGATCAATTCGCCAAGCTGAAACAGCAATTGTCGGCTTCCCCTGATTTTACGACAACCTCATTTAATAATAGAGATTATTTTGGCGAGTTAAAAAGGTCGGAGAGAACCGCTTGGAGCTATTTTTATTTGATTCCGTCGAGTCATATCGACGTTTATAGCCATAATCAAGTGTTGTTGGGTATCATTGTAGTGTTCGTGTTGGCGATGGCAGGTTATATTGGATTAGAGCTTAGAAAGGTCTACCAACCGGTAAAAAAATTAATAAGTTTATTTAATAAAAATAAGGATATGATCGCGTTCCCTAATACGAACAATAATGAATTTGCTTATTTGGTTTCGGCCGTTACCTCCATTTTGGACAAGGAAATCGCTATGGAGGGGCAGATCCAAGCAAATCTATCCATCATCCGTCAAAAAATATTAAAGGATATGCTGAATCAGGCTTCCGGAGATCATCGAAAGAGGGTTGAGCTACTCGGGAAGCATGGAATTTTCGTGACTCCATATGGTTTTATAGTCAGCGTGATCCGAATCAATGATTATATCGAATTTAAAATGAAATATACGAGTTCTGATCAAGAACTCCTGCGATTTTTTATTTCTAAATTTACGGAAGAGGTTTCAGTTAAGCGACTTCATGTATATACAGTTGATATGAATGATCGGGATATCATCCTTATTTTTAATGTTACGGAGCCTTTGGAGCATGAACATGTCAGAAATCTGGTTTTGAATGCGATGGAAGAAACCTACGAACATCTGAAAAACTACTTGCCTCTTCAAATTAGCATAGGCATGGGAGATTTAGCTGAGGATTTATCCGTCATTAACAAATCTTATGAGCAGGCGAAGCGGGCACTGGCTACTTTCGTTACTCAGAATAAAGAACATATTAAGCCGAGTTGGCTCATTCAGGAAGAGTCCGATCCCAATATTTACATGAACAACCTGAGGGAAAAGACACAAAGAGATATTGCGAATGCATTCTTTTCCAATGAAATGGCGAAAGTATCCGATATACTCAACCTGTTGAAGAAATACATTATTGATACAAAAGAATATCCGATCGTGCTGGTGAGGCATACGTATTTAGAAATTATTTTGACCATTTTGGGTAAATTAAACGAGTCCAGCAGAAGGCCAAATGATTCTGTTGATATTAATAATATTTATGATCGAATGAACAATATTGAAACCGTTGACCGGATAGTACAGTATGCGGAGACATTGCTTAGGAAATGGGCCGATCAACTGGAGTACGATGAGAAGACCGAAGAGCTTACCATCGTACAGAAAATGGTTGAATATGTAAATATCAACTTCAATAAGGAGATCTCCCTAAACGGAATTGCATACCAGCTTGGCTTCGATCCCTCTCATGTAAGCCGGTTGTTCAAGCAAGAGGTTGGCACCAATTTTATGGAGTATCTTTTAACACTTCGTATAAATCATGCTAAGCATTTATTAACTAATGGCAAGATGACGGTAAATGAGATCTCCGAGCGTGTAGGCTACAATAATGTACACAGTTTTATTCGCGCATTTAAGAAATTTGAGGGGACGACGCCTGGCCAATTTAGAGATTCCAATCATAAACGATTTTTGGACAGTCAGGAAGTGTATTAACACGAAAAAATACGACCAATCAGATCGTGTACATTGCCTCAAAAAAGGTATATTGGTAATGCTAAGACCCATAAAGACCCTTGGATATCAGCGAGTTGGCAGCGTATCCATTGTGTCAGAAATGGGTCATTTTTTTTTATCCTGCTGCTTTTATACAATGGGCACATATCCTAGGGGCCTTGGATATCGGGTTGAAAATAAACTCGTAAAACATTTATTAAAGGGGATGGCTGCATTGAAGAAGAGTAAAAAGACCGGTTTGATTTTATTAGTGAGCATTATGCTGTTCATCGCGGGCTGCGGACAGGGCGGCAATGCTGGTGGGAATGCCTCGTCTGGCGAAGACAATAAGGAGAGCAGCAGCGAGAAGGTCACACTGCAATTCTGGTATCCGGGACATGAGGAAACGATCACCGCTCCAGTCAAAAAGTTGATTGCGGGCTTTGAAGAAAAGAACCCGAATATCAAGGTCGAGTATACGTCAATCCCATGGAAGGATTATTTTCAGAAGCTGACGGTCGCATACGGCGGCGGCTCCGCACCTGATGTACACGGCCTTGGGTTCGGCCAATTGATTTCAACGATAGACCAAGATAAGTATATGGACTTGAATCCGTTCATTGAGAAGAGCAAGTGGGACGGGAAGGAGGACTTCTTCCCTGACGTATTGAAAGCAGGCGAGTGGAAGGGCGGACAATACGGCTTGCTTATGCCGGATGTACGAGCCCTGGTTTGGAGAAAGGACTTTTTCCAGGAGGCCGGCCTTGACCCGAACATGCCGCCGCAAACATTAGATGAGCTGTTTGCGTACGCGGAGAAGCTGAAGAAAGTAGAAAATGGGAAAACGGTGAGGGCCGGCCTGGATATTGCGACAACAAACGGGGAGCAGAATTTCTTGTCCTTATTGCTTCTGCAAGGAGCAGACTACTATCAAGCGGACGGCATGCCTACCTTCGATTCAGCTGAGAGCATTGCTATGTTAAATAAATTGGTCACTCTCAAAAAGAACGGTGTCATCATTCCGTATAACAGTCAGCGTCTGGAGGGCACGTTATTCCAGAACAGTGAAGCAGCGATGGGCTTGGCACCGGCTTATTCGCTAATCCAGCTTAAACAGGCTGTCGGTGCGGACAAGATCGGCTTCGCGCTTCCGCCGAAGGGCAGCTCGGGCAAACAAACGGCACTTATGCTCGGGACGTTCCTGACCATGTCCAAGAGCACCAAGCATGCAGATGCTGCATGGACGTTCATGGAATACTGGACGGCCAAGGAAAATCTGTTTCAGGTGGCAACTGCGAGCGGCTATGTTCCTCCGCGCAAATCGCTGAAAGAAGACTATCTGAAGCTGGCCCCCGAGAATCAAACCGTTTTTGAACTGCTTAATGATGCGCGCGGATTCACAATCTCGAACTCTTGGGCTGTGAATTCCAAATATTTGCGCAATGCGCTGGAAGAAGCGTACTTTGAAACGAAGCCTATCGAACAAGCCTTGAAGGATAATGCGGAGAAGGCCAAAGAGGAATTAAAGCTGAAGTAATACCATTATCATGATGCTTTTGTGCGGGAGCGAGTGCATGCTCCCGCATCAACAAGCATTACATGGATTGTGAGGGCTGATAATGAAGAAGCTGTATCATACGATACTTCCCTATATATTGATTTTACCGAATATACTCATCTACGCTGTATTCGTCTTGCTGCCGTTAGTATGGGTTTTTTACTTGAGCTTCACAGAGTACTCTGTCATTTCACCTGCGAAATGGATTGGTCTTGGAAATTATAAGGCGATGCTATCTGATTCGATCTTCCAGAAGGCTATGATGAACACTATGCTTTACTGGGTGGGTACGATTATCCCTATCATGTTTATCGGACTTATCGTTGCTGTACTTTTAAATTCAAAAGTTCGTGGAATGGCGGCATTTCGCGCAGCTGTTTACTTGCCGGGTATTATTTCATCCGTTGCAGTGGCCCTTACCTGGTTATGGCTATTAAATCCGACACAAGGTCCGATCAATATGTTTCTTGAGTTGTTAGGCTTTAATACGCTGGATTGGCTCCAAAATACGAAGACTGCGCTGCCGGCTGTCATGGTGGTTGGTGCTTGGACGGGAATCGGCTTTGCGATGATTATTTATTTATCCGGTTTGCAAGGCATTTCCGATCAATTGTATGAGGCCGCAAGTATTGACGGTGCAAGTGCGGTACGCCAATTTTTCGCAATTACGATTCCAATGCTTAAGCCGGTAACCTTCTTCCTGTTAGTAACCGTCACTATCCGTTCGTTTCAGGTATTTGATCTTGTGTATGTACTCACCGGAGGCGGACCGGTCAATTCTACGACCACAATTGTCAATGAGGTATTTAAGGCAGGCTTCCAGGAATATAAGATGGGTTATGCGTCTTCCTTGGCTATTATCTTGCTGCTGATCACCATGCTGATCACGTTAGTCAACTATCGATACGGTTCGAAACAGGACGTATGACCAAGGGGGAAGGTAGAACGAAATGAAACTTCAACAGAATTCGTTAAAACGTTCGGTCATTTATGCAGTGCTCATCTTAATAGCGGTAGCCATGATCATGCCGCTGCTCATTATGATTTTTACTTCATTAAAAGGGGATGCAGAGTTTGCATCCGAGGTCAAAACCTTCCTTCCGAAGGAATGGAAGTTTTCCAACTATATTCTTGCGCTACAAGCGACGAATTGGGCTGTTTATTTCAAAAACTCGTTTATCGTTACGGTCATTGCTGTAGCAGGCAGCTTGTTTTTTAATACATTGTCGGGCTATTCCTTCGCAAGGCTGAAGTTTAAAGGAAGAGACATGATATTTATCTGTCTGTTGCTGGGACTTATGGTACCGGCTCAGGTGACGATCATCCCGCAATTCATGATTATGAAATCGATTCCGTTTTTTGGCGGTAACGACATATGGGGGAATGGCGGCAACGGCTGGCTGGATACGTATGCTTCTCTTATCATACCTGAATTATCCGGAGCGTTCGGTATCTTCTTCGCCCGCCAATTTTATCTTAGCTTCCCAAAGGAACTTGACGAAGCCGCCGAGATTGACGGCTGCGGTATATTAATGAGATATTTCAAAATTTATTTACCGATGAGCGGACCGATTATTGCCTCATTAGGTATTCTGAAAACGGTTGCTGTCTGGAATGACTTCTTTCACCCGCTCGTGTTTACAACGAAAGAAGCTATGCGTACCGTACAGTTAGGACTTTCCGTATTTCAGGGTCAATATAGTGTGGCCTACAATCTGCAAATGGCTGCAACAATGGTTGTGTCGCTTCCACTTATCATCATGTTCTTTGTTTTCCAGAAGCATTTTGTACAAAGCTTGCTTTCTTCTAGCGTAAAGGGTTAAAGAGAACTGGAAAGCTATAAGCAAATAATTAGAAAAGTGAGGAAATGCGATGAAAGCGATAATGCTGATGTTTGACACGTTGAATAGACATATGCTTCCGCCATATGGATGTGATTGGGTTCATGCACCAAACTTTAAGAGGCTTGGGGAGAAAACGGTTGTTTTCGATCAAGCTTACGTTGGAAGCATGCCTTGTATGCCTGCTCGGCGGGAACTTCATACAGGGAGACACAACTTTCTCCATCGTAGTTGGGGACCAATGGAACCGTATGACGACTCGATGCCGGAAATTCTGAAGAAAAATGGCGTATACTCCCATCTGGTGACCGATCACCAACACTACTGGGAGGATGGCGGCGGAACGTATCATACTCGGTACAGTTCATTCGAACTGATTCGCGGGCAGGAAGGCGACCCTTGGAAGGGGGAGGTGGCGGAACCGGAAATACCGGATATGATCGGCATGAAGGAAATGCACTCGCTGATTCGGCAGGATTGGGTCAATCGGAAGTACATTCGTGATGAAAAGGATTTTCCACAGGCGCAGACAATGGAGAAGGGCTTGGAGTTTATCCGTAACAACCACGCGGAAGACCGATGGTTCATTCAGATTGAAACGTTTGACCCTCACGAGCCTTTCTTTGCGCCGCAGAAATACCGTGATTTATATCCGCATGACTACAGCGGCAAGCATTTTGATTGGCCGCCCTACGGGCCGGTGAACGAAACGAAGGAGGAAATCGAGCATGTTCGTTACGAATATGCAGCTTTGCTTAGCATGTGCGACGCCTATCTCGGCAAAGTGCTCGATACAATGGATGAGCTGGACTTGTGGAAGGATACGATGCTGATCGTCAATACCGATCACGGTTATTTGCTGGGCGAGCATGACTGGTGGGCGAAAATGGTCATGCCGATGTACAACGAGATTGCACATATGCCGCTGTTTATGTGGGACCCGCGGAGCGGGAAATGCAACGAGCGCAGGAAAAGTCTGGTGCAGACCATTGATTTGGCTCCGACGCTGCTACGCTATTTTGGACTGGAGATCCCGGCAGACATGCAAGGAAAGGACCTGAAGGACACAATTTCCGATGATTGCAAGGTGCGCGATGCCGCAATATTCGGATTGCATGGCGCACATGTCAATGTGACGGATGGCCGCTATGTATATATGCGAGCACCGGTTTCCAAGGACAATACACCTTTATATAACTATACGCTTATGCCTACGCATATGCGCAGCAGGTTCTCTGTTGAGGAGCTGAAGGAAATAAGCTTACAGGCTCCGTTTTCGTTCACCAAAGGTGTGCAGACGATGAAAATCAAAGCCGCTAGCCAGAATCAATATCATACGTTCGGTACTCTTCTGTATGATGGAACAGTAGACCCATTCCAGAGAAATGCAATAGAGGATCCGGAATTGGAACAGAATATGCTCGAACAGCTTAAGCAGCTCATGGAAGCGAGCGAAGCTCCGTCTGAGCAGTATGTCCGACTGGGCATATAAAGAATTAAGTCGACACAAGGAGAATCGAACTCAGGTTTGTGTCGTGGAAGCTCGCGACGTTCGCTCCCCGCTGAATTGAGAACGAAATACTTATGCATCTGCGTTCGTTAAAGAAAACCCGCAAGGACGTATCGCTCCTGGATGACCTCGAGAAGGAGGTCGTCATCGGCCGCTTTGGACTTGAGCACGGCGGGGACGAGAGCGGACGCAGCGGGAAATTGCGAAGGAGCTGGGGATCTCACGCTCGTATGTGTCGCGGATTGAGAAGCAGGCACTGATGAAGCTTTATCATGAGTTTTATAAGGCGAAGAAATAATGGATAGAAAGAAAGAACCTTGTGTTGACAAGGTTCTTTCTTTTTCTTCTGTGCGCCTATAATTGCTCAATGACATTGTCCATCATTTTTTCATAGTCCTCTTCGTATCGTTTAACGGAATGCCGAACATCTTCAAATTCTTTATTGATTTTTCGCTGAATTGCTTGTGAATGACTGTAGGAGACCGGGTGCTACATATATTTCTTCCATGCCGCCACCAACTCTTGGTAAGAACAAAACTCACTCCCTTCGCCGCTCGTTGTATCGAAAATACAAAAAAAAGTGCCACCGGTATTGACTTGAAGTTAACTCCAGACGTTAGACTGTTAGACGTACCGCAGAGACCACTAATACACATGGAGAGAATCGGTCATGGTATTCGTGAAGGCGTTGCACGTCGCGGAGAAGATCGGCTGAAGCCGGTAAGCTGAATGCCGTTTCGCTTGCTGCCGGGATAAGGGGGAACGGAGATGAGGGATGATTGGAAGAAGCGCATCGATCGGGCGATGCAGGCGATCGAAGAAGGCGAGTCGATTTTAATAAGCGGCGGAGCGGGGTTATCGTCGGCTGCGGGAATGCAGAGTGACGGCGCCGCGTTTGCGGAACGCTTCGCTCCTTTTATCGAAAAGTACGGGTTGACCGACCTGTTCGCGTCCGTCCATTACCCGTTCGGCACGTTGGAGGAGCGATGGGCGTACTTGGCGGCGTTTATCGGCTATGTGCGCGATGAGGCGGGCCCCGCCGAACTTTATAAGGATCTATTCCGCTTGGTCAAACACAAGGCGTATTTCGTGATCACGACCAATGCCGACGGCCAGTTCGAGAAAGCGGGTTTCCCGGCCGGCCGCCTATTCGAAATCGCGGGCAATTACGGCCGACTGCAATGCGCGATCGGCTGCCACGGCGAGCTTTATCTCAATGAACGTCTCGTCAAAGCGATGATCGCGAAGACGGTCGATTGTGCGATACCGGCCGACATGGTCCCGCAATGTCCCGTCTGCGGCGGTGAAACGGCGCCTAACGTAACGTCCAGCCGGTATTTCGTAAGGGACGAGAAGTGGTACGAAGCGGAAGCGGCGTATAAAGCGTTCGTGCTGGATTCAGTAGGGAAAATGAGGGTGTTCATGGAGCTCGGCGTCGAGCACTCCCCTTCGATTCGGTTGACAATCGATCATGCCGCGCGTCCCGGAAATCATGAAGTCGTCACGATCGATTTCGCCGAACCTATCCGACAGGTCTTGCCGCTCTTTCAACAAACCTAGCTCGCAGTCAAGTCGCGAGATTACCAGAAACCTTGATCATATACCATCGCATACCGTTTTGTTCTGGTAAAATCTTCTCATTGATGCCAATGTTTGACGGAGGTGACCCATAATCGAAGCTGGAATATCGCTAACAAAAAAGAGCCGCTTGTCCGGTGCATGGACCCTCGTTCTTTTCGGTTCACTGACTGCCTTCGGCCCGCTTACGCTGGACTTGTATTTGTCAGCGTTGCCGGAGATCGGCAAGGAACTAGGGGCGGGGGCGTCCTTGACCCAATTGTCGCTTACGTCTTGCCTGATCGGGCTTGCGGCAGGCCAAATGCTGATCGGACCGATCAGCGACGTGAAGGGGCGCAGACTGCCCTTGATCGTCGGACTTGTCTGTTACGTCGTGTCGGCTTTGGCATGCTATCTCGCGCCGACGATCGGCCTGTTCATCGCGTTTCGTCTGCTTCAGGGACTGGCTGCCGCGTCCGGCCTCGTCATTGCGCGCGCCGCGCTCCGTGACTTGTATGACGGCCCTCGGTTCACGAAAGCTTCTGCCCGGCTGGTGTTGGTGATGGGCGCGGCGCCGATCTTCGCTCCGATGCTTGGCGCTCGTGTCGTCGAAGCATCATCCTGGAGGATTCTATTCCTGGGGTTGTCCTTCATCGGTGCCGTCATGCTGCTCACCGTATTTTTTTATTTCCGGGAGACGCTGCTTCCCGAACGGCGTTCGCGGGCAGGGTTAGGGCTGGCGCTGGGAAGGTATGCGATGCTGTTGCGCGACCGTACCTTCATGGCTTGCGCGCTGACGCAGGGCTTCCTGCTGGCAGCTCTATTCGCTTACCTGGCAGGATCGCCGTACGTGCTGCAGGAACTGTTCGGTCTGACGCCGGAGAGGTTCAGCCTGGCTTTCGGGTTGAACGGCTTCGGCTTCATCGCCGCGAGCCAATTGGTAGGCTGGCTCGCGGGCCGCGTTTCCGAGACGCGGCTTCTTCGGCTCGGAATCGGTCTCGCTTGCCTCGGAAGCGCCGCCTTATTGAGCTCGATTGCGTTAGGGACGGGGTTGTACGGCATCCTGCCTTCTCTGTTCGTGCTGATCGCCAGCATGGGCATCGTCGCCCCGTGCGCCAGCTCGCTTGCGCTGCAGAATCAAGGCGGTGCGGCGGGGGCCGCGGCGGCGCTTCTCGGGTTGACGTCGTTCCTGTTCGGTGCCGCGTCGTCTCCGCTCGTCGGGCTCGGAGGAAGCGGGACGGCCGTTCCGTTTGGCGCGGTGATTGCTGCTTCGACGTGCGCTGCCGCCGTATGTTCCTATACGCTTCTCAGGCGAAAGCGGAATGAATGAGCGAATTTTATGATTAAAAAAATATTCGGCAAAGGCCGGTCCTTCTCGGGAAGAGAAGGCCGGCCTTCACTTTTATCGCCAATTCAGCGAGCTTCAGACGAAAAGGTCTTTGTACTGCTTCGGCGTTTCGCCGGCATATTTCTTGAATACTTTCGTGAAATGACTCTGATCGTGGAAATTAAGCAGATTGGCGGCGCGCAGCGGCGTAGCGTCGGAGAAAGCCAAGAGCTTCTTGGCTTCTTCGACTTTCTGCCGCAGGATATACTCGGTGACCGTCATCCCGACCTCTTGCTTGAACAGCTTCGACAAGTACGCCGGATGGACGCCGGCCGCTTGCGCGAGTCCGCCGAGCGTGATCGGTTCGTAAATGCGGTTGAAAATATAGTTCTGGCAGACGACGACGGGCTTCGAATGACGGGACAGACGCTGGCGGGCGACGCGGTCGGCGAAATCGAACATAATCTGTTGGCCGGCCTTGATAACCTCGTCCGCGTCCTTCAACTCCTCGATATGCTGAATCCAGAGGTCGCTGGCGGTGTAGGCCGTCTCGGGGTACAAGCCGCCGTCGATCGCCGCCCGCGTGGCGAGCGTCACGAGGCAGATCGCCATGTTTTTCTCGTTCCGAAGCCGGCTTCTTCGGG
>NZ_JACXIY010000058.1 GCF_014705655.1 Paenibacillus arenilitoris | reverse complement strand
GGGTGGAAGCGCAGCAATGCGTGCAGCTGACGAATACTAATCGGTCGAGGGCTTATCCTAAAAGTACCCCACAAAGTGAAGCTTAGACTTCCGGAGCATAGTCCGAATACTTTGCGGGGGCCCCAAAGAAACAAAGGAATGCAGCAGCTTAATCTTTCGTATCCAGTTTTCAGGGCGCAATGCCTTGAAGGATAAGGGTTGGATCTTTTCTGAGGCGACTCGGGAAGCGATTCAGCGAAAAATCCAGTTTGGTGGCGATGGCGGAGGGGAACCACGCGTTCCCATACCGAACACGACCGTTAAGCCCTCCAGCGCCGATGGTACTTAGACCGCAGGGTCTTGGGAGAGTAGGACGTCGCCAAGCACAGAAGACCTGTCACAATTTACTGTGACAGGTCTTTTCTGTATGTATGGCGACTTCTACCTCTCTGTAGGGAGAGGTCTGAACCTTCCGATCGAAGCAACTCGACGAAGGTGGCCGTCCTTACGCCGACCGGGATGCGCAAGCTGCGAAGCCAATTCAATCCGGTGCGGAATGGCCGTCGCCAAGCACGAGGAACCTACCGCAGGTTTGCGGTAGGTTTTTTGTTGTTCATGCGAAGAAGAAGGCGACTTCACCCCTCTCCCGGGAGAGTAACTGAAGCTTCTTATCATCGTAAGTCGGAGAAACGATAGATTCGTGAAAACGCTTAACGCATATTTTATTTGAAAATATTTTAGAACTAAAATATAATACATTAGCAGCATAGAAATCGTTAAGGGTGGGAGAGAGAGATTATGAATCAGGAAGTTATGCAGAAAGTTCGCTTTTGGCCCGTCATGCTCGCCATTTTCATCGGGTCCTTCTTGTGCGTGTTGGCGTCGGCGAGCATTAACCTTGCGCTCGAAATATTCACGGTGCACTTTCATACGACGCTGAGCTCCGTTCAATGGACGTTGACCGGCTTCATGCTTGCGATGGGTACGACCGCGCCGATCGCCGGCTACTTGGGCGAGCGCTTCAGCTATAGAAGGCTTTATTTATTTTCGCTGATCGGCTTCACCGTTACTTCGATCCTTTGCGCATCGGCATGGAACGAAGGCTCGTTGATCCTGTTCCGCGTGCTTCAGGGCGCATTCAGCGGTTTGATTATTCCGGCGACGATGTCGATTATTTATCAAATTATTCCGAGGGAGCGCCAGGCGATGGCGATTGCTTTCTGGGGACTATCGGCGATGCTTGCTCCGGCCTTCGGGCCGACGATCAGCGGATGGGTGCTGCAAAACTGGGATTGGCAGTGGCTGTTCCTTATGAACATTCCGATCGGCCTGATCGCGATCGCGTTCGTATACGCTTATATTCCTTATTATCGTCTTAATGTGCCTAAGAGCTTCGACCTGCTCGGCTTTCTGACCGTTATCGTCAGCAGCTCGTCGCTGCTGCTCGCGCTTGGGCAAGGCCACGCTTGGGGATGGAGCTCATGGAAGGTGCTGACGTTGTTCGCCGTCGGAGGCATCGCGCTCATTCTATTCGTCTGGCGGGAGTTAACGGCGGAGACGCCGCTGCTTAATCTGAAAGTATTCAAGAACGGCCGATTTACGCTCAACGCGATCATCGCGAACATCATTACGATCAGCTTGTATTCGGGCACGCTGCTCACGCCGGTATTTTTGCAAAGAATCCAACATGTCTCCGCGATGGACACGGGGATGATTCTGCTGCCGGCCTCGCTTGCGATGGCGCTGCTTATGCCGTTCGTCGGCAAGCTGTACGGGATTATCGGCCCGCGCTGGCTCATGGCGTCCGGCATTCTGCTCCTAACAATCGGGACGCTTGCGTTAAGCTGGCTTAGCCTTGACGTCTCCCATTCCTACGTCATCTGGTGGATGACCGTGCGGAACATCGGCATCGCCTTCGTCGTCATGCCGTCCAGCAACGCGGCGATGGAGCAAATTCCGGCCGAGCTGTCCGGCCATGCTTCGGCGATTTCGAACTGGACGCGGAACGTCTTCGGATCGTTCGCGATCGCGATTTTTACGACGATGCTCGCGTCAAGATCGGTTGCGCACGCGACCGATTTCGCCATGGCGGGTGACACCGACAGGCTGCATATCGAGATGATGTCGTTCACGATGAGCGTCAACGACGTCTATGTCGTCGCTACTTTGGTGGCGGCCGTCGCCCTCCCGCTCAGCCTGTTCGTCGGTAAGGTGAAGCAGCCGAAAGGCGGCAAAGCGGCGGAAGCCGGCGCGAGCAGCCAGACGACCGTAAGCGAGGGAGCCAACTAATCCGCCTCAAAAAAAACGCGGGAGCCGGCGCTATGCTAGCTCTCGCGTTTTTTGCCGTTATAGATCGCATAAACGGCGGCGATTCCGGCTATCGTAATTATCGTGGTCACAAAGCTGCCTTCCACGCCGAAGGAGCCGCCGGACAGCGCGACGGGGCCGGACGCCGTCGATTCGATTACGGACGGCACGTTATCGGTACCGGACACGCGGAAGCCGTACACGTACCCCTGAAAATAGTTCCACGTCAGGTGAAGGCCGATCGGCAACCAGAGCCCGCCGCTAGCTTCTCGCGATACCGCGAGCAGGACGCCCGCCAGCCATAAATTGACCATCGGGAGCGGCGATTCGAAGGAGCCCGGATTGAAGCCGTGCATAAGGGCGAACAAGATCGAGCTGACGACGACGGCGGTAATACTGCCATAGTGATACCGGATCAGTCCCTGCACGTATCCCCGCGCAAAAAATTCCTCGTAAACCGCCACGGCGGCATACAAAACGGCTCCGTCCAGCAACGAAAGGATAACCGTCCGATTGAAGCCGATCCAATGCCACTCGGCTCCGCCAAGCAGCCAAATTAGCGCGGCAGATGCGCTCATCAATAGAATGCCCGCCAGCATGCCGCGAACGGTCCAAAGCGCGGCGCTCTTCTGCATGAAGCCGAGCGGCCAGCCTCTCTTCCTCTCGAACAAGGCATACATGCCGAAAGCGGCGATCGTGAATACGATCATCTGGGCATAAATCGACCATTCGTCCGAAACGGCAGCCTCCAAGTCCATAAGGGAGGAGCCGGAGAATACGAAATAGGCGATAAGAACGATAACGAGCAGAACAATGACGATAACGATCGTGAGCAGCAGCTTTCCGATAATTTCGGCAGCGGATTTAATAGGTATTTCACTCCTTGGAATAATATAGGGAAGACCACCCGACCGAATAGATCGTAACATAAAAAACCCCCAAATTCATCATTTGGGGGTTCGTTGCAATCGGACTACGGATAACGCTTTATTAGAAGCGTTGTCCGCCAAGTTGGGACTCGGCGATTTGCACCAATTTTTTGGTGATGTAACCACCGATCGAACCTGCGTCGCGAGTGGACAAGTTGCCGTTGTAGCCGTCTTGGGCGAACGGAACTCCCAATTGTTGCGCTGCTTCCGTTTTCATTTGGTTAAGCGCTGCTTTTGCTTGAGGTACTACGAGTTGGTTGGACGAATTTCTTCTGCTCATTGATTATCACTCCTTAGTTGGATGTGAGGTTAATTTGTGTTGGAATGTACAGATTTATACAAGGCGATGCAAAAAACGCTTATGTAAATTTTGGAAGGATTTTGACGACCTAAATCGAATAAGTAAGAAGGAACTCGAGTTACGGAAGGAGCGTCAGCTTGAAAGACCATAAATCGTTTTCGAAGCAGCCGGAGGCGGCCATTCAGCGAAAATCGGAGGCACCGACAGGCCCGATGTCTCAGCCATACGGACCTTTAAACGGAGGCTTATCGCCCGAGCGCGTCATGCAGCTGCAAGAGGCAGCCGGAAATCGAGCCGTCATGCAGTTCGTGGGCGGCGGGCAGCCGGCGGGCGGAGCGGCGGCTCCGCCCAATTCGTTGACGGCATCCCCGCCCAACCGGACCGGGATGCCGGATCGGTTGAAGAGCGGACTGGAGTCGATGTCGGGAATGGATTTGTCCGATGTTCGGGTCCATTATCAGTCGCCAAAGCCGGCGGAGCTTGGCGCCCATGCTTATGCGCAGGGAAACGACATTCACGTGGCGCCCGGTCAGGAGCGGCACTTGCCGCATGAAGGCTGGCACGTTGTCCAGCAGCGTCAGGGCCGGGTAAGCCCGACCATGCAGCTGAAGGGGGAGGCGATCAACGATGACGGCGGGCTGGAACGGGAAGCGGATATCATGGGTACTAGGGCGATTCAAGCATCCTCTTCCGCGGCGACCGATAGTCCTCTTGACACAAGCGCCGACGGACCTTCCTCGAACGCGCCGGTTCAGCGAGCGCTCGTGCGGGACCAGGAAATATTGGACGAGCGCGGGGACACGTTTCGGTGGGGGAAATTTAAAGGGACGCGGGACGATGCCAATAGGAACCATGTCGGGCAAGAAGAGGGAAGAGGAACGAAGCTGACCGGCGGGCAGGATGCCAAAACGACGGTGAAGTGGAATCCGATCGATCCCGGCGCGGGCGAAGGAAAAAGGGTCGAGGCGATCGTCGGGCCCGATCACAATCTCGGCACGTCGCCGAGCCACGCGAATGCGAAGGCGCGCGTCAGCGCGTTTAAAGCGCTGTCCGGCAAATCTTATATTTCAGGCCATTTGATGAACGAGAAGCTGGGCGGCCCCGGGGACGACCAGCGAAATTTGACCGCCATATCCGGAACCGCCAACACGCTGCAAAGCTCGAACATCGAAAAATTCGTCCGCGACCCCGTCAACGAAGACGGCGATTGGTATAAATACATCGTGGACGTCGAATACAGTAATGATTCAGCTATTTATAAGAATAGCAGCGCAAGGCTGAAGGCGTACAATAAGCTGGACGTTCAGCCGACGGGAGTTCAAATATCCAATCACAGCAACACCGAGAAGCTGGTGCAGGTACGATACGCCTCCAAGCTTACGGCGAATTGGTACCACCTCAACACGGCAGGCGGCAGGTACGGGGCCGAATACAAGAAGAACATCACGATCGATTCGCCTCTTGACGGAGGCAAGGCGGAAGTGGTAGAGGATGACGGCGAAGAGATTGTTGCGCCTAGGCCCGACAAGAAAACGCGGGGAAGAGCCGCCCGGACGGAGATCGATCCCGAAGAGCTCGTGCTAACGACCAGCAACTTGCTCAAGAGCGTCATCGAGAACCGTGAAGGTCTGATCGCGAAGCTCAATGAGGTGCGCGGCGACAACAAGGAGCTTTCCGAGCTTATCGCAGAGCTGGAGCAGCTCGTCGCTGAAGGGGAAGGCGAGGCGATCGAGCTTCGCGACATCGTCTACGACTATGGGTATGATTGGGGCTATGATCACGGTTACGCGTCCTACAACGAGGAGATGGATAACTATCAGGACAACGGCCAGAACGGCCCGTACAGCGAAGGATACGCAAAAGGGTACGACGAAGGCCTAAGAGACGCGAAGCAGTACGAGATCGGCCACCGGCACGGGCGGGAGGACGGTTATTACGAGCAGGGGAACACGGAATTTTCCAGATACTACGACTTATACGATAATCAATCGTATCGGGACGGCTACGATAAGGGCGACGCCGACGGAAGATACGATTATTGGTATGAGCAGGGCGAGAAGGACGGCATGCGAAGCGGACTCGAGGATGAGCCGAAGGCGTACGCGAGCAAGGAGGACGGCTATTCCGAAGGCTATGACAACGCGTATGCGGAAGGCCTTCGCCAAAGCCTATTCGCTCCGGGCAAGAGGCCGATCTTCGAGAATATCGACCTGGCTTACGACGAGAGCGCGGCAAGCAAAAGCGACATCAGCCATTTTCCGGGCACGACGATCGTGCAGCTCAGCGGAAAGGGCTTGATCATCGCCAATGAGAAGTGGTACTTCGTGGAAATGCTGTTCTCGACTCATCATGTGCTTCAGAAGTATATGAAGGACAATAAAACGCCGAGCGCGTTAATGAAGAAGGACTGGATCAGGCAAGGGAAATAAGGAGCATATGGACATGGCTGCAGGACGATGCCGCAGTGCTTAGTCTGCAAGGGGCCCAGGTAAAATCGGAGGGCCTCTCTTTTTTGAAAAATGTTCTTTATTAAGAACGTCGTTAATGGTATATTAGCCATATTATTGAATATGACGGAGGTCCCAGGGCGATGAAAAGAACAAGCGACTTTAATCCGGATACGATTCCTTACCTGCTTCGGAAACGGGCTGCCGATTGCGCCAACGACGTGGCGTACAGCTTCCCGGCCTATAACCAGCATTACGCATGGTCGACGCTCTGGCGGGAGGTACGTCTCCTCGCTAAGGGCTTGCTGAAGCTTGGCATCAAGAAAGGCGATGCCGTCGCCGTGCTCATGCCGGGCAGGATGGAGACGATCGTTTCGATGTTCGCCGCGGCTTGCGTGGGAGCCGTTATCGTGCCGCTCAATACGTATTCGAAGAAAGAGGAGCTCCGCCATTATTTGGAGGATGCGCGCCCGGCCGCGCTTCTGATGGCGACGAAGGGAAACCGCCTTCATTACCCGGCGATCCTGCAGGAAATCATCTTCGAGAACAGGCGCGCCGGCACGGACAGCTCGTGGCTGCCCGCGCATATTTTCGTGCTCGACGACGAGGAGTCAGCGGCCGCGCCGTTTCGTTCCTATTCGGATTTGTTCGCGCTCGGCTCGCTGGTCGAGGAAGAAACTTTGGCCGCCGCCTGCCGGGCGAATCGTCCGGAGGACCCGCTTATTCTGCTATATACGTCAGGAACGCTCGGCATGCCGAAGGGCGTTCTTCGCACGACGGCTTCCTTCCTGCTCAAAAAGGCGCAGGCGGCAGGACCCGGTCCAGGCAGCGCGCTGCTCTCCAAACTGACCGATCGGATCACGCGCTATTTCTCGGTCATGAATCTGCTGCCCTTGTATCACCTGGGCGGCTTCGCGACGCTGTTCACGGGCCTTAAAGCATGCAATATCCGCATCGTCATGCTGAGCCGTTTTCATCCGATCGACGCCTTGGCGGCGGTCCAGATGGAGAAGTGCAAGGTGCTGATCGGCACGCCGTTCATGATTCAGCAGATGCTGGCTTCGCCGCAGCGCCGCGATTACGATTTGAAGTCGGTACTCGGCATCGCCTTCACGTCCGCGGCGGTCAACAACGCGATATTGCAAAAAATGATGAAGCAAATCGATCTCCGTTTCTTCATGGTCAGCTACGGCTCGTCCGAGGCCGGGGCGGTCGCGAACGGCACCTGCTTCATTGAAAAGGGAAACAACGGGATTTTGCCGCTCCTCTACAACTTGTTGAAGCCGACGAATTTGCTTAGCGGCTTGCTCCGCTACCAGGATTTCGAGAAGAGCGAATACAGCATCGGCGGGAGGATCGACAAGGCGGTCGAGGTGAAAATCGTCGATCCGGATACGGGGCGGACGCTTCCGCCAAGCGCGCATGGCGAGATCGCGATCCGCAGCTACCGCGTCATGCGCTATACGAAGGAGAACAAAGAGCGGCCGTGCTTCACGGAAGACGGCTGGTACCGGTCGGGCGACCTCGGCTTCGTGGACGAGCGAAGGCAGCTGACGATAACGGGCCGGCTTCACCGCATCATCTCCCGCGGCGGGGAGAAGATTTCTCCCGTCGAAATCGAGAACGCGCTGCTTAGGCTCGGCGACGTGGCGGAGGCGCTCGTAATCGGCGTTCCCGACGAGCTCTACGGCGAGCAGGTATGCGCCTGCGTCGTCGCGAAGCACGGGGCGGCTTTAAGCGCCGACAAGCTGAGAAGCGATCTCGCGCCGCTATTATCCGCCTTCAAGCTGCCGCGGCATTTCGTGTTCCTGCCCGCCTTCCCGCTGTCGCCGACGGGGAAAATTTCGGTAGCGGAAATCAAGTCGCTCGTGCTCGACGGGAACGGAGCGCTGAGGAAACATGCGTAACTACTATCCCGGCATTACGATTTTTAAGCTGTCGGGCTCGTTGCTCGTCTTGTTCGCGCATCTGTTCCTGATCCGGTACATGGCGCAGATGCCGGCCCAGTCGCTCGTGCAGTTCGTCTCGCTCGCCACGAGGATCGTCGTGCCGTGCTTCTATGTCGTTGCCGGCTTTCTGGCTTACAAGGGCTGGAGCCGCGCCGCAAGCCCGAAGGGATACGTGGTGAAATACGCGGCCCGGATCGGAATCGTCTACGCTTTCTTTTGCTTGCTCTTTATCGCCGAGAGCATCGTGCCCAAGCTGATCAGCGACGGTCTGACCGCGGGCAATCTGTTCCTGCAGGCCAAGGTGCTGTTCATGACCTTCTTCCTGAACGGCCCGTTCATCCAATTCTGGTTCATCCCGCCGCTCGTATTCGGCGTGACCGCCGCGTACCTGCTTCTCCGCCGGCAGCGCGACCGCCTCGCCATGTACTTGACGCTGGCCTTCTTCGCGGCCGTCCAATTCGTATCCGGAAGCTTCCAGACGGCTGGTGGCGAAGCGTTCGGGGCGTTCGCCTTCTTGCAACCCGATCATGCCGAATATTTGGTTGCCTTCGCGACCCGGTATTTCGGCTTCGGCTTTACGTTCGTCGTTGCGGGCGCGCTGCTGGCCAAATACGAGGAGCGGTTTCTGAGCGTGAAAATAAAGCCGCTCCTGCTTGCGTCAATCGCGCTGACGGTGCTGGAGACGGCGGCATTGTTCCGGTATACGGAGTGGACGACCGATTATAAGCTGACAATCGGCGCGCTGCCGAATACGGTGTTGCTGTTTTACGGCATATTGCGCATCCGGAGCAGAGCCGCTGGGGCCTATCACAGGCAGATCAGTTTGTTCAGCGCCGTGACGTTTTTCACGCATATTTTGCTAATGAAGCTGAATCTGTATATGCTGGGCTGGAGCGTGGATAGCATGCATGTCTGGCAGGACCTCGTCTATCTCATGCTGACGCTGCTCGAATGCATCGCCATCACGGTCCTGATCGGGTTGAGCTCGAAGAGACTGCCTGCCCGGCAAGCCGGCAACCTGCCGTCCTAGTCTCCTTCCAACAACATGCCGGTATAGACCGGGATCGAACCGTTGCCGGCGTCGGACTCGATTTGAATGGCGCGGCGGCCGGGAACCGAAGAGGCGGGCTAATTCGCCCAATCCCGCTCGCCTTGTTCCTGCTCCTCCAAACGGAAATCGTCCGTTTTCTCGCCGTCCTCCCAGATCTCGACGAACAAGGCGTCGCAATTATCGAAATCGGCCGAACGCAGAGACAGCGCCTTCGCTTCGTCGGTACCGACGTACACGTTCTCCATGCCGTCCCCGCCGAACGATTGAATGACATAAATTTTCATCCGCCATAACCTCCTGTTCTTGCTTATTGGTGCAGTATACCATAATTCGCTGGAGCCCGTGCTATCGCATCGGGCATCCAGGCCATATAATGGATGGAGAATCGCTATTCGCGGAGGTGAGAGAATGGAGCTTTATTTTAATGACAATTTTTTCAGCGCGGGAATAACCGATATTATGGACGAGGAAGGCATGAAGGTCGGGACCGTCGATTTGAAAAGCGCGTTCGGCTCGTCGCTCGACATTTACGACGCTTCCGGCGCGAAGCTGTACGAAGGGAAATTTCCTTTCTTCTCGGGAAAATGGCGGATAACCGGCCCGGATGAACGGTTGTTCGGCGTTCTGAGGGTAAGAATGAGCTTCTTCTCGAAGCGCTACGAGTACGACGCGGGGGAGAGGGGGGTATACGAGATCACCTCGCCCGCCTTCTCGAAGGAGTACGAAATCGCGGACGACAGCGGGCAGCCGTCGGCAAGCTTCGCGAGAACGAGCGGCTGGCTGCAGTCCGGCGCCTTCTGCTTGAACAACCGCTCCGGCCGGCTGGACAGCTATGAGCTCGTCGCCGTCGTGATGGGCGTTCACGCCATCCAAAAAGCGGCCAGCAACGCCGCCCATTAAAACGAAGAAGCGCCAGAGGAGAGAGCGAGCCTTTCCCGCCGGCGCTTTCGGTTAAAAAGAACGGACTCTGCCCCGATGATTGCGGGATGATAGCAAGCGGCCGCCGAAACCATCTTCGGCGGCCGCTCTATTTGGATATGGAATTAGGATTGCTGGGTAATCGATAAGCCAAGCCCTTCCGCGACGCGCTGTCCGTATTCCGGATCGGCCTTGTAGAAGTGGCCGATCTGCCGGAGCTTGATGTCGTCGCGCTCGACCGGCTTCATGGCGGCTACGATCGTCTCGACGAGGCGGGCGCGCTCCTCCTCGCTCATGAGGCGGTACAAATCACCGGCCTGCGTATAGTGATCGTGATGATCGTACGCGACGCTGTCGGCATTGCCGGATACCGCGTAGGCAGCCGGCTTGTTCTCCGGCGTTTCCGTCGGTCCGCCGTAGCTGTTCGGCTCGTAGTAGAGGGAAGCCCCGCCGTTGCCGTCGGCTCGCATCTGCCCGTCGCGCTGATGATTATTGACCGGCGCGAGAGGACGGTTGATCGGCAGCTGGTTATGGTTGGCGCCGACACGGTAGCGGTGCGCGTCCGAGTAGGCGAACAAGCGGCCCTGCAGCATTTTGTCCGGAGACGCTTCGATGCCGGGCACGAAGCTGCCCGGGGAGAACGTCGCCTGCTCCACCTCGGCGAAGTAGTTCTCGGGATTGCGGTCGAGCACCATGCGGCCGACCTCCTGGAGCGGATAATCCTTCTGGGACCATACCTTCGTCACGTCGAACGGGTCGAAGCGGTATGTATCGGCATCCTCCAGCGGCATAATTTGCACGTACAGCTTCCAGGCCGGGAAGTCGCCGCTCGCGATTGCGTTGAACAGGTCTTCCGTATGGTAATCCGGATTCTCGCCGGCAATTTTGGCGGCTACTTCGTTCGACAGGTTTTGGACCCCTTGCTCGGTCTTGAAATGGTATTTCACCCACACCGCCTTGCCCTCGGCGTTCACCCATTTGAACGTGTGGCTGCCGAAGCCGTGCATATGCCGCAGCGTAGCGGGAATGCCTCGGTCCGACATCAGGATCGTCACCTGATGCAGCGACTCGGGCGAGAGCGACCAGAAATCCCAAATCGCGTTCGGGTTTTTCAAATGGGTTTGCGGGTGGCGCTTCTGGGTATGAATGAAGTCGGGAAACTTAATCGCGTCGCGTATGAAGAACACGGGCGTGTTGTTGCCTACGAGATCGTAATTGCCTTCGTCGGTGTAAAATTTGACGGCGAATCCGCGCGGGTCGCGCACCGTATCGGCGGAGCCGAGCTCCCCGGCGACGGTGGAGAAACGAATGAACATCGGCGTGCGCTTGCCGACTTCGGACAGGAAGTCCGCCTTCGTATACGCCGTCACGTCATGCGTCACTTGAAAATATCCATGCGCTCCGGCGCCCTTGGCGTGCACGACGCGCTCGGGCACGCGCTCGCGGTTGAAATGCGCCAGCTTCTCTAATAGGTGTACATCCTGGATCAACGTTGGTCCTCTTGAGCCTGCCGTCATCGAGTTTTGGTTGTCTCCGACCGGAGCACCCCAACTAGTCGTGAGCTTGTTCTTCTCAGTACTCATAATAGAATCACCTCATTAGATTTTGTATGATTGCGCCTCGTCTAATATGTTACCGCTTTCGATAGAAAAATCAATGTTATTTTATAATCATTACAAATAATATTTTTCGCCAAAATCGAGAAGGTCGTCGAATGATGCGGAATTGCGGCAGGGATAGTGCTATGATAGGGGTAAATGATAGAGCTCAGGCTCTTGTTATACGCGGCTGAGAGGTTAGGAGGTTTTCAACTTGAGTACCGGGCTTCAAT
This sequence comes from Paenibacillus arenilitoris, assembly GCF_014705655.1. Lineage (GTDB taxonomy): Bacteria > Bacillota > Bacilli > Paenibacillales > Paenibacillaceae > Pristimantibacillus > Pristimantibacillus arenilitoris. The sequence continues at coordinate 15,482 of NZ_JACXIY010000058.1, read as the reverse complement.
GCGCATGGTCATACAGCGGGATCGTCAACTGCGCGATGCAGCAAAACCATGTGCCCGTCATTAAAAATATCGTGCTGACGAACGCGTCGGACGAGGATATTCGCGACATTACCGTCAGGCTGAACGCCGAGCCGGATTTCGCATACGAGTGGACGAAACGAATCGACGCGCTGCCCGCCGGTCAGGCTGTCGATCTCGGCGCCGTTCCGCTGCGGCTGTCGACCGCCTATTTGGGCGGATTGTCGGAGCGGGTGTCGGGTCTGCTTACGCTGACCGCCGAGAAGGACGGGACCGCCCTGCTCACGGTCCGGGAGCCGATCGCGCTCCTGGCCTTCGACGAGTGGGGCGGGCTGGCGGCGCTGCCGGAGATGGCGGCGGCTTTCGTCGCGCCCAACCACCCGCAGGTGCTGCAGCTTGTCCGCGAGGCGGCGGACCTGCTCGGCAAGTGGGGCGGCTCCCCGACGTTCAGCGGCTATCAGAGCAAGGACCCGAACCGGGTGCGGCTGCAGGCGGCAGCGATCTATAGCGTCATTCAAAGCAAGCAGGTCACGTATTGCGTGGCGCCGCCGAGCTTCGAGCAGATGGGCCAGCGGGTTCGGCTGCCGGACGCGGTGCTCGCGCACCGGATGGGCAATTGCTTCGATCTGTCGCTGCTCTATGCGGCCTGCCTCGAAGCGGTCGGCCTGCATCCGCTGCTTATTTTTACGGAAGGGCATGCGTTTCCCGGCGTTTGGCTCGTCGAAGAGACGTTCTCCGAGAGCGTGCAGGACGATATTACCTTGCTGACCAAGCGTGTCGCGCCCGGCATTAACGAGATCTGCCTGGTCGAAGCGACTTGCATGAACGAGGGGCAGACGGCCCGGTTCGACGACGCGGCCGAGCGGGCGAATTCGCACCTGCTCGATCCGGACAAGTTCGACTGCGTCGTCGATGTCCGGCGGGCGCGCTCCGGCGGCATCCGTCCGCTCCCGCTCCGCACGGAGAAAGCCGGCGTCTGGTGCATCGAAGAGGAGCCGCCCGCACCTTCCGCCGGCGCGCAGTCGATTCCGCCGCAGCTCGTGGATATTTTGGAGAAGCCGCAGGAGGTCGATGCCGTCCCGATGAGCAGGCAGCGGCAGTGGGAGCGGCGGCTGCTCGATTTGTCGCTTCGCAACACGCTCATCAATTTCCGTTTGTCGAAGTCGAGCGTGCCGATCATGACGACGCAGCTCGGCGAGCTGGAGGACGGGCTTGCGGAACGCGACGAATACCAGCTGCTGGCAAAACCGGGCGACTGGCAGGACGACGTTCGCAGCGTCAGCTTGTACCAAAGCATCCGCAGCAACCATCCGATCGAGCAGCTGCTGCGCGACGAATTCGGCCGCAAGCGGCTCCGGGCGGAGTTGAACGAAGCCGACCTGGAGCGGCGGATGGTCCACCTGTACCGGTCGGCTCGCCTCTCCTTGGAGGAGAACGGCGCGAACACGCTGTATCTCGCGCTCGGCTTGCTCAAGTGGTACGAATCCCCGGCGAGCGAGCTGCCGAGGTACGCGCCGCTGGTGCTTATACCGGTTCAAATTATGAAGAAGGTATCCAAAAGCGGATACACGATCCGCGGGCGCGACGAAGAGCCGCAAATGAACATTACGCTGCTGGAGATGCTGCGGCAGGATTACGGCATTGCGATCGGCGGCCTCGATGCGCTGCCGCGCGACGAGAAGGGCATCGACCTGAAGCAAATCTTCCATGTCATCCGCCATGCCTTGATGCAGGTACCGCGCTGGGAGGTCGAGGAAGCCGCGTATTTGGGCTTGTTCTCGTTCGGGCAATTCGTCATGTGGAACGACCTTCGCACGCGCGCGGGCGAGCTGGCCGGGAACAAAATCGTCGCCAGCCTGATGGAGGGGCGGCTGCAATGGCGGCAGGAGGAGACGGCGGCGGTCGCGCTGCCGCTTGACGGGCAGCATCCCGGCGAGCAGCTGCTGCCGATCAGCGCGGACTCCTCGCAGCAATCCGCCATCCGGGCGGCTGCGGCGGGACAAAGCTTCGTGCTGCACGGGCCTCCCGGCACGGGCAAATCGCAGACGATCACGAACATGATCGCCAGCGCCCTGGCCGGCGGCAAGCGAGTGTTGTTCGTCGCGGAGAAGATGGCCGCGCTGTCGGTCGTGCAGAAGAGGCTCGAAGCGATCGGTCTCGGCGCGTTCTGCCTGGAACTGCATTCGAACAAAAGCACGAAGCGGGCCGTCTTGGATCAGCTGCAGGCCGCGATCGACGCGCCGCGCATGCAGCCGCCGGAGGAATGGAAGGCGCAGGCGGACCGGCTGGCCGGCCTGCGCGGCGAGCTGAACGGCTATTCGGAGGCGCTTCATCGCAAGCATCCGTTCGGCTTCTCGTTATTCGAAGCGGCGGCCGGCTATGAGCGGGCGGGCGAGGGGCCGGGATCGGAGGCCGTCTTGTTCGACGATGCCGCCGTGGCGGAGCTTACGCCCGAGAAGGTAACGGCGTGGCGGGATCTCGCCTCCCAAATCAAAGCCGCGAGCGAGCAGTGCGGATCTCCCGCCGGCCATGCGTGGGCGGATGCCCGCGTCTCCGCCTATACGCAGAGCATGAAGAATGAAATCGAGCAAGCTTTGAAGGGTTTCCTGGCGAAGGCGGCAGGTGCTGAGGAAGCGATGCGCGAGGCTATGTCGCTGCTGCAGCTGTCCGAGTCGCCGCTCGGTCTCGAGATGACGCGCGCGCTTGCCCGGCTGTGCGGGCTGATGGCGGATATGCCGGACGTGAAGCCGGCGCTGCTGCAAGCCGGCGGCATGGAGCAAGCGGCCGAAGAGCTGCGGAAGGTCGCGGAGCAGGGCGAGCGAAGAGAGCGAAGCCGAGCTGCGGCTTTGCGTTTTTTCTCGCCCGAGGCTTTGCGGTTTGATGCGCAGGCGGCGCAGTCGGAATGGACGAAGGCCGAGCTGAAGTGGTTTTTGCCGAGGCTGATCGGGCAGAACCGGATTGTGAAGGTGCTGCGGACGATGGCTGCGCCCGGCGCGCAAATCGTGAAGGAGCAGGCGAAGGATCTTCTGTCGCTGCTATTGCAGTGGCAGGAGGAAGAGAAGAAGCTGCTGGCCATGGGCGAGACCGCGGAGCGTTATTTAGGCGGCTCGCTCTGGAACGACGGGCAGGGCGATTGGCAGGGGACGGCGGCGGCCGCCGACTGGGCGGTGGAGGCGCAGGCCCTCCTGCTGGCCTGGCACGAAGGCGACGCGGCGGAAGCGCTGCGGGCAAGGGAGCGAATAGGGACGCAGCTTGGCGGCGGCCGGAGCGCGTTTCTGGCGCGCGGCTTGGCGTTGCGCGAAGCGGCCGGGCTTCACGGCAAAGCGGCCGCTCATCTCGAGCTGCTGGGGCGGCTGCTCCGGCTCGATGAAGCGGGATTGGCCGTGGCCGCCGGCCGGACGAGCTGGTACGGCTTCATGCGGCAGAAGGCCGGCCGCTGGGAAGCCGCCCTGCCCGGGCTGCGCGACTGGTGCGCATGGCGGCGCGTGCGGGAGCAGGCGGAGGAAGCGGGGCTTGCGCCGCTGCTCGTTGCGCATGAGGAGGGCCGAATCGCAAGCGGCGAGCTCATTCGGGCGTTCGAGCGCGGCTTGTACAAAGCCTGCGCCAATTATATTTTCGACCGTGACGACCGGTTGGGCCAGTTCTCCGGCAATTTGTTCGAGGAGAAGCTGAGCCGGTTTCGCGAGACGGACCGCCGCTTCGAGCGGCTCACCCGGCTGGAGATCGCCGCCCGGCTGTCGGCCAAGGTGCCGCAAATGTCGCAAGAGGCGGCGCAAAGCTCGGAGGCGGGCATCCTGCAGCGGGCGATTCGAAGCGGCGGAAGGTCGTTGTCGATCCGCCGGCTGTTCGAGCAGATCCCGAACCTGCTGCCGAGGCTGGCGCCTTGCATGCTGATGAGCCCGATATCCGTCGCGCAATATTTGGATCCGGGCAGCCCGAAGTTCGACCTCGTCATCTTCGACGAAGCTTCGCAGGTGCCGACGGCGCAAGCGGTCGGAGCGCTTGCGCGAGGACATCAAGCGGTCATCGTGGGCGATCCGAAGCAGCTGCCGCCGACGAGCTTTTTCTCGAAGACGAAGGAGGAAGCGGACGAGGAGAACGAAGTGTCCGAGGATATGGAGAGCATATTGGACGATTGCCTGGCACTCGGCATGTACGAGAGGCATCTGACCTGGCATTACCGGAGCCGGCACGAGAGCCTCATCGCCTTCAGCAACGCGCATTATTACGATAACAAGCTGATGACGTTCCCTTCGCCCGACGAACCCGTGTCCAGCGTCTCGCTTCGGCCGGTGGAAGGCTACTACGACCGTGGCCGCACGAAGCATAACCGGGCGGAGGGCGACGCGATCGTGGCCGAGATCGTCAGGCGCTTGAAGGATGCGGCGCTTCGGCGGTTCAGCATCGGCGTCGTTACCTTCAGCTCGGTCCAGCAGACGCTGATCGAGGATTTGCTGGACGAAGCGCTCCGGAAGGAGCCGGAGCTGGAGCTGCTGCTGGCAGAGCTGCCCGAGCCGGTATTCGTCAAAAATTTGGAAAATGTGCAGGGCGACGAACGGGACATCATTTTGTTCTCGATCGGCTACGGCCCGGATCTGGCGGGCAAGGTCAGCCTCAACTTCGGCCCGCTGAACCGCCAAGGCGGCTGGCGCCGCCTGAACGTCGCGGTCTCGCGTGCGAGAAGCGAAATGATCGTGTTCTCCACGCTGCGCGCGCATCAGCTGAGCGGCAGCCGGACGAGCGCCGAAGGCGTCCTTGGGCTGAAGGCGTTTCTGGAATTCGCGGAGAAAGGGAAGCAAGGGCTGCCGGTTGCGGAGACGGCCAAGCAGGCCGATAGCGTGACGGAGCTGCACCGGAGCTTGGCGGACGAATTGGCGCGGCGCGGCTGCCGGACGGACCTCTATGTCGGCGCGTCGGGCTATCGTATCGATGCGGGCGTACTCGATCCGGACAATCCGGGGCGGTATTTGCTGGGTCTCCTATTGGACGGGCCGATGTACAAAAGCGCCAATACGGCGCGGGACCGCGATATTTTGCGCATACAGGTGCTGGAGCAGCTCGGCTGGCGCTTGCACCGGATTTGGTTGCCGGATTGGTGGGAGAACCGGGAGGCGGAGCTTCGCAAGATCGAAGAGGCGGTTGCGCGGGCGAAGGAAGAGGCCGTGGAGGCGCAAGCGGATGCGGGAGCTGGAGCGGATTCAAGAGCGGGTGCTGATGAAGAAGCAGGAGTAGAAGCAGAAGCAGAAGTAGAAGCAGAAGTAGAAGCAGAAGCAGAAGCAGAAGCAGGAGTAGGTGCAGAAGCAGAGGCAGAAGCAGGAGTAGGCGCAGAAGCAGAGGCAGAGGCAGGAGTAGATGCAGAAGCAAGAACAGATGTAGAAGCGGCAGCAAGAGAAAGAGCAGAGGCAGGAGCAAAATCAGAAGCAGCAACGGCAACAGGCACGAAAGCGGGAGCGACGGCGGAAGGAGCTCATGAATTGGAAAAGGCGTCTCCGACCGATCCGTCTGCGATTGCTTTTGCGGCGGTGCACGCAGAACGGTCTCAACCGGGGGCGTTCGCCGCACCGCCGGAAGGCGCCGACGTATACAAGGTAACCGAGCTGGAGGCTGTCCCGTACGGTACGGACGCTTTTTATCAGATGGGGTATACGCCGCTTATTCTGGAACAGATCAAGAAGGTCATCCGCGAGGAAGGGCCGATCAGCCGGGCGCTTCTGGCAAAGCGGGTGCTGCAGGCTTGGAGCATATCGCGAATGGGCGCGCGGCTGGACCGCCGCTTCGACGAACTGCTGTCCAAGCTGGACGCGACGCGGACCGAGACGGACGGCACGGCGTTCCTCTGGCCGGAAGGGGAGGAGCCGTCCCGCTACGCGAAGTTCCGGCTGTCGGCGGATGATTCGCAGCGGCGTACCGCGGAGGAGCTGCCCGGCGAAGAGACGGCGAATGCGGCGAAGGCCGTGCTCGCCGCCCAGATTAGCCTGCCGGAGCCCGATCTGGCGAAGCAGGTGCTCAAGCTGCTTGGTTATTCCCGCTCTGGCGCGGCGCTTGAGAAGGCGGCGAGAAACGGCATCGCCCGCGCGATCGAACGCGGGGACGCGGTCAGAAGCGATGACGGACGGATTGTGCTGAAGGACCGGTAGTATTCTCATAAAAGCGAAAAACACTGACCAATGATGTCAGTGTTTTTCTTTTAACTTTTGACCAGATCGTCCCGCACCTGCGCTTGATTGGATTTCATCCAATCAAACACGGCGAATCACGCTCGCTCGAGCGGTTTGATTGGAGTTTCTCCAATCAAATGCCCCGCCAAGGGCTCATTAAAGCCCACTCGCGCACGTTTGACTGGATTTCATCCAACCAAACACGGCGAATCACGCTCGCTCGGGTGGTTTGATTGGAGTTTCTCCAATCAAACGCCCCATCTGGGGCTCATCAAGCTCACTCGCGCACGTTTGACTGGATTTCATCCAATCAAACACGCCGAGTCACGCTCGCTCGAGCGGTTTGATTGGAGTTTCTCCAATCAAACGCCCCGCCAGGGGCTCATCAAGCCCACTCGCGCACGTTTGACTGGATTTCATCCAATCAAACGCCCTGTATGGGGCTCATCAAGCGCACTCGCGTACGTTTGACTGGATTTCATCCAATCAAACATGGCGAATCACGCTCGCTTGAGCGGTTTGATTGGAGTTTCTCCAATCAAATGCCCCGCCAAGGGCTCATTAAAGCCCACTCGCGCACGTTTGACTGGATTTCATCCAATCAAACACGGCGAATCACGCTCGCTCGGGTGGTTTGATTGGAGTTTCTCCAATCAAACGCCTCGTCTGGGGCTCACCGGGCCCCACTTGCGTACGCAAAATGGCCTCAAATCCGCCGAATTCTCCAAATCAGATCTAAAAAGTAGACCTGATTGCCCAAAACTAACCGGAATCCAGCCATCAGGTCTAAAAATTAGACCTGATCGTCCCGCGCCTGCGCAAAATGGCCTCAAATCCGCCGAATTCTCCAAATCAGATCTAAAAAGTAGACCTGATTGCCCAAAACTAACCGGAATCCGGCCATCAGGTCTAAAATTAGACCTGATCGTCCCGCGCCTGCGCAAAATGGCTCCAAATCCGCCGAATTCTCCAAATCAGATCTAAAAAGTAGACCTGATTGCCCAAAACTAACCGGAATCCGGCCATCAGGTCTAAATAGTAGACCTGCTCATCCCGCGAAAGGCATCCCAAGGCTACGTCTCCCCGTACCGGGCCAACGCCTTCGTCGCGGATTCCAGCATCCGCCGCTGCATATGGCCGCCCCTCGCCAGCCGCACCCGTTTGCCAAGGAAGCGGGCTTTCGACAGCAAGTACTCGCACTCGTCGTTCTGGAAGCTGACGCGAATCGTATATTCGTTCCTCTCGGCGTCATAGCGGACCTCCTTCTCGAAGCAGGAGAAGGCGTACAAAATCCGCGACAGCTCCGCGTTGTACTGCCTCACGACGATGACGTCGGCGGTACGCTTCCGATTTTCCATGAGCGACTGGACAGTCGCCAGCAGCTTCGCGTAAGTCTCCTCCGGGCATGGCGCTTGGCGCGCTTCGGCGATCTTCTGCAGCTTCGTGCTCATCAGCGCGCGATGCCGCAAATGATACCAGAGCAAATACCATTCCCGCTTGACCATCGAATATTCGAGCTTGTAAGGGAATGCCGTCTGCTCGCTGTAGCTGCGGCCGTTCTTAATGCCGTAGCTCAGCGTAACCAAGCTCCTGCCCGTTATGGCCTGCCGAAGCGGCCGCAACAGCGCGTGGTACACTTGCTTCTCCTTGCTCGCGGCCTTGTGCAGCAGCAGCCCATCCGTCTGGAGCGCCGGATCGTGTTCCAGCATCGCCGCAAGCCGCGCAAGCGTCCCGGGCGCGAAAGCTTCCGAAGCCGCCGGGTGCCGGAGCATCGTCTTCAGCCAGCTCCTCTCGTGGGCGGTGACCATGAACGTGCCGGAATCCTCCAGCCGGGATAGAATCTGGTAGTTGAAAATTTTCTCAAACGGATTCATAGTACGCTTTGATCTCCTTCCACTCCTCGATCATTTCCTGCCTTAGACCGGGCGGCGCCAGCACCTCGCAGCTCGATCCGAAGCTTCGGATCCATGGCTTGATCTCGGTCGTTCCGTTCACGTCGATCTCGTACAGGAACGAATCGCCGCCCTCCTCGTCCTCCACCGTTCCCCACTGTCCCTGGAGAAGGACGCGCTCCTTCACGAAGTTCGGGATGCCGGGCCCCGGATTAAAAAACCGGATGCGGACTTTGACGGCGCGTCCCGTATCGATCAGCCAGCTGTGCTTCAGTCGCAGTTCCAGCAGCGCGCGGTTTTCCGCGAACCGCTCCTCCGATACGGACTCGCCCTCGTCGATCTGGGTTAGCCCTTCGAGCCGATATTTTTTAATGCCGTGCCGATGATGGTGGCCGAGCAAATACCATCGACCGTATTGATGGTCGTAGACGATTTTGAGCGGGAGCACGGTCTCCTGCTTGCCCTCGGTGTCGCGTTCGAACAGCGGGTTCGTGTTCTTGGACGCGTAGCTTGTCTCCTTCTTCGGCGAGAAGTAGAGGAAGCCGACTGTCTGCCGGGCGCGGATCGCCCCGAGCAAAGCGAACAGATGCGCCTCGTCCAGAATGCGGGAGTAGTAGTGGTATTTGTAGATAAAAGGCTCGATCGAGGGCTCGCCGCCCCGAAGCCGGCTTCTATGCTTTTTCAAGCCGTCTCTCAGCAGGTAGCCCTGCAACGACGGAAGCTGCGTGTTCGCCATGATATCGACGAAATCGTATAAATCGTTCAGCTCGTCCGCCGACAGCTCGCGCGCCAGGTCGTTATGGATACGGTATCGGTAAGGCCGGGGCCCTTCCGTCTTCTTGATGACGCCGACCTGCTCCAAGTACTTCAGGTCCGCGCGGATCGTCTTCTCGTCCGGCAGCGCAAGGGAAGCCGGCAAGGCGCTGCAGCACGCATCCAGCAGCTCCATCGCGGTCAGCGGCTTCTCGTGCAGGGCGGCAAGCAGCAGCGAGAGGCGCTGGCTCTCCGATTCCTTCAGCGATTTGGCTCTGAACAGGAACAGCAGCATCGGGTCGGACGAATCGAGATAATGGTAGCGGATCGTCTCCGCGAACTCTTTGCTTTGCTCCTCCGGCAGCCCCCTCTGCACGGAGCTGACAACCTCTTTCAGCCGCTTGATCGTTTTATCGAACGTATGGACGGAAATGCCGAGCCTGTCGGCGAACTGCTGCCGGCTGTATGCCCCGCTTGTCAGAACGAGCATCCGCAGAAACTGGATTTCCTTATCGAAGCTTTCTTTGGCCATAATCGGAGCCTCCTTCCGGTCCGCGACGGTCTTATCCATCTATCTTAGCAGGAACGAGGCGGATTTGGATCAAAAGGAAAAATTTCCTTCGTCGTAATACTTTCGCCATGTTCGCGCGCATGCAAATAAGCGAAAATAAATCCAAGAAGACGGCGGCAAGCTGAAACGCCGCTGAAGTAAGGAGGTTTTTACGCATGAACTCGGCTATGGAAGCAAATGAAAACATGAAATACCACGGCGCCAATCACCATGAAATCGAGCTTGGCAACGGAAAGCTTCATGTGTTCGCGAACGACGAGGTGTTCGGTACCTTCGAAGCCAAGGTGTATGAAATGGCAAACAACAATCTGCTCATTCCGCGTAACCAATATATGAGCTACACCCCGGACGCGCATGTCGGCATCGGAACGTGCATCGGCACGACCGCGGTCTGGAGCATGAAGGACGGCTGCGTATCGCCGTCGATCGTCGGATCGGACATCGGCTGCGGCATGCGCGTTCATACGACGAGGCTGCATAAGCGCGACATTCAAAACAAAGCGACCCGCCGAGCGCTGATCGCGGCCATCGAGAAATACGTCCCGACGGGTGAGAGGACGAACTCGAACTATGAGGACATCGACGTGATGGAAGTCGTCCGGCATGGCCTGAAGGGACTGCCCGGGAAGTACGTGCCGGATGAGCGCTGGCTGACGCATGTCGAGCAAGCCGAGTTCGCCTACGATCGCACGTACCTGAACGACCTGCCTCCGAAGATCGTGAAGTACGCCCGCGGTCAGCTGGGCACGCTCGGCAGCGGCAACCATTTTATCGAAATTCAGTACTTGGAGATCGAAGCGGAATACGCGGATTTGGCGGCAAAATGGGGCTTGTTCGACGGCCAGGTCGTCGTCATGATCCATTCCGGCTCGCGGGCTTGGGGCGGCATGGTCGGCCGGGAGCATAACAAAACGATCAAAGAGGCGATGAGGCTGTGGGGCGTCTCCAATCCCGACCCGAACCTGATCTATGCGCCGATCGCGAGCCATGAAGGGCAGACCTACTTGAATCTGATGTACTCCGCCCTTAATTTCGCCGTAAGCAACCGGCATATGATCGCGCACGGCGTGCGGGAGGCGTTCAGGGACGTATTCGGTCCGGAGACGGAGCTGCCCGTACTGTATGACCTGATGCATAACTACGCGCTGAAGGAATTCCACCGCGGCCAGCCGATGCTCGTCCACCGCAAAGGTGCGACGAGGGCGCTGCCGCCCGGCCACTTCCTGAACGCGCCGGCTTACAAGGAGACGGGGCATCCCGCCCTGATCCCCGGTTCGATGGGAACGTCCTCCTACATTATGATAGGCAAGGACGAAGGGCTCAAAAACTTTTATTCCATCTGCCACGGCGCCGGCCGGGCCCGCTCGCGCAAAGCGACGAAGGAGCTGGTGACGGTCGACCAATTCGAGCGATCGCTGAAGGTCGGAACCGACGACGAGATTCTCGTCAACCACCGTTCCTTGCAGACGATTCTCGACGAATGCCCGCAGGCGTACAAGGATGTCGACCAGATCATCGACAGCGTCGTCGGCGCTTCCTTGGCGGCCGTCGTCGCCAAATGCAAGCCGATGGCCGCGATCAAAGGCGTCTAACGATCACTTCGCTATTAAAGATAACATCAATAATAGATTTGGGTTCATGCACGGACGGCGTACCTTGGCCGGGATGTCGATCCATCCCGCAGTGCCCCCGCATTCTATGCGAGCGGGTATGCTGTACCGGCCGCTCCGGCATGGGCTCCGCCAAATAAAAGGGTTCGACTCCCTTGGTATCGCCTCATAAGCGGATACTCAGTGGTTGTATTTTGACAATCTCCCTCCAGGAGAGAAGAGAAACAAGCTTCGGCCTTAAAGCAGGAATGCCGCGAGCTTGCCTATGGCAAGCTTACTGCGGCGATACCCATGCAATCGGCGGATACCGATTGGAGCGCGTTCGCCTCTGCCGGCCTCGACGTTACTCGCCGGGACCGGGCTGCAACCAAGCCCGCGTCCGGTCAGCAACATCGGCGCCGTCACGCGAGCGCGGCTCTTCTCTTAAGCCCGATTCCGGCCGGGCCGCAGGCGCATTCCTGCCGCGAAGGCTACCCTAACGACAAAGAGGTGTATACCGATGTTCAAAAAAATAATCGTAAAAATCGGCGAGCGCGGCTTGCTGTTCAAAAAAGGAAGCTACGTCCGGCATCTGCAGCCCGGCGTTTACAGGCTGAACCCGTTCTCGGGCGATACCATCATCGTGCTGAACGCCGCGAAGCGGTTTTCCGTTCCGGATAAAGAGCAGAGCCTGTTTATGCACGATGCGAAGCTGCTCGAGGAGCTGACGGTCGCGGACGTGCAGGATTACGAAGTCGCGCTGCATTTTGAAGACGGCAAGTTCGCGTCGCTGCTGACGGCGGGGACGCATGCTTTCTGGAACGTCATGAAGCGGCATACGTTCTTGCGCGCGGATATCCGCAGGCCGGAAGTTCCGGAGGAGATTGACCGCGCTCTTTTGCCCAAGCTGCAGGGCTATATCCAGACGATCGAGGTCGCAAGTCACGAAGCGGGCGTCCTGTTCTACAATAACGTGCGGCAGCGGGAGCTCCGTCCGGGCAAATACTATTTCTGGAAAGGCCCGGTCGCCGTTCAGGTCAGGACGATCGATTTGCGTCAGCAGCAGCTCGACATGACCGGACAGGAGATCATGACGGAGGACAAAGTGACGCTTCGGCTCAACTTCGTCTGTCAGTACCGAATCTCCGATCCGCTCAAAGCGCTCGAGATCAAGTCGTTCGAGGAACAGATGTATATTTTGCTGCAGCTCGTCCTACGCGAATACGTCGGCACGCTTAAACTGGACGACCTGCTGCGCATGAAGCGGGAGATCGCGTTGTTCGTCCTCTCCCGATTGAACGAGCAAAGCGAACGCTACGGCGTAAACTTCCTGTCGGCGGGCTTGAAGGACATTATCCTGCCGGGCGACATTAAGGACATCATGAATACGGTGCTGCTGGCGGAGAAGAAGGCGCAGGCGAATCTCATCACCCGCCGCGAGGAGACGGCGTCGACCCGCAGCCTGCTGAACACCGCGAAGCTCATGGACGAGAACGGCACGCTATACCGCCTGAAAGAGCTGGAATTTCTCGAGAAAATTTGCGAGAAGATCGGTACGATTTCCCTCACCGGCGGCGGTAATCTGCTGGAGCAGCTGAACTCGCTTCTCGGCGCCCGAACGGCGGACAAAGCATGAGCGCATACGGTTAAACCTCGGGATCTTGTCCGGATCCCGGGGTTTTTTGCTATAATAAGTGTTTGATTCCAAGTCTAAAGTGCGTTTATACTGTCACAAAGGCAATCTAGAATGAGCATCAAGGAGAGAAGCATGAAAACGAAAAAAGAGATTATTCCGGATAAATATTGGCCGCAGCTTTCGTACCCGCTGTCCTTGGCGGATGCGTTGGAGACATTGACGAAGCAGCAGTTGACGTACATCCGCATCAATTTGGACATCGGCAACCTGAGCTCGCTTAATAAGCAAGGTCTGATCCTGAAGCTCGCGGAGAAAATTCCGGACAATCTTTGGGTGACGGCCCGATTATGGGATCTTGAGCGGTCGAAGCTCGTTCAAAAAATAGCAAAAAACGACGGGTTATGGGAGAAGCCGCTTCTGGGATTCCAGCAATATGCCTATTTCCGCGAACGCGGCATCTTGTTCCCCGGCGTAGTGGACGGCAAGAGAGTCGTCATAATGCCGGACGAGCTGGTGCAGCTATTTAAAGCCGGGGAATTTTTTAAAGAGCAGACTCTCGTCGCCCGCAATACGGAATGGATCAAGCTTACCCACGGCTTGTTGTACGGTTATGGCACGCTGCGGACGGATGAGCTTCAGCGTTACGTTCTTTCCTATGCGGACCATAAGCTTGCCCCCCTTGATATGATGAATATTTTTTTCGATGCATCCGTCTACTACGAGCGGTTCTTCATTGAACAGAACGGAAGGCTGTCGGACTACAGGGTCGTCGATTCGGAACAAATCGTGCGCGAGCGGGAGTCGCGGCCGGAACTGGAATTTTATCCGTTTAAGAAGCATGAGCTGCTCAAAATGGACGACGCGGAATACGTTGAACGGAACACGCCGTTTTTGAACCTGGTTCGTTACGTGATGGAGAATTACGATATGGACCGCGATGAGGCGGAGCTGTTGGCCGGAGAATGCGCCGACGCGACCAAAAACGGGGATTCACTTGCTTCTATTATAGAAATGGCGAATGATTTCATTGATATGCCGGATTTGGAAACCGTGGCGGAAGTAACGAATTTGCTGGTGCCGCTCATGAACCATACGAGGCAGTGGGCGATTAAGGGTCACGCGCCTATGGAGCTTTCTGCCAAGCGTGCAAGCGTCGGCATGGCGCTGAGTGCCGCGCCGGGTCAAGCGGCCAAGGCGGAGGTGTTCGATTTTCAGACGAAGAAGTAGATCGGACGCAACGAGCCTTGTCCTTGCGGCAGCGGCAAAAAATATAAAAAATGCTGCGGTTAATTAGCGGCGCATAGAAGGAGAGGCGGGCGGAATGAGACGGAACAGTCAAGGCTTATATCTGAGGAGCGTTCAGCTGCTGCGCGATGCTGTGCCCTCCTTCGACGTGTATCCTTTTCATCTCAAGGCGATCCGGGAGCTGGACATGCTGGAGCTCCACCCCAAAGTCACGTACATCGTAGGCGAGAACGGAATGGGAAAGTCGACCTTGATGGAGGCGATCGCCGTCGCGTTCGGCTTTAATCCGGAGGGCGGCACGATCAATTTCAGTTTTTCGACGGAAGAGACGCATTCCGAGCTGCACCGGTATTTGCGCCTCGCGCGCAGCACGGTCAAGCCGCGGGACGGCTTTTTCTTCCGGGCTGAAAGCTATTACAATCTGGCCACCAACATCGACGCGATGGATCGGGAGCCCGGTCCGGGACCGCGCATCATCGATTCCTACGGCGGAAAGTCGCTGCATCAGCAGTCGCACGGGGAATCGTTTTTTGCGGCGTTTTTGCATCGTTTCAGGGGGAATGGCCTGTATGTGATGGACGAGCCGGAAGCGGCGCTGTCCCCTTTTCGCCAAATGGCGATGCTGGCCCGGATGAATCAGCTCGTCCGGAGGAACTCCCAGTTTATTATTTCGACGCATTCGCCGATTCTGATGGCTTACCCGGACGCGCTTGTTTATCGGTTGACCCCGGACGGGATCGAGCGAACGACATTGGAAGAAACCGATCACTACATATTGATGAAGCAGTTCGTGAATAACAGGGAACGCATGATCAACGAGCTGTTTATGGATGAGGAAGAGGAGAAATGAGCCATGTCGCAAGAGATTGAACGCAAGTTTTTGTTGGCGGAAGAGCCTGCGATCCTAATCGGGAAGCAGGGACTGAAGGTGCTGTCGGAGCAGCGGATCGAGCAGACGTATTTGGCGATCGACGAATCCCAGGAAATTCGCGTTCGGCGAATCGTCGATCTGGCGGGCGGCGGGGTAACCTATACGCATACGTTCAAGCTTGGCAACGGTTTGTCGCGCGAGGAAGTGGAATATTCGATATCGGAGGGAATTTACGGGCAGCTGACGCAAGCGTTCGGTTACGTGCCGCTGACCAAAAACCGGATTACGGCCGAGTGGGAAAGCAAAATTGTCGAAATCGATGTTTACGACCAAATCAAGCTCGCCGTCCTGGAAGTGGAGTTCGAGTCGGAAGAAGCGGCGAACAATTTTGCCGCCCCGGATTGGTTCGGTCGGGATATTAGCTTGGAGAGGCAGTACAGCAACAAAAAAGTATGGCGGGAGCTGCAAGCGAAATAGTCGCTTTTTTATAAATGCGAAAAAATATTGCATAAACGCTTGACCTCATGGGCGGAGGCATGGTATATTCTAATTCCGGCCGAGAGAAACAAGCGGACGGCGAAGCAAAAGATTGTTCTTTGAAAACTGAACAACGAGTGAAACTGCCCCGTTAATCCGCATGGATTAATGGAAAAGCGATAAAAGAATGAGTCATCAAACACCAACATGGAGAGTTTGATCCTGGCTCAGGACGAACGCTGGCGGCGTGCCTAATACATGCAAGTCGAGCG
>NZ_JACXIY010000057.1 GCF_014705655.1 Paenibacillus arenilitoris | reverse complement strand
CACAGCGGGCCGGCTCCGCTCCGGCCCGCATCTGCCGCTCCGCCGCCGGCTTGCCCGCCTGCGGCCGCGGCCTCGCGAACGCGCTCCAGCTCCCACTCGCGGAGCGCGGCATCGAGCGCGTGCCACGCCGCCTTCAGCGATTCCGGCGTGCGCGGCACGAGCTCGAACCCGCCCGCCGCCGCTCCCGCCTGCTCGCGAAGCGCGGACTCGCGGGCGATCGCCGCTTCCGCATCGGCCAGCGCCGCAGCCGCCTCCCGCTCCTGCTGGCGGATCGACGCCAGCTCCGCGGCGAATCGCTCCTCCGTCCGCGCCGCCTCCGCTTCCCGCTGCGCGGCGCTTCGGACGAAGTCCCGATCGGCCACCGTCACCTGCAGCTCGCGCAGCTGGCGCTCGGTCCATTCCGGCGCGATGCTGCCAAGCAGCCGCCCGATCGCCTCGTCATGCTCGCGCAGCTCCGCGTCCAGCCCGATCGCGTCGAGCTTCAGCATGCGGACCGATTCGGCCGTCCGCAGCAGCGCTTCCGTCTCGTCGGCCAGCCGGATCAGCTGCTCGTCGTAGGAAAGCGCGCCGAGCTGCAGCTCCAGCAGCAGCGCCTTCTGCCGGCTGCGCTCCGCTTCCTCGCGGGCCGCCTCCCTGTGGCGTCCGAGCTCCGTCCAGGCGCCGTCCGCCTCGGCGGGAAGGCGGGAGGCGTAAGCAACCGCCTCGCGCTCGAGCAGCAGCTGCCCTTTGCGTATCCATAGCGGCCTGGCGGCGACCGCTTTATGCAGCAGCCGCAGCCTGTCCTCCGCAGGCGGAAGCTTCGCCTCCGCTTGCCGCAGCGCCTCGTCGATCCGCTCCGCGTCTTGCTTCAGCCCGTTATAGGCGCCTATTGCGTCCGCTCTCTTCCGGAGCGCGGCTTCGGCCGCATCCAGCGTCTTCAGCTGCCGGTTGATCGCCTGATTCGTTCCGCGCGGCTTGAACAATGCGTCCATCTCCGCCGACAGCCTCTTCTCCGCGGCGATGATCGACTTGCCGCCGTCCCAGCCGGCCTGGTACAAATACCGGCTGAGCTCGTCGCCGGACAGGGCGCCGATTTCCTGAAGCTCCGCGAGCGTAATCGCGAACAGCTGGCGGTACAGCCGCTCGCCGACGCCCCCCAGAAACCGGCGCTCCCATTCCGCCTGCGCCAGCGTAAAGCCTTCGTCCGGCGCGCCGCCCTCTCCATCCCCGGCTTCGCTTCCGAGCGCGCGGAGCCGCAGACGGCCCGCGGCTTCTGACGAATAGCGCTCAAGCACGTATTCGTCCCCGGCTTCGTCGGCAAAAAACAGCCTTCCCCCATGCTTGCCGCCGTTGACCGGCTCCTGCCGCTCGGCGGCTTGTCCGCGCCTCGCGAAGCCGTACAGCATGGAGCGGATAAAGCCGAACATCGTGCTTTTTCCCGCTTCGTTCGGGCCGTACAGGACGACCAGCGAAGCTTCGAGCGGAATTTGCCTCTCGTGCAGCTGCCCGAATCCGTCCACGCCGGCGTTAGTCAGCCTCATTCCTCATCCCTCCCGATCAAGCCGAGCGTCAGCTCGCGCGCCTGCGCAAGCCAGCGCGCCGGCCGCTCTTCTAGCTCCTCGCGGAGCAAGCGGCCAAGCCCGGCATGGCCGGCAAGCGGAGCGACGGCCTCCTTGGCGAATTCGCTCCAGAGCGCCTCGTTATCCATCAGTCTGCCGCTTAGCCGATACAGCTCGCCCGCGAAGCTGTCCTCCGCGGCCAAAGCCTCCCACGGTATGGCCGGTTCCGTGTCGGCGACCAGCTCATGGACGAACGCCCACGGCTCGCGTTCGGGCGGCTCCGTCTGCAGCTGCTCGAGCAGCGCCAGCCGGACCGCGGGTTCGGCCAGCTGCCGGTGAAGCGCGCCCCGCCCCGTCAAGCGGAACCGGATCATGACCGACCGGCCGTCCGCCTCCGCGGCCAGCCGGTCCGCTTCGGCGGACAGCTGCCGAAGCAGCTCCTGCTCCGATTCGGCCTCGCCGATCGGATGCGTTTGCTCGATCCAGCGCACGGAGTCGAGCGGCACGAATGTAAGCGTAACGGAGCGGGACGCCGACACGTCGACGAGGTAGCATCCTTTTGCCCCGATTTCCCGCGGGTTTCTTCCTTGCGCGTTGCCGGCGTAGACGACATGCGGGTATTCATGAAGCACGCGGCGGCCGTGGATATGGCCGAGCGCCCAATAGTCGAACCCGTTGCCCGTCAGATCGGCGAGCGAGCACGGCGCGTATGGGTCATGCGTGCCGTCCCCGTCCACGTTTCCGTGGAGCATCGCGATATGGAACGGCCCTTCCGGCTGCGGCCGGTAGCCTGCCGCCATGTTATCCGTCACGACCTTCGTGCCGTACGACCTTCCGTACACGAAAGCGGCCAGCTCTCCGCTTCTGCGGTAAGCCGGCCGATAATCCATCCCTTCGGCGCCGAATACGTGAACGTTGCCCGGCAGCTTAAGGTCCGCCCGGGCGCCGTCCAGCGGATCGTGATTGCCGTGAATCGCGAATACCGAAATGCCGTGCGCCTCCAGCTTCTCCCACTCCCGGACGAGCAATAGCTGCGCCCTGAGGGAAAGGTCCGCGGCATCGAACAGATCGCCGGACAGGACGACGAAATCGACCTTCTCCGTGACGGCCGCGTCCGTTAACCGGCGCAGCGCGTCGAACGTCGAATCGGCCAGCCGCTCCCTCACCTGCCCGGGAGCCTTCGCCAGCCCCCGGAACGGACTGTCCAAATGCAAATCCGCAGCATGAATGAATCGAAAAGATACCGACATGCCATACCTCCGCTTGCCTCATTAGAATAAGCCGTCATTCCGGCTTCATCTGCACGTATACCTTCTTCAGCTGCGAGATGACCCGCGAGAGCGAATACACCTTCTTCGCTTTGTCCCAGCCCGCTCTTGCCAGGTTGTACCGGTACGTCGGATCCGTGACGACCTTCTCCAGCGCCTCGGCGAGCGCGGCCGGATCCTCGGGCGGCACGAGCAGCCCGTTCACGCCGTCGTCGATTTGCTCTGCGATGCCGCCGACGTCCGTGCCGACAAGCGCCAGCCAGCATAGGGCCGCTTCCGCGAACACCGATCCGAACGCCTCCGCGCGGGAAGGCAGCACGAACACGTCGAAGAACGGCATGAACTCTTCCGGATGCAGCATATAGCCGTAAAAAATAATGTCGTCGTACAAGTCCAGCTCCACCGCGAGCGTCTCCAATTCCTCGCGGATCGGTCCGTCCCCGATAATGTGGAGTACGAACGGATGCCCGTTCTTCTTCAAATCGGCGCAGGCGTGCAGCAGGACGTCGAGCCCCTTGGCGGGCACGAGCCTGCATACCGTGATGAGCTGGGTCACCGCGTTCTCGTGCGCGATCGGCTTGAACCGCTTCTCGTCGAAGCCGTTCGGGATGACCTTAATGTTCTCCGGGCGCTTAATATGAGGGGCGATGTAGCTGCGGAACGATTCCGACACGGTGAGCAGCTGGTCGGCCTTCGCCTCCAGCTCGCCGTACAAGCTCAGCAGGAACCGGTGCTCGGGACCGCCTTCTACTATTTTTCCGTTCAAAATAAGCTCCCGCTCGTAGCTGGAATGGATCGTGACCGCAAGCGGCGTGTCCGGGAACAGCTGCTTCATGACGAGGGCCGCGATCGGATGGTGCGCATGGATAATGTCGTATTTTTTATTCACGCGCAGCTTCGTCCACCAAACGTAATCCCGATAGGTTTGAATATATTTGTCAACGGTGCTATTGCCGTTATAGACCGTATGGTCGAACGTGTCGAACACGACGTCTTCCTGTCCTTTGCCTCTGACGCGCTTCGGCAGCGACAAAAGCTCCATTTGCCAGCCGATTTTCAAAAAACGTTCCTGAATGTACGGGACCATCGAAGATACGCCCCCCGGCTGCTCCGGCGGGAAAAACAACGCTTGTAAAATGTGCATGCGTCCCATCCTTTCCATAAAAACGTAAGCCAAAACTATTCCTTCAACGTAAAACATGATATATTAGAACATATGTTTCTGTAAAGCTGTCAGCCTTCCTTATCCCAATACAAGATAACGGTGATGATTTCATGACTTTCTCGAACTGGCTCGAAGGGATTAACGTCCAAGCCTTATCCTCATCGGCGGCTATCGTCATCCTGATTCTGATGCTCTTCATGTCGGTCAGGCTCTACGTCAGCTACCGCAACAAACAAATCTACCGGCTGCTGATCGCGGCCATATCGCTGACCGTGGCCAAGGAAGGGCTGCTGCTTCTTTCCGATCCGGGCCGGCTGTCGTCGCCATGGATTTATTTGTCCGTTGCCATCCTGCAAATCGTCTCCTTTATCATTATAAACTTTGTGTTCATGAAATTATATACCGGGCGTTCGGCGGGGCTTAAGGCAATGCCTTTTATTATTATGATTATGACGGTAATCGCTGTCGCAGGCATTCAATTTGCGTTGATCCCGGATTGGGCGGACGCGGCCGGCGGCGGCGCTATTCGGTTTCCAGCGCTCGACTTTTACGGGCTGATCGTCCTCTTCATGATTTTGCTCGGCACGCGAGGCGCGGACCTGAACGCCAAATATTACGCGAGCCTGGTCGTCTTCTTCGCCGCCGAACTCGCGAGGCTCGCCGACGCCTACGTATTCCGCGGGCAATTGGCTTGGCCCGGCCTGCTCGGCCTGCTGCTTCCCGTAATCTATTACATGCTGCTCTTCCTCCTGTTGTTCGAATGGGTCATCGAACGGCTTCTGCAGACGTATCAATCCTCGATAACGGACGGATTGACCGGGCTGTACAACAGGCGGCATTTTCAATCGAAGGCCGAGCAGCTGCTGGGCAGGCAAAAGGGAATGGCGATCATCTTCTGCGACATCGACAATTTCAAGAAGCTGAACGATACGCACGGCCATCATAAGGCGGACGGAGTGCTGAAGCAGGTCGCGGAAATTATGAAGGAAGAAGCGAGCGGGATCGGCGCAGCGGGCCGGTACGGCGGGGAGGAGCTTCTGGCGTGCATCGGCATCGACAAGGTGAAGCCGGACGCGGTCGCGGAAGCGATCCGCAGCCGCATCGAGAAGGAGACGATCGTAACCGTCAGCGTCGGCTTCAGCACGACGAAGGAGAGCAAGCTCGTCCCGGATATGATCAAGCAGGCCGACGAGGCGATGTACCATTCGAAGACGACGGGGAAGAACAAAGTGACGCCGTTCAAGGCGATAGCGAGGAGAAAATAAGGCGCTTATCGTCAGCCTGGCTCGCTGAGATCGGTTCCGCGAGTCCGGCATCGGCTTAGCAAGAAGGACAATTATACGCTACACGATCGCGTGCTCGCTTTCGGAACCGGCGAGAGTCAACAAGCCGCACAACGCAATCGATTATAGAAGCGATCGATTCCATCGTTTTCGCATAATTAAAGGAAGGGTTATTCATAAGGCTAGTGATCGCCTTATGAATAACCCTTCCCCTCGCAAAACGGTTGCCTCGCACCGAATCGCCGTTCCGCCGCAGGTGCCCTGGTTCACTGCGCCCGCCTCAAATCTCCCCGCCCGGATAAAGCGTCGAGCTGTACAGCCGCTTCGGCTGCGGCAGCGGTCCGCCGCCCGTGCGCCGGGGCGTCAGGTCAAGCTGCCGGCTTGCATAGATCGCGGCAATTTCGTTGTTGTAAATGATGACCTGCTCGCATCCCGTGCCCGCAAGATCCGCATGAACGGCATACCCGTCCGACGGAAAGCGGACGACGGGGCGCATCCAGCCGTCGTACAGCGTCGGATAGACGCCGCCGCCGCGCCGGTAAGCGAGGATATAGTCGGGGGCGCCCGTCTCCCAATCGCTCAACGTTTCGATAATGGTTAACCAGCCGTCCGTATCCCGGTCTTCCTTCCACAGCTCCCGGCCTTCCGCATCGAGCAGGAACATCGCGTCCTTGCCCTTCCTGCCGAGTCCGTCGTCCTCCCGGGCCAGCCGGTCGAGCCCCGCGACTTGGAGGCCCGGCAGATCGTCCCGGAAGCGGCCGAGCGCGATATGCTGCGACTCGACGGAGCCTTCGTACCGCCACAGCTCGTTGCCCCTCCGGTCGTACATGACCGTCGCGCTGCCGCCAATCACGAGCTCGGGCTCGCCGTCGCCGTTCACGTCCCCGACCCAGATGCAGTCGGCGTGATCGTCCAGGCCGCCGCAGCTCCACCGGACGCGTCCGTCCGGTCCGAGCAGGTCGTAGCCGGCCATCACCTCGTCCTTCCCGTCGCCGTCAAGATCGATCGGCCACGGGTAATGACCGAGATTGCCCTCGTGCGTCCATAGCGGCCGGAAGTCTTTGTCCATCGCCCACAGCTTGCGATAGCGATCCTTCAATATAATGTCGGACGCCCGCTCGCCGCCGGACAGGTTCGCAATGACAATGCAGTCGTGCGCATCGGGACCCGGCAGCGGGCAGCTCGACTTCGGCTCGCCGCTGCTCCCGTCCAGGACAACGAACCGGTCCTCCATGACGCAAAGCGCCTCAAGCCGGCCGTCGCCGTCCAGATCGTAGATTTGGGCCGGATAGTCCGAGCCCTGCTTTCCCGCGTTCGGATCCGGCTTTCCGTGCTGCCACAGCTGCTTCCCGTCCAGATCGAACGCGGTAAGGCACTGTACCTGGTGCGGAATGTAGCGGACGTCCTGCCGGTTGTCCGGCTGAACGAGCAGCATTTCCATTCGCCCGTCGCCGTTCAAGTCGCCCAGCAGCATTCGGCAGTTCGGACCGGCCGCGCGAATATCGATTTCGGCCAGCCCCAGCGCATCTATCGTTTCTTTCATCGCCTGTTTCCCTCCTCGGCAACCGCCTCATATCAGCTTCGTTTGGCTGCCGCCCTTCGCTTCGACGACATTCCCGTCGACGCTCAGCCAGACGCTATCGGCCGAGCCGTTGAAGACGAAGTCCAGCGCCGCCGAAAACTTCAGCCGGCCGAACGCCGACACGTAATCCGCGATTTGAACGTTCGTCGCGTACCATACCGAATCATGACCGGCCGCAAGCGCGCAGAAACGCTCCATCATGTCCCAGTTGCCGTCATGGTCGAATTCGTAGCTGTGACCCCATACATACATCAAATATAAATATTGCGCTTTATGGAGCGCAAGAAACGTCTCCGTCCGCTCCAGCAGCCGGTCGTTATGATGGCAGGTCGGCCGCCATTCATGCCAGTCGTCCGGCATGCCGTACCCGCCCGTCGACTGCACGACGCGGGCGTATTCGATGCCAAGCGCCGGGAGCATCCGCTTGATTTCTTCGTTGTACGAGCCGTTCGGATAAGACATTCCGCGGACGGTATAGCCCGCTATTCGCTCAAGCCCCTTCCGGTCCTCCATGATTTCGGTCACGATCTGCTCCCTCGGGCAGCGCGCAATCGTCGGATGCGTCAGCGTATGCGCGGATATTTCGTGCCCTTCATACAGCGAAGCCGCTTCATCCTCCGTGAGCCGGTTTCCCGTGCCGAACAATCCGCTGTTCAAATGGAAGGTCCCTTTAAGCCCGTATCGGTTCAGCAGTGCAACCAGCCTTCTGTCGGCCGCCGTGCCGTCGTCGTAGCTCAGCGTCAGCGCTTTATGCCTCCCCCCCGGGAAGCATAACAAAATTTTCGTCATCCCCATTCCTCCTTCTAGCTCTCCGGCAGCCACTCAGGGATCAGCTCCAGGCTAATGATCGCGTTCAGCGACCACTGCGCCGCTTCGTTCGTATTGATCCAATCGATCTCCAGCAGCTCGTCGACGTAGACGACCTGCGCGGCAGCTTGCCGCAGATCCGTCCGATAATACGGATTATCCAGCAAAATAGCCCAAGCCAGCTTCGCCGTCCTCTCGTCCTGCTTGCAGAACGCCCCGAACGCCGCCATCGCGACGCTGAGCACCGGATGCTCGAAACGCTCGTGCCTGACGGCCCCGCCCGTCACGAGATCCTTTTCCTCCTGAGGCAAGTTGTAATACACGCCGAACTCGGCCATCATCGCCTCCCACTCCGGATCCTTCAGCATCGCCGCAAGCTCGAACCATACCTGCGGAGCGCCCATGCAAATCGCAAGATGCCTTCCCCAATTGTCGTCGCCGAGCGGAGAAAGCACCCCGGTCTTCGGGTCGTAGCCGTAAGTCGGCCCCGAAATCAGGCCGTAATTGGCCCGCTTGACGCAATCGATGCCCGTGACGATCTTGTCGCGGTAGAACGTATCCTCGAACCGTTCCCATCTCGTCATCCAATTGGAGCTGAAGGCCGCCCAGTCCGGTCCGACGCGAATATGGGTCGGATGCTCGTCCTTCGGAAAATACGCCCGCATCGGATCCAGATTGACGGTCGAATAGTCGGCATCCTTCACGCCGTCCATCACATCGCCGATCCGCTCGTCGGCCGTCAAATAATAGTAGTAGCGATGCAGCCCCGCCATCGCGATGCGCGCCTCCTTGCAGCCGCAGCCCCAGTGGACGACGTTGTGCCGGGAGCCGAGCCCCGCGTATTCGCCGAAATGGTAGGCGTCCACCTCGCTCGTATGCCGGGTCATCGCCTCGGCCAGCCGGAACGCGTCCTCTCTTCCGGAGCGGAGGAACATGACCCACAGCCACATGTTCGGCACCAGCTCCGTATTTTGCCACGCGCAGCCGCCCAGATCATAGTTCCACACATGCCTGACGGGGTCGTAGCTGTGCATGAAATCGCCGAAATCCCAATACCCGTACCACTTCCGCTGCTCGACCTCCGACCGGTAGAAGGCGACGACGCCGTCCAGCCGGTCTTCCAATGCCGCCTTCGCCGGCGTGCTCCGATCCGGCAGGCTCCACAGGCCGAAGGCCCGCGTCTCGTGGTAATATTCCGGTCCGCATACGAGCAGGGGCGACGACGCGAGCTGCTCCCTCATCGCGTCCAGCGTGCCGGCGCCGGGCGTTTCCGAAGCGCACCACAGCGTCAGCTCGCTCGTATTGGCGATGCCGTACGGCGTAGCCCTCAGCTCCTCCGCCCCTTCGTACGACGATTCCACATGCGTTCTCGTGTCGTAATGCCGCATATCCATCGCATCGCCGTCCGGCGACCAGAACCAGGCGCGAAGGCAGGCCTCGTCCGTCGACGCGCCCGCCACTTCGAGCCCCGCGGGATGCTTCTCCCAGAAGCATCGCATGCCGGCGGCCAAGCCGCCGCCTTCCCCGCCGACGAAAGCAAGGCCGCCCGCTCTGCGGCCTTCCGCCGCCTTCACCCAGCTGCACCCTTCCTGCGTCCGCTTCCAAATGCCGTAGTGATCGGCGGAGCGCTGGACGAGCTTATAGTCGTTCCAGACCGCCGATTCGTCCAGCAGGCCGAGAAAATAACCGTCTTCCTTCTCGTCGAAAGCGACTCGTTCCCCTTCCGTCTGCATCCGGTACAGGTCGCGGAACTTGCCCTTCGTCCTGCGGGTATGCAGCGTCTTCGGCGATTCGCGGAAATAACCGGCGTCCCCCGCCAGCCGCACGTGCCGGTTGTACAGCTCGCCGCGCATCGGGACCGCGAAGGCCATGCCGAGCGCCTTGACGAAATCCTCGTTCGGATTGCCGTCGTAGTGGAACGTATGCACGATCCGAACGGTTTCGATCCCCGCGTAGACGTAGAGCCGAACCGTGAACGGCAGCCATGCCTTCCCGCTAGTCTTCGAACGGTGCTTCCCTTCCAGGCGGACGACCGCCCTCACCGGTCCGCTCTGCTCGACGACGGCCTTATGGACATGTCCCGTAAAATCCTCCTCGCGGACCGTTCGCCCGCCGGGCGCCGCGCAGCCGTACGCCTTGATGGAGACAAGATCGCCCCCGCTGCAAATTTCACGTTCGCCGAGCATGATGCTCCGGATGACCCGGTCGCCCCGCTTCCCGATAAGGAAGGTCATCCTGCCGTTATCCAGCTCGATCTGCTCCTCCGTCTCCCTCACCGTCAAACGGTGTGCCGCTTCCGCCCCCTCTCCCTTGACCACCTCGTAGCCTTCGGCTTCGGCGTCCGGCAGCGCCGCGGCGTGGGCGGACCACTTCACGCTGCCGTCGGGCCAATAGGCTGCCGCCCAGCTTTGCATCGCCGCGCGCTCGCCGCTGCCGATGCCTCGCAGCGCGAGCGGTTCGTCCCGCAGCAGCTCTCCTTCCTTCCACGGAATGCCCCAAGTCATTCCGGCCGGCAAGGCGGACGGATTATTCAGCCAGCGCAGCTTAACGGTTCTATGCGTGTTCAATGCGAATCCCTTCCCTTCGTTCGAATCGCGAAGCTTCATTCCGCTTCATCGTACGAAAGCCCGGCCTTGCGCGCAATCGGACATTTTTGATCGAGTTCCGCCGGCAGGCTTGCACTTCTTACGCCGCTTTGCATTATTTTGCGGTCGGTCATTCGGCCTGGCTCAGCTCCCGGTAACGGCTCGGCGTCATCCCCTCCAGCTTCTTGAAGATGCGGTTGAAATAGCTGTGCTGGTAGCCGACCTGCTCGGCCACGTCGTTGATTTTGAGCGCGGATTCGCGCAGCAGCTCCTTCGCCCGCTCCATTCGCAGGGCGGTTAAGTAATCGATGAAGTTTTTGCCCGTGACCTGCTTGAACGTCTTGCTGAGGAAGAACGGATTCGTCCCGACGTGATCCGCGCAATTATCGAGCGAAATGTCGTTCATATATTGGTTCTGCAAATAGATCATCGCCTGCTCGATCAGCTTCTTCGTTTGGGCGTCCGAGCGTCCGCCGAGCTCCGTCAGGAAGGGCTCGCATATTTTATCCCGGAACCAGGCCAGAATGAGCTCCGGCTCCCGGATTTGCGACAGCTGCTCGTACATGTTCGCGCATTTGAACAGACGGGTCGGCTTAATGCCGGTCGCCATGATCGCGTGCTGCACGCTGCCGAGCAGGTGAAGCATCCCCTGCTGCACGTCGACGGCCTTCGCCCCTTTGCACGACAAGGCGTCGAGGAAGGAGCGAAGCAGCTCGTACGCGTCCGATTCCTGGCCGGTGCGGAGCGCCTGAATGAACTCGCGTTCCAGCGTGAACGGGTATTGCGGCTCCTCGGCGCCTTCGCCGTCCGCATGCCGCCGCGCCAAGTCGATCAGCTGGTTCTCGTTCTCGAAATTCCGCTGGCTGGCCGCCTGTCTCGCCTCCTCGAAGGCGATCGGCAGACTCGCGATTGTGCCGGCCGGCTCGCTGACCGCGATCGTCAGCCGCATGTTCAAAATGACGTTGACCGCATGCGTCAGCTCGCCGGCGAACGCGCGAAGCTCCTCCGCTTGCGAGCCGTCCTCCGGAACGATCAACAGAAGTCCCGCGGACAGGTTGTGGAAGTTCAACGCCTTGGACTGCCGGAACCGCTGCGCGGCGAATTCCTCGATCATATTGACGGCCGCGAACGTTACGAGCCCTTCGTCCCCGTATTTGAACTTCCCTTCCAGGCTCGCGATTCCCGTCAGCTGCATGTAGAGCACGATGAAACGGTGCCGGTTCACCTTCCATTTGTACCGCTCCATCCGCTCCAGCAGATCCTCCTCCGAATACGCGTACAGGTGGCCGTGCAGCAGCTGGTGAAGGAAGCTTTCCTTCACGTGGGGGAGCTGCTCCGACAGCTTGGCGTGAAGCTCCGTGCTTTCCCGGTTCAAATGATGCCACTGCCGCTCGATGAGCGTAAATTCGTCGTCGTGCCCGTGAGGCAGCGCCTTGCCCGCCATCAGCACCGTCATGAGCCGCCTGACGGGCGAGTAGATGCTGCGGGACGCCAGCCAGGCGAGAAGCGCCGCGAGCAGCAGCGCGCTTAGGCTGACCGCGAAGATGATTTTCGAGATCAGGACAACGGGGGCGGTAATGCTCGATATCGGTGAGGCCGAGACGTACGTCCAGCTGTCCGCGATGCGCGAAAATTTGCCGTACGTCACCGTATAGGTCGCGCCTTCCCAATCGAAGAAGAACGAGCCGTTCTTGGCGCCGCGCGCCGCGATGCTCTCCCTCAGCGAGGCGATGAACGGCGATTCGGGGCCGCCGCCCCCGGTGGAAGCGTAGAGCGGGCCGTTGTCCTGCACGAAAAACGTCTCCCCGCCGTCGTACGGCGTCATCGTGCGCAGCATGTCGGCGACCTTCCCATTGTCGAGCCGGATGAGCAGCGCGCCGAACGGGCGAAGGCTCCCGCCGGGAATATGATGGACGAGCGTCAATTCCTTGTCCTGCGGCCGCGCCGGATCGAAGGCGACGTCCGCCCAATACGTCACTTTATCCGAGCGGAGCAGCCCGTCGTATACGTCCTTCAACGGCTGCTCGTCGACGATGCCGTATTCGGGATCGAACAGCACCGGCCGCTCGCCGCTGCCTAGGTATAAACCGACCAGCTTGTTCATCGTGTTCGAGCCCTGCATGACGATCAGCGTCTTCGTAATATCGCGCGACGTCTCGAAATCGCGAACGAAATTCCGGCCTTCGAGGCTGTAATCGAATTGAGTGTCGAACGCCCAGTGGGAGAGCATAAGCTCCAAATTCGTCAGCTGCGCATCGATATTGCGGGCCCGCTGTTCGATTTGGCTGTTGTGCAGCTGCAGCAGCTCGCTCTTCAGCCGGCCGCCGGCCATGCCGTACACGAGCGCTCCGGTAATAAGGCCCGGAATGCTGGCCACGATGAGGAGCATGATCAGGCTCTTGCGGTAATACCTTCCTTTCGGCTCCGATTTTCCGCCTTCCCTGCGGATCCACCTTGTCTTCATCCCCTTCAGCATATTCTCACCCATCCAATCGTTCATGGATTTTCCAATAGGAATCGAGATGTAAACGCATTCAATCCTTTTTCCAAGAATAGCTCCCATCGGGCAATTGAACAAGACCTTTTTTCGCGGGAAGGCGCCTGCTTCCGGGGAACTATGGAAATACGCAACGGACCCGTGCATGAGGCACGGGCCCGGTCTGCCAAGCCGTCGCTTATTTGCTTGCCGCGTAAAGCTCGTTCATTTCCTTGACCAGATCGTCGCCGCCGCTGCTCTTCCACAAATCGAGAGCGGCCTTGAAGCCGGCTTCGTCGATTTGGCCGACGATGAACTTGATCCGCGCGTCGTTCATAATATTGTCGAGCTGAGCGCCCTTCTCCGTATACACCTGCGAGATGAACGGCTCCGCCGGATTCGCGACGATCGATTTCTCGTTCTCCTTCTGCAGCTCGGTCTGCTTCAGGCGCAGCGGCGTCTGCTTCACCTTCATCGCGCGGTCCTCGGGGATGAACGTCAGCATCTGATTGAGCCCCTCCACCTCCGATTCCATCAGCGCCGCATCCTTGCTGACGACGATGGCGCCGTCCTCGACCGTATGATGCGTCCCTTCGAGCCCGTACCCGAGCAGCGTCTGCAAGTCCGGCTCGTTCAATTGATCGATGAACGCAAGCACGCGCTTCAGCTCCTCCTCCGTCTTCACCGCCGATTTCGGGAACGCCAGCATGCCGGCGAAGCCGGAGGTCGGCAGCGTATGGAGCACGCCCTGCGCATCCTTCACGCCCGCGAATACGTCCATATAATGGACGTCCGGCTGATCCTTGCCTTCCGCCGCGAGCGCCGCATGGATTTTGTCGTCGGCGCGCGCCGCCCCGTCGATGACGTCGATGATGACGCCGGCCTGGTTGTTCACGATCGGATCGGTCCACTTGGCGGAATCCATAATCGCGAAGTCCTGGTTGATCAGCTTCTCGTCGTACAGCTTCTTCATGAATTTGAGCGCTTCGAAGTACGGCTCCGTCAGATGGTCCGGCACGAGCTTGCCGTCGATATCGCCCCACTTGTTGGGCGCGCCGAACCACAGCTTGATGTTGTCGAAGCCGCTCGACCATTGACCCGTCCATTTGACGAGCACGAGGCCGTACGTATCGTCCTTGCCGTTTCCGTCAGGATCTTTCTCCTTAAACGCTTTCAACATATTGTAGAAATCGTCGATCGTCTCCGGCACGCCGAGCCCGACGTTGTCGAGCCAATCCTTGCGGTAATACACGCCGTTTCGGCCGAGCGCCCTGCCCCGGTAAATGCCGTAGTTTTTGCCCTCGATCGACGAGTTGTTCAAGATGACCGGATTGGCGCCGCTTAAATTCGGGTAATCCTTCAACAGCGGACCGATTTCCCAGAACGCCCCCGATTTGGCCGCGTTCACGAAGCTGGGCGATTTGACGTCGGGCACGTACATGACCGCGGGAAGCTTGCCGGAGGCCAGCGTGATGTTGAACTTGTCCGCGTAGGAGGCGTTCGGCACCCATTCGAAATGAATGTCCGTGTTCGTCCTCTTCTCGATCTCGGCCGCGACCGGGCTGTCGTCCTTCGGATAGTTCGTTTTGAATATCGGCAGCATGATGCTCAGCTTGAGCGGCGCTTCCTCGCCTCCCGCACCGGTTCCCGCGGTCTCGGCCGGCGTCGCGCCCGGCTTTTCGTTTTTGGCGCCGTTGCCCTGCTGCGAGCAGCCGGCAAGCGTTCCCGCGGCGATCGTCCCGATCAACAGCAGCGTCGACCATTTTTTTGCCCAGATTCGATTTTCCTTCATGCAAGTACCTCCCTTGGTTATTTGTATTATAGCGTAAAACCTTCCGCAAACGCCTTGCTAGCTTCCATCGGCGGAAAGATGTTACAACGGTCAGCCCTTGATCGAGCCGATCAGCACCCCTTTGGCGAAATGCTTCTGCAGGAACGGGTAGACGAGCAGAATCGGCACCGTGCCGACGACGATGACCGCCATCTTGATCGACTGGTCGGGCGGCTTCACGAAATTCGGATCCATCGCGTTCAAATCGCCGGCGGCGGCTTGCGAGAGAAGCACGATCTGGCGAAGCAGCACCTGAAGCGGCCATTTTTCCGGATCGTTCATATAAAGGAGCGCGGCGAAAAAGTCGTTCCAGTGGCCGACCGCGTAGAACAGCGTGAAGGTGGCGAGCACCGGCTTGGACAGCGGCAGCACGATCCGCCACAGCAAGCCGAGCTCCGAGCAGCCGTCGATTCTCGCCGCCTCCTCCAACCCCGGCGGAAGCTCCTGAAAAAAGTTTTTGACGATGATCAGGTTGAACGCGCTGATCGCCCCGGGCAGAATAAGCGCCCAATACGTATCGAGCAGCGCCAGCTCGCGCACGACGAGGTAGGTCGGGATCATCCCGCCTCCGAACAGCATCGAGAAGATGACGAGGTTCAGCACCGTGTTGCGCCCCATCAAGCTGCGCCGGGCGAGCGGGTAAGCCATCGTCACCGTAAAAAACAGATTGACGATCGTGCCGAGCACGGTTACGTACATCGACACGCCGATGCTCTTCATAATCGTGCTCGTCGAAAATATAAATTCGTACGCCGCGAGCGAGAACGTCTCCGGGATGAGAAATACCGCCCGCTTCGTAATTTCCGCGTCCGTCGCGAACGAGCCGGAAATGACGTAAATGAACGGGAGTACGGCCGCGGCCGCGAATAAGCCAAGAAACAAATGGTTGGCCAAGTCGAATGCCGTTCCCGAGACGGTCCTGTACGTTTTAGCCATAAGTTCGCTCCCTTCCGCCGATGCGGCGTTTTAGTAAAGGCCGGATTGCCCGAATTTTTTGGCCAAGTAGTTGCTGCCGAGCACCAGGATGACGCCGACCACCGCCTTGAACAAGCCGACCGCCGTGCTGTAGCTGAACGCCCCTTGCGTAATGCCCATCGTATACACGTAAGTATCGAACACTTCGGCCGCCTCGCGGTTCAGCGGATTCAGCAGCAAATAAATTTGCTCGAAGCCGTTCTCCAGCACGTTGCCCATGCGCAATATTAGCAGGATGATGATCGTGCTCCGGATCGAAGGCAGCGTAATATGCCAAATTTGCCTCCAGCGGTTCGCTCCGTCCACGATGGCCGCCTCGTACTGCTCCACGTCCACCGCGGCAAGCGCGGCAAGAAAAATAATCGTGCCCCAGCCGCATTCCTTCCAAATCGTCTGCAAAATGATGATCGGTCGGAACCAGTCGGGACTGGCCAGAAATTCGATCTTGCTGCCCGTGTACCGGAACAGAAGCTCGTTCACCGGTCCGCCCTCGGTCGTCAGGAACACGTACGTCATGCTCGCGACGATCACCATCGAAATGAAATGAGGCACGTAGATCAGCGTCTGAACCGTCCGCTTGAACAATGCGAGCCTTACCTCGTTGAGCAGGATGGCCAGCACGATCGGAGCCGGAAAGAAAAACGCCAGGTTGTAAAAAGAAAGCAGAAGCGTGTTGCGCAGCAGCATAAAAAATTCGGGGTTCGAGAAAAACACGCGAAAATGCTCGACGCCGACCCATTCGCTGTTCCAGAAGCCGGTAAACGGCTGGTAATTTTTGAAGGCGAGAAGGACGCCCCACATCGGCACATATTTAAATAGTAGAAAGTAGAGCAAGCCGGGCAGCAGAAGCGCATACAGCCACTTGTCCTTGCGCAGCCGCTTCAGTACGCCCGGGCGGTATTCGGGTGTCGGCCGGCCAGCGCCGGCAGCCGTTATTTGCTTCATATTCGTTCACCTCCGGATCGGAATTCATCGCTATCGTCAGCGGCGTAGCCTAATTATGCGGCGGCGCCGATTTTCCGGCAATCGGACATTTTTGTCCCGCGATTACGCGGTCGCGGAGGCTTGCGCGCAATAAAGTCCAAATCCTGCAAAAGGGTCCGAACCACGCGTAAACGGTTTACGCTACGCACGAACCGCTGGCTGCATCTTGCGCAGCTCGGTTCTGTGCCGTCCTTTGGCGGCATATGCTCGTTTCGCAGGTGCACAAAAAAGCCTTATCCCGGCCCATCCGGGCGCTTGCGTGCCCGGCTTGGCGAGATAAGACCTCATATGCACGATTTTCATTCGTTCATTCCGGAATTCCGATCGATCGGCTACCGCTTCGCCGTCGTCGGCTTCTCGAGCGCGTACAGCTCGTCCTCGAGCGTCTGCATCCGCTCGGCCAACGCCCGGCGCGCGTCCGCCATCGCCTCGTTATACACATGCGGCCCGATTTCCTTGATCATGAAATCGAGCAGCTGCTCCGCCGCGATCGATCCGATCGTCTCCGAACGCTCCAGCTCGAAATATTGCTGCACGCTCGCGATAAGCCGATCCTTCTGCTCCCTTGGCAGCTTCAATCCCATCATCGCTTATCCCTCCAATCGTCCGCTCAGCACCGTTATCGCTTGTCCCGACAAACCGACCCGGTCGCCGGCGGGCCTCGCCTTAACGATGCCGCCTCGGCCGGACGCCTGGTAGCCGGTCAGCTCTTCCTTGCGCAGCCGCTTCGCCCAATACGGGGCGAGCGCGCAGTGCGCGGAGCCGGTCACCGGATCTTCGTCGATTCCGGTGCCGGGGAAGAACGCGCGCGAGACGAAGTCGATGCCGCCGCCTTCCGCGCGGCTTGTCACGATGACCCCGCGCGCGGGAATGCGGGCGATAAGACCGAAGTCGGGACGCAGCGTGCGAACCGTCTCCTCGCCGTCTACCTCGACGAAATAATCCATCCGGTTGCGCCCCACGAAGCGCGGGATCAGCCCGAGCCCCTGAAGCAGCTCCTCGGGCGCGACCGCCGGTTCCGGCGCCTCAGCCGGAAAGTCCATTTCGATCCATTCGCCGCTTGCCTTGGCCGAGAGCAGCCCGCTTTTCGTCGCGAAATAGGCCGTTTCGTCCTTAGCGAGCCGCCCGGATTCCCATAGCACATGCGCCGTCGCCAGCGTCGCGTGCCCGCACAGGTCCACCTCCGCCACCGGCGTAAACCAGCGCAGACCGAAGCTTGCCTCGCCTGGGACGACAAACGCCGTTTCCGGCAAATTCATCTCGGAGGCGACCCGCTGCATCCATTCCTCGCCGCGCGGAGCGTCCAGCACGCAGACGGCCGCGGGATTGCCCTTGAACCTTTCCTTCGTGAACGCGTCAACGATGTACATCGGTATACTCATCTTTCCGTCATTCCTTTCTTCTTGCGCATCGGTCAAACAAAAAGAGCCTGCTTGGTCGCAAGCTCCTGCTATGGTCTTCATCCTTTGAGCGGAATGAGCAGCTCGACCGGCTCTTCCTCCAAATGATGCTCGTCGATATAAAAAACTTCAAGCGATACGGCGTTCTCCTGCTTCTCCAGCTTCATCTCGTTGATCCACGCATGCAGCTGCTCGTAGCCTTCGCCGATACGCTTGTTCGAGCAGCCGACCATCGCGTAGCGATGCGCCGGAATCGTAAACTGCACCATTCCAGGAGGCAACTCACCCAGATGCTGCACTTCATAACAAGCCCAGTAAGTGGCGAAAACCTCGTTTCCGAAATACGGGCTGTACAGCACGGTTGATTTGGCCGCGTCGCCCAGCTCGTGCTTGCGGGTCAGAAATTCGGTCTGCAGCCGAATCGCCTCGTCCGGCAAAGTTGAGTACGGACCGCAATAGCTAATTCCAGCTAAGTGGAGCGCAGGCTTTGTAACGATTGAGCAGTTTTCCACGCGATTTCCTCCTTCGGATCTGTCAGGACTTGTGCGCTAGGATGAGCTTTCTCTGCCTCCTAGTGTATCACGATTTGCTAGTAAATGGCTACTCGAATTCAAGCCGCTTCATGAACTCCTCCAAGGCGCTGTAGCCCTGCTGCTTCAAATACCAGTTGTTCGCGGCCGCTTCGATCAGGCCTGCCGCCCCTTTGAATAAGATGAATCCGGATTCGCGCCTTACGATTCCGCGAAGGCGGTCGGGTTCCCTGCTTACGAGCCGGTAGAACGGTAATGGCGAACCCCAACTTGCCATACGAGCAAGCAGGGAAGAAGAAAGACGACCCCCGCGAGCGGCGATAGCATATACAGCAATCCATTTCCGGGCGCCTTATCCAAAATATAAAGCAGCGGCAAGTAATTGACGCAGCTGAACGGAATGACAAAGGTGAAAAACCGCGTCACCCATTTCTTGTAGATTTGGAGCGGATATTGCGCCATCTGCCTGCCGCCGTCGGTAAAAATATTGACGACTTCCAGCCCCTGAACCGTCCAAAAGCACAGCGTCGCCGCCAAAATAAAAATGCCCGTAAAAATAAACGTTCCGCTCGCGACCATGAGCAGCAGCGTGACGGCCTTCGGCGCCGTCCACTCTACCGGCAGCCGGCTAATCGCCCATATAAGCACGATCAGGCTCTGAATCAGCCTGCCGACCCGGGTAAACTCGAATTTGGAGCCCATCACCTGAAGGACCGTCCCGCGCGGCCGGACGAGGACGCGGTCAAACTCGCCGTTCACGACCATCGCGGAAAAATAATCAAAGCCCCTCGCGAAGCATTCGCTAAGCGAGAAAGCCATGTGGATAACGGCAAAGCAGAGCGCGACCTCCTGAAACTGCCAGCCTTTGATTTGCTCGAACCGCTCGAACAGAAAGTAAAGTCCGGCAAATACGGAGAACGGCACGAGAAATTGTCCGATCGTCAGCAGCCAGAACGAGGCGCGGTACTGCATTTGCGATTTAAACAGTATAACGACGTATTTCCAATAAAGTTTCATCGCGCTACCCTCCTTGAACGACGACTCTGCGCAGCGCCTTGCCCATTGCGAGCTTACCGATGCCGATGAGCGCAGCCAGCCATGCGCACTGAATCCCAATGCCGATCCATGCCTCGTCCTTCGGAATATGGCCGGAGTAGACGCGGAACGGGAAGTCGGCCGAATAGCGGAACGGCAGCAGATCGACGATGCTTTGCAGCCAGCCCGGCATAAGCGGAATCGGAATGACCATGCCGGCCAAAAACTCGCCGAGCACCGCGAAGACGAGCATGGAGCCCGAAGGCGACAGCGTGACGAAGACGGAAATGTACATCAGCATGGAAAGCGCGACCATGATGAACAAACCGAGCAGAAGCGTCGTTGCGAATAAGAGGAACGTAGCGGGATCCGGAGGCGGAAGGAGCCGGTAAGGCTCCGGGAGCAGCAAGGCGACCGCGATGATCGGCATGCAGCGCAGCAGCGCGCTGGCGAGCCGTTGGGCGAGCAGCTTCGCGAACCATAAGCCGTAAATGCCGCTGGGCCGGCACAGCTCGTACGCGATATTGCCGGTCGTGATGAGCTGGAACAGCTCGTTGTCCCGGAACCAAAGGATGATAAGCGCCAGAAACGCTTGCTGCAGCCATACGTAGCTGATCAATTCGCTCAGCGATATTGGCGCTTCTATGCCGCCCTGGCTGTAGAACGCCTCGTATACCATAATGATGATGAAGCCCCAGAAAAACTGCGTCGCGATGCCCGCAAGCGCGGCCGCGCGGTACTGCATGCCGTTGTATAGACGAAGCTTGAATACCGATATGTACGCCTTCATGAGATTTGATGCTCCTTGTACAGTTGAACGATCAAATCCTCGATCGGCTGCGCGTCGATCGCGACGTCGAGCAGCTCGACCTGCTTGGACGCTTCGATCAGCACGTCCGACAGGACGGCCTTCTCCGTGTCGACCCGCAGCACGGCCCGCTCCGGCGACCACGATTCGATCGTTGCGCCCGCGATTTGAAGAGGCTCGGGGCGGTTCCGGTACACGATCGTGAGCGTCTTCTCCTTGTCGAACCGGCTTCGGATCGCATCGATGCTTCCGTCGAACAGCAGTCTGCCCTTGCCGATCAGAATGATGCGCCGCGCGAGCGCCTCGATGTCGTTCATGTCGTGCGTCGTCAAGATGACGGTGACTCCCTTCTCCTCATTAATCGTCCGGATGAAGCGGCGGACGGCGATCTTCGACACCGCGTCCAGCCCGATCGTCGGCTCGTCGAGGAAGAGGATGCTCGGGCTGTGGAGAAGCGAAGCCGCGATCTCGCAGCGCATCCGCTGACCTAGGCTCAGCTGGCGCACCGGCGTCTGAATGATGTCCGCAAGCTCCAGCGTTTCGGTCAGCAGCGACAGATTGCTGCCGTATTCCTGCTCCGGCACGTCGTAGATGTCCCGCAGCAGCTCGAACGAGTCGACAACCGGCACGTCCCACCATAGCTGCGAGCGCTGGCCGAATACGACGCCAATGTTCTTCACGTATGCGACGCGGTCCAGCCACGGCGTATACCCCATAATGGAGCAGCTGCCGCCGTCCGGCACCAGAATGCCGCTCATCACTTTGATCGTCGTCGACTTGCCGGCTCCGTTCGGCCCGATGTAGCCTACGATTTCGCCGGGCTTGATCGTGAAGGAAATGTCTTTAAGCGCTTCCACGGCGGTATACTCCCGATGGAACAGCGCCTTCACCGCCTCCTTCATGCCGGATGACCGCTTGGCGACTTGAAAGGTTTTGCTTAAGCCGTTAATCGTGATCAACTTCTTCCCTCCGTTCTAGCGTCATGGAAGAAGAACTCTACCACTCCGTTCCGAGTCTGTCAATCTTTTTCTTTCCAATAACAAAAAAATCGCCCTCCGCTGCCCGGGGGCAGGATGAAGAGCGATTTTGCCTATCGATACGCAGGAGCGCGATTAAAAATTGAATACGAAATCGTCGTCGCTGAGCGGCTCCACATGGATCGTGCGGACATAGCCGTTCCCTTTTTTGGAGAAGAAATCATGCTGCTTTGTGTGCGTATTGATGCCGTTGAGGACGATTGGATTGACCGGCTCCTCCGGGAAATGCGGCTCGAGGCCGAGGTTCATGAGCGCTTTGTTCGCGTTGTAGCGGACGTAGGCGTTCACTTCCTCCGTCAAGCCGATCGGCGTGTACAGATGCGCGGTATAAATCATTTCGTTCTCGTACAGCTCGTTAAGCAGCGCGTATACTTCCGCTTGCAGCTGCTGCTGCTCCTCGGCGCTGAACGTTTGGAACAGCTCCTGCGCCAGCACGCCCACGTACAAGCCGTGGATGCTCTCGTCGCGGAGAATCAAGTCGATGATTTCGCCGCTGCTCGTCATTTTGCCTTGTCCGGCCAGGTAGAGCGGATAGAAGAAGCCGCTGTAGAACAAATAGCTCTCCAGGAAGACGGAAGCCGCCATCGCCTTGTACAGCTCTTTCGGTCCCGTAATGTTGCTGTACCACGAGGAGATGAGCGCCGCTTTCTTCTGCAGCTGCTCGTTGTCCTCCACCCATTTGAATATCGCGTCGATCTCTTCGCCGGATGCGAGCGTCGTGAAGATGCTGCTGTACGATTTGGCATGGATTTGCTCCATCATCGACATGAACGACAGCACCGCCTTGCGCTGCAGCCCGTCGACATGCTCCAAAATCTTCGGCATGCCGACGCCGCCTTGGATCGTATCGAGCAGCGTCAGGCCCCCGAGCACGTTTTTGTAGAGCGTACGCTCGGCGTCGGACATTTCCATCCAGTCCATTTTATCGTCAGACAGAGGAATTTCTTCGTCCGTCCAAAATTGCATCACATTTTGCTGCCAGAACGTCAACGTGAAATCGTCGTCCGGGCGGTTCCAGTTCACTGCTTTCATTTGATGAGCTCCTTCTTTGCTACGTAAGCATCATTGGATTCGACTTACACGGCGCAGCTTGTGCATTCCTCGACGGAGAGACGCTTCGTCCTCGTGTAATACAGCGATTTGAGCCCTTTCTGTGCGGCGTACACGTAGAAGCGCGCGAGCTCGCGGGTCGTCACGTTGCTGTTGACGTGCAGCACCGACGAGATGCCCTGGTCGACGTGCTGCTGGATTTCCGCAATCAGATCGATCAGCTTGAACTGGTCGATGTTGTACGCCGATTTGTAATAGAAGTAATTATCTTGCGCCAAGTAAGGCATCGGATAATAAGTCGTCGAGTTCGCGTACGTGCGCGTCTCGATATGCTCGACGATCGGCATGACGCTCGAAGTCGCGTTCTGGATGTAGGAAATGCTCTGCGTCGGCGCGATGGCAAGGCGGTAAGCATGGTACAAGCCGTGCTTCCGCACCTTCTCCTTCAGCGCCGCCCAGTCTTCCGGCGAAGGGATGTCCATGCCTTCGAACAGCTCCTTCACCTTCGCCGTCTTCGGACGGAAGTCGTTCTCGGTGTAGCGCGTGAAATAGGTGCCCTTCGCGTACTCGGAGCGTTCGAAATCCTTGAACGTGATGCCGCGCTCCTTGGCGATTTCCATGCTTTGCTCGATCGAGTAGTAATTCATCATCATAAAGAACACGCTGGCGAAATCCTTCGCTTCTTCGCTCTCATACGCGATTTTGTTTTTGGCCAAAAAGCCGTTCAGGTTCATCGCGCCGAGTCCGACGGAATGCAGCTCTTCGTTCGCCTTGCGGACGCCCGGCGCGTTGTCGATTTTGGACAGATCGCTGACCGTCGTGAGCGCTTCGATGCCGACGTGGACCGATTCCTTCACCTTCTTGCGCTCCATGACGTTCACGATGTTAAGCGAAGCCAGGTTGCAGCTGATGTCGCGGCGGATCACGTCCTCGAAGCCGTAATCTTTAATTTCGGACGTCTCCTGCAGCTGGAATATTTCCGTGCACAGGTTGGACATTTTGATGGAGCCGATATCCTTCAGCGCGTGAATGCTGTTCGCGTTCGACTTGTTCATAATGTATGGGTAACCCGATTCCAGCTGAATCGAGGCGATTTTCGTAAGCATGTCGCGGGCGTTCATCACTTTTTTCTTCGTGACTTGTTCGTTCGCGAGCAATTCCTCGTACATTTCGTCCATATCCATATCGTCCAAATGCCTGCCGTACGCCCTCTGCACCGAGTGCGGGCCGAATACGTAGAGCGGCTTGTTACGGGCGGCCAGCTCGTAGAACTTGTTCGGAATGATCAGCCCGATGGACAACGTTTTGATGCGCGTCTTCTCGTCGGCGTTAATCTTCTTGCAATCGAGGAACTCGATGATGTCCCAGCCGAAAATGTTGTAGTAGCCCGCTCCGGAGCCTTTGCGCTGCCCCATCTGGTCCGCGTAGGAGAACGCGTCCTCCATCAGCTTCAGCACCGGCATGATGCCCTTCGCCGCGCCTTCGACGCCTTTGATCGGCTCGCCGCGTCCGCGCAGCTTCGACAGGTTGACGGCGACGCCGCCGCCGATTTTGGAAAGCTGCATGCACGTGCCGAGCACGTAATTGATCGAATTGAGGGAGTCGTCCATCTCGAGAAGGAAGCAGGACACCATCTCGCCGCGGCGGCTCTTGCCCGCGTTCAGGAACGTCGGCGTCGCCGGCTGCAGGCGCTGCTCGATCATCGCCTCGGCGATCCGGAGCGCTTTGGCCGCGTCGCCTTCGCCCAGGTGGAGGGCGACGATCGCTACGCGGTCCGCATATTGCTCGAGGTATTGCGACTTGTTGTTCGTCTTCATCGCGTAGTCCTTGTAGAACTTCGACGCCGCCATGTAGGACTGGAATTCGAAGCCGTTGTTCGCGGTCAGGTTGAACACCGCTTCGATCTGCTCGAATGTATATTTCTCGTATACATTGTCGTAATAATCGTTGTCGATCAAGTAATCCAGCTTCTCGCGGAGGGAGCCGAACTTCACGCTCTTCTCGTTTACTTCCTCCATGAACGCGGCCACGGCCTCTTTATCCTTGTCCAGCCGATAGAAGCCGTCGGCGCCGCGCTGCATCAATTCGTTGTTCAGTTCAATATGCTTCAATGGTTCGCACCCTTTCGACAAAATGTTGCCTATCCTGACTCGTGCCCGACAATTCGAATTTCGAAATGACGGGGACATCGTACAGCTGCGAGATCGTGTCCGCGCTCTTCGCGAATCCTTCGCCCCAGTTGCGGTTGCCGCTTGCGGATACGCCGCGAAGCATGGCCCAGTTGCTTCGCAGAAACGAAGCGACCTTCTCCGGAACCTGACCGAACCCGGTCGTGTACGTGACCAGCACGAACGGCTCGTCGACCTTCTCCTTCTCGTCAATAGGCACCGCGCGCATATTCAATTTGTTGATGAACCGCTTCACGTTGCCTGTCTTGGAATCATAGACGACTAGCATAATTCGTTCGCTCCCCTGCTGAAATTAAGCAATCAAAAAGCGCTACCGACTATCAATTTCCGTCTGGTGCGCTAGTTCAAGATTTACCGTTCGGCAATCTTTGAATCCACTAGATACATCAATATGTAGTTGGTGATTCTGATTCTACATCAAGATATAGGTCTCGTCAATGAGGAAAATGGAGAAATTATGAATCTATTTTTTTGACGCACTCGACTATTTTAACAGATACGGATATGATGGGATAGTGACATTTTATTGCTGTTTTGGAGGTCGATGACGGACGTGAAAACACCAGCCGAACAGGTCAGGGAATCGCTCGAGGCGCTGTCCCGAAGCGCCGGATACGCCGCTTTGGAGGTTCTGGAATATATCGAAAAGCTCGAGGAAGAGAACGCCCGGTTGACGCAATCGGTGAAGAAATTAAAGCTCGAGGCGGCCCGCCGAACCGCCTCCTCGGACAACATGAACAGCCGGCTCAAGGACGCTCTCCGGGAGTAGACAAGGGTTCGATACACAAGATCTAGTGGATGGCAACGGCTAATTCGGCGTCCGTGATCGCGCTTCTCGTTCACCTTCCCGGCATCGATAAATTTTTACAGCCACCTGCAAATTTCGACAATTTCATGGCAGGCGAGGTGCCTGTTAGCGCCGCGCGTTGCCGTGCGATAAGCGCGATTTCGCGCTTATCTCCTTCTTTCGCGGTCCCTGCCACGCCCACAGCGGCTCGATAAGCGCGATTCGGCACTTTTTGACTTCGTTACTTCTGCCACCGTCAGCGCCGCGCGCGATTTTACGCCACTCCTTTCCAGCAATCGGAGTGCAAGAGAGCGACAAATAGGGCTGCCCGCAAGGCCATAGATCAGGCCTTGCGGGCAGCCCCTTAAAGCGGGCGCTCCGCGCTATTTGACGGCGGCGAAAAACAGCCGCTCGGAATCGGCGTCAGCCGGCCGCAGCTCAAAATCGGCATAACGGTCGACGGTCGTAAAGCCCGCGCGGCGCAATGCCGAGACGATCCACTCCGGATCGTACGCCCGCTGGACATGCGTCTCCTCGAACCGGTAGAACTTCGCGTCGCCCTCGCGCGCGAAAATCGTCAAATGATGCTCGATCTCGCACCGCTCCCGCTCGAAGTCGCATGTCCATATATAGGCGACGTCGCGCTCGTCGAGCACGAACGGCTGCTCCTCCGCATAACGGATCAGCTGCTTCGGCGGATGCATGTCGAACAGGAACGTGCCGCCGCTTCGCAGACCCGCGTACGTGGCGCGGAAGGCGGCTTCGACGTCAACCTCCTCCGTCAAGTAGTTCAGGCAGTCGCAGAACGAAATAACAGCGTCCACGCGCTCCTGGAGCTCCCATTCGCGCATGTCCTGCTGCAGCCACCTGATCGTGCCCGTACGCGGCCTCGTAACCGTCTGGGGCGTCTCGTCCCATTTTCCGCGGGCGACGGCAAGCATGTCCGACGATAAGTCGATGCCGTATACCTGGAAGCCGGACCGCGCGAGCGGAATCGACAGGCTCCCCGTGCCGCAGCCGAGATCGACGACCGTCGAAGGGATGCCGTAGCGCGACCAGCTCTCCCTCGCGAAGCCGAGCCAATCGGCGTAAGGCATATCCTCCATCAGCAGGTCGTACACGGCCGCGAATTGTCCGTACGAACGGCTCATTGCCCTTCCCCTCCTCCGGGCGGGGCCGATGGCTGGCCGGCTTCCTCCTCCTCTAGCTTCACCAAGTAGGTCCAGCTGCCTTTCTGCGTGACGAGTCCCTCGCGCATCAGCTTGCCGAGCGCCCGCTTGAAGGCGCTCTTGCTGATCCCGAACCTTTGCTTGATCAGATCCGCTTCCGTCTCGTCCGAATAAGGCATGCCGCCGCCAGGTCTCTCTTTGATGAAGGCGAGAATGCGGTCCGCGTCCTCGAGCCGGCCGACTTCCTTGCGCTGGGCCATCGACAGATTGACCCGCCCGTCCTCCCGGATATAGGTTACGCGCGCGCGGACACGCTCGCCGAGCCGCAGCGGCTTCGTCCGCTCGGAACTCGGGATGAGCCCGTACGCGCCGAAGCCGACGACACCGCCGTCGACGATGACGAAGGAGCCCATTTGCAGCGTCTTCGTCACCCAGCCCTCGACCCATTGATTATTCCAGCTTTGCGGCGCATGGAAAACAAGCTTCGCCAGCTCTTCCTCGAATGCGAGCTTGGCGACGAGCCTTCCGGATTTGTCGTGCTGCATCACGACGAATACCTCGTCGCCCGGAAGGGGACGGTAGTCGATGCTTTCCGGCAGTTCCGACAACGGAAGCAGCAGCTGCCTGCCCAGCCCCATCTCCAGGAAGCAGCCAAGGCGCGGATGGACGTCGGCGACCGCCAGGCGGGCAAGCCCGCCAAGCTGCAGCAGC
Organism: Paenibacillus arenilitoris; assembly: GCF_014705655.1. GTDB lineage: Bacteria > Bacillota > Bacilli > Paenibacillales > Paenibacillaceae > Pristimantibacillus > Pristimantibacillus arenilitoris. The sequence continues at coordinate 3,239 of NZ_JACXIY010000057.1, read as the reverse complement.
GGCTTCTTCATCGTGGCCGCCAGGCGGTCCTCCGAATCGTAGAACAGAAAAGCTTCGACCTCGGCGCCGATTCTCGGCTTCGAACCGACGAGCTCGGTATAGTGCATCAGAACGTCCGATTCGCCGTCGGTCAAAAAATAACCGTAGGGCGACACCTCGCGGGTCACCGTTAACGATTGCGTCGTTCCCGCGATCAGGCTCATGCGAATTCCACGACTTTCGCGTCGGACCATAAACGTTCAATGTTGTAATAATCGCGTTCGTCGCGGTGGAAGACGTGAACGATGACGTCGCCGAGGTCGATAAGCACCCATCTTGCGCTGTCCATGCCCTCCACGCCTCTGACGGGCGTGCCGTTCTTATCCGCCTGCTTGCGGATTTCCGTGGCGATCGCCTGCACTTGCGTGTCCGAATTGCCGCTGCAGATGACGAAATAATCCGCGACCAACGATATATCCTTCAAGTTGAGCGCTACGACGTTGACCGCTTTTTTGTCCTCGGCCGCCGCGACCGTAATTTGAAGCAATTCATCCGAGTTCATTGCCATAGATTAGCCTCCATTTATCGATTATTCTCCAATAAACTATTCCGTGCTTCAAGCGTGAGCGGGAATATCCGCTTTCCCTTCTCGATCAGGAACGACATCGTGGAATCGAAGCCCGCGAGCAGCGCCTCGTCCAGGCTTCGCAAGCTTAGCTCCCGAATGCGGTCCACCCCGGGAAACTCCCGTCCGGGCTCCATGTAATCGGCAAGGCATACGACTTTCTCGAGCTTCGTCATGCCTCGCCGCCCGGATGTATGGTAACGGATCGCACCCAGCACCTCCGGATCCGCAACGCCGTATTCATGCTCGGCCACCCATGCGCCGACCGGCGCGTGCCAAAGCTCCTTGTCGTAGGCGAGCAATTCGGCAGGCAAGCCCTTATCGCGGATCATATCGGCCATCCGGTCGGTCGGCCAATACTTGGCAACGTCATGCAAAATGGCAGCGAGCTCGGCCCGGGCGGGATCCACGCCGAACCGGTTCGCGAGCACGACGGCCGTCTCCATGACGCCTTCCGTATGCAGCCACCTTCTCTCCGGCATTTCCGCCTTTACTTTGGCGATCATCTGTTCACGATTCATAAAGCTTAAACCTCCTTATGTAACCGAGCACGGCATCCGGCACCAAATATTGAACGGATTGCCCCTCCCCCAATCGGGTTCTAATCGCGGTCGAAGAAATCCCGATGGCGGGCATCGGAATAACGCGGATGCGCGCCGTTAAATATTCCGGCAGCGCTTCGGCGCGAATCGCCTCGCCGGGGCGCTCGAGGCCGATGAACGCGACCAGCTTGGCCAATTCGCCGATCTCATGCCAGCGCGGCAGGTCGTTGATGCGGTCCGACCCGATAATATAAGAAAAGGAATGCTCCGGATAGCGGTGCTTAAGCTCCAGCGCGGTATCGTACGAATAGCTGACGCCTCCGCGTTCCAGCTCGATGTCTAATGCGCGGAATGCCGGATTGCCCGCGATCGCCTCGCATACCATCTCGTAGCGCCGCCTTCCGGCGACGCCCGGCTCATGCGCCTTCAAGGGAGGCCCGGACGACGGAATGAACCACACCTCGTCCAGGCCGCACGCATCGCGGGCCGTTTCCGCCGCGATCAAATGGCCGATATGAACGGGATCGAACGTCCCGCCCATGATGCCGATCTTGCTCACTCTTCGCGCCTCCTCATACGTATAGAGCCGTGGCCGCGCTTCCCGGCGCCGGCTCGTATATGCGGGTGATCGTCGCCCTCGCGAACGCTATTTCCGGGCAGCGCTGGGCAGCTCGATTTTTTTGTTGTCCTTGGACTCCTTGTACAGGACGATCGTTTTGCCGATGACTTGCACGAGCTCCGCGCCGGAGTCCGCCGCCACCTCGACGCCGATCTCCTTCGGGTCGTCCAGGCAGTTGTTCAGCACCGAAACCTTGATCAGCTCGCGAGTCTCCAGCGCTTCTTCGATATGGCGAATGAGATGATCGTTCGTTCCGCCCTTGCCGACTTGAAAAATCGGCTGCAGATGGTGGGCCATCGATCGCAAATAACGTTTTTGTTTACCGGTCAGCATGGTAGGTGTTCCTTCTTTCGTCAGGATAGTTCCACTCGTTAGTATAAGCTTATATAGTTCATTTATTTATGAAGAACGGAGCGAGGCGAGCACGGTCTCGCGCATGGCGGCTACCGGCGCCGGACGGCCCGTCCAATATTCGAAGGCATAGGCGCCTTGGTAGATGAACATGCCGAGCCCGCCGTGAGCGCGGCAGCCTCTCCGCTCGGCCTGGCGCAGGAACGCCGTCTTCAGAGGGTTATAGATGAGATCGCTCGCGACCGCCCCTTCCCTTAGCCACGCGGCGTCGACCGGCGACTCCTCGACGTTCGGATGCATGCCGACCGAGGTCGTATTGATGACGATATCCGCATCTCGGCAAGCAGCCTGAAGCAGCTCGTTCGAAACGGCCTCGATGTCGGCTTTGTCCCGGAACGCCTTGGCAAGCTCCTGCGCGCGTTCGACGGAACGGTTCGCGATCGTGATTCGTCCCGGCCGCTCCCCCGCCAGCGCGTAGACGATGCCCCTTGCCGCGCCGCCCGCGCCGACGACGACGATGCGTTTGCCGGACAAGCCTTCCTCCGCCGCTTCCTCCTTCAAGGAACGCACGTAACCGATGCCGTCCGTGTTATAGCCGATCAACCGCCCGTCGTCATTGACGATCGTATTGACGGCGCCGATCGCCTGCGCGCCCGCGTCGATCTCGTCGATGACGCCCATAATGTCCAGCTTATGCGGTATCGTGACGTTCACGCCGCGAATCCCCATCGCCCGTACGCCCGCCGCGAAATCGGCCACTCTGCCGCCCGTCACGTGAAAAGCGGCGTATACGCCGTTGATGCCCGTCTCCCGAAACGCGCGGTTCATCATAATCGGCGATTTCGAATGCCGGATCGGATCCCCGATAACGCCGTACAGCTCCGTGTGGCTGTCAATCCGGCTGCCTTCGTTTAACGTTGTCACTGTGGCTTCCCCTCCAAAGGCTTGTGGTGAACCTCCCGCGACCTGAAGAGGTCGGGGCTTCTGAACAGCGAAGAATAGCCGGCCGCCTGTTGCTCGAGTGAGCAAGCTGCAACATGCAGGGGTACCGTTTTCCTCGTCGATTCAGCAACACGGTAAGACCGCGGCCCGGTTCAGGGCGTCTACTACTTTCCGCTTCGGG
>NZ_JACXIY010000056.1 GCF_014705655.1 Paenibacillus arenilitoris | reverse complement strand
TGATTTGTCCGCCAGCCGCCGTATGCGCCCAGTTCCGCCGCTTCCGGGGCCATCAGGTCTACTTTCTAGACCTGATCTGTCCAAACAAGCCTAAGTTTGCGCATCAGAGCTAATTTCTAGCTCTGATTTGTCCGCCAGCCGCCGTATGCGCCCAGTTCCGCCGCTTCCGGGGCCATCAGGTCTAATTTCTAGACCTGATCCGCCCAAACCAGCCTAAGTTTGCGCATCAGAGCTAATTTCTAGCTCTGATTTGCCCTCAGCTATATACTAGCTGAATCCGCCGCTTCCGGGTCGTTCGGGCACAGCCGCGCGCCCTGTCCGCCGGCTCGTCCGCGCAGCGCCCTCTACCGCCGCACCGTCACGCGCCGGCCGTCCAGCGTGACGCGGCCCTGCGCGATGTGCCGGATCACATCCGGCAGCAGCGCACGCTCCGCCGCGTGAATTTTCTCGGCGAGCGAGGACTCCGTCTCCTCCTCCGCCACCTCGACCGCGGCCTGCGCGATGATCGGCCCGCTGTCCATGCCGCCGTCCACGTAATGGACGGTGACGCCGGTCAGCTTGACGCCGTAGGCCAGCGCCTGGCCGATGCCGTTCACGCCGGGGAAAGCCGGCAGCAGCGCCGGATGAATGTTGATCATCCGGCCGTAGTACGGCTCCACGAGCACCGACGTGATGATGCGCATATAGCCCGCCAGCACGACCAGCTCGACGCCGCGCCGCGTCAGCTCGGCGAGAATTGCCGTCTCGTACGCCTCGCGGGACGGGTACTCCTTCGGCGCGAACAGGAACGTGTCCACGCCGGCCTTACGCGCCCGCTCGACGACCGGCGCCGACGGCTTGTCACAAACAAGAAGCTCGATGGTTACATCGAGCTTCCCTTCCCGCACCGCGTCCACGATCGCTTGGAAGTTCGTCCCTTGTCCCGAGGCGAATACGGCGATGCGTTGTGCTGCCATTATACGTCCGCTCCCGTAAACGTCACGATGCGGCTTCCTTCCGTAACCGTTCCGATACGGTAAGCCGACTCGCCGAGCTCGGCCGCGACGCGAAGCGCGTCTGCGGCTTGGTCCGCCGGCACGACGACGACGAGGCCGATGCCCATATTGAACGTCGTGAACATATCGCGGTTCGAAATGCCGCCCTTCTGCTGCATGAGCCCGAAGATCGGCAAAATCGGCCACGAGCCGTACTCGATGTCCACGTTGACGCCGTCCGGCAGGACGCGCGGAATATTTTCGATAAAGCCGCCGCCCGTAATGTGGGCCATCCCTTTCACTTCCACTTGCTCGATCAGCTTCAGCGCCGATTTCACGTAAATGCGCGTCGGCTCGAGCAGCACGTCGCCAAGCTTCGCGCCGCCCAGCTCCTCCAGCTGTTGATCGAGCGAATAGCCCGCTTCTTCCAGAAGCAGACGACGAACGAGCGAGAACCCGTTGCTGTGGATGCCGCTCGAAGCGATGCCGATCACCGCGTCGCCTGCGGCAATGGCAGAGCCGTCGATCATCTTCTTCCGGTCGACGATGCCGACCGTGAAGCCCGCGATGTCGTACTCGCCGCCGGCGTACATGCCCGGCATCTCCGCCGTCTCGCCGCCGATCAGGGAGCAGCCCGCCTGCACGCAGCCCTCCGAGATGCCGGCCACGATCGCTTCGATCTTCTCGGGCACGACTTTGTCGCAAGCGAGGTAGTCAAGGAAGAACAACGGTTCCGCGCCCTGCACGATAATGTCGTTCACGCACATCGCCACGGCATCGATGCCGATCGTGTCATGCTTGTCCATGGCAAAAGCGAGCTTCAGCTTCGTGCCGACGCCGTCCGTTCCGGATACGAGCACCGGCTCCTCGTACTTGTCCTTGTTCAAGCTGAATAGCCCGCCGAAGCCGCCAAGCTCCGCCAGCACCTCGGGACGGTAAGTCCGCTTCACGTGCTTCTTCATCCGTTCAACCGCTTCGTTACCAGCCGCAATATCGACGCCGGCTTTTTTGTACGCTTCTGACACTCTCGGTCACTCCTTCAAATTAATTGCTCTGCCTGCCGCCGCAATTCCGCGCGATTAGCAGCTGCAGCTCTTGTCCGATTCCTCGTTGACCGGGGTCGGATAGTCGTTATCGAAGCAGGCCAGGCACATGCCGCGATTATACGCGCCGTCATTGCCGCCGACCGCATCGACAAAGCCTTCGTCGCTCAAAAACGATAATGAGTCCGCGTTGATCTGCTTCCGGATCTCCTCGACCGTCCGGTAGGAAGCGATCAGCTCCTTGCGGTCCGGCGTATCGATGCCGTAGTAGCATGGATTTTTGAACGGCGGCGACGTAATCCGCACATGCACTTCCGTCGCTCCGGCTTCGCGCAGAAGGTTGACGATGCGCAGGGAAGTCGTGCCCCGCACGATCGAATCGTCGATCATGACGACGCGCTTGCCCTCTACGACTTTGCGTACGGCGGACAGCTTCATCTTTACGCCCTTCTCGCGCAGCTCCTGGGAAGGCTGGATGAACGTCCGGCCGGTATATTTGTTCTTGATCAGCCCGAGCTCGTACGGGATGCCGGTCTGCTCCGCATAGCCGATCGCCGCCGAGATGCTCGAATCGGGCACGCCCGTCACGATATCCGCGTCGACGAACGATTCCTGCGCCAGCTGGCGCCCCATCCGCTTGCGGGCCGAATGGATGTTGATGCTGTTAATATCGCTGTCCGGGCGGGCAAAATAAATATATTCCATCGCGCAGGTCGCTCTCCGCTCCACCTCGGCATACCGGTCCTCGCGCATGCCGTCCGCATCGAAGATGAGCAGCTCGCCCGGCTGAACGTCACGGACGTATTCCGCGCCGATCGATTCGAACGCGCACGACTCCGACGAGAACACATAGCCGTCGCCGATGCGGCCCATCACGAGCGGGCGAAGCCCGTTCGGATCGGACGCGACGAGCAGCTTGTCGTTCGTCATGATCAGGAACGCGAAGCCGCCGACAATGCGCTGCAGCGCTTCTTTCGCGGCCGTCTCGAAATCCTTCGGCGAGCGGGCGATCAAATGCGCGATAACCTCCGTGTCGCTCGACGTCTGGAAGATCGAGCCGGACATCTCCAGCTCCTTGCGAATTTCCGGCGCGTTCACGATGTTGCCGTTCGTGGCGACCGCCAGGTCGCCGTCCCGGTAACGGAAGATGAGCGGCTGCGCGTTGGCGAGACGGCTCTCGCCGGAAGTCGAGTAGCGAACGTGCCCGATGGCGCGGTCGCCCGCCAGCATGTCGAGCTTTTCTTTATCGAATACTTCCTTCACGAGACCCATTCCGCGGTGATAGGCGAACTTATTGCCGCTCGCCGTATCCACCGTGCAGATCCCCGCGCTTTCCTCGCCGCGGTGCTGGAGCGCATGAAGGCCGTAATAGGACAGGTTGGACGCGTCGGGGAGATTAAATACCCCGAACACGCCGCATTCCTCCCGCAATTTATCGAAAATATCGTCCCTGCCGATGCCCTCGTTGTAATGATCGCCGGTCCAAAGCGCATGACCGTCAAGCATCAGGCCGTTTTGCGCCAGCCCGCCGAGCGCCGTACGAGCCGCAACGGCGCGATCGCGCGCGGATCGGTCGATTACTTCATGAGACATGGAATCGCATCCTTCCAAACCTTCTCCAGATGTTGTACCGGCGCGTTAACGCCTGATTTGCCGTTTACGTTAATGGTAAGGCTGCTTCCCGTCACTTTGCCGATGACCGCATGCGTGACGCCTTGTTCGCCGAGCAATGCCGTCAGAGCATCCGCTTGCTCCGGCTTCGCCGACAGCAGGATGCGGGATTGCGATTCGCTGAACAGCAGATGGTCCGCGCGCAGGTCGGATTCAAGCGCCACTTCCGCGCCGATCCGTCCGCTGATGCACGATTCCGCCACCGCTACCGCGATGCCGCCTTCGGACAGGTCGTGCGCCGAAGCGACGAGCCCTTGCTGAATCGCGACGAGCACCGCCTCCTGCACCTTTTTCTCCGTTGCCAGATCGATTCCCGGGGGACGGCCGCTAGCCGCGCCTTCGAGCACGTACTGCAGCTCGCTGCCGCCAAGCTCCGCCTTCGTCTCGCCGACGAGAATAATAACGTCGCCTTCCGCTTTGAAGCTTTGCGTCGTGATGTGATCGATATCGTGCACGAGGCCGACCATGCCGATAACCGGCGTCGGGTAGATCGCGCCTTTCGCGTTCTCGTTGTACAAGCTGACGTTGCCGCCGATAACCGGCGTGTTCAGCATGACGCAAGCCTCGGACATGCCGTCCGCCGCTTTTTCCAATTGCCAGAACACTTCCGGCTTCTCCGGGTTGCCGAAGTTCAGGTTGTCCGTCACGGCAAGCGGCTCGGCGCCGGAGCAGATAATGTTGCGCGCCGCTTCCGCGACCGCGATGCGTCCGCCCACTTCCGGATCGAGGAAGACGTAACGGCCGTTGCAGTCCGTCGTCATCGCAAGCGCCTTGCGCGTGCCGCGAATCGTCACGACCGCCGCGTCGGAGCCCGGCTGCACCGCCGTCGACGTGCGAACCATATAATCGTATTGATTATAAACCCACTCTTTGCTCGCAACCGTCGGGGAGGCCAGCACCTTCTCGAGCGCGCCCGTCAGATCGGTCACTTCCGCGAAAGCCGCTGCTTCGACCGCCGCATTGTCGCGGTAGTACGCAGGCTCCGCGGACGGCTTATTGTATACCGGGCACTCGTCGACGAGCGCTTTTACCGGCATGTCGGCTACCTCTTCTCCTTTGTGGAACAAGCGAAGGCGCCCGTCATCGGTTACTTTGCCAACTTTGGCGCAAATAATGCCCCAACGCTCAAAAATTTCCTTCGCCTGCTCCTCATGCTGCGGCTCGACGACGAAGAGCATCCGCTCCTGCGATTCCGAGAGCATCATTTCGTAAGGCGTCATATTCGTTTCGCGCTGCGGCACCTCGTCGAGGTACAGCTCGAGGCCGTTGCCCGCTTTGGAAGCCATTTCCGCGCTGGAGCACGTCAGGCCCGCCGCGCCCATATCCTGAATGCCGAGGACGATGCCGGAATTGATCAGCTCGAGCGTCGCCTCCATGACGAGCTTCTCCATGAACGGATCGCCGACCTGCACCGCGGTGCGCTTCTCTTCGGATTCCTCCGACAGCTCCACGGAAGCGAACGTCGCGCCGTGAATGCCGTCGCGGCCCGTCGCCGGACCGACGTAGAACACCGGGTTGCCTACCCCTTTGGCCACGCCGCGCTGGATTTTGTCGTGGTCGATGAGGCCGACGCACATCGCGTTGACGAGCGGATTGCCTTCGTAGCTCTCGTCGAACATGACCTCGCCCGCGACCGTCGGAATGCCGATGCAGTTGCCGTAGCCCGCGATGCCGCCGACGACGTGCTCGAACAAATATTTGACTCGCTCGTTCTGAAGGTTGCCGAAGCGCAAGCTGTTCAGCAGCGCGATCGGACGGGCGCCCATCGAGAAAATGTCGCGGATAATGCCGCCGACGCCGGTCGCCGCCCCTTGGTAAGGCTCGACCGCCGACGGATGGTTATGCGATTCGATTTTGAAGACGACCGCCTGGTTGTCGCCGATGTCGACGATGCCCGCGCCTTCGCCCGGACCCATCAGGACGCGAGGCCCGGTGATCGGAAACTTTTTCAAAATCGGCTTGGAGTTTTTGTAAGAGCAGTGCTCCGACCACATGACGCTGAATACGCCAATCTCCGTATAGTTCGGCTTACGGCCGAGAAATCCGCAAATAAGCTCGTATTCGTAATCCGTCACACCGAATTGGGTGTAAATCCGCTGATCGGCAATTTGCTCCGCCGTCGGTTCCTTAGCCGTTAACTGCTGCGCCATGCTGTTCCCTCCATGCGTTTAAAATCGATGTAAACATCCGTTTGCCGTCCTCCGAGCCGAGCAATTGGTCGACCGCGCGCTCCGGATGCGGCATCATGCCGACCACGTTGCCCGCTTTGTTGCTGATGCCCGCGATATTCTCGACCGAGCCGTTCGGATTCGTGTCGCCCGCGTAGCGGAACACGATTTGATTGTTCGCTTTAAGCTCGGCCAGCGTCGCGTCGTCGCAGAAATAGTTGCCTTCGCCGTGCGCGATCGGAATCGTGATGAGTTCACCCTGCGAATACTGATTGGTGAAGGCCGTCTTGTTGTTCGCCACTTCAAGCCGTTCCTGCTGGCACACGAATTTCAGTCCGTTGTTGCGGATCAGTGCGCCGGGCAGCAGGCCCGCTTCCGTCAAAATTTGAAAACCATTGCAAATGCCCAGGATATATTTGCCGGCTTCCGCCGCTTTTTTCACTTCGTTCATGACGGACGCGAACTGCGCGATCGCGCCGCAGCGCAAGTAATCGCCGTACGAGAAGCCGCCCGGCACGAGAATCGCGTCATAGGCCGACAGATCCGTTGCCGTATGCCATACGTAATCGACCTCCTGGCCGATGGTGTCCTCTACCGCCTTGTAGCAGTCGATGTCGCAGTTGGAGCCGGGAAATACGAGTACCGCAAACTTCATCGCCTTATCCCTCCAGTTCGAAACGATAGTCTTCCACGACCGTGTTCGCGAACAGCTTCTCGCACATCGCTTTGACGCGGGTCTCGGCTTCCGCGCGGTCGTTCGTGTCCAGCTCGACTTCCAAATATTTGCCGATGCGCACCTTCTCGACTTCGGAGAAGCCGAGCGTGTGAAGCGCGCCTTGCACGGCGGTTCCTTGCGGGTCCAAAACGTTTTGCTTGATGGTGACGTAGACGGTTGCCTTCATAATAGCCTCCTGGAAATGTGAGTTTTCCTCTTAAGGTGCGTTTATGCGAAAATGGTGGCGGCGCGCGGGCTCGGGGGTGTCTGCCTGCGTCGCATTCGAAGTCGGGAAATTCGGATTACACGCTTAGCGGTAAATTTCCCGAGCTTCAAGATGCGATCGCTGTCGCTCTCCGGCAGACACTCCCCGACTCTCCGCGCTCGCGCATTTTCGGTCAAACAAACCTTGCGAGGGTGGTCGGTGGAGCAAAGGTGCAGCCGCGCTTGCAGCCGGCTGCGTTTCTAGCGAAAATGCCGGCGGCGCGCCGGGCGCGGGGGTGTCTGCCTGCGTCGCATTCGAAGTCGGGAAATTAAGATTACACGCTTAGCGGTAAATTTCCCGAGCTTCAAGATGCGATCGCTGTCGCTCTCCGGCAGACACTCCCCGACTCTCCGCACTCGCGCATTTTCGGCCAAACAAACCCTGCGAGTGTGGTCGGTGGAGCAAAGGTGCAGCCGCGCTTGCAGCCGGCTGCGTTTCTAGCGAAAATGGTGGCGGCGCGCGGGTGTCTGCCTGCGTCGCATTCGAAGTCGGGAAATTAAGATTACACGCTTAGCGGTAAATTTCCCGAGCTTCAAGATGCGATCGCTGTCGCTCTCCGGCAGACACTCCCCGACTCTCCGCGCTCGCGCATTTTCGGTCAAACAAACCTTGCGAGTGTGGTCGGTGGAGCAAAGGTGCAGCCGCGCTTGCAGCCGGCTGCGATTATTTCATGCAGCGCCATTGTTGGCGGCCGCGAATTGTGAAATGCAGCGACATAGACCGTCCGCGCTTATTCATGAAGCGGCGCTGTCGCTCGCCGAGCGGCTTAGCGATGCCGCTTCTGCATACGCGTGCGCTGGCTTGCTCGCATCGGCTTTGAAATAACGGTAATTTATGGCGCTAATTCACGGATAAGGCGTGTTACTTGGCGATTAGCGGTAATTTGTGGCGTTATTTTAGCTTATTTCGATGTTCTTGTTCGATATGGCGTGAAATAGCGCCGGTTTTTACCGCTATTTCGATTATTCAAGCCGATCTGCCGCGATTAACGCCACTTTTTACCGCTATATCGATCGTTCAAGCCCGAATTCAGCGATTAACGCCGTTTATTACCGTTATTTCATGCCGTTAACCGCTACTGCGGCAGCCGCGCTGCGCCGGCCGCCTCCCGGGGTGGGTCAAATTAGCTCGGCGCCGGTCAAGCGGCGGTAAATATCGAGGTAGCGGGCCGTCGTCTCGGCCACGACCGATTCCGGAAGCGGCGCGGGCTTGCTGTCGCGGTCCCAGTCGGAGCCCAGCAAGTAAGTGCGCACCGGTTCTTTGTCCATGCTGTCGATCTCGATGTCGTACGCGTAATTCGCTTCCGCCCAGAAGCGGGACGAATCCGGCGTGAAAATTTCGTCGATGAGGATGACTTTGCCGTCGATCAGTCCGAATTCGAATTTGCAGTCGGCGAGAATGATGCCCTCCTCCGCGCAGCGGGCGTGCGCGAATTCGTACAGCTTGATGCTTCGCTCGCGCAGCTCCTCCGCCAGCCCCGCGCCGACCATCTCGGCCATCTTGGCGAACGGAATGTCCTCGTCGTGGCCGACGTCGTTCTTCGCGGCCGGCGTGAAGATCGGCGACGCGAGCCGTTCGTTCTTGCGAAGCCCCGCCGGAAGCTCGATGCCGTTGATTGCCGACGTTTGCTGATATTGTCTCCAGCCGCCGCCCGTGATATAGCCCCGGACGACGCATTCGATGTCGATGCGCTCCGCCTTGCGGGTCACCATGATGCGGTTTTTGAGCAGCTCGGGCTCGGTGACGATGCCGGCCAGCTTCTCTACGTCGGTGTGAACGACGTGGTTCGGCTGAATGCTCTCCGTCTGCTCGAACCAGTACGCCGACAGCCGGTTCAGCACGTTGCCCTTGTCCGGCACGGCCGGATCGAGCACGTAGTCGAACGCCGAAATCCGGTCGGTGACGACGATCAGGAAATGCTCGCCGAGATCGTATAATTCGCGAACCTTGCCTTTATAAATAAGCGGTGCCTTTATATAATCGACTGCCGTCGATAAAGCTTGCGGTTGTGCGCTCATCCGGCTTGCCTCCCCTTTAGTTCAGTCCCAAACGCGCGAAGATCGTATCGACATGCTTCAGATGCCATGACGGGTTGAAGCAGTCTTCGATTTCCTCCGCTGTGAGCACTTCCGTAATTTCCGGCGTCGATTCGACGATCGAGCGGAATTGGCGCTGCTCCTCCCAAGCCTGCATCGCGCGCGGCTGCACCGTGTCGTACGCCTGCTCGCGGCTGAAGCCCTTGTCGATCAGCTTCGTCATGACGCGGCCGGAGAACGGCACGCCGTACGTCGCCTGCATGTTGCGCTTCATGTTCTCCGGGAACACGGTCAGGTTGTTAATGATGTTGCCCAGACGGTTCAGCATGTAGTTCAGCAGCATGGTCGCGTCCGGCAGGATGACGCGCTCCGCCGACGAGTGGCTGATGTCGCGCTCATGCCAGAGCGGCACGTTCTCGTAAGCGGTCAGCATATGGCCGCGAATGACGCGGGAGAGGCCGGACATGTTCTCGCAGCCGATCGGGTTGCGCTTGTGCGGCATAGCCGACGAGCCCTTCTGGCCCTTTGCGAACGGCTCTTCGACTTCGCGGAATTCGCTCTTCTGCAAAGCGCGGATCTCCGTCGCGAATTTGTCCAGCGATGTAGCGACCAGAGCGATCGACGCCATATATTCGGCATGGCGGTCGCGCTGCAGCGTCTGCGTCGAGATCGGGGCCGGCGTAATGCCGAGCTTCCTGCAGACGAACTCTTCCACGAACGGGTCGATGTTCGCATAGGTGCCGACGGCGCCGGACATTTTGCCGAACTGGACTCCGTTCGCCGCATGCTTAAAGCGCTCCAGGTTCCGTTTCATTTCCTCGTGCCAAAGCGCCATCTTAAGACCGAAGGTCGTCGGCTCGGCATGAACGCCGTGCGTGCGGCCCATCATCGGCGTATCCTTATATTGAATCGCTTTGCCGCGCAAAATATCGATGAACCGCTCGATGTCCTTCGTCAAAATCTCGTTCGCCTGCAGCAGCAGGTAGCCTAGCGCCGTGTCGACGACGTCCGTCGACGTCAGGCCGTAATGCACCCATTTGCGCTCCGGACCGACCGTCTCGGATACGGCGCGCGTGAACGCGATGACGTCGTGGCGCGTGTCCTGTTCGATCTCGTAAATTCGGTCGATGTCAAAGCTTGCCGAGCGGCGAAGCGCTTCGACGTCCTCCTTCGGGATGACGCCAAGCTCGGACCAGGCCTCGCATGCGCACAGCTCGACCTCCAGCCATGCCTTGAATTTGTTCTCCTCCGTCCAGATTGCTCTCATTTCCGGTCTGCTGTAACGATCCAACATGTTTGCTTCACACCTTCCAAATAGTCGTTTCTTCCACCCAGGCAAGCGCTGCGTCTATATCGGGAGCCAGCACGTTGACATGGCCCATCTTCCGCTTGAATACCGCTTCCTTCTTCCCGTACAAATGCACCTTCGGCGCGACCGCAAGCCGCTCCGCCGCCTCGTCCTTGCCCGCCATCCGCTCGAGCAGCGGCGCGACGTGCTGGCCGAGCACGTTCACCATGACGACCGGGCTCATCAGAGCCGTATCGCCGAGCGGCAGGTTGCACACCGCCCGCACATGCTGCTCGAACTGCGACGTCCGGCAAGCCTCCATCGTGTAATGCCCGCTGTTATGCGGCCGCGGCGCAAGCTCGTTCACGAACAGCTCGCCGCCTTCCGAATAGAACAGCTCCACGGCGATCAGGCCGATGACGCCGAGCCCCTCGGCGATGCGCGCCGCGAGCCGCTCGGCTTCGCGCTGCACTTCTTCGCTTATCCTTGCCGGCACGATGGACAGATGCAATATATTATCGACGTGTATATTTTCCGCTACGGGGAATGCTTTTATTTCACCCTGCGGATTACGCGCCGCTATGACCGATAATTCCTTCTCGAAGCGGATGAACTGCTCGAGCACGAGCTGGACGCCCGCCCGGGCCAGCGTCTCGTACGCTTCCGGTATTTCGTTCTCGCCGCGAATAACCCATTGGCCCTTGCCGTCGTAGCCGCCCATAGCCGTCTTCAGCACGCACGGCGTCCCGAACGCGGCGACCGCCTCGCGCAGCTCGTCCTCGCTGCGGATCTCGCGGTACGGCGCCACGCGCACGCCCGCCGCTTCGATCGCCCGCTTCTCGCGCAGCCGGTGCTGCGTCGTGTAGAGCAGCTCGCTGCCCTGCGGCACGTACGATTCCGCCATGAGCATCGCGGCCACGCCGGCGTCGACGTTCTCGAACTCGTAAGTAATGACGTCCGCGCGCTTCGCCAGCTCCCTTGCCGCTTCGCTATCGTCGTAGGCGGCGACGATCTGCTCCGCCACCTGCCCGGCCGGCGCGTCCGGCGTCGGGTCGAGCGCGACGAAGCGGTAGCCCATCGCGCTGCCCGCATTCGCCATCATCCGGCCGAGCTGTCCGCCGCCGAGTATGCCTATCGTGCTGCCCGGCAGCAGCGTCTTCGCCTGGCGATTGTCCGCTCCGCCGCTCATAGCGTATCGCTGCTTTCGAGCACTTCCCGCTTCACGCGCTCGCGCCGCGCCTGGACGCGCGCCTGCACGTCGGGCTCGAACGCGCCGAGCAGCTGCGCGGCGAGCAGCCCCGCGTTCGTCGCGCCCGCATTGCCGATCGCCACCGTCGCGACCGGGATGCCGCCCGGCATCTGCACGATCGAGAGCAACGAATCGAGCCCGCTCAAATTCGACGATTTCACGGGAACGCCAATAACCGGCAAAATCGTCTTCGCAGCGACCATGCCGGGCAAGTGCGCGGCTCCGCCGGCTCCGGCGATGATCACCTTAAGCCCGCGCTCTGCCGCGTTTTCCGCGTATTCAAACATAAGATCCGGCGTCCGATGCGCCGAGACAACCTTTTTCTCGTAAGGAATTTGCAATTCCTCCAGAACGTCGCAGGCTAGTTTCATAGTGTCCCAATCCGATTTGCTGCCCATGATGACGCCCACCTTCGCAGACATGCGTTCAAACCCACTTTCCTCTATAAGATAATAAGGCATAGCCGAGAGGCTGCCCGATTTCCGAAATAAAAAAGCCCGAGTGCAATTCTCGCAAAGGAATTGCCGCCGGACTTCGAGCTGGAAGCGAGCGCTCGCGTCCGCTTCTTCATGGATCGAGCGAAGCCGCGCCCGGCATTCCCCGTTCAGACAACAGAAGGCTGCCCCCTTAAGAGAGGCAACCCATTCCGGCTGACAGGGTATTCCTATGCGGCGCTTCATTCGCTCCATGCATGCTCGTAGTCCGAAAGTTAAGGCTTCCGGGTAGAAACATTCGGGCCATATCCCAAACCTATACGAGTATATTCAATCTCTGTATCAAACCTATTCTAGTTTAGTCCAATCCCCCTTCTACTGTCAACAAAATACGAACATTAAAATGTTTATCCTTTAGAAAGGTTCGCTTTTCCGATTTATTTCCACAATAACAGGAAGGCGCGGCCGCGAATTGGGCCGATCGGCTTCTTAACGCCGCCCCTTGCCGCGTGCTTCAGTGCGCACCGGCCGGCAATTCCGGCATCGCCCATGCCAAGCAACTCGCGGCGGCTCTACTTGACGGCGGCAACCCGGACCTCAATCGCATTTCAAACTCCCGCCACCGTATTGTTCCCAGCTATAGACGTTCCTACAGCTTCGAGGATCCTTTTTTATTCTTAAGCCTGATTAAAAGCCGTTCCCGATCTATGGCAGACTAGGAACGGTTTTCTTTGAATACAGTTATAGGAGATGCTGCTCCGGCCTCATGCCGGATAAAGCGGATGCGCCGAACAAGCTTCGGCTAACGATCGAATAAGGAGGTTTGGTAAGGTGCAGATTCATGTCGTGCAGAGGGGCGATACCTTGTACCGGATGTCCCAGCGGTACGGCGTCACCGTGAACGAAATCGCCGCCGCGAACGGCATCGATAATCAGAATGCGCTCGTCGTCGGCCAATCGGTCATTATCCCGACGGAAGCGGCCAGCCACACGGTGCTCTCCGGCGAGACGCTATGGCTGATCGCGCAGCGGTACGGCGTCACGATTCAGGAGCTTGCCGCGGCCAATCGAATCACGAACCCCGCTCTCATTAATACCGGACAGACGCTCGTTATCCCCCAGGCCGCGAAGCCCGTGATCGAGGTCAACGCCTACACGGAGAAATTCGGACCGCCGGGCGTGGCGATTGTCGAGGAAATCGGCGAATACTTAACGTATTTAAGCCCGTTCAGCCACCGCGTCCGCGCGGACGGGACGTTCTCCGGCCTGGACGACGCCGCGGTCATTAACGCGGCTTACGCGAATCGCGTCGCCCCCATGATGGTCATCACGAATTTCGAGAACGGCACGTTCAGCTCGGATATCGCGCACGCGGTGCTTTCGGATACAGCCGCGCAGGAGAGGCTTATCGCGAACATACTCGCCACGATGAGGCAGAAGGGCTATCAGGCGCTGAACGTCGATTTCGAATATGTCCGCCCGGCCGACCGGGAGGCGTATAACGCGTTTCTCCAGCGGCTCGTCGACGCCCTGCATCCGCACAACTATCTCGTCTCGACATGCCTTGCCCCGAAAATCAGCGCCACGCAGACGGGAACGCTTTACGAGGCGCACGATTATCCGGCCCACGGCCGAATCGTCGATTTCGTCGTGCTCATGACCTACGAATGGGGCTGGTCCGGCGGGCCGCCTCGCGCCGTCGCTCCGCTCAACGAGGTCGTGAAGGTGCTGAACTATGCCGTGACCGTCATTCCGCCCGAGAAAATCCTCATGGGCATGCCGTTGTACGGCTACGACTGGACGCTGCCTTACGTGCAGGGCGCCAAATGGGCGCCGACCGTCTCCCCGAAGGAAGCCGTGGAGCGCGCGGCCGAGTTCGGCGGGACGATCCGCTACGACGAAGAGGGGCAATCGCCCTATTACAATTATTACGACCGGGAGGGCCGCGAGCATGTCGTCTGGTTCGAGGACGCGCGCAGCGTGCAGGCGAAGTTCAACGTCGTCAAAGCTTACAAGCTGCGCGGCGTCAGCTACTGGGTGCTCGGCGTCCCCTTCCCGCAGAACTGGTACGTGCTGAACGCCAACTTCACGATCAAGAAGCTGGTATGATTCACGCCGCCCGCAGAGGATTTCGTCCTCTCGGCGAAATTCGATAGAAGCAAGCCGATTCTCCTGCATAGAGGGACTCCCGGGATCGCGGGCAGTCCTTCTTTGCCGTGCCATGTCGTCCGCTTAACCAGGTTAAATATTTTTAAGAATCGCTTTGTCGATCGTTCCCGCATGCTAAGCTATATCGGTAAAGTATAAAGTTCTTTACGATTTATACAAAACGGGAGGGAATTCGAGTTTTATGTTAAAACAAGTAGTCACCGTCTTTATTCTTGCCTGCGTGCTGCTCATTGGCGTGGCGGCCGATAACGGCAAAGCCGTTCCTGCGGCATCGCCGGCGGCGGCAAGCGGCGCGGCGGCAACCACCGTGCAGCAGGCGCAATCTCTAGGGACGTACGGGGATTTCTCCCGCATGTTCGAGCGGAGCGCGGGCCAATTCTGGTCCGGCAATTGGCGCAACCAATGGGCTTGGGAACCTCAAGGCGGGGGCGTGTCGCACATCAGATGGGGAGACCCCGGCAGCTGGCCGCCGGCCAACTATGAAAAGTTCGAAATGAGCGACGACGGGCAATGGATTCTGCTGGACGGCTTCGGCAACAACAGCGGGTTTCTCAAGCAGCGCGTTACCCGCGAGCAGATCGGGGACGTCGCTTGCCGGAACATGAAGCCCCTGCCCAAGGTCGAGGGCGGAAAGCAGCATTACGTGAAGTGGAACATCCAGTCGGAGCCGTACTGCCTCGAGGCGTGGGGACAGATCCTTATCCCCGGCGGCACGAATGTCGACTTCTACCATAAGCAGGTGTGGTTCGAGCCGTCCGGCAATTGGTGCGACAACAAGTACTTTCAGGATCGGATCTGCATCAAGCAATACGAGGTTTGGAAGGACAATAACGACGGCAACGGGAACGTCGGGGGACCGATGCAGCTCCGAATCGAACGGGACCATATTTTGGCCAAAGGCATCGGTCCGGCCTATATCATCCATAATTACTTCCCGAACAACGGCTGGCATGCGGATCTAAGGTATTACTGGACCTATTAGCCTGCCATCATTCGGTTATAGAAGCGCCGACGGGCTGCCGCTGATAGAGCGGCAGCCCTTTTGGCCAATACCGTATTTGCGCTTGCGGCGCGCCGGCAAGCGGTCAGCCGTTCAATCGCTTCCGATAGGACTCGTTCAGCTCCTCGATGATCTGTTGGAATTTCGCGTCATTCCGCAATTCGTCCGTAAATTCGTCCCATGGCAGCCAGGAATTCCTCGCCCTTCGTATCCAATGCGCCGATCAGGAGCGCTTTTTGCGCCATGCTTCCGCCTCCCCTACCGGTTTAGCTTTCATTGATAACGGCCGTCTCCCCTTCGGGCGTGCAGCGATACGCTTCAAACAGCTTGACGATTTCCAGCGAGTCCTCAAGCGTCCCTTTCCGAGGCGGTTTGCCCGCAAGCACGCTCTCGCAGAAGTGGAGCACCTCCGGCACGTAGCCCAAGTAAAAAATATTTTTGTTGTACAGCTGGCCAAGCGAAAATTCCGGTTCCCAGTGGAGCGGCGCCGCTTGATCGTCGACAAGATAGGAGGCCGCTCTTCCGTACGGCGGGAGGGAAGCCTTGCGATAATAGGTTACCTTGACCCCGTTGTCCGCCACGACGTTGCAGCCGCCGCCGATGACCTCCACGCGTTCGAGCGGGCTGCTGACGGAGCTGCCGGCCGTCATATGAAGCGTGCCTACCGCGCCGCTAAGGAAGCGGAAGGTCGTTACCGATCCGCCGCTGAACGGCTCTCTCTGATAGCTCATCGTGCCGATCTTGCCCATCAAATAATGGAGGACGGCGCCGGGGTGGTAAATATGGTCGAGCAGGCCCGTCAGGTTTCTCAAGTCGGCGCGCCGGGACAATTCCGGCATGCTTTGCGGATAACGGACGTAAATGGAGGACGGCGTCCCGAATTCGGGCGAGCTTATAATTTCCTTCACTTTGGCGATTGCCGGAAAAAACACTTTTTTCAGCCCGGTCATGACGAACCGGTTATGCTCCTGGCTCGCTTGCATCAGCTGCCGGACCTCAGCCGCGCTTGCCGCCGTCGGCTTCTCCATCCATACGTGCACGCCGGCCTTCAGCGCGTCCAGCGCGATGTCCGTCGCCTGCACTCGGCCGTCGGGATGATACGCGGTTACGATAAAGACGGCATCCGGCTTCTCCTTCTCCAGCATTTCTCTGTAATCGGTGTACGACGCCCTTGCGCCGAACTGCCGCGCGTAAGCCGCCGCCCGCTCGCCGTCGACGTCGCAAATCGCCGCCAGATCAACCGGCGCGTATTGGAACGTCGGGTACACGTTCCGGAACGAATGCCCGCCCGCGCCGATAAAGCACACTTTCAATTTGTCGTCGAATTCGAAGTTATATTTCATGGGATAAACGTTTTCCACTTCGGATTTCCCCTCCATGTCGAATTTGGATTTCGCGTTTCGCAGCTCTCTGACCGATCCCCCTTTGCCGATCATAGACTGAAATGCGCATTCGCCATTAACAGCCCTCGTTGAATGAAAAATAAATTAGTTTCCTTATAGTAAACATAGTTGAATTACTTTGATTATAGTACATCGTCCTTTTTCCTGCAATCGCTTTCTTTATTGTTTGCGGTGCGCAAGATACGCCATTCGGGGATTTCGCGCAAAAAAAAGAGACGCTCGCGGGCAGCGTCTCCTCACATCGTTTCTTACCGATTCATCCCCTACTCCGCTTCCGGTCCGTCTTCCGGCTTCGACTGCGTAAATACGGCCAAATATTTCACTTCCGTCGTCACGGGGAACAGCGCGTGCTTGTCCAAGGAATCGAAATAAAGGCTGTCGCCCGGCCTGAGCGTATATTCGACGTTCCCTACCTTATAGCGCATTTCGCCCTCCAGGATGAAGATGAACTCCTCGCCCTGGTGGCTGAACACCTTGCGTTTGTCATCCTCGCCCTTGCGGCAGACGAACAGGAACGGCTGCATCAGCTTGTCGCCCCGCTCGACGGCGAAAGCGTGGAAGGAATACCCTTTGTCCGTCTTGACCAGCCGGGATTGGCTCGTCTCCTTCGGCGTATAGACGGTTCCCGTCACCTGCTGGTCGTCGAGCAGGATCGACACCTTGGTGCCGAGGGCGTCGGCGATCTTCATCAGCGTCGCGATGGGCGGAATCGTTTTACCGTTTTCGATTTTGGAAAGCAGGCTTTTGGAGAAGCCGCACGCTTCGGCGATTTCCGTCATGTTGCGGTTCTGCTCCAGCCGCAGCTTTTTGATTTTGTTGCCCAAGTCCATTGGAATCCGTCCCTTAATCCGTATTGTTCAACTGCGTTTAGTATAATGAAACCGAAGCAGCTTGGCAATAAAACGAGAGACGAACCGGGCGGCAGGCTCGCGCTATTCCACCCACACGGTCTTCGCGGCCGGCGGGACGCGCTTCGGCTCCGGCGCGGCCATGTCCGGTACGCCGACATAAATGAACCCGACAAGCCGCTGCTCGCCGCTCAGCCCGAACGCCTCCTGCATAAGCGGGTGGTACATCGGATCGCCCGACCGCCAAATCGCGCCGAGCCCGCTAGCGTGCGCGGCAAGCAGCAGGTTCTGCACGGCGGCGTGCGCTGCCGCGAGCTCCTCCGCGAGAACCGCGCACGGATCGCCGGACGGCGAGCATGCGGCCGCGATGACGACCGGCGCGCGGTAAGCCTTCTGCCGCTCCTTCGCGAGCCTTGCTTCCAGCTCCTCTCCGCTCAGCTCCGGCATGGACGCGGCAGCGACGCGGGCGTACCCTTCGCCGAGCTTCGCCCTTCCTTCGCCCGTCATGACGATAAACGTCCACGGCTGCGTATTATGGTGGCTCGGCGCCCAAGCCGCCGCCTCAAGCAGCCGCTCGATCGCCGATCGTTCGATCGGATCCTGCTTCACTCGCCCGATCGATCTCCGCGTGCGAATCGCTTCTTCTACGTTCATTTCCGATTCCTCCTTGGCCTCCCGGCTCTATCGCGTTACTCGAACAGGGAAAGATACTCCCCGTATCCTTCCTTCTCCAAATCCGCTTTGGCTACGAAACGCAGCGAGGCGGAGTTGATGCAATACCGTAAGCCCGTCGGCTGCGGGCCGTCGTCGAACACGTGGCCGAGATGGGAATCGCCTTCCTTGCTGCGCACCTCGACCCGCACCATGTAATGGCTCGTGTCGGTGTGCTCCGTAACCGCCGACTTCTGCAGCGGCTTCGTGAAGCTCGGCCAGCCGCAGCCGGCGTCGTACTTGTCGCGCGAGCTGAACAGCGGCTCGCCCGACACGATGTCGACGTAAATCCCTTCTTCCGCGTGGTCCCAATATTCGCCGGTGAACGGACGCTCCGTTCCGCTGTTTTGCGTCACCTCGTATTGGATCGGCGTCAGGCGCCGCTTCAGCTCGCCGGCATCCTTCTTCACCGTCCAATGCTTCGAGATGAAGGCGTCGCGCCCGGAGCCTTTGCGGTACATTTTATAACGGAACGGATTCGTCTTGTGGTACCCCTGGTGATAGTCCTCCGCCGGATAAAAGGATCCCGCAGGCTCGATCTCCGTGACGACCGGCTTGTCGAAGCGCCCGCTCGCCTCGAGCGCCCGCTTGGATTCGAGCGCCAGCCTGCGCTGCTCCTCGTCGTAATAATAAATGCCGGTCCGGTACGATTCGCCCCGGTCGTGGAATTGGCCGCCCGCGTCGGTCGGATCGATCTGCCGCCAATAGATGTCGAGCAGCTTCTCGTACGGGAACACGTCGGGATCGTACGTGATTTGCACCGCCTCGGCGTGGCCCGTCGTCTCCGAGCATACCTCCTCGTACGTCGGATTCTCGGTATGGCCGCCGGTATAGCCGGATACGACCGAAATGATGCCCGGCATCTCTTCGAACGGGGAGACCATGCACCAGAAGCAGCCTCCCGCGAACATCGCTTTCGCTTCCTTGCGGCCTTTGCCGCTATTAAGATTTGGTTGATCCATGCCGATCGCCCTCCTTAAGGTCATAACAAACTGTAACCATTTTTATTATACATCAGAGAGTGAGGTACAACAAAATAAGAGGAGGACTTCCGCTTAAAAGCCGCGGCCCGTCCTCCTCTTGCCCTTATTCGAATGCGCCGCCCGGGAAAAAGACGAGCAGCACCGGCAGCGCGCTCGCGCCCGGCGACGAATACGTAATCGTCACTTCCGGCGGCGCGGGAAGCGCCGCGGCGTCCGCCCCTTCCGGCTTCTCCTGGCGGTAGAGAAGAACGCCCTCGCCGGGATTCGCGTGTCCGGCCGCAGGCGCGCCGACGACCTTCCCGTTCACCGCGACCGCGCCCTGGAAATTGCCCGCGCGCGGATTCAGCACAATCCGCGTGCCGTAGGCGACGTTCGTCAACTTGATCGTCGTCACCGCCCCGTACTCCCCGCCGTCCACCGTTGCCTCGCCCGTCAGCGCGTCGACGCCCGGAATCGACGTCCCGCGGTGCCCGAGCCGCAGCTTCCGCTCGGTTACGCCGAGCGGCTCGTCCGCCTCGATCAGCAAATCCGTATCCTCGAACGTTCCCCGGTTGCCGACCTTCTCGAGCGCAGGCAGGCTCGCGAGCGCGGCAACCGGATCCGCGCCTTCGCGCAGCGCCATCGTCGTGAAGGTGAGCGGCCCATCCGAATCGACGTCGAGCATGGCGGAGAAGCCGTCGTCCGGATTCATAACCAGCTTCTCCAGCTCCGGCAGCAGCACGGCCGAGGCGCCCGGCGCAAGCTCGAGCTCGCGCGGCGCGGCGCCGTTCAAATAGCGGAGCACCGCGGCGGAGCCGAACTGCAGCGCATTGACGCTCGGGCCCGCGAAGCCCCGGTTCCCGATCGTCGCTTTGACCGGCTCGCTCTGCTCGTTCGTCACGACGACGGCCGCCTTCAGCCGTTCCGGGGAGCCGTTGCGGTGATGAAGGAACAGACGGCTGTCGCCGTCCAGCTCGTCCTCGTAGAGCAGCCCTTCGCCGAAGAAGCGTTCCGGCGCGTTCGACATGTACAGCGTACGTCCGCCCCGCGACTCCGCCGTCGCGACTTCGGCAAAGCTGTTCATCAGCCTCGTGTCGACCGCGAATTTGTCGCCCGGGTTGCCGTAGCGCATGTAATAGTCGAACGGGCTGTACATCACCTCGTCCGTCACCGTAATTTCCCGCGTCGCGGAGCTGCGAAGCCCTTCGTTGTCGGTGACGGTCTGCGTCACGGCATAGACGCCCGGCTCGAAATACGCGCCTTTGCGCCCCGTCCATTCCGTCTTGGCGATCGTTCCGTCCGGATCATGGCTGTTATCCGAGAACGTTACGGGCTCGCCCCGCTTCACGACGGCCGGAGCCTCGAATTCGGCGACCGGAGCCGCGTTCGGGTCGGGCTGGATCGTAATATAGACCCGCTTCAGCTTCGCGTCGAACACGTAGCCGCCGTTCCACAGCTGCTTAATGACGGACAGCGGCACATGCATCGTTCCGTTGATGCGCGTCGGCGCGGCGTTCAGCAAAACGTAGCCGTCATTGCGGCGCGCCCCGCGCATTCCCGCGTTCAGCGTCACTTTATTCGCGTATGTATCGATATGAGTGCCTTTCCCGTCGTTGTAAACCTTTGCCCCGACCGCGCCCGCGATCGTGCGCACCGGAATCATCGTGACGCCCTTGATGACCGGCGGCGGCGCCGCCAAGGACTGCGCCTTGCCGTTGACCTCGATGCGCTTCTCTCCGTGCGCGAATATGATATGGGCCGGCTTCCTGCCTCCCGCGGCATGCGCCCCCTGCGGCCCAAACGCCGCTCCGGCAAGCGTGACGGCAAGTCCCGCCGCCAGCATGCTTTTCGCCAGACGCGCGCCGCTCTTCCCTATGTTCCCCTGCTTCATCCTCTCTCTCCTCCCGGCATGCGGCGGCTGCCGCCGCAATCCGTTCAGTTAGACGCGGCAAACGGGAGAAAGGTTCCGAAAGCGAGAAAGAATTGTATTATTTTCCACTTTCGGTTGACGGCAATCTAGCAAACTCTTTGTTACAAAAGGGTGACAAACCGCAACTATTTGACCGTTCCGGGTGTCTAATGCTATGAAACTTTGCTTGCCGTTCGTTCATCCGTTCTATCGAGCAAGTGACTAACAGGAGAGGTGAATGAATCGTATGAGTGATTTGATTTTGGAACAACGCGCCGCGAGCCAAACGGACAAGAAGACGCGCAGGAAGAAGGGCAACCGCAGCTTGCTCCTCTTCTTCTGCATCTGGCTTATTATTATATGCTCCGGTCTATACGGGGCCAAATGGTACACGGACCGCATCCAGCTAACGATCGCCGAGAGCCTCGAGCAGCAAACCGCCGGCCAGATCGCCGCGATGCAGCAGACGTACGAAGCCCGCATGCTCGAGCTTGAGACGAACTACACGAACGATCTCGCGGAGCTCAAGGCGAAGGTCGACGCGCTGAACGAGCTGCTCACCTTCACGAAGGACAACGCCGATTCCAAAACCGACAACAGCAACAAGCTGTACACGCAATTGAACGAAGTGAAAAAACAGCTGAACGAATTGCAAAAAAGTTTGGAAGTGCTCAAATGAACCTGACCGTCAAAGCGCTCAACCGGACGGCTCTGCTCGCCTGCGCGCCGTTCCTCGGCATTATGCTCTGGCTGATGATGTCCGATATCGTCATCGAGTTGTCAGACGCCGCCTTCCCCGCTGCCAAGGCGGAACAGTCGATGCTGCCGGAAGCGGACATCTCTCCGGCTTCGCTCGGACTCGACCGGGCGCAAGAGACCGCCGAGCAGACTCGCGAATCGATTCAGAAGCAGATCAAGCTGTACAATCAGACGAACGCCGAAATGGCCAAAATTTCGTCGATGGCCGCCTCGCAGGCGATGAAGCCGCTGATCGTCTACGACCGCAATATTACGAATAAGCTCGGCAAGCCGGCGGCCACGATCGAATCGGACAAGCTGAGAGCCCAGCTGTTCTACATACAAGCCGCGAACTTCAAAGCTTACGCGCTGAAGGTGAAGCTCAAAAGCGCCGACGCCATGACGATGACGCTCGGCGGCGACGCGCTCGGCAAGGCGGAGACGACGCTCGCGGCGGCAAGCCGGCACGGCGCGGTTGCCGGCGTCAACGCCGGCGGCTTCGCGGACGGACGCGGCAAGCGCTACCCGCTCGGCACGACGATCGTGGACGGCGAATACGTAACGGCTTTCGAAGCGCCGCGCGACAATTTGTTTTTCGTCGGCCTGAACGACAAGAACGAGCTGGTCGGCGGCAAATTTCCGACGAAGGGGCAGCTCGACGCCAAGAAGCCGAAGTTCGGCGCCACGTTCGTACCGGTGCTGCTCCGCGGCGGGGCGCCGCAGCCGATTCCGGCGAAGTGGCAGAACAGCCCGAAGCGCGCGCCGCGCACCGTCATCGCCAATTACAAGGACGACCAGCTGCTGTTCCTGATCGCCGACGGCTACAACGAATCGGGCAGCTCCGGCGCCACGCTCGGGGAGATGCAGCTGCTGCTGCAGCGGTACGGCGCGGTCGACGGCTACAACCTTGACGGCGGCGGCTCCTCCTCGCTCGTTTTTAACGGAAAAGTCGTGAACAAGCCTTCGGACGGGCAGCTCCGCAAGCTGCCGACGCACTTTTTGTTTTTTAAATAGATCACCCGCTTAGCGCTACGCGCGTCATTTCGGAATATACTAATACCGGGCCGCCGAATCGGACTCCTGCTTGTTAGGGAAGGGGGCATTACGGATGGGCATCGGATCGAAATGGTACCGCAAATCGCTGCTGACGGTCGCGGGCATCCCGCTCGTGGAGAAGCTGTCGGTCGCGTACGGCAAAAGGCTGGCCGGGAGGTTCGTCGCCGGGGAGACGCTCGAGCAGGCGCTGGCCGAGGTCGATAGGCTCGGCAAGCTCGGCATTATGGCGACGCTCGACCATCTGGGCGAGGGCATTCGGCAGATCGGAGAGGCCGAAGCCTACAAGGAGCAATACTTGAAGCTGCTGGAGGGCATCGCGGAGAAGAAGCTGCGCTCGAACGTCTCGCTTAAGCCGACCCAGATGGGGCTCGCGCTCGATCCGGCCGCTTGCTACGCGAATATCCGCGAAGTCGTGAAGCACGCCAGAAGCCGCCGGAATTTCGTCCGCATCGACATGGAGAATACGCCGTACACGCAGGCGACGATCGATATGGTGAGGCGTCTCCGCAAGGAAGGCCTTACGAACGTCGGCACCGTCCTGCAGGCGTATCTGTTCCGCACCGCGCGGGACGCCCGCGAGCTGCTGGACGAGGGCGTTAGTCTCCGGCTCGTCAAGGGCGCCTACAAGGAAGCGGACGACGTGGCTTATCAGAAGCCGAGCGAGGTTGAAGGCAGCTTCAAAAGCATCATCAAGCTCCATCTGGACAAAGGCGCTTATACGGCGGTGGCCACCCACGACGACGCCATCATCGAGTGGGTGAAAACGTACGTCCGCACGCGGGGCATCCCGAAGCGCGCCTTCGAATTCCAAATGCTGTACGGCCTCCGCATGGGCGAGCAGGCGAAGCTGGCCAAGGAGGGCTACCGCATCCGCTGCTACGTCCCGTACGGCGTCATGTGGTACCCGTACTTCACCCGCCGGCTGGCCGAGAAGCCCGGCAACCTCATGATGGTGCTGAAGCACTCCTTGAAACGGTGACGCCGCCTGTCGAAGGCAGCGTCACCGTTTTTTTTTGCGCGATGCGCGGCCCGGGGGCTGGCTTTGTTGCGCATGTTTTGCGTGAACCGCTGCCCGCTGCGCCGCTTGTGTTGGGGGCTGTTGCGGGGGATTTTTAACCATAATTGCTGAATCAGATCTGATTTTTAGATCTGATTCCCCTCGCGCCACTCGACTTGGGCTCTGTTGCGGCGGATTTTTGGGATCAGGTCAAATTTATAGACCTGATCATCCAAAACGAACCAAAATCTCTTCATCAGATCTAATTTTTAGATCTGATTCCCCTCGCGCCGCTCGATTTGGCCTCTGTTGCGGCGGATTTTTGGGATCAGATCTAATTTTTAGACCTGATTTCTCAAAACTAACCAAATTTGCTGAATCAGATCTAATTTTTAGATCTGATTCCGCTCGCGCCGCTCGACTTGGGCTCTGTTGCGGCGGATTTTTGCGATCAGGTCTAATTTATAGACCTGATCGTCCAAAACGAACCAAAATCTCTTCATCAGATCTAATTTTTAGATCTGATTCCCCTCGCGCCACTCGATTTACCCTCTATTGCGGCGGATTGTCGTGATCAGGTCTAATTTATAGACCTGATCCCCTCGCCGGCCCCGCCGTCTTCCCCGCAAGCCGGTCTCAGGCAAGCGGGCGCAGCTTCAGCGAGACGGCGGCCCGCAGCAGCCGGAGATCGCGCTCGCCGGCCACATAAAGCCGCTCCGCCTCCGTCTGCGCGATCGCCTCGAACCGGAAGCGGCTGCCCGGCTTCAGCTGGGCGAGCACGGCGATGTCGACCGACGCGACCTGCGCGATGCGCGGATAGCCGCCGGTCGTCTGCCGGTCGGCCAGCAGCACGATCGGGTCGCCGTCCGGCGGCGCCTGCACCGTTCCAAGGGCGACCGCCTCCGACAACAGCTCGAGCGGCAACGATAGGAGAAGCTTCGTCTCGCCTTCCAGGCGGCAGCCCATCCGATCGGACTGCGCGCCGATCCGGTAGCTTTGCCCGAACAACGCTTCGCGGCTTTCGAGCGTGAACCGATCGTAATGGGTGCCCGGCACCGCGCGGACGACCTGCTCCTCCGCGGAGCCGGCCACCGCAAAATGCGAGGCATGCCAGCTCGCCGCGGCCAAGCCGTCTTCCCGGACGGCGCTGGCGATCAGGGACGCCAGCCGCATCGTCCTCCCGTTCGGCGGCCGGACGCCAAGCTCGTCGTCCGCCTTCAGCGCCCGTCCAGCGAAGCCGCCGACCGCTCCGCGCAAGTACGTGCTCCGGCTGCCCATCACCTCCGGCACGTCGAAGCCTCCCCCTGCGGCCAAGTAGGTGCGGCAGCCCGAAGCGCAGGCGCCGAAGCTGAGCACCGAGCCGGCTTTCGCATAGACCGGGCGCCAGAGCGGCAAAGGGCTGCCATCGAGCGTTGCCGACAAATCGCCGCCGCTTACCGCGATAATCATAGGCCGATCGATCGCAAACGACGCCCCGCCTAATGTAATTTCCAGCACCGCCTCCCGATCGTCGTTGCCGACAAGCAGGTTGGCGACGCGCGCCGCCCCCGTATCGAGCGCTCCTCCCGCGACGACGCCGTATTTTTGATACCCGTACCGGCCGAGGTCCTGGACCGTCGTCAGCATGCCGGGACGAAGAACGGTCAAGCTCATCGCGCTCCCTCCCCGTAACGGTCGTAGTCCGATCTTGAAATCGGCTTGAACCTCACCTCATGCCCCGCATGAAGCAAGCTCGGAATAGCCCGCTCCGGACGGAACAGCGCAAGCGGCGTACGGCCGATCAGCTGCCAGCCTCCGGGAGTCGCGATGGGGTAAACCCCGGTCTGCTTGCCGGCTATGCCGACGCTGCCTGCCGGGATGATCGTCCTCGGCGTCTGACGCCTCGGCGCGGCTATCCGCTCGGACATCCCGCCCAAATAAGGAAAGCCCGGCGCGAAGCCGATCATATGGACGACATAGGCGCCTCCCGAATGAATGGCGATTACCTCGTCTTCCGAAAGGCCGCAATGCGCCGCGACAAAAGCCAGATCCGGGCCAAGCTCGTCCCCGTAGCAGACCGGAATCTCGATAACCGTCCTCTCTTCCATCGCGTCGGCCGCTACGAACGAGTCCAGCACCCGCTCCACTCTTGCATACACCGTTTCATAGACCGTTTCGTGCCTGGCTTCGTCTTGGGATCGGCTCCTCATGACCGTCAATGGTTCATAATGGACCGCAACCGAAGCAAAGGCCGGCACGCACTCGATCATCCCGGCAAAAGGCTCCTTCTCCAAACGGGCCGCGAACGCGTGAACGGTGCGATTCAACGCTTCGTCGATCGCATCGCCGAAACGGATCAATAACGCTCCGTCTCCGAGGGGGAGCAGCTCCCAGCCCCGATCCGCATTAGTCATCGCGCTCCCCCGCTCCCCGCACCGCTATGCCTTCCGTCTCCAAAGCTTCCCTCAGCCGCATCGCGTGGGCGACGGCTCCGGGCGTATCCCCGTGCACGCATACGGTATCCGCCTTCAGCGCAAAATCGCTCCGCTGCCGCGTCCGAACAACGCCCCGCTTGACCATCCCGAGCGCCTGCTCCGCGGCAAGCGCCGGATCGTGGATGACCGCGCCTTCCGCGCCGCGCGGCGATAGCGAGCCGTCCGCTTCGTAAGCCCGGTCCGCGAACACCTCGTTCGCCGTCCGGAGGCCGATCGCATCGCCCGCGCGCACAAGCTCGCTGCCCGAGAGCCCGAACAGCATAAGCCTCGGGTCGACTTTGTAGACCGCCTCGGCGATCGCTTCGGCAAGCGCCTTGTTCTTCGCCGCCATATTATACAGCGCGCCATGCGGCTTCACGTGGACGAGCCGCCCTCCTTCCGAGCTCGCGAACGCGCCGACCGCGCCGATCTGGTACACGGTCATCTCGTACGCCTCCTTCGGCGTAATGCTCATCTCGCGCCTGCCGAAACCGGCCAGATCAGGCAGCCCCGGATGCGCGCCGATCGCCACGCCGTGCTCCAGCGCCAATCGCACCGTAGCGCGAATCGTTGCCGCGTCTCCCGCATGAAAGCCGCAGGCGATATTGGTCGACGTGATGTATTTCATCAGCTCCGCGTCCGCGCCGACGCGGTATACGCCGAACCCTTCCCCCATATCGCAGTTCAGATCAACCCTTAACATGACGCGCTCCTTTCCCCGTAACGTACGGCGTTTCACTTAAATGTTACCTCTATTTTCTTCCGCTGTTATCGGCGCCTTTCCTCCGCGCGGAAGCATCCCTTCTTCACGATGCCATCTCACCTCGCCGAAACAACGACTTTTCCCTGCCCTCGTTCTCCCACGCCTGTGCAGCACATCTTTCCTCCTCGGCATTAGCTCCCCGCGCCGAAGCAACGCTCTCCTCCGCAACCTATCCTGGATTTCTGCAGTAACTTTCGCCTCCCGAAGCGCTATTCGCCTACAATAGTGGATTCTATCCATTATAAAAAGCCAAAACGGACAAAAATAGCCGTTTAACGCCGAAAATGCTGGATCAAATCCAGTATAGAACCTAACGCGGCTCATAACCAGCTACTATATGGGATAAAATCCAGTATAGCGCCATGGCACACGCCTATGTAGAATATCGGCGTTGGCACCGTAGACGCATAACCGGCTTGTCTCTTGCCGACACCGGCCAGCAGACGTGTAAACGGTTTGTCTCTTACCGACACCGGCCCTCAGACGCGTAACCGGTATAACTCTTGCCGACACCGGCCAGCAGACGCGTACCGGCCATCCGCCTCGCCGAACGCAAAAAAAAGCAGCGCCGGTCCAGCGCTGCCACTTCAACTTTACTCCCCGCCCATGAACACGTAGCGGCCGATCACGAGCACCGCGAGAGTCCACATGAGCCAATGGACATTGTATTTTTGCTTGGTTTTGCCCGATAGATTCGCCACCGTCGCAAGCAGCACGTACGACACGATGCCGAACGAGATGCCGTTCGCGATGCTGTACGTGAACGGCATGAGCGCCAAGGTGAAGAACGAAGGAATCGCGTACACCATATCCGAGAAGTCGATTTCCTTCACCGATTGCATCATCAGCACGCCGACGATGATCAGCGCCGCGGCCGTCGCCGCGCCCGGCACGAGCGCCACGATCGGGGACAGGAAGATCGCGAGCAGGAAGCAGATGCCGGTCGTCACGGCCGTAAGGCCCGTGCGTCCGCCCTGCGCGATGCCCGCGGAGCTCTCCACGTACGCCGTAACCGTGCTCGTGCCGAGCACTGCGCCGCCGCTTACGCCGATCGCGTCGACGAACATCGCTTTGCCGATGCGCTTCTTGCCTTCCTCCGGATTTTTCATAACGCCGGCGCGGTTAGCCGTGCCGACGAGCGTGCCGAAGGTGTCGAACAGCTCGACGAACGTGAACGTCAGAATGACCGTCACGAGACCGACCTCGAACACGCCGGCGAAGTCGAAGTGCCAGAAATTCATTTTGGAGAAGTCGGGTACCCATGTTTGATCCTTAAATGCGGCCGCGACGTCGACCTGGCCCGTCAACATGCCGATGACCGTCGTGCCGAGAATGCCGAACAAAATCGCGCCGGGGACGCGCATAACCATAAGAATGCCGATGAGCAGCAGCGCCACGACCGTCAGCACGACCGAGCCGTCATGGAAGCTGCCGAGCTGGATGACCGTCTCCGAGCCGCTGACCGGCGTGAACGCGCCGGCCTTAATATCCGTGAAGCTCGATACGGCGACCGTCATGAGACCGCTGTTTTTCAAGCCGATAATCGTAATGAACAAGCCGATGCCGACCGTTATCGCGTGCTTCAGGCTGTCCGGCACGGCCGTAATGAGCATTTGGCGAATTTGCGTCACCGTCAAAATGATGAAAATAATACCGGAAATGAATACCGCCGTCAGCCCCATCCCCGGACTGATCGGCTCGCCCGTCGCCGCCGAAGCGATAACGACCGAAGCGAAGTACGCGTTGAGACCCATGCCCGGCGCGAGCGCGACCGGGAAGTTGACGAACAAGCCCATGGCGATCGTAAAAATACCCGCGGCAAGCGCCGTCGCGAGGAATACCGCCGTCCAGTCGAGACCGGCCGGAGTAAGGATGATCGGATTGACGGCCAATATGTAAGCCATCGTCATGAAAGTCGTCAGTCCCGCCATGATCTCTGTCCTGACATTTGTTCCGTGTTCCTTTAACCGAAAGAAACGTTCCATTTTGATTACAGACCTCCCAAAAATGTGTTGGAACAAACAAGAAGCCTAGAAAAAAATGCAAACTGCGCATTTCTCCTAGGCTCTGCAAAAAGGGGAAAAGTATACCCGCCGGACCGCTGCGGACTTTCCCTCCGTTTTCGTAGCCAGGTCATTTACGGTGACCGAGTAGAGACTCTCAAGCCGATTCTTGAGATTATACGAAAAGATATGCCGTTGTTGTTTTCCGATTACAATTTTATAAAGAGGACGTGCTTTTTGTCAACAACTTCAACGAACGATAATGACAATAGATATCTGCATTATTCGGATTTAAGCGCGCAACCAACCGGGCGCCGCGCACAAAGAAAACGCCTCTCCGGGCCGGCTAACCAGGCGTCGGAAAGGCGTTTTGCACAAAAGTAACTTACTCCCACTCGATCGTCGCCGGCGGCTTCGAAGTAACGTCGTACACGATACGGTTGACGTTCTCGACTTCGTTGACGATACGGACGGAAATTTTCTCGAGCACGTCCCAAGGGATGCGCGCCCAGTCCGCCGTCATGCCGTCAATCGACGTTACGGCACGGATGCCGACGGTATAGGAATACGTGCGGGCGTCGCCCATAACGCCGACGCTCTTCATATTCGGAAGCGCCGTAAAGTATTGCCAAATTTCGCGGTCGAGGCCGGCTTTGGCAATCTCGTCGCGGAGAATCGCGTCGGATTCGCGGACGATGTGAAGCTTCTCCTCGGTCACTTCGCCGAGGACGCGGATCGCCAGACCCGGACCCGGGAACGGCTGGCGCCATACGATCGCTTCCGGAAGGCCGCACTCCTCGCCTACTTTGCGGACCTCGTCCTTGAACAGCGCTTTGAGCGGCTCGACCAGCTTGAACTTAATGTCCTCCGGCAGGCCGCCGACGTTGTGGTGGGACTTGATCGTCTGCGCCGTGGCGGTGCCGCTCTCGACGATGTCGGTATACAGCGTGCCTTGAGCCAGGAATTCGAAATCGTCCAGCTTGCCCGACTCCTCCTGGAACGCGTAGATGAACTCGTTGCCGATGATTTTGCGCTTCTGCTCCGGATCGTCGACGCCCTTCAGCTTGCCGAGGAAACGCTCCTGCGCGTCGATCTTCAGCACCTTCATATCGAACTTGCCGACGAAGGTTTCCATGACGCCTTCCGCTTCGCCTTTGCGCAGCAGGCCATGGTCGATGAACATGCAAGTGAGCTGGTCGCCGATCGCTTTATGAAGAAGAATCGCCACGACGGACGAATCGACGCCGCCGGACAGGGCGCAGAGCACTTTTTTGTCGCCGACCTGGGCGCGGATTTCCTGTATCGTGTCTTCGATGAACGACTCCATCGTCCAGTTGCCGTCGCAATCGCACACGTTATACAGGAAATTGCGGATCATTTCGTTGCCGAACTCGGAGTGGCGCACTTCCGGATGGAACTGCACCGCGTAGAAATGGCGGTCCGGATGGCTCATCGCCGCGACCGGAGCATGCTCCGTGCTGGCGTCGACTCGGAACCCTTCGGGCAGCTCGGTAACATGGTCGCCGTGGCTCATCCAGACGGTTTGCACCTTGTCCAATCCGAAGCCGATGCGGGAGCCTTCCGCGAATTCGACCTCCGCTTTGCCGTACTCGCGCTTGCCCGCGCGCTCCACCTTGCCCTGCAGCTGGTGCGACATCATTTGCATGCCGTAGCAGATGCCGAAGATCGGGATGTTCAGGTCGTAGATCGCCGGATCGACGAGCGGCGAGTTTTGTTCGTATACGCTTGCCGGTCCTCCCGAGAATACGATGCCCTTCGGCTGCAGTTCGCGGATCCGTTCCACCGGCGTATTGTAAGGCAGCAGCTCGCTGTACACGCCAAGATCGCGGATACGGCGCGCAATTAACTGGTTGTATTGTCCTCCGAAATCGAGAACAACGATAATTTCATTTTGCTTCGTCATGACCGAGCCTCCCTCAATAGATGTAGTAATTATATATAAGGCGCTTTGAGCGAGTCAAGGCGAATGGACGGGAGATTTGTCGGAAACCTCCGGGGCTTGCGGGGCTTCGTTCGCCGCATGACTTGGGGGCCATAGTGCGTTGTAGGGGCGGCACGGGGAAGCATAAGGGCTTAATTGCACTTATTTGCCAGAGATATGGGTTACTGGGCGGGATAAGGGCGATTTCGCACGAATTGCGCTGCGTTCGAGCGGAATGCGGGACTGGGGAGACCATACAACGTGATCCAAGAGGAGTTTCCATGCGGCCGGTTACAAAAAAGACCCGATAGCCGCAATCCGCGAATATTGGGTCATTCTTGCAAGTTACTTCTGGGACTTGATTGCATACGCGCGCTTGTCCCGCGGCTCCTGCTGCGGCGCGGGGGACGGCTTCGCCTTGGCTGCCGTCCGCTTGTTCAGCACGCGCAGCACGCTGCGCAGCGCCGACGGCAGCGGCGCGTCCGGCCACGGCCCGGGAGCGGCGAAGTGCGCCTCCTCGAGCCAGCCGACGAGGCGGCGGAGCGCGTCCTGCTGCTCCGCCCCGAGCGCCGGCTCCGCGGCGTTCGCGAGCTCGCGCGCCGTCAGCGGCAGCGCGTGCACGCCGAGCCGCCGCAGCAGCAGCGGCACGGCCGCCGCGGCGACGGCG
>NZ_JACXIY010000055.1 GCF_014705655.1 Paenibacillus arenilitoris | reverse complement strand
CGCCGCCATTGCCGCCTTCGGCTCCGCCGCCTGCGCCGCCACCGGCTCCGCCACCAACTCCGCCGCCTGCGCCGCCGCCAGCTCCGCCGCCTGCGCCGCCACCAACTCCGCCGCCTGCGCCGCCACCGGCTCCGCCGCCTGCGCCGCCACCAACTCCGCCGCCTGCGCCGCCGCCAGCTCCACCGCCTGCGCCGCCTTGGCCCATGCCTCCGGCTTTCGCTTTCCACTTCGCCTGGCCTTTACCGCCCTTGCCAGTTTTTAAGGCCGTATACGTATAGGTAATGGACTTCATCGTTGCCGCGTCGACCGAGCCGGTTGGCTTCAAGCCGTGCGTTTTCTGATAATACTTTACGCCTCGCACCGTTGCCGCGCTGTAATGGCCGTCGATTGGACCCGAATAGCTGCCGAGCGATTTCAACATGCCTTGAATGACATAAACATCCGGCCCTTTCGCTCCCTTGCCGACGGCAAGCCCGATATCCGGCATCGCGATCATCAGCGCGAAGGCCAGCATCAGCAAGCCTATGTACTTAGCTGCAAGCCGGCCTTTCTTTGTCTTTTTCCCACCGAGATCCACTACATCTTGACAGTCTTGCACGCCAAATACACCATCCTTTTGTTATTGAATTGAATTACCCGTATTACTATCTCCATTTTTTCAAAATCATTGCATTTCAATTTCGATTGCTGAAAATTTGCTGAGGATGTGCCCGAGAGGGATGCAACCTCTCCTAAAAAAGCGGATAATAGACGTTAACTGACGAGAGGAGCGACAACGATGACATCCTTTGCGGGAATAAAAATATTGCTGGTCGACGACGAGCCGAATATCGTGCAGTTTTTGGAGCTCGGATTGGTTAACGAGGGATTCGACGTCAGGACGGCCTCGGACGGAGAAGCCGCGCTGCTGGAAGCCGCGTCGTTCAAGCCCCACGTCGTCGTGCTGGACGTTATGATGCCGGGCGTGAACGGCTTCGAAGTGTGCCGGGCGCTTCGTTCGACCGGCGACAACATCGCCGTCATTATGCTGACGGCCAAGGATGAGGTCGAAGACCGCGTCAAAGGGCTGACGCTGGGCGCCGACGACTACGTGGTGAAGCCGTTCAGCTTCAGCGAGCTGCTCGCCCGCATCGGCGCGAGGCTGCGCAACCAATTTCCGAATTTGCTCGGGGAGGTCAGCTACGGCCCGTTCCGGCTCGACGACCGGAGGAAGGAGATGGCTTACGACGGCCGGATTCTGGAGCTCTCCCCGACGGAATACGAGCTGCTCCGGTTCATTGTCATGAACAACGGCGTCGTGCTGAGCAAAGCGCTCATTTTGGACAAGGTGTGGGGCTATCAATTCGGCGGGGAAGAAAATATCGTCGAGGTGTATATCCGGTCGCTCCGCGATAAGCTGAACGACAAGGAGCATCGGCTCATTCGCACCCTCCGGGGAGCCGGCTACAGGATGGACCTGCCATGAAGGGTTCCCCGATCGACGCCGTCAGACGGTTTTTCGCTCCCGGCTCGCTCAAGTACCAGCTCCTTAGCCGCGCGTTGTTCATTTTGGCCGCCTTGTTCCTGCTGGTCGGGGCGCTTCAATCTATTCTCATGAAGGATTTTGTCTACCAGAACAAAGCCGAGGCGATAGGCGCCCAAATTATGGCGATGCCCGGAGACTGGTTTACGGACCGCCGCGCGCCGGACGGAGCTGACGAACCGGAAGACCCGGGGATGCCGGAAGGCTCCGGCCAAGGCGAGCGGCCAAAGCGAAGCCACCGGGAATCGCCGATTCAATATCAGCCGGGATTATCGATCGCCGTCATCGGCGCGGACGGCACCGTTACGGATATATCGAAGGACGGAACCGCCGATCCGCCCGTCTTGACCGCGGACGAGTACGATCGCATCGTAAAACAATTGAACATGCGGCGCAAAGAAACGACCTATAGGATCGCGGACAATTCCGAGGGCGAGGAGCAGCTCGTCGTCTACCGGCAAGCCGGGCCGCCCGGCCGGGCGGAGGGGCTGATCCAGGTCAGCACGGAAACCGGTTCGCTGCGCCAGCTTCTCATGACGCAGCTGGCCATCTTCTCGGGCTTGTCCATCGCCGCGCTGGCCGCGGGGCTCGCGGTTTATTTGCCGCTGCTTCGCCGGACGCTTCAGCCGCTGTCCCGGGTCGTGCGCGCCGCCCGGCTTACGGATGCGGGCAGCTTAAGCACGAGGCTCCCGGTAAGCCAAGGACAGGAAGAAATCGACAGCTTGTCCGACGCGTTCAACGGCATGCTGGAGCGGCTGGACGCCTCATTCGAAGCGGAGCGGCGGACGACGGAGCGGATGCGCCGCTTCATCGCCGACGCTTCCCACGAGCTGCGTACGCCGCTCACCTCGATCCACGGCTTTCTCGAGGTGCTGCTGCGCGGGGCCGCCTCGAAACCCGAGCAGCTGGTTCGGGCGCTGAACAGCATGCAGCTGGAATCGAAGCGGATCAACAAGCTCGTGGAAGATTTGCTCGCGCTCGCCAAGCTGGACCAGGAGCCGCAGCTTCAGCTGGCGGACGCGTCTTTGAGCGGGCTGCTGCTGGAGATGGAGCCGCAGCTGCGCCTGCTTGCCGGCAGCCGGCGCGTGGAGCTCGAATTGAACGACGACGCGGAAGGTTCGTTTCATGCGGATAAGCTGAAGCAGGTTGTCCTGAACCTGTTCCTTAACGCGGTTCAGCATACCGACGCGGATTCGGGGATCATCCGGCTGACGCTTGGCGTCTCGGACGGGAACGCCGAGCTTACCGTATCGGATAACGGCTCCGGAATCGGTGAGGAGCATCTGCCCCACCTGTTCGAGCGGTTCTATCGCAGCGAATCGTCGAGAACGAGAAAATCCGGCGGCGCGGGGCTCGGTCTCGCCATCACGAAAGCGATCGTCGAAGCCCACCGCGGCGGCATCGACGTCGAAAGCAAGCCCGGCGACGGAACGACCTTCCGAATCCGCCTGCCGCTTCGCTAACGAAAGGGTCGTCCCCAGCCTTATTGGCTCGCGGGACGGCCTTTTTTTGTTGCTTCACGCGGGTCGCTCCAAGCTGCATTCGTGCAGCAGAGCAGAAAAGCATTTTTCCTTCCTCAATTAATCCGCGAACGGATCATTCAGCAATCTTTCAGCCGGCCTTAAGTTAAGAATAAGTAAAGATCATTACAATAGCTCTTGTAAGCAAGGCGAAGACCTGAACGGGAAACGGGGTGTGAACATGAACAACAAGCTGAAGTATCGCAACGAGCTTAAATTTTTCGTCAACCATCACCAATATTACGTCATCCGCCAGCGGCTCAAGGGGCTGATGAAGCCGGACAAGCATGCAGGTCCGACGGGCGAGTACCATATCCGAAGCCTGTACTTCGACGATATTGACAACAAAGCGCTGCACGAGAAGCTCGGCGGCATCCGCGACCGGGTCAAATACCGGATCCGCATTTATAACGGCTGCGACGGCGTCATTCATTTCGAGAAAAAAATCAAATTCAAGGATTACATCGCCAAGGTGAAGGAACCGCTTACGAGAGCGATGTACGACGAGCTGCTGACCGGCCGGTACGAGGTGCTGAAGGAGCCGGACCGACCGCTTCTGCATGAAATCCACGACGAGATGAAGCATAACCTGCTCAGGCCGAAGGTCATCGTCGATTATGTCCGGGAGCCTTACGTCTGCGAGAGGGGGAACGTGCGCATCACCTTTGACAAGGAGCTGCGGACCGGTCTCCATGCCGTCGATATTTTCGACCGGTCGCTTTCGACCGTGCGGGCGATCGACAACGGCCTGATCATCCTTGAGGTCAAGTTCGACGAATACATTCCAGCCTACATCCGAACCGCTTTGCAGCTCGAAGGCCTGAACCGGCAGTCGGCTTCGAAATACGTTATTTGCCGCAAATATTTGAAACTCAACGCATGGGAGGATTATTAAAATGGAAACGAACACGACTGCCGCAGCCGCGGCGAACGATACGACGACGAATTTTACGGACATTCTCAAAAAATCGGTGCTTGAAAACTTTGCTTCGGACATCAGCCTCGCAAAAATATTACTAACGCTCGGGGTTGCATTCGTCATCGGCCTGTTTATTTTTCTGCTGTACAAACGGATTTTCAGCGGCGTCCTTTATTCCAAAAGCTTCAACGTCTCGCTAATCGGCATGACGATGATTACGGCCGTCGTCATTATCGCGATCAACTCCAATCTCGTCCTGTCGCTCGGCATGGTCGGCGCGCTTTCGATCGTCCGTTTCCGGACGCCGATCAAGGATCCGACCGATTTGATCTTCCTGTTCTGGGCGGCGGTTGCCGGCATCGTGACAGGCGCCGGCTTCTTCACGCTCGCGGTGATCGGCTCGGTCGTCGTCGGCCTCATCCTGTTCTTCTTCGTGAAGGGAAGCTCCGTCGAGAACCCGTACCTGCTCGTCGTCAACTGCGACGACGATGCGGCCGAGCAGCACATCCACAAGCAGATCGGCTCGTTCGTGAAGCGGTATAACGTGAAGCAAAAGACCGTGACGCCCGGCAATATCGAAATGACGGTCGAAGTGCGCCTGCGCGACGAGTCCGGCCGATTCGTCAATAAGCTGACGGAGCTGGCCGGCGTCAGAAGCGCCGTGCTGATCAGCTACAGCGGAGACTACGTTTCTTAACAATAAACCGAAGGAGGCGGCAAGATGAAAGCGAAGGCGAGGCCAAGCGGCCTGCTGCTCGGCTTTTGCTCCCTGCTCCTCATGCTCGGACTATCCGGATGCGCCGCGGGCGGCGCATCCTCCGGCGTTTCCGGCTCTTCGGCGGCGGATGAAGCGGCCGCCAAGTCCGAGGAAGAGCAGAAGCTTGACGAGACCGTCTTTCCGAAGGACAAGGTCGTGGACGTCAAGATTACGATCGACGAGGACGATTTTCAAAACATGCTGGACAATGCCGGCGCCGAGGAATACATGGGAGCGAGCATCGAATACAACGGACAAACTTTCGAGCATGTGGGCATCAGGACGAAAGGCAACCTCAGCCTGAACAGCGTGGTGCGGATGGAGGATTCCGACCGGTACAGCTTTAAAATTTCGTTCGACGAGTACGTGAATCAGACGTTCGAAGGGATAAGCAAAATCAACCTGAACAATAATTACAGCGACGCTTCTTATATGCGGGAGTTTTTGTCGTACGAGCTCGCGGAAGCGATGGGACTGCCGACGCCGAAATATTCGTACGTCAACGTCTACGTCAACGGCGAGCTGTGGGGCTTTTATTTGGCGGTGGAGCAAATCGGCGACGCGTATCTCGAGCGCAACTTCGGCGACGCGAACGGTTCGCTGTACAAAGCGAATGGCGGCAGCGGCTCCGAGCTGAACTGGCTGGAGACGATCGACTCGTATGCGGGGCTCGATCTCAAAAGCGACAAGGGCGATGACGAAGCGCTGCTGGCGATGCTGGACGAGCTGAATAACGGCACGGACTACGACAGCGTGCTCGACGTGGAGGAGGCGCTGAAGTTCATCGCCCTGAACGCCGTCTCCGGCAACTTCGACAGCTATCTCGGACAGAACAAGCATAACTACTACT
This sequence comes from Paenibacillus arenilitoris, assembly GCF_014705655.1. GTDB lineage: Bacteria > Bacillota > Bacilli > Paenibacillales > Paenibacillaceae > Pristimantibacillus > Pristimantibacillus arenilitoris. The sequence continues at coordinate 29,572 of NZ_JACXIY010000055.1, read as the reverse complement.
TGTACGAGCGGGAAGGCATTTTCTCCATCCTGCCTTGGGACTACAACATGTCCTTCGGCGGCTTCGGCGGATCGGGCGTCCTGATCGACGAGCCGACGTCGGGCGCGCTCGCCGACCGGCCGCTCGTCGCCAAGCTGCTGCAGGTAGAAGCCTATAAGGAACAATATCACCGGATCATCGCAGATATGTTGGACGGCTATTTGGCGGAGGCGAACTTCGAAGCTCGCGTGGCGGAATTGAAACAAATGATTTCGTCCTACGTCGAGGCCGATCCATCCGCCTTCTATACGTATGACCAGTATGAGCAGGGCATCGCTCAGGTTGTATCGTTTCACGCCGAGCAGACGGCTTCCGTCCGGCAGCAGCTCGACGGCACGATCGCTTCGTCGGGCGACGGCTCCGGCAGCGGCACCGGCGGCTTCGGCGGCGGACGCGGCATGGGCGGCGGCGGGCAGAATATGCCGCCGGACGCCGGCCAAGGCGGCGAGGCCGATGCGCCGGCTATGGCGCAGCAGGACGGCGCCGCCGCGCAAGGCGGGCAGGCCCCGCCGGACGGATTTGCCCCGCCGGACGGGCAGATGCCTGGGCAGGGCGGCTTCGGCGGCGGGATGAGGCCCGACCGCGACGGCGGCATGGGCGGCATGGGCGGCGGCTTCGGAGCGCCTGGCGCGCAAGCCGCGGCGGCACAAGGCAGCCCGCAGGAAGCGGCCGCAGCGGGCATCGCCATCGTTATTTTGCTGCTCGCCTGCGTGCTCGTCGTCTTTTACAAGCGCTAGCGACTATAGCCGCGATCAAGCGGAAACGGCAAGTGCTGTCCTATGGGGGCATAAACTCGTTTCGCGATGAAATATAAGCTAATTTATTTGTCCAATCTTATAATTCTTATATTTGAAAAAGATCGCTCACCAAGCGCCGAAAGGCGCCTTATGAGCGATCTTTTTGTCGAGAGTATGCGTTAATGCCCCGTCCCGGCCGACTCCTGCTCCCCTTCCCGCTTCTCCTTGATGCACAGAAACAACAAATATTGGAGAACGGCCATGGCGAACAGCACGACCGGCAGCCAGCCGGACTGCAGATCGCCCGCCAGCACGATTAGCAGCGTGATGGCGACGACCCGCCCGACGTTCAGGAACAGCTCCCGCATGACGACCGATTCGACGCGGAGCTGGCCTTTGAGCGGCAGCGATCCGATCAGCCGGTAGTAGTAGGAAGTCAGCGTGTTGATCGCAAGCGGGTTGCAGATCGAGAACAGGATCATGAACGTCGCGACCGACCAAAACTCCACGCGGATGAGCAGCAGCGACGAGCCGATGACGACGCCGGTCGTGGACAGCAGCACGTACTTGCGCACATGCTCCTTCTGCGCCTTGCGCGAGATGACGTAACCGGTCGCAACCGTCAGCGAGGAGAAGAAAACGCCCAAATAACCGACCCAGTCCTCGCGCCCGACCGTTTGAAACAGCAAAATATTCGGCAGAAACAGCATGATCCCCTGGAAGAGGCCGAGAATGAAGAAGCTGTACAGCGCCCTCAGCCATCGCTTGTTCCGGTTCATGACGAGTCCCATGAGCTTCAAGTAATAAACTTTGTGATGCGACGGAACCATCGGAATGCGGAAGCTGACGATGGCGGCGACCACGAACATCGCGAACGCCAGCATGAAGATGAAGATATAGCCCTGCAGCCCTTCGCTGCGCTGAATGACGAAGCCCGCAAGCGCCGGGCCGGCAAGCCCCGCGGCGTTGAAGAAGACCATGTTCATCGCCAGGAACCGGATCCGGTTCGCTTCCGTCGATACGTCGTATTGGATGACCAGGTATCCGGTCCAGTACAAGCCCGCCGCGATTCCGTTAAAGATGGCAAACCCTATGTAAAATTCCGCGACCCGCTCCTGGGCAATGACGACGAACAAATAAAAAACGGCAATCATGACGATGCCGAGCCGATACGTTACCATCCGATCCCGCTTCTTCGCGATCCATCCGCCAAGGGCGAAGGCGGGCGGCGTCAGCAGAAATACGATGAGATTATATATCCCGTTCACGACCAAATCCTGCGTAAGCCGCCACAAGTACAGGTTTAGGAACAACCCCGACATCGACGCGCCGAATTGAAAGCAGCAATGGATCGTCAAGGCGGTGACCGCATCCTTGCCCAGCCTTCGCTCAGGAGGAAGCGGCGTTCCTTTCATCCTGCTCAATCTGGCCAAAATCCCCGTCACCGTTCGCATAGTCGGCATCCCCCGATGTTATCGTATCGTAAAGCTCTTTTTGTCCATTTTACCATATGCGAACGTCGCCGCTTTCAAGCAAGAAAGCGTTCTCGTCTCAAAAATCGCCTGTCTCCTCGCCTGGGAACCGCCCATGGAGGGGTAATCCGCGTTTATGTCTCTCGTTCGCCCGTTTAAGCGTGCAGGCTGTACTTGAAATAGCGGAATCGGCATGAATAGCGCGTTCCCCTTTCTTCACACACTACCACCATCGCGCGGAAAAGGAGGGAATCCACATGTCCAAGCAGCAAGGTCACGCGACGCAAAATACAAAGACCAAATCGAAGGACAAGAAGGGCAATGCGTCCGGCAACAACCACTAGGCGCATCTGACTTCTGCATGCGAAAGCGACCCATCGACCGCTCCGGCAGGAGCGGCGATGGGTCGTTTTCGTTCGGCCAAAAAGAAGGGGATTGGCGTTTTTTGGCGAAAGGATACATAACGATCCTTTTCCAGTAAAGTGGTGATACATAATGAAAACCCGATCCTTCACGGTCATCGATTTCGAGACGAGCGGCCTCGACCCGAGGAAAGACCGCGTCATCGAAATGGCGGCGATCCGCTGCGTCGACGGCGAAATCGCCAGCGAATTCAGCACGCTCGTACGCTTCGACGGCAAGCTGTCCGCCAAGATCACGGAGCTGACCGGCATAACCGACGAAATGACCGCGACCGGCATGGACGAAGATACCGCCTTCCGCATATTGAACCGGATGATCGGCGACCATGTCCTGATCGCGCATAACGCCGCCTTCGACCTCGGCTTCCTGCATCATTCGCTGCTGCGAATCGCGGGACGTTCGTTCCCTAACAGCTTCATCGACACGCTGACGATCAGCCGCGCAAGGCATTTTTAACCGCATACGCTCGGCGACATGTGCGGCCGTTACGGCATTCCGCTCGTCGGCGGACACCGGGCGCTGAACGACGTCATCGCCTGCTGGGAGCTGTTCCGCAAGCTCGAGGAGGAGCAGCCGGTGGACGAATTCGTGAACAAGCTTGGCTATATCCGCAAATTCGGCCCGCCGGCTTGGAGCCCTCCCGCCGCGAAGCTGGAACCCGTCGAGCTGCGGTACGCCCGTTAGACGCGCTCTTTCCCTTTGTCCGATTCGCCCGCGTTTTTATTCGCCGCCTCGCGGTCGAGCTGCATCTCCTCGACGGTCTTCACCTTCAGGCGGGCCGCCCCTTTGTAATCGCGCGTCGGCAGCAGCGGCCCTTCCGCCAGCCGCTTCTTCGCTTCGGCGATCGCGCCCGCGTACTGCGGAAGCCATTGCTCCTGGGCCACGAGCATCTCGTCGACCATTTGCCAAATCTCCTTCGGATTGCAGACGGCGCCGACGAGCGGATCCATCATGAACGCCTGCCGCAGCAGCTTGTCGTCGCCGCTTACGGCCGCTTCGACGGCAAGCCGCTGCACCGAGATGCTCACGCTGCATACCGCCGCCGGGCCGAGCGGCAGATCGCCGACGGTCGGCATCGAGATGCCGTTGCGGTCGACGTAGCCCGGCGCCTCGATGACGGCGTCCGCCGGCAGATTCGAAATAACGCCGTTATTGACCACGTTGAAATGCCCGCGGTAGACGCGTCCGGTTTCGAGCCCTTCGATAATGTACGAGCCGTGCTCGTGGCTGCGAAGCTCGCTCTTGAACTCGTTCGCCGGATCCTTCATCCAGTTCGGGAAGTCGGTCTCGAACCAATTGCGACCCTCGGTGCATACTCGCAAATAACCGCCCGTCTCCCCGTTAATCCAGGAGCTCAGGTCGATCCAATCGTTGATCTCCTCAGGCCGCTTGCGGTACCAAGGCACGTATTCGCTTAAGTGCCCGTTCGACTCCGTGCTGTAATAGCCGAATCGGCGTAGCATGTCGATCCTTACCTTCTCCGTGCGGCTGAAATCCGGATGATTCTCGAACGCCTCGAGCAGCTTGCCCGTCAAATCCTCGCCGTTATGCTTAATTTGAACGTACCAGGTTTGATGATTGATGCCCGCGCAAACAATATCGACTTCCTCTTGCTTCAGGCCGAACGCCTGCGCGATTTGCCAGTGACCGCCCTGCACGCCGTGACACAGGCCGATCGTCCGCACGCCGCCGTATTTGTTGCAGGCCCACGTCAGCATCGCCATCGGGTTCGCGTAGTTGAGCAGCAGGACGTCGCGAGCGGCAACCTCGCGAATGTCGCGGCAAATGTTCAGCATCTCCGCGATGCCGCGCTGGCCGTACATGATGCCGCCCGCGCATAGCGTATCGCCCACGCATTGATCGACGCCGTACTTCAGCGGAATGTCGACGTCCGTCGCGAAAGCTTCAAGCCCGCCGACGCGAATGGTGCAAATGACGTATTTGGCGCCTTTGAGCGCCTCGCGGCGGTCCGTGGTCGACTGAATGTCGATCGACAAGCCGTTCTCCCGAATATCCCTTTGGCACAGCGCCGTCACCATTTCGAGGTTATGCGCGTTAATGTCCGTGAACGCGACTTCGATGTTCGCGAACTCGGGCACCGACAGCAGGTCGCGAAGCAGCCCGCGCGTGAAGCCGATCGACCCTGCTCCGATAAACGCAATTTTAAAGTTGGACAAATTCATCAGCCTCCGATAATCGCCTTAGTCGATCCGTTAGATCTCCCCTACATTGTAATCGACGATTATTCGAAAACGGTATCAAAATCGTGACTTGATCGCTTCACAGGTGTAAGAAATCGTCACTTCATTCTAATGTATCCTTGCTAAACGCCAATTCCGCGCGCATTGTTTTCCGATCTATGCCGTTGTTCTCCGACCGGTACTTGACCGGCGTAACGCCCGCGTTCTTCTTGAACCAGGCATGGAAATATTCCCTGCTGCCCACGCCGATGTATTCGCAAATGTCCGCAATCGGGATATCCGTCTGCCGAAGCAGCATCTTCGCCTTCTCCAGTCGCAGCTCCGTCAAATATTCCGTGATGCTCTGCCCGAGCCGGGCCCTGAATATCCGGTGCAAGTAACCGTGATGCAGGTTGACCGCGGCGGCGATGTCCTTCGCCTGAATGTCCCGGTCGTAATTATGGTGAATGAATTGCAGGCACTTGTTCATGTACAAATCATGCTGCTGCGAGCCGTCGCAGGCGGATTCCCGGTGAAGGCGGGCGATCAGGATGAGCAGCTGGTGGAACAAGAGGCCGATCATCGGCCCGGGCTCCTTGCCCAGGCCGTCCAGCTCGAGGACGAGCATTTTGAGCGTCTGGTAGACGTCGCTGGAATCCTTTAGCACCAGGTATGGAGCGGGAGCATCGAGCAGGCTCCGCAAATCCCGATCCTGACCGGCCAGCTGCCTGACCGAGGCGGACCCTTCCCGCTCGCCGCCCGCCTTGAATTCAATGTTCAGCATCCGGCACGGCGTATGGGATTCGACAATGAGCCGATGCGGAAGGTCGGCGTTCAGAATGATGAATTCGCCTTTCTTCAGCTCGACGTGCCTTAGCGGCATATCGTCGCTTTCCATCTCGATCCGGCAAACGCCGCTGATCGCGTACATGATTTCGACCGCGTCGTGGCGGTGAAAGGGCATGTCGAAATGGTCCCACTGCTTGAAATAATAGGCGGTGGCAAGGGCGCACGCGTCCCGCTCCAGCCACTCCCGCTTGAACAAACCCGCCTGCATCGCCGTCATCCTCTCCTTTCCGCCGCTTTAACGCGATATACGTCTATATTCGCTCAATCGCAGCGAAAAAGAAAGTCCAAGATTGTTCCTGCGAGCCCGCTCCGCATCCCCCGATCAACCTTTGACGGAGCCGATCATCACGCCTTTCTCGAAATATTTTTGCAGAAACGGGTAGAGGACGAGAATCGGCAGCGTCGATACGATGATGACGCCGTATTTGATTTGATCGGCGTACTTCTGCGCATAGCCGCCCGAAGCCCCGCCGGTGCCGGCGCCGCCCGCGAACACCTGGTTCGACAGCAGAATATCCCGCAAAATAATTTGCAGCGGCTTAAGCTCGTTGTCCCGGATATAAATAAGCGCGGTGAAAAAATCGTTCCAATGCCCGACCAGATAGTACAGCCCGACGACGGAAATTAGCGCTTTGGACAGCGGCAGCGCCACCTTGACGAAATAGAAGAAATGCGAGCAGCCGTCCATCGCAGCGGCCTCGTACAGCTCGGGGGGCAGCGAGGCTTCGAAGAACGTCCGCGCGATAATCAAATAAAACACGTTGACGCAGAACGGAAGGATGAACACCCAGAACGTATTCGTCAGATGCAGATCCTTCATAAGCAGGTAGGTCGGGATCAGGCCGCCGTTGAAAAACATCGTGAAGACGAACGCGAACATGATGAAGCGCCTCGCCTTGAATTCTTTCCTTGACAGCACGTAGGCCGCGGGCAAGGTGAACAGCAGATTGACGAACGTGCCGGCCAGCGTGTAAAAAACGGTATTCCGGTATCCGGTCCAAATCCGCTCGTCGCGGAAAATTTCATTGTATCCGAAGAAGCTGATTCCCTTCGGAAATAACAACACTTTGCCGGTCGCCACCATCGTGGAATCGCTTATGGAAGCGATGACGATGAAGTAAAGCGGATACGCGACCGCCAGAAATATGACGGCGCACAGCGCGAATAAGACGGCTCGAAACACGATTTCGCCGCCGCTAAGCCGATGACGAACCATAGGTACTCCTCCTTCGCCTAAGCCGTTAGAACAAGCTCGTATTGGAAACGCGCCTGGATATGGCGTTCATCGCAAACAGGAAAATAAAATTGATGACCGTATTGAACACGCCGATCGCCGAAGCGAGGCTGAACTGATTGGATACGATGCCGATTTTGTACACGTACGTCGCGATCACCTCGGACACCGGCAGGTTGAGCGCGTTTTGCATCAGGAAAATTTTTTCGAAGCCGGTGCTCAGAATGTTCCCCATGCTGAGGATGAACAAAATGACGATCGTCGGGATCAGCGCCGGAAAGTCGATATAGCGGATCGTCTGCCACCGGCTTGCTCCGTCCATTTTGGCGGAATCGTACAGCTGCGGGTCTACGGTCGACAGCGCCGCCAAATAGATGATGCTGTTCCAGCCGCAGTGCTGCCAAATATCCGACAGGACGTAAGTCGGGATGAATGTAGAAGTCGAAGCGAGCAGGTTGATGTGGCCGAGCCCCGCGGCTTTCATCAGATGGCCGGCAATGCCCGTCTCCGGCGACAGCAGGACGTTCAGCATGCCGACGAGCACGATGACCGAAATAAAGTGGGGCAGGTATACCGTCGTCTGCATGAGCTGCTTCGCCTTTTTCCTTCGGATCTGGTTCAGGACGAGCGCCAGGACGATCGGGGCGGGAAAGCCGACGACGATCGTCGCGAAGCTGATAAAGAACGTATTCCTCATCAGGTCGGTAAATAAATAGCTGTCGATAAACTGCTTGAAATAGTGCAGCCCCTGCCATTCCCCTCCGGTAAGCCCTTTGCTGAAATCGTAGTCCCGGAATGCGAGCTGCACCCCGTACATCGGGATATAGCTGAAAATAAAGATGACGGCGATGGCGGGCAATACCATGATCCATAACTGATAGTCGCGTTTAAGCGCGCTGAGAAGCGATCCAGGGCGCATCGAAATCCCCCTTCGAGGAAGAAAGCCGCTCCCTCTTCAAGGCGCGGAGCGGCTTCTTCCGCCAGCTGATTTGGTTATTGCTTGCTCATGTATTCTTCGTAGTACTTCTGCATGATTTCCAGGTTCTGGTCGAGGCCGGCCTTCTTGCTTTCGTTCACGTAGGCGTCCCATTCGTTCTCGACGCCGCCTTTCGTGACCCACTTCGCGAAGCTTGCGTTGGCCAAATTCATGACGTTCGTATTGTTCAGGCTCATCGCGTTATTGTCGGCCGTCTCGTATTTGATGAACATGGCCGGGTATACGTCCGTTTCCGGGTTGACCTGCTCCAGGACGCCCTTCAGCGGCTCCGAATGCGTCAGCACCTCCTGCATGTCCGTGCCGAGCGTCAATTCCGTCGAGTCGGAAATGTAGAACGCGCCGTTGTCGGCCCACGTCGAGGTCCACTTCCACGTTCCCGGGTCCATCTTCGCGTCCTGCGGCGGCAGCACGGCATAGGTTCCGTCGCCGTTGTCCTTAATGTTCGGTCCGATCGAGCCGAACAACACCTGGATGCCGACCTTCGGACTATACAGCTCGTTGATGAATCGCATCGCCGCCTCTTTGTTTTTCGTTTTCGCCGACATGACGATATGGTTGGTTCCGAAATTCATGGAATAATAATCGTAGCTCCAGGACAGCGGGCCCGAATAACCGGCCGATGCCTTAAGCGGCGGCAGCGAAGCGTATTGAGGCGCGACCTGCTCGCCGAACCGGTCCGACGCGACCCAGCCCCAGGTGAAGCCGACCTTCGCCGTATCCCCTTCGCCGCGGGCGACCGATTGGAATTTCGTATAGTCGTGCGTGAACACCTCGGGATTGATCAAGCCGGCCTTGTACAGCTTGTTCAGGAACATGACCATCTCTTTGTAGCGGTCGTCGGTCAGGAAGTTTTTCACTTGGCCGTCCTCGACGAAATAGCCCTGTCCGCTTACTTCCGAAGCGAGCGTGATTCCCATGCCCCCGAGGAGCACGGCCGGATTGAAATAACCGCCGATGCCGCCCGGCCAGTCCATCGGGATCTCGTCGCTTGGATCCCCGTTGCCGTTCGCGTCCTTCTCTTTGAACGCCAGCAGGACTTCATATAATTCATCCCATGTCGTCGGCGCGCTCAGGCCAAGGTTATCGAGCCATTGCTGATTAATGTACTGCCGATTGACGGTATCCGGCCAGAACGCCTGGTATTTCGGCAAGCCGTAAATGCGGCCGTCCCGCTGCGTGGCGATCGCCTTCGTCTCCGGCTTCTCGGCGAACATCTGCTGCACGTTCGGCGCCTGCTCGGTCAGCTCGGACAAGTCCTGGAACAATCCTTGGAATTGCGCGAAATCGGCATCCGTGATCACGTTGGGGCCGACGAACAAGTCCGGAACGTCGCCGCTTGCCAGCATCGTGCCCTTCTTCTGCCCCCAGTCGGCCGTAATTTCCTGCCATTCGATATCGACGCCCGCGGCGTCCTCGACCTGCTGGAGCCATTCCATCTCGCCGAGCGGCTTCGTAAGCGGATGCTTCGTAATGACGGCCGTCAATTTCACCTTCTCGCCGCTTCCTCCCCCGCTGCCGGAACCTTCGTTAACGCTTTCATTTCCGTCCCCCCCATTAGAGCCCGAACAGCCTGCCAGTACTGCGGATACGACCAGAATGAGCGACAGCAGCAAATGAATCCTCTTCCTCACTAGCGTTACCCCCTCGAATAATATGGCAAGCAAAATCGTTTGGTCTGCGTCGTTGTCCGTTCGATGAGGTCCGATTTCGCTTTGCCCCCTCACTCTATCGCCTCGCCCTTCGCGCCGTAAACGGACATTTTTTGAGCGGTCGCCAGTTTTTGAAAGCGGTTATCCCGAAATTCGTGTAAGCGATTGCAATTATGGCGTTCCCTGCCCTTCGAAAAACTGCATATGTTCAAAAAAAGCCGCTGCCCGCCTGAAGGCTGCGGCAGCGGCTTGCGGCGAGCCCCCAAAGGTCGGCATAGAAGCGGACATGTACTAGAGACTGCTAACGGTTCGCGCGCAGGTCGGCCGTTTACGCTTGCCTATGCGTATCTCTGTACTGGCCGGGCGTCGTGCCGACGATTTTTTTGAAGGCGCGGATAAAGCTGGACGTATTCGAATAGCCGACCTGCTGCGCGACCGAGTCGAGCGTCTCGTCCGTGCTCCGCAGCAGTTGGCTCGATTTCTGAATGCGGAGCCGGTCGATGTATTCCTTGAAATTTTGCCCCATCGTTTTTTTGAAGTGATAGCTGAAGCCGGAGAGCGACATGCCGAAATGATCGGCCATCTTCTGCAGCGAGAAATCGTGGTCCATCCCATGCTTCTCAATGACCGCCACGATCTCCTCCCGCGACGCGGTTCGGGACGAAGGCAGCGTGGCGCGGATAATATCGCAAAGCTTGCCGCAGCTTTCCCGCATGATCCCGGCCATCTGCCCGATCGTATAGCGCTGCTGGAAGGCGGCGTCCGTCAGCATGAGCAGGCTGCCGTCGTCCGGACGGAACCTCGTCAGGCCGTTGAGGATGACGCTTATCGTGTTCAAGTAGACCGTTCTTACCATGTGCGGCGGCATCCCGTCGCTGCCGAAATAGTCGATGATCCGGTCCATGACCGATTCTACGACGCCGGCGTCGTTTTTCAAAATCGCCATTTCGAGCGATTGCAGCAGCTCGGCGAAATAGGAGACGGCGCCGGTCTGCGAAACCTCGATTTCGTTAAACACGAGCATCGCGTCGTGCTTCCGTATGCGAAGATGCTCGGCCGTGCGCGCGGCCTGCAAATAGGACAAGTGAACGCCCTCCGGGCGGTCCGCGCTTTGCGGCGTCCCGATCCCGATCAGGGGCTGCATGCCGGTCCGCGCGGCGAGCTCGCGCCGAACCCCGTCCAAGTACGATTTTAACGGGAAATCCGCCGCATGGCTGCAGACGAAGATCATCTCCTGCTTGTAGATGCTTTTGAAGAAATAGCCATTGGCGCCCTCCGGCAGCCTTCCTTCCGCGCTCCGGCAATGCTCCGCCACGCCCAAGCCGTCCTCGCCGCCCGGCTCGAAGGACAAGACGGCCGCCGTTACGAGCGGCCCTTCGATGGCTACTCCGTATTCGGCCGCTTCCCGCCGGAACGATTCCCAATCCTCGAAATGGCCGCTTGCCAGCTCGAACAGCAGATTGTCCCGCATGATCGGCAGCGTGCGCCTCACGCTTTCGTCCAGCTTGCTGTTGGCGGAGGAAAGTCGGTCGAGCGCGTATTGGATCGTCTCGATCTCGTTCATCCGCTTCGGCTCCCGAGGCTCGAACACATCCGTCGCCAGGCTGACCAGCTTTTTGATCGGATGATAATTTTTGCGGATCGACACGTAAATGACGACGACTTCCGCGAGCAGGATCAGCAGCACGAGAACGACGGTGTTCCGCTGAATCGCGCGGATGCTCTCCAGCGATTCGGACACGGGCAGCAGACTGACGTACTGCCAGCCGTTCTTCTCCGAGACGTTGTACGACACGATCACGTCCTGCCCGTCGATCCGATAGGTGTCCGAGCCCGAGCCGCTCTCGCCCAGCCGGGCTACCAGCGCCCGGAATTCGTCCGAATTCCCGAAAGCGGCGGCATCCGAGGATACGAGCCGGTTGCCCTTCTCATCGAAGACGAAGAAATCGCCGCTGTACGATTCGGATACGGACTTCATCATGCGGATGACCGTCTCTTCCTTGACCAGGATGAGAACCGCCCCGGGCGAATTTTCCCCGCCGAGCGGCAGCGGCAGCAGGAACGTCAGCATCCGCATCCGGTTGCTGCCGGGCACGATGACGTCCTCGGCCGGCCGGACGGCCGGCAGGACAAGGCGGTCGAGCTGCCTGAACATCTCCTCGTGCGGCCAGTTCTCGTAATAATACCCGACCCCCCGCCGGGCGAAATCGTCCACGTTGTAAACGCTTCCAGTTTTTGCGAATAAATACCCTATATTTTTGACGTACAGCAGCGTGTTGTCGATAAAATCGTCCGTCGCGTTGTACTTCTTCATCTCGTTCGCGATGACGATCCGCTGATAGTCGTTCTCCATCGCCGCATACAGCTTCAAGTCCCGGTTCTGCAGCAGCTCCGTCGGCAGATCGTACACATACCGCGTAAAAATGTCCATGGAGGTCATGAACTGCTCGGTCACGTGCGCGTTCCAATCCATCTCCTTGTCCTTCGCGATTTTCGCGGAGTAGGGATAATAATAGACGAGTATGATGATGGTGGGAAGCAGAAGCACCAAAATGTACGAAATCAAAAATTTGGCCAACAAACTGGTCTTTTTCAATGCAAGCCGACTCTCCTCCAACGTAGGATCGAAACTCATATTGGTCAAAATATACCACAGCTCGCTAAAAAAAGCTTGCCCCTCACGCTTGGGGCAAGCTTTTTTTAGATTGGCAGGCCCGCTCCGGTTAAGCGGAAGCGAGCTTCTTGACCGTCTTTAACGCCGCTGCGATCTCGCGTTCGACGGCACCTGCGACGACGTCGGTGTGCGGGTCGTATTCGGCCGCCAGATCCGTATCGGCATAGCCGTCCAGCGCCACGATCGCGCCGGCTCTCGCTCCGCGCAGCGAGGCGACGACGAACAACGCCGCGATTTCCATCTCCACCGCGAGCACCCCCGCCTGCTTGTACTGGCGATGCGGCACGTCCACGACGCCCGAGAAGAAGACGTCGAGCGATACCGTGATGCCTTTCTTCACGACGCCTCCGCCCTCGAGCGCGGCTTCATACAGCGCCTCCGTCACCGCGCTGTCCGCGACGGCCGGGAAGCCGGCGGGCACGAGCTGGTGCGTCAGCCCTTCGGCGCGCACGGCCGCCGTGCTGACGATCAAGCTTCCGGCCGGGTGGTCGGTCGAATAAGAGCCGGCCGTGCCGACGCGAATTAGCGTCTTCACGCCGCCGCGGATCAGCTCCTCGAAGCAGACCGCCGCGCCGGACGAGCCGACGCCGTGGCTGACGACCGCGAGCGGAACGCCTTCATATTCGCCGACGAACGTCCGGTATTCCCGCGCGAACGCCAGCTCCCTCGCATTCGTCAGCTTGCGGGCTATCGCCTCCGCGCGGCGGGGATCGCCGCACACGATCGCATAGGCTGGAAGATCTTGCGGGTTCACTTGCAATATAGACAACATCTGTTCAATCAAACTCCTTCTTCATCCATTCGTCCTCGGGCATGCTGTTCTCCTCGCTCGAGAACCGCTGCTCCTCGAACGGATCCGCATCGTTGTGGAAGCCGTTCCTCTCCCAGAAGCCGGGACGGTCTTCCTTCATGAATTCAATGCCGCGAATCCATTTCGCGCTCTTCCAGAAATAGAGATGCGGCACGAGCAGCCGCATCGGCCAGCCGTGCTTGTCGGTAAGCGGCTCGCCGTCGAACCGGTGCGCGAGAATCACGTCCTCCCGCAGCAAATCCGCAAGCGGCACGTTCGTATCGTAGTCTTCGTCCGCATGGATCATGACGTATTTCGCGTCCGTCTTCGCTCCGAGCAGCGGGAGCAGGTCCGCGAACTTCACGCCCTCCCATTCCGTGTCGAGTTTGGACCAGCGCGTGACGCAGTGGATGTCGCATACGATCTTCGTCTGCGGCAGCGCGAGCAGGTCGTCGAAGGAGAACGTCTGCTCCCGGTCGACCTCCCCGAACACGCGCAGCGTCCAGCTGCCAAGGTCGTAACGCGGCACCTCGCCCTCGTGCAGAATCGGGAACCGTTCCGTCACCGTCTGTCCCGGCGGTACGCGATGAGCAAGCTCGGGGGCGATATCCGCCTTCCTGACCGCCGTTACCTTCTTTAACCGTTCTGCTTTGTTATGCATGCTTACACCGCCTCTTTCTGCCTAAAGCTTAAATTATCTGGAGCTCTCGTTCGCCTTGCGCGCTTCCTGCATGTAGCCTTTGTCCTTGAAGAACAGCATCGCGGCGATCGTCACGACGTAAGGCAGCATCATCGTAAAATGCGTCGGCAGCGCGAAGCCCTGCAGCCGGATGCTCAGCGCGTCCATGAAGCCGAACAGCAGGCTCGACGCGGCGACGCCGAGCGGATTCGACTGGCCGAGCATCGTCGCGACGAGCGCGATGAACCCGCGGCCCGACGTCATGCCCTCCGTGAACATCGTGACGTTACCGAGCGACAGCTGGGCGCCCGCGAGACCGCATAGTACGCCGCACATCAGCACGGCGCCGTATTGGATGCGGGTCACCTTGATGCCGAGGCTCTTCGCCGCCGTAGCATTCTCGCCCGCGGCGAGCAGCCGGAAGCCGGTAACCGTCTTGAACAGGAACAGCTGCAGCAGGATGACGATCAGGATCGACAAATAGACGAGCGGCGAATGCCCGGACAGCACGTCGCCCAGCCAAGGAATATCCTTAAGCAGCGGAATGTCCCATTTCGGCAGGCCGACCATGTCCTTGTTGTAGTATGCGCCCTTCACGTCGAATATCGCGCGGAGCGAGAACGTCGTCAAGCCGAGCGCCAGGAAATTCAGCGCGATCCCGACGACGATGACGTTCGCTCGCAAGTGAATGCTCATGTACCCGAACAGGACGGAAAACAAAAGCGAGCATAAAATCGCGAACAGGACCGCCGACAATACGTTTCCGGTAAAATGGTTGCCGACGATGGCGGAGAACGCCCCGATCAGGACGAGCCCTTCCAGCCCGACGTTGAACAGGCCGACCCGGGCGCACAGCGCGCCGCCCAGAGCCGCGAGCAGGATGGGGGTAACCAAACGCAGCGTCGAAGCGAACAGCGAGACATCGAATAATTGATCCATATTAAGACCTCGCCTTCCTGCGTTTAATGAACGAATACGTAATTTTGGCCGAAACGAACAGAATCAGCACCGCTTGAATGATACTCGATACTTCGAGCGGCACCTCGGTATTGCGTTCCATGCCCATCCCGCCCGTCTGCAGGGCGGCAAGCAGAATCGCGGCGACCGCCGTGCCCAGCGGGTGCGAGCCTGCCAGCAGCGTCGCCATAATGCCCGACCAGGCGTAGCCCGGCGTCGTGAGCGCGCCGTCCAGGTAGCGGTACTGCGTGCCAAGCACCTCGATCGAGCCGGCCAGTCCCGCGAAGCCGCCGCTCGCGAACATGCTGAGCAGCATCATTTTGCCCCGCTGCACGCCGCCGTAGCTAGCGAACAGCGGATTGCCGCCGAGCATCCGGATTTCGTAGCCTTTCAACGTGTACCTCATGAACAGGAAGAGCAGAATCGCGCATACGGCCGCGATAAGGAAGCCGCCGTGCAGGCTCATGCCTTTGAACAGCTTGGGCAGCCATACGCTCTTATCGATCATCATCGTCTGCGCCATGGCGGCGGAGCCGGTACGGTCCTTCAGCGGATAAGAGACGATATAGCCGGCGAAGAGAGTCGCGATATAATTAAGCAATAAGGTCGTGATTAGCAGGTTCATCCGGTATTTGGCGTCAAGCCAGCCGGCGAAGGCCGACCATATTCCCCCGGAAATGATGCCGGCGACAAGCGCCGCGACAAGCTTCAGCCATGCCGGTCCCGGCAAATATAAGGCCGTAATGGCCGCGCTTAACGCGCCGAGCACCATTTGCCCCTCCGAGCCCATGTTGAAAAATCCGGCTCGGAACGCCAGCGCCACGCCTAATCCGATCAATATAATCGGCGTCGCCCTGCTTAACGTATTGGTGAAGAAATAAAAGCTTCCGAACGCGCCCTTCCACATCTCCGCGTACGTCTCGAGGACGGAGCCCCCGACGACGGCGATGGCGACGGCGCCCGCAGCCAGGCCGACGATGACGGCCAGCAGCGGCTGCAGCAACGAACGAATGAATGATACCCGCTTATCCAACCGCTTTTCCTCCCGCCATCAACAAACTGATTTGCTCCTCCGTCGCATGGTCCGCGGCCAGCTCGCCGACGATGCGGCCTTCGAACATGACCAGAATCCGGTCGGAGAGCTTCAATATTTCCGTCAGCTCCGACGAGACGAGCAGGATGGCACCGCCTTCGTCGCGCTTCTTAAGCAGCTCCCCGTGGATGATTTCCATCGCGCCCACGTCGACGCCGCGCGTAGGTTCGGCCGCAATAAGGAAAGGCGTCTTCTGCGCCAGCTCGCGCGCGACGATGAGCTTCTGCAGATTGCCTCCGGACAAATATTGCGCCTTCGTCGACAGCGAGCCCGTCTTGATCCCGAACCGGCTCACCCACTCGCCGACCATGCTGCGGATGCCGGGTCCGCTCAGTACGCCGTACCGCTGATGCTTGCCGGCGTGACCCATGAGGCCGTTCTCCATAACGGTCGCGTCCTTCGCCACGCCCCATTGATAGCGGTCCTCGGGGATATGGGCGAGTCCGCGCTCGCGAATCGTCTTCACCGTCGCGCCCGTCACGTCCTGCCCGAGCAGCTTGACCGAACCGCCGTCGATCTTCATCAAGCCGGATATCGCCTGAATCAGCTCGGATTGGCCGTTGCCGGAAATGCCCGCGATGCCGACGATCTCCCCTTCGTTCACTTGAAGGCTGACGCCGCCGAGCAGCGGTTTCGTTCGGGCGCCGTTAATCGTCACGTTATCGGCTTCCAATACCGGCTTGCCCGTACCGGCCGCCTTGCGCGACAGCTGGATCAGCTCGCGGCCGACCATCAGCCTCGACAGCTCCTCCGCGTCCGTATCCTTCGCTTCGACCGTCCCCGTCACCTTGCCGTCCCTCAGCACCGTGATCCGGTCGGCGATCTCCATAATTTCCTGCAGCTTATGGCTGATCAGAATGAAGCTTTTGCCCTGCGCCGCAAGTCCCTTGATCGCGACGAGCAGCTCGCCGACCTCGAGCGGCGTCAGCACGCCGGTCGGCTCGTCCAAAATAATGATTTCCGCCCCCTGATGGAGCACCTTCAAAATTTCCACCCGCTGCTGAAGGCCGAGCGAGCAATCCGCAACCTTCTTCCGCGGATCGACCGGCATGCCGAATTGCTTGCCGAGCTGCTCGACCGTTGCCGCCGCCGCTTGGCGGTCGAAGCCGATTCCCTTTGATGGCTCGCGTCCGATGACGATATTTTCCGCGATCGTAAAGGTCGGGAACAGCATGAAATGCTGATGCACCATGCCGATTTTATGGGCGATCGCATCCGCCGGGCTCGCGAACGACACGCCTTTGCCGTCCAAGCGGATTTCGCCGCTCGTCGGGCTTTCCATTCCGTATAAAATGCGCATCAGCGTCGTTTTGCCCGCTCCGTTCTCGCCGACGAGCGCATGGATCTCCCCTTTGCGAAGCGTAAAGCATACGTCGCTGTTGGCGGTGACGTTCCCGTAAGACTTCGTAATCTTCTCCATCTCAAGCAGCATTCGCAGCACTCCTCTCCTTTCGCTTGCGTTCGTCTAGAAACAAAAAAAACCGCTCCCCCGGTTGGCGCAAGGAAGCATATCCTCAACAAGCAAACCGGCTGCTGGAAAGCAGCCGGTACTTGTGCTTGATTTAGGTAAGCAAACTTAGCTTGCCGGCAATTCGACGACGATTTTGCCGGATTTGATGTCTTCGGCGATCGCCTTCACCTTGTCGACGTTCTCCTGGCCGATGAACGGGCTCAGCGGAGATTCGCTCTCTCTCGTTACGAAAGTCAGGCCGACGCCGTCTTCCTTCAAGCCGTATTCGGCCGCGCCGTATTCGAAGTTGTCTTCCATGAACGCTTTCACCGTTTCGTAGGCTACGGTATCCGTTCCTTTCAATTGCGACAACACGATATGCTCCGGATCTTCGCCGGTGCGGTCCGTATCCTGTCCGGAAGTGTAGAAGCCTTTTTCCTTCGCCGCTTCGAATACGCCGTTGTCGCCGACCGCCGCCATGCCGGCGATGAAGTCCGCGCCCTTCGATTGCTGCAGCAGCGCGAGCTCCTTGCCTTTGACCGGATCGGTGAAGCTGCCGACGTAGTTCACGAGGAATTCCGCTTCCGGATTCGTGCTCTTCAGTCCTTGCTCGAAGCCGTACGTATATTTCTTCAGAAGCGGAGCGTCCATCGCCACGACCGCGCCGACCGTATTGGTCTTCGTGGACAGGCCGGCGAGCGCGCCCATCAGATATGCCGCTTCATGCTCGCGGAACTGCACGCTGCGAACGTTAGGCAAATCGACGATCGTGTCGATGATCGCGAACGGCTTGTCCGGATTTTCGGCAGCGACCTTGTTCAGCGCGTCCACTGCCTGGAACGTTGCGGTAATGATCAAATCGTAATCTTCGGCCACGGTAGCGCGGAGGTTTTGCTCGAATGCGGCCGGATCCGTCGATTCGATCGTCTTCACTTCCGCGCCGAACTCCTCGCCCGCCTTCTTGAAGCCTTCATCCATCAATACGAAAAACTTGTTCACGCCGATCTTCTCGGGCAGTACGAGCGCGATCTTCTTCGCTTCCGCCTGCTCGCCGCCCGCGTTGTTCGTCGCCGCTCCTTCGTTGGCCGCGCCGTTGTTCGCCGCGCCTTCCCCGTTGCTTCCGTTCGAGCCGCAAGCCGCGATGACCGTAACCATAAGCAGCAGCGAAACCGCCAATGCCAGTGCCTTCTTCATCCCAATCTCCCCTAAGTCGAATGTACTAATTCCCTTTAATCCTAGTTGTATTATCGGAATTTGTCAACCTGATTTCGTCGCCAATAGGCTTAAAGTCTGAATGAATTCGACAAATTTCTAGTTAATTTTACACGAATATGACGAATTTTCATAATCCTTTATTCAAATAGTCACGAATTCGTAACAATTGCCGCTATCAGCAGCGCGAAGGCTATCCATCCGCTTCGTCGGCCGACTCCATGTTCCGGTTCATCCTCTCGAACAGCGCGAGCCCGCCGGCCATTTCCTCGATCGACATCCCGTCGAACAGCTTGAACATAATCTTCGTCCTTACCGTCTCGATAAGGGCGACGTTCTTCATCCCTTCGTCCGTAATGCCCAGCATGACGACGCGCCTGTCCTGCTCGCCCCGCGTCCGCCGGATGTAGCCGAGCTCGATGAGCCGATCGGCGATGCCGGTTACGCCGCCGCTCGTGATGAGAAGCTGCTCCGCGAGCGCGGAAGCTTTCTGCGGACCGGATTCGGCCAGAATCGTCAGCATTCGCCCGTGCGTCATCCCGAGCCCGTGCACGTTGTACGTGTTCCATTCCGCGTTCACCTGCCGCCGCACCTGGCGGAACGACTCGTCCAGCCTTCTCATTAACGCCAGCTTCTCCGTGTCTGCTTCATTCAAAGCTTCATTCAAATTATCAACGCCTCCATGCAAGACTTTGATACGATTATATCAAATGCGCCAATCGTTATACAGCAAAAGAAGCGCAGGTTTCGACGATTTTCTTTCGTTGGTTGCGTGCGAAGCGCCCAAAGCTTCAATTTCCCTTCAAGACAGACGCGAATAAGGGAATCAAATGGCGCTATCAGGCTCCGCCAGCTCTCTTTTCAATGAAATAGAGGAAAAAATGTTCGTAAACTCGTTCAATTTCCGCTCCCGATGCCCCAATTGGCCAGGCTAAGACCAATCTTTTCCCTTATTCCTGCGGCTGAACGGGTTAGCGTATCGAATAAGACCATAAATTACCTTTAATACCGAAGCCTGCGGACAAGCCAAACAGCCGACTGCGCGTTGCCGCGGTCGGCTGTTCAGTACTTGATCATCCCTGCAGCAAACGCAGCGGCGGCAATTCCAGCACGCTCGCCCTTGCCTCCCGCCACAGCTCCCCCATCAGCTTCTGCAGCGGCCATGCGGCCGTCGAGGCGGCCGAGACGGCGACGCCGAAGCGATGCGTAAGGGACGCGCCGGCGATGACCGGATGCGCGGCCGGGGAATCAAACCTTTCGATGCAAGCCTGAAGCCGCTCCAGATGCCCGGCGCGCACCCGGTCCGAGAACAGGTAGAAGGAGCCCCAGTGGGTCATATCCTCCCAGCAGCCCGGCGCGCCCAGCGTCTGCTCGGGCGGCTCGATCCGCTGCCGCTGCATGAAAATAAGCTCCTCGCCGTAACGGACGGCGAGCTCGTTACGAAAGCTCCGGTAATCGAACCGCTCGCCGCGCGGCGTCCGTCCCGGGCAGAGCACGTCGGCCTGCATCCAGACGGCCCCCGCTCCGAGCCTTACCTGCGTCTCGCCGCGAAAGCGCGCATGCCTATACAGCATGACCGGCTCGGGCATATGCTCGGCAACCGCGTTGTCCGCGAGCTCGAAGGTTTGCCGCATGGACGCCCCTCCGCCCGGCAAGCACGGATGAACCTTCGTATACGACTGGTTCGTCATCATCGCATGGGCGCCGCGGCCGAACGTCCACGCCAGATCGTAATGGTCGCCCTCAAGCAGGCCGGGCGACACGTCCATGACGATGACGCCGAGCTGGCGGTCCAGCGGGAACGCCTTGGCGATCTTGAGCGGCGCGGTATGGTATTTCCGCTCGAGCACCGTCCGCCCGCCGCGGCTCGCGAACGATACGGCAAGCTCGGACGCGCGGATTGCCGAATCGGCGCCCGCGGTCGGCGAAGCGGCGGTGCCGCCTTTTGAATCGGCCGCCTCCCGCTCCATCAAGAAGCCGTATGCCGGTTGCCTTGCGTCAGGTCGGCTAACGGGATCACATGCGAATGCGCTTCGCCGCGGGCATGGGCGAGCTCGTGCACGAGCCAGCTCACGATTTCGTCCACCCCGTCGCCGCCGAACAGATTCGAGAAGACGAACGGCCGGCTTCCGCGCATCTTGATCGTGTCCGCTTCCATCACTTCCAGACTCGCGCCGACGTACGGGGCGAGATCGATCTTGTTAATGACGAGCAGGTCGGAGCGCATAATGCCGGGACCGCCCTTACGCGGAATTTTCTCCCCTTGCGCCACGTCGATAATATAGATGAAGCGGTCCACGAGCTCCGGGCTGAACGCCGCCGCGAGATTGTCGCCGCCGCTTTCGATGAAGATCAGATCGAGCTTCTCGAAACGGCGCTCCAGCTCCTCGATCGCCTCGAAGTTCATCGAGGCGTCCTCGCGAATGGCGGTATGCGGACAGCCGCCCGTCTCGACGCCGATAATGCGCTCCTCCGGAAGCACGCCCGTGTTAAAGAGGATGCGCGCGTCCTCCTTCGTATAAATGTCGTTCGTGATAACCGCCAGACTGTAGCGTTCATGAAGCTCCCGCGTCAACCGTTCGACGAGCGCCGTTTTGCCGGAGCCGACCGGCCCGCCGATTCCGATCCGGATCGGCCGCGAGCCGTCGAGCGCCGGGCTTTCCCACTCCTGATGCGTATGTCCTTGTCCTTGGCACATGTAACCTTCCTCCATTCGCTTAATCGTATTTTTCGGTCAAGACATGAACAGCCGGGAATACAACCGCTCGTGCCGCATCATCGCCAGCTCCGCCATCGGCATGTTCGAATAGGCCTCCTCCGGCTCGAGGCCGGCCGCCACCCGCAACGCCTCCTCCGTCAGCGGCGTCAGCCTCGCGATCAGCGACTGTCCTTCCGTCTGCCCGATCGGCATGAGCCGCAGGGCGCTGTTGACGCATGTGACGATGCACGTATAAAAATAGCCCTGCATCGCCTTCTCCTCGGATACGCCGAGCAGCAGGCAGGCGTAGCCGTGCGAGAGCGGATGCGAAGCGAAGCAGCGTCCGGCCTTCAGCGCCCCCGTCAGCGGCGCCCAGTCCAGCCCGGGATGGATCGCCGCCGCGAGCTGAAGCAGCCGCCGCCCCATCTTCTCCACGCCGCTTCGCGACTCCGAGGAGATCCTCTGCAGATGAACGAGCCGCTCCACCGCCCACAGCCGCTCCCATTCCTTCGCGGGGGCGTCCCGGTATACCGCTTTGACCGCCATCGCGTCCGACGTCGCCCAGCTCTGCAGCAGCATGGCCGAGGCATACGCGTAGAGCTGCCCGGAATCGTTCATCCGGCCGTCCTGCACCATCGTCTCGAGGCCGAACGAGTGGGAGAAGCCGCCGATCGGCAGCGCCGAATCGAGCAGCTGCTGCATTGCCAGCCAACTGATGTTGTCGTTCATTCGCACATCCGGTCCTCTCGCTAGAACAAAAAGTATCGCTGCGCCATCGGCAGCACGTCCGCGGGCTCGCATGTCACATGCTCGCCGTCCACCGCGACGCGGTACGTCTCCGGATCGACCTCAAGCTTCGGGGTCGCGTCGTTATGGATCATGTCCTTCTTCGCAACGGACCTGCAGCCCTTCACCGGCTCGATCCTCTTCTGCAGCCCAAGCTCCCGCGCGATGCCGAGATCAAAGGCCGCCCGCGAGACGAACGTGATCGAGCTGCTGTACACGAGCTTCCCGAAGGAAGCGAACATCGGGCGTCCGAATACCGGCTGCGGCGTCGGAATCGAGGCGTTCGGGTCCCCCATCTGCGCGTAGGCGATGCTGCCGCCCTTCAGCACCATATCCGGCTTCACGCCGAAGAACATCGGGCTCCACAGAACGATGTCAGCAAGCTTCCCGATTTCCAGGGAGCCGACGAGGTGGGAAATCCCGTGCGTAATCGCGGGGTTAATCGTATATTTGGCGATGTACCGCTTGATGCGGAAGTTGTCGCTCTCCTCGTCGTCCGGCGCGAGCGGACCCCGCTGGCGCTTCATTTTGTCGGCCGTCTGCCACGTGCGGATGATCACTTCGCCGACCCGGCCCATCGCCTGGGAATCGGAGCTGATCATGCTGAACACGCCCATATCGTGCAAAATGTCTTCGGCCGCGATCGTCTCCGGCCGGATCCGGGAATCGGCGAACGCGACGTCCTCCGGAATGCCGCTGTCCAGATGATGGCACACCATCAGCATATCGAGATGCTCCTCGATCGTATTGATCGTGAACGGGCGCGTCGGATTCGTCGAGGACGGAAGCACGTTCGGCTCTCCCGCCGCCACGATAATGTCGGGCGCATGGCCGCCGCCCGCCCCTTCGGTATGATACGTATGGATGGTGCGTCCGCCGATCGCCGCCAGCGTATCCTCGACGAAGCCCGCTTCGTTCAGCGTATCGGTATGGATGGCGACCTGCACGTCGTAGAGATCGGCGGCCTGCAGGCAGGCGTCGATCGCGGCGGGCGTCGTTCCCCAATCCTCGTGCAGCTTCAGCCCGATCGCGCCGGCCTCGATCTGCTCGATGAGCGGCGCCGTGAACGCGGCGTTGCCTTTGCCGGTGAAGCCGAGGTTCATCGGGAACCGCTCCGCCGCCTCGAGCATGCGCCGCATATGCCAAGCGCCCGGCGTAACCGTCGTCGCGTTCGTCCCCGTGGCCGGGCCCGTGCCTCCGCCGATCATCGTCGTGACGCCGGAGGACAGCGCCGTCTCGATCTGCTGCGGGCAGATGAAATGAATATGCGAATCGACGCCCCCTGCCGTGACGATCTTCCCTTCGCCGGCGATGACCTCGGTGCTCGCGCCGACGACCATGTCCGGATGGACGCCGTCCATAATATCCGGATTGCCGGCTTTGCCGATTCCGACGATATGGCCGTCCCGGATGCCGATATCCGCCTTCACGATGCCCCAATGATCGATAATGACCGCATTCGTGATGAGCGTGTCCAGCACGCCGTTCGCGCGCAAGGCGCCGCTCGACTGGCCCATGCCATCGCGGATCACCTTCCCCCCTCCGAACTTGCATTCGTCGCCGTAGACGGTATGGTCATGCTCGATGCGCGCCCACAGCCCGGTATCCGCGAGCCGGACCGCGTCGCCGGTCGTCGGGCCGAACATCGCCGCGTAGCTGCTCCGGTCCATTCCGCTCACGGGCCTTCACCCGACCAATCCGCAAGCCTCGCGCGCACCTCGTCCGGCATGCTTCCGGCCTCCGCCTTGCCCCGGCTTAAGCCGTTCAGCCCATAGGACAGCTTCGCGCCGCCCAGCTCTACGAGCGTCACCGGCTTCTCCTCGCCCGGCTCGAAGCGCACGGCCGTTCCGGCGGGAATATGAAGCCGCATGCCGAACGCGGCCTCGCGATCGAAGCGCAGAGCCCGGTTCGCTTCGAAAAAATGATAGTGCGAGCCGACCTGCACCGGCCTGTCGCCCGCGTTCACGACAATCATTTGCTGCGTCCGGCGTCCGGCGTTCAATTCGATCTCGCCCTTCGCCGTCCGGTATTCGCCCGGTATCATTTCGCCTAACGCCTCCCCTCGTCCGAATGGTGCCGACGCTTACCCCGCGATCGGGTTATGGACCGTGACGAGCTTCGTTCCGTCCGGGAACGTCGCCTCGACCTGGACCTCGCGGATCATCTCGGGGATGCCGGGCATGACCTGCTCCCGCTTCAAAATCCGCGTCCCGTATTCCATTAGCTGGGCAACCGTCAGCCCGTCGCGCGCGCCTTCCAATATTTCGGAGGTGATAAGCGCCACGCTCTCCGGGTAATTGAGCTTTACGCCGCGATTCATCCGGCGCTTCGCGAGGTCGGCGGCGATCGTAAGGAGCAGCTTTTCTTTTTCGCGTTCGGTCAACTGCATGAAATCCACCTCTCATCTCCGTAATAGTTCCATTATAGACAGCAATTGTTCGTTCGTAAATGCATTCATGTTATATTTTATAACACAAACATAGAAAGACCTAGCGCAAATTTCGACATTTGCACTAGGTCTGACATTAAATTGACATGGAGATTTTCGTCGAACGGTCGGCCATCAGCCGTTCTCGATGCCCAGTCTCCCTTGGATATGGCCGATCAGCCCGTCAAGGCCGTTCGTCCGGAAGCCGTATTGGAACAGCTCGCCCGTCTCGGCGAACCGCTGCCCGGGCTCGCTCGAGCCCATGACGACCGACACGAGCCGCCGGCCTTCTTGCTTCGCCGTTCCGGTGAAGCAGTACCCCGCCTGTACCGTATAGCCGGTCTTCAGCCCGTCATTCCCCGGAAAAGCGTACGTATTCCCGCTCAGCATCAGGTTCGTCGAATTGAGCTTTTTCGACGCGGAGGCGAGCTCGACGTTCTTCCTCTTGGACACCTCCAGCACCTCGGGATACTTTCTCAGCAAATAGGCGGCGAGCATGGCCGTATCCTTGGCGGACAGCATCGTATCCCGGTCCGAGGCGGCCGCCTGGTACGGCAGCAGATCCTCGCGGGCGAGGCCGGTGGCATTGCCGAATACCGCGTTTTCCGATAAGCCGATTTTTTGCGCGCGGCCGTTCATCAGCTTCACGAACGCCCGCTCGCTGCCGCCGATATGCTCGGCCAGGGCGACCGCCGCGTCGTTGGCCGAATGGATGGCCGTCGCCTCGAACAGCTCGCGGACCGTGAAGACGTCTCCTTCCGCGAAGCCGATCCTCGAGCCGGGCACGCCGGCCGCGTAATCGCTCGCGGCGACCTGCTCGTTCCAGGCGAGCTTTCCTTCGTTCACCATGTCGAGCACGAGCAGCTCCGTCATCATTTTCGACATGCTTGCCGGCGGCAGCGGCTCGTTCGCGTTTTTCTCGTACAGCACTTCGCCCGTGCCGAGATCGAGCAAAATCGCCGCTTTCGATTCCAGGTCAAGCTCGGCGACGGCCGGCCGTTCCTTAAGCGCCGCGAAGAACGGCACGCAGGCCAGCACTCCCGCCGCAAGAAGCATGAATTTCAAGGAATGGCTTCTCCTTCTTCTATATACGCGTGTCATGATCATAATGAAAAGTCCCCTCTCGCATGCGTTTCTTCCATACGACCAAGTATAGAAGGCGCAGCTTAAGGAGACCGTAACCAAACCATAAAAATTTCTTAAATCGTTCCGGAGGCGGGCAGCTCGACGCGAAAAGCCGTTTCGTCAACGTCGCTCGAGACCGAAATAACGCCGCCGTGCTTCTCGACGATGCTTTTGGAGATGGCCAGGCCCAGTCCCGAGCCTCCCGCCCACTGCGTGCGGGATTTATCCACCCGGTAGAAGCGTTCGAAAATATGCGGAAGATCGTGAGCAGGTATCGGCTCGCCGTAATTGATGACTTCCACGACCGCGCGGCTTCCCGACCTTCCGACCGTCAGCACGATCCGCTTGCCGTCCTTTCCGTAGGCGATCGCGTTCGCGATCAAGTTCTCGAACACCCGAACGAGCTTCGCCGGATCGCCCTTGATCGTCACCGCCGGCTCGCCGGCCGCGAGCCTGCCTTCCATCCCGGCCTCGCGCAGCGGCGGCTGGAACTGAACGAGCAGCTCCCCGAGCAGCTCGACGAGGTTGAAGCTCGTTTCCCTCAGCGCGGACGCATCGTGACGCATTCTCGTGTATTCGAACAAATCGTTGATCAGACCGTTAAGGCGCTGCGATTTCTCGTACGCGATTTGAACGTAATGGCGCAGCTCGACCTCGTCCCGGTATCGATCCTGCTCGATCAAGCCCAAATAGCCGAGCACCGACGTGAGCGGCGTCCGCAAATCATGCGACACGTTCGTGATGAGCTCGTTCTTCGTCTGCTCGGCGCGGCGCTCCTCCTCGAGCGCGCGGCGAAGCCTTCCCGCTAGCGCGTTCAAATTGACGGCCATGTCGCCGAACGGGCTGTTTCGGCGCACCTCGATTTTGTAATCGAAATCGAGCCGGCCGTCCGCGATTCCTTGGACGGTCCCGTTGATGCGGGCAAGGTAGCCGTAGAAGCGCCACTGTAAAATAAAGAAGATAAGAAAGGCCAAAAAACCGGCGAATCCGATCAAAACGTACTCTGGCCCGATTCCGTTCACGATGCTCCCGATAAGCGACCGGATGCCGAAATTGCCGAATACGCTCAGCGCCGTATCCGCAAAAATCACCAAAAAAATGACCGTAAACGCGGCCAGCGCAATGCTGAGCCCGATATGGACAAGCGTCCTCACGAAGAGGCGCATCGCGAGATTATCCTTCAATTTTGTAGCCAACCCCCCATACGGTCACGATCATCTTGTCGCCGAGCTCCTTCTCCAGCTTGTCCCTCAGCTTGCTGATATGAACCATGACCGTGTTGTTCGAGTCGAAATACTTCTCCTTCCATACCTGCTGGAAAATGTCCTCCGCGCTGAATACCCGGCCGGGCTGCCCGGCCAGCAAATGCAGGATGCCGAACTCCGTCGAGGTCAGGTGAAGCGGCTTCCCGTCCGCCTCCGCCGTATGGCTCAGCTTGTCGATTCGCAGCGGCCCGAGCCGCAGCTCCCGGTCTTGCCGCGAGCCCCCGGCCTCCGCCTGGGCGCCGAACTGATAGGAACGGCGGAGCAGCGACCGCACGCGCGCGACCAGCTCCAGCGGGTTGAACGGCTTGATCATATAATCGTCGGCCCCGGTCATCAGCCCCATAATTTTATCCATGTCCTCCGCCTTCGCGCTAAGCATCAGAATCGGCACGGACTGATCGCGCCTCAGCCGCCTGCACACCTCCAGACCGTCCATCTTCGGCATCATGATGTCGAGAACGACGAGGTCGTGCGGGTCCTTCTCGTAGGCGGACAGCGCCTCCTCCCCATCATGCGCCTTCTCGGTCGCGAACCCTTCGTTCTTCAAATAAATTTCGATCAGATCGGCTATTTCCTTCTCGTCGTCCACGATCAAAATCCGTCTGTCCATTGCCGCTTCCGCCTCCTATTCCTTCTCATTGTGTCCGATGTGCCTACTATACATGAATCGGGCTCGCGATGTCCCGGGCTAAAGGAGAAAATTACAATGTTTAAGCGTTTCTTAATGTTTTTTTAACGATTGGACCTATCCCGGACCAATTTTTGAGGGAGCCCGCCGTTGTAGCCAACGCCTGTCCGTTGTGATAAAATTGAAGGCATTGATATTTTATTACGTTATAGGGGGGCACTTACATGGCGGCCAAAAGAATGCGTTCAGACATGATCAAAAAAGGCTTCGACCGCGCACCGCATCGCAGCTTGCTGCGAGCCGCAGGCGTAAAGGAAGAAGATTTCGGCAAACCGTTCATCGCGGTCTGCAACTCGTATATCGATATTATTCCAGGCCACGTCCACCTGCAGGAATTCGGCAAGCTCGTGAAGGAAGCGATTCGCGAGGCGGGCGGCGTGCCGTTCGAATTCAATACCATCGGCGTCGACGACGGCATCGCGATGGGCCACATCGGCATGCGCTACTCGCTGGCAAGCCGCGAGATCATCGCCGACTCGATCGAAACGGTCGTTAACGCGCACTGGTTCGACGGCATGGTCTGCATCCCGAACTGCGACAAAATTACGCCGGGCATGATCATGGGCGCGCTTCGCGTCAACATCCCGACGATGCTCGTCAGCGGCGGGCCGATGAAGGCCGGCAAGACGAGCGACGGACGCTCCATCTCGCTCTCGAGCGTATTCGAAGGCGTCGGAGCCCACCAAGCCGGCAAAATCAACGACGAGCAGCTGCAGGAGCTCGAGCAGTTCGGCTGTCCGACCTGCGGATCCTGCTCCGGCATGTTCACCGCCAACTCGATGAACTGCCTCGCCGAAGGCCTCGGCCTCGCGCTTCCGGGCAACGGCACGATTCTCGCCGTATCGCCCGAGCGCAAGGAATTCGTCAAGGAAGCGGCGCGCCAGCTGATGAAGCTGATCGAGCTGAACATCAAGCCGCGCGATATCGTGACGAAGGAAGCGATCGACAACGCCTTCGCGCTCGACATGGCGATGGGCGGTTCGACGAACACCGTCCTTCACACGCTGGCGATCGCGCATGAAGCCGGTATCGAATACCCGATCGAACGCATTAACGAAGTCGCAGAGCGCGTGCCTCATCTGGCGAAGATCGCTCCGGCATCCGATTACCATATCGAGGACGTGCATAACGCGGGCGGCGTCAGCGCCGTGCTGAACGAGCTGTTCAAGAAGGAAGGCGCTCTGTTCGGCGACTGCATCACCGTTACCGGCAAGACGCTGCGCGAGAACGTCGCCGGCTGCGAAATTCTCGATACCGACGTCATCCATACGCTCGACAATCCGCATACGCAGCGCGGCGGCCTGGCCGTCCTGTTCGGCAACCTGGCGCCTAACGGCGCGATCATCAAGACCGGAGCGGTCGACAAGTCGGTCGGCGGCTATCACAAAGGCCCTGCCATCTGCTTCGACTCCCAGGACGAAGCGCTCGCCGGCATCGCGAACGGCAAAATCAAGGAAGGCCACGTCGTGATCATCCGTTACGAAGGACCGCGCGGCGGCCCGGGCATGCCGGAGATGCTTGCGCCGACGTCGCAAATCGTCGGCATGGGCCTCGGCGCGAAGGTCGCGCTCATTACGGACGGCCGGTTCTCCGGCGCTTCCCGCGGCATCAGCATCGGGCATGTGTCGCCGGAAGCGGCCGAAGGCGGACCGATCGCTTTCGTCCAAGACGGCGACATCATCGAGATCGATATGAACAACCGCACGATGGATCTTCTGATCAGCGACGAGGAATTCGAGAAGCGCCGTTCCGAATGGAAGGGCTTCGAGCTCAAAATCAAGCGCGGCTACCTTGCCCGCTATGCCCACCTCGTAACGTCGGCCAGCACCGGCGGCGTCATGAAGATGTAGTTCATCGCATAAGGAGCTGTCCCTAAAGGTCATAATTGACCTCGGGGGCAGCTCTGTTTATTAGCCTTCCAGCACTCTCTTGCTCACTGCTCTCACGCCTGCCTCCTCTTGTGCAGTACAATTCCCCCTATTGTTCGCGCTTCCGAAACACGCTCATGCCCCCTCTTCGGGATGAAGTTAGCCATGGGATGGCGTTGCTAATTTCAATAATTGCACTAGCCATGCATCAAACCTGACACTGTGGATAAAAAATCGTGGGCGCTACACTTATCCCCTAAAATTTTGAATATTTTTCCA
>NZ_JACXIY010000054.1 GCF_014705655.1 Paenibacillus arenilitoris | reverse complement strand
GCGCTCGCGCTGACGGGCGTCGCCGTCGGCGCTTGCGCCTTCGGCGCCGCGGCTTTGCGCGGCGGCGCCGTGAGCGCGCGCGAATGGCGCGCGCTGCCGGGCGGCGGCGTATGGGCCGCCCGGCTGAGACGCTGGCGGCTGATTCCGCCGGCGGAGCGGGAGCGCTAACCGGGCGCACAGCGCGGTTAGCGGAACTGGCCAAGCCGCAGCATGGCTTGGCGCCTGGCGACTTGCTTTCAGCCGATCGGGTTGAAATGGCTCCGCCGATCATGCCAAAATACAGGATAGGGCCTTCGTTCGGCCCGAGCGCCCATACCGGGTTTTTTGGCCCGATTTGGCCTCGAGCCGATAATTATGGCACAATAGAGACGAGGCGGTCATCGGTCTCGATACATAGGCCTTGCTATCCTAGCTTTCGCGCTCGTTCGGGGCTCCGGCTTGTGTGGAATCGATTGGCTGCGCGGTTTCGCGAAACGAGCTTATGCCGCCAAAGGACGGCGTCAGCCGTTTACACTTGAATCAGCCCTACTTTCAAGGAGGTTGCACGAAAAATGACAGCTCCAAACATAACGGTGCTGGGGCTCGGCTCGGGCGACCCGGATCAGCTGACGCTGGGCGCATGGCGCAGGCTGCAAGCGGCGGAGCGCGTATTCGTCCGGACGGCGCGGCATCCGGTCCTGTCCATGCTGGACGAGAATGGCATCGCGTATTCGTCGTTCGACGCGCTCTACGAGCAGCACGAGTCCTTCCCGGACGTCTATGATGCGATTGCCGAAGCTTTGATTGCCGAAGCGAAAGGCGCCGGTGCCTTGATCTACGCCGTCCCCGGCCACCCGATGGTGGCGGAGCGCACGGTGCAGCTGCTGCGCGAGCGCTGTCCGGACGCGGGCGTCAGGCTCGACATCCTCGGCGGCGAAAGCTTCCTCGATCAGGCCTTCGTCAGCCTGGGCTTCGATCCGATCGAAGGCTTCGCGCTTCTGGACGCCTCGGAGCTTCAAGCCTCGCAGCTGCAGCCCCGGCTGCATTTGCTGATCGGACAAGTGTACGATGCATTTACGGCTTCGGACGTGAAGCTTGCGCTGATGGAGCGCTATCCGGACGATTTCGAGGTCGTCGTCGGCCATTCGCTGGGCGTGAAGGGCGAGGAGCGGATTGTGCGCGCCCCCCTTTACGAGCTTGACCGAATGCCGGGCTACGGCAACCTGTCGCTCATCTGGGTGCCGAGGTCGGACGACCCGGCGCTGCGCAACCGCTCGTTCGACCGCCTGCACGAGATCGTGTCGATTCTGCGCAGCCCGGAAGGCTGTCCGTGGGACCGCGAGCAGACGCACCGGTCGATCCGCAAAAACTTCATCGAAGAGCTCTACGAAGCGCTGGAAGCGATCGATAACGACGATCCGGACGGCATGCAGGAGGAATTCGGCGACGTCATCCTCCAGGTGATGCTGCACAGCCAGATGGAGGAGGAGACCGGCGCGTTCTCCGTCTACGACGTGATCCAGTCGCTGAACGAGAAGCTCGTTTTCCGCCATCCGCACGTATTCGGCGGCAAGGGAGCGGCCGATTCCGAGGAAGCGCTCGTCAATTGGGAGAAGATGAAGGCGGAAGAGAAGAAGAGGAAGGGCACGGAGCGGGCATCGGCGCTGGACGGCATTCCGCCGGATCTGCCGGCGCTGATGAAGGCGTACAAGCTGCAGAAGAAAGCGGCGAAGGTCGGCTTCGACTGGGACGAGCTCGGGCCGGTGCTGGACAAGATCGAGGAGGAGCTGTCCGAGCTGAAGGAAGCGATCGCGGGCAAGAGCCGGGAGGAGCAGGCGGCCGAGCTCGGCGATCTGCTGTTCGCGGTCGTGAACGCCTCGCGCTTCATCGATGCCGATCCCGAAGAGGCGCTCACCCGGACGAACAATAAATTTCGCAGCCGATTTGCGTATATTGAGGAGCAGCTTCGTATAAGCGGCAAAAATTTTGACCACACTGATTTAACAGAAATGGATAAATGGTGGGAAGAGGCCAAGCGTCAATCCTGATTATCATTTCGGCACGAATCGCCTTTATTCCGCACTATTCGCAAAAAAATTTCGATTACCGGCAGGATTTCTTTGCCCGCAGGCCGAATAACTATTCCTCATGCGAGTAAAAAATTCCAAGAACGGCGGCGCGCCAAGCGTCGACCACAAATAAGGCCATTTAAAATTTAGGAGGATTCTATAATGAACAAAACAGACCTGATCAACAACATCGCAGAGAAAAGCGGCTTGACGAAGCGCGACGTAGAAGCCGTGCTTAACGGATTTTTGGGCGAAGTAACCGACGCTCTTGCCAGCGGAGACAAAGTACAGCTGATCGGCTTCGGCACTTTCGAAACTCGCAAGCGTTCCGGACGCGTTGGCCGCAACCCGCAAACGGGCGCGCCAATCGAAATCTCCGAAGCGAAAGTTCCTGCTTTCAAAGCGGGCAACAAGCTGAAAGAAGCCATCAAGTAATCCATGCGTCTGGATAAATTTCTCAAGGTATCCCGGCTGATCAAGCGCCGCACCGTCGCGAAGGACGTGTCCGAGCAAGGGCGCGTGTGGATCAACGGCCGCGAAGCGAAAGCGAGCAGCACCGTCAAGGTCGGGGACGAGCTCCAAATCCAATACGGGCAGAAGATCGTTACCGTGCGCGTGGAACGCGTCGCGGAGACGACCCGCAAGGATGAAGCCGGAGAGCTCTACACCTTGGTGAAAGAAGAACAGCGCCCGCGCGAGAACGATCTCGGGTGGGAATCGGGAAGCTGATGATGACCGGCCGTCCGCAAGCGTTCGCTTGCGGGCGGTTTTTTCGTGTCCGGGCATGTCCGGCCGCTCGCTTGTTCTAAATCGCGCCGCTCCGCCATAAGCTAGTCTCAACATGGTATCTGTCAGTTACGTTAACGGAGCGGGGGACGAGTTTATGATCGACCAGGGCAAAGGGCAAAAACGGCAGGAAGTGAAATTGATCAATCGCAAGCAGCTGGATCTTACCGGCGTATTGAAGGTCGAGAGCTTCGACAGCGAAGAGTTTTTGCTGGAGACGGAGCTTGGCTTTCTGACGGTCGCCGGCCAAAATTTGCATATGAAGCATTTAAGCCTCGAGCAAGGATTGGTCATGATCGAAGGATTCGTCCATTCACTCGCCTATTCGGATGGAAATACGAGCGCGAACAAATCCAAAGGCTTGTTGGGGAAGCTGTTTAAGTGACGCTCGACATGCAGTGGATGACGATGGCGGTCATGCTGTTATCCGGACTCGGCATGGGAACGGTGTTCGACGGCTACCGCGTCGTATCGAATGAGCTGAAGTTTCCGCGCTGGTGGCTGCCCGTGCTCGACGTTATCTATTGGATGGCGGCGGCGCTGGTCGTCTTCCGGGCGCTGTACGCCAGCAACAATGGCGAGGTGCGGGCGTACGTTTTCATCGGACTGGCTTTCGGCATGATCCTCTATTATTTTCTGCTCAGCAAGATCGTGATCGTTCTCGTAAAATGGTTGATCGGCGCCGTCCGCAAGCTGGTCGCGTTCGTTCTGAAGTGCCTCGATCTCCTCATCGTAAAGCCGATCAAGCTGATCTACAAATTAATCGTCGTTATTTTAGGATTTGGGTCTGCGCTCACTATTTTCCTTTTCAAAATTGTGCTACAATTGTTTCGTCCATTTTGGCGCTTGCTCGCGTGGCTGCTCCGTCCGGCGGTTCGTCCGCTCTGGCGGTGGCTGTCGCCTTACGTGACCGGCTGGCGAATCCGCGAGAGACTGGCGGGCTTTGGACGAATAATTGCTCGATGGCGGAGCAAGTGGTTTAGGAGGTAACGCCGCTCATGGCAGCAGCAACTGCAAACAAATCGCCGGGCAGTACCGGCACGAAGCGCCGGTTTCGCATATGGTCGATGTTCATCGTATTGTTTTTGGGCTGGGCGGTGTACACGATCTTCGGCCAGATGCAGCAGAAGGACGAGACCAATCAGAAGCTTTCCACGCTTCAAGGGCAAATCGACGCCGCCGCGAAGGAAAGCGGCGAGCTTGAACGGCAAATAGAACGGCTTAACGACGAGGAATATATCGAGCAGCTCGCAACCAAGGAACTCGGCATGGTGAAGCAGGGCGAACGGCAGATTTTCAGCGATTGAAGACGGGCGGCAAATCGGGTGAACGTCTGTTGACCTTCCTTCGGCGGTTCGGTTATAATCACGTTAACAGCGGTCTCGCAAAGCACGGTATCGCTTACGGAGCCGGATCTGCTCCGCGAATCTCAGTATCGCTTTCGGGGCAAGAGCTGCTCCGCAAATCTCAGTACCGCTTACGGAGCAAGATTTGCTTCGCAAATCTCAGTACCGCTTACGAAGCAAGATTTGCTTCGCAAATCTCTTAGGGAGGAACATTTTATTTTATGGCAATTGAAGTGGGCGCTAAGTTAGAAGGAAAAGTGACAGGCATTACGCATTTCGGGGCATTTGTCGACTTGTCGGGAGGTGTCACGGGTCTTGTTCACATTTCGGAAATCGCCGATAACTACGTCAAGGACGTGAAAGATCACCTGAAAATTGACGACATCGTGAAGGTTAAAGTGATCAACGTGGACAAAGACGGCAAGATCGGACTTTCCATTAAGCAAGCCATCGACCGGCCGGAAGGCCAACCAGCGCCACAACAACGCGAGCGCCACGGCGGAGGCGGCTATGCTGGAGGCACGGGCGGCGGAGAACGTTTCAACCGCGGAGGCGGCGGAGGCGGACGTCCCTTCAATAAGCAATCGTCTGGCAGACCGGCCTACGGCAAACCGTCATTCGAAGATAAAATGTCACGTTTCCTGAAAGACAGCGAAGAGCGCATTTCCTCTCTGAAGAAGAATACGGAGGGCAAACGCGGAGGACGCGGAGCCAAGCGGGTTTAGGCTTGTAAGCAGAATACGTTAAACCTTATACGCACAAGGCGGAACCATCCCGGTTCTGCCTTTTTTGCGTCCGTCCGCGGCTTGACCGTGTCGTATTGACGGAATATTCCGGATGCGAAAAAAAACTTTTCTCTCATCCTCCATCATTCCCGACATGTTCCAACGTCGATTCGCCATGGCCGGGGAAAATCGGGGCACGCTTTTTGCTGTCGCATAGAGGCGGCCTGTTGTGGTCTCAAGCGGACAAACCTAAGCGGCGCGTACGTTTGAAGGCTCGGTGACAAGGCGCGCGGGGGCAATTGTTTTTGTCGGAAAAAAATTTTTGACGTGTTACGATAACTGACAAACTTCATGCGGACAACCTCCTATAATGGGAAACACATTCCATTCGGATAGGTGGTGTCTGTTAGTGGATAACGATAACGTAGTTGTTGCTCCAGGCGTAAAACGGACGAATGTCTTTCATAGGGCCATGCAAAAAGGACAGGATTGGATAGCGGCGCGCCGATTCATACAAGTATTGATGGCGAAGAAATGGGCTTTTCTGCTGGTCGGCGTCGCTTTCCTGCTCGGACGGGCGGTTATTCTGGAGTCGCTTATGCCGTTCGCGATCGCCTATTTCGCCGTCATCTATTTCATGAGACGCGACATTTATCCGTGGGTGGCGGTATCGCTCGTCGCGGGGAGCTGGCTGACGGCCGATCCCGCGCCGATGTGGATCGCGATGGAGATCGCGGTGCTGTTCCTTTTCTTAAAAGGGCTGGAGGCTTACGAGAAGGCGGAGCTGTCGTCGGCGCCGATTCTGGTGTTCGCGTCCACGCTGCTCGTGCAGCTGTTCAGCGTTTTTATCGGGGATGCGCTGAGCTGGTACAACTTTATGCTCGTCGTCGTGGAAGCCGCGCTCGGCTTCGTGCTTACCCTCGTGTTTATTCAGGCGATTCCCGTGCTTACGATGACCAAAAAGTCGGCACAGCTCAAAAACGAAGAAATCATCTGTCTCATGATTCTGCTCGCCTCGGTCATGACGGGGGCGGTCGGCTGGATGCTGTACGGCATGTCGGCCGAGCATATCATGTCGCGATACATGCTTTTATTGTTTGCGTTAGCAGGCGGCGCGCCGCTTGGTGCTTCGGTCGGCGTCGTTGCGGGCCTCATTCTGAGCTTGGCGGATTTCGGCGCGGTCGTGCAGATGAGCATGCTGGCATTTGCGGGCCTGCTTGCCGGATTGCTGCGCGACGGCGGCAAAGCGGCCGCCGCCTTCGGGATGCTGCTCGGGACGTCGATTTTATCCATATATGTGGGCAGTCAGGCGGATGTGATGAGCTCGACCTGGGAATCGGTTGCGGCCGCCACGCTGCTGATGCTGACCCCCCGCAGCATGATCCGGACGATCTCCAGGTACGTGCCGGGTACGATCGAGCATGCGAAATCGCAGCATGAATACGCGAAGCGGGTTCGCGAGGTGACGGCGGACCGCGTCTCGCAGTACTCCGAAGTGTTCCAGCAGCTGTCGCGAAGCTTCGGCCAGCTGAACAGCGCGGCGACGTCCGCGAAAAAGGAGGATGAAGTCGCTCATTTCATGAACGCCGTGGCCGAGCGGAGCTGCGCGTCCTGCCATAGGCAACACGCGTGCTGGGAGGACAAGTTTTTTCATACGTACAATATGATGACCGAAATGATGACCGCGGTGGAGGAGGACCGCGTTCCGGTCGGGAAGGACGTTCCGCGCGCGTGGACGGCGCACTGCGTGAAGTCGTCCCAAGTGCTGCTCGACATGCGCCAGCAGTACGAGCTTTATAAGAACAATATGCATTGGAAGAAGCAAATATACGACTCCCGCCAGCTTGTCGCTGATCAGCTGCAGGGCGTCTCGCAGGTCATGGAGGATTTGGCGAAGGAAATCAAGCGGGAAGGGCAGACGCTGCATTTGCAGGAAGAACAAATACGGGAGGCGGTGGAAGGACTCGGCTTATCGATTCAAGGCATCGATATTGTGAGCTTGGAGGAGGGAAACGTAGATATCGAGGTGTATCATTCGTTCGGGAAGGGGTACGACGAGTGCCGCAAAATCATCGCCCCGCTGCTCAGCGACATTTTGGGCGAGCATATCGCGGTGAAGTCGGAAATTCCGCCGGCGAAGAACGGCGATCCGACCCTGGTTGCCTTCGGTTCGGCGAAGCAATTCGAGGTGGAGACCGGCATAGCGGGTGCGGCCAAGGGGGGAGACCTGCTGTCCGGGGACAGCTTCAGCATGGTGGAGCTCGGCAACGGCAAATTCGCGGTCGCGATCAGCGACGGCATGGGGAACGGCGAGCGCGCGCGCCAGGAGAGCAGCGCGGCGCTGTCGATCCTGCAGCAGCTGCTTCAGTCCGGCATGGACGAGAAGCTGGCCGTGAAGTCGGTGAACTCGGTGCTGCTGCTACGCTCCTCCGACGAAATATTCGCGACGGTCGATTTGGCGATCGTCGATTTATATACGGCCCAGACGACGTTCATGAAGATCGGCTCAACGCCGAGCTTCATTAAGCGCGGCAGCGAGGTCATTCCGGTGACGGCCAACAACTTGCCGATCGGCATCCTGCAGGACATCGACGTCGATTTCGTGTCGATGCAGATGCAGTCGGGCGATACGCTCGTCATGATGAGCGACGGTATATACGACGCACCGGGTCATGCGGTCAACAAAGAGCTGTGGATGAAGCGGATCATCGGCGAGCTGAGCACGGAGGATCCGCAGGAGATGGCCGATGCGCTGCTCGAGAAGGTGGTACGCCACCACAACGGCGAAATCGTCGACGATATGACGGTGCTAGTGGCGCGCATCGACAAGCATTTGCCGGAGTGGGCGTCGTTCCGGTTTCCCGGCGTATCCCGCATGGAGCGTCCGAGGACGGTGAGCTGACCGGAGGCATAGCATGGATGGAAGGAGGCGGGGGACAA
Source organism: Paenibacillus arenilitoris (assembly GCF_014705655.1). GTDB lineage: Bacteria > Bacillota > Bacilli > Paenibacillales > Paenibacillaceae > Pristimantibacillus > Pristimantibacillus arenilitoris. Next base: position 29,072 of record NZ_JACXIY010000054.1, on the reverse strand, counting down.
AAGGGATTTTAACAATCGCGCGCAAAGGAAGGAAAAGGGGAAGGAGGAGCGAACGTGCGCAGCTGCAGGAAGTCCGTTAGGCGGCCGGTCGGGATCGCGTCATTCGCGGCCGGCGCCAACGGGCTTTTTTGGCGTGGAAACATTCGGTTTTCACGGGAATTGGCGCGTGTTGCGCGTTGTTGGCGGCGAAGCGAAATGCGCATGTGTCGGTTACGGGGATTGGCGACATCTTTGGAGGTAATGATGTCCAGCAGTCTCAAAAATTGAAATTAATCGGCTTAATGGGGATAAGAGGCATTCAGCAGTTTCGAAAATTGAAATTAAAAATGGAGGAGCGGCTGAAGGATCGCCTAAATTGTAGGACTAGTTTCAGATAATGAAACTATCGGCGGCAAAAACCTCTAATTTTGCTCGGTAGTTTCAATTTTTGAGATTAAGCGTCATGGCAAGCTTACATAGAAGATAAACGGCCTGCGGGCCGTGTTTTTTTGCCGTCTAGTTGTTTGTTCTCTCCCAAAATAGGCAAAGCTGATAGAAAGGATTCCAGCTTACGATGCGATGATTGTTTCACAATCATAGGCCTAAGCTTACGATGCGATGTTTGCTGTCGCAAACATTTCAGGAGGGATAACGATGAAACAAATCTTATTGATTACGGACGGCTGTTCGAACGTCGGACTAAGTCCGGTGGTGGCGGCCGCTCATGCGAGTTCGGAAGGCATCGCGGTCAACGTGGTGGGCGTGCTCGATCACGGAGACGTCGGCGAGCTCGGCGCGACCGAGATCGACGAGATCGCGCGCGCCGGCGGCGGGCTGAGCAGGCTCGTCAATATGCGGCAGCTGTCGCAGACGGTGCAGATGATGACGCGCAAAACCGTCGTCCAGACGATTCAGCTTGCCGTGCAGAAGGAATTGAAGCAGGTGCTCGGCAACGGAGCGATCGAGGCGCTGCCGCCGGACAAGCGCGGCGAAGTCGTCCGGGTCATCGACGAGCTCGGCGAGACGTCGGGCTTGCAGGTTGCCTTGCTGATCGATGCCAGCGCGAGCATGAAGCCGAAGCTGGCGGCGGTCGAGGAAGCGATCCGCGATCTGATGCTTAGCTTGCAGGCCAGGCAGGGCAAGAGCGAAATCGCCGTGTTTCATTTTCCGGGAACGAAGCATGGCGACGATTGCGTCATGGACTTGAACTGGACGACGCATTTGAACGGCGTGCAGGCCATTTTTCCTAAGCTGCAAATGGGAGGAACGACCCCAACCGGCCCGGCGATCATGCATGTGATTGATTTTTACCGCCGGGGGGATTATGGTAGACAGAGCAGAGATGAAACGGATGGGATGATGAGTGGCTACGTCGTTTAAAGTCGATCTCCGCCGCGGGACGGTGGTGACCGGCAAGTGGAAGCATGGCCGATACAGGGTCGAACGTTTGCTTGGGGAGGGCGCAAACGGTAAAGTATATCTTGTACAGCGCGATCGAAGCTGGTTCGCGCTTAAGGTCGGTTCGGACGCCGTCGACCTGCAATCGGAGATCAATGTGCTGCAGTCGATGGCCAAGCAGAAGCAGCAGGGGCACGACTCCTTTTTGTACGACGTGGACGACCTCTACGGACCGGACGGGCGCGAATATCCGTTTTACATCATGCGTTACATACTCGGCACGACGCTTGCCGATTATTTGAAGCGCCAAGGGCCGGAATGGTTCCCGCTCGTCGGCCTCAATCTGCTCGGGAAGCTGTCGAAGCTGCACCAGGAGGGCTGGGTGTTCGGCGATTTGAAGGTGGAGAACGTGCTCGTCGCCGATTACGGGCATGTCGAGCTCGTGGATTACGGCGGGGTGACGGCCGCCGGCAAGAGCATACGCCAGTTCACGGAAATTTACGACCGCGGATACTGGAACGAGGGCTCGAGGCAAGCCGATCCGCGGTACGATCTGTTCTCCTTCGCCGTGCTCTGCATCCAGCTTCATGAGCCGAAGCGGCTTCACCAGCTGACGAAGGAGCTGCTTCCGCAGAACCGTTCGGCGGACGATCTGATCCGGATCGCGGAAGCGAACCTTGCGCTAAGGCCTGTGGCCGGCTGGCTGCGCAAGGCGTTCGCCGGGCAGTTCGCGGATGCGCTCGAAGGAGCCGACGCCTGGCGGCAGCTCATGCACCGGCGGGATACGCACAGGACGCCGGGCATGCCCGGCTGGTTGAAGGGGCTTGCCGCGGGGACGGCCGTGCTGCTGGCGACGTCGGCTTTCTGGCTGCTGCGCAATATGATGTGACGGCGCGCGGCCGCAGCGAATGGAAGGTGAGGATGCGAAGACGATGAATTTGCGAAGCGAACTGGAGAAGGCCCGAGCGGAGCGCGGGCTGTGGTCGGAGGGCGACCGGATCGTGGCGGCCGTCTCCGGCGGCCCGGACTCGATGGCGCTGCTGCATATGCTGGCTTCCTTGGCGGACGAAGGGAAGCTGTCGGTCGTCGCGGCGCATGTGAATCACGGCTTCCGGATAGAGGAATCCGCCCGCGAGCTGGAGGTCGTGACCGCCTATGCGGAGAAGCTGGGCGTGCCTTGCGAGACCGCCTTGCTCGATATGCCCTCTTATATAGAAGAAACTCGATTGAACGGACAGGCGGCTTCCCGCGAGAGAAGGTATGCGTTTCTCCATGAAGTCGCCCTTCGGCGCGGCGCTTCGGCGATCGCGCTGGCGCATCATGCCGACGATCAGGCGGAGACCGTCCTCATGCGGCTTATCCGCGGGACGGGCTTAACCGGACTGGCAGGAATGCTCAGCAAAAGACGCGAAAAAAACGTGGAACTTATTCGCCCGATGCTACGTATGAAAAAGTCAGACATTCTGCGTTACTGCCGGGAGCACGGCATTCCGTACTGCGTCGACAGCAGCAACGAAGAGCGTTATTATTTCCGGAATATCATCCGGCTTGACATTTTGCCTTATTTATCGCAGCATAATCCGCAGCTGCCGCAATCGCTGCAGCGATTGGCCGAAGTGGCGGGCGCGGAAGACGATTGGATGGAGAAGCAGACCGAAGCTTTATTCGCGCAGCTCGTTACGATATCCCCCGATGAATGCGCGGTAAGCTGCACCGGTTTAAGCGGTCTCCATGTCGCTTTACAAAGGAGATTGATTAAACTAATATTAAGTTATCTTTCGCAGGAAACGGAAAACATATCCTTTGAGCAGATCGAGACGATGCGCCTTGCCGCCTCCCCTCATGCGCCGACGACCTGGCGGACCGACGCCGGGGCAAGGGTTCGCTGCCTCAGGGAATACGACGTGATGCGCTGGCTTCGGCTGCCGCGGAACGAACTCCCCGAAGCGGACGATTATGAGTACGAAGCGGGAAGGGACCAAGCGAGCTTGACGGCGGAGCCGAGCGGCTGGACATTCGATTTTATCCGCGAAGCCGCCGGACTGGGCCGCAAGCCTGCTTCGCGTTACGAAGCCTGCTTCGACGCCTCCGAGCTGGCTTATCCGCTCATCGTTCGAAATCGGCGTCCTGGCGACAGAATTCACGTTTTAGGATTAAATGGTTCGAAAAAAGTGCAAGATATGTTCGTCGACGAGAAAATCGCCCCGTCCGAGAGAGCGCGGTATCCGCTGCTCTTCGACGCAGCCGGGCGATTGCTCTGGATACCCGGCATCCGCAGGTCGAGCCACGCGCTGACCGGATCCCGCACGGAGGACGTATTGTTCGTCCGGGCGCGTAACGAATAAGACGCACTGGTACACTCATAAACATAGTTAAGGCGTAGGGGGATTTCGACTTTGCAGAACGATATTCAGGAAATACTGTACGACGAGAGGCAAATCGGCGAGAAGGTCAAGGAATTGGGAGAGACGCTCACCAAGGACTTCAGCGGACGCAACCCGCTCGTCATTTGCGTTCTTAAAGGCGCGTTTATTTTCATGGCCGACCTGGTTAAGGAAATTAAGGTGCCGCTCGAGATCGACTTTATGGCCGTGTCCAGCTACGGGGCGTCCACGAAATCGTCCGGCGTCGTCAAGATCATCAAGGACCTCGACGTATCGGTCGAAGGGCGGGACGTGCTCATTGTCGAGGATATTATCGACAGCGGCCTCACGCTCACCTATTTGATCGACGTGCTGGAACGCCGGAACGCGAAATCGGTTACGGTCGTAACCTTGTTCGACAAGCCTGCGCGGCGCACGGTCGACCTGCAGGCCGATTATAAGGGCTTCACGCTGCCGGACGAGTTCGTCGTCGGCTACGGGCTCGATTACGCGGAGAAGTACCGCAACCTGCCTTATATCGGCATTTTGAAGCCGCAAGTTTATGAGAAGTAAGCGCAGTTGAAATAGCGATTCACCCGTACATGCCCTCTCCGTATACCTCTATTGTTATGGAAAGTCATGCTATGGTAAAATATTTTAAGCGTCTGAGAGGAGGTTGGGGATGAATCGGATCATCCGTAATACTGGTTTTTATTTAATTATCTTTTTGGTGACCGTTGGGATTTTTCAATTTATCAGCAGCCAAAATGACACGAACGTTGAATTGCGATACGACGAGCTTCGGGCTGCAATTGAATCAGGCAATGTCAAAGAGATCACCCTCAAGTACGAGAATCAAACCTACTTCGTATCTGGTAAATATACGAACAAGCCTGCAGGCGCGGAAACCGATCAGTTTGTTTCGAGAATAGGGGTAAGCGCGGAAGCGCAGATGCGCGATTGGTCGGAGCAATACGGATTTGCTTTGAGCAACAAGGAAATGGACCAGCCTAGCATCTGGCTTACGTTCCTTACATCCATTATTCCGTTTGTCATAATTTTCGTCCTGTTCTTCTTCCTGATGAATCAGGCGCAGGGCGGCGGCGGCAAAGTGATGAACTTCGGCAAGAGCAAAGCCCGCTTGTACAATGAAGAGAAGAAACGGATCACGTTCGAGGACGTGGCGGGGGCCGACGAAGAGAAGCAGGAGCTCGTCGAGGTCGTCGACTTCCTGAAGGATCCGCGCAAGTTCAACCTCGTCGGCGCGCGCATTCCGAAGGGCGTATTGCTCGTCGGTCCTCCGGGTACCGGTAAGACGCTCCTTGCCCGCGCGGTAGCGGGAGAAGCTGGCGTGCCGTTCTTCAGCATCTCCGGCTCCGACTTCGTCGAGATGTTCGTCGGCGTCGGCGCGTCGCGCGTGCGCGACTTGTTCGAGAACGCGAAGAAGAACGCGCCTTGCATTATCTTTATCGACGAGATCGACGCGGTCGGCCGTCAGCGCGGCGCCGGACTCGGCGGCGGCCATGACGAGCGCGAGCAGACGCTGAACCAATTGCTCGTCGAGATGGACGGTTTCGGCGCCAACGAAGGCATCATCATTATCGCGGCGACGAACCGTCCGGATATTCTTGACCCGGCGCTCCTTCGTCCGGGACGCTTCGACCGTCAGATTACGGTTGACCGTCCGGACGTGAAAGGCCGCGAGGCGGTCCTGAAGGTTCATGCGCGCAACAAACCTTTGTCGAAGGACGTTAAGCTGGACGTCATCGCGAAGCGTACGACGGGCTTCAGCGGCGCGGACCTCGAGAACTTGCTTAACGAAGCGGCGCTTCTTGCCGCTCGCCGCAACAAGAAGGACATCGCGATGGTCGAGGTCGACGACGCGATCGACCGCGTCATCGTCGGCACGGAGAAGAAGAGCCGCGTCATCAGCGACCGCGAAAAGCGGATCGTCGCTTACCACGAAGCGGGACATACGGTCGCGGGCTTTTTCTTGGAGCACGCGGATACGGTGCATAAGGTAACGATCATCCCGCGCGGACGCGCCGGCGGATACGTCATTATGCTGCCGAAGGAAGACCGCATGCTGGTGACGAAGCAGGAGCTTCTCGACAAGGTTTGCGGCTTGCTCGCGGGCCGCGTCGCGGAAGAGCTGTTCATCGGTGAAGTCGGTACAGGCGCTTACAGCGACTTCAAGCAAGCGACCGGCATCGTCCGCAGCATGATCATGGAGTACGGCATGAGCGATAAGCTCGGACCGATGCAGTTCGGCAGCTCGCAAGGACAGGTGTTCCTCGGCCGCGACATCGGACACGAGCAGAATTACTCCGATGCGATCGCCTACGAGATCGACCAGGAGATGCAGAGCATTATTACGTCCTGCTACGACCGTACGAAGAAGCTTCTGACGGAGAAGAGCAAGGAGATGCATCTGATCGCCCAGACGCTGCTTAGCGAAGAAACGCTGGAGCTCGAGCAAATTAAAAACTTGATCGAGAGCGGTTCGATTAAGAGCGGCGGCGAAGGCGGTTCGCAAGCGGACGGAGCGGTTGCCGAAACGGCGGCCGATCCAATCGTCGAGACGGTTGGCGACGTGAAGGTGCGGATACAGAAGCGCGATCAGGATGTAACGGACGCGCCCGCGCATGACAAACGCGACCTGCCGGAAGATCCGGATCAGAAGGAATAGGCTTACGGCCTGCTAGAAATACGAATAGTCGTTCCAAGCTCCAGCGGGGCATGGGACGACTATTTTTTTTCTTTATTAATGTTCGGATTTAGCCTATAATACGGAGTGGAAACCTTTAGCAGAATGAAGGAGAATGACGCGGAGGTTTATCTTTTTTGGCCGATATGTTACATATGTGTTACATAAAAAATGAAATCGATGAAATGGTGTAATTAAACCTAACATCAAATGATTGACGTTTATTTTTTTGTAACTATAATGAAATAATAGCGGCCAGGATCAGCAAGAATAAGAAGGTAAGCGGGGTTGCTTGGCAGGACAACAAATTAGAGTAAGGGAGAGCAAGACCATGAAAAAGACATTTAGCTGGACGCTCGTAATGCTTATGGCTTTAACGCTTGTGCTATCGGCATGCGGAGGTGCGAAAAATAACGCCGAGGGCGGCGCCGGCGGCAATGCGGGTCAGAACGGAGAGGAAGTCGAGTCCGACGGTACCGGCAAAGACTTCAATATCGGCATGGTTACCGACGTCGGCGGCGTGAACGACAAATCGTTCAACCAAAGCGCATGGGAAGCGCTCAAGAAAGTAACCGCCGAAACCGGCGCGGCAACGAAATATCTCGAAAGCAAAGGCGACGCCGATATGGAGCCGAACCTGAACAGCTTCGTGAAGGAAGGCTTCGACCTCACTTGGGGCATCGGTTTCCTGTTCAATGAAGCGATGACGAAGGTGGCTACCGAAAATCCGGAAGCCAAGCTGGGCGTTATCGACAGCGAAGTGAAATTGCCGAACGTGGTATCGGTATCGTTCGCCGAGAACGAAGGTTCTTTCCTTGTCGGCGTCGTTGCGGGCATGATGACCAAGACGAATAAAATCGGTTTTGTCGGCGGATTGGAGATCCCGGTTATCAAGAAGTTCGAAGCCGGTTTTAAAGCGGGCATTGCAGCCGTTAAACCGGATGCGAAAGTCGAAGTCAACTATACGGGCGACTTCGGCAAGCCGGACCTCGGCAAGCTTGCGGCGGCCACGATGTACGACGCCGGCGTCGATATTATTTTCCACGCGGCTGGCGGCACGGGCAACGGCGTATTCAACGAAGCGATCGATCGCAAGAAGAATGGAGCAGACATTTGGGTCATCGGCGTTGACAAAGACCAATCGCTCGAGTTCGGCGACGAAGTGACGCTCACTTCGATGATGAAGGGCGTCGAAGCGGCCGTTCATAAAGTGTCCAAGGATCTGATCGCGGGCAACTGGGCCGGCGGAACGACGCAAGTGCTGGGCCTCAAGGACGATGCCGTAGGCTTGCCGGAAACGTCTTCGAAGAACGTACCGGCCGAAGTGCTTGCGAAAGTAGAAGAATACAAACAAAAAATCGTAAGCGGCGAAATTAAGGTGCCGACTGAATAGATTCCGCCATTCAAAGGTATCCTTTGTTTGAGGATCGTTTGTCGACGTAACAGCCAAGACCGGCTTCGGCCGGTCTTTGTCCGTTTAGGCGTCGCCAACTTACGCAAGTATATGTTATCCGGGGAGATGATAAGGTATGGACCGGAACCAGGCAGCCGTGCAGCTCAAAGGAATAACGAAACGTTTTGGCAGCTTTACCGCCAATGATTCCATCGATTTCGAATTGAAAAAAGGACAGATTCATGCGCTGCTCGGCGAGAACGGGGCAGGCAAATCGACGCTTATGAATATCGTATTCGGTCTATATCAGCCCGACGAAGGCGAGATATGGGTGAACGGCGAGAAAACCGTCATTGACGGCGCCGCGAAGGCCATCGGCTTGGGCATCGGAATGGTGCATCAGCATTTTAAGCTCGTGCAGCCGTTCACGGTTGCGGAGAATATCGTGCTTGGCAACGAACCCGTCAAAGGGTTGAAAATCGATTATAAGCAGGCGAACGAGAAAGTTCGGAGCATCTCCGAGCGCTATGGACTGAAAGTCGATCCGCAGGTGCGGATTAAAGATATTACCGTGGGCATGCAGCAGCGGGTGGAAATATTGAAGACGTTATACCGCGGCGCGGACATCGTCATCTTCGACGAGCCGACGGCCGTGCTGACCGTGCAGGAGATCGAAGAGCTCATCGAAATCATACGGAATTTGGCGGCGGAGGGTAAGTCGATCATTATTATTACGCACAAGCTGAAGGAAGTCATGGCGCTCACCGACATGGTGACCGTTATCCGCCGCGGCAAGGTAATCCGCACGCTCCCGACCAAGGAGACGAACGAACGGCAGCTGGCCGAGCTTATGGTCGGCAGGGACGTGAACTTCACCGTGGAGAAAACGAAGCGCCGGCCGGGCGACATCGTGCTTGCCGTCGATGCCTTGCACATGAAGGGCGAACGAAGCAAGAACGTGTTGAACGACGTCACCTTCGAGGTCCGTTCCGGCGAAATTCTCGGCATCGCGGGCGTAGACGGCAACGGGCAGAGCGAGCTAATCTACGCCATTACGGGTATGCGGCCCGTCAGCGGAGGAAGCGTCAGGCTGAATGGACAAGACCTGACGAATCAATCCCCGCGCAAAGTATCGGTGGCCGGCGTCGGCCACATTCCGGAGGATCGGCATAAGCACGGGCTCGTGCTTGATTTCACGCTTAGCGAAAACATGATTCTCGGCAATTATTTCAAGCCCGAATACGGACGTTACGGCTTTATTGACTACAGCGCGATGGATAAGCTCGCGACCCAGCTCGTCGACGAATTCGACGTCCGCACATCGGGCATCGACGCGCAGGCGCGCGCGCTGTCGGGAGGTAATCAGCAGAAGGCGATTATCGCGCGTGAGCTTCACAAAAATCCCGATCTGCTTATCGCGGTTCAGCCGACGAGGGGACTTGACATCGGCGCAATTGAATACGTACATAAACGTCTGGTGCAGGCACGTAACGAAGGAAAGGCGATATTGCTCGTTTCCTTCGAGCTCGACGAGCTCTATGCATTATCCGACCGCATCGCGGTCATGTATGAAGGCCGGTTGATGGGCGAGGTCGACGCCGAGAACCGGGACGATCAGCAGCTCGGCCTGATGATGGCCGGCAACAAAGCGGCGGCAGCGGCAGGAAACGGGGGATAGCGGCCATGGAAAATGCAAAAAAGATTTTTAATAAGACGTCGTTCCTTATTCCGGCCGTCGCCATTCTGCTCGGATTGATCGTCGGGGCGATCGCCATGCTGGCCGGGGGCTACAATCCGATTCTGGCGTACTCGTCGCTGCTCGAGAAGCTGTTCAGCAGCTCCTATAATACGGGGGAAGCGATCCGCGCGATTACGCCGCTCATCTTCACGGGCATCGCGGTCGCTTTCGCCTTCCGTACCGGCTTGTTCAACATCGGCGTCGAAGGACAGTTCATGATGGGCATGACCGGCGCCACGATTGTGGGCGTCACGCTGGATCTGCCCTGGTTCATCCACGCGCCGCTCGCCGTCTTGACGGGTGCAGTGTTCGGCGGCTTGTGGGCGGCCATCGCGGGCGTTCTGAAAGCGTCGCGCGGCGTCAACGAAGTCATCTCCTCTATTATGCTGAACTGGATTGCCTTGTTTCTTTCGAACTTTATCGTGGCGAAGTTTCTCGTCGAAAAGGGTCAGCAGAAGTCGAGGCCCGTCCACGATTCCGCGATGCTGACCATCGACTGGCTGATCGAGCTGATGGACAAGGCGCGGATGCACTGGGGCACGTTCGTGGCGCTGATTTGCGTCGCCCTATTCTACATGCTGCTCTGGCGGACAAAGCAGGGATTCGAATTGCGCGCCGTCGGGCATAACCCAGATGCGGCCTTGTATGCCGGGATGAACGTCAACCGCACGATGGTGAAGTCGATGTTCATCAGCGGCGTGTTCGCGGGTCTTGGCGGCGTCTTCGAAATATTGGGCGTATTCGGCTATCAGACCGTCATGGCGGCCTCTTGGGGCTACGGCTTCGATGGCATCGCCGTCGCGCTGCTCGGCGGCAATACGCCGGTCGGCGTGCTGCTCGGAGCGATCCTGTTCGGCGGACTTACCTACGGTTCGACCGGCATGAGCTTCGGCGCGGGCGTGCCGTCCGAGGTCGTTCGGATCGTGATCGGCTCGGTTATTTTCTTCGTCGCTTCGCACGGGCTCGTGAAGTGGTTCCTGAAGCCGTTCCTCGGCAGGCGCGCAAGCAAGCGGAAGGAGGCGGTGTAGCATGAACGTACTGGATACTATCGGACAGCTGATTAACGTCACGCTCGTATTCTCGACCGCGCTGATTTTTACCGCGCTCGGCGGCATGTACTCGGAGCGCTCCGGCGTCGTAAACATCGGGCTTGAAGGGTTGATGGTCTCGGGCGCTTTCGCTGCCGCCGTCATTACGGATTACGCAAGCCAAGCGGGCTTATCCGCTTCCGCGCCTTGGGTCGGCTTTCTGGCCGCCGCGATATTCGGCGTCTTGATGGCGCTCCTTCACGCGGTATCGACAATTACGTTCCGCGCGGACCAAACGGTCGTCGGCGTCGTAATCAACATTTTTGCACTGGGCTTGGCCATTTATTTAACGAAAAGCTTGTATGAGGGCTCCGGGCAAACGCCTCAGCTCGATAACGTGTTCGAGAAATGGGCGATCCCGGTGCTGAAGGATATTCCTCTGCTAGGCAGAGCGTTCTTCACGGCTTATCCGACGACCTACATCGTGCTCGCGCTTGCGTTCATCAGCTACTTTGTCTTGTTCCGTACGCCGTTCGGCCTTCGCCTCCGCGCGGTCGGCGAGCATCCGAGCTCGGCGGATACGGTCGGGATCAACGTGACGAAATACCGTTACATCGGCGTTTTGCTCAGCGGCGCGCTTGCGGGGCTCGGCGGCGCGACGATCACGCTCACGACGACGAGCAGCTTCGCGCACAATACGATTTCCGGTCAAGGCTTCATCGCGCTTGCTGCGCTCATCTTCGGCAAGTGGAACCCGCTTGGCGTCGTCGGCGCCGCCTTGTTCTTCGGCCTCGCGCAAGCGCTGCGGAATTTCGCCCAGCTGTTCGAGTTCTCGAAGCAAATTCCGGTGGAATTTTATTACATGCTGCCGTACGTGCTGACGCTTATCGTGCTCGCGGGCGCGGTGGGACGCTCGAATGCGCCGGCCGCACTCGGCCAGCCCTACGACCCCGGCAAACGTTAATTCCATGATCGGCACTCAGGCTTCGTTCTTAATCGGAACGAAGCCTTTTGCATAATTTTGAAATTGCTTCTGCAAAAAGGCCTTTAATACATTGACAGTAGCATCTACCACGTGTAAATTAAATCTTAATCAAATGAATTTATGCCTTTTGGTTTAAACTATAGGCAAGCGACTTTCTAAGTTTGTGCATCAATTCACAAAGTGAGCTTGCCCCATTACGGAATGGGTCCTAATGCCCATCCCTCATAAGAGGAGAGGATCTACGGTGGAAGCACTGGCACTGGAACGCAAGGCGGAGCAGAACCGCGAGCTGCGGGAACGGCTAATGCAGTTGAAGAAAGAGCGTAACGCAATCATTCTAGCGCATTATTACCAACGCGACGAGATTCAAGAGGTTGCCGATTTCCGGGGGGATTCCTTCCTGCTCGCGCAGAAAGCCGCGCAGACGGACGCGGATGTCATCGTTTTTTGCGGCGTTCATTTCATGGGCGAGAGCGCGAAGATTCTGGCTCCCAATAAAACGGTGATTATTCCCGACGAGCGAGCGGGCTGTCCGATGGCCGACATGGTGAACGTCGACGGCTTGCGCAAGCTGAAGGCGCAGCATCCGAACGCCACGGTCGTGACGTACATTAACTCGTCCGCGGAAATCAAGGCGGAAACCGACATTTGCTGCACGTCGGCGAATGCGGTCAAGGTCGTCAATTCGGTCGAAGGCGACGAGGTCATCTGGGTGCCGGACAAAAACCTGGGCCATTACGTGCAGCAGCATACCGATAAAAAAATGATTATTTGGGAAGGCTACTGCAACACCCACGACATGCTGACCGTCAAAGACGTAGAGGAAATGAAAGCGAAGTACCCGAACGCGCAATTCGTCGTCCACCCCGAATGCCGTCCGGAAGTCGTCGAGCTGGGCGATTTCGTCGGCAGCACGACCGCCATCATTAAATACTGCAAAGAATCGGATTGCAAGGAGTTCATCGTCGGAACCGAGGATGGCACCGGCTATCAGCTAAGATTGGACAGCCCGGACAAAACCTTCCATTTCGCGTCCAAATATTTGGTTTGCCCGAACATGAAGGTCAACAATTTGAAGAAGCTCGTCAAATGCCTGGAGACGATGCAGCCTCAAATTTACGTGCCGCCCCATGTCGCGGATCAAGCCCGCAAGTCGTTGGAGCGCATGCTACTCGTGAAGTAGCATGCGCTGCTTCCTATGTATAATAATGGAGGGACCGCGATGATTCCCAGATATTTGGTCGACGTGCAGCTGGACGGGCTGCCGGTTATTGAAAAAGACGTGATCGTGATCGGGGCCGGCATTGCCGGTCTTTTTACCGCTATACGGGCGAGCGAGCATAATTCCGTGCTAATGATTACGAAGAAATCGCTGCTCGACAGCAATACGCGCTACGCGCAGGGCGGCATCGCCGCCGTCATCTCCGACGAGGACTCGCCCGCCTACCATAGGCAGGATACGTTGATCGCGGGCGCGGGCTTATGCTCGAACGAAGCGGTCGAGGTGCTCGTCCACGAAGGGCCGAAGGGCGTTCGCAGCTTAATTCAGATGGGCACGCAGTTCGACCTCGAGAACGGCGAGTTCGCGCTGACGAAGGAAGGCGCTCACAGCCAGCGGCGCATTTTGCACGCGAACGGGGACGCGACCGGCTTCGAGATCGTTCGGGCTTTGTCGGAGAACGCGGTCGCCAACCCGAAGATCGAAGTATGGGACGACCATTTCGTCATCGACCTCGTCACGCAGGACGGCGAATGCTGCGGCGCCATCGTTCAGAAGCCCGGCGGCCAGCGCCTGTTCGTGAAGGGCAAGGCGACGATTCTGTGCTCGGGCGGCGCGGGCCAGCTGTACCGGTATACGACGAACCCCGATGTCGCGACCGGAGACGGAATCGCGATGGCCTACCGGGCGGGGGCGTACATTCGGGACGTAGAGTTCGTTCAGTTTCATCCGACCGCCTTGTGCTACCCCGGCGCCCCTCGCTTCCTAATATCCGAGGCAGTTCGCGGCGAAGGGGCCGTGCTGCGCAATATCAAAGGAGAGCGCTTCATGGAGCGGTATCATGAGCAGCTGGAGCTTGCGCCGCGCGACGTGGTGGCAAGGGCGATCGTCAGCGAGATGGAGGAGACGAAGTCGACATTCGTCTATATCGATATTACGCACGAGTCCGCGGAGATGGTGAAGCATCGTTTTCCTACTATATACGAATACTGCTTGAGGTACGGCCTCGATTTGACGTCGGACTGGATTCCGGTCGCGCCTGCGATGCACTATATGATGGGCGGGGTTAAGACCGACCTTAACGGCGAGACGAACATTAAGCGTCTGTTCGCTTGCGGCGAAGTGTCTTCGACAGGCGTTCACGGCGCCAATCGCCTCGCGAGCAACTCGCTGTCCGAAGCGATCGTGTTCGGCCGTAGAATCGTGAAGCGGATCAATGACTTGCCGCCGCTTGATGTCGAACCGAGCCTTCAATTTGAAAGCGAACGCATGACGGCGCCGATTCAGGCGGTCGTGGAGAGAAGGCTGAAGCTGCAGAAGATCATGGTGCGCTACGCCGGTCTTCGCCGCGACGCGAAGGGTCTGGCGAAGGGTCTGGAGGAGCTGAAGCGGCAGCTTCCGATCTACCAGTCGATCTTGACCGAGCGCGAGGAATACGAATTCGCGAATTTGCTCACTTGCGCCTTGTTGACCTCGGAAGCGGCGCTGCGGCGGGAGGAAAGCCGCGGAGCGCATTACCGGGAGGATTTTCCGGCGCGCGACGATTTGATGTGGAGAAGGCATTCGGTGCTGCACCGGCTGCATGGACTGACGGAGGAGCGGATAGAAGATGTATGAGTGGACTGCAGGCGGTTATGACGCGGCCGTGCGCGAGCAAATTCGCGGCTGGCTTGCCGAGGACATAGGAAGCGGCGACGTAACGACCGAGACGACGATTCCGAGGGTATCGCGTTCGAAGGCGGTCATCCATGTGAAGGAAAGCGGCATTATCGCGGGTCTGCCGATCGCGCGGCTCGTTTTTGACGTGGTCGATCCTTCTCTTGCCTTCGAAGCGAAGGTGCAAGACGGCGATCCGGTCGAGAAGGGCACGGTTATCGCGATCGTGGAAGGAAGCACGCACAGTCTGCTGATCGGCGAGCGCTTGGCGCTTAATTTGATGCAGCGGCTGTCCGGCATCGCGACGAAGACGCGCGCTTTCGTGAATGCGCTCGATGGACTGCCTGCGCGGCTCGTCGATACGCGCAAAACGACGCCAGGACACCGGCTGCTCGAGAAATACGCGGTACGCGTAGGCGGCGGGGCCAATCATCGGTTCGGCCTGTACGACGCGGTGATGATCAAGGACAATCATATTAAAGGCGCAGGCGGCATACGGGAAGCCGTCGAGTCGGCCCGCCGCAAAATCCCGCATACGATGAAGATCGAGGTGGAGACGGAGTCGCTTGTCCAGGTGGAAGAGGCGATCGCATGCGGCGCGGATATCATCATGCTCGACAATATGCCGGCCGCGATGATGAAGGATGCGGTGGCGCGCATTAAGCAGACTGCGCCGCATGTCGTCGTGGAGGCGTCGGGCGGCGTTACGTTGGAGACGGTTCGCGTAATCGCGGCTTGCGGCGTCGACGTCATCTCCGTCGGCGGACTGACCTATTCCTTCAACGCGCTTGACATCAGCCTCGACTTGAATGAGAAGAAGGGCGGCGATTCGTTGTGATCCTCGTCATCGACGTCGGAAATACGAACATCGTATTAGGGATATACAAAGGAAAGGAGCTGCTTCATCATTGGCGGCTCAGCACGAACCGTTCCGCGACCGTGGACGAGTACGGCATGAACATTCACAATTTGTTCCATTACGCGGGCGTGAAGCTGGATCAAATGGACGGCGTCATCATCTCGTCGGTGGTACCGCCGCTTATGCGCACGCTGGAGCAGCTTTGTCTCAAATATTTGCGCAAGACGCCGCTCGTCGTCGGGCCGGGCGTGAAGACGGGGCTCAATATCCGCTACGAAAATCCGCGCGAGGTGGGCGCCGACCGGATCGTCAATTCCGTTGCCGGAATCGTCAAGTACGGTACGCCGCTGATCGTCGTCGATTTCGGGACGGCGACGACATTCGATTACATAGACGAAGGCGGCAATTATTTGGGCGGCGCGATCGTGCCGGGCATCGGCATTTCCACCGAAGCGCTGTACCAGCGGGCGGCGAAGCTGCCGCGCATCGAGCTGATGAAGCCGAAGAGCGTCATCGGCCGCAATCCGGTCACTTCGATGCAGGCGGGTATTATTTTTGGCTATGCGGGGCAGGTTGATGGTATTGTCAGACGGATTCGGTCGGAGTTCGGGGTGACGCCGCGCGTCATCGCGACCGGCGGCTTGGCGGAGTTGATTTCCGCCGAATCGGAAACGATAGAAGAGGTTGATCCGCTTCTGACCCTTGAAGGCCTGCGAATTATATATGAACGCAATCAGGAGGGATTATGATGGAAGAGCAGCCGAAGGACGTGCTCGTGCGGGGAACGGCATGGGACGGCAAAATCCGCGTCTTCGCGGCCCGTACGACCCAGCTTGTCGACGATCACCGGCAGCGGCACGGCACGTATCCGACCGCGACCGCGGCGCTTGGCCGTACGTTGACGGCGGGCGTCATCATGGGCGCGATGCTCAAGGGCGACGAGAAGATTATGATTCAGGTAAAGGGCGACGGGCCGCTCGGCCAGATCGTCGTCGACGCCAATGCGAACGGCGAGGTTCGGGGCTACGTCGATAATCCGGAGACGCATCTGCCGAGCAATGCGCAGGGCAAGCTGGACGTGGCCGGCGCCGTCGGCAAGAGCGGCCATATCCATATTACGAAGGATTTGGGATTGAAGGAGCCATACCGCGGCAGCGTTCCGATCATTTCGGGGGAGCTCGGCGAGGACTTCACCTATTATTTTGCGGTGTCGGAGCAGACGCCGTCGGCCGTAGGG
Organism: Paenibacillus arenilitoris; assembly: GCF_014705655.1. Taxonomy (GTDB): domain Bacteria; phylum Bacillota; class Bacilli; order Paenibacillales; family Paenibacillaceae; genus Pristimantibacillus; species Pristimantibacillus arenilitoris. The sequence goes on along the minus strand of NZ_JACXIY010000054.1, from coordinate 12,510 downwards.
CTGGGCGTGCTGGTCGACACGGATAATTCCGTGCTGCATGCGGGCGGATTTATCGTGCAATTGCTGCCGGGCCTTACGGACGCGGAGATCGGAAGGCTCGAGCAGGCGATCGCATCGCTTCCGCCGGTAACGGCGCTCCTGGATCAAGGAGAAACGCCGGAGGGCATTTTGCGCTGGATCGTCGGGGACGATGATTTGCAAATTCTCGATACGATGCATTTGTCCCGCAAGAGCGGAAGCTCCCGCGAGCGTATCGAGCAGACGCTCATCAGCCTTGGCGAGGACGAACTGAAAGCGATCATCGAGGAAGACGGAAAAGCGGAAGTCGTATGCCAATTCAGCAATGACGTGCATACCTTTAACCGGGAGCAGCTGGAGCTGCTGCTGGCTCAAGCAAAGAAGCCTGTCCAATAACCGGAGGCGTCGGGGCAATGAGGAAGAACGAGGTGCTGAAGGCTGTAGTCATATTGCAAGCCGTATGCATGGTTATTTTGGCTGTCGTCGTCGTCGTCAAAGTGTGGCCGGCCGAACGCCTTCCTTCGCATGCGGGGGAAGAAGAGCCCGCCGCGTCCGGGGAGCCCGGCCTGGCGCCTGGATCGGATAAGGATGCCGTTGCCCGGGTCGGATCGGATACGATCACGGCAGGCGAGCTGAGGGATGAGCTGTACAAGCTGCACGGCGATACGGTGTTGCGGACGTTGATGGTTCATAAGGCCATCGATTTGGAGGCGGCGGCCAGCGGGGTTGACGTATTGCCCGAGGAGCTGGACCGCGAGCTGCAGAGCATGATGGAGGGCTACGAGAGCGAAGAGCGCTTCCTCGAGGGAATGAGGGAGCAGCTCGGCATGACCAAGGATCAGCTGCTTGAAGACGTGAAGTATAAGCTGCTGCTCGAGAAAATCGCCGTTAGAAGCGTCAATGTCACCGATGACGAAGTTGACATGTATATCGAGGAGCATCCCGGGGAGTACGCGGCGAAGGAGCGGCTTCATTTGCAATGGATCCTGCTCGAGAGCGAACGGGACGCCGACGCAATATTGGACTCGCTCGCAGGCGGCGAGGATTTCGCCCTGCTCGCGCGAACTTACTCGATCGATGCGTTCACGGCGGAATCGGGCGGCGATTTGGGACTGATCGACGCTGACGATCCTTTCTACGACGCGGAGATGCTCGATACGGCGAGCCGGCTGCAAATCGCGGAGATGGCCGGGCCGATCAAGGTCGAGGACGGCTTCGCCATCATCCGGCTCGTCGAGCGGCAAACGACCGAAGGATTGACAGGGCCGAGGCTGAAGGAAGCCGTACGGAAGCAGCTGGCGCTGGAACGCGCCGATTCGTTGAACGAGCTGGAGGATAAGCTGCTGGCGAAATACGAGGCCGGGAAAACGGATTGAACCGGATCGAGTATGCCGGTTCGGGACTTATTTCGGTTTTGGAGGAAAGTCGCTATTGACAATGGATGCGGTACATTGATAAGATGGAATTAATGAAAAACCAACTGAATTAGTCGGAATAATAAGGAGGCATTCATTTCCATGGCTAAAATTGTACAAAGCATTACCGAACTTATCGGAGATACTCCACTCGTTCGTCTGAATCGTCTCGTACCCGAGGGCAGCGCCGAGATTTACGTCAAGCTTGAATACCAGAACCCTGGCGCGAGCGTGAAGGACCGGATCGCGATCAGCATGATCGAGGTAGCCGAGCAAGAAGGACGCCTGAAGCCTGGCGATACAATTATCGAGCCTACGAGCGGGAACACGGGTATCGGTCTGGCGCTTGTCGCGGCTGCCAAAGGCTACAAAGCGATTCTGGTTATGCCGGAAACGATGAGCATGGAGCGCCGCAACCTGCTTCGCGCTTACGGCGCCGAGCTTGTGCTGACGCCTGGATCGGAAGGCATGAACGGCGCGGTTCGCAAGGCGGAAGAGCTTGCCGCCGAGAATCCGACTTATTTCCTGCCACAGCAATTCAAGAACCAAGCGAACGTGAAAATCCATCGCGAGACGACCGGTCCCGAGATCGTGGAAGCGATTAACTCGCTGGACGGCAAGCTGGACGCGTTCATTGCCGGCATCGGCACGGGCGGTACGATCTCCGGCGCGGGCGAAGTGCTGAAGAAGAACTTCGAAGGCATTAAGATCTACGCGGTAGAGCCCTCCGCTTCCCCGATTCTGTCGGGCGGCAAGCCGGGCCCGCACAAAATCCAAGGCATCGGCGCGAACTTCGTGCCTGATATCCTGAACCGCGACATTTACGACGGCGTCATTACGGTCGAGAACGAAGAAGCGTTCGAATACGCTCGTCGCGCGGCCAAGGAAGAAGGCATCCTTTGCGGCATTTCTTCCGGCGCGGCTATTTTTGCGGCTCTGAAAGTCGCCAAGGAGCTGGGTGCCGGAAAGCGCGTCGTGGCGGTCGTGCCAAGCAACGGCGAACGCTACCTGTCCACGCCGCTGTTCAACTTTGAAAACTAATACGGCGGCTTCACGCCGGAAAGCCTTTCATTCCTCGGAGTGGAAGGCTTTCTTTTTGCCTTTCTATTTTGTATACTTAGCAAAATAAGTGAAGCGATCGGGGGTTTGAAGGTGATGGTCACCGCGCTGGAGCAGTGGATTCGGTGGCACGCCGAGAGGAAGTATACGACGCTGCCTCTTCTGAAGCCGCTGCCGTTGTCTATGGGCGGACGGGCAGTCGTAACGTCCTGGGAAGAGGTATGGCAGGACGCATCTCCTTACGCGTTCGTATTGGAGAGCGGCAAGGACGGCCGGTATACGTATTTGGGCTTGCATCCCGACGGCGTGATTAAGGGAAAAGGGATGAAGGCGGAATCGGTCGAGTTCCCCTCGCCCGAAGAGCAGAAGAAGCGGAAGTGGGAAGGGAAGCCGCTGGAGGTCGTTCGCGAGTGGATGAGCGGGCATTGCGGGCCAAGGCTTCAGGAGGGGCCCAAGTGGCTGGGCGGCTGCGCCGGGTTTTGGAGCTACGACGTCGTGCGGTCGATCGAGCGGCTGCCCGAGCTCGCAATCGACGATACGGGTTTGCCGGATTATCTTTTTCTCCGCATGAACGAGCTGTGGATCATCGATCATGAGCAGATGCTTGTCTATTGCGTCGTTCACGCGCGAATCGAACCCGAAGCTGGCGAAGACGAACTGCGGGATGCCTACGAGCGCGCGCTGTCGAGGGTCGAAGGGATGAGCGACTATTGGCTTACCTGGTTCGAAGCCGGAGAGGCGCGGGAGCGCGCGGAAGCGCTTAGGGCGGAGCGTCTGCGCCTGACGGAAGGCGACCGCCTGCAAATCGACGTGGAGGCGATGACGGGGCTGACGTCGCCGTTCGCGAAGGAAGCTTACATGGAAGCGGTGAAGCGCATTCGGCGCTATATCGGAGACGGCGACGTGTTCCAGGTCAACCTGTCGGTCCGGCAGAGCCGGGCGACCGCAACGCCGCCGGAGGAGCTGTACGAATGGCTGAGGCTGTTCAATCCGTCGCCGTATATGGGCTTCCTGCGCTGTCCCGACTTCCAGCTCGTATCGGCCTCGCCGGAGCTGCTCGTCGAGCTCTCCGGGGACAAGCTTGCGACGCGCCCGATCGCGGGAACGCGGCGGCGCGGGCGGACGGAGGAGGAGGACCGGCGCCTCGCCGAGGAGCTCCGCACGAACGAGAAGGAGCGGGCCGAGCATATTATGCTCGTCGATTTGGAGCGGAACGACCTTGGGCGCATATCGGCTTACGGTACGGTGAAGGTAGAGGAGCTTATGGTCATCGAGCAGTACTCCCACGTCATGCATCTCGTGTCCCAGGTGGAGGGGAGGCTGGCGGGCGGCAAGGATGCTTACGACGTCATTGCGGCGACGTTCCCCGGCGGTACGATTACGGGAGCGCCGAAAATCCGCACGATGGAGATCATCGAGGAGCTGGAGCCGGTGCGCAGAGGCGCTTACACGGGCTCGCTCGGGTGGATTGACTATAGCGGCGATATGGAATTTAATATTATTATTCGAACGATGGCCGTCCGGGACGGCGTCGTGCACATTCAAGCGGGAGCGGGCATCGTAATCGATTCCGATCCGGAGCGGGAATACAAGGAGTCCTTGAACAAAGCCAAGGCGTTGTGGAAGGCCATTCAATACAGCGAACGGTTCGCGTCGGGCGAACGGATAGCGGAAAGCGACGAAGGAGGAGCGCCAAGATGATACTCGTAATCGACAATTATGATTCTTTCACGTATAACCTGGTGCAATATTTGGGAGAGCTTGGGGAAGAGATTATCGTCAAGCGCAATGACGAGATCGATTTGGCGGGCATTGAAGCGCTCGCGCCGGATCATATTCTCATTTCGCCCGGCCCTTGCTCGCCGAACGAAGCGGGAATCAGCCTTTCGCTCATCGAGCATTTTAAAGGGAAAATCCCGATCTTCGGCGTATGCCTCGGGCACCAATCGATCGGACAAGCGTTCGGCGGCGAAGTGGTGCGGGCCGAGCGGCTGATGCACGGCAAAACGTCGGAAATCCGCCATACCGGCAAATCGGTGTTCGCGGGAATGCCGTCCCCGTTCACCGCGACGCGCTACCACTCGCTGATCGTCCGCCGCGAGACGCTGCCGGACTGCCTCGAGGTGACGGCCGAGACCGAAGAAGGCGAGATTATGGGCTTGCGGCACAAGGAGTATGCCGTTGAAGGGGTGCAGTTCCACCCCGAATCGATTATAACGGAGCACGGTCACACGATGCTTCGCAATTTCTTGCGGAACCGGACGGGTTCGGCGCGATGAAGCTCGCGCTGAACGGCTCCGTCATGGAGGCAAGCGAAGCCGTGATCTCGGTCTACGATCACGGTTTTTTGTACGGAATCGGTTTGTTCGAGACGTTCCGCACGTACGGGGGAATTCCTTATTTATTGGACCGGCATTTGAAGCGGCTTCTTGAAGGCTGCGGGCAGCTGGGCATTCCCTATGAAGCCGATCAAAAGCGGCTCGCCGCATCGATCCGGGAGCTGCTCTCCGTTAACGGGCTGGACGACGGCTACGTACGCCTGACGGTTAGCGCGGGCGAAGCGGAGCTTGGCTTGCCCGCCGGCGATTATGACCGGCCAAGCGAGCTGCTGCTCGTCAAGCCGCTGCCGCCGCCCCCGCCCGCGGGCGGGAAGGAGCTGCGGCTGCTGCGGACGCGCCGCAATACGCCGGAAGGCCATGTCCGATTTAAATCGCTACATTATATGAACAATATAATAGCGAAGCGGGAGCTGCTTGCGAGCGGCGCCTCCGCGGGCGCGGAAGGCTTGATGCTGAGCCGCGACGGGGACTGGGTAGCCGAAGGGATCGTGAGCAATCTGTTTTTTGCCGAGGGGGGCGTCGTGCACACGCCTTCCGTCGCGACCGGCATATTGCCCGGCATTACGCGCGCCCGGGTCCTGGAGCTGGCCCGCGAAGCGGGGTACGAGACGAGGGAGGGGCTGTACGGCTGGAACCGGCTTCTGGAGGCCGACGAAATATGGCTGACGAACTCCATTCAAGAGCTTGTGCCGGTTAAGGCGTTGACGGATGAGGAAGGACGGACCCGGCCGGTCGGCCGGGCGGAACCGGGCGCGATCGCGATGCGGTTGCTGTCGATCTATAAGGAAACGACGATAATCGGTCGAATGTAAGCGCGGGAAGGGACTTTTCCGCGACAACGATAGGAATTGGCGGTGAATGGGCATGAACCGAAAGCCTGAATTCTGGAAGCGCGCGTACGACCTGGGCGAGGGCGTGAAGCTTGAGCTCGGGGAGCGCACGTTAATTATGGGAATATTGAACGCTACGCCCGACTCCTTCTCGGACGGCGGGCGTTATACGCAGCTGGACGCCGCGGTCGCGCACGCGCGGGCTATGGTGAAGGAAGGGGCCGACATCATTGACGTCGGCGGCGAATCGACGCGTCCCGGCTTCGAGCCGGTACCGCTTGCGGAAGAGCTTCGGCGCATCGTGCCCGTCATCCGGGCCTTGCGGGAAGCGCTGCCTCATGTGCCGATTTCGATCGACACCTACAAGGCGGAAGCGGCCCGCGGCGCGCTGGAAGCCGGCGCGCATATCATCAACGACATCTGGGGCCTCAAGGGAGACCCCAATATGGCCGCCGTCGCGGCCGAATACGGCTGCCCCGTGATCGCCAGCCATAACCGCCACGCCCGGGACTACAACGACCTCGTCCCGGACGTGCTCGCCGACCTGCAAGGCAGTGTCGCCATCGCCCGCGCGGCCGGCGTAGCCGACGACCGGATCTGGCTCGATCCCGGCATCGGCTTCGCCAAAACGTACGAGGACAACCTCGAGCTGCTCGGCCGCCTATCGGACCTGACGGCGCTCGGCTATCCGGTGCTGCTCGGCACCTCGCGCAAGCGGTTCATCCGGCAGACGCTGAACCTGCCGGTGGAAGAGCTCGCGGAGGGGACGGCGGCGACCGTCGCCCTCGGGATCGCGCACGGCTGCCAGATCGTGCGCGTGCACGACGTCCGCGCGATGAAGCGCACCGCGCTGATGACCGACGCCATCGTCTACCGAGGCTGACGGACGGCACCCGTTATTCCTCATCTACGGATCGGAGAGTGAACGAATTGGATAGAATGATCATTAAAGGAATGAAATTTTACGGCTATCACGGCGTGTTTCCGGAAGAGAACAAGCTGGGCCAGCAATTTTTCGTCGATATCGAGCTCCTCATGGATCTGGAGAAGGCGGCGCAATCCGACGATCTCGCCTTCACGATCAATTACGCCGAAATTCACGCGTTTGCCAAAGCGATCGTGGAAGGGCCTCCTTTTCAATTAATCGAAGCGTTGACGGGCCACGTTGCATCGCGGGTATTGGAGGCTTATACTATGGTAAATGAAGTGACGGTTCGAGTAACGAAGCCGCATCCGCCGTTCGACATCCACTTCGACGGAGTCACGGTCGAGCTGCGCAGAAAGCGGGATCCCGATGGACGATCAATTCCCGCGTGACGGCGCTTGGGCGGAAGCCTACGTCGCTCTCGGCTCCAACATGGGAGACCGCGAGCGCCTGCTGCGGAAGGCGATCGCGCTGATCGACGCGCACCCCGCTATCGAAGTGGGCCGAATATCGGGCATTTACGAGACCGATCCGGTCGGGTACACCGAGCAGCCGCCTTTTCTGAACATGGCGCTTGCGGTAACGACGTCCCTCGAGCCGATCGGGCTGCTTCGGCAGCTTCTGGCCATCGAGCAGCAGCTCGGACGAGTCAGGGAAATACGTTGGGGACCGAGAACCATTGACCTCGATCTCCTCCTATATCATAATGTCAGAATGGATCAAGAGGAGCTGACGCTGCCCCATCCGCGCATGATGGAGCGGTCGTTCGTGCTGGTGCCGCTGAATGACGTGCTCGATGCCGCGCATCCGCTGAGGGAGCGGGTGGAGGCAGCGTCCGAGGCGGCGCTTCGGAATGGAAAGGAAGGCATTACGTTATGGAAAACAATCAATTGGCGCAGCGCGTCAGAGCCTTTCGGAAGCTGAAGGGCTACACTCAGCAAGAGCTGGCCAAGGAGCTTGGCGTATCGGTGGCCGTGCTCGGCTCGCTCGAGCGCGGGACGAGGCGAACGGACCCGAAGCTGCTGGGCCATATTGCCAAAACGCTCGGCATCAGCTACGAGGAACTGATGTCCGATGATCGCGAATAATTCGAGAAATAAGTGAAAAGGAGCTAGGAGCGACATGCTGAAAATCGGAGACATCGAGATGAAGAACAGAGTGGTGCTGGCGCCGATGGCAGGCGTGTGCAACCCGGCTTTTCGATTGATTGCCAAAGAGTTCGGAACAGGCCTTGTCTGCGCGGAGATGGTAAGCGACAAGGCGATTTTGCACGGAAACAAACGGACGATGGAGATGCTGTTCGTAGACGAGCGGGAGAAGCCGCTCAGCCTGCAAATTTTCGGGGGCGACCGGGAGTCGCTCGTCGAGGCGGCCAAGGTCGTCGACCGGCAGACCAACGCGGATATAATCGATATCAATATGGGCTGTCCGGTACCGAAGGTGACCAAATGCGATGCGGGAGCCCGCTGGCTGCTCGATCCGAACAAAATTTACGAGATGGTATCGTCTGTCGTGGACGCCGTGCAGAAGCCGGTAACGGTGAAGATGCGCATCGGCTGGGACGATGAGCATATCTATGCGGTCGAGAACGCGCAGGCCGTGGAGCGCGCGGGAGGCAAAGCCGTCAGCGTGCATGGACGTACCCGCGAGCAGCTGTATACGGGCAAGGCGAATTGGGACATTATAAAGGATGTTAAGGATGCGGTATCCATCCCCGTCATCGGGAACGGCGACGTATTTTCCCCGGAGGACGCGAAGCGCATGCTCGAGCACACGGGCTGCGACGGCGTCATGATCGGCCGCGGCGCGCTCGGCAATCCGTGGATGCTGTACCGGACGATCCAATATTTGACGAACGGCGAGCTGCTTGGCGATCCGACCCCGCGCGAGAAGATGGAGGTCGCCATTTTGCACCTGGACCGGTTGATCGCGCTCAAGAGCGAACCGGTTGCCGTGCGCGAGATGCGCAAGCATCTGGCATGGTACTTGAAGGGGCTGCCGGGCGGCGCGCGCGTGAAGGACGTCATTATGGAAGAGACGGGACGGGACCGGATGGTAGCGATTCTGGAGAACTATGTGAGGTCGCTTGAAGAAGGCTCGGAATTTCATGCAGCGGGCACCGCTTCGGAAGGGGAATCGCACTCAGCCGAGGGGATCGCCCACTGATTTCGAATATAGATCGGCGGCGGCTCATGCTTGTCGCAGGCGTAATCCGACACCGTTAGACAAAAGCCGCAATCATGCGGCTTCTGTTGCACAAGGAGATAGTGAAACGGTTTCACTGGATCGTCTGGCTTTGATTGACATTCAGGGTACCTTTGCAATATAATCTTGCAATATAATCAAACCGCACATCACGAGCGCGCTTCCAACAGCTTAGGTATGATGGCAACGAAGCGTAATATATTAGGTATCAGTGAATTCATACAAGGTATGAAAATAAGTCACACGACAGGAGAATCGGAAAGATGAACGATAAGCAAATCATTCTGACTCAAGAAGGGCTGCGCAAGCTCGAAGACGAATTAGAGAACCTGAAGTCGGTCAAACGTCGTGAAGTGGCGGAGCGTATTAAGATTGCGATCGGATATGGCGATATTAGCGAGAACTCGGAGTACGAGGACGCGAAGAACGAGCAGGCTTTTATCGAAGGCCGCATTATTACCCTTGAGAAAATGCTGCGCAACGCGCGTATTATAAATAACGACGACATTGATATCGATACGGTAAGCATCGGTTCGATCGTAACGGTGGAAGATTTGGAGTATGGCGACACGATGGAATATTCTATCGTCGGCACGGCCGAATCCGATCCGCTGCAGAACAAGATTTCGAACGAAAGCCCGGTTGGCAAAGCGATTTTGGGCAAGAAAAAAGGAACGGTCGTAGAAGTCAGCGTACCTGTCGGCATTATTCAATACAAAATTATCGATATCAAAAAATAAGGTTTGCTAGGTGCGGATCGGAAAGCTTCCTTGTCGGAAGCTTTTTGAACGTTCCCGAACGTATCAAGGAGATGAAGAAGTGGAACATGAGAACAACGAGCAGGAGCTGAGCGAGCTTCTGCAAATACGCAGAGACAAGCTGGATGAGCTTCGGGCTTTGGGCGTCGATCCTTTCGGACGCAAATTCGAACGCACTCATAACGCCAAAGATATTGTACAAGCCTATGAAGAGCAGACGAAAGAGGAGCTGGAAGCGCAAGGGGTCAAGGTCAGCATCGCCGGCCGGATCATGCAGAAGCGCGGAATGGGCAAGGCGGGCTTCGCGCACATTCAGGATTTAAGCGGCAAAATTCAAATCTACGTTCGCAAGGATACCGTCGAAGAGAACAAATTCGCCGCGTTCGACATGCTCGACATCGGGGATATCGTCGGCGTTCGCGGCGTCGTGTTCAAGACGAACACGGGCGAGGTTTCGGTTAAGGCGCTCGATGTCGAAGTGTTGACGAAATCGCTGCTTCCGCTGCCCGACAAATATCACGGCTTGAAAGACGTCGAGCTTCGCTACCGTCAGCGCTATGTGGACTTGATCGTCAATCCGGACGTACAGCAGACGTTCATCACCCGTTCCAAAATCATTCAATCGATGCGCCGTTACCTGGACTCCCGCGGTTATTTGGAGGTCGAAACGCCGACGCTTCACGCCATTGCGGGCGGCGCGGCGGCGAAGCCGTTCATCACGCACCACAACGCGCTGGATATGCAGCTGTACATGCGGATCGCGATCGAGCTTCATTTGAAGCGTCTCATCGTGGGCGGTTTGGAGAAAGTCTACGAAATCGGGCGCGTATACCGGAACGAAGGCATTTCGACGCGCCATAATCCGGAGTTTACGATGATCGAGCTGTATGAGGCCTATGCCGATTATAAGGACATCATGTCGTTAACCGAGAATCTGATCGCGCATATCGCGCAAGAGGTATTAGGCACGACGATAATCAAATACCAGGACTACGAAGTCGATCTGACGCCGCAGTGGCGCCGCGTATCGATGGTAGACCTCGTCAAGGAGACGACGGGCGTCGATTTCAACGTTCAGATGAGCGATGAAGAGGCGCATCGCCTGGCGAAGGAACATAAGGTCGCCGTCGACCCGCACATGACGTTCGGTCATATCGTGAATGCGTTTTTCGAGCAATTCTGCGAGCATACGCTCATTCAGCCGACGTTCGTAACCGGCCATCCGGTAGCGATTTCGCCGCTTGCGAAGAAGAGCGAGACCGACCCTCGCTTCACGGACCGGTTCGAGCTGTTCATCGTCGCGCGCGAGCACGCGAACGCCTTCACCGAGCTGAACGATCCGATCGATCAACGCGAGCGGTTCGAATCGCAGCTCGTCGAACGCGAGCAAGGCAACGACGAAGCGCATGAAATGGACGACGATTTCATCCGCGCGCTGGAATACGGCATGCCGCCGACCGGCGGCCTCGGCATCGGCATCGACCGTCTGGTCATGCTGCTGACCAACTCGCCGTCGATCCGCGACGTGCTGCTGTTCCCTCATATGAGAGATCAGCGCAGCGAATAGAGCTAAATGGATATAACCGCCCGGCCTTTGCAGGCATGGCGGTTTTTCTATTTTTGAAGGGGAATAAAACCTACCAAATTTTGAGCAATTTTTCGGTTTTCGTATTGAAATGATAGATTCCTATGGTAAGATAGAACTAATAAAGCTTATACGATAATGGCAAACCTGTCGAAAGGCAGGGACGCAAAGCTATAGGGCCTTCCGAATGGATGGCAGCCTGGCCGCCGAAAGGAGTTTTATTTGTGCGCAAATTTATTTTGCTCGTCGTATCCGCATTTCTTTTATTCGCTGCCATGAACGTAAGCGCGGCGTCTGCCGCGAGCGGCTCGGAATGGCTGAATCAAGCCGGGCTCGCGGAGGGAATCGTCTCCGTCAAGTACGCCGTGAAAGCCAAAGTAAAGACGAAGCTGATGATCGCCAAAGGCTCGGAGAAGTATACATACAACTTGACGGCCGGGAAGAAGGAGGAATTTTTCCCTCTGCAGCTCGGCAACGGCGAGTACACGGTTTCTTTGCTCGAGCACGTATCGGGCACGAAGTACAAGGTCGTTAAGAAAGAAACCGTCAAGCTGAACATGAAAGAGAACCAGAAGGTTTTTCTGAACTCGGTGCAAAATATTGCTTGGACAAGCTCCGGCGTCGCGGCCGTCAAGGCCAAGGAGCTGACGAAAGGACTAAAAACCGATACCGAGAAGATCAAAGCCATTCACGACTATATCATTACCAATATTAAATATGACGATCAATTGGCGGCGAAGGTGCCAGACGATTACCTCCCGAACATCGACAATACGCTCAAAACCAAGAAAGCGATCTGCTACGGCTACGCATCGTTGTTCGCGGCCATGCTCCGCAGCATAAACATTCCGACCAAGCTCGTGATGGGGGAGTCGGCCTATGTGGAAGTCTATCACGCTTGGAATGAGGTATGGTTGAACGGGAAGTGGATAACGGTTGATACGACGGTCGACGCCGGACTGAAGAAGAGCAAGAAGAAAGTCGAGTTAATAAAAGATTCAGCGAAATATACGCCGAATAGACAATATTGATTAGCGAGTCCGGACAAGCCGGCGCCCTAGGGCGTTTGGCTTGTTTTTTTGCGGAACGATCGACCATTTATTATGATCGAAAAAAAAGCTTGCAATCGAATAGGCAAACGTGATATATTATCAAAGTCGCCGCTGAGACATAGCGCCGACGTGATAGAAAAGCTTGTTCTTTGAAAACTGAACAACGAGTGAAACTGCCCCGTTAATCCACATGGATTAATGGAAAAGCGATACAAAGAAATGAGTCATCAAACACCAATATGGAGAGTTTGATCCTGGCTCAGGACGAACGCTGGCGGCGTGCCTAATACATGCAAGTCGAGCGGAGTTAATCCTTCGGGGTTG
>NZ_JACXIY010000053.1 GCF_014705655.1 Paenibacillus arenilitoris | reverse complement strand
GGGTGGAAGCGCAGCAATGCGTGCAGCTGACGAATACTAATCGGTCGAGGGCTTATCCTAAAAGTACCCCACAAAGTGAAGCTTAGGCTTCGAGGAGTATTCCGAATACTTTGCGGGGGCCCCAAAGAAACAAAGGAATGCAGCAGCTTAAACTTTCGTATCCAGTTTTCAGGGCGCAAAACTTGTTGTAGAAGCTGCCAAGCGCGGATGATATAACAATAATGCGAAGACATTTGGCGATGTCTAAACCTGATCTTGCAGCGTCCCCGATCGCTGCAAGCGACAAGATTCGGGGGACAAGCGTGGCGGTGTAGCTCAGCTGGCTAGAGCGTACGGTTCATACCCGTGAGGTCGGGGGTTCGATCCCCTTCGCCGCTACCATAACCTGGAGGATTAGCTCAGCTGGGAGAGCATCTGCCTTACAAGCAGAGGGTCGGCGGTTCGATCCCGTCATCCTCCACCATGAACTTTATAGGGAATTTTGGAGCTGTGGTGTAGAGGCCTAACATGCCTGCCTGTCACGCAGGAGACCGCGGGTTCGAATCCCGTCAGCTCCGCCATTCAAATCATCAGGCTCGGTAGCTCAGTCGGTAGAGCAGAGGACTGAAAATCCTCGTGTCGGCGGTTCGATTCCGTCCCGAGCCACCATTACGGAGGGCTAGCGAAGTGGCCAAACGCGGGAGACTGTAAATCTCTTCCTCACGGTTCGGTGGTTCGAATCCATCGCCCTCCACCACTTCATATGAATGAGAGCCATTAGCTCAGTTGGTAGAGCACCTGACTTTTAATCAGGGTGTCGTAGGTTCGAGTCCTACATGGCTCACCATTTTAAAGCAAATGCAATCGAGGATCCGAGGATTTTCGGTTTTTTTGTTTATATGACTTTCAGCAATTTAAAAAGGAGTATCCGCCCGTACGCATCGTCGCGACGGCGGGTACTCCTTTATTTGTTATTTGGCGCGAATTTCGAGCTCGCGTACCAGCTCGCCCACCGAATCGCCAAGACGAAGAATCAGGTCTTCGCTCAGGTCGAAGTGTAGTTCGCCGTCCGCTCCCTGCGTACGGTTGATTTGAGCGTCTACGGCATATACGCCGCTGACGTAATGTTTGGCGCCCATGGAAGCAAGCACCGGCTTAAGGGAATAATCGATGGAGAGCATATGGGCGATCGTGCCGCCGATGAACAGGGGAGCGATGATTTTGCCGTCGAGTCCCTTCTGCGGCAGCAGATCCAGGTATGCTTTCAGCACGCCCGTGAAGGACGCTTTATATACGGGACTCGCGATTACGACCGCATCGGCGGAATCGACCAAGGCGTTAGCCGCGAGTATGGCGGGACTGTTAAAGTTTGCTTGCACGAGGTCCTCGGCGGGGAGGGAGACGACCGTGATCAGCTCGGGAGAAAGGTTGCGCTCCGCAAGCTTCTGCTGCACGAACTGTATCATTCCATTTAGCCGGGATGAAGCATTCGGGCTACCGGATATAATAATGATTTTTGACATAATGGCACTCCTCTTTTTTATTGAAAATTTTGGATCATCGTACCATGAAAGGTTAATCGGGTCAATCCGAAGAGGCGGGTTTCTTGTATTTTAACGAGATAAGGGAACAATGTATATAAATCAGACATAAAAAAGGGGTAGTTGCTATGATGTATGTCATCGCGGGATTGATCAGCTTCGCATTCGTGTTCGCAAGCGTGCCGCCGCTCCGGAGGCTTGCCCTGCGCCTTGGCTTCGTCGATCGGCCGACGACCCGCAAAATACATAAAAAGCCGGTTCCTTTGATGGGGGGAGCGGCTATTTTTGCCGGATGCGTTCTCGTCATGCTCCTGTTCATCGGCTTTACGCCGCTAACCGGCACGATCGCCGCCGGAGGATTCGTGCTCGTCTGCGTCGGCTTGCTGGACGATGCGGCAAAGTCGAAGGGGAAGGACTTTCCCGTATGGCCTCGGGTCCTTCTCTATATGGGTGCGGCATCGATTCCGAGCTTGTTCCAAATTAAGATCGCCGGCATCGCAAGTCCGTTTGACGGCCTGTTCCATTCGTTTCCCGATTGGTTCTCCTGGCTGACGACGATGTTGTGGGTATTCGCGCTGATCAACATGTTCAATTTTATAGACGGCGTAGACGGGCTTGCATCCGGAGTGAGCACGTTGTCTTCGCTGACGCTGCTGGCGGCCGCCTTGATTAAGGGACAGCCGGATTCGGCCATTCTGGCCGTTATCGTAGCGGGCGTATCCATCGGGTTTCTCGCGCACAACTTCTACCCTGCGAGAATTTTCATGGGCGACGCGGGCGCGACGTTTCTCGGCTACACGCTTGCGGTCATTGCCGTCGACGGGGCCTTCAAACGAGCGACGTTCCTCACGGTGCTCGTCCCGCTGCTCGCGCTCGGACTTCCTATTCTGGACACCGCTTACGTCATGCTGCGCAGATTGATCAGCGGCAAGGGCCTGCACCGGGCGGACAAGCTGCACACGCATCATACGTTGATGAAATGGGGCTTAAACCAAGTTCAAACCGTCTCCTTCATGTATTTGATCGCGGCTCTGTTCGCGCTGCTGTCGATCATACTTTTGCTTGCGGTGGGCTGAACCGGAACGTCTCTTTATGGTACAATGACGAAAAAAAGCGTTTTTATAGCTGCGAATCGTCATTCGTTCCGCCTATAGGCGGTATCAGCCGATAACGCTTGTGGAGATTGGAGACCTGCGAAATGAGCACGACAGACTGGTTGAAGCCGCTGCAGCACATTTTGAATTGTCCGGTACATCTCGTTACGAAATCGCTTGCGGATTGGCACGACTTGATCAAGGACGCCGATGCCGTGTGGCTCGGAGACAAGACGGCCTCCTCTATACCCGCAGAAGGCGCGCGCGCGGAAAAGGCCGGGAAGACGTCGATCGTCATTGCAAGCGCCGACGCTTCCGTCGAGTTGATCGAAATCGACAAGCCGTCGCTCCAAACCTCGGAGAAGGAGCTGATCAGCTGGACGCTTCAGTTGAACCGGGAGCCGGTCACCGAGAAAGCGGGCACCGCGCAATCCGAGACGGAGCGAAGCGCCTTGAAGCTTAGCGAATGGATCCAGAAGCAGCTTGAATCCGACGAACCGGCGTATTCCTTGCCCGATCATCTGACGACGGGCAGCCGGCTGTTTAACGAAATGATCCCTTTCCTGCTCGTTACCGAGCAAACGAATACGAAACAAGGCACATACGCCGAGCTCGAAAAGCTGCTTCGCTCCTTCCTGTCGGACGACGTGCTGCTTATCCCGCTCAAGAGCCAGGAATGGCTCATCTGGGGCTCCGCCTCGCTGCTGAGGGACGAAGACGCGGAAGCGTTCGAGGAGCAGGAGGACGAGTCCCTGGAGGACAGCCTCGCTTCCATCGGCTCAGGGTTGCACGAAATGCTGGCGAGCGAATGGATCGGGGAATGCCATCTGGCCGTCGCCTATCCGGCCGTTCCGGCCAAAGGGATGGTCGAGACGACGATTCTGCTTCGCGAGACGCTGAACCTTGGCCGTAAGTTTCATGTCGGCACGAATATTCATTTGCCATGGATGCTCCAGCTGGAGCGGCTGCTAAACGCCATTCCGGAGACGCAGCGAACCAAATATTTGGAGCAATCGCTGAAACGAGCCGATTTTTTCGTCGAATCGGAGATGCTGAGCACGATCGAAACCTTCTTCGCGCTCGATTGCAACGTGAGCGAGACGGCCAAAAAGCTCTATATTCATCGAAATACGCTATTATATCGGCTGGACAAGCTCAAACAGGAAACAGGACTCGACGTGCGGCAGTTCCGGGACGCCGTTTTGGTGAAAATTATATTACTATTGTACAAAGTTACGAAAAGGAATTAGTTTTTTTGTAAAGTATGTGCATAGTCACAAGCGCTTGCGTGGGATAAGATATAGGCATATCGAAATTTCTTTCTTAGGGGGAAAATGATCATGGCAGGCGTACGTTTAGAAGGCATTTACAAAAAATACCCGGGTTCGGACAAAGCATCGGTAACCGACGTAAACTTGGACATCAAGGATAAAGAGTTTCTCGTATTGGTAGGTCCATCCGGCTGCGGTAAATCGACAACTCTTCGTATGATTGCAGGACTCGAAGAAATTTCTGAAGGCAAATTGTTCATCGGCGACCGCCTCGTGAACGACGTGGCTCCGAAAGACCGCGACATCGCGATGGTATTCCAATCCTACGCGTTGTACCCGCACATGAACGTTTACCAAAACATGGCTTTCGGCCTTAAACTTCGCAAATTCAAAAAAGCAGACATCGACAAGCGCGTTCGTGAAGCTGCTAAAATTCTTGATATCGAGCATTTGCTTGACCGCAAACCAAAAGCGCTTTCCGGCGGTCAGCGCCAACGTGTCGCATTGGGACGCGCGATCGTACGCGAACCGCAAGTATTCTTGATGGATGAGCCGCTCTCCAACTTGGACGCGAAGCTTCGCGGTCAGATGCGCGCGGAAATTTCCAAGCTGACGAAACGTCTTGAAACGACGACGATCTACGTAACGCATGACCAGATCGAGGCCATGACGATGGGCGACCGTATCGTTGTTATGAAGGACGGCTTCATTCAACAAACGGCTTCCCCGGAAGAGCTTTACAACCACCCGGTTAACATTTTCGTTGCAGGCTTCATCGGCGCTCCTTCCATGAACTTCGTAAGCGGATCGCTTACTGAGCAAGGCGGCACTGTTCGCTTTAAAGCTAGCGGCGTGGACGTTGTCGTTCCTGAAGGCAAAGCGGCTACGCTTCGTTCGAAAGGCTACATCGGCAAAGAGGTCATCCTCGGCATTCGCCCGGAAGACCTTCACGAAGAGCCGGTATTCCTGGAAGCTTCCCCTCAAACGATCGTTAACGCGAACGTTGAGGTTGCCGAGAACCTTGGTCACGAAATGTACCTGTACCTGAACGGCATTGGCACTGACACGGTTATCGCGCGCGTTGACGGCCGTTCCGGCGTTCGTGACGGCGTAAGCGTGAAGCTTGCCCTCGACATGAACAAGGTTCACCTGTTCGACAAAGAATCCGAACTGAACATTTTCGAGAACTAATTTCCATCCTAATTTTAGGAAAGAACCGCCGGTAGATGCCGGCGGTTTTTTTTGATTGCTCGGGAAACGGATGCGCATCCCGGACGTTCTCGATTTCTTTTTATGCAAGTCCGCAACAAAGTCGTTAGATTAACGTTCATTAGATTGAAGTATACAGGCCTATCGATTTATAATCAGGGAGTCTATCGTTCAAGAGTATTGTCGAAAGTTAGAGGAGGAGCTCAAGCGCTCATCGCTTTTGGGCTCTTTTTTTATTATAAAGGAAAAACCGTTTCGGCGAATCGGGCGTCTAATAGGAACAAAGCGCGTCGAAAGGGCGGGGAGGCTGGACATGGAGAAAGACGAATATGCTTCGGCCGCGATCAAGGGAGACGAGACGGCTTTGCTGCAGCGTATCGAGATGGATAAACAGCAATTATACGCCATTGCTTATTCGTATATGCGCAACGAGGACGACGCGCTGGAAGCGGTGCAGGAGACGGTGTGCCGCGTATGGGTGAAGAGGCGAACGCTGCGCGAGCCGCAATTTTTTTCGACGTGGATGATCCGCATTCTGATCAGGGTTTGCCTCGACGCCCGAAAGAAACGGCAGAGAGAATGGCCGTTGGAACGCGACATAGGCCGTCGGGAGCGGCTCGGGCAAGCGGATGACGCGGCCGAGCGGCTGGACATCGCGGCACAGGTGCAGCTGCTTCCGCCGAAGTACCGGATGGTCGTGACGCTAAAGTATTATCGGGATATGACGATTACGGATATCGCGAAGCTGCTGGAAAAGCCGGAAGGCACGATCCGGACGTGGCTGAATAAGGCGCTCAAGACGTTAAGGGCCGACGCGACGATGCTGGAAGGAGGGGAACGGAATGATGGCTGGAGAGGAAGCGAATACGGAACGAAACGAACGTAGCTTGCGGGCCGATCGCGAGCGAACGGAGCGCGAGCTGCTGCAATTGCCGGAGGAAGCGCTGGATACGGCTATTCGGAATGGACTCTCCATGGGGCGGAGCCGCGCGATCCGGGGGAGACGGGGGAAAATCGGAATCGGAACGCTCGCGGCGGCGATGAGCATGCTGCTGCTGCTCACGGCTTTCGTCAAGGTATCCCCCGCTTTCGCGTCGATCGTGAGAGACATACCGGGACTCGGCGGGTTTGTCGAGCTGATCGAGGGTGACAAGTCGTTGTTATCGGCCGTTAATAACGAGTTTATACAGCCGGTGAACGCGAGCGACGAGAAGAACGGGTACAAACTGACGGTGGAAGGCATTCTTGCCGATGAGGGAAGGCTTATCATTTTATATACGGGCGAAGGACCGGGCATTACCGATCAGTCGGAGATTAGAGATTTCAAGCTGATGGACGGCGGAGGCAAAGACGTGATAGGCGGTATATCCACCTCGTTTTTTCCGGGCGGGGACGAGAGCGAGGCTAAGCCTATCATCCATAATTACGTCGACGTGGTGATGGGAGAAGGAATCCCGATCCCGGAGAGGATCCGATTCGCCGCCCGGCTCGGAGACCAATGGCTGGAGGTAGCGTTCCCGGTCGAGCATGAACGGTTCAGCGGGATGTCCGACACGATCCGGGTCGATCGATCCTTCGCCATCGCCGGGCAGCGGTTCACCGTTACCGACGCGATCATTACTCCGCTTCAGGTGAAGCTGACGATCGAGAGCGACTCGGCGAACGCGAAACGTTCGAATCTGCTTATCGATATCGCCCTTGTGGACGAAATGGGACGGAAGTATACGTCAAGGGGCGGGCTCGGCGAGCTGGACGGAAAGATCACCTATCTGTTCCAGAGCAGCTATTTCGAGAAGCCCAAGCGCCTTACGCTGGTCGCGGACGGCTTGCTTCTGTCGGAGCGAAACAAGACATTTGTGATAAATACGGATCGCTTGGCGACGCTCCGTACGCCGGATGGCCGAATGAGGCTGGAGGAAGTCGAAGACGTCGGCGATAGCCTCAAGCTTACGATTCTCGTCGACGGATTGAACGAAACCGAGACGAAGCTCGGCTACGACTTATTCAAACACAAAGGAGCGTTCAAGGACGCTTCAGGCCAAACGCACCGGCTGCTGGACCGCGACGGCATTAAGAGATCGATCAGAAATACCGAAACCGGCTCCACGCACCTGATCTATTATTTCATCCCGAAGGCGGACTACAAACAGCCGTTAACTTTCGACATCAAGCAATATCCGGGTTATGCGCTGCAAGAGGTCAGCGTCCCGATAAAATGACTGAAGGCGCCGGGCAGCGTTGAAACGTTGCGTTCGGCGCCTTTTTCCTTTACGATGAAGACATTGGGAAAAAACATACATATATACGCAGCATGCAGTTGCCATATGAGGGAGGCCGTACGATGGCTAAAAAAGTGAAGGTTTCCGAGCTCGTCCAGCATTTCCAGCTCGAAATCGTTGCCGGCGAAGACGGGCTGAAGCGCGCGGTTACCGTCGACGATCTGTATCGTCCGGGCTTGGAGATGGCTGGTTATTTCCATTATTTTCCGAGCGAACGCGTGCAGCTTCTCGGACGGACGGAAATCTCGTTCTTGAACATGCTCGACAGCGAAGAGCGCAAAAGCCGGATGGCCCGGCTATGCAACGAAGAAACGCCTTGCATTATTTTGACGAGGGGACTCGACGCCCCCCAGGAGTTAATCGACCAATCGAACGAGACGAATATTCCGGTGCTGCGCAGCAATACGGCGACGACGATTCTATCCAGCCGCATTACCGACTTCCTGGAGCGGAAGCTGGCGCCGACCGCTACGATCCACGGAGTGCTCGTCGACGTCTACGGGGTGGGCATGCTCATCACCGGCGGAAGCGGCATCGGCAAAAGCGAAACGGCGCTCGAGCTTGTGAAGCGCAGCCATCGGCTCGTCGCGGACGACGCAGTCGAAATCCGGCAAACGTCGGACGGGCAGCTGCACGGCAGCGCGCCGGAGCTCATTCGTCATTTGCTCGAAATTCGGGGCCTCGGGATCATTAACGTGATGACGTTATTCGGAGCCGGGGCGGTGCGCTCGCAGAAGCGGATCGGACTGGTCATCAAGCTGGAGAACTGGCAGCAGGATAAGCAGTATGACCGGCTCGGCTTAGACGAGGAGACGACGCGCATCATCGAAACGGATATTCCGCTTGTCACGGTTCCCGTTCGCCCGGGGCGGAACTTGGCGGTCATTATCGAGGTCGCGGCCATGAACTTCCGGCTCAAGCGGATGGGCTACAATGCCGCATTGCAATTTACGAACAAGCTGACCGAGACGATCGCGGACGATATGGACGATTACGATTGAACCAAAAAGGGGATAGAAATAGATGAAGACATTGATTTTGAATCCGATTGCCTTCACGCTCGGTTCGATTGAAGTGCATTGGTACGGCATTATTCTGGGGACCGCCGCCCTGGTCGGCTTGCTGCTCGCCGTGCAGGAGGGGAAGCGGTTCGGCATCAAGCCGGACTTCTTCATGGACCTGCTGCTGCTCGGGGTTCCTTCCGCCATCATCGGAGCGCGAATTTATTATGTCGCGTTCATGTGGGAAGATTATAAAGGACGTTTCCTGGACGTGTTCAAAATATGGGAGGGCGGCATCGCCATCTACGGCGCCCTCATCGGCGCTTTCATATGCGGCTTCTTCTACTTCCGCTATAAAGGCTACAATTTCTGGCGGATGGTCGACATTTGCGCGCCGTCGCTTCTGGCCGGACAAATGATCGGCCGCTGGGGCAACTTCATGAACCAGGAAGCTTACGGCGGGGAGACGACCGAGGCGTTCCTGCGGGATACGCTTCACCTGCCGAACTTTATCGTGGAACAGATGCTGATCAACGGCGCTTATCGCCATCCGGCGTTTCTGTACGAATCGTTATGGAGCCTGGTCGGCCTCGTCATTCTGTTCATCCTGCGCAGGCAGCGCTTCCTGCGCGCGGGCGAGCTTGTGGCCAGCTATGTAATCTGGTATTCGTTAGGCCGGTTTTTCATCGAAGCGCTTCGCACCGACAGCTTGGCGTTCATCGGGCCGTCGTGGCTCGCTTCCTTCATCAACGCGCTATGGACGCCGATGGAGCTCGTGTTCATGCAGGGGTATTTGGATCCGTCGTACGGCAACATCCGCATCTCGCAGGCGCTTGCCCTGCTGCTCATTATCGGGGCGATCGTCCTCATTATCGTTCGCAGAAGGACGGGACACGCTTCCGCGCATTACAACGACCCGATCGTCACGAGCAAGCCGGAGCGAAACGTCGATAACAACGGCAAGAAGGCCGGCGCAGGCGAAGCGGCCGACTCCGCAAGCAAGAAAGCGAAGGAAAGCGAAGCGGGGCCTGACAGAGGGAATAAGTAATTCAGGAGGTTTTTCGGACGATGACGGGCAAAATCAAAACGATGCTGTTCGATTTGGACGGCACGATTATCGACACCAATGAGCTGATCATTCGCTCGTTCATAGAATCCTTGAAAGGATACGTGCCGGAGGATTTCGGACGGGACCATATCATTCCGAGCATGGGCAATCCGTTGACCGATCAAATGAAGCTGTTCTCGGGACTGGACAACGTCGATCATTTGGTCGCGGCATACCGCGAAGTCAACCTTCGCCTGCATGACGAGTACGTGAAGCCGTTCGATTACGTCAACGAGGTCATTGCCAAGTTGCATAACAACGGCATTCAGATCGGGGTCGTCACGACCAAAATGAGACTGACGACCGAACGCGGCTTGAAGTTCGTCGGTTTGTTCGATTACGTGGACGCGATCGTGACGATCGACGACGTCGTTAACCCGAAGCCGCATGCGGAGCCGGTAAGCAAAGCGGTCGAGCTGCTCGGCGCGGATCCGAAGACGACGGTCATGGTCGGCGACAGCATGGTCGACATTCAGTCGGCCATCGCGGCGGGGACGATCGCGGTTGGCGTGGCCTGGTCGCTCAAGGGCGAGCAGAAGCTGAAGGAAGCGGGCGCGCATCACGTCATTCACGATATGCGCGACCTCTATTCGTTCGTCGGAATGGAGCGGGAGACGCTTGCGAAAGGTTGAACGATATCCGGTTGAAGGACCGAATGCGCTGTGGCAGGTATATTCGACGGTGAGCCGCGCCAAGGCGGTGCGCAATTTCGTTTTTATCCAGCTGGCGCGCTATTGCCCGAGCCTTCCGCTCAAAAATTGGATTTACCGGCGCATTCTCGGGATGAAGGTCGGCGAGCATACCGCCTTCGCCTTGATGGTGATGGTCGACGTATTCTTTCCCGAGCGCATTGCGGTTGGCCATAATTCGATTATCGGATATAATACAACGATTTTGACGCATGAATATTTGATACGAGAATACCGAATCGGCGGCGTCAACATCGGTTCGAACGTTATGATCGGCGCCAATTCGACGATTCTGCCGGGCGTAACGATCGGCGACCATGCGGTGGTGGCGGCCGGATCGCTCGTGCACAAAGACGTCCCGGCGCACGCCTTCGTAGGCGGCAATCCGATGCGGGAGATCAAGCGGGATGCCGCGTCGGCGTCTTCCGCACGGGACGGGCGGGATTAGCGGCGAGCCGCAGCATCATATATAGGCAAGGGCAGCCTCATCCGGTATCGTGCATGGCACCGGGTGAGGCTTTCTTTGTGAGCGAAGAATGGCGCGAACCGCTTGACGGAACCGAGACGTTCATGCTAATATTACGACTAAATCTTTAATTTGTTAGTATGGTAACATGGTAGCACTTTAATATATTAAAGCAATTGAAGGTGATGACGAATGTCCAAACCGAAGGGGTTCGAAAAACCGATCGGCGTGAAAGATTATTTGCCCGGCGCGGTGGCGAAGCTGCGCCATATCGAACGTCAGGTGCTTGCCTGCATGCAAGGCTGGGGCTATGAGCAAATTATAACCCCGACGATGGAATATTACGATACGGTGGGCATGGCGAGCTCGACGTCGGACGCGAAGCTGTTCAAGCTGCTCAACAATCGCGGGACGACGCTCGTGCTTCGCTCCGATATGACCGCTCCGATCGCGCGCGTGGTCGCGTCGCTGCTGAAGCAGGAAGATTTCCCGCAGCGGCTGTCGTACCATTCGAACGTGTTCCGCGCGATCGAGGAGGAAGCGGGGCGCGAGGCGGAGTTTTTCCAAACGGGCGTGGAGCTTGTCGGCGATTCGTCGGCGGAAGCCGATGCCGAAGTGGTCGCGCTGGCGATCGCGTCCTTGAATGCGGCGGGCGTGGAGCGGTTCAAGATCGCGATCGGCCATGTCGGTTTCTTGAACGGATTGCTCGGAGAGACGCTGCCGGGCAATACGGAAGCGCAGGAGCAGCTGAAGAGCTGCCTGCTCGGCCGCGATCATGTCGGCTACCGCCAGCGCCTGCGTGAGCTTTCCCTCGAGGTGCCGGTGCAGCGCGAGCTCGAAGGCATCCTTCGCCTGCGCGGCGGAGCGGAAATATGCGATCAGGCGCTGCAGCTGAGCGCGGACGAGACCGCCCGGACGTCGATCCGCCATTTGTGCGAGATTTGGGACGTCCTGAAGGCGTACGGCGTCAGCGAGTATGTGTTGATCGACCTGACGATGATCGGCGATTTCTCCTATTATACGGGTATGACGTTCGAAGCCTATGCGGCGGATCTCGGTTTTCCGGTCGCGAGCGGCGGCCGCTACGACAATTTGCTTGCCCAATTCGGACGGCCGGCGCCGGCGACGGGCTTCGCCTTGAAGACGACGCGCATCGTCGAGCTGCTTGGCGACGAAGCGGAAGCGGAGGTAGAGCGCACGCTTATCGTGTACGACGCGGCCGGCCGGACGGCCGCGCTAGCGAAGGCGCAGGAGCTTCGCTCGCAAGGCGTCAATGTCGTGACGGAGCGCGCGGACGGGCGCTCCGGGACGCCGGCAGCGGCCGGTGCGGCTGAGCCGTTCACGCATAAGGGCGTTCGTTATGCGGCGTTATTATCGTATGGCGGTAACGGCTTGAAAGGGGGCAGCGCCACATGAGCGGAGAGGCGAAGGAAATATTGAAGGTCGCGATGCCGAAAGGCCGCATTTACAAGCAGGCGTCGAAGCTGTTCCGCGAGGCGGGGCTGCCGATTCCGAGCGATTTCGACGATACGCGCAAGCTGATCATCGAGCTGCCCGAAGCAGGCATGGAGTTTATTATGGCGAAGCCGGTCGACGTGCCAACCTACGTGGAGTATGGCGTGGCGGATATCGGGGTCGTCGGCAAGGACGTGCTGATGGAGGAAAACAAGGACGTCTACGAGCTGCTCGACCTCGGCATCGCCAAGTGCCGGATGTCGGTCATCGGCCTGCCGGATTGGAAGCCGACGATTCATCCGCGCGTGGCGACGAAGTACCCGAACGTGGCATCGGCTTACTTCCGCGAGCAGGGGCAGCAGGTAGAGGTTATCAAGCTGAACGGCTCGATCGAGCTTGCTCCGATGATCGGCCTGGCGGACCGCATCGTCGACATGGTGGAAACGGGGCAGACGCTGCGCGAGAACGGCCTCGTCGAGATGGAGGCCATCTTCGGCATTACGAGCCGCCTCATCGCGAACCGGGTCAGCTACCGGATGAAGAACGACGCGATTCAAAGCTTGTGCGACCGGCTGCAGGAGACGCTGGCCGCCCGGGTATAGGCGGGATTCCGGGACGATAGCCGGACCGGGAGAGCGGCGCAGCCGGCAAGCGAGCGTGGCGGATGGAACTTATAAACGGAACGAAAGGCAATTAGAGCGGCGTTAGCAGGCCTTGCGACGGAGCGGGCCGCGCGCCGAGCAATCGGAAGGAGTGGGCGAGATGCGGATCATGCAAGCGGAGCAGTTTGGGTTGAAGCGCGAGGTGGAATACGGAACGCCGGAGCAAAATGAAGCGGCCCTGAAGATCGTCGCGGACGTAAGGGCCGAAGGGGATGCGGCGCTGCTGCGCTATACGGAGCGGCACGACCGGGTGAAACTGGACGCGGCGTCGCTGCGGGTGACGCCACGGGAGATCGAGGCGGCGTACGGGCAGGTGGACGCCGCGTTCCTCGCGGCGATCCGCGAGGCGGCCGCGAACATTCGGGCTTTCCACGAGAAGCAGATGCGCACCTCGTGGATGGATTTGCAGCCGGACGGGACGCTGCTCGGGCAAATCATGCGGCCGCTGAAGCGGGTCGGCGTGTATGTGCCCGGAGGCAAGGCGGCGTATCCGTCGTCCGTGCTGATGAACGTAATTCCGGCACAGGTTGCCGGCGTGCCGGAGATCGTGATGGTGACGCCGCCCGCGACCGGCGGCAAGGAGGGCATCGACCCGTATATTCTCGTCGCCGCCGCGGAAGCGGGCGTGAAAGAGATGTACCGGGTCGGGGGAGCTCAGGCGATTGCCGCGCTTGCGTACGGCACCGCCACCATTGCGCCGGTCGATAAAATATGCGGACCGGGCAACATCTACGTGGCGCTGGCGAAGCGCGCCGTGTTCGGCGCCGTCGATATCGACAGCATCGCCGGCCCAAGCGAAATCGTCGTGCTGGCCGACGATTCGGCCGATCCCGCGTACGCAGCCGCGGATCTGCTCTCGCAGGCCGAGCACGACGAGATGGCATCGGCGATTCTCGTTACGCCGTCGCGGCAGCTTGCGGAAGCGGTCGCGGCGGAGGTGGAGCGGCAGCTGTCCGCGCTGCCGCGCGAAGCGATCGCACGCAGCTCGATCGACAGCTACGGCGCGATATTGCTCGTCGATTCGCTTGAAGCGGGCATCGACGTGGTCAATCAGCTCGCGCCGGAGCACCTCGAGGTGCTGACGCTCGAACCGATGCGCCTGCTCGGGCTGATTCAGAACGCGGGCGCGATTTTCCTAGGGCCGTACAGCTCCGAGCCGGTTGGCGACTACTTCGCGGGACCGAACCACATTATCCCGACGAACGGCACGGCGCGTTTCTCGTCGCCGGTGAACGTGGACGATTTCCTGAAAAAGTCGAGTCTGATCTACTACAGCAA
Organism: Paenibacillus arenilitoris; assembly: GCF_014705655.1. Lineage (GTDB taxonomy): Bacteria > Bacillota > Bacilli > Paenibacillales > Paenibacillaceae > Pristimantibacillus > Pristimantibacillus arenilitoris. Next base: position 23,784 of record NZ_JACXIY010000053.1, on the reverse strand, counting down.
AGAAGCGCTGCTGGCAAACGGCGATAAAATCATGACGCTCGCGCGGCACGAGGGGTTTGAAGGCCACGCCCGCGCGATCGGGATTCGGCTGGAGAAGGAACGCGGCTGAGACATAAAACCGAAATTATCTAAAGGAAGAAGGAATGAAAGTGGCGGAGAACAAAGTGCGCGAGGCGTCGGTGGCGCGCAAAACGAACGAAACGGACATTAAGCTGACCTTTGCGGTCGACGGAACCGGCGAGACGAAGCTCGATACGGACGTGCCGTTCCTGAACCATATGCTGGATCTGTTCGCCAAGCACGGACAATTCAATCTAGAAGTCGAAGCGCGCGGCGACATCGACATCGACGACCATCACACGGTGGAGGATATCGGCATTTGCATCGGGCAGACGCTGCGCGAGGCGCTCGGCGACAAACGCGGCATCAAGCGCTACGCGAGCGTGTTCGTGCCGATGGACGAAGCGCTGGCGCAGGTCGTTATCGACGTGAGCAACCGCCCGCACTTCGAATACCGCGCGGAATATCCGTCCGCGCAGGTCGGCAGCTTCTCGACGGAGCTCGTGCACGAGTTTCTGTGGAAGCTGGCGCTGGAGTCGCGCGTCACGCTGCACGTCATCGTGCATTACGGCAAAAATACGCATCATATGATCGAAGCGGTGTTCAAGGCGCTTGGACGCGCCCTTGACGAAGCGACGAGCATCGATCCCCGCGTGCAAGGAGTGCCTTCGACGAAGGGAGTGCTGTAGCATGATCGCGATCATCGATTACGGCATGGGCAACCTGCACAGCGTAGCCAAAGCGGTTGAGCGTCTTGGCTGCGAGGCGGTTGTCACGGCCGATCCGCGGACGATCGTGGAGGCGGACGGCGCGATATTGCCCGGCGTCGGGGCGTTTGGCGACGCGATGGACAATTTGCGCCACACGAAGCTGGACGAGGTCGCGAAATTTTACGCGGCATCGGGCAAGCCGATGCTCGGAATCTGCCTCGGGATGCAGCTGCTCTTCGGCGAGAGCGAGGAGTACGGCACGCATGAAGGGCTGAACATCTTGCCGGGCAAAGTCATCCGGTTCAGCGGCGATTACAAAATCCCTCATATGGGGTGGAACAAGCTGACATTCCTTCAGGAAGCGTCGCCGCTGTTCAAGGGGCTCGAGGAAGGCCACGTCTACTTCGTGCATTCCTTCCACGCGAAGCCGGAGCTGGCGGGCGACCTGCTGGCGGTGACGGACTACCGTCAGCAGGTGACCGCGATCGTCGGACGCGGCAATGTGTACGGCATGCAGTTCCATCCGGAAAAAAGCGGGGAGCTCGGCATGAGGCTGTTGGGCAATTTCCTGGCGTTAACGAAATAGAGAAACGAACGAAGGAGAGGGTAACATGCTGGCGAAACGTATCATTCCTTGCCTCGACGTGAAGGACGGGCGCGTCGTGAAGGGCGTGAACTTCGTTAACCTGCGCGACGCGGGCGATCCGGTCGAGCTTGCGGCCACGTATGACCGGGAAGGCGCCGACGAGCTCGTCTTCCTGGACATCTCGGCCTCTGTCGAAGGACGGGCCACGATGATCGAGGTCGTGAAGCGGACGGCCGGCGAGATCACGATCCCCTTCACGGTGGGCGGCGGCATCTCGCATGTCGACGACATGAAGCGGCTGCTGCGCGCGGGCGCGGACAAAATCGGCATCAATACGGCCGCGGTCAAAAATCCTACGCTCGTGAAGGACGGGGCGCGCAAGTTCGGCTCCCAGTGCATCGTCGTCGCGATCGACGCGAAGTACAACGCGGAATGGGGCGAGTGGGAAGTCTATACGCACGGCGGCCGCCAATCGACCGGCATCAAGGCGCTGGAATGGGCCCGCGAGGTGGAGCGCATGGGCGCCGGGGAAATTTTGCTGACGAGCATGGACGCGGACGGCACGAAGGACGGTTTCGACCTGAAGCTCACCGGGGCGGTATCGGATTCGCTCGGCATTCCGGTCATCGCTTCCGGCGGAGCGGGGCGGATCGGGCATTTTCACGACGTGTTCGAGCTGGCGCATGCGGACGCGGCGCTTGCGGCTACGATTTTCCACTACAAAGAAATGACGATTCGCGAAGTGAAGGACGATTTGCGGCAGAAGGGAGTTGAGGTGCGATGACGGAAAACAGGCATAGCGGGGAGCTCATCGCGAAGGTGAAATGGGACGGCGCCGGCCTCGTGCCCGCCATCGTGCAGGATGCGCAGAGCAAAGAGGTGCTGATGATGGCGTACATGAACGAGGAATCGCTGCGGCTGTCGATCGAAAGCGGCGTCACCTGGTTCTGGAGCCGTTCCCGGAGCGAGCTGTGGAACAAAGGGGCAACGAGCGGCAATACGCAGCGCATCGTATCGATGGCCTACGACTGCGATGGCGACACGCTGCTCGTGAAGGTAGAGCAGAAAGGAGCCGCCTGCCATACGGGCCGATACTCCTGCTTCTTCAATCCGATCGGGGTGAGCGGCGCGGCGGCGGATGCGTCCGGTGCCGCGCCGGACCGCTTCGGCACGCTGGGCCGCCTGGAGGGCGTAATCGCCCAGCGCTACGCCGAGCGTCCGGAAGGCTCGTATACGACGTACTTGTTCGAAAAAGGCGTCGACAAAATTTTGAAGAAGGTCGGCGAGGAAGCGTCCGAGGTGATCATCGCGGCCAAAAACAAAGACAACGACGAGCTGCGCAGCGAAGCGAGCGACCTTATTTTCCACCTGATGGTGCTGCTGCGCGAGCGAGGGCTTCCGCTGGACGACGTGATCCGGGAAATCGACGGCCGTCACGGCAAGCCGACTACGAATAAAATGAGATAGCCTGCGGGCAATGGCCGACGAAAGCCGGATCATTCGCCGGGAAGGCCGATCCGCGGTCGTTCATCGACAGCATGCCCGCCGCACCCTTATCGGGGCGCGGCTCGGATGCGCGCGCGGATCGGCCTTTCGGTCTATATCCGCATCCGATCCGCCCCTCATCCCTGCCTCCCGCGGCGCAAGGAGCCGAACGAAAGCGAGCGGCGCCAAGCGATGCGGGATTTGCCGTGCGTACGACATGCAATTGTCGAAAATTAACGGCAATAGATTTTTGAATTATCGTAAATACAATGTATAATATAAATGGACAACACAAGCTTTGTCGAATAATGTGACAAGGACGAGAACATCGGTTCAGTTAAATTAATTGGTTTAAACGCTCAGGAGGGTATCATGTTAAGCGACAAGGTGCGTATTTTTTCGGGTTCGTCAAATCCGGTATTGGCTCAGAAGATCAGTGCGGAGCTTGGGATGTCGCTAGGCGCGATCAAGATGTCGCGGTTCAAAAGCGGAGAGATCTACGTGCATTACGAGGAGACGATCCGGAACTGCGACGTCTTCCTCGTGCAGTCGTTCTCGCATCCGATCAACGAGCATTTCGTCGAGTTGCTCGTCATGATCGATGCGGCGAAGCGCGCTTCCGCCAGAACGGTGAACATCATCATGCCTTATTACGGCTATGCGCGCCAAGAACGCAAAGCGGCGCCGCGGGAGCCGATCTCCGCGAAAATGCTGGCGGACGTTCTCACGACGGTCGGCGCGAACCGCGTCATCACGATCGACCTGCATGCACCGGCCATTCAAGGCTTCTTCAACATTCCGGTCGACCATATGACGGCGCTTGACCTCATCAGCGACTACCTGAAATCGAAGAACATCAAAAATCCGGTCGTCGTATCGCCGGACGCGGGCCGCGCTTCCACGGCGGAGAAGCTGGCGAACTACCTCGACACGTCGTTCGCGATCATGATCAAGAAACGCCCGGCGCACAACGAATCCGTAATAACGCACGTCATCGGCGACGTCGAAGGACAAACCCCCATTATTATCGAAGACCTGATCGACACGGGCTCTACGATCGTCAACGTCGTGGAGGGCTTGAAGGAACGCGGCGCGGAAGACGTCTACGTATGCGCGACGCATCCGCTGTTCTCCGGCCCGGCCATTGAGCGTTTGGATCATCCGAATATCAAAGAAGTCATCGTTACCGACTCCATCAGCCTGCCGGATTCGAGGCCGGAACGCTTTACGGTGCTGTCGGTAGCGCCGCTGCTGGCGGAAGCGACCCGCATTATTTTGGAGGGCGGCTCCATCAGCACCTTGTTCAAAAGCAGCGGCGTCTAATAGCGCAAAGCGCGCGCGCTAACGCGCGCAGCCGAATAGTCATGCCGCGGAAAATCGCGGGCGGTCTTGCGCCGTCCGCGATTTTCCCACATATTCTTTCGTGTTAGGATCGGCGCCGCTATGGTATAATCGTAGAAAAATCGGAAGTAACGGGAGGTGCCTTGCCTATGAAGGGGAAGAAACAAGTTGCCGTGGACCATCAGACCAAAGTCATACCGATTCAATGGGACGCGACGTTCTTTTTCGAACGTGCGGTACGGTCGCTGGATCGATTTCATTACGACAAGGCACTGAAGTATTTTCGTCGCGCCGTCGAATACGAGCCGGATAACCCGGTCAACCATTGCAACATGGCCGGCATTTTGTCCGAAATGGGCAATTACGAGGAATCGAACCGGATTTTGGGCTGGATCGTGCAGGACCTTGATCCGACGATGACGGAATGCCACTTTTATATGGCCAACAATTTTGCCAATATGGAGCAGTACGAAGCGGCCGAGAGCTCGCTGATTCAATATTTGGAGAAGGACGAGGAGGGCCAGTTCCTGGGCGAGGCGGAGGAAATGATGGATCTGCTTCATTACGAGCTGGAGCGCCCCACGCGCCTGACGAATATCAAATCGCGCGAAGGACTCGTCGAGCACGACCAGGCCCGCACGCTGCTGGAAGAAGGCAAGTTCACCGAGGCGGTCCGCCTGCTCGAGCAAATCATCGAAGGCCAGCCCGACTTTCTGGCGGCCCGCAACAATCTGGCGCTCGCTTATTATTACATGGGCATGTTCGAGAAGGCGATGGATACGATCCAGGAAGTGCTGCGGCTCGAGCCCGGCAATCTGCACGCCTTGTGCAATCTGGCGATCTTCCACCAGCATGCCGGCGACGAGCAGCGCTTGCGGCCGCTCGTCGAACTGCTGCTGAGAACGGTGCCGTTCCATCAGGAGCATGTGTTTAAATTGGCGACCACAATGGGCATCTTAGGAGAACACGGGGCCGCGCACAAGCACTTTATGCGCCTGCTGCGGGACGGCGAGCTGCCCAAAGATCCGTGCCTGTACCATTACGCCGCCGTCGCGGCATGCAACATCGGGCGGTGGCAGGAAGCCGAGCGGCTATGGAAGCAGACGATCAAGCTCGATCCGGGCTCGGGCATCGCCCATTACTACATGGAGCAGCTGGAGCTGGTCCGCAGCGGCGAGCAATCGGCGCCGATCAGCTACCATTACCATTTGCCCTTCGAAGAGCAGTTCAAGCTGTGGGAGAAATCGTCGGACGGCATTCCCGACCACTTGAAGCGGGATCCGCTCGTCCGGTCTTCTTTCTTCTGGGCGCTGCGCCACGGCGACCAGCACACGAAGCTTCAGGTCATCCAGGCGCTCGGCATGATTGCCGACAGCGAGGTGAAGGACGTGCTGAGAGCGTTCCTGCTCGAGAAGGACGAAGACGATTATTTGAAGCGCATCGCGATTTTCGTGCTCCGGACGATTGGGGTGCAGGAGCCGCTGCATGCCGTATTGGAAGGCAAAGCAACGGTCATCGAGCCGAAGCGCGTGCCGTCGAGGCTTCCCGTCTGGGAGGACAAATGGCAAGCCGTCGTCGAGGCCGCGCTCGGCAGCATGAGCAAGCACTACGACCTGGTGCAGCAGCATGATTTGATGACGCTGTGGGTGGAATTTTTGTCGCGCGTGTACCCGGACGTGCCGAAGCTGACGAAGCCGGAGGGCTGGGCGGCCGCGCTGGAATATTTGACCGCGAAGATGCATCGCAGGGCGATCTCCTACCATGAGGTATCGGTGCGGTACGGCACGTCGATCGCGACCGTAAGCAAGAACGTCAAGACGATTGACGAGGTGTGCGGCATTAAAGAGAAGATGAAGTCGATCAACTCCGTATTTGCCGTGCAAGAGCCGAAAGGCGAATAACATATATGTTCACGAGGTGAAAAGGGATGTACAAATCGATCATTATCGGTACCGGCCCTGCCGGACTTACCGCAGCCATTTATTTGGCGCGCGCCAACATGGAGCCGCTCATTATCGAAGGTCCGGAGCCGGGCGGGCAGCTGACGACGACGACGGAGGTCGAGAACTTCCCGGGCTTCCCGGAAGGCATCATGGGACCGGAGCTTATGGACAACATGCGCAAGCAAGCCGAGCGCTTCGGCGCCAAGTTCGTGACCGGCTGGGTCAATAGCGTGGACCTGTCCGAGCGTCCGTTCAAGCTTCAAGTGGAAGGCCACGGCGAGCTGGTCGGGGAGAGCCTTATTATTTCCACCGGCGCTTCGGCCAAGTACTTGGGCATTCCGGGCGAGAAGGACAATGTCGGGCGCGGCGTAAGCACGTGCGCGACGTGCGACGGCTTCTTCTTCCGCGGCAAAAAAATCATCGTCATCGGCGGCGGCGACTCGGCGATGGAGGAAGCGAACTTCCTCACCCGTTTCGCTTCCAACGTGGAGCTGGTCAACCGGCGCGACGAGCTTCGCGCTTCGAAGATCATGCAGGACCGCGCCCGCGCGAACGAGAAGATCAGCTGGACCTTGAACCGCACGCCGCTTGAAGTCGTGGCCGGCGGAATGGGCGTTACCGGCCTTAAGGTCCGCAACAACGCGACCGGCGAAGAAGAATTGATCGAGACCGACGGCATCTTCGTGGCGATCGGCCATACGCCGAACACGAAGTTCCTGAGCGGCCAAATCGAGACCGATGCTCACGGCTATATTCTCGTCAAGCCGGGAACGTCCGAAACGAACGTGCCGGGGGTGTTCGCTTGCGGCGACGTCCAGGACAGCAAATACCGCCAAGCGATTACGGCCGCGGGCAGCGGATGCATGGCGGCGCTCGACTGCGAGCGGTTCCTGGAAGGCAGCATGACGCATGACTGGAGCCAGTCGAAGTAACCGGCAGAAGATTCATAATCTTGCAGAAGGGGGCTGTACCGGCAGAGCGCTAAGCTTGAAGGTATGGCCCCTTCAATTGTCCGTAGAAGGCGGCCTCGGCCGCATCTTCCGCCGCATTTGCCAGTTATTCCGCTATCTTGACCGCGAGGCGAATGAAAGCTTATAGTGTTACAGAGAAGATAACATATCGATGAGGTGGAATAGTGATGTCTGAGAAGATTTACGTTGGAGTCGATGTCGGCGGAACTGCTATTAAAGTAGGCATTTGCAATGCGGATGGGCAGCTGCTGCACACGTATGAAGGTCCGACGGAAGCGAGTAAAGGAACGGACACTATCCTTCAAAATATCGCAAAATACGCGAAGCAGATCGTCGTAGAATCCGACTTCGAATGGGAGCAGGTCGACGGCGTCGGCGTCGGCATCGCGGGGTTCCTCGATATTCCGAACGGCATCGTTAAATTCGCCCCTAACCTTAAAATTGAAAACGTTAATCTTAAAGGCTATCTGGAGCAAGAGCTGAATAAGACCGTCAAGGTCAACAACGACGCGAACGTGGCCGCGCTTGGCGAAGCTTGGGGCGGAGCGGGCAAGGGCATCGCGCACTGCGTATGCTATACGCTCGGCACGGGCGTAGGCGGCGGCATCATTATAGACGGCAAAATCGTGGAGGGCTACGCGGGCATGGCAGGCGAGCTTGGCCATATGGCGATCGTGCCCGATCTGGAGGCGATCCAGTGCGGCTGCGGCAAGATGGGGTGCCTGGAGACCGTCTCTTCGGCGACCGGCATTATCCGCATGGCGAAGGACGCCGTGGAGCGCGGCGACCGCACGACGCTGTCCCAAGTAGAGGATATTATGGCGAAGGACGTGCTCGACGCCGCTAAGGCCGGGGACGAGGTTGCCATTCGCATCGTGAGCCGCGCGGCTTATTATTTGGGCAAATCGCTCGCCATGATGGCGATCGTATTGAACCCGCAATATTTCATTATCGGCGGCGGCGTATCGAAAGCCGGCGATTTTCTGTTCGACCAAATCCGCGAAGTATTCGAGAAATACACGCAGGATCAAGCCAAAGAAGGCGTCAAAATCGTAGCGGCGACGCTCGGCAACAACGCCGGCGTAGTCGGCGCTGCCGGACTTATTTTACGAGGCTAAGCCTCATTATCAACGCGGGCGGCCTGCAGTCTCCGGCGGGAGGCTTCGGTCCGCCCCGCGCATGCGGGGGGATTGTTCATGGAAACGGGAGCAACGGTAGCGAAGCTTGTCATCATAACCGGCATGTCGGGAGCGGGCAAGACGATAGCCGTCCAAAGCCTGGAGGATCTCGGCTTCTTCTGCGTCGATAACCTACCCCCGGTACTCATTCCGAAATTCGCTGAATTAATCGAGCAGTCGAATGGAAAGATAGGGAAGGTCGCGCTCGTCATCGATTTGCGGGGACGGGAGTTTTTTACCGCACTTTCGGAATCGCTGGCTTACATTAAGGACCATTATACGATCAGCTGCGAGATTTTGTTCCTGGACGCGACGGATGAAGTGCTCGTGCAGCGTTACAAGGAAAGCCGCCGCCGTCATCCGCTGGCGCCGGAAGGCTTGCCGCTCGAAGGCATCCGCAACGAGCGCAGGCTGCTCGAGGATTTGAAGGGCTCGGCGTCCCAAGTGATCGACACGAGCATATTGAAGCCGGTGCACCTGAAGGAACGGATTATTACGCATTTCACGAATCAAGAGCAGAACAGCCTCTCCATCAACGTGACCTCCTTCGGCTTCAAGTACGGCATTCCCATTGACGCGGACCTCATTTACGACGTGCGTTTTCTGCCTAACCCGCATTACGTGGAGCATCTGCGTCCGAACACCGGGCAAAATCCCGATGTGTACGAATACGTCATGAAATGGCCCGAAACCCAACAATTCCTCACCAAGCTGCTCGACATGCTGCAGTTTCTCATTCCGCTTTACCGCAAGGAAGGGAAAAGCCAGGTGGTCGTCGGGATCGGCTGCACGGGAGGCAAGCATCGGTCCGTCGCCATCGCCGAATATTTGGGCCGCATGCTCGGGAGCAGCGACACGGAACGCGTCCGCGTCAGTCATCGCGATTCCGACCGTGACAAGCATTGACGGGGTGAGACGATGCAGACAAGACATAAAATTATGAGGCGTCCCAAAATCGTCGTCATCGGCGGCGGTACGGGTCTCTCCGTCATGCTCCGCGGATTGAAGGAGAAGCCGCTCGACATTACGGCGATCGTGACGGTCGCCGATGACGGGGGGAGCTCCGGCATTCTGCGCAACGAGCTGCAAATTCCGCCGCCCGGGGACATCCGCAACGTCTTGATGGCGCTGGCCGACGCGGAGCCGCTGCTGACGGAGGTGCTGCAGTACCGGTTCAAGACCGTGCCGGGACTTGCCGGACACAGCCTGGGCAACCTGATGCTGGCGGCGATGACCGATATTTCGGGCGACTTCGTCACCGGCATCCGCGAGCTGAGCCGCGTCCTTGCGGTACGCGGCCGAGTGCTCCCGGCCGCGGAGAAGGCGATCGTGCTGAATGCCGAGATGGCCGACGGGTCCATCGTAACGGGAGAATCGATGATTCCGAAAGCCGGGCTGGCGATCAAGCGGGTATTTCTGGAGCCGGCCGACGTGGAACCGCTGGAGGAAGCGGTGGAAGCGATCGAGCAGGCGGACGCGATATTGATCGGTCCCGGAAGCTTGTACACGAGCATTATTCCGAATTTGCTCGTACCGAAGCTGGCCGGCGCGATCGTGGAATCGGAAGCCGTGAAGCTGTTCGTCTGCAACGTCATGACGCAGCCCGGCGAGACGGACAATTATTCGGTCGGCGACCATTTGGACGCGATCCATGCGCATATCGGCCATCATTTGTTCGATTACGTGATCGTGAACGACGGCGAAATTCCGCCGCAGATCGAAAGCAGGTACGCGGAGATGGGCGCGAAGGCGGTTCATCTGGACCTGGACGCGGTGACGCAGAAGGGCTACGAGGTGATCGCGGACCGACTCGTGCTGTTCCGTACTTTTTTGCGGCATGACGCCGAACGTTTGAGCCATCATATTTATAAATTGGTGGAGAACTGGATGTTACGAAAGAGGTGATGAACGATGTCATTTGCGGCGCAAACGAAAAAAGAGCTGACCATGATCGAAGCGGACGGCTGCTGCGAGAAAGCGGAGCTGTCGGCGCTAATCCGGATGAACGGCTCGGTCAGCGTGTCCAGCCGCAAAATCGTTTTGGACATCTCGACGGAAAACGCGGCCATTGCCAGAAGAATTTATTCGCTGCTCAAAAAGCATTTCAACGTGCATGTCGAGCTGCTCGTCCGCAAGAAGATGCGGCTCAAAAAAAATAACGTCTACATCGTCCGAATCCCGGCCGGGGTTCAGGAGGTGCTTAGCGAGCTCAAAATCGTGTCCGAAGGGTTCATGTTCAACCTCGGCATCGACAAGGAGATCATTCGCAAGCCGTGCTGCAAGCGCTCCTATCTGCGCGGCGCGTTTCTGGCCGGCGGCTCCGTCAACAATCCGGAGGGCTCCTCGTACCACCTGGAAATCGCTTCGATGTACGAGGAGCATTGCGAGGCGCTCGTCGATCTCGCGAACAAGTTCGACTTGAATGCGAGATGCATCGAGCGGAAGAAGGGGTTTATTTTCTACATCAAAGAGGGCGAGAAGATCATCGAGCTTCTTAACATCATCGGCGCGCATCAAGCGTTGTTCAAGTTCGAGGATGTCAGGATCATGCGGGATATGCGCAATTCGGTGAATCGGATCGTCAATTGCGAGACGGCGAATTTGAACAAGACGATCGGGGCGGCCGTCCGTCAAATCGAGAACATCAAGCTTCTGCAGCGGGAAGTCGGTCTCGACAGCCTGCCGGAGAAGCTGAAGGAAGTGGCCGAAATCAGGCTTCAGCATCCGGATATGAATTTGACGGAGGTCGGCGAAATGCTAAGGGGCAAGGTGAGCAAGTCGGGCGTCAACCACCGGCTGCGCAAAATCGACGAGCTCGCGGAAAAAATCCGCGGAGGCTGACCTTTTATCCTAGTGCATCGTCATGTATAATGATATAATATTTCTACACGACTTTATTTAGTGCATATGCTAATGAATCAGTAAAATATAGGGGGTATGGTTTCCATGACAAGGCTTCCGGTTGTCGTTCGTCTGAAGACGGGACTTCATGCAAGACCTGCAGCACTATTCGTACAAGAGGCGAACAAATTTTCCTCCGAAGTTTTTGTTGAGAAGGACGATAAGAAAGTGAATGCCAAATCCATAATGGGCATTATGAGCCTTGCGATCAGCTCCGGAACCGAAGTATCCATTAGTGCGGAAGGTTCGGACGCAGAACAGGCTGTAAACGCTTTAGTCGCTTTAGTCAGCAAAGAAGAACTGGAAAACCAGTAAGCTTCAAGAAAGAAGGGCGGTCTGGCAGGTTCGCGAAGAGCTTGCGAAAGGCGGCTCTTTTTTGTTGGGCCGGCAGGCTTCGAGGGTGGTCGGCGCCAGGAGCGGTGAAAGTGACGTGCATAGAGGAAATTTATGGTCTTATTTAAAGCGATGACCGGTAATGTGGACGAATAGCGGAACAAATAGGCCTTATCTCATGGTTGTCGGGGCTAAAGGCAGTGAAATCCGAAAAATAATGCCATAAATTTCCTCTAATCGGCTAACACGCGGTGGCAACGGCAATATTAACGGAACAAAATTCCTTTATTTCTTATCGCGATACGACTCGAAATAGGAAAAGGGATGCAGGGTCGCGTAGTCCCGCGGCATCAGAAAAAAGCAGGCTCGGAGTTTCCCTCCGGCCTGCTTTTTTGTCATAGGGCCGATTAGCTCAGCTTCTCGATGACTTTATCGACGAGTCCGTATTCCCTTGCTTCTTCGGCGCTCATGAAGTAGTCGCGGTCGGTATCCTTCTCGATCCGCTCAAGCGGCTGGCCGCTGCGCTCGGCAAGGATGCCGTTCAGCTTGTCGCGCATCTTCAGGATGCGGCGCGCGCGAATCTCGATGTCGCTCGCTTGACCTTCGGCGCCGCCAAGCGGCTGGTGAATCATAACTTCGCTGTTCGGCAGCGCATATCGTTTGCCTTTGGCTCCCGCGGTCAGCAGGAAGGCACCCATGGAAGCGGCCATGCCTACGCATATCGTGGACACGTCCGGCTTGATGAATTGCATCGTATCGTAGATCGCCATACCTGCTGTGATCGAACCGCCCGGGCTGTTGATGTAGAGAGAAATGTCCTTCTCCGGATCGTCGGCAGCTAGGAACAGCATCTGGGCGATAATGGAATTGGCCACCACGTCATTGACGCCCGTTCCGAGAAAAATGATGCGGTCTTTCAATAAGCGGGAGTAAATGTCATAAGCGCGTTCCCCCCGATTGTTCTGCTCAATAACCATAGGCACGAAATTCATATCCAACGCAAGCCCCCTCCTCGACAACAATGAATGGTTAAATCGTATTCCTATAATAACGGATCCAAATTCAAAAGTCAAAGATAGTCAAACTCCTCGAAGCGGGTGGCCGCGGAGGCGTAAAAAAACCGTTCCTTCGAATAGGAACGGTTGGTTAGCGTCATTATAAAAGTTGGCGCGCCCGCTAGGAATCGAACCTAGATCTCAGGCTCCGGAGGCCTACGTCATATCCATTGGACCACGGGCGCAAAAAAACAGTAGCAAAAATGATTATAGGATATTCCGCGAGCGAAAGCAAGTAGAGACGAAAAATTAATTTTGTGAAAAATGTGACAGAAATCGTTTTCATCGACAAAGCGGCTATTGCTTCTATCGTTATTTTTCGATAAACTAAGTGTGGGACTTGAAATGATACCGCGGGACATAAACGGTCCAACGTTAAAGAACCGAATACGCTGTAAGCCGATGGAGTGAAGGATGAGATGCGACAGATCGTTGAACTGCAGCAGCAGCTTGTGCCGGATCTGCTCGACGTCATGAAGAAACGGTATTCGATCCTGCACCAGGTGATGCTGTCCGATTTGATCGGCCGGAGGACGCTGGCGGCGAATTTATCGATGACGGAAAGAATGCTGCGGGCGGAGACGGATTTTCTGAAGGCGCAGGGTCTGCTCGAGACTCATTCGGGCGGCATGCGAATTAGCGATTCAGGCAAGCTGTTATTGGAGCAGCTGGAGCCCTTCTATAAGACCTTGTTCGGCTTGTCCGAGCTGGAGGAGAAGATCCGCAGCCACTTCGGATTATCGCAGGTCGTCGTCGTTGCGGGCGACTCGGATTCGTCGCAGCAGACGAAGCGGGAGCTTGGGCGGGCGGGCTGCCAGGTGCTGAACAGGGTAATGCGGCCGGGCGACGTCATCGCCGTTACCGGCGGCACGACGATCGCGCAGGTATCCGGTCAGCTTGTCGCGTCCTCGCCGCTCAAGACGAACTGGTTCGTGCCGGCAAGGGGCGGCCTCGGCGAGAGTCTGGATTACCAGGCGAATACGATCGCATCCACGATGGCAAAGCGGACGGGAGCGCATTACAGGCTGCTGCACGTGCCCGACCATCTCGGCGAAGAGGCGTTCGCTTCCCTTATGCAGGAGCCGAACATCCGGGAGATCGTCGACGTTATCCGAAGCGCCCGCATCGTGATACACGGGATCGGAGACGCCATGGTCATGGCCAGGCGCAGGCGCCTGGAGCAGGAGGTCATCGAAGCGATGCTGGCGGAAGGCGCGCTGGCGGAGGCGTTCGGCTTCTACTTCGACCGAAACGGCGAAGTCGTGCACAAAATGCAGACGGTAGGGTTACGACTCGAGGATATTGTGAAAACTGAAGTTGTCGTAGGCGTTGCGGGCGGCAAGAGCAAGGGCGAAGCCATTGCGGCCGTCATGCGGTTCGGACACAATGACGTACTCGTAACGGACGAAGCCGCCGCGCTCGAAATCGCGGCGCTGATCGAGAACGGATAGCGGCAATAGGGCAGCATCTTGATGCGATGCGGGAGGCGACGCGCTCTCCCCCGCAAGCATCTTGAAATATATATCATTTTTTTAAAAAAAGCTTAGGAGGAAACAACAATGGTTAAAGTTGGTATTAATGGTTTTGGCCGCATCGGCCGTAACGTATTCCGCGCAGCACTGAACAACCCGAACGTAGAGATCGTAGCGGTAAACGATTTGACGGACACGAAAACGCTGGCTCACCTGCTGAAATTCGATACGACTCACGGCAAGCTGGACGCTACCGTAGAAGCTCAAGAAGGCGCGCTGATCGTTAACGGCCGCGAAATCAAAGTATTTGCGGAGCGCAACCCCGCCGACCTTCCTTGGGCATCCGTAGGCGCTGAAATCGTCGTCGAGTCGACCGGTATATTCACGGCGAAAGAAAAAGCCGAGCTTCACCTTAAAGGCGGCGCGAAAAAGGTTATCATCTCCGCACCGGCTACGAACGAAGACATCACGGTCGTTATCGGCGTTAACGAAGACAAATACGACCCTGCGGCACACACCATTATTTCCAACGCTTCCTGCACAACCAACTGCTTGGCTCCTTTCGCTAAAGTGTTGAACGATAAATTCGGAATCGTTAAAGGCATGATGACGACGGTTCACTCGTACACGAACGACCAATCCGTGCTTGACGTGCCGCATAAGGATCTGCGCCGCGCCCGCGCTGCCGCCGAGAACATCATTCCTTCGTCCACCGGCGCCGCGAAAGCCGTTTCCCTTGTACTGCCTGAGCTGAAAGGCAAACTGAACGGCATGGCTATGCGCGTTCCTACGCCTAACGTTTCCGTAACCGACCTGGTTGCCGAGCTGAAAGTGAACGTAACGGTCGACGAAGTGAACGCGGCGTTCAAAGATGCTTCCGAAGGCGCTTTGAAAGGCATCTTGAACTATAATGAATTGCCGCTTGTATCGAGCGACTACAACGGCGACCCTGCTTCCTCCACGATCGACGCTTTGTCGACGATGGTTGTCGAAGGCAACATGGTGAAAGTCGTTTCCTGGTACGACAACGAGTGGGGCTACTCGAACCGCGTAGTTGATCTTGCTGCTTACATCGCAAGCAAAGGTCTGTAAGCAAAGAAGGCCGACGGACTGCGGCTCTCGGGTGCAGAGCCAAGGTCCTTGGCCCTGCGGCTCGGATGAGGCGCGGGCCTGAAGGTCGTTCCTTCTTTGAAGGAACGACCTTCTTTTTTTGTGGATAGGAGAGCCATTAACATAACCGGGAGGTCTTCATCGATGAATAAAAAAAGCGTACGTGACGTAGCAGAATTAGCAGGTAAACGGGTATTTGTCCGCGTTGACTTCAACGTGCCGCTCGAGAACGGGAAAATTACCGACGACAAACGGATCCGCGAGACGCTACCTACGATCAACTACTTAATCGAAAAAGGCGCAAAAGTGATTCTGGCGAGCCACCTTGGCCGTCCGAACGGCCAAGTGGTCGAGGAGCTTCGCCATACGGCTTCCGCGGCGCGCCTGTCCGAGCTGCTCGGCAAGCCGGTAACGAAAGCGGGCGAAGCGATCGGCGAAGCGGTGGAAGCGCAGGTAGCCGCTCTGAACAACGGCGACGTGCTCCTGCTCGAAAACGTGCGTTTCTATGAAGGCGAAGAGAAGAACGATCCGGAACTGGCGAAGTCCTTCGCGAAGCTTGCCGACCTGTTCGTCAACGACGCGTTCGGCGCCGCTCACCGCGCGCACGCTTCGACCGAAGGCATCGCGCGCCTGCTTCCGGCCGTATCCGGCTTGCTGATGGAAAGAGAGCTCGAGGTGCTCGGCAAGGCGCTTAACAACCCCGAGCGTCCGTTCACGGCGATCGTCGGCGGCTCGAAAGTAAAGGACAAAATCGCGGTTATCGACAAAATGCTTGAAATCGCGGACAACATCATCATCGGGGGCGGCCTGTCGTACACGTTCTTCAAAGCGCAAGGCCATGAAATCGGCAAGTCGCTCGTCGACAACAGCAAGCTCGATCTTGCGCTCGAATTCATGGAGAAGGCGAAGAAGCTCGGCAAAAACTTCCTGATCCCGGTCGATATTGTCGTAACCGACGATTTCAGCGCGGACGCGAACACAAAAATCGTAGACGTTGACAGCATCCCGGCCGAATGGGAAGGCATCGACATCGGACCGAAGACGCGCGAGCTGTATGCGGACGTGATCAAAAACTCGAAGCTCGTCGTATGGAACGGGCCGATGGGCGTATTCGAAATCGAGCCGTTCTCGCACGGTACGCAGGCCGTTGCCCGCGCATGCGCGGAAACGTCCGGCTACACCGTCATCGGCGGCGGCGACTCCGCTGCGGCCGCGGAGAAATTCGGCCTTGCGGACAAAATGGACTTCATCTCGACGGGCGGCGGCGCTTCCCTGGAATTCATGGAAGGCAAAGAACTGCCGGGCGTCGTAGCGCTTAACGATAAATAAAAATTTCAAAAAGGAGGATCCAAGCATGAGCAAGAGAACACCTATTATTGCAGGCAACTGGAAAATGTTCAAAACGGTGTCCGAAGCCGTATCCTTTTTCTCCGAAGTAAAGGGCAAGGCCGAGGTTGCCGGCGTAGAGAGCGTCATTTGCGCGCCTTACACGACGCTCCCGGCGCTTGTTGAAGCGGCCAAAGGCACATCCATCGCGATCGGCGCGCAAAACGTCCACTTCGAGGACAACGGCGCGTATACGGGCGAAATCAGCGGCGTTATGCTGAAGGATCTCGGCGTCAAGTACGTCATCATCGGCCACTCCGAGCGCCGCGCGTACTTCGCGGAGTCCGACGAGATCGTGAACAAGAAGGTTCACGCTTCGTTCAAGCATAGCCTTCTGCCGATCGTCTGCGTAGGCGAGAAGCTGGAAGAGCGCGAAGCCGGACAAACGAAGGACGTATGTAAAGTGCAAACCGAAGCGGCATTCCAAGGCTTGTCGGCAGCGCAAGCGGCGGAAGTCGTTATCGCCTACGAGCCGATCTGGGCGATCGGAACGGGCAAATCGTCGACTTCCGAAGATGCGCAGGACGTCATCGGTTACATCCGCGGCATCGTGGCGGGCCTGTACGATCAAGCGACGGCCGATGCGGTCCGCATTCAGTACGGCGGCAGCGTGAAGCCGAACAACGTAGCCGAGTACTTGGGCCAAGCCGACATCGACGGCGCCCTCGTAGGCGGCGCGAGCCTGGAGCCGGCTTCCTACATCGCACTGGTCGAGGGGGCCAAGTAAGATGGCTTCCAAGAAACCCGTAGCGCTTATTATTCTGGACGGCTTCGGACTTCGCGACGATGTGACGGGCAACGCCGTCGCGCAAGCGAATAAGCCGAATTACGACCGTTATTGGTCGACCTATCCGCATACGACGCTGACGGCATCGGGCGAAGCGGTCGGCCTGCCGGAAGGCCAGATGGGCAATTCCGAGGTCGGCCATCTTAACATCGGCGCGGGCAGGATCGTCTACCAGGACTTGACCCGGATCAGCAAATCGATCCGCGACGGCGAGTTCTTCGATAACGAGACGCTCCTTGGCGCCGTGCGTCACGTGAAGACGAACAACAAGAAGCTTCATCTGTACGGCTTGCTGTCCGACGGCGGCGTGCACAGCCATATCGCGCACTTGTTCGCCATGCTCGAGCTGGCGAAGAAGGAAGAGCTGACGGACGTGTACATCCATGCTTTCCTCGACGGGCGCGACGTTTCCCCGGACAGTGCGAGAGGTTATTTGGAACAATTGCAGGCGAAGATCGAAGAGGTGGGCGTAGGCCGCATCGCGACGGTGCAAGGCCGCTACTACGCGATGGACCGCGACAAGCGCTGGGAGCGCACGGAGAAGTCCTATCGCGCCATGGTATACGGCGAAGGGCCTAAATACGTCGATCCGATCCAAGCGGTAGTTGAATCCTACGAGAAATCGGTTTATGATGAATTCGTTATGCCGACGGTTATCGTGGACGAGAACGACAAGCCGGTCGGCCTCGTCGAATCGGAGGATGCGGTCGTGTTCTTCAACTTCCGCCCGGACCGCGCGATTCAGCTGTCGCAGGTGTTCACGAACGCGGATTTCCGCGGCTTCGACCGCGGCGAGAAGTGCCCGTCGAACCTGTACTTCGTCTGCCTGACGCTGTTCAGCGAATCCGTTGACGGTTATGTTGCTTATTCTCCTAAAAATCTCGATAACACGCTCGGCGAAGTGCTTGCCCAGAACCACAAGACGCAGCTGCGCACGGCCGAGACCGAGAAGTATCCGCATGTCACGTTCTTCTTCAGCGGCGGCCGCGACCAGGAGCTGCCGGGCGAGACCCGCGTCCTGATCAACTCGCCGAAGGTCGCCACGTACGACCTGCAGCCGGAGATGAGCGCGTACGAGCTTGCGGAATCGACCGTTCGCGAGATCGAGGCGGACAAGCATGACGCCATCATCCTGAACTTTGCCAATCCCGACATGGTCGGCCATTCCGGCATGCTGGAGCCGACGATTAAGGCGGTCGAAGCGACGGACGAATGCCTCGGCAAGGTCGTGGAGGCGGTGCTCGCCAAAGGCGGCGTCTGCATCATTACGGCCGACCACGGCAATGCGGACATGGTATTCGACGAGAACGGCCGTCCGCATACGGCGCATACGACAAATCCGGTGCCTCTCATCGTGACGAGAGAGGGCGCGACGCTTCGCGAAGGCGGCATTCTGGCCGATATCGCGCCGACGTTCCTCGATTTGATGGAGCTGGACAAACCAAGCGAAATGACCGGCAGCACGTTAATTAACCAAAAATAAACTATAACGAAGGAGTGTTTTCCTCATGTCTTTGATCGTTGACGTATATGCACGCGAAGTGCTTGATTCCCGCGGTAATCCAACCGTTGAAGTAGAAGTATCCCTCGAGTCCGGCGGCAAAGGACGCGCCATCGTTCCTTCCGGCGCATCCACCGGCGCTTACGAAGCCGTAGAGCTTCGCGACGGCGACAAATCCCGTTTCCTCGGCAAAGGCGTTCTGAAAGCCGTTGAAAATGTAAACACGGTTATCGCTCCGGAAATTATCGGTCTCGACGCGCTTGACCAAGTGCTGATCGACCGCAAAATGATCGAGCTTGACGGCACGCCGAACAAAGCGAAGCTAGGCGCGAACGCGATTCTGGCCGTATCGATGGCCGTTGCCCGTGCGGCAGCCGACGCTCTGGACGTCCCTCTCTATACTTACCTTGGCGGCTTCAACGCCAAGACGCTTCCGGTTCCGATGATGAACATCATCAACGGCGGCGAGCATGCCGACAACAACATCGACGTGCAAGAATTCATGGTTCTTCCTGTCGGTGCGGCCGACTTCAAGGAAGCGCTCCGCATCGGCGCCGAAATCTTCCACAACCTGAAAGCCGTATTGCATGACAAAGGCCTTAACACGGCTGTCGGCGACGAAGGCGGCTTCGCGCCGAACCTCGGCTCCAACGAAGAAGCGATTACGACGATCATCTCCGCGATCGAGCGCGCAGGCTACAAGCCGGGCGTAGACGTATTCCTCGGCATGGACGTGGCTTCGACCGAGTTCTTCAAGGACGGCAAATACGTGCTGGCGGGCGAAGGCAAATCGTTCACATCGGCGGAATTCGTAGACCTTCTCGCTTCGTGGGTCGACAAATACCCGATCGTATCGATCGAAGACGGCTGCTCCGAAGACGACTGGGACGGCTGGAAGCTGCTTACCGACAAGCTCGGCGGCAAGGTACAGCTCGTTGGCGACGATCTGTTCGTAACGAACACCGAGCGCCTGTCCGACGGCATCGAGAAGGGCGTAGGCAACTCGATCCTTGTTAAAGTTAACCAAATCGGCACACTGACCGAGACGTTCGACGCGATCGAAATGGCGAAACGCGCAGGCTACACGGCGGTTATCTCCCACCGTTCCGGCGAAAGCGAAGACAGCACGATCGCCGATATCGCGGTTGCGACGAATGCCGGCCAGATCAAGACGGGCGCGCCTTCCCGCACGGACCGCGTAGCGAAGTACAACCAATTGCTTCGCATCGAGGATCAGCTGGGCTCGACGGCTCAATACGGCGGCAAAAAAGCGTTCTACAACCTGAAAAGCTTCAAATAAGGCTGTATGATGAAGAAGGGCATGTCCTCCCGGACATGCCCTTCTTTTTTATGCGGATTTCGCCGGGCTTCCGCTGGTTATACTAAGCGGACAACAACAGGCATGAAGGGATAGGCAGGTGTCGGGGGATGGGCAAGCCGGTGGCGGGCATCCAACTGTATTCGCTCAGGGATCAGACGGAGATCGATTTTTTGGGCACGCTGGAGAAGGTGGCGAAGATCGGCTACAAAGCGGTCGAATTCGCGGGCTTCTTCAAGACGCCGGCGGCAGAGCTGAAAAACAAGCTGGACGAGCTGAAGCTTGCGGCGCCTTCGGCGCATGTGCCGCTTAACTTCAGCGATACGAAGCGGCTGGAGGCCGATTTTGCCGGACAAATCGATTACGCGAAGGAGCTCGGGATCACGTATCTGATTACGCCATGGGCGCCGCTTCCGGAGCAGCCAACGAAGGAAGACGTCAAGCATCTGGTCGATATCCTGACGCGGTGCGGGCAGCAGGCGAAGGATGCGGGCCTTACATACGGCTACCACAACCACGATTTCGAGTTCAAGCTGGTGGACAAGAAGACGGTGCTCGATCATCTGCTGGAGCAAGTGCCGGCCGAGCTGATGGTCATGCAGTTCGATTTAGGCTGGCTGCATCTGGGCGGGTACAAGCCGTCCGAATATTTGGGGAAGTATAAGGGCCGCGTGCCGCTCGTTCACTTCAAGGATTTCGCGAAGGGCCGCAAAGACGCGGAAATCGGCAAAGGCGAGATCGGCTACGAGAAGCTGTTCGATCTGCTTGAGCCGGCCGGCGTGGAGTACGTGATCGTAGAGCAGGAGCAGTTCGAGAAGAGCTCGCTCGACAGCGCGGCGAACAATTATCGTTTTTTGCAGCGGCACGGCTTGTGAGCTTGCAGCGGCTTCAGGTCGTCCTATTGTAATCGGAGCCCAGCTATGGTATGATCATTTTACGTGTTTTTATGTTTACGGAGCTCCTATGCTGGAGGTGGAACAAAGATGGAAATCTTTTTGAAGATCTTGCTCGTTGTATTCTCGATCGGACTGATTGCGGTCGTATTGCTGCAGAAAGGGAAAAGCGCGGGCTTGTCCGGAGCGATTACCGGCGGCGCCGAGCATCTGTTCGGCAAGACGAAGGCGCGCGGTTTGGATTTGTTTTTGCAGCGTTTGACGGTTGCGCTGGCCGTAGGCTTTTTCATTTTGGCGCTGGTTGTATCGTATTTCGTACAACAATAATGAATAACTTGCGTCAAAGCGGGGATAGATTCCCCGCTTTTTTTGTATTTTGGGCAGATTCACGGATGCGCCGCTTTCATTTCGTGTATACTACATGGTATATGGAAAATCTATCAATCTGCCGAAACGGACGGAACAATCGGCGGCAGGCGTAAGAGGAGAAATTGCGATCATGATCATTAACGAGCAGGAACTGCTTGATTTTATGCGTGAAAAGGCGTATAAGCCGATGACTTACCAGGAGCTCGAGAAGCACTACGGCATCGAAGACGCGCAGGAGTTCAAGCAATTCCTGAAAATGCTGAACCAGCTGGAGGACGAGGGGAAGATCATCCGCACGCCGAACGAGCATTACGGGGTGCCGGAGCGGATGAATTTGATTCGGGGCCGGCTGCAGTCGCACGCGAAGGGCTTCGGCTTCCTGATTCCCGACGAGAAGGAGCACCCGGACGTCTACCTGCATGCCAATGATTTGAAAAGCGCGATGAACGGCGACACCGTTCTCGTCCGCGTCACGTCGAGAAGCGAGCACGGCGGCCGGATGGAGGGCGAAGTCGTCCGGATCGTGGAGCGCGCGGTGACGCAAATCGTCGGCACGTTCGAGGATCACGAGGCATATGCGTTCGTCGTGCCGGACGACAAACGGATCAACCGGGATATTTTCATTCCGAAGGGCGGCTATCAAGGAGCGGTATCCGGACAGAAGGTCGTCGTGCGCATCGTCTCCTATCCGGAAGGTCGGTCCGCGGCCGAGGGCGAGATTATCGAAATTTTAGGGCATAAGAACGATCCCGGGGTCGACATCCTGTCGATTATCCGCAAGCATCAGCTGCCGGAGGGCTTCCCGGACGAAGTGATGGCCGAGGCGGAAGCGGCGCCGGACGCGATTACCGAGGAGGAGATCGTGCAGCAGGGCAGGCGCGATCTGCGCGGCGAGGTCATCGTGACGATCGACGGCGAAGACGCGAAGGATCTCGACGACGCGGTGCACGTGAAACGTCTGGAGAACGGGAATTATTTGCTCGGGGTTCATATCGCGGACGTCGGGTACTATGTGTTGGAGAAGTCGCAGCTGGACCAAGAGGCGTTCCGCCGCGGCTGCAGCGTTTACTTGGTCGACCGCGTCATTCCGATGCTGCCGCACCGGCTGTCGAACGGCATTTGCTCGCTGAATCCGAAGGTGGACCGGTTAACGCTTTCGTGCGAGATGGAGTTCGACGCCAAGACGCTGAAGCGGGTTCGGCACGATATTTTCACGAGCGTCATCCGCACGAAGGAGCGCATGACGTATGCGAACGTCCGGAGGCTGCTCACGGCGACGGAAGAAGAGCCTCAGACCGAGCTGAAGGAGCGCTACGCCGATCTGCTCGGCATGTTCGGGCTTATGGAGGATCTTGCGATGCGCCTCCGGTCGAAGCGGATGAAGCGCGGCGCGATCGATTTCGACTTCCAAGAGTCGAAGGTGCTCGTCGACGAGAACGGCAAAGCGGTCGATATCGTGAAGCGCGAGCGCTCCATTGCGGAGCAAATCATCGAGGAATTCATGCTGGTGGCGAACGAGACGGTGGCGGAGCATTTCCACTGGCTGCGCGTGCCGTTCCTGTACCGGATCCACGAGGACCCGGACCAGGAGAAGCTTCTGAACTTTATCCGGTTCGCGGCAAACTTCGGCTACGCGGTGAAGGGCAAGGGCAACTCCGTCCATCCGAGGGCGCTGCAGACGCTGCTGGAGGAAATCCGCGGCACGAAGGAGGCGACGGTCATCTCGACCGTCATGCTCCGCTCGATGAAGCAGGCGAAATACGACGCGGAGAGCCTCGGGCATTTCGGGCTTGCGGCGGAATTTTATTCGCACTTCACGTCGCCGATCCGGCGTTACCCCGATCTAGTCATCCACCGGATCATCCGCGAGGTGATCGAAGGCGGCGGGCAGCTGACGGAAGCGCGCCACGATTACCTCGCTTCGCGCATGGGCGACATCGCGCAGGTGTCCTCGGAGCGCGAGCGGGTGGCCGTTGACGCGGAGCGCGACGTGGAGCAGCTGAAAAAATGCGAGTTCATGCTCGATAAAGTCGGCGAGGAGTTCGAGGGCATCATCAGCAGCGTGACGAGCTTCGGCATGTTCATCGAGCTCGACAACTCGGTGGAGGGGTTAATCCGTCTTAGCGATCTGACGGACGATTATTACCACTTCCACGAGCAGCACATGCTTCTGCTCGGTGAGCGCACGTCGCGGACGTACCGGATCGGCGACGAGGTGAAGATTCGCGTGTCGCGGGTTAGCATGACGGAGCATACGATCGACTTCGAAATGGTCGATATGAAGCCGCGGAGCGGCTCCAAGGGCGCGCCGGGCGCCGGGTTCGACGGCGCGCGCGGCGGCAAGAAGCGCGGCGGGTTCGGCGGCCGCGCGGACGACCGCGGCGG
>NZ_JACXIY010000052.1 GCF_014705655.1 Paenibacillus arenilitoris | reverse complement strand
GGGCTTATCCTACAAGTTTTCCGACAGGAAAATCTGGCATCGTAAGCATATGCTTATGTACCCCACAAAGTGAAGCTTAGGCTTCGAGGAGTATTCCTAATACTTTGCGGGGGCCCCAAAAACAAACTAAAGGCTCTACAGATCATCTTTCGTATCCAGTTTTCAGGGCGCAATGCCTTCTTCTGCTTAATATGCAGATCAAATAAAGGCTTTTCGATGATGCTCAGGGCCCTTAGCTCAGCTGGTTAGAGCGCACCCCTGATAAGGGTGAGGTCGGTGGTTCGAGTCCACTAGGGCCCACCATATTTTCCCTGATAGCTCAGTTGGTAGAGCACTCGACTGTTAATCGAGTTGTCACAGGTTCGAGTCCTGTTCGGGGAGCCATCTCATGGAGAAGTACCCAAGTGGCTCAAGGGGACCCTCTGCTAAGGGGTTAGACTGCGTAAGCGGTGCGAGGGTTCGAATCCCTCCTTCTCCGTTCGACTTTTACATATGGCCCGTTGGTCAAGGGGTTAAGACACCTCCCTTTCACGGAGGTAACAGGGGTTCGAATCCCCTACGGGTCACCAATTTTTATAACGACGCGGGGTGGAGCAGCTCGGTAGCTCGTCGGGCTCATAACCCGAAGGCCGCAGGTTCAAATCCTGCCCCCGCAACCAAATTGCTTGCATGAAGATCAAGCCGTACCGTGCCGCCGTAGCTCAATTGGTAGAGCAACTGAATCGTAATCAGTAGGTTGGGGGTTCAAGTCCTCTCGACGGCACCATTCTTTTAGGAAGCAAGCTTGAATGGCTATTCGCAATGCATTCCGTATTCATGAATCGATCCGCAGTTTATATGCCGCCGTAGCTCAATTGGTAGAGCAACTGAATCGTAATCAGTAGGTTGGGGGTTCAAGTCCTCTCGACGGCACCATTCTTTTCGCAAGCAAGCTTGAATGGCTATTCGGAATGCAATCCGTATTCATGAACCAAAGCGTAGTTTAGATGCCGTTGTAGCTCAATTGGTAGAGCAACTGACTTGTAATCAGTAGGTTGGGGGTTCAAGTCCTCTCGACGGCACCACATCATCTCGGGACGTAGCTCAGCTTGGTAGAGCACCTGGTTTGGGACCAGGGGGTCGCATGTTCAAATCGTGTCGTCCCGACCATCATTAAACAAACGACGATAAACCGTTTGCTTTGCTGTTCAAAGGACAGAAGAAGCAGGCGGTTTTTTTATGGAGTAGAACTTTCCGAATCAGGGAACGATAGTTACGCCGAACAACATGAGAAGGGAGTGCAACTATGGTGAAGCTTGGCATTCGATTCATTGCGCTGACCGTCCTCTTATGCAGCATTATGGCTCCGGCGGCCGCGCGGGCCGAGGGGCCGGGCGCGTATCACTTCGGATTCAAGAAGAGCGTTAACGGCCAGCTGCCTTCCATCGACGAAGAAGGGTTCAAGGGCATCGTAACGAAGCATGGTGCATTGTTCCTTGGCGACACAAGCAAGAAGGAGCTTTTTCTGACGTTTGACAACGGCTATGAGAACGGGTATACCTCGAAAATATTGGACGTGCTGAAGGAGAAAAAAGCGCCGGCCGCCTTTTTTGTCACCGGTCATTACGTGAAGGATCAAGCGGAGTTAATCAAGCGCATGGCGGCGGAGGGCCATATCGTCGGGAACCATTCGTGGAGCCATCCCG
The DNA here is from genome assembly GCF_014705655.1 of Paenibacillus arenilitoris. Taxonomy (GTDB): domain Bacteria; phylum Bacillota; class Bacilli; order Paenibacillales; family Paenibacillaceae; genus Pristimantibacillus; species Pristimantibacillus arenilitoris. Next base: position 37,528 of record NZ_JACXIY010000052.1, on the reverse strand, counting down.
ATATGTCGCAGCTGTCCGAAGAGCAAATCAAGGCCGAGCTCGATAAGGTCAAGGAGCATGTGCAGCAGTTGACCGGGCAGAGGGAGATGAAGTATTTGCGGCCGCCGCGCGGGATTTTTAACGAAAGGGTATTGGCGGCAAGCAAGCGGTTCGGGTATACGAACGTGTTCTGGTCCATTGCCTATAAAGACTGGGACGTCAATGCGCAGCGAGGAGCGCGCTATGCTTACGACCAAGTCATGAAGCAGCTCCATCCGGGCGCGATCATTTTGCTCCATTCGGTATCGAAGGACAATACGGAAGCTTTGGGCAGCATGATCGATGAGGCGCGCCGCCAAGGCTACGAGTTTAAAAGCTTGGACGAGCTCGCCGGACAGGGCGGCAGCGTTACGGAATAACGATCGGCAAGACGAGAAAAAATCCCGCCCGGGCGCATGGAGCGAAGCCGGACGGGATTTTTAGTTAAGAGCCTACCGCTTTTTTGGAGAAAAACGTTTTAAGCGCTTTATAAACTTCGCCTTTCTCCTTAATGACCGAATAAATGAATTTTTTGTGGTTTATATGCTTGTAAGCCGACATAAGCGTGCTGCTCCGGTTGTACTGGTTAACTTCTCCGTAACCGAACATGTTGCTCCGCTCCATCAGTTGGCCGATCAGCTTCACGCAGCGCTCGTTATCCGAAGTCAAATTGTCGCCGTCCGAGAAGTGGAACGGATAGATGTTCCAGCTCGCGGTCGGGTAGCGCGAATCAATGACTTCCAGCGCTTTCTGGTAAGCGGAAGAGCAGATCGTGCCGCCGCTTTCGCCTCGATTGAAAAACTCTTCTTCCGTCACTTCCTTGGCCTCGGTATGATGGGCGATGAACACGATTTCGACATGCTCGTATTTGCGGCGCAAAAACCTGGTCATCCAGAAGAAGAAGCTGCGAGCGCAGTATTTCTCGAACGAGCCCATGCTTCCGGACGTATCCATGAGCGCGAGAATAACGGCATTGGATTGCGGCCTAATGACTTCGTTCCATGTTTTGTAGCGAAGATCGTCCGGAGAGATGCCGCCGATACCGGCTTTGCCGGCATTCGCGTTGCGGCGCAAATTTTCCATAAGCGTCCGTTTTTTGTCGATGTTGGACATGATGCCTTTTTTGCGAATTTCGTGAAATACGATTTCCGTCGTTTGCATCTGATCCTTCTGCTTCTGCTCCAAGTTCGGGAGCTCGAGCTCCTCGAACAGCATATCCTCGAGCTGGTCGATGTCGATCTCGGTATCGACGACATCTTCGCCCGGCTGATCGCCGGCATCCTGCCCTTTGCCCGGTCCTTTGGCGGCTTGCGGATCAACGCCCAGCACGTCGCCGACCTGCGAATCTCCGTCCCCTTGTCCTACGTGCTGCTTCTTGTTGTAATTATAGATAAAGTGAGACTCGTCAAGGCTTTTGATCGGCACTTTGATCGTACGACGCCCGTCGGATAGGACGATGCTCTCGTCGGAAACCAGATCGGGAAGGTTTTGCTTAATTGCTTCCTGTACCTTTTCCTGGTGTCTGGCTTGATCCTCGTAGCCTTTGCGGTGAAGCGACCAATCCTCCCGGGATACAATAAACAACTTTTCGGAATCCATTTCCCTCACCTCATTCCTTAACGTTAGTCATGATTATTTGGTTGTTATTCAATATATTCAAGAGCCGAGCGGTTATGTGAAAGAAAATGCGTCCATTCTAGCAATCTACCGGAGAGGTCGACTGTCTGAACGACGCATTTGGAGCAGTCTGTCACAGCACCGCGTTTCTTCGTTTCAACATCGCGTACAGGATGACGGAGGCCGCCGAACAGAGCAGCGCGCAGGCTCCGATGAACAGATAGCCGGCCGAAAGCCCCGCGATGAGACCGTCCGACTCCATCCCTCCTCCGCCGGCGAACAGGTGCTTGATCCCGTCCGTGACGGCGCCGATCGCGAAGTTGCCGATGACGCTGGCGATGCCCATCAGCGTGACGGTGAACGTAATGGCCGTATCCGCGCTGCTGGCGTACCTCCTGGCGAGCAAAGCCATGACGGTCGGGTAGATCGGCGCGATGCCGACGCCCGCGAGCGCGAACAGAAACGCGCCGGGCTCGCCGATGATGACCGCTGCGATCGAGCATAGGCCGGAGAAGGCCGAGAGAAGAATGAGCGACATCGTATAGCCGATTTTGTCCGTGACGGGGCCGAGGAGCAGCCGAGCCAGCATGAAGCAGAAGAAGAAGGCGGACAGCATGCGGGCCGCGGCGTCGCCGCTCCAGCCGTACGCTTTCTCCAGAAAATTGACGAGCCAGCCGCCTACGGCAAGCTCCGAAACGACGCCGAACGACAGCACGATGACGATGAGCCACGCGACCGGATCGCGGACGAAGTCCTTTAGCGATTTGCGCTCGCCTTGCGACTCTTCCTCTCCCGAATAGCGGGCGAATAAGCCCGGCAGAAGCGGCAGGACGGACAAAGCGAGCATCAGCATATACATGCCGCGCCAGCCGAGCTCGGAGCCTTGCAGTTGGACGCCCATCAAGGAAGCGGCGATGAGCGGCGCGAAGGTGGAGCTAAGCCCGTAGAAGAAATGGGCGAGATTCATCATCGCGCCGGTGTTCTTGACGAAGATGCGCGCAGCCAGTATCGCAAGCGCAATCTCCAATATCCCGTTGCCGATATACATAAGAAAATAAGCGCCGGAGAGCGCGGCATAGTTGGCCGCAAAGAACATGCATACGCCCGAGAGCGCCATGGAGACGAAGGCGAGCGCGGTCGTAAGCTTGAGGCCGGCTTTGCGCGCCAGCCAGCCGGTAAAGCTGCAGGCAAGCAGGTATCCGAGCGAATTGAAGGCGAGCAGCACGCCGACCTGAAGCTCGTCAAGCGACAGCTCCGCCTGCATGCGGGGAAGGGCGGGGCCTTTAATGTTTTCCGAGAAGCCGAAGATGAGGAAGCCGCCGAATACGACGATCAACAGCAGGACGTAATTTTTGGATAAGCCGTTCAAAATACGAGACACCGATCATAAACCTCCGATAGCAGTATAACCGTTTCCTTATAGTCGCTCTTAACTTTAACGCGATTAGCGGTCGAGCGCAACAACGCAAATTAGGACGAACGTCTGCTCTATGCGCTGCGGCCGAACGAATGGTAGAATAGAGTCATGATGTTGCGGCCGCATGCCGGCCGATGGGGAAAGGATGATCGATCGAATGAAGTTGTTCCATACGGCGGACTGGCATCTCGGCAAGCTGGTTCAAGGCGTCTATATGACGGAAGATCAGCGCTACGTGCTGAGGCAGCTCTTGCAGGCCGTAGAGGAGGAGAAGCCGGACGCCGTCATCATAGCCGGAGACCTCTACGACAGGGCGGTGCCGCCGACCGAAGCGGTCGAGCTGCTGGACGAGCTGCTCGGACGAATCGTCCTGGAGCTGAACACGCCGGTGCTGGCGATAGCGGGCAACCATGACAGCCCCGACCGGATCAATTTCGGAACGAAGTTAATGGAGAGCCGCGGCTTGTATTTGGCCGGCCAGCTGAGAGAGGAGCTGAAGCCGGTCGTGCTGCGCGACGCGTTCGGCGAGGTGCATTTTCACCTTATTCCTTACGCGGATCCGGCCGCCGTCCGCTATGCGATTGGCGATGAGTCGATCCGTACGCACGACGACGCGATGCGCGCGTTGATCGCGAAGCTGTCGTCCTCGCTCGATCCGGCCGCCAGGCACGTGCTTGTCGGACATGCCTTCGTTACGCCTGCGGGGGAGCCGGAGAGCAACACGAGCGATTCCGAAAGACCGCTCGCCATAGGCGGAGCGGAGCATGTCAGCGCCGTGCATTTCGAGCCTTTCCATTATACGGCGCTGGGCCACCTGCACCAGGCGCATTTTGTCCGGAGCCAATCGATCCGGTACGCGGGTTCCCCGCTCAAATATTCGATTTCCGAGGAGAAGCACGCAAAGGGCTATCTCGCGGTCGAGCTTGGCGCCGCGGGAGAAGTGAAGGTCGAGAAGCGCGAGCTGAAGCCGCTGCGCGACATGAGGCGGGTCGAGGCTCCGCTGGAGGAGCTCGAGAAGCATCCGCTCAGCGAGGATTACGTATTCGTCACGCTGCTGAACGACAACCCGGTGTTGTTCCCGATGGAGAAGGTGCGTACGGTCTATCCGAACGCCCTTCACGTAGATAGAAGGGCCGTCCATGCCGGAGGGGGCGGCAATCCGTCTGAAGGGAAGGCGAGCGGGCAGGGTAGGCGGGAAGCCGATCCGATCGAGCTGTTCGCCGCCTTCTACCGGGAAGTGAAGGGGCAGCCGCTGGAAGAGGCGAAGAAACGGCTGTTCGCGGAGACGTACTTCGGACTGCTTCGCGAGGAAGGAGGCGCCGTATGAGACCGCTGAAGCTGACGATGACCGCTTTCGGACCGTATCGCGATACGGAGACGATCGATTTCGGACAATTGGAGGATCGTCGTCTATTTGTCATTTCGGGAAATACGGGCGCGGGGAAGACGTCGATTTTCGACGCGATCTGCTTCGCGATCTACGGATCGGCAAGCGGCGAGGACCGTTCGGATCCGAGGATGCTGCGCAGCCATTTTGCCGAAGAGGACACCCATACTGCCGTTTCGTTCGAATTCGCGGTAGGACGCAGAAGCTTCCTGGTGATGCGCCAAATGCCGCATCGGAAGGGAGGCAACAAAAGCGAGACCGGCGGCAAGGCGGAGCTGTACGAAACGACGGACGGCGAAGCCGTTCCGGCCGTGGACCGGTTTGCCGTATCGGACGTCAACGCGAAGCTGGAGGCGATCATCGGGCTGACGAAGGATCAGTTCAGCCAGATCGTCATGCTGCCGCAGGGGGAATTCCGCAAGCTGCTAACGTCCGATACCGATAATAAGGAAGAAATTTTGCGCAAAATTTTTCGCACGGAGCTGTATGAACGGCTGGAGAGTCGCTTTCAGCAAAAGAACAGGGAGCTCCACGACCTGCTGAAGGATGAGCGCGCGACGGAGTCCGCCTATATGAAGCAGGCGCGGGAGGCGCTGCCGGTGCGCGAGGACGGCGGCCTTGCCCGCACGTTCCGGCAGGAGGCGTATAGTGCGGCGCAGGTGCTGGAAGCGCTGGAGGAAGAGCTGGCGCATTACGGCAGCCTGGCGGCCGCTTCCGAACGGCGAAAAGGCGAAATGGCCGCCGAGCTCGAGCTCGGCGAGAATCGCCTGAGGGAAGCGATTGCCTTGAACGCCAAGCATGATGAACTGGAGCGGAAGCAGAGCCAGTATGAGCAGCTCGATGCCCGGAAGGAGGAGTACGAGACCAAGGAGCGGCGGCTGGCGCTGGCCGATCGCGCCGCGCGTCTGGAGCCGTACGAGGAACAGGCGGAGCGGGCGAAGGCGGACGCGGAGGCGAAGCGAAGCCGTCTCGCGATAAGGCAAGAAAGCTTGGAAGCCGCCGATCGCGCGTCAGCCCTCGCAGCGGAGCAATTCCGCACGGAAGAGCTGCGCGAAGGGGAGCGGCGCCAAGCCGAACAGGAGCTGCACAGGCTCACGGAGCTTGCGCCGGCCGTGCGCGCGCTTGCCCGGCAGCGGCAGGAGGTCGAGACGCTGCTCAAGGAGGAGCAGGGCTGCGGGGCCAAGCTGGCGGCTTGCGAGACGGAGCTTGCAAGGCTCCGCGAAGCGAAGCAGGCGCTCGGCATCCGGATCAAGGAGACGGAATCGGAGACGGTGCCGCTGGCCGGCAAGCTGGACCGGCTACGACAGATCGAGCAGCAGGGAAAGCAGTTGAAACGGCTTGCGGATATCGAGAAGGAGCTGGCGCGTATCGCGCAGCTTGAAACGGCGTTCAGGCAGTCCATGGAGCAGGCGAGACTCGAGCACGAACGGCTGGAGACGGCTTGGATCGAGGGACAGGCCTCGATGCTCGCCGCCCATCTTCACGACGGCAAGCCGTGCCCGGTATGCGGGAGCGAGAGCCATCCCGCGAAGGCGGAGCCGGCCGCGGACGTCCCTTCGCGGGAGCGTCTGCAGCAGTCTAAGGAGCAGCTGGGCGCGGCGGAGCGCGAGCTTGCGGAAGCAAGCGCGCAAGCGGCGGCGGCGCTAGCGGCGCGCGAGGAAGGCGCGAAGGAGCTGGCTGAATACGGCGTGCAAGCCCGGAATCCGGAAGAGCAGCGGGGAATGCTGCTGCAGCAATGGCGGCAGCTTAAGGAGGAGACCGACAGGCTGCAGGCCAAAGTTCAGCAGCTGCCGGACATGCGAAGCGAGGCCGAGGGGCTGGAGCAGCTGCTGGAGAAGCAGCTGGCCGAGCGGGAACGGCGGCAGCAGCAGCAGCAACGGCTGGTGATCGACCGGACGACCCGGCAATCGGCGCTGCAGCAGGAGCTGGACCGTATTCCGGAGCAGCTCCGGACAAGCGAGCGGCTTGAAGCCAAGCTGGCCGAGCAGCGAGCGTTGGCGGACCGACTGAACGCGGCTTGGAAGCTCGCGCAGGAGCGGCTGCAGGCGGCATCGACGAAGCTCGCGGAGCAGAAGGCTTACGCGGAGCAAGCGGCGCAGCAGCTCGTCGAAGCGGAGAGCAGCCTCGTCGCGGCGCAGGAGCGGCAGCGGGAGGAGCTGCTCAAGGCAGGGTTCGACGATGCCGGTCACTATCGCGAAGCGGCCATGGCCGCGCCCGACCGGGAAGCGGTTCGGACGGAGCTGGATAGCTACCGCCAGGCGGCGGCGCTGCTCGAGCGGCAGCTTGCGGAGCTCCGGCAGGAGCTTGACGGCAAGCCGCGAATCGATATCGCCGGGCTGCAGGAGCGGCTTGCCGATTTGAAGCGGCGGCTGGAGCAGGCGATCAAGGACGCGGAATCGGCGCTTCGGATCGGCCGCGAGGCGCAGCGGCTGTCCGCATCGATCGCGGAGGCGAGCGGGCGGGTGAGGGCGCTGGAGGCCATGCTGGAAGAAGTGATGGACGTCTATCAAATGCTTAAGGGCGATAACGCCTTGAAAATATCGTTCGAGCGTTACATTCTCATTGAATTTTTGGAGCATATCCTGTATGCTGCCAACGAGCGGCTGAAGGGGCTGTCGAACGGTCAATTCGAGCTGCAGCGCAGCGACCGCCTCGAAACCCGCGGCAAGCAGAGCGGGCTGGGGCTTGACGTGTACGACGCTTATACCGGCCAGAACCGCGATGTGAAGACGCTGTCCGGTGGCGAGAAGTTTAACGCCTCTCTGTGCCTGGCGCTCGGCATGACCGATGTCATCCAGTCGCATCAGGGCGGCGTCTCGATCGAGATGATGTTCATCGACGAAGGATTCGGCTCGCTCGACGAAGAGTCGCTTCAGAAAGCGATCGCGGCGCTCGTCGACTTGCAGAAGGCCGGCAGGATGATCGGGGTCATATCGCACGTGCAGGAGCTGAAGGACGCGTTCCCGGCCTGCCTGGAAGTGAACAAGACGAAGGAAGGGTTCAGCCGAACGCGAATGACGCTGAAATAAATCCGGCGTGCGGTACATAAAAAAGTCTGCTCCAAACGTCCGGAAGGACGCTTGGAGCAGACTCGAGCCGCGCTGTTGCGACTTCTTAGGCAACGCCCGCGGCGCCGAGCGCCAGGCTGAGGACAAAGAGCAGAATCGCGCCGACGACAAGAATGGCGTTCAGAACGATGCCGATGACGCCGAATACTTTCTTGCGGTTTTTGGAGAAAGCGCCGATGATGCCGAGGATAAGTCCGATGAAGGATATGCCGACCGCCGCGAGAACGGAAAGTCCGGCCAGCATAACCGGCACCAGCACGTCCCCGCCGAGCGCTTCGAGCGATTGCTGGAAAGCGGCCGTGTCGTTCGGGTCGGCCAGGGCAAGGTCTCCGTTCACGATCTGATCCGCGAACATCGATCCGAATACGAAAGCGACGATAAGCAGCACGAGCGAGATCAAAGCAAGAACAAACGAAGCGATGCCGAGGCCCGATTGCTTCATTGGGGCTTCCTGCGGCGGAATCGGGCTTGAGAAGACCGGCCTGGCCGCGTAAGGATCATTCGGATACGGATGGTCTTGGCCATGTTCCGATCCGGCGGGTTGTTCTTTCTGAAATTCGATAGGGTCTTTACGGTCGTTATCCATTATGATCGTCTCCTTTAAACGGCAAGCCGATTAGGCATAGTACGGTAAAATTATACACAAATGCGAAAGGAATGAAAACCACATGTTTCCAAAATATTTCGGCATCGGCGCCGCTGGCGCTCTTCTCGCCATCGCCCTCGGAGCATTCGGGGCGCACGGACTGGAAGAGAGGATCAGCGAACATTACTTGGATGTATTCGAAACGGGGGTCCGCTATCATATGTACAGCGCGCTCGGACTTATGCTGATCGCCCTGCTCGCCAAGCAAATCGGCGAGAGCAAGCTTGTGTTGAACGGAGGCCGCCTTATTCTTGCGGGCATGGTCATCTTCAGCGGAAGCCTATACGTGCTGGCGCTGAGCGGTAAAGGCTTCCTCGGAGCGATTACGCCGATCGGAGGCGTACTCATGCTGGCCGGCTGGGGTTGCGTCATCGCGGCCTCATTCAAGAAAGCGTCTCGTTAGAACGAAGCGATCCGTACTAAAAGTTTGACCGACAAATTTCGGTGTTATGTAACGAAAATGAAATAAGTTATAGTAAATATTTCTATACCGAAACGGCTGCATCGTTTATAATGAAGCAAAAACACACTGATCTCGAACAGAGGAAGGACGTTGGTGCGTGACGAATCGGATGGATGGTGTGCCTAAGCATGAGAAGCGGCAGCTGCCGAAGCGGCCGTTCGACGGACCATCGTTCGTCAGCCTGCTGCTCGCGGGGCTGGCGGCGGTCTGGATCGGCATTTCTTTTCTATTCATTGCTAATCCGATGTACAAGTGGACGGCCGCCGCCATTGCCGCGTCGTTAATCGTTGCCGCGATCATCGTATACATAAAGCGCCATCAGCCGATAGGCTTTCAATCCTATTACGCTCCCGTCGTCGAGACGCTGCTTCGTTCCGAGGCGGTCCCGATTGCCGTCCTTGACGCGAGAGGCGTCGTATTGGAAACGAACGAAGCGTCCAGCCGCACGCTCGGCTATCAGCGCTCGGAGCTGGTCGGCGAGCCGATTACGCGGGTCGCCGATCCCGGGAGCCGGCCATTGCTCCGCGAGACGCTTGAGCAGACGATGCTCGGCGAAACGAAGCAGACGAATATTCACATTACGCACCGTTCGGGCTTTCCGCTCGAGCTGCACGTCGTCAGCGCCCCGATGCTTCGGGACGGGGAGGTTATCGGCTCCATCCTCATAAGCCAGGACCTCAGCGACCGGAAGCGGAACGTCGAGCGGATCCGTTACATGGCATATTATGACGACATGACGGGTTTGCCGAACCGGACGTTATTCCAAATGAAGCTGACGGAGACGCTGGCAAGAGCCAAAGAGGAAGGCCGCGTCGTCGGCATTTGCTACTTGGATTTGGACCGGTTCAAGCTGGTCAACGCATCGTTCGGCAGAGAGTTCGGCGATATGCTCCTTATGCAGGTGGCCGAGCGAATTAACCGGGACTTGACGGACAATGATTTTGCGGCGCGCATGGAGGGCGACGAGTTCGCTTTGCTTTATGGCAGCTTGAGCTCGGAGGAGCATTTGCTTGGCTTGTCTCGCCGGCTGCTGAAGGCGATCGAAGAGCCTTACGAATTAAGAGGCTTCCCGCTGCACATTACGGCGAGCATCGGGTCCGTCACGAACCGAATCGAGGAAGACGACGGCTACACGTTAATCAAGAAGGCCGACATGGCGCTCGTTAAGGTTAAGGAAAGCGGGAAGAACGATTGCCTGCTCTACTCGGAAAGCTGGAGCAACTCGTCGCTTGAACGGCTGACGCTGCAGCACGAAATGTACCGGGCGATCCAGCGCAATGAATTTATTCTTCATTATCAACCGCAATACGATCTGGACTCCGGCGCAATGGTCGGCGTCGAAGCGCTCGTGCGATGGAATCATCCGCTGAGGGGCATGATTCCGCCGGGAAGCTTTATTCCGTTAGCGGAGGAGAGCGGCATGATCGTCCAAATCGGCGATTGGGTGCTGGAGGAGGCTTGCCGGCAGAACAAGGCGTGGCAGGATGCCGGTCTGCCGCCGATTCCGGTATCGGTTAACCTGTCGATCCGGCAATTCGTCCAGAACGACGATCTCGCAAGCAAGGTATCGGCGGTTCTTCAGAAAACGGGACTCGAGGCGAAGTACCTCGATCTCGAAATTACGGAATCGATGACGATGGATGTCGGACATGTCTCTCGATGCCTGCTCGCCTTAACGGATTTGGGCGTTAATATTAGCGTCGACGATTTCGGCACCGGCTACAGCTCCTTTCATTATTTGAAAAACTTTCCGATCGACCGGCTGAAGATCGACCGCTCGTTCGTGCGCGATATTCAGCAGGACCCGAGCGATGCCGAAATCGTCGCGGCAATCATCGCGATGGCGCATAACTTGAATATTCAAGTCATTGCGGAAGGCGTCGAGAACGAAGAGCAGATGGCGTTTTTGCGCAAGCACAATTGCGACGAGATGCAGGGCTATTTCTGGAGTCCGCCCGTTACGAGCGCCAATATCGAGGAAATGCTCGCCCCCGGGGCGGCATAACAACAAAAAGGTCGAACGGCAGCGCAGCCGGTCGACCTTTTTGTTGTTATGCCGAGAAATCTTCGATCTCGTTCAGGCGGAACGTATAAACCTGCTTCTCGTCGACATGGTAAACGGTGATCAGGCTGTCCGCTTCGCTCATGTTAATAATCCGGCAAGGAATGCTCAGCTTGATGCCGAGCCCTTTGTTCACGATCAGCCGGATGAGCGTGTTGTTCTTCATGAGCTCTTTAATTTTCTCAAAGCCGCTTGCCTCGGAAGGAGCGGACGGACTTGGGGGAGCGGATTTGGCCGCGGCGCTTGCGGCCTGACGCGCTCTCTCGAGCGGCGGCAAAGTGAGTGACTCCCGACTCGCCGCCTTCGCCTTCCGGTCATCGATCTGCTCGCCCAGCCTGATCCCCGACACGATCCGGTAATCCGCGAAATCTCCGTTATTTAATGCGTGAATAAGCTTCTCCAGCGCGACCGCGTTATGGCTGCCTTCGACAAGCACCTCTACGTTAAAAATAAATGATCCTTGCTGGGAAGCCGGCGTTTGTTTGCTCATAGGACCTCCGAACCGCTTTTTATAGATCTAATATACCACCAAAACCAACGTACATGTAGTCCTATAAATTAGCATTTATTTCACACTGCCAAATTAATTGCTGCATATAATGTTGTTGCAGATTGATGCCTCTTATCTACGGAAAAAAGGGGGTGGATCCCTGATGATGCGAATGGTCCCTTTCACGCTGGAGAACGGGGAAACCGTGCTCGGCGTCGAAGCGAAGCTGCCCAAAACGACTTTGCTTGCGATTATGACCGATAAAGGTTATATCATGTGCGGGGCGCTCGATGTGTCTCTTCTCAACGAGAGGCTGAAAGACCGAGAAATTATTGCCGGCCGCGCAGTGGGCGTGCGAACGTTGGAGGAGCTGTTGGAAGCCCCGCTCGAATCCGTTACCTTCAAGGCGGAATCGCTTGGCATTACGGTCGGGATGAAAGGCTCGGAAGCGCTTCGGCTCATGCTGTAGCCGGACAAAAAAAGCCCTAATCCGTAGTAGCCGATTCCTTCAGCCATATACTCCCGAATTAGGGCTATTCCATTTATTTCCCTATCGTCCGCTGCGCAAGCGCGATAAACCTACTCGAACAACTTGCGCAGATTTTCTTCGAATGGAGCTTGTACGATGCCTTTCTCGGTGATGATCGCCGTTACGTATTCGTTAGGGGTAACGTCGAACGCCGGGTTGAACACCTTAACGCCTTGCGGGGCGGTACGTTTGCCGAAGCCTTCCGTAACCTCCTCCGCGCTGCGCTCCTCGATCGGAATCTCCGCGCCAGTCGGCGTATTCAAGTCGATCGTCGAGAGAGGACAGGCTACGTAGAAAGGAATGCCGTGCGCTTTGGCGAGAACGGCTACGCTGTACGTCCCGATCTTGTTCGCCACGTCGCCGTTCGCCGCGACGCGGTCGGTGCCGACGATAACGGCGTCGACCCAGCCTTTGGACATGACCATGCCGGCCATATTGTCGCAGATGAGCGTAACGTCGACTCCGGCCTGCTGCAATTCGAATGCGGTAAGGCGCGCGCCCTGCAGCACCGGACGCGTTTCATCCGCATAGACGCGAAGCGTGATGCCGCGCTCCAAGGCAAGGTAGAACGGCGCCAGCGCGGTGCCGTATTTGGCCGTCGCCAGTCCGCCGGCATTGCAGTGCGTGAGCACGCCCATGTCGTTCTTGAACAGCGACAGCGCGTGCTCGCCGATCATCCGGTTCGTCTCCTCGTCCTCGCTTTGGATCGCGATCGCTTCCGTCAAGAGAGCGGCTTTGCTATCTTCAAGCGACATGCCTTTGCCGGCGATCGCGGCAGCTGCCGCTTTCATCCGGTCCAGCGCCCAGAACAGATTGACGGCGGTCGGCCTTGAGGTCGCCAAATATTCGGCTTGCTTGTCTACCTGTTCAAGCCAACCCTCGATCGTCTGCTCGTCCTTGCTGCCGAGCACGACGCCGTATGCGGCCGAAATGCCGATGGCCGGAGCCCCGCGAACCTTCAAATGCCGAATGGCTTCCCATACGTCCTCGGATGTCGTCAGCGGCAAATAGACGATTTCCTCCGGCAGAAGCCGTTGATCCAATAAATCGAGTTTGCCGTCGTTCCAAATGACCGATTGCAAGCCTGCGTAAGTTGTTGACATGCTTTGTTCCTCCTCGAATGACGTTACTTGGCGGCGGCCGACAGCGCGATATCGACGACTTCCTCTATCGATTGCGTCCGGCGGTTGCCCCGGATAAGAGCCGTACCGATCGCCAGCGCAAGCCGCTGCGCCTTCTCCCGCGCTGCGGCGTCCGGAATCCGGTCGATATCGATGACGTGGGACAGGCCGACGATGCGGCGTACGATTTTGCAGCCTGCGAATCCGGCGGCGTCCTGGAGCAGCCGCTGCATGTAATATTCCTTGTAGGCGGGCGTCTCGGACGCGATACGGTCGATGCAGCTCTCTTCCCACAGCGCCCTGAATTTCTTATCGAACAGCTGCCACACGTCGCGGATCGTATCCGTCAAATAGCGGCGGAAGTCGCTTCTCTTCTCCGCGTCTTCGGACCAATGCTCTTGACCGGCGAAGTTAAGCAGCAGATTCGCGATGACCGCGCCGATGTCGAAGCCGATCGGACCGTAGAAGGCGAATTCGGGATCGATGACCTTCGTCGAGGCGGGCGTCGCGAAGACGCTGCCCGTGTGCAGGTCGCCGTGCAGCAGCGCCTGAGCGCTTGTCAAAAACTTCTCGCGCAGGATGGCGACTTCAAGATGAAGCTCTCCGTCCTTCCACAGCGCCTCGGCGGCGTCGCGGATCGCGGGGGCGAAGCTGTTGTTGGGCGAATCCGTGTACGGATCGTCGAAAATAAGATCTTCCGTTATTTTGCACAATTCCGGATTGATAAAAGCTTTGACCAAATTTTTCTTGTCCTGTTGATTCATTCCGAGGTCGGAAGTGAAAAATAAAGTGCGCGCCATGAAGGTGGAAATATCGTCCGCGAACTTCGGATAGCGCGTGCCCGCGATCAAGCCTTGTCGCATGATGAGATGATCGCTCAAATCTTCCATGACCGTAAGCGCGAGCGCAGGGTCGTAATGGTAGACGGCCGGCACGAGGCCCGGGGCGAGCTTGCCCTCAAGCAGCAGCTTCTCGCTTTCGATGCGGGCGCGGTCCAGCGTCAGCGGCCACGATTCCCCTACGACCTTGGCGTACGGAAGCGCCTGCTTCATGATCAGGCTCTTGCCGCTCGCGGCATCGGCAATATGGAAGACGAGGTTGAGGTTGCCGTCGCCGATCTCTCGGCACTGCAGGTCGGCGCCCTCAGGAAAAAATTGGCCGAGCGTCCTTGCTATTTGAACGGCTTCCAGTTCGGTTAAAGGATGATAGGCAGTCAAAGCGTGCACCTCCGGGTATTTGGTTGCCGGGCGCAATGCCCGGTATTCATCTCAACACAGTATAATGGATATTTTTTCGCCTTGGAATACCTACATTTGATATAATGGAATCATCTGCAAACGAGATGGGTGGGAGATACGTGCATGACAGAGACAAATAGGCGCGAGCCGGTCGCATTGAAGGAATGGGCCGTCAGCGTGAAGGCGCTGAAGGAAGGCAAGCAGATCATCGTGATGCGCAAGGGAGGCATCGTCGAGGAGACGAGGGATTTCCGGCTGATCAGCCCGTCCTTTTATTTGATGCCGGCGTTCGAGCACCAGAAGAAGCATCTGCTGAAGCCCGCGCACGAAGGCGAGATCGACGAGACGCTGGCCGGCTGGTCGCCGGAGGCGGAGACGATCAAGCTGGACGCTTACGCCGAGGCCGTGGAAGATATCGAAATTACGGACCAGGAGACGCTGGATAAACTGCGCGGGTTTCATATATGGTCCGATCAGTTCGCCGAAGAACGGCTAAAGTGGAAAAAAACGAAGCCGCTTCATTTGCTGATCCTGCGCGTATACCGGCTTGAAGAGCCGGCGGAAATTTCGATGCGCCCGGCTTATAACGGATGCAAGTCTTGGGTAAAACTGGAGGATGAGCCGCGCGCGACCTCCTTCATTCCGGCGCTGGACGAGGAAGCGTTCCAATTGGAAGCGCGGCGAATCAAGGCGGCATTGGATTCATGAAGCGGTCGCCGCGGACGCGAACATCGCATGAAACCCATATCCCGCATTGATTTATAACAAAAACTATATTAAAATAATTATTGAGAATCATTGAGAATCACTCTGTATAGACATGACTGTTTATTATAGAAGTGACTGGCGAATGAAACCAACTATGGAGGGATCGGCATACTATGACAACGCAATTTGTCATCGACGGCCTGAAAGCGGCCATCGACGGAAAAGAAATTTTGAAAGGCATCAACCTCGAAATCAAAGGCGGGGAAATTCACGCGATCATGGGTCCGAACGGAACAGGCAAAAGCACGCTCGCTTCCGCTTTGATGGGCCATCCGAAATACGAAGTGACGGAAGGAACGGCCACGCTTGACGGAGAAGACCTGCTGGAGATGGAAGTGGACGAGCGCGCCCGCGCCGGCCTGTTCCTGGCGATGCAATATCCAAGCGAAATTCCCGGCGTAACGAACTCGGACTTCCTGCGCAGTGCGATCAACGCCCGCCGCGAAGAAGGCAACGAAATTTCGCTCATCAAGTTCATCCGCCAGATGGAAGGAAAAATGAAAGATCTCGAGATGAACCCGGAATTCGCTCACCGCTACTTGAACGAAGGCTTCTCCGGCGGCGAGAAGAAGCGCAACGAAATTTTGCAAATGATGCTTCTCGATCCGAAGATCGTCGTGCTTGACGAGATCGACTCCGGCCTCGACATCGACGCGCTCCGCATCGTCTCGAACGGCGTTAACGCGATGCGTTCCGAAGAACGCGGCTTCCTGATCATTACGCACTACCAGCGTTTGCTGAATTACATCAAGCCGGACTTCGTTCACGTCATGATGCAAGGCCGCATCGTCAAATCCGGCGGCCCGGAGCTGGCGGAGCGTCTGGAGAACGAAGGTTACGATTGGGTTAAAGAAGAACTTGGCATCGTGGACGAAACGGTCGGCCAGGCATAAGCGGAGAAGGGGGCATAACGGATGAGTACACAACTAACGACGCCTACCGACCGTCAATCCGCGGAAGCGCTGGCCCGCAGCAAGGGCGAGCCCGATTGGCTCGTGGCGCAGCGCGGCGAAGCGGCGGAGCTTGCCGGGACGATAGGCTGGCCGAAGCCGGAGAAGGTGCGCATCGAGCGCTGGAACCTGACGGCGGTCGGCCGATACGAGAAGCCGGCGGCAGCGGGAGCTGTAAGCGAGCTTCCGGCGATCGTTCGCGAATTAGTGTCGGAAGGTACGGAAAACTTGCTGGTGCAACGCAACTCGGGGGCCGTATGGAAGCAGGTAGCGGGCGAGCTTTCGGGCAAAGGCGTTATTTTCACCGATTTGGAGACGGCATGCAGGGAGCATGGCGATCTCGTTCAACAATATTTGTTCAAAGCGGTTTCGAAGGACGAAGACAAGCTGACGGCGCTTAACGCGGCGATCTGGAACGGCGGCGTATTCGTATACGTGCCGAAGAACGTCGAGGTCGAGCTGCCGCTGCAGGCGATTTTGTACAACGACGACCAGGAGTCGACGTTCGCTCCGCACATTCTGATCGTGGCGGACAACCACAGCCGCGTAACTTACGTGGATTGCGTCATTACCGACCCTGCCGCGGCGGCTTCGCCGTTCGTGCATCCATCGATCGTAGAAGTGTTCGTTAAGCCGGGCGCGCATGTTCGGTTCGGTTCCATTCATTCTATGGGCGAGACGGGCGTCGATATGACGATCCGCCGCGCGGTCATCGAGAACGACGGCCGGATCGAATGGATCATCGGCGACCTGAACGACGGCAATACGCTGTCCGAGACGAAATCGGTGCTGAAGGGCCAAGGCTCCACATCGGACGCCAAGGTGATCAGCGTAGGCAAGAACGCGCAGCAAAACAGCTTGACGACGCAAGCCGTCCACTTCGGCAAAAGCTCGGACAGCAACATGGTCACGCGCGCGGTCATGAAGGACTCCGCTTCGGCGATCATCAACGGCATTACCAAAATCGAGCACGGCGCAACGAAAGCGAACGGGGTTCAGACCGAGAAGGTACTCATGCTCAGCCCGAAGGCGCGCGGCGACGCCAACCCGATTTTGCTCATCGACGAAGACGACGTAACGGCCGGTCATGCGGCAAGCGTAGGGCAAGTGAACCCGGAGCAGGTCTATTACCTGATGTCCCGCGGTATCTCCAAGCAGGACGCTGAACGATTGATTATTTACGGCTTTTTGGCGCCGGTCGTATCGGAAATTCCGATCGAGTCGGTACGCGGGCAGCTTCAGCGTTTGCTCGAAAGGAAGCTGGAAGGATGAATATAAATGCGATTCGGGAGCAGTTTCCGATATTGCATCAAGAAATAAACGGGCACCCGCTCGTTTATCTGGATAGCGCGGCGTCTTCTCAGAAGCCGCGTTCCGTCATTGATGCGGTCAACCGATATTATGAGCTGGATAACGCGAACGTTCATCGCGGCGTGCATACGCTCGGATCCAGGGCGACCGACGCGTATGAGGGCGCGCGCGAGAAAGTGGCCAAACTGCTGAATGCCGGAGCGCCGGAGCAAATAATTTTCACGCGGGGCACGACGACCGCGCTGAATTTGGTCGCTTCGAGCTACGCGCGTTCCGTATGCGGCGAAGGCGACGAGATCGTCATTACCCCGATGGAGCATCATAGCAATCTGATTCCTTGGCAGCAGGCGGCGAAGGCGACGGGAGCGACGCTGAAGTACATTCCGCTTCAAGAGGACGGGTCGATCGCGATCGAGGACGTAGAGAAGACGATTACGTCCCGGACGAAGGTCGTGTCGGTCACTTACGTATCGAACGTGCTCGGCGTCATTAATCCGATCAAGGAAATGACCCGAATCGCCCATCGCAACGGGGCGGTCATGGTCGTCGACGGCGCGCAGAGCACGCCGCACATGAAGGTCGATTTGAAAGACCTCGACGTCGACTTCTATGCCTTCTCCGGACATAAAATGTGCGGTCCGACCGGTATCGGCGCCTTGTTCGGCAAGAAGTCGCTGCTGAACAACATGGAGCCGATCGAGTACGGGGGCGAGATGATCGACTTCGTCGATTTGTACGAATCGACCTGGAAGGAGATTCCTTACCGGTTCGAGGGCGGCACGCCGATTATCGCCGGCGCGGTCGGTCTCGGGGCGGCGATTGATTTTCTGACCGAAATCGGCTACGACGAAATCGACAAGCATGAGCGCCGTATGGCCGCTTACGCCTACGACAAGCTTTCTTCGATGGACGGCATTACGTTGTACGGACCGAAGAAAGACCGGGTAGGACTGGTCACGTTCAATCTAGAAGACGTTCATCCGCACGACGTCGCGACGGTTCTGGATTCCAAAGGCATCGCGATCAGGGCGGGCCATCATTGCTGCCAGCCGCTTATGCGATGGCTGAATGTTTCGGCTACGGCTAGAGCAAGCTTTTATTTATATAATACCGAAGAAGACATCGACCGCTTAGCCGATGCTTTAATACAGACAAAGGAGTTCTTCGGTCATGCAATTGGATGATTTATACCGCAGAGTTATAATGGATCACTATAAGAACCCTCGCAACCGCGGCAAGCTTGCCGACGAGTCGGTTACGATCAACTTGAACAACCCGACGTGCGGCGACCGCATCTCGCTGCAGCTGCAGGTCGTGGACGGCAAGGTGACCGATGCCCGGTACGAGGGCGAAGGCTGCTCGATCAGCATGAGCTCGGCCTCGATGATGACGGAAGCGATCAAAGGCAAAACGTTCGAAGAGGCGCTCTCCATGGCCGACAAATTCTCGTCGCTTATGAAGGGCGAGCCCGTCGAATTCGAGGAGCTGGAAGACATCGAAGCGTTGTCGGGCGTCAACAAATTCCCGGCCCGCATCAAATGCGCCACGCTGGCGTGGAACGCGCTGCGCAAGGGCATCGAGCATCGGCACGACTGACGCAATTGAAGAACGCATAGAGGAGCGTGAACCGAAATGGCAAAATCAATGCCGGAAATGGAAGAGTACAAATACGGTTTCCGTGACGAGCACAAAGCGGTATTCCAATCGGGCAAAGGCCTGACGCCGGAAATCGTGCGCACGATCTCGGAAATGAAAAACGAGCCGGACTGGATGCTTGAATTCCGCCTGAAATCGCTCGAGCAATTCAACAAAATGCCGATGCCTCGTTGGGGCGGCAACATGGATGAGCTGGATTTCGACGATATCCAGTACTACGTCAAGCCTTCCGAGAAGCAAGGGAAAACATGGGAAGAGGTTCCTTCCGAAATCAAGGAAACGTTCGATAAGCTGGGCATTCCCGAAGCCGAGCAGAAATTTCTCGCCGGCGTATCGGCGCAATACGAATCCGAGGTCGTCTATCACAGCATGCAGGAGGATCTCGAGAAGCAAGGCGTAATCTTCACGGATACGGACACGGCGCTTCGCGAGCATCCGGAGCTGCTGAAGGAATACTTCGGAACGATCATTCCTCCGAACGATAACAAGTTCGCGGCTCTGAACAGCGCGGTTTGGTCGGGCGGCAGCTTCATTTACGTCCCGAAAGGCGTGAAGTGCGAAATTCCGCTTCAAGCCTACTTCCGGATCAACTCCGAGAACATGGGACAATTCGAGCGCACGCTCATCATCGCCGACGAAGACAGCTTCGTTCATTATGTCGAAGGCTGTACGGCGCCGGTATACAGCACGAACTCGCTTCACAGCGCAGTCGTCGAAATTTTGTGCAAGAAGAATGCCCGCGTCCGTTACACGACGATCCAAAACTGGGCGCCGAACATTTACAACCTCGTTACGAAACGCGCGGTTGCCGACGAGAACGCGACGATGGAATGGGTTGACGGCAACATCGGCTCCAAGCTGACGATGAAATACCCGGCTGTCGTTCTGCGCGGACGCGGCGCGAAGGGCATGGTATTGTCGATCGCGGTTGCCGGCAAAGGCCAGCACCAAGACGCGGGCGCCAAAATGACTCACCTTGCTCCCGACACGACGTCGACGATCGTATCGAAGTCGATCAGCAAGCACGGCGGCAAAGTGACGTACCGCGGCCTTGCCTCGTTCGGACGCAACTCCGACGGCGCGAAGGCGAACATCAAATGCGATACGCTTATTCTCGATAACGAATCGACATCGGATACGATTCCTTACAACGAGATTTTGAACGACAATATCACCCTTGAGCACGAGGCGACGGTATCGAAAGTATCCGAGGATCAATTGTTCTACTTGATGAGCCGCGGCTTGAGCGAGGCGGAAGCTACGCAAATGATCGTTATGGGCTTCATCGAGCCGTTCACGAAGGAGCTGCCGATGGAGTATGCGGTAGAGATGAACCGTTTGATCAAGTTCGAGATGGAGGGCAGCATCGGCTAAGCAAGCCGGCTGCAAACAAATAGCCCCGGCGGCAGTTAGTTCAGCTTACTGCCGCCGGGGCTATCCTTTTTAAAGGTAAACATGCTTGATTTCGTATTCGCGTTCGATGGTCAAATCGATGAAGCGGTCGCCGATTTGGACGAGCGGCTGGAAAAATTCGATCGGATGCGTCATGACGATAATGCCCGATTCGCCCGTCGCAAGCTCTACCCGTTTACCGATAAAATTCGGAATCATATGTTTGATGAACGTCTGCGTCGTGAACGGGTCAAGCTCTTTGAAGCTGAGCCGGTACAGTTCCTTCAATACGTATAATAAGTCCCGTTTCTGCTGGTAGACGCGCTGCGAGATCATGGCGCTGTATACGTCGACGACGGAAATAATCTTGGATACGGGATGGATCGCGTCCCCTTCAAGCCCATGCGGGTATCCGCTTCCGTCGATTCTCTCGTGATGCTGGAGCGCCGCGATCGCGAGATAGGGCTCGTCCACTGAATTCAAAATAATCTCGTGCCCGTAGACGGTATGCTTCTTGATTTCCTCGAATTCGTCATGGGTAAGTTTGCCCGGCTTGTTGAGCACTTCGTCGGCGATCCGGCATTTCCCGATATCGTGGAGGAAGCCCGCTTTTCCGATTTTTAACGCCTCTTCGTTCGAATAACCGACCCAAGCAGCCAAATAATAGGAGAGCATGCCGACTTGCACGGAGTGCTGATAAGTATAGTCGTCCTGCGTATTCAGGAGGAGCAGCATCGATACGACGTCGCGTTCAAGCTGCAGATTGTTCAAGAGCGGCTGCAGCACCGCCGTCACTTCCGCGTCATTCACTTTGCCGTCGTCCAGCGCCTGGGCGAACAGGCTCTCGAAGCTTTTGACAGCGTTTTCGTATATAGGTTGAACGGTAGGGAGCCACTTCGGGTTCACCGTCGTTTCAAGCGTACGCGGCACCGGCTCCTCAATCGTCCTGTCTTCAATATCCACATATTCGATTTGATGCTGAAATAGTCTTGAGATCTCCTGGTCGTTCAATACCGTTCCCTTGGAGAGGACATGGAGTCCAAAGTCGTTAAACGTATCGCGGCTCAAAGTATCTCCGTTAATCAAGTCAGTCACATGAACCCTCATCAAGACACCTCAATTGCATGTAGTCGTATAAATTACTACTATAGTAACAATGAATTGTCGTAATGGCAATAAGAGGATATTGTAAATGCGACTAGATTCCTAAAATTTCGGCATAAACAGCCCTTGCTTTTGCGATTTGATCGGTACCCTGCACGATTGCTCTGCCGTCTCCGAACAAAACAAGGGTAAGGTCGTTCTCGAGCGCTATCCGCAGCAAGAAGCGGTTTAACGTAACGGAGCCAACCGGCCGCAGTCTTGCCGCAAGCTCTTCCAAGTGCAAGGCGGCGGGCGTTAACGGCGTAATTTGCACGGAATGGCGGCCGCATAGGGAGGCCGCGGCCGGGCCTGACGACTGCTCGTCCAAAAAGTCGAAGCGCCCTCTCCCGCAGCAGGCGCAGCCTTCCCGGCGGGCATTCGCTAGCGCGACCGGCAGCCAGGCGTGGTTCCATAAATCGACCTGAAACAAGGTCCGGTGCAAAGCCTGGCGATTGCCGCTGAGCAGCTTGATGGCTTCCGCCGCCTGAAGGGAGCCGACGATGTCCACGATCGGCGAAATGACGCCGGCCGTCTCGCATGTATCGGCCGCTCCGGGCGCCGGCGGTTCCTCGAACAGGCAGCGGTAGCATGGGGTATCGCCGGGAACGACCGTCATCGTCATGCCCGAAGCGCCGACCGCTCCGCCGTATATCCAAGGAATGTTATGCTTCACGCTGTAATCGTTCATTAAATACCGGACGGAAAAATTATCGCTCCCGTCTAGGATGACATGGACGTCGCCTAGCAATTCCTCCGCGTTTGCGGTTGTCAGGTCGGCGACGCGGGGCTCGACGATTACCGAGCCGTTCATTTCCCGCAAGCGCGCGGCGGCGGCTTCGGCCTTGGGCAGCAGGGCGAGCACGTCCTGCTCCGTATACAGCATCTGCCGCTGAAGATTGCTCCACTCCACGATGTCGCGGTCGATGACCCGGACGTACCCGACGCCGGACCGGACGAGATGCTGGGCGATGACGGAGCCGAGCGCGCCTATGCCGACGACGGCAGCCCGGCTCGCGATCAGCGCCTGCTGCCCTCCGGGGCCGATCGGCGCATAGCGGATCTGTCTCGCGTAGCGCGAATCGGGACCGATGCCCGGCCGTTCGTCGCCGCCCGGCGCGGCTTGTGCGTGTTGATCCAAGTTCAATTCCTCCTTCTCGTAACTAAGGCGTGCAGTTATAGCGCTCCGCGTTCAAAGGAACTAAAATTCCGCCAAAGGGGCGGTCGGATCCCATGGGCCGAGCTGATGCCCCTTCCATTCCGAACCGTCCTCCCAAATTTCTTTCTTCCATATCGGCACGATTTGCTTCAATCGTTCGATTGCGTAACGGCTTGCTTCGTAGCAAATGTCGCGATGCGGCGAGGAGACGGCGATGACGACGCTTGTCTCGGCGAGGCCGACGACGCCGATCCGGTGGCTGATGGCGCATAATGCCCCTTGCCAGCGAGCCGCGATTTCGTCGCCGATCTGCTTCATCGTGGCGACGGCCATCGGGGCGTAAGCCTCGTACTCAAGCCGAACCGTGCGCTTGCCTTGCGTCCACTCCCGCGTCGTTCCGACGAACGCGATGGCGGCGCCGTGCTCGGGGACGATAACCTTCGCCAGGACGTCGTCGGAGCGAATCGGCTCGTCCGTCACGACGTAGAGGTCGTCACGCTCGCCGTCCGCCGCCGCTTGAGACTCCTCGCCGCCGGAAACCGGGGGCAGCAAAGCCAGCTCGTCGGTCGCGAGCAGCATTTTGTCGTCGGCCGCATAAGCATGGTTGCAGGCGATAAACGAAACGCGAATCAAAGCCCCGTGTTCCGGATAAGCGGCGGACACCGCCTCCTTCAAGCGCATGGCGGTCATCTGTCCTTCTTCGGATCGAAGGCTTAGGGAGGAAACCCCGATCCGCTCGGGCAAGCCGGCAAACAATTTAATCGACCAAGTATATGTCATGTAATATAACCTCTCATCAATTGTAGTTTAGATGATAATAGAATATCATAATCGGCAAAAAAATGTTATGCTTATAGGTAGACAGAAAGGGAGTGGAGCGCATGCCGGCTTTGACGGACCGTTTTGGACGAGTGCACGATTATTTGCGAATATCCGTAACCGACCGCTGTAATTTGCGGTGTTTATATTGCATGCCGGAAGAAGGCGTTGCGTTTACCGAATCCGAAAATCTGCTTACCTACGATCAAATCGTGGAGGTCGTGGAAGCCGGGGCGAAGCTTGGCATCTCGAAGCTGCGCATTACGGGCGGCGAACCGTTAATCCGTCCCGGTCTGGACGGCTTGATCGGCAGATTGTCGGCCATCCCGGGCATTAAAGACATCGCGCTTACGACGAACGGCGTCTTCCTGGCGAAGCAGGCCGAGGCGCTGCGCGCTGCAGGCCTCAACCGGGTCAATATCAGCCTGGATACGCTGGATTCCGCCAGGTTCCGGTTCATTGCCCGGCGCGGCGAATTAAAGCGGGTCATGGAAGGCATCGAGGCGGCCGCGGCGGCGGGCTTCCGGCCGATCAAGCTGAATTGCGTCCTGCTGAAGGGCGTGAACGAAGACGAGATCGCGGCGTTTCTGAAGATGGCCTACGAGCAGCCGATGCACGTCCGGTTCATCGAATATATGCCGATCGGCCATGCCGACGACAATTGGAGAAAGCATTACTTGCCGCTAACCCGCGTCCTTGAAGTGGCGGAGCAGGAAGGGTATTCGTTCCAGCGGGGTCCGAACGTACGCGGCAACGGCCCTTCCGAAGATTACGTGCTGGAAGGCGGGCGCGGCACGTTCGGGCTCATCCACCCGATCAGCGACCATTTCTGCAGCAACTGCAACCGGCTGCGCTTGACGGCGGACGGCTCGATCAAGCCGTGCCTGTACTGGGTCGACGAGCTGAACGCGAAGGATGCGCTCGGCGATCCGGATGCGATGCGGCGGCTGTTCCTCAGAGCGATGGACATTAAACCGGAAAACCACGAGATGGCCGCCAAGCTGGCGAACGACGCCTTGTCGCATGTGCCGACGGAGCGCCGCATGTCGCAGATCGGAGGGTAAAAGAGAAGCTATGCGCGAAATCACGATCGAACATTACGCGCTCGGCAGCTCCGCGACGACCGCGGAGGCGATGGCCGAGCTTGCGGGCGGGCATTTTCCGATCGCGGACCGGGTGCCGGGGGCGGCCGGCGAGGCATTCGATTGGCATCGCTGGCATAACGCCTGGCTTAAGTCCGCCGGCCGGGAAGAGACGGCCGGGACGGGGACGCCTACGCACCTTGCGGTAGAGGCTGCGGACGGCTTCGAAGCGACGATTCCTTGGGAACAGCTGACGCATGCGGCCGTCTTGTTCGCCGTCGGCAACGAACCGTTATCCGCCGCCGGCCCCATCCGGCTGTATGTGCCCAGCGGAAGCAGCAAATGCTTGAACGTGAAGAGCATCGTCAAGCTGAAGATTGGGCACAATGCTGCAAGCGGGGAAATCGAAGCGTCGTACGGCTTTAAACGGACATTTTCGGCGGATGATCTGCGTATGAAGAAATAGGCGGACACGTAAGCGAGGAGGAGGCATGCAGGAAGTTGTCGGATCGTATACGTAGCGGAGTCGTGCTCATTCACAGCAACGATATCCACAGCAGGCTGGAAAATGCCGCAAAAATAGCGGCCTTCATCGCGGAGGAGCGAAGATTCGCCGGCAGCGACCGGGTCATCGCCGTCGATTGCGGCGACCATATGGACCGGATGCGCGTCGAGACGGAAGGAAGCGACGGCATCGTGAACGTAGAGCTTCTTAACGCCGCGGGCTACGAAGCGGTTACGCTCGGCAATAACGAAGGCCTGACCTACTCGTATCGGGCCATTGCCGAAGCTTACGCGAGCCGTGCGAAATTCGCCGTCGTCTGCGCGAACATGAAGATTGCCGCGACCGGCGAGCCGCCGGAATGGCTGCTTCCGAGCACCGTTATCGAGAAGAACGGCTTGCGCCTCGGCTTTATCGGGGTTACGGCCGCCTTCTCCGAATTTTATTCTTTGCTCGGCTGGGAGTCGACGGATCCCTTCGAAGCGATACGGGAGCAGGCGGCGCTGCTGCGGGGCTGCGCCGACGTCATCGTCGTCATGTCGCATCTCGGCATCGCGTCGGACCGGCAGATCGCGGAGCGGGTAGGCGGGATCGACCTCATCCTCGGCGCGCATACGCATCATCTGCTCGAGGAGCCGCTCGTCATCGGCGGAACGACGATTTGCGCCGCGGGCAAATACGGCGAGTACGTCGGGCGGGTCGAGATCGGGCTCGATCCGATCTCGGCCCGCCCTGTCTTCCGCGCAGCCTGCGTGCCGACGGCCGCCATGGCGGAGCATCCGGAAGCCGCCGCGATCATCGGCGGCTTCCGGGAGGCGGGAGCGCGCCGCCTGAGCCGGGTTATCGCCCGGCTCGACGCGCCGCTGCCCGCCTCGGCCGAGCGGGAGACGCCGCTCGGCAACCTGCTGGCCGCCGGCCTGCGCGGCTGGACCGATGCCGATATCGGCATCGTCAACGCCGGGCAGCTGCTTGGCGGCCTCGCGCAGGGCGACGTGACGGCGGGCGAGCTTCACGCCCTCTGTCCGTCGCCGATCAATCCTTGCCGGATGCTCATCGCCGGCAAGCATATCCGGGCAGCGCTCGAGCAATCGCTGCTGCCCGAATTCATCCGCAAGCCGATCAAGGGCTACGGCTTCCGCGGCGAAGTGCTCGGCACGCTTGCGGTCGACGGCATGACGGTGGAGTACGATTCCTCCCGTCCGGCGATGGAGCGGATCACGGAGGCGCGCGTGAACGGGGAGCCGCTGGACGACGAAGCGCTGTACGCGGTCGGTTCGATCGACATGTTCAGCTTCAAGGCGGGCTACGAGACGCTGGCGAGCGCGGAATCGGTGCAATATTATTTGCCGGAATTCATCCGGGACGTGATCGCTTCCCAATTGCAGAACCGCGAGGCGCTCGAGGACTGCGGGCTGAAGCGCTTCACGGACCGATTCGCGCTTCGCGGGTAAAGTAATACCCGCGCGATCGTTGTCGAAATATAGCATAAAATGGTTGCGATTTTGTCGATTTTCCCTTACATTAACATTACGAACGGCTTTTTCCGATGTAATAGTTAACAGATTATCGTAGGGGAAGGATCGAGAAAATGCGTTTGTTGCCGCTAGCGAAATGCAGGCCCGGAATGAAGCTGGCCAAAAAAATATTTTCTCAAGACGGACTCGTCCTTCTCGGGGAAAAAATAGAGCTGACCGAACGGTTGATCGCCCGCCTTGCGCAGTGCGGAATCGAATATGCGTACATCGCCGATCCGAGAACGGATGACATCGTCCTGCCTTCGTTGATCAGCGAGGAGACGACGCAGCATTCGCTCAGGGAGATCAAAAAAAATTTCCGCTCCATGATGGAGCGCCCGAAACGCGAGAAGGGCGCTACTTATCCGTACATCGCGCAGCCGTTCAAGCAGATGATGAACATGATCATCGACGACCTGTCCGGACATAAGGACGCGATGATCATGCTTCTTGGCATGGGTACGGTCGATCATTACCTTTACCAGCACTCGCTCAACGTCTGCGTTTATACAACGCTGCTCGGCATGTCCCACGGCTATTCCCGGGACGAGCTGACGACGCTCGGCATGGGGGCGCTGCTTCACGATATCGGCAAGACGCAAATATCCGTCGACGTCCTGAAGAAGCCCGGCTCGCTCTCGAAGGAGGAATACGAGGCGATGAAGCAGCATACCCGGATCGGCTACGAGCTGCTCAAGGACGAGCCGAACATGCCGCTGCTGGTGGCGCATTGTGCCCTGCAGCATCATGAGCGTCTCGACGGCAGCGGCTATCCGCGCGGCATCAAGGGCAACGAAATCCACGAATACGCGAAATGGATCGGCCTCGTCGATTCCTACGACGCGATGACGACGAATCGCGTATACAGCGCGCCGATGCTGCCGCATCACGCGATCGAGCGGCTGTACGCGGGTACCGGCACCTTGTACGAGCAGCGCATGCTTCAGCTGTTCCGGGACAAGGTGGCGATCTATCCGATCGGCATCTCGGTCAGGCTTGAGAGCGGCGAGGAGGGCATCGTGTCGGATATCAACTATTCGTATCCGCACCGGCCGGTCATCCGCGTCCTGTACGACGAAGCGGGGGAAGAGCTGAAGTCGCCTTACGAAATCGATTTGTCCAAGCAGCTGACGAAGATGATCGTCGGCGTCAACGAGGATACCGGAGAGGTCCGGCAGGCCGCGGGAATTTAACGGGATACAACTGGATTTTCGCGTCAGGGAGCCGATAAGGCTCCTTTTTTTGAAAAATCGGGACGGAGCGCGAATATTTCCCGGCTTTATTTGCTTCCGCAGGAAGCGGGCAGTACAATAAATAGAGAATGTTTCATTCGAGATCAAGAAGTCAGGTGCTGAAAAATGATTAAAATCCAACCGCTCCAAACCGATATTCCGATGGAGGCTTTGTCGCCGGCGAACGATCCGTGGGATCCGATCCGCTCGCTGCGGCGGTACGGCACGCATCGGCTGACAAGCGTCGAGATGACCGTCTCCAATTTATGCAACATGCGCTGCGAGCATTGCGCCGTCGGCGATACGCTCGTCCTGTCCGAACCCGCCAAGCTGCCGCTGAAGCAAATGCTGGACAGGCTGGACGAAGTCGAGCAGCTTGAGACGATCAGCATTACGGGCGGCGAGCCATCCTTCTCCGAGAAGACCGTGCGCGAATACATGCTGCCGCTGCTTCAATATGCCCGCAGCCGCGGCGTCCGCTCCCAGATCAATTCCAACGTCACGCTTCCATACGGCCGCTATGAGCTGCTCGCCCCCTATTTGGACGTCATGCACATCTCGTTCAACTATACGTCCGCCGAGGACTTTCACCGGATCGGATTCGCCAAGGCCGGCCATCGCGTCTCGTACGAAGCGGCGGCCAAGCTCTACGAGCGGATGATCGACAACGCGCGGCGCCTTGCCGACACGGGCGTGCTCGTGTCCGCCGAATCGATGATCAATTTCCGAACTTACGACAAGATCGACGAGATTCACCGCCTGATCGTCGAGATGGGCTGCAAGCGGCACGAGGTGCATCCGATGTATCCGAGCGCGTTCGCGAAGGATTTGCCCGTGCTGCCGAGAGAGCAAATGCTGCAGGCGATCGATCTGCTGCTGAAGTCGAGGGACAAGTCGGTGTGGATGCTGTTCGGCACGCTGCCGTTCTATCCATGCAGCGGCAATCCGGAGGAACGCCGCCTGCTGAAGCGGCTGGCCGAGGAGCCGAACGTGACCGTGCGCAACGATCCGGACGGCCGCAACAGGCTGAACGTCAATCTGTTCACCGGCGATGTGTTCGTCACCGATTTCTCCGACGTTCCGGCATTCGGCAATATCGCGGACGCCAGGCTGGACGAGCTGTTCGACCGCTGGCTCGATCATCCGCTCGCGCGCAGCGTCAATTGCCATTGTCCCGCGGCGTCGTGCTGCGGACCGAACTTGCTTGTGAAGGACATGTATTACAAGGATGTCGATTTCAACCGGCGCAGCGCCATAATCGACTAATCCGCATGGCGCTGCGATCCGCAGGCTTAAGTTGGACAGCATGTGCATATAGCATTAGAGAAGGGAGGCGGAATTGTTGTCGATCAAGACCATCGTATTTATCGCGTTGGGGCTGTTATTGCTTTATTTGCTTTTTACCGTAGGCGCTCCCTTTCTGCTGGCGCTCGTCGTAGCGATCTTTCTGGAGCCGCTGAATAAGCTGTTCATGAACAAATTCCGCATGAACCGGCTTGTCGCGGCCACCGTGTCGAGCAGCCTGTTCACCGTTATCCTGATCGGCCTGATCGCGCTGCTCGGGGTGAAGATCGCCGCGGAGCTGATCGCCTTCTTCAAGAAGGTGCCGAACTACTTCGAGAACGCGAACGGCATGGTCGACGACCTTATGAACAGGGTGCAGTCGCTCTATCAGAACTTTCCGCCCGACGCGATCGAGACGCTGGAAGGCTGGCTGCAGGGTCTCACGAGCGCGTTAACGAAGATGGTCGGGTCGCTGTCGAACACGGTCATCGCGTTCGCGTCGAGCATCCCGGGGATGTTCATCTTTTTTATCGTGTTTTTGGTCGCCGTCTACATGTTCAGCTTCAGCCTCAACACGATGAAGGCCACCGTTCTGTCGATGTTCGACGAGAAGTCTCGGCCGCAGGTCGACGACGTATTAAACAATTTGAAAAAATCGATTTTCGGATTTTTGCGTTCCCAGTTCATCCTGAGCGCGCTTACCTACATCATTTCATTGCTCGGTCTGCTCGTGCTTGACGTCAAATACCCGCTCGCGATCGCTTTGCTCATCATCATCGTCGACATCCTGCCGATTCTGGGCACGGGTTCGGTGCTCGTGCCTTGGGGGACTTACCTGCTGCTTACCGGCGACGTATTTACCGGCGTAGGCCTCTATATTTTGTTCCTCGTCATTACCGTCTTCCGCCGCATCGTCGAACCGAAAATTCTCGGCGACTCGGTCGGCATCGGTTCCTTGTCGGCGCTGATCAGCCTCTACGTCGGCTTCAAGCTGGTCGGGGTCATCGGGGTATTCATCGGTCCGCTCGTCGTGATCATTTATATGGCCGCCCGCAAGGCAGGCCTGTTTCAAACGAAAATCAAGCTCTAGACGGGAGCCGGAGCGCCGTGACAAACCGTTTGTTCGGAGCGTATGATACTGCAAAATCGCAGAATCTGTAGGAGGAATCCGAACATATGGCCCCAATCAAAGTGGCGATCGTCACGCCCGGCTCCTTCCCGATCCCGTCGCCGGGGAGCAGTTCCGTCGAACGGGTGGTGGAGAAGTTCGCGCCGCTGCTGATGCCTCATGTAGAACCGCGGATTTACGGACGGCTAAGCAAAACGCTGCCCCGCGCCGGGTATTTTAACGGCGTCTTGTGCGAGCGGTTTCCCGCGTTCGATAAAGGACGTTACGCGCTGGCGGCGGCGAGGGCAGTGAGCCGGTTCTCTCCGAATGTCATCGACGTCGAGAACCGGCCGCAATACGTGCCGATCATGAAGCGAATGAATCCAGGCAAGCAGGTCTGGCTTTATTTGCATTCCTCCTCGTTCATCGCGCCGTCTGCCATTTCGCCGGCCAAGCTGCGCCGCTGCTACCGGGCGGCAGACAAAATCATCGTGAACAGCGAGTTTCTGAGAAACGTCGTCGCGGCCAGGTCGCCCGAGGCGGCGGCGAAGCTTCGGGTCATCTATCCAGGCGTCGAAACGTCGCGGTTCCCGTCGCAATATTCGACGGAAGGGGCGGCCAA
Source organism: Paenibacillus arenilitoris (assembly GCF_014705655.1). Lineage (GTDB taxonomy): Bacteria > Bacillota > Bacilli > Paenibacillales > Paenibacillaceae > Pristimantibacillus > Pristimantibacillus arenilitoris. The sequence goes on along the minus strand of NZ_JACXIY010000052.1, from coordinate 6,933 downwards.
GCGGGAAGCGCTGCGGCAGCAGAAGGGGCTGGCCGGCAAAAAAGTCGTGCTGTTCATCGGCCGGCTCATTCCGCTCAAGGGCGTCCATCACCTGCTCCGGATCGTGCCGCAGCTGGCCAGGCTGCACCCGGAGCTCGTCGTCGTGATCGTCGGCAGCCCGTTCTACGGCTCGCATCGAAAAACGCCGTATGCCCGCATGCTTGAGCGGCTCGGTCAAGGCAGTCCGGGCCATGTCCGGTTCGTCCCTTATATCCCCCATTCGGAAGTGCCGGGATGGATGCTGGCCGCCGACGTCGCGGTCGTCCCTTCCGGCCAAAGAGAAGCGTTCGGTCTCGTCAACGTGGAGGCGATGTCCTGCGGCGTGCCGGTCGTCGCGACCCGCGCGGGCGGCATGACGGAAATTATCCAGAACGGCGTCACCGGCTATTTGGTTAACCCGAAGCGCATCGAAGCGGAGCTGCTGGAGAAGCTTCACCTGCTTCTCGGCGACAAGCAGCTGCGCCAGTGGATGGGGCTTCGCAGCCGGGAGAGGGTGGAGCAGACGTTCACCTGGCAGCATACGGCGGACCGCTGGATCAAGCTGCTGAAGGAGGGCGAAGACTGAGTTTTTTTGACCGCCCGCGAAATTCGAGGTTGACACTTCACTTGGTAAGACGGTATAGTCAAACAAGGAAATCCACTAGGGGCGCCTTTACGGCTGAGATAAAGCGAAAGCTTTGGTCCCTTTGAACCTGATCTGGGTTATGCCAGCGTAGGAAAGTGGGATTGTGCGTTTATTCATAGGCGCGGGCTGCCTAGCCGCATTTGGCCGAGCAAGTTTGGCCAAATCGGGGAATGCGGCCGCCATCGGGACCGGTCTCTCGCTTTAGGGCCGGTATCGGGTGCCGCGCGTGACGACACATATCAGCCGCTCCTTCGCCGGGGCGGTTTTTTTGCTCTCTCCGAACTTCTTGGCCTCGCGGGCATCGGTTCGGGCGACGGCGGCGCTCCGGCGTGCGAAGCTCCTTTATTTGCGTGAATTCGGGAGCCGGGAAGCGGCGCTACAAACTTTCGTATATGCATGGGCATGCCTCCAGGTGGAATTCTGACTATTCCGTTGGGAGGTTTTTTTATGCCGATTTTAACGACGCCGCTGCCGGGCAGCCGCAAAATTTACGTGACGGGCTCGGAAGAAAGCATCCGGGTGCCGATGAGGGAAATCGCGCTCGAGCCGAGCTCGGGACGCGACGGGGAGGAGCTGCCGAACGAGCCGGTCCGCGTCTACGATGCCAGCGGGCCTTATACCGACGATAGCTACGAGGCCGACGTCCGGAAGGGGCTGCCGCCGCTTCGGAGCGGCTGGATCGAGGGACGGGGCGATACGGAGCGCTACGAGGGACGCGAAGTGAGGCCGGAGGATAACGGCTTCTCCACCGCCGAGAAGGCGACGCAGCGCGGGGCCGAGCTGTTCCCGAATCTAACGCGTCGGCCGCGACGAGCGAAAGCCGGACGGAACGTCACGCAGCTGCACTACGCGCGCAAGGGGATCGTAACGCCGGAGATGGAATACATCGCGATCCGCGAAGGAATGGACCCCGAGTTCGTCCGCGGCGAGATCGCCGCCGGCCGGGCCATCATTCCGGCCAACATCAACCATCCGGAGAGCGAGCCGATGATTATCGGCCGTCATTTCCACGTCAAGATCAATGCCAATATCGGCAATTCGGCCGTCGCTTCCTCGATCGAGGAGGAGGTGGAGAAGATGACGTGGGCGACGAGATGGGGCGCGGACACGATCATGGATTTGTCGACGGGCAAAAACATACATACGACGCGCGAGTGGATCGTCCGCAATTCGCCGGTACCGGTCGGCACGGTGCCGATCTACCAGGCGCTCGAGAAGGTGAACGGCAAGGCGGAGGACCTGAGCTGGGAAGTGTTCCGCGATACGCTGATCGAGCAGGCGGAGCAGGGCGTCGATTATTTCACCATTCATGCGGGCGTGCTGCTGCGTTACATTCCGCTGACGGCAAAGCGCGTGACGGGCATCGTATCCCGCGGCGGCTCGATCATGGCGGCCTGGTGCCTCGCTCACCATAAGGAAAATTTCCTGTACACGCATTTCGAGGAAATTTGCGAGATCATGAAGGCGTACGACGTGTCGTTCTCCCTCGGCGACGGCCTGCGCCCGGGCTCGATCGCCGACGCGAACGACGATGCGCAGTTCGCCGAGCTGGATACGCTCGGCGAGCTGACGAAGATCGCGTGGAAGCATGACGTTCAAGTCATGATCGAAGGGCCGGGCCACGTTCCGATGCACCTGATCAAGGAAAACATGGACCGGCAGCTCGCGGTTTGCGACGAAGCCCCGTTCTATACGCTCGGGCCGCTCACGACAGACATCGCGCCGGGCTACGACCACATTACGTCGGCGATCGGAGCGGCGATGATCGGCTGGTTCGGCACGGCGATGCTCTGCTACGTGACGCCGAAGGAGCATCTCGGCCTGCCGAACAAGGAGGACGTGAAGGAAGGGGTCATCACGTACAAAATCGCGGCGCACGCGGCCGATCTCGCGAAGGGGCATCCGAGGGCCAAGCAGCGCGACGACGCCTTGTCGAAGGCGCGCTTCGAATTCCGCTGGCGCGACCAATTCCACCTGTCGCTCGATCCGGAGCGGGCAATGTCCTACCACGACGAGACGCTGCCGGCGGAAGCGGCCAAATCGGCGCATTTCTGCTCGATGTGCGGACCGAAGTTTTGCAGCATGCGCATTACGCAGGACATCCGGGATTACGCGGCGCGGAGCGGGCTCGAGACGGCGGAGGCGATCGAGGCGGGCATGAAGGAGAAGTCGGAGGCGTTCAAGGCGGCGGGGAGCGCGATCTATGGCTGAGCCCTTCGGGACGGCATGGGGCGACCGTTATTCGCGGCAAATCCGGTTCGCCCCGATCGGCGAAGCGGGGCAGCGGGAGCTCGCCGGCGCGAGCGTCCTGATCGTCGGCGTCGGCGCGCTCGGCGCGGCTCTCGCGCAGCATATGGTCCGCGCGGGCGTCGGGGAAGTACGGCTCGTCGACCGCGACTTCGTCGAGGCCAGCAATCTGCAGCGCCAGACGCTGTTCGACGAAGCCGACGCCATGGCCGCGCTGCCGAAGGCGGTCGCGGCGGCAAGCAAGCTGCGCGCGATTAACGGCGACGTTCGCGTGGAAGCTCGGGTGGCCGACGTGAACGAGGCGAATGCGGCAGAGCTGGCGGACGGCGCGCGGCTCGTGCTGGACGGTACCGACAACGCCGCAACCCGCTTGCTGCTGAGCGACGTCTGCTTCCGGGCACGGATCCCGTTTATTTACGGCGGGGTAGCCGGCGCGCAAGGTATGAGCGCGGCGCTTCTGCCGGGCGAGACCTCGTGCCTGCGCTGCTTGATCGGCGACGCGGACGAAGGAGGCGACACGTGCGACACGGTCGGCGTCCTCGCGCCGGCCGTGGAATTCATCGCCTCGCTGCAGGCAGCCGAAGCGCTCAAATGGCTGACCGGCAATAAGGACGCGATGCGCCGCACCTGGTTAAGCGCCGATTTGTGGTCGTTCCGCCTGCGCGAATCGGCGATGCCCGGCGGCCGCGCCGATTGCCCGCATTGCGGGGCGGCGGAGACGTTGCCGGAATCGGCGGCAGCCGGCGCGGGCGGCCGGCCTGAGGAGGAAATTAGCTCGGCGGCGCTGTGCGGGAGAGATACGGTGCAGGTGACGCTGGGCAAGCCGCTGCCGCTGGACCGTTTGGAGCAAGAGCTGCGGAGCCGGGGGTGCGAGCTGACGGTTAACCGGTATTTGATCCGGGCGAGGCTGGGGAGCGGCGAGACGCTCGTGCTGTTTCCCGACGGCAGGGCGCTCGTGCAGGGTACGGCCGACGCCGCGCATGCCGTTCGGCTGTGCGAAGCGTATGTGCTCGGCCGGAAGCTGCCGGTATAAGAGGGAGAATGGGAGGCATTCGGATGCAGAGGGAGAAGTGGAAGGATTTCCGTCTATACGTCATTACGGCGGAAGCCAATCACCCCGGGAGGTCACTCGTCGACGTCATGGAGCGGACGCTCATCGGGGGCGCGCAAATCGTACAGCTTCGCAACAAGACGGGATCGCGGGCGGAGGTGCTGGAGCAAGCGAGGTCGCTTCGCGCGCTGACGAGGAAGTACGGCGTGCCGTTCATCATTAACGACTATCCGGACATCGTGCTGGAAACGGATGCGGACGGCGTTCATCTGGGACAGGAGGATTTGCCGATCGGCGAAGCAAGGCGCCTGCTCGGGCCGGACCGGATGATCGGCATTTCGACGCATAGCCTGGATCAGGCGCTGAAGGCGGAGCGGGAAGGAGCGGATTATATCGGCGTCGGCCCGGTCTACCCGACCGACACGAAGCCCGGCCGGAAGGCCGTCACGACGAGCTACGTGACGGAAGCCGCTCGTCATGTCACGATCCCGTTCGTCGCGATCGGCGGCATTACGCTCGGCAACGTCGATCGGGTGCTGGACGCGGGCGCGAGGCGGATATGCGCGGTGTCGGCGATCGTCGGCAGCGAGGATCCCGCGGCAGCGTGCCGCTCCTTCCTGAGCCGGATCGAGGCAGCCGACGCCGCGCAGGCGGCCAAGACGATTACTGTGAACGGCCGCGAGGAGCGGACGACCGCGGCGACGGTCGAAGAGCTCGTGCGGCAGCTGGGACAGCAGAACAAGCAGCTCGTCGTCGAGCTGGACGGCCTTATCGTGCAGCGCGCATTATGGGCCGGGACGGAGCTGAAGGACGGCGCGTCCGTCGAGCTCGTTCATTTTGTCGGGGGAGGTTGAGCTTTCGTGATAGATGCATTCGAACAAGACCCGCTTATCATCGCAGGGCGCGAGCTGCGTTCGCGCTTCCTGTTCGGAACGGGTCGGTTCCCGAGTCCGGCCGTTCTGCAGCAAGCGCTTGAAGCCTCGGGCGCGGAGGTCATTACGTTCGCCGTCCGGCGGGTCAATCTGGAAAGCGCCGAGGACGACTCGGTGCTGCAGCATTTCGACGGGAAGCGGATGGCGTACTTGCCGAACACTTCGGGTGCGCGGACGGCGGAGGAAGCGTTGCGGATCGCGCGGCTGGCCAGGGAGGCGGGTCTCGGCAATTGGATTAAGGTCGAGATAAGCGGGGACGTCCGCACGCTGCTCCCGGATCCGATCGAGACGCTGCGCGCGACCGAGCAGCTCGCGCGCGAAGGGTTCGTTGTGCTGCCGTATACGTCGGACGATCCGATGCTGTGCAGGCGGCTGGAGGAAGCGGGCGCCGCGGCCGTCATGCCGGGCGGCTCCCCGATCGGCACGGGTCTCGGCTTGCTGAACCCTTACAATCTGGGCCTCATCGCCGAGCAAGCCGGCGTGCCCGTCATCGTGGACGCGGGCATCGGATCGCCGAAGGACGCGGCGGAGGCGATGGAGCTCGGCGCGGACGGCATCCTCGCGAATACGCCGGTCGCGAAGGCGCAGGACCCGGTAAGGATGGCGCGCGCCTTCAAGCTGGCCATCGAAGCGGGACGGCTCGCCAGACTGGCGGGGCGGATCCCGAAGAAAAAATACGCTTCGGCAAGCAGCGACCTGGCCGGGTCGCTCTACGAGCCGGCTGCGGCGGGACGCGGAGGGGGCGCAGGCTGATGGCGGACTCCATCGTCGTCCTCGGAGGAGGCGTCATCGGGCTGTCGTGCGCGTTCGAGGCGGCGCGCAGAGGGATGAAGGTGACGCTGATCGAGCCCGGAACGACTGGCGGGCAGGCATCGGGGGCGGCCGCGGGCATGCTCGCCCCTTACTCGGAAAACACGGAGCAGCCGGACGCCTTCTTTCAGTTCTGTCTGCGCAGCCTTCGCTTGTATCCGGATTGGATAAGGGACATCGAGGAGCTGTCGGGCATGTCCGCGGAATGGGTACGGAGCGGCAGCTTGAACGTGTTTATGCACGAAGCGGACGTGCTGCCCGTTGAAACGCGCATGCGATGGCAGAACGAATGGAGTGCGCGGGCCGAGCTGGTCGGCGCCGCGGAGCTGCGGAAGCTGGAGCCGAAGCTTACCGCGTCGGCGGTTGCCGGCTTGTATACGCCGAGTGAGAGCCATGTGTATGCGCCGAAGCTGGTCGAAGCGCTCGAGGCGGCGTGCCGGAAGCTGGGCGTATCGGTCGTGGAGCAAGCCGGAGCCCTTCTAGACGCCAGCGTTAACCCGGGGGGCGGCGCGACCGTCCGGTTCAGCCGGCTTGACGGACCGGTGCACGCGGAACGGCTGGTCGTCTGCGCCGGCGCGTGGTCGGGGGAGTACGGCCGCTGGTTCGGCTTGTCCGTTCCGATTCACCCGATTCGCGGGCAAATTTGCTCCTTCGGGCATGCTGCCGGCGAGGTCAGGCATATGGTCTTCTCCAGCCAGGCGTACTGGGTCGGCAAACGAAACGACCGACTTGTATGCGGCGCTTCCGAGGATGTCGCCGGCTTCGAGACGAGCGTGACGGAACGCGGCATCGGCCGGCTCGTCAGGAGCAGCGGCCGAATGTTTCCCCACTTGGCGGGCAAGGAAACGTTGCACCGGTGGGCCGGGCTTCGTCCCGCGACGCGCGACGGGCTGCCGCTGCTGGGCGAGATCGCCGGAACGCCGTCGGTCATTATGGCGGCGGGTCATTACCGCAACGGGATCTTGCTGAGCCCCGCGACGGCTTTCATCGTAGCCGACTTGCTCGAGGGCAAGCGGGTGGAGCCGGCTCTCGCCGCTTTCGCGCCCGACCGGTTCACGCCGGCGGCCAAAATCGGCTTGGGGCATTGAAAAAGCGAAAAAAATCTGCTATATTGAAAACGAGAATCGTTATCAGTATAGCGGATTTTTTTCTACGACGGCACAATCAACGAACAACTGTAACTTGATCCCACTGAGCCTCTAATTGCTGCAGAAAAGTGAGTGGATTGC
>NZ_JACXIY010000051.1 GCF_014705655.1 Paenibacillus arenilitoris | reverse complement strand
TCTTCTGTTCCTCTCTCCGACAAAGGTTCTAAGCTTCTGAGTTTAAGTAACACGATTTGACGGCAATATTTTTGCAAGACTCAAGTTAATTGAGTTGGTGGATAACGATATCCAGAACCTTGACGACCTTCTACCAAAGAAGCTATTAAAATTCGGGATTCAAGCCTATTAAAAGCAGCTAATGGATTACCCGATAGAAGCAGAGGTATTCGATGAAACAAGGTCTCTACGAACAAATCATCAATAACGTGACGATGAGGCAGCTCGCGGCGCTGGACCCGGCTTTGTACGAGATCGGGAAGGAAGCGCTGGATGCGGAGGAAGCGCGGAAGCTGCTTTCGAACTATTTGGCGATGGTTACCCGCAGGGCGCTCAAGGCGGTAAGGGAGCAAAATAGCAACGACGAGGATGCAATCCTCGCGCAGGTTCGGACCTGCAATGAAATTATCGCGACTCTGAAGGATAGCCTCGGGCAGGAGGAATACAAGGAGCTGCAGCTGGACGAGCAAGGCGAGGTGCTCACCTACGTCTATTCGAAGCTGAACCATATTCGAGGCGTTCGGGCGGAAAAGGTGCTTCGTCCTACCACTCCGCTGTCGCAAAGCTCGTTGTTCACCGGAGCGCACTCGGAACCGAATATGATGAGCGAGTTGAAGCATGAGATCGTAACGTCCGATCAGATCGATCTGCTCGTTTCGTTCATTAAGTGGAGCGGGCTTCGCGTTCTGATGGAGCAGCTTGAACAGTTCACTGCGAGCGGCGGCCGTCTGCGCGTCATCACGACAACGTATATGGAAGCGACCGATTACAAGGCGATCATGGAGCTCAGCAAGCTGTCGAACACGGAGGTGAAGATCTCCTACGATACGGAGCGTACTCGGCTGCATGCCAAAGCTTATATGTTCAAAAGAGATACCGGCTTCACGACGGCCTATGTCGGCTCGTCGAACCTGTCCAATCCCGCGCTTACGAGCGGCTTGGAGTGGAACCTGAAGGTAACCGAGAAGGATTCCTACGATGTGCTGAAGAAGATCGAAGCCACCTTCGAGAGCTACTGGAATGATCGCGAATTCAAGGCATTCAACGCCTCCGACGAGGCGCATGAACAGCTGCTCAAGCAAGCGCTCGGGAAGAAAAAGGAACAGGGACGGAACGATCTTACGTTTCATTTTGACATTACGCCCTATGACTATCAGAAGGAGATTCTCGAGAAGCTGGAAGCGCAGCGGACGTTATACGGCCGAATGAAAAATCTGCTCGTTGCGGCGACGGGCGTCGGCAAAACCGTCATCTCCGCCTTCGACTACAGACGGTTTGCCCAGCGTAATTCTAGGACTCGGTTGCTCTTCGTTGCACATCGGGAAGAAATTCTGAAGCAAAGCTTGGATACGTTCCGCTACATCATGAAGGATCTGAACTTCGGCGAGCTGCATGTAGGGAGCAATCAGGCGGAGTCGATCGAGCATCTGTTTATTAGCATTCAGAGCTTTAACTCGCTTAAGCTGGCGGAGCTGACGACGCCTGACTTCTATGATTACATCGTCGTGGACGAGTTCCATCATGCAGCGGCTCCGTCCTACCAGAAGCTGCTTGCGCATTACGAGCCGCGGATCTTGCTTGGCCTGACGGCTACGCCGGAGCGGATGGATGGCAAGGACATTTTGCGCTACTTCGACGATACGATCGCCGCGGAGATTCGGCTGACGGATGCGATCGATCGCAAGCTGCTGGCGCCTTTTCAATATTTTGGCGTGACGGATAGCGTGGATTTGTCTCAGGTGAAATGGTCCAGACGAGGCTACGATCTTCAAGAGCTGGAGAACCTGTATACGCATAACAAAATCCGCGCGACCCAGATCATGAACAGCTTGCGCAAGTACGTGACCGATCTGGACGATGTCAAAGGTCTCGGCTTCTGCGTCAGCGTCGACCACGCGCAATATATGGCGAAGGTGTTCGAGGATGCGGGTATTCCCGCGATCGCCTTGCATGGCGGTTCGAGCGACGAGGATCGTCAGCTCGTGAAGGGCAGGCTGGTGAGCGGGGAGCTCAAAATGATATTTGTCGTCGATCTCTACAACGAAGGTGTGGATATTCCGGAGGTCAACACGATTCTGTTCCTTCGGCCTACGGACAGCTTAACCGTCTTCCTGCAGCAGCTCGGTCGCGGACTGCGCTTGGCTGACGGGAAAGAATGCCTGACGGTATTGGATTTTATCGGACAGGCTCATAAGGATTACAACTTCCAAGATAAGTTCCGTGCCCTGCTGGGTAGAACCAAGCATTCCGTTCAGCATTACGTAGAGCATGGCTTCTCCAGCCTGCCGCGCGGCAGCTTCATTCAGCTGGAGAAGCAGTCGAAGGAGTATATTCTCAGCAACCTGAAGCAGGCGACGACCAATCGGAAGCGATTGGTGAACAAGATGAAATATTTTGAGGAAGATACGGGTCTGAAGCTGACGCTGGAAAGCTTCGTTCAGTATCACGGCATGTCCTTGTCCGAGTTCTATGGCGGGCGTACCGGGAATCGGACATTTCGCAGGCTGATGGTGGAAGCGGGGCTTCTGGAAGATTATGCTTTTGAGCGGGAAAATGAGCTCATGAAGCGGCTTCCGGCCTTGTTAAGCCTGAACTCGCGAAGGCTGCTGAAATTTATGATCGCCTTCTTGGAAGGGGAAGCACAGGCGGAGACGGAAGAAGAACGATTGATGCTCAATCTGTTCTACTATACCTTCTATCGTTCAGCGCCTATAAGTCAGGGCTTCGAGGGGATTGAGGATGGCATTCGAGCGGTTGTGGCTTGCCAGGCTTTCAAGGATGAAATATTGGACATCCTGAGGTATAACAGCACGCATATCGACTTCGTGGACAAGAGGAACGAGCTGCCGTATGCTTGCCCGCTGGATCTGCACTGCAAATATTCGACCGATCAGGTGCTGGCGGCGTTCGGTTACTGGAACGAAGAGAAGGCGCCGAGCTTCCGGGAGGGCGTCAAATATTTCGAGGACAAGAAGACGGATATTTTCTTCATTACGCTGAACAAGTCGGATAAGGACTTCTCTCCGTCGACGTTGTATGAGGATTACGCGATGAACGAGCGCCTCTTCCACTGGCAGACGCAGAGCCGGATTTCGGAGCAAACAAGCACGGCTCAGCGGTATATTAATCATAGGAAGACAGGCAACCGGATCGCGTTGTTCGTAAGGGAGTATAAAGACGAGAACAACTATACGTCTCCGTTTGTTTTTCTGGGCGAGGCCGAATATGTCCGGCATGAAGGAAGCAAGCCGATGAGCATCGTATGGCACCTGAAGGAGGACATGCCTCCAGCGCTCGTGCCGGCGGCGAATAAAGTGATTGTATAGGATGTGAGAGCGATGATTGAAGTGGCAGCGGCCATTATTGAGGACGGGGCAGGGCGCATCCTGATCGCGCGTCGTGCACCCGGGAAATCTCAGGCAGGCCTCTGGGAGTTCCCGGGCGGGAAGCTCGAGCCGGGAGAATCGCCGGAGGACTGCCTCCGGCGAGAACTGCTGGAGGAGATGGGCATCGAGATCGATCCTTATGCGTATTTTGGCGTGAATGAGCATGATTATGGGACGGTGAAGATACGTTTGATCGCGTATAGGGCGAAGTACGTGAGCGGGGAGATTGTTTTGATGGATCATGATGAGTATCGGTGGGTGAGCAGGGAGGAGCTCGGGGAGTATACGTTTGCGGAGGCCGATGTTGGGTTTGTGGGGGAGTTGGTTGTTGAGCAGAACGAAATCTAAATGACTGGGGAGAGATTAACATTCGATGATTGCGATTCAGTGCACAAAAAAGCTGGCAACCGAGCTTGATATCCATTTATTAAGTGAGAAGCCGGAGTATGTTAACCCGCTTTACAGTTGGCATGCTCATTTATTTTCATTTAAGCGCCGAAAGTGTCTATTGGTTATGAATAACGAAACAAGGTACAATTTTGTAATATTCGGATTGGTAAAGGCGGATTGTAAACGGTTTGGAGAATTGATAAAAAAGCAAATCTCAGATAATTTACTTGCAGATGGATTGAAAGAAGCATGGATTGATAAATATTTACAATATAGTGAAAATGTCAGTTATACCCCGACAAGCGATAGAAGCATACTTAGCCAAATCAATGAGATGATCGTAGTCGCAAAGTATGAAATGGAAGGTAATATTGTTGAGACTGGCGATCCTGAAATTAATCAAGTCAATCGTATGCTGAATAGGTATGTCTTTCTCAAGCTGCCCAAATTATATTCTGGCGAAACCATGTACGATGCTTTGCAAAATATATAAGCGTCAAATAGCCTATACCTTGATGACAGGGTGTGGGCTATTTGACGCTTACTCCGATAAGTTGAGCTTCAATAAAATAGTCAATCCTTGTGCATCACAAAGTCCGGATTTAGCAAATACTCCAATGGATAAATATCATTTCTTGCAGAAATCAACGCCTTAAAAAATGCGATTGGGTGTCTGTTTTCGATGTTTGTATAGTGATATCCAAGCAGCTCCGGCTCTACAAGCTGAACAACAATAAAAGCATCTTCCTGATCGGTTAGTTTGTAAATGATATTCTCAGGCTTAAATACATTGTCTTCATGATCGAGAGTGACCACATGGAATTCTCTGTCTTTCCACTCTGTTTGTATGACCTTATATGCCTGGTTATAGATAAGATCAACAAATCGATCAGGATAGAGATTTAATTCGATTCCGATAATATAGCCATTTCCATCCATATCATTGCCATACTCGGTATCATAAATATCCCCATAATCAGCATCGAAAGTATTCGCGGCAACCCTCATTTGATCAAGAAATAGAGCAATGGAGATATCGGTTATGTATGGAATGCTGATTTGATTAGGATTCAAATAGTTGTTGAGTTTGTTTTCGGTTTCAATAGCATTCCTAATAACTGCTGGAGGTTGTAAATAGATGTAGCCCATATTGCTTGATTGATCGCAGTAGCAAGTAATTCTCATTATTCTCCGCTCCTTCAAATGTGATGATCATTAGACGCGGCATTTACAAAAAGGTTCCTGGTCGTTAACTAAAAGGACCGGAACGTAATAGCTTTTTTCTATCGAACAAACATTCCCTGACAGAACAGCGTCCGATTCAAATGTTACATTCTTATCAATTAAACAGATGAGAAGGGATGCTGCAGATGAGTGAGAGGATTTGTACGACGACAAGGTTGAATAAACGCTACTGGTCGACGAAAGGGACAGAGAAGGCGTTTTTACTGGTTGAATTGAACGGGAATGGAACGGCACGAATGGCAAGCAGGTCACCTATGAACATTTCGCTTGTTCTTGATCGAAGCGGATCGATGGAGGGAGCGCCGTTGGCGTTTAGCAAGAAGGCTTGTCGATTTGTAACAGAGCAATTGAAGGATCATGATCTACTCAGCCTGGTCGTCTTCGATAACGAGGTGCAGACGATAATCCCGCCGCAGAAGGTGGTAAATAAGGACGGATTGAAAACGAAAATTGAAGCTATCTCGACCGGTGGAAGCACGAATCTTAGCGGCGGGCTGCTTCAGGGTATTCAGCATGTGAAGCAAGGAAAAGAACTGGGCAGCGTGAACCGTGTCATTCTTTTATCGGACGGTCATGCCAATGAAGGAATTACGGACGCTGCCAGGCTGCATTCCATTGCAAAAGAATTCGTCAGGCTCGGAATTGGGATTACCGCAATGGGAGCAGGGGACGGGTTTGACGAGGAGCTTATGGAAGGCATTGCTGAGCACGGGGGAGGGAACTTCTATTTCATTGCCAAGCCCGAAGAGATTCCGGGTATTTTCTCCAAAGAGCTTGAAGGCTTGTTATCGGTCATCGTGCAAAATTTGCATCTGACAATGAAGCCGTCAGAGAACGTATCTATAGAACGCATATACGGTTATCAAGCCGATCCCGCCGAACAGGGGATGCAGCTTATACTTGGTGATGTGTTTGAAGGAGAAACCAAATCTATTCTTATTGAGCTATCATTCGGTTCGCATTTGGAAGGTAAGCATAAAATACTTGATCTTCAATGGGAATATGCTGATGTCTCGGAAGGCGTTCAGTTGTGCGCGATTCAACATTCGATAGAAGTAGACTTCACAAGCGACATTTATCTTCTTATGCATCAAGAGGTAGATCCGTACGTGGAGAAACAGATCAAAATCACCGAGACCGCACTGGCCATTGAAGACGCGATTGTTGCTTTTGACCGTGGTGATGAGCAAATGGGTTTGAAGCTGCTGCAGCATCAAGCTGATACGATGCTTTGTGCTGCGATTCAATCGGAAGATGCGGAGCTTAGAGAAGAAGCGCAGCAACTCTACCATCAATTGGAGAATTTCTCGTTCACTAGTCATACCAGGAAATCACTTCATGAGCAGAAGTATCGCCAGATGAAAAGAAAAAGATAGAAGGAGTCTCCTAGGCCTGGGTCGAAATTACTATATATTGCTTGAACCGACGATAGACCCGATAAGAGGAGAGAGACATTGTGACGGAACGCTTGATTCGTTTGATGCGCTTAATTAATTTGATACAATCCAAACCGGGTATTCTCGCAAGAGAGCTTGCGGATCGCTGCGATACGACAGAACGCACGATTTATCGAGATTTAGAGGCGCTTTCTGCCATGAATATACCGATATCGAACTTAGGACACGGGAAAGGGTATGCCTTTATCAGCAATTTCTCGATGTATCCGCTGGATTGGACAGAAGAAGAGGCGGTTTCGTTTTCGATGCTGCCATCCGTTCTGGAGCCGATCAAAACGTTGATTCCTGAAGGGTTTGAATCTGCCTATGAGAAAGTCATGGGAACACACCGTAAAGAAAAAGCAAGACGAGTCGATATTGTACAGCATGTAGCGGATATTATTCAATTGGGAACACCTGCTTACAGGAAAGATAGCAGCTCCTATTTATTTGACATTATCCAGGCCGCTCTGTCACAGAAAACGATCCGTGCGGTCTACTATTCGCAATATCGTGATGGGGAGTCTGCTCGGGAAATTGATCCTTATTTCCTGATCCCGCGGGACTATCGGTTTTACGTCATTGGTTATTGTCATAAGGCAAACGATATTCGAACGTTTCGCATCAGCCGTTTTCGCTCGGTGGAGGTGCTAGAACAAACGTTTGATAAAGGCGAATTTAATCTGAAGCAATATATGAAAAATACGTGGTCGATCGAACGAGGCAGGGAACTGATCCGCTTTAAGGTGCGATTTCACTCTGATGCAGCTCGATATGTGAAGGAAGAAGAAATGTTCTTGAAGCCGACAATGACGATGCAAAGAGACGGAAGCCTTCTTTTCGAAGTGACGGTAAATCATGATCGTGAATTTCTTAATTGGCTCAGCCAATACGGTCCGGATGCGGAGATTTTGGAGCCTAAATCTTACCGAGAGGTCATGCGTGAGAAGTTAGTTCGTTGGAAGACGCTTTACGATGTTTAAGTTGTACAGTTGAACTCGGAAGGGGAGCGAATGATGCCCAGTACCAGAATACAGCAGTTGTATGCCATCATACAACAACATGGAATGGAAAGAAAGCTGGTTATAGCCGGTAATCACGCCGAGGGGCATCAGTGGCTAGAGCAAGTGAGCAGGCATTTCGGTTCTGTGCTGAATACTGACGTGCGAACACTGGAAGGTTGGGTACTGGACAGGTCCAAGCTGCTGCTCGCAAAGAAAGGGCTCCGTTACCTTCCGAATACGGAATCCAAATGGATCATTTGCAGACTGCTTCAGGAATCAGCGGCCGCTGGCAGCGATTATCTGAGTGGAATTGTACATACACCGGGGCTTACAGATGTATTTCATCAAGCGATTATGGATCTTCGCGAGAGTTGCGTCAAAGCAGCGAACCTTGAGACGGAGATGTTCGAGCATGCTGTCAAAGGTGCGTTCATCAAGGAGCTGCTGAATCGATACGAAGGCTGGCTGAAAGGCAGCGGTCTTGTGGATTGGGCAGGTTTGAATGAGATTCTTGGGCAATCTGTCGAAACAGCGGATATCATTGTCATTGATGAGCCCTTGCTTCAATCGCGATTAAACCGAATGCTTGTCCATAAGCTTACAGCTGGAAATTACGCTATACTTTCTAATCCTGCGGATTGGACCCAATCCGATTCTTCATTTCCATTCGAAACAGCGGAATACTTTCATGCAACCGGTGCGCTCGCTGAAGTTCGAGAGGTGATGCGGCGGATTGTGGAGCGGAAAATCCCGCTGGATCAAGTCGAGATCATTACTTCTGACTATGTCAGAGGCGCTGCGGCCATCTACACGGCCGCAGCGTCAGTCTCAGTCCCATGCACTTTCGCGGAAGGTTTGCCAAACGGAATTACAAATGCAGGGAAAGCAGCGAAGCTGTATATAGACTGGCTAGAATCTGATTTTCAACTGGAACCGATCATAACTGCTACGAAGCAAGGCAAGATTCGGCTGCATGATGACGGTGAGGGAGCGGCTGCGAGTGCCAAGATCATACGAGCATTAGAGAAGTCAGGGATCGGCTGGGGAAAAGAACGATATGGCTTATTGGCAAAGCAGGCGCAATCTGACGGCATACCGGCAGAGGATGCATCTGTTCTTTTTAGGTTGAATGAAGTGTTCGACAGTTTGTTGTCACCGCTTGATGAAATGGCGTTATCCTCACCTGAGAAGCTCATTCGAGAGTTATGCCGCTTTATCGAGAAGCACGGCGTGCTGCATTCAGCGGGAGACAAGGAGACAGCCGAAATGCTCCGCAGTCTGGAGCAGGCCATGCATATTGCCGGCGGCTTGAAGATGAAGCCGGAACTGGCATTGCGATACGTTCGTGAAGAGGTCGATCGCTTAATGGTAATGGCGGCAGCGCTCCCGAAGCCAGGACATATTCATGTCTCTTCACTCGGCAGCGGCGCTCAAACGGGACGTGGGTATACATTCATTATCGGCATGTCGGAGGATAGCTGGTCTCCTTCGATGCGCCAGGATCCCGTTCTCCTTGATGAGGAGCGAATCAGAATCAGCGTCGATCTTCCTGTGAGCTCGGAGACTGCCATGCAGCGAATGCGGCAACGGAACAGCAGATTGGGCATGATACGCAGTCAATGCACGCTGAGCTATTGCTCCTATGAATTGTCCGAGAAGAAGGAACAGATGCCTGCTTATGAGCTGCTTCAGCAATTCAGAAGAACAACGCGTCAGACTGACGCTGACTATGAGCGCTTAAAGCATGTGATGGGCGACGGTGTACGCTATGTGCGAAGCGCTCCCGGTGCTGCAGCTGATGCTTTGGAAGTGTGGATGCGCGCTTTGCTGGGCAGCGGGTCCAAGCTGGCTTCAGCCAGACGGCTTCTATTCCATGCCTATCCTTGGCTGCTGCGAGGGGCAAGAGCTTTGCAGGCCAAGCAGAAGGCGCCGGTATCGGAGTATGACGGCATTGTGAATACGGATCGTTATCCGATGCGTGTGCCGGGCGATGCAGGCGTAACCTCTGCATTCAGTGCAAGCATGCTGGAGCGTTACGGCAGATGTCCATTGCAATTTTTTTATCAGTACACGCTTGGCATTCGGCCGAGGGAAACCGTGGTCTATGACCGCACTGTCTGGCTGGATGCAAGCCAGCGCGGGAGCCTGCTGCATGATATTTTTGACCGGTATATTGGCAGTTTGAAGGATGCGAGTCATCAATTGCACAAGCTGCATGAGATCATTGATGAAATAATTATGCTTTATGCAGAGAGGGTACCGTCGCCAAGCGAGCACATCTTTTTGAAGGAAGCCGAAAGCATCCGCAGGGATGCGGCAGTATTCTTCGCATACGAGCGGCAGCGGATGACCTTGCCCGTCTTCACGGAGCTGCAGCTGCACAAGGATGGAGAACCGCTTGCACTCAGGCTCAGCGAAGAGTGGAATCTTCCGATCAGAGGCTTCGTCGATCGGGTGGATGAGATTGCTCCCCATCGGTACAAAATTTTTGATTACAAGACGGGCAATCCAGGCAAATTCAGGCCAAATGATTGCTTCTCCGACGGTACACAGCTGCAATTGCCTCTATATGGTCTTGCCGTCGAACAATGGATGCGTGAAACGGGCTATGATCGGGAAGCGCAGATCGTCGAATCAGCCTATGTGTTTCCTACCGAGAGGGGCATGGGCGAGGAGGTTAGCCGACCTCAGTATCGGAGGGAGGAGCTGAAGGATCTTGTTCGCGCAATGACGGACAGCATGAAGCAAGGCTTGTTCCCTCCGACTAGTGATTCGAAGAACTGCACGTGGTGTGACTATAAAGAGGCTTGCGGCTCGCAAGCGGAGCAGTTCAAAGCGAAGAGGGATGCTCCCGAGAATGCCGCAAAACTTGAACGGTTGCTGGAGGTGCAGCGTTTTGCTTAATGAACAGATCATTGCGCAGGACGAGAATGCGCGTTATCGGATAACGAACGATCTGGATACGACTTTTCTGGTAGAAGCGGGAGCCGGTTCGGGCAAAACAGCCTCTATTATCGGCAGAATGATCGCCTTGATCAAGGAACGTAAGGCAGAAACTCGGCATATTGCAGCGATTACCTTCACGAACAAGGCAGCAGCCGAACTGCTTGGGCGATTTCGGATCAAGCTGGAGCAGGAATATACTGCAGCAAAGACAGATTCTGAGCGAGAAACGCTGGAAGCAGCGCTGCATCAGGTGCCGGAATGTTTTATCGGGACGATCCATGCGTTCTGCGGGAGGCTGCTGCGGGAGCGTCCGATTGAAGCGGGGCTTGATCCGGCATTCTGCGAGATGGATGAGCAAGAGGATCATGAACTGCGGGCGCGCAGCTGGGATGCGTATGTACATGATCTTCGCGTGAGGGGCGAGGTGCAGGCCATGGAAGAACTGGCATCGCTGCATGTCCATGTGGAGGATTTGCGAGCTGTCTATAATAAGGTGAGCGAGTATGAGGATGTACACATCTATACGGAACAAACGGAACATCCGAATTTCGACCGGATTCGCAACTCGCTGTTTCCAATGCTGGAGCAAGCGGCTCCATACATTCCGACGACGGAGCCCCAGAAGGAATGGGATGCGCTGCAGAAGACGATTCGATCGGCGCGGCGGCATATGCAGACTAAGGATATGAACGATGAGATGAACGTGCTGGTGCTGGCGAAGCTGTTCGACCGGGTGCTGTCGGTTACGCTCAATCGCTGGACGGATGCCAGTATGGCGAAACAATTCAAGGAACAATTTGCCGGATGGCAGCTTGCGGTCTTAAAGCCTTTCTTACAGCAATGGCGGGAATACTTGCACCCGAAGCTGCTCGCTTTCGTCTTGCCGGCCGTACGCTATGCGAGAGAAAGACGAATAGAGGCCGGCAGGCTTAACTTTCAGGATTTGCTGATGAAAGCGGCGGAAGTGCTGCGTTCTCAACCTGAGGTTCGACAATATTTTGCAGGTCGTTATAGAAGGCTATTCGTTGATGAGTTTCAAGATACAGACCCGATTCAGGCAGAGATGATGCTGTTGTTGACGGGAGCGGTCAGCTCTGAGTCCGATTGGCGCAAGCAGTTGCCTCGTCCCGGCTCTTTGTTCATTGTGGGCGATCCGAAGCAATCGATCTACCGATTCAGAAGAGCGGACATTTCGACCTATTTGTTTGTGAAGAAGCGAATTGAAGCGGCGGGCGAGGTGCTTCAGCTAAACAGAAATTTCCGTTCCGTGCAGGCAATTGGAGATTACGTCAATTATGCATTTGAGAGCAAATTTGCTCAGTCCGGGACGGCCTCGGATTATCAAGCGCCATATGTTCGAATGATGACTCAGCAGGCGAATCCACGAGGGAAGTCGGCTTTGCACGGCGTTTACACGATGACCGTTCCGAAGCAGGAACGGGATCGACAGCTCGATATCGCCATGTACGATGCCATACGGACGGCAGAATTTATTGCGTGGGCATGCGCCGGTAATCTGACGATTCAGGAGAGGGTCCGAGACGGGGAGCTGGCTCAGCGGGCGGCGGTTCCGGGCGATTTTCTCGTATTGCTCAAGTTTCGCAGATATATCGGTTTGTACGCTCAGTTGCTGGAGCGATACGGTATCTCCTCCGATACATCCGGAAATCAGGACGTCATCGAAGAATTGACAGCCATTCATCAATTGGCACAGGCTTTGAACGATCCGGGCGATCAGGTTTCCTTGCTCGCGGTGCTTCGCAGTATGCTGTTAGGTGTCAGCGACGACGAGCTGTATCATTACCGGCAGGAGGGCGGTCATATTCAACTGTATTCGACTGTTGATTGTGTCGTATCGTCATCCAAGGGAAACACGGCCGCGCAGGCGATACGTAAGCTGCGTCAATATGCCGAGTGGGTGCGGTCGCTTCCTGCATTGTCGGCCTTTATTCGCATCATTGATGACATTGGACTCGTGCCTGCTGCCGCTTCCTCTGCAACCGGCGCTATTCGCAGCGGCACCTTGCTTAAGCTGCTGGATGTACTGCAGAGCGACACAGCTGTTGCCTTCGATTGGACGGCATTAACGGATCGGCTGTCTAAGTTGATGGATAAGGACGGTTTGGAAGCCGCAAGCTTGTTCACAGGAAGCGGAGCTGCAGTACGCATTATGAATCTGCACAAGGCCAAGGGGTTAGAGGCGCCTGTGGTGTTGATGGCTTGTCCGTGCGGCCATATCGAACATGATGCGAGCGAGCATGTGGATCGTCTGGCAGATCCGCCGCTTGGTTATTTTACAATTACGAAGCCTAAAGACAGCTACTCGTCAGAGGTGATCGCACTGCCGCCTGGATGGCTGGAAAGGGCTGAAACGGAACGGCTGTTCATGAATGCGGAGACGGAACGTCTGCTGTATGTGGCAGCTACTCGCGCCAAACAGCTGCTGATCGTGAGTCAGTACGCTGGTCGTTCGGCGATTGATCCGTGGAGCATGCTTGGAGATTCGCTGAAGCATCAGCTGGAGCTGGACTTCATCCCGCTAACGCCTGCGGCGCCCCAGGTGCTGGAGCAAGCTCCGGATGTGATCGGCGCGCTAGGCGATTGGGAGCGTGCATTAGCAGTATCCGTTCAGTCTACTTACCGAACGGATAGCGTAACAAGAATGGCGAAGTCGGAAAGTGAAGTTGTTGTAGAGCGATCTTCAGAAGGGAAAGGGATGGCTTACGGCACTCTGGTTCACCGTCTTCTGCAGGCGCTTGGAGAAGGAATGGAGCTGAGCGATCTGGCCGTGTTCTGCCGCATGGCGGCAGAAGAAGAAGGCGTCGAAGAAAAGTGGCTGGAGCAGGCGCAGGACACGGTTCTACAGGTTGCGGAGTCAGGGCTGTGGAAGCGGAGTATACAGGCAAAGCGCTGTTATCATGAGTTTTCCTTCATGACTGCTCGCGTCCTTTCGGACGAAGGATCAACTGCAGCAGTGACTTCATTGCTCCGCGGCGTCATTGATCTCGTATTCGAAGAAGAAGAAGGTTGGGTTATTGTCGATTTCAAGACCGATCATCATGCTCTTGAGCAGGAGGCGCAGCTGATAGAGCTTTATAAGCCGCAGGTGTTTGCTTACGTGGACGAGTGGGAGAGAACGGTCGGCTGCAAAGTGAAGGAAGCGGGGTTGTATTTCTTGGATTCGGATCGGTATGTGAAGCTATGATAACAAGCTGGATCAATGGAGGCTGGCATGGACATTCAAACGGTTTTGAGTTCTCTGGCTGAGACACGGCCGATTTTTCACAATGAAGCGGATTTTCAGCATGCGCTGGCATGGGAACTGCGGGAGCTTGGCCGGTATGACATTCGATTGGAACGCAGAATCGATCTGAACAACGGTCAGCGGACCTATCTGGATATTCTGGCAGAGAAAGAGGGACGGAAGATCGCCATTGAGTTGAAGTACAAGATGCGTGGATTCAAATGTACCGTGAAGGATGAGACGTTCTCGCTCTTGAACCAGGGAGCCCACGATATTGGCAGGTACGACATTTTGAAGGATTTGCAGAGGCTGGAAGGGATTGTCGGGAACGGCCTCGCCGACGAAGGATTCCTGGTTTTTCTGACAAACGATCCGTCGTATTATACGGTGCCGCACGCGGCGAGAACTACGGTCGATCAGGCGTTTCGCATACATGAAGGGAAGCTCGTTCATGGATTGTTATCTTGGGGGCAAACTGCTGGCGCGGGAACAACGAAAGGCCGTGAGGCCGCTATTGCAATCCAAGGGCATTATGAGCTGAGCTGGTTGGATTACAGTAGGATTGACGATTCGGCTCATGGAAGAATTAGAGCTTTAATCGTTCGTGTTCACGCTGAAGGGCTTGATGTGGAAAATATAGACGCAGGATCCCAGGGGACAGAAGATGACGTTGTGGAAGTCAAGGATAGTATGGTCCAACTAGTGGAATATAGCGGTTTACCTTCAGATGGTATCATGAATCACATTCAAATGATCAAAGACATTCCTTTGTCGCAATTCGATCTGCAACACAAGTTATCTCAAGTGCTGAGCGAACAGGGGTACAACGTACAGACCAACCGTTCTCTGGGTTCCTGCAAAATCGATATTTGGGCAGAGAAGGGGCTGGAGCAGCTAGCCGTAGAGGTTCGTTATAAAACTGGGCTGCTTCAGTCGTTGTATAACGGAAAATCCGTTCATTTGAAAAATCAAGCTGCTCAGGATATTTCTCGTTATGATTATTGGAAAGATGTCGAGAAGCTGGAGAATACACTTCAGAGCAGACATGACGTTAAAGGTTATGCCCTGTTAATTACAAATGATCATTCTTACTGGGAAAAGTCTGCCAGAACCGGTACCGTTGACGAGGATTTCCGTATTCACAACGACCGTGAAGTCCACGGACGACTTGCCTGGAAAGGGGCGTCAGGAGGCACCACTCATTCACGGGAAGGAGCCATTCAAATTCAAGGTCACTATCGGTTACACTGGCAGCCATTCTTGAATCTTGGGTCTGGAAAGAATCAGACATTTAAAGTTTTGGCCGTTGAAATAAAGCCTGGTTAGAGGTGTAAACCTACAAGCAACTGAAGTAGAGCTATACAATGCCAAACGGACTGTCCCTAGTGGGGCAGTCCGGAGCTATCATGCAGCTATGTAGCAACTCGGAATAATTCAGCTAATTGTCCGAATGGATTGTTCTTCTCGTGACCAGTCGTATAGACGAGTGAAGTCGTGAAGCGTTGTTCTGCAGCGGCGTTGTTTTGCTCAAGCGTGATATGCGGGAAGATGTGCTTAAAGAGCTTCGCGGTGTTGAACGCATCATCCAAAGCGTTGTGGTGACTGCCGATAAAGTGGATTTCCTTCGCAGCAAGCGCCCGTTTAAGCCCCCAGCGCTGATGATACTCGCTGCCTTGCAGTCGTGTGAAGGATAATTGAATGTCATTGTGATTTTGAATCCATTCGAGGCCAATCTCATGCATCGTACAGTGTCTTATCAGCTGCTGCTTGTCATCCGGCCCCCAGGAGCACATGTAATGCGGCTCATCGTCTATCCATTGACGAAAAGCCTCAACAGCCTCGCTGAAGGAAGGGGCTGCATCAACTTGCTCCTGCGTAATGCCGGTGAACGCGGTTGTTAAAGGTGTGATTGCTCTAAAGGCTGTCGGCCGTACATGAGTATGGAACAGATCAATCATGTTAAGCTGTCCGCTGTCGTCGCTGAGCTTAATGGCGCCGATTTCCAGGATATCAGCCATGTATTGACGATTCCTTAACACCGTAAATTCCAGGTCGTAGACGATGTATTGCATGTGATGCCCTCCTTAGGGTTATCAGTTGATGACTTAAGGATAACAGGGAGAAAAGACAGGTAGGTGTCATGGAACGTTTGTTCGAATGAATAATAGCGGACAAGAACAGGCGTTTCCTGACAATGAGATGTCTGAACGTTAATATAAAATAATTGACAAATGGGATGCAGAGCCTGGAGGCGAATTAATGAAGAAGTATGCACTATGCGACATAAACAAACGTTGTCTGGTATGCGGTTCTTCTCTTCAGCTCGTACGAAAACAAGCGACTTGGTATTATCAGATCAAACAGACACCAGTTGAACGTCCAACAAACCTGTTTTACTGCAGCGGTTGCAGATTGGATCATGTTATGAAAGGCGATCATATTGACGATTCAGGTTGGGAACGTCTCGTATTGCCGCTCGAAAATTCATTTGCATTAAAAAGCAATAGCAAACATCGTTATTCTGGTAAAAGCTCGCCTGTAAAAGCAATTGTTGCTTCCAAAACGAAGGAAAAGTCAGCAGGTCAACAACCAATAAAACATAAGGCAAAACGGCAGCAGAAGGTAAGTAATGATTCGACAGATGTGAAGAAATCTAAAGGGATCTATAGAACGAATCATGATTATCGCAAGTGCGGGAACTGTGATTTTTATATAAAAGGCCGTTGTCAGACTTTCAGCCTGCCGACTTTAAGTAATGAAGTATGCAGGAGGTTTAAGCATTATCATAAGCGTGAGGTTTTTGGCGGGGGTTTTTCGCCGCGGTAAGAATTAAAATACTAATTATAGGGATGAGGGGGAGTTAGTTTAGACGACGAATATTAAATTCGATAAATTCATGTATTTCTAATTATAATAGCATCCTTAGAGCTATGAGGTGAAGTTTGGAAGTCATAAATAATATTTGGAAATGATCTAAACGCGGGTTACAAAAAGGATCGAAGTTATCAAAAGCTGTATCCTGCTTTTCAATATATGAATACGAAGCCTTAATGAAGGAACTTAATCAGGTAGATGAAGTATGCCTAAAACAAGTCATTTTTCTTAACGCAAATTATAAGATCCAATCAAGATTTGCCTTCTGCTTACGCAGATTCAGAGACTTCTTAAGATTGAGAGCTTTTCACTGTTCAGAAATTAATAGGTTAAGCTGAGTACACTTCTTGAATCCAGCTAATCACGAGATGTGCAAGAGTCTTAAGAACTGCCATAAGAGGGGAATTCTTGGTATTGCGTTTTATCAGCGGTGAAGATGGGTCCCATAATTATCAGTATGTGACAGAAAATTGTGATGTTGAGTTAATCGCCGTACGCCACCTACTAACAGACATCCATGAATATGAGGGTAATTACATATTTGTACTGGGAGAAAAGCAACAGTATCAAAAAAAAGCGGTTGCGAGAAAAATCCCGCAACTACAAGAGCTATGCAATACCACGTCATAAAGGTAAAATGATGGTATAAATAAGAAGCGGAAGATATGATAATCCCCCCCAATAAAGGAGCTTATAAATGAAAACAGTCAAATCAGCATGTCAATTACAACCCAAGGCCCTCGAAATAAATGTTGGTGATCAGATCGAGCAATTAGATCAGATCATTCATGACACCAATGGACAGGATTACTTTAAGAAAACGTTCATAACAGACGGAATGAAAACTCTCCTATCCAAAGGTATGGCACGTCTTGCCGGAAAGTCGAACGATACTGTGTTTCATCTTAAACAAGCCATGGGTGGTGGTAAAACACACCTAATGGTTGGATTTGGACTTTTAGCAAAAGATGCGACGCTTCGGGGGGCACAAATAGGCTCTATGCCATATCAGTCCGATTTTGGTTCGGCAAAGATAGCCGCCTTTAATGGACGTAACAATCCTCATACTTATTTCTGGGGAGAAATTGCTCGTCAGCTAGGTAAAGAGGGACTCTTTAGGGAATACTGGGAATCTGGTGCAAAGGCTCCGGATGAGCAGTCGTGGATAAAACTGTTCGATGGTGAAGAGCCCATTCTTATTCTATTGGATGAGATGCCTCCCTATTTTCATTATTACAGCACACAGGTCTTAGGGCAAGGAACGATAGCCGATGTGATTACCAGAGCATTTTCCAATATGCTGACGGCTGCTCAAAAAAAGAAAAATATCTGTATTGTCGTCTCTGACCTGGATGCCGCCTACGACACTGGTGGAAAGTTAATCCAACGTGCCCTTGATGATGCTACGCAAGAGCTGGGGCGCGCAGAGGTTTCCATTACTCCGGTTAACTTGGAATCCAATGAAATATACCAAATTCTTCGTAAACGTCTTTTTCTCACGTTGCCAGATAGAAGCGAAATAGCTGAAATTGCCTCGGTTTATGCGTCAAGGTTGGCAGAAGCAGCAAGGGCAAAAACCGTTGAAAGAAGTGCTGAAGCATTAGCCAACGATATAGAGTCGACATATCCCTTCCATCCAAGCTTTAAGAGTATTGTTGCTCTGTTTAAGGAAAACGAGAAATTTAAACAAACGCGTGGTTTGATGGAACTGGTTTCACGTCTTTTGAAATCCGTTTGGGAAAGCAACGAAGACGTATATCTGATAGGGGCTCAGCATTTTGATCTTTCCATTCATGATGTCCGTGAGAAGCTTGCGGATATCTCGGAAATGCGTGATGTGATTGCAAGAGACCTCTGGGATTCCACAGACAGCGCTCATGCGCAAATCATCGACATTAACAGTGGTAATCATTATGCAAAACAAGTTGGAACTTTGTTACTGACGGCGAGTCTTTCAACAGCAGTCAATTCTGTAAAGGGTCTTACTCAAAGTGAAATGCTTGAATGCTTAATCGACCCTAACCACCAAGGTAGCGGGTTCTTAACTGCCTTTAGTGAGCTTCAAAAATCAGCGTGGTATTTACACCAGACCCAAGAAGGCCGTAATTATTTCAGTCATCAGGAAAACTTAACAAAAAAGCTGCAGGGCTATGCGGATAAAGCTCCGCAAAACAAGGTGGATGAACTGATTCGCCATCGTCTTGAAGAAATGTATAAGCCGGAAACCAAAGAAGCTTATGAAAAAGTATTGCCTTTGCCTGAAATGGACGAAGCAGCAGCTGTACTAAAGACAGGACGGGCACTCTTAATTATTAGTCCTGATGGAAAGACCCCTCCAGGTGTTGTTGCAAACTTTTTTAAGGATTTGGTTAATAAAAACAATGTGCTGGTTTTGACTGGGGATAAGTCATCTATTGCAAGTATTGATAAAGCGGCCCGCCATGTCTATGCAGTAACAAAAGCGGAGAAAGTAATTCCCGATTCGCACCCGCAGCGAAAAGAGCTTGATGAGAAGCAGGCTCAGTATGAGCAGGATTTCCAAACTACTGTTCTTTCAGTTTTCGATAAACTTCTCTTTCCAGGAAATAATCGGGGGGAGGATGTTCTTCGACCCAAAGTACTAGATAGTACGTATCCATCCAATGAATCCTACAATGGTGAACGGCAGGTTGTAAAAACACTGACCTCCGACCCCATCAAATTATATACCCAAATCAGCGAAAACTTTGATGCTCTTCGTGCTAGATCCGAGTCTTTGCTTTTTGGTTCTCAGGATGAAGCACGGAAGACTGATTTGCTCGACAGAATGAAGCAGAAAACTCAAATGCCGTGGCTTCCAAGTCGTGGATTTGACCAGTTGACCATTGAAGCTAGCCAGCGTGGTGTATGGGAAGACTTGGGAAATGGCTATATTACGAAAAAGCCGAAACCCAAAATGACAGAGGTCATTATTAGTGAAGATACTTCACCGGATGACTCCGGTATGGTGCGTTTGAAGGTCGATGTGGTGAATGCAGGCAATAGTCCTCGAATCCATTTTGCAGAGGATAGCGAAGTTTCCGAAAGTAGTCCCGTACTAAGTGACAACTCACTCGCAACCAAAGCATTGCGCGTACAGTTTCTAGCCGTCGATCTCACCGGGAAGAATCTAACTGGTGCTCCCACAACATGGAAGAATCGCTTGACATTGCGCAATCGGTTTAATGAAGCTTCTCGAACAGTAGAGCTGTTTGTTGCACCGAGAGGCTTAATTAAGTACACCCTAGATGGATCAGAGGCACGAAATGGAACGGAATATACAGGGCCTATACAATTGGGAGATGAAGAAACGACAGTTTATGTCTTTACAGAGTGTGAAGGCCTTGAGGAAAAGCGTAACTTCACCTTTTACAAATCCGGCTCTAAGGAAGTTCCCATTATGAAAGAGGCCCCTGCAATTTGGTCGAGTCCATCACCAAAACGCTTGGATAGTTCCTCGAAAACTTATGAGGGACTGAAGATGGCCAAGGAGAAAAGCATTGAATTCGAACAGGTGACGCTAATGGTGGGTTCTGCACCTAAGGTCATCCATCTTTCCCTTGGTGAAATGAAGATTAGTGCAGGGTTTATTGAAAAGGAGCTGGCTCATCTTCAAACCCTCCTTAACCCTGATGTCCCTGTAATTATGACATTTAAAAAGGCCTATACGCCAACTGGTTACGATTTAGAGCAATTTGCCAAGCAGCTAGGTATTGAGATAGGCAACGGAGAGGTAGAACAAAAATGAGTGGCACTACTGATTTTGGAGCCCCAACAGAATTTGGGATGCACCATTTCTATGTTGACATTCCCGCGGCTCCTCGAGATGCTATCTGTATTTATGAGGACTTTGGCTTCGATGGCGATGAAGCTCGCCGCGAAACGGTCGAATGCAGACTGGTTCTTGCTCGAGAACTCTGGAATAAAATTCGGGACGATTCCAGACGAGACTTTAATGCGCGCTTAAAAAGCAAAAAGCAAAGTACCGGCAGTTGGACAATCGGGAAAGTCAAGCTGGACCGCTTTCTGGGTAGAGAGCTATGCATCCTTGGCTGGGCAGCTGAGCATGCCTCACCTGATGAGTGCCTTGTTATATGCCAAAAGTGGCTGGCATTGCGTCCTGAGGAACGTTGGTGGCTCTACAGCAAAACTGCCTCGGAGGCAGGGCGTGACAATCAATCCGATCGAGGCTGGCGTAAAGCACTCTACTGCGCCTTATCTGACGGTTCAAATATTAAGCTAGATCCCAAGAAGAAACCAAAGATTAAACAGAAACCAGAACAAGAGGAGAACCTGACTCTTTTTGATTTCATAGAAAAGGGAGATATCTAATGGCACTAGCACCATATGAATGGAAAGACAAACCGGCACTAATTGAACGTCTGTTCCCGGTTCAGAAAATATCCGCTGAGAGCTATAAGGAACAAATGGCGGTACATGGTAAAACGCTTACGGCTCTAGGTAGTTACTGGAAAGGACGAAAGCCACTTATTTTGAATAAGGCATGTATTCTTGGGTCATTACTTCCAGCTACGGAGGATCCCCTCAAAGATCTGGAGATTTTTGAATTGTTAATGGGTATGGATGTGGAGACGATGCAAAAGCGCCTTGAGGCTTCTCTCCCCACTTCGAAACGTGATTCTGTGGGAGACTTTCTAGTATTACCTTACTCCCAACAAGTAAATACGGCGAAACGCCCTGAAGAACTGGATGACCGCATTTATACACATATCTGGTACCACGTGAATCAGCATCTAGGTACCTCCGCCAAATCCTTCCCGGAACTGGTGGAACAGATGGGAATTGCTCGGTTCGGACGACGACCAAAGGTGGCTGATGTATTTTCGGGCTCAGGTCAGATTCCCTTTGAAGCAGCTCGCCTTGGCTGTGATGTTTATGCCTCTGATCTCAATCCCATTGCCTGTATGCTCACCTGGGGAGCCTTCCATATCGTGGGTGCCAACAAAGAAAACCGAGCTGAAATGGATAAGAATCAGAAGATTTTGGCTGAAAAGGTGCAGCAGGAAATTGATATGCTAGGTGTCGAAACAGATGGTAAGGGCTGGCGAACTAAAGTTTTTCTTTATTGCGTGGAAGTAACCTGCCCGGAGTCGGGCTGGAAAGTGCCTTTGTTGCCGACACGTATCATTAGCAAGGGCTATAGGGTGATCGCTGAACTGAACCCAATTCCTGATGAAAAACGCTATGATATTACGGTTCGTTATGTAGAAAGTGACGCAGAGGTGGAGGCCTCAAAAGATGGTACCATACAGGATGGCGATGTTGTTCATTCACCGGATGGCATGAACCGCTACCGGGTCAGCATCAAAACGATCCGAGGAGATTACAAAGAAGGTAAAGAAAATAGGAATCGGCTGCGGTTATGGGAAAAAACAGATTTTGTTCCTCGTCCCGACGATATTTTTCAAGAGCGACTTTATTGCATCCAGTGGATGAAAAAAAAGAAGGCAACAAGATCTAGTTACGACTATGAATTCCGCTCGGTTACTGATGAAGATCTGGATCGAGATAGAAAAGTAATCGAATATGTTGGTACTCATCTCAAAGAGTGGCAAGAAAAGGGCTACATCCCCGATAAGGTAATTGAAGCTGGGGATAAAACTGACGAACCGATCAGAACTCGTGGCTGGACTCATTGGCATCATTTGTTTAATCCTAGGCAGTTAATGGTAGGTTTTCTTCTCAATAAATATGCGAACACTCATGCAAAACTAGGTTTATTTCAAGTTTTAAATAATAATTGTCGTGGAAGTAGATGGCATAACGGTGGTGGTGGTGGCGGATTAACAGCTGGCATTTTTGACAATCAAGCTTTAAATACTCTATATAATTATGGGTGTAGAGGTAGTGAATATTGCTTTTCATTCGTACTTCAAAATTATAAAGCCTATGCCATAGAACAACCAGCGTTGGTGAATTCCCACCCTGCCCAAGACATAAATACGGAAAACGACCTATATATCACAGACCCTCCATACGGTGATGCTGTCAA
Organism: Paenibacillus arenilitoris; assembly: GCF_014705655.1. Taxonomy (GTDB): domain Bacteria; phylum Bacillota; class Bacilli; order Paenibacillales; family Paenibacillaceae; genus Pristimantibacillus; species Pristimantibacillus arenilitoris. Next base: position 18,238 of record NZ_JACXIY010000051.1, on the reverse strand, counting down.
ATATGAAGAGATCACTGAATTTTTCATTGCCTGGCTGCGAAAGAATCCTCCTAAGGAATTTGCACACTGGACCTGGGACAGCCGCCGTTCACTAGCAATTAAAGGAGAGGATGAGGCCTTTCGCCAAGGCATGGTGTCGGCCTACCGTAATATGACCCAGAAAATGCCTGATAATGGAATTCAGGTATTAATGTTTACCCATCAAAGTGGGGCTATCTGGGCAGACATGGCGAATATAATATGGGCCAGTGGTTTACAGGTGACAGCGGCCTGGTACGTGGTGACGGAAACAGATTCTGCCTTGCGTCAAGGTGCTAATGTTAAAGGTACAATTATACTTATTCTCCGTAAGCGTCATGAGGAACTGGAAACCTTCCGTGATGACCTGGGATGGGAGATTGAAGAAGCGGTAAAAGACCAGGTAGAATCGTTGATTGGACTGGATAAAAAGGTGCGGACCCAAGGTTCCGAAGGGTTATATACCGATGCTGACTTACAGATGGCGGGGTATGCCGCTGCTTTGAAAGTCTTGACAGCTTACTCCCGCATTGATGGCAAGGACATGGTGATCGAGGCTGAAGCGCCTCGCCAAAAAGGAAAGAAAACCTTTGTGGATGAACTGATCGATTTTGCTGTCCAGACTGCCGTCCAGTTCCTTGTCCCAGTGGGTTTTGAAAAAGGAGAATGGCAAAAGTTGCACGCTGTAGAGCGTTTCTACCTTAAAATGGTGGAGATGGAGCATCAGGGAGGAAATACACTGGATAACTACCAGAACTTTTCCAAAGCCTTCAAAGTCCATCACTTTGACCAGTTGATGAGCGATAGCTCCAAAGCCAATTCTGCACGTTTAAAACTGTCGACGGAGTTCAAAAGTGCGATGATGTCCGGGGACGCTGAAATTGCGCAAACACCGTTACGGGCCTTACTTTACGCTCTCTATGAAATCTCCAAAGAGGTGGAAGTAGAAGACGTTCTGTTGCACCTGATGGACAATTGTCCTAATTATTTACCCAACAAGACCTTACTCTCCAAAATGGCAGATTATTTGGCGGAAAAACGTGAAGGTATGAAAGGCACAAAAACCTTCAAACCCGATGTTGAGGCGAGCTGTGCACGAATACTTTCGGAAGCAATAAGAAACCAGAGGTTATAAGATATGACGTTAAAGCGGTTTTCATCACGAACGGAACGGTTGGATACAGATTTTTTGGTCGAGCCTCTTAGAGGCGCATCTAAGTACTTCCGAATTGCGGGCTATTTTAGGAGTTCAATTTTTGAGTTGGTTGGCGAGGAAATCTCTAAAATTCCTGAAGTAAAGATTATTTGTAATTCTGAACTGGATCTGGCTGATTTTCAGATGGCAACAAGGCGGAATACGGCTCTTAAAGAGCATTGGAACGAAGTTGATGTTGAAGCGGAGGCAATCCTGAAAAAGGAGCGCTATCAAATCCTCGATCAGCTATTGCAGTCTGGTAATGTGGAAATAAGGGTTGTGCCGCGGGAGCGCCTATTCCTTCATGGAAAGGCAGGATCTATACATTATCCTGATGGTAGTCGCAGGTCGTTCATTGGTTCTGTTAATGAGTCGAAAAGTGCCTTTGCGCATAACTATGAACTGGTATGGCAGGATGACGATGAGGAAAGCGCTGATTGGGTAGAGAGGGAATTCTGGGCCTTGTGGAACGACGGTGTTCCTCTGCCGGAAGCCATTCTGGCAGAAATCAATCGGGTTGCTAATCGTCGGGAGGTCACTGTAGAAGTATTGAAGCCGTCTGAGGTCCCGGCTGCCGCAATGGCTGAAGCTCCGATATATCGGGGCGGGGAACAATTGCAGCCCTGGCAGCGCTCCTTTGTAACCATGTTTTTGGAGCATCGGGAAACGTACGGTAAAGCCCGCTTTCTTCTAGCTGACGAGGTCGGGGTTGGTAAAACACTCTCCATGGCAACCAGTGCTCTGGTGAGTGCTCTTCTTGAAGATGGTCCGGTTCTCATTCTTGCTCCGTCCACGTTAACAATTCAATGGCAAATTGAGATGATGGATAAGCTGGGCGTTCCCGCGGCTGTCTGGTCTTCCCAAAAAAAGGTGTGGCTTGGTGCTGAAGGGCAGATTTTATCTCCCCGCGGAGATGCATCTTCTATAAAAAAATGTCCTTATAAAATTGCTATCATATCAACTGGATTAATCATGCACCAGCGGGAGAGGTCTGAGTTTGTCAAAGAAGCAGGAATGCTCCTTAAGAATCGATTCGGGACAGTCATTCTGGATGAAGCACACAAAGCACGAGCAAGAGGTGGGCTGGGCGATAAAGCAGCTGAACCGAATAATCTTCTTGCTTTCATGCATCAAATTGGAAAGCGTACTCGGCATTTGATACTCGGTACTGCAACCCCCATCCAGACAGACGTGCGGGAGTTATGGGATCTCTTGGGGATACTGAATAGTGGAGCAGAGTTTGTTCTCGGTGATTCATTATCCCCTTGGCTAGACCATGAACAAGCGATCCCATTAGTAACTGGGAAAAGTCATGTTGCTTCCGAGAGAGAGGCTTGGCAATGGTTAAGCAATCCACTGCCCCCATCTAATGAACATCATATAGTACAGCAGATTCGCGATCATTTGGCGGTCAATCCCCAGTCTTTCTTTAGCGCCCACCGTTACGAAGACCTGGATTACATGATCCAAAATATTTGGCTTTCTGAATGTTTGGATCCCAGTTTTTTTAAAGAAAATAACCCTGTATTGCGTCATACCGTACTAAGAAAGCGAAAACAGCTTGAAGACGATGGGCTTTTGGAAAAGGTTGGTGTCAATACGCATCCGGTAACTCGAAACCTAGCACAATATCAGTCTCGCTTTGTCGGCTTGGGAATTCCAACAAACACACCCTTTCAGGTAGCATATGAAAAAGCCGAAGAGTTTTGCAAGCTTCTTCAATCTAGGACCAAAGCTGGCGGCTTTATGAAATCCTTGATGCTACAGCGTATTTGTTCGAGCTTTGCGTCTGGGTTGAAAACTGCACAGAAAATGCTTAAGCATTCGATATCAAATGAGGACGAGGACCATACTGAAGAGGTAGAACACATTCTTACTGAAATGACACCTGCAGAAGTTGCCTGTCTCAAAGCAATAGAAACACAGCTATCACGTGCGGAAGCAGTAGATTCTAAACTCAATACCGTGAAGTGGTTCTTAACTGAATTTAGGACAGACGGAAAGACATGGCTTGAACATGGATGTATTATTTTTAGCCAGTACTACGATACGGCGGAATGGATTGCCAAAGAGCTAGCCAAGTCTTTCAAAGGTGAAGTTGTAGCCGTATATGCGGGTGTAGGAAAGAGCGGACTTTTTCGAGGCGAGCAGTTTAACAATGTAGAACGTGAAGTCATTAAGGCTGCTGTTAGAACGCGTGAGATCCGGCTGGTAGTAGCAACCGATGCGGCATGTGAGGGTTTGAACCTTCAAACATTAGGTACCTTGATTAACATCGATCTTCCGTGGAATCCATCTCGACTCGAACAGCGACTGGGTAGAATCAAGAGGTTCGGACAGGCTCGTAAGTTTGTTGACATGCTCAATCTTGTTTATAGTGAAACACAGGATGAGAAGGTCTACAACGTCTTATCAGAACGTCTACGCGACACCTACGACATATTTGGCAGTCTCCCTGATACAATCGATGATGATTGGATTGAGAACGAAGAAGAGCTTAAGGAACGAATGAACGAATACATGCATGAAAGAAAAAAGGCTCAGGATGCTTTTTCAGTAAAGTATCGTGGAACCTTAGATCCTGAGGCACATTTATGGGAACGATGTGCTTCTGTCTTATCTCGTCGTGATATTGTAAACAAACTCAGTGAGCCTTGGTGATAAGATCTTCACTGACATATTTAATGAGAGTGAGTATAGAAATTGAACTCAAGCCCTCAAACCTACCGAATTTTGGTGGGTTTTTTATTATTTATATCTAAGCAGGATTTTGTTGGATAATGACGAAGAGAGTAGGAAGTGAGAACTATTTCAAATGATGCACTTTGTGGTACTAATAATTCATGTAACCAAGAAAAGTAATCGATAAATTAATTTAACAAGAACATATGTTTCGTGACATGGATGTGTCTAACGATTGATTTATACTATGTGAGAGGAGTAACACATGAGAGGGGATGAGTTTACTGAGAACTATTGAATTGGCTGAGGAAGTATTAAAATCTAGGGGGTGGGCATACCAGTTTGACCTGTCTGTTTTAACTAATCAATCAGAAGATTCAATTAATGAGCACATTCGAAGTGTGTATTTATCAGCTATTCAAGTGCTTTCTAAGCAGAACTCCAAAAAACTCTTAAAAGGGCCGTTCTATCTTTGGATTTGTCAGAAGAAGCTGTTAGAAGATAACCGCCAAATCGTTAATGGTTTTGCCTTGATTATAACGCCACTTTTTCAAGACGTGGTTGGCCGAGATGTGGATCCTGTTGTTGAGACAATGTGGCAACATAAAGGATATATTCGAATGGAATCTGCTATTCCAATTTTAGAAGGTGCGGTTCCTGCTTGTATTTTCGAAGAGGGGCAAGCGTTACCGATCGAATTGGATGGCGAGCTGATGTCCAGGTTATCAGATGCTTTTGAGGAGCATCAGTATATGCTTTCTCTTACCAATCCAGGTATGAGCCTCAGATCAAATCCATACGAATAAATAATCGGAGGCCAACATGAACATTCAACTAATTGAAGAAGCGTTAACCATACCCGAAACTGCACTTAGATGCCAAAGAGTTCTTGATGAGGTGCAGCCTGTTCTACGTCGACTAATGGATGACTTCAAGAATAAATATGGTGGGCAGGCACCTGAATTACTGGACTATCAGGTACATACGTATGAATCTACTCTCCGAACAACGATGCACGATGCTAGAAATCCTAAGCATGCCGAAAAGAAGAGAACAACCGATATGGGGAAGAAAGCATTTGTTGAACTCATTGATAATAAATACTTCCAATCCGAATTCGGTGTGCTTACCTTAGAATTAAATGGATTGGAGAGAAAGTTCAAAACCATATTAGCTAGTAACTTTTACCCTTTTTGGGAGGGGGTGCGGACGAAAGGCAACGCGAAAGAATTGACGGATGCGATAGGGCTCCTGTCTGATCATGTCCAGATCTTTAACAGTGATAAAGACAGCTTGCCTCTTACAAAAGAGGAGGTGCTATCATACGTTAAACAAAGTGTAAAGGATAACAAAAAACCGTGGCTTTACTTTGGCGCTGTAATAGATTTTGATCAACTTCCCAGCACAGGTGAACTTGTGAATCATATTTGGAATACATGGTTGGAGCTTCACCCTATACGGGAATATTTAGAACGCGAAACGTCCAGCCATGCTCGATCGCTACAATTATTGGAGTTGTTTAATCAGCACCAAAAGGACATTTCAATCACTCTGTACGGAAAAAACTACGATGTTAAATTTGATGAGCAACAGGATGTTAAATCAAATAAATGTCGGCAGGTCTATAGTGTTTTAGATAAAGGGCAGTTGATTGCCAAACTGGCACTTTATAGTTTCCTAAGAGAGCCGAATGAAGTAATCGGTATTAAAGTAGATGGATCAGGTCAAATCTATTCAAATCTTCGGGCCTTACATGGCCTAGACCAAGTAGAGTGGCGCATCACGAAAAGTTATTATTCACGTGGAAGAGATGATTCCTCAGAGGTGAATAAGGTCTTACAGGCCCAGGCAATGGCCGCTTTAGAAGAGCATGGATTTCAGGTTGATGGCTCTACGTTCTATGTTGCAACATGGGATAATGGAAAGCTCAGCTTTGTCGAGCCTATTGAAGAAGTGAAGAAGAGGCTATTCATTGCCGGTGCGTTGTTGGCAGATTGTAGTGGGAAAGTAAACTTTCCGAAGCAAGAAGTGGGTAACGAGAATGGGCCTCCAGATGATCTCGAAGAGGATAACGATACACCTAATGATGAGGGATTCCAGCATGATTTTAATTTAAGTACGATCTTGTCCAATTTGGACGAGAGTCCTTTCACTTATTCCGCAGCTATCATTCGTGATTTCCATCTTAATTTGACAAGCTTAGAGGACAAGCACTTTGTCATCTTGAACGGCATTTCCGGAACAGGCAAGACGCGTCTATGTTTGCTCTATGCCAATGCCGTATATGGCAAAGCGCATGATGCGCTCAATCCGTATTTGAGAGTAATTCCAGTCCGACCGGATTGGACGGATTCGACCTCCTTGTTCGGTTATTACAGCGCTCTGGAGAAAAGGTATGTACGGACACCATTCCTGAACGCCGTGCTGCAAGCGATCCAGGAAGGCAAGCCTATGTTCGTCGTACTCGATGAAATGAACCTTGCACGTGTCGAATACTACTTAAGCGACTACTTAAGCGCAATCGAATCGAGGCAGCCAATACGTCTGCATACGGAGAGCCAAGTTACGGATGTACCGCAAGAACTGCAAATCCCTCATAATCTCTATGTGATTGGCACGATCAACGTGGACGAGACGACGCACAGCATCTCGGATAAGGTGCTCGACAGAGCCTTCGTGATGACGTTGTCTGATGTCGATCTGGAGAAGTTCTGGAACGCGGCGGATTCTAAGTATAAGGTTGCCTTGCAGGAAGAATGGAAAATGCTGCAGGAACTTCATGAAAAGTTAAGCCGCTATGAGCTTCATTTCGGCTACCGGACGATGAATGAGATGCTCCGCAAGCTGTACGCCAATGCGGAACTTGACTTGGATATTCGCATGGAGAAGAATGAAGCGGTCGATCGCGTGATTGCCGAGAAAGTGCTGCCCAAGATTCGCGGGGATGAGCAAATTGAAGCTTTGCTCACCGACTTGATCGATTGGACAGCCACGTTATTCGGCGACGGATCGGAATCTCTCTATCACTTGCTGCGCATGAAAGGAGAACTGGATCGGTATGGCGCTACCCAGTTCTGGAGATAATCCCGAATTCTACTGCTCGGACACGGGGTATGGAATCCGATTGATCAAATGCGATTTGAGGAAGCGCGAATATATCGCTGGAGAACCTCGCACCGCGAGCCTTTCCAATTTTCTGCGCTTGGCATGCCGATCCCGATGGTACGAACGAACTCAGGCTGGGAAGGCGAATGGACGGCGCCTTTCCAATCCGGCTTGCTGACTTTCACAATCGATCAAGGTGAACGAAAAACCCATGAGACGTACTTGTTTCCAGACAAGCGGAAAATAACCGAAGCAGACTACACGCAAATGATAGCGGATATTCTAGCGGAAGCGGCGGCTTGTTTTCAACATTGCGGAGCTTATCTGAAGTTTGATAACAAAGGTTTCGCTCGAAAAACCTCATTGGCGCAGTGGGATTATGTCGATCGTTCCTTTTATCGGCTGCAGCAATGGTTTCGAGACATTCAAGCCAGACCGCTTCGCAGGCTGACCACGACTGATCAATGGATTCGCAGAGAAAACGTGAAGCATGTGACGCCGGCGCTACTTGCTTGGTCGGAACGACATCCAGGCAACGGAATGAGTCGAGAAATTCCTGTTCCTGAGCTCGTATGGTCTGGTGTGCGCGAGGACACGTACAGCGTATATGAGAACCGAGTGTTGCTTCGGCAACTGCTCGAGTTACAGCATCTTCTGCGTGAGTACCAGCGCGTATCCATGGATGCGATACGATCCAAAGCCGGTTACTATCTTGATCGTGTGAACGGGTGGCTTCGCTCTTCTTTTCTGCAGCAGCTACAGCCTCACGCTGGCCCGGTCGTCGTATCACAAGTGTTTCGCAAACATCCGATCTATCGGAGTTGGTTTTCTTGGTTTCAGCAGCTCTATCAATTTAATGAGTACTCGATCGGATTTCAAAACTCGATTCCTTTGAAAGACACGTATCATCTTTATGAAATATGGGTCTTCATGCAACTGGTCATGATACTGCGGGAAAACGGCTCATTGCTCGATTCTTCCGATCTCTTTACCCTTGAGCAGGATGGTCTTGTCTTGAAGTTGTCCGAGAAAAAGGAGAGCCGGATTAAACTGGCTGGCGGAGCTACGCTTGCTTACCAACGAAGGTTCAAACCCTCAACGCGCGATTACGTCACGTATACGCATGATATGATCCCGGATATCGTTCTTGAAGCCGAAGGGAAATTGTATATTTTTGATCCAAAGTATCGCATCGATCGTAATCTACCAATGGCTCTAGGAGAAATGCATAAGTATCGGGACGGAATCGTGCGATCAACGGATGGCAGCAGGGCGGTAGAAGAGGTTTATATTATTACGCCTGCAGACGGTAAGGAAAATTCGATTCTGTTCGGAGACGACTATATGAAGAAGCATCGCATGGGGGTATATACACTAAAGCCGGGCATATGGAATAAGGAATTAGCGAATAAGTTAACGAATATCATGAGCGAATCCGTAGAGGCACTGATTTGAAGCGGAGAGGAGTCAGTTAGGATGGCCGATGTCGAAGATAAACATGGATTGAGTTGTAATTCACTCATTGAAAAAGCGATCGAATTTGCCGCCTATGCACATCGAAATCAGAAGCGCAAAGGAACAGAAATTCCATATATCAGTCATCCATATGCGGTAGGAATGATTTTGCTGAAAGCGGGTTGTAAGGAAGAAGTCGTAGCTGCCGGGATCCTGCATGATACGCTTGAGGATACCGAGACGACCGATGAACAATTGCTTGAACTGTTTGGCTCCGTTGTTCTTGAAATTGTCCTGGGGTGCTCTGAACCCGACAAAGGAGCCACTTGGGAGGAGAGAAAACAGCACATGCTGGAGGCTCTCAAAACGTCGAATCTGGCCATTCGTCAGGTGTCTTGCGCAGATAAGCTGCACAATATCCGCTCAATCAGACGGGATTTGGAGCAATATGGCGAAGAGACGTGGAGGCGATTCAAACGGGGACGTGAGAGCCAGGAATGGTATTATACTGGGCTAATTGAAAGTCTTGGATACGCATCGCGATTTCCGCTCTTAGATGAGTTGCAAGATGAGATAGAGCAAGTTTTTGGAGCCCCATTGGCGAAACCGGAGTGGAGTAAAGTTCGATACAGCCAAAAGTTTATTGATCTGGCTTTTGAAACTGCGTATGGCAACCTGTCTGATATTGAAGAGCGGCAGCCGAAGTTTGTCAAGCTAGGAGCATGGGATCTTATACAGCATATCCACGAACGAGCTTATCCGCTATATCCGGAATATCAAGACGATTTCGATAGGCTGATAACTTATTTACAAGAAAGGGGCATTGAGTTTGAATTTAACAGTGAAGGCCCCGCTATTCTTGTAGGCTTCTGCACCGTTCTCATGCGTGCATTAAACATGTATCCTCACGAGGTATTTCATCATTTCAAGCGTGGTATGAAGCGCGGGATATTATAATAGAATGTACACCATGGCGGACTTCAATTATTTTGAGGTTCGTTTTTTATAGGAACAAATATTCGGTGACAAGTAGTGGTCAATTTGCTGTGTCATAATTATGGTTAAGTACCTTCAAGGAGCGTGTTCCGTTGAATAGATTACAAGATATGCTTTATTACCTTATCACCGGATTACAACAATGGACAAAAAACTATGATCATATCCCGGAGGAGCTTCACAAGGGAATGCTTATGTTTATACAAGAAGCAGCAAGGTCAGGGGCTGAGATTCCAATGGATTTGTACCGGCTTCTTCATATTTTGCATAAACCATCTTTTGAATGGGGGATTCAAGGGCTTGTTAAATATTATCCTGACGAATCCTCATTAATTGAAGAGTTTATTGGGATAACTCCTGATGCAGAGGATTTCATTAATACTTATATATCCCCCGAAGAAGCGCAACAGAAGAATATGTTGGCTATTTTGCAATTCTGCAGAGATGAAAACCGAAATTTGCAAGCAGAATATACTCAGATACGAACATTTTTGTCCATGCCTCAGAATGCAGTATTGTCTGCGCTTCAACTCGCGCAATTTGCTGAGTCCATTCGTGACCGCGAATTAAGCGCGTTAGTTCGTCAGTGTTATGAAGAGGTAACTCTACAGATGGATAACTATCGTAAATGCCCGCATTGTGGATGGACATTAACATACAAGCATGATCGATGGCGGTGCAACAAAGAAAATATCTGTCACTCGTTAGCAGATTTCGAGAATTTTGATTTGTTCAACTATAAAGATGAACGAGTATTTCGGTTGCTTCCCGGTATACAGAGGTATGTGCTGTTACCTGGGATTTCTGAAATAAAAATTGCCGAATGGTTAAGACGGAAAGGGTACGGAGTAGAATTATATCCTCATATTGATGAGTATGATCTTGCAATTTCACATAATGACATTGAAAGTAAGATGTTATTGGATGTAAAAGATTTCAAGGATCCAAGAACGCTGGCGAATTTCTTTAATCAAAAATCATTATCGTATTTGGAGAAGTATGGTCAACAGGTGTACGTTGTTATTCCCAAATATCGAAATGATCTATATCCATCTTACGGTATGAGAGCATCAACACTTTTAAAAGAAGACAGACGGAAACTCATAAAAATCATTATGGAGAATGAATTGGAAAAAACGTTGAAGAAGGTGCTCTGGTGAGGAAAACCTATTGGGATTTAACTGAAGAAATAAACAAAGATTTTTTCTCGCTAGAACTGCCCAAAGCCGACATATCAACAATAATAAGCCTGGAGCTATTTATGACGGGCTGTTATTTGATTGACCCGATGCTTCATATTGATCAAGGTTGGTCGTTATTGGTCGGTTATGATGAGCCGGTTTTAAAGTACATCGTACATAAGGATATCGTAGTCCGACTTAGAATTTTATTCCCTGAGTTAAGGAGTAAGAAAATACTGGCTAGACGGATTGAAGCCTATCGAGCTATTGATATGAAATTTCGTTTGTTTGATATCGATGATCAGGGGCAGCCTAAGCAGCATGTTCCGAGATTTCTGACAAATAGAATGAATGATTACGAACAGATACTTAAAAAACCAATTCCCAAACAAATCAATACAACTCCTTTTGCGACTCAGGGGAAATTCGAATACTCCAGAATCGTAAGAGGAGGATTTATTCAAAGCTTTCATGGCAACATCCCGGAAGCTTTAGCTGTAGAAGAAAAGCGTTTATTACCCTCTTATCGTGAGAAGAAGAAACTTAGTCTAGAGTTGCCCTTCGATGGGCTTTCGTTGGGCAAAGAAATGGATGAAATAACCGGCAAATCTTCATCTTGGGCGAACAGAGCAACTGCAGTTGTACTCGAGTCAATAGATTGGGATATAGAGTTTGTTTACAAAGGAAACCAGCATATAGGCGGTGCATTGGGAGCAGGGAAATCTACTTTCATGCTTATGGAGACGTATCGTCTTGTGAAGCAGAAAGGTGCCAGAGTCGGCTTTATTGAAGGCAGCGTTTCCCAAGTGATAGAGCGTATCAAAATTCTTCGCGAGTTAGGCATTCGTGCTGTTCCGATCATTGGTAAGTCATCAAGAAAGATCCACCAGGAAAATTATTTATTTGCAAATGCAAGTGAGACCATCGAGCTTAGCGATTGGAGGAACAACGAATTTCAAGATCTAAAGCATTTGTCGGACGTATGTGTCATTAAAGCTTTATCTGACGATTACGAACGTAATAGTAGTTATCCGTGTACTCAGCTAAAGCAAGACAATAAGTCGGTGAAATGTCCATTGGCGGATCAATGTGGGGTTTTTCATGATTTCTCACAACTTTCAGAGGCCGATGTTTGGGTGGCTACGTCTGCAAGTGTACTCAAAACAAGAATTCCAGCGATGATTGATCCGTTAGAGAGGACTATTTATGAAGCGATGTACGACCTTATGGATGTCGTATTCGTGGACGAAGCGGATGAAGTCCAAAAGCAATTCGATGAGACGTTCTTATCGGAATATAATGTTTTCGGTAGCGTAGAGGATATTTTTGAACGGCTGTTTAACGAATCCAATCAATTAACGAATGGACAATATCAGTTAGCAGGCGATCCCGTAGTGACGGAGTGGAAAGATAAGCTTCGTCAATTGGATCTTATGATCTGGAGGATCTATAACAAGTTAGATCGTTCTCTGACCTTGCGTAAGAATATCAGCCGCAATCTGATTAGGGTGGCAGCGCTAGCCGATGCATTAAGCGAGAAGATCTCCTTCGACGAGGAATCGCAAAAAAAAATTCGTAAACACTTATTGGATTATGCAAATGAGCCTTATCAAGATTCCGTGTTATCTAGCATTGTTGATGAGTTAGTAGAAAAGGAAACTCACGATGAAAAGCAGAAGATGCTGACTCAGATTACAGAAAAACTGCTTAAAGGAACAATTCGTCCGCGTATAAACAGAGATTTATTTTATGCGCAATTGGAGTTTTTTGTTTATTTATGCCGAGCGGAAGAATGTATCAAGTTCATTCTGACTTCCTTTACTATGATTCAAGCCAAGCTAGGAATGACAGCAGATTTTTCTCCGTTATTCACTATGCAGAAAGATTATCAAGCATTCATGAAAGAGGCCATGACGGGCACGATGATCGGATATAAATACGATTTGAAGGATGGGGAAACAACAGGGACATTTAAATTAGTCGAATATACAGGGGTTGGCAGATTATTGTTGCATGACTGGCATTGTGTATATGAAGATTCTGATCAGAAACAAGGGCCGGCAGTTATCTTTCTTTCAGGCACAAGCCATGCACCCGAATCCGCGCATTATCATTTGAACACGGGATCCAAATGGTTGCTCAAAGCAGATCGAACATCTCCGGAAGTTCAAATAACATTCAAACCCATTCTTGACGCTCGTCATGATAAATTTCTTGAAGTTTCGGGGATAGGCGATGAAGAGGTTAGAAGCAGCAATTTATATGAGATGGTTCAACAACTTAAATCTGATATTCTTTATGAATTGAAATTTTGGAGTAGTAGAGGAAATCCGCGAAGGGCACTCTTAGTGGTAAATTCGTATGATGATGTTGCCACAGTCGCCAGAGCGTTTCGTAGTGATCAGAGTTGGCAAGGACGTTATAAAGTTCTTTCAAGGGAAAGGAGTCATGAACCAGATCAATTCCCTAGAACAATGATTGAGTCGTTTCGCAAAGAAAGGGCTGAAGTATTGATTGTACCGCTTCTCTCTGTAGGTAGAGGTTACAATATCTTGGATCAAAATGGAGAGTCGTTATTTGGATCGGTCTTTTTCCTCGTTCGTCCTTATCCTATTCCGAATGACATGAATTACTTGGTTCAAGCGCTCCACTCCTACTTGCCTCAATATTTACAACGAATAACAGGACAAGGGATTCATTATGAAAAAGCTGTTTCTAAATTACGCCAAATTAGCAGCGGTAAGTTCGAAGCGATGTATAAAAAGCCTGACTACTGGTCGATTCTTAACGATTCTGAAAGAGAAGTTATGGCGTGGTATACGTTTATCCCGATTTGGCAAATGATTGGACGATTGCTGCGCGGCGGTAAAAATGCCAGAGTATTTTTCTGCGATTCAAAGTTTAATGCAAAGCCTGCTGGTAAACCAGAAGGGATGTCCATGTTGGATAGTTGGGCAGCGATTATGCAGAAGCACAAAAGGGATCCTTTGTTCTTGAGTTTGTACGGACCATTTATCGACGGAATAAATAATATCATTCGGGAGGGATATAGCGATGAAGAAGATGGAACTGTTTGCATTGGAGATTGATGAAACGCTGTTTTATAACGAAACTATCTATTATATGAAAATGCCGGAGAGCTGGAGAAACTTCTTTAATAGAGAGCGTACAGATCGCTTTAAGCTTGCATTTAAAGTAGAACCTCTAGGAAAGAAACTTAAAAGTATTTTTCCTGAAATCGTAAGCGTATGTTCAAACAACAAGGTGTTGCTCGATGATCAGCCTTGGCTAGTTTCCACAAAACCTATTCATTCATCGTATATAAAACATTTGACGCTTGGATGGCTAGCGCATTTAAAGGATTATTCGATTCCTGATTTACCACAAGACGTAAAAGATTCGGAGCTTGTTTGGGTTTCTTCTACGTTTGGTGAAGTTCACAAATTCATAGATAACTACCAGTGGGTTCCCGGCATGGCAGCAGTCAAGTTCTGCCAGGAATCAAAGTTTCTTGATTTAGGTAATGAGCTACGTGAAGAGCTGAAATTCTATCATGTTATCTTTAATGATAAACACGAATGCATTTCTAATCCGATTCGAAAATCTCATCGTCATGATCCATTTTCTTATGTCATTCGTTTTGCATTGAAGACTCGTGGGGGAAATGCGGATCGAGCCATTCTAACGGTTTCTTTGGGAACAAGAAGGTATTTGAGCGATGTACAAATCAAAGATGGCAAGTGTTATATGAGATCAGGGCATTCCTGTTCGGTTTTGGTATCCGTTCAAAATCCATATGTAATGAACCCAGATCGTTCATTTTCACAATTGAAATTTGAAAGACGTCCCCGCAACTCTTCATTTACGGCATGGGAGAGCGCATTAGACGAATTGTATTGGGATGTGCTGAATGGGGAGTCTTTTGAGTCAGATTCGTTGCTTGCGAATCCCAAGTTCTATTCCGATGGTGATGGAGAAATTACGGCTTATGTCGTGAATAACAATCTATTTGCTGGAAATAGTGTGAAAGCAGGAATCGGTCTTCCTGAGAAAAGCGGTTTGTATAACTTGGCCAAAGGGTTCTTAACGGATTATGGTGCAAGAGAACTTCAACTTATTCCTGATATTTCTCTTAGAGGTATGAATGACAATCGCTTTCCAATCGTTGTTCCTAAGGAAGAGCGATTAACTATCGAAATTTATAGTTCTCCTGAAATGTTTGATACAGTGAAGATGGAACTATCTACTGCGCAAAAGTCAATTGAAAACGTAATTATTCTTAATGAGATATCTGACTCCAACTTCAGACTAAATTCAGATAAAGAGGTTACTGTTGAACTTGTCCATTGTAACCCAGAGAGCATAACATCAGAGCTAGAGATTCATAGATATAAGGATGGCTCGATAGCCCAAGAAAAACGCATTAATCAAATTGTGAAGCAACTTTCCAAAGTTGAACAACCTAACCACTCGGTATTAGCTCTTGTAGAAATCGAAGAAAAGGGTAAATGGAGAGATGGAGCCGATCCAAAAAAAGCTATCCGAGAAGGATTGAAGAGGACAGGGCGCCTGTCGCAATTTATTCACCCACTAACAGGTGATGAGAAAGGAGATTTATCCCGCATTCTGAATGCAGTATTAGACCTTTTCAACGATTATGGTCTATTTAGCGATAACGTCAATAAGGTCAATGCGTCTGGAACGTTGTTATCTATATCTGTCATAAAAGCGGGAAATAAATATTTGCCTGCCATTTCAAGATTAGAGGGCACGGATCTCAGTGTTAAGCTGTTAGGTAATGATAGGTGGATGACTTTGTCAGAAGCGGCACTGAAAATGGATGAATCAAAATTTCTTGATAATCCTCGAAGAAAAAATAAAAGCAGCGAAGTGTTTAAAGCATTTATCACAGCTGAGATTCACAGTGAACTAGAACGAAGTTCGGGGCAAGTCATTGTGCTTATCAACGCTACCTTAAGAAACGGCTGGTTGGGTGCTATTGGTAATACCAAAATACAATGCGATCGCGTTCCTTATCTTAATGAGCGTTTGGTCAATGAGCCACGATTAAGGTTCATTCGCATTAATGCAACGGATGACGTTCCTCAATATCGGATCATTATCGATGATGAAATGAACAGGTTTACTAAAGCATTAGGAGTTTTTAAGGACCTTGAAGGTATTTATTACGGTGTGGGCGGAAGACCAAATGCATGGAAAGGAATCGCTAACGATGCAACCAAGTTTTCATCGCCATCCAAATTATTGCTCCAACAACGAGCTGTGGAATACATTCCGTTAGGAGCAGAGAATGAAAACGAGTCGGATGAACTGGCTCTTCTGGCGGATCATCTAAGACGTTTAGGGTTGACTTATGATAAGCACACTATTTTTCCGTACACGATGCGTGTACTGAGCTCATTATCGAAATACATAACCGGTAACGAAGACGATTATGATTACGATGCTGAGTTTGATGAGGAAGTGGAGATGGACTCGGAGGAAGATTACGTAGAGGTGAAATCGTGACATCATTAATCAAAAACTTAAGAGATGGTGATGAATTCGTCGGATTTTATTTAATCAAAGAAATAGAAGCAAAGCAGACCAGTAGTTCAATACCCAAAGATTATTTGGACCTCGTACTTGCCGATTCGAGCGGAGCTATATCTGCAAAGTATTGGGACGCGAGCAAGACTGACATTGAAACATTCTTTCCGATGTGCCTTGTCAAAGTACAGGGTGTGGTTCAAGTATACCGTGAAAAATTACAAGCTAAAGTGATCCGAATTCGAAAAACAGTAGAGCAGGACGGAGTGTCCATTACAGATTTTATCCGTTCTGCTCCTGTAGAAGTAGAGGGCCTTCTCCAGGACATTCAAAAAGCTATCATTAGCATAATTCATGACGAAATTCGTTCTATTGTTACATTTTGTTTTGAGAAAGTAAAAGATAAAATGTATTCTTCTCCCGCGGCTAAATTTCACCACCATGCTTATTACGGAGGTTTGGCTTATCACATTGTTCGAATGCTTGAATTGGGTGAATTTATTTGTCATCAACGCCCTTTTCTCAATTCAGATTTGATAAAGGCAGGTATCATCATGCACGACATTGCCAAACCGGTGGAAATGATATCGGAGTACGGTATGGTGCTTGATTACAGTAATCAGGGAAAATTGATCGGACATATCAGCATGGCTGCCAATTGGATTACAGAAGCTGCAATCAAACTGGGTATCGATCTGGAGTCGGACGTCATCATGGCAATACAGCATTTGATTCTGTCCCATCATAATCTGGGTGAATGGGGAAGTCCTGTTCAGCCACAACTTCCAGAAGCTGTAGCTCTTCATTATATCGATGCAATGGATGCTAAATTGCAGATGGTAGAGGACATGCTTCAAACAACCGCGGAAAGTGAACAATGGACACCGGTTATTCGGGGTTTGGAGAACAAAGCGATTTATAGATTAAAAATATGATCTGCACTGGGGGGAGAACATTGATTTGGGTAAACGTCCATATCTCTGACAAGGTACAGCCCATAAACCCACTTGCGGTCATGTTCTTCAAGGAGAAACAGGTCTTAAAGGAATCAGAGAAATCAAAGGCGATGGCGGGTGGTTTGATTTCTCGCTCGTGAGGAGGCATCGTTTTGGTCGCAAAATAACTATCCACAATATGAGTTTAAGAAATGTGGTAAGTGCAAGCTGTCAACAATAGAAGGATGAGAGGAGTCGGACAAATGGCAACAGATCTGGAATTTGACTTGAAAATGTGCGGAAAGAGAGTATATGTAACATATTTTGAGCTTTGGAACAAACCTGGGTTCGTTGAACAAACAGTACGGGAACAAATGAGGCAAGTTGGAAAAGATGGAACGGAATCAAAATGTGCATTCAGGCAGCCAGAAGGATAGCGGAGAATGGACTCCAAGTTGAAGCGTTGAAGGTGATCGTAAACTCTCCCCGAGTTAATCAGGCAGCACGAGAGAAGGCAAGAGCACTGCTTCGTTCAATACAATAATAAACATAGACAACTTGTACCTCTGTCGATAAAGTAGACACAAAGAATCGAGAAAATCATGAAGCAGATCGGTACATATATTCGTACTCGTTAGGCATAGAGCACCAATAGCGGAATAAGCATTCATCAAATATTTGCGGATTTGAAAGGGCCGAGTAATCCGCCCTATTTTTTGCTGAAATTCGTCGTTTATTAATGACTTTTGTCGTCTATATGCTCGAATCCATAAGCGAGGAAGGGAAAGATAACATGAAAAGAATATTGTCGACCTTTACAGCAGTTGTTTCAGTTCTACTATAGGCGGCTCTTCCAAGCCGCCTCTCATTTATTTGACTGATTTTTCCCAATCAATTGCCTCTGTCTCAGTCAACATACCGGAGAGAGATATTTTTACATCTTCATTAATGTTTCGGCACGGCAATATTAATTATAGGGTTCCGCAACAACTGAATCGGCGTGCCTATGCAGCGACTCATCGAAGGATGAGTCGCTTTTTGGTGCGCTTGGCAGCGCATCGACTAAGGAGTGAAAGTCTCCAGTACACCGCGAGGTGGCGGAAGTGCATAGCTGACACATA